>JAXLWU010000013.1:0-143006 GCA_046328335.1 Thermomicrobiales bacterium
CGGTGCCCGGTCGGCTTGAAGGAACGCATCGCGCCGCTCCGTTCTGGATGGTGCGAACCGAGACCAGGCGCGCCACCGGAGCCGGAGGAACCGGTCTTGGCCTCGACAACGACCGGGCGGGAGAGATCGACGATCCCGGCCCGATAGAGAGGATAGAGCCCGAGAATGGTGGTGGTTGCCATGCAGCCGGCGCTGGAGATCAGATCGGACGTGCGGATCTCCTCGCGGTGCAATTCCGGAATGCCATAGACGAACTCACGCAGCATCTCCGGCGATTGGTGATCGTGGCCGTACCACTTCGGGTAGTCGGCGGCATCGCGCAGTCGGAAATCGGCGCTGAGATCGATGATGATTCCCGCCTTCTGACGCAGGTCCGCCATCTGCCCCATCGCGACGCCGTGGGGCAGGGCACAGAAGAGGACATCGACGGGTTGCAGATCCTTGACCGACGAAAACTTCAGGTCAGTCCGTTTGCGGAGGTTCGGGTGGACGGTGCGCACGAACTTGCCGCTGCTTCGCTCCGAGGTGACCTGCTGGACGGTCGCACCGGGATGCTCGACCAGCAGGCGCACCAGTTCGCCCCCGGCATAGCCGCTTCCCCCGATGATCGATACGGTTGGCATCGTTCGAATCTGCCCTTCCTACACGGTGGGCTCTGACGGCTTGTCGCCCCAGAGCAACGTGTACAGCGATACAGCCGATATCGGTCCCTGCGCGAGCGCGGTTTCGAGTCGCTCAATCCCGCGCTGGAAGGCGGTCTCGTCGATGAGTTTCAGCGATGAGAACGCTTTGGCCCGGTAGGGTTCGAGATCGATCAGTTCGTACGGATGACGCGTCGTCACGGCATCTGGGGCTTGGAACCCGGCCACCGACATCTCCGCGATCAGGGTTGGCAGGGCTGGATACCGCCGCAACTCGATATCGATTGTCTCCGGAAAAAAGTTCGAGAGCGGCCGCCGCGCCCGGATGTCGTCCCCGGAGTCGGTGATGGTCACGATGCGCCCACCGGGACGGAGCACGCGCAGAGCCTCGCGAAAGTAGGCGTCGCGATCGATCACGTGATGGATGACGTCGGTTGACATCACCAGATCGAACGTATTGGCGGGAAATGGCAGTCGTTCCGCGGAACCCTGCACGAGGGCGTCCCAGGGGGCCGCGTCCCGTGCGCGCTCCAGCATCTGGGCGGAAGGTTCGAGGCCGGACATGCGCCACCCGGCGAGTGAGGAGAGGGCCCTGGCGTAGTTTCCTGTACCGCAGCCTACGTCGAGCACGCGAGCGGCGGGGTCCGCCACGCCACGTTGCACGAGCGCGCGAACCACCGCCGGGTTGATCTGGCGATGCCTGGCGTAATCCGCGGCCAACTGGTCGTAGTCGAGGTGGAAGGATGTGGTCATGCTGGTCCTCGACTCAGTCATCCGCCGCCGCGGAACGTCTTTCCACCGCTTCTGTCTCGCGACGTTCGCGCTCGGCCTGGCCAACGCTGATGACGTAGTCGACGATCCGCGCGGGAATATCGACCCCGGTGGTGTCGATCGAGTTGCGGAACTCCATCGTGTAGTTGACCTCGTTGACGAGCAGACCGCGCTCGCTCTCGAAGAGGTCAATGGCCACCACGCCGCCGCCGACCGCATTGGCCGCGGCCCGCGAGAGCCGATCCAGTTCGGGGTTGACCGGGCAATTGGTCGCCACCCCGCCGCGGGCCGTGTTGGTGATCCAGTGCGGAGAGGCGCGATAGATCGCGCAGATGGTTTGATCGCCAACGACGAACGAGCGAATGTCGCGCCCGGGTTTGCGGACGAATTCCTGGATGTAGAAGGCCCCGTGATGAAACGATCCCAGCGTAACCTTGTGCTCGAGGAGCGCCTCCGCCGCGTCCCGGTCGTTGACGCGGGCCAGCAAGCGGCCCCAGGAGCCGACGGCTGGCTTCATGACCACCGGGTAGCCCAGTTCTTCGCAAGCCTCCAGGGCTGATTCTGGCGTGAAGGCGATGATCGTGCGCGGCTGCGGCACCCCAGCGCGTTCGAGTGCGGTCGAGGTGAGCAACTTGTCGCCGCAGATGTTGGCGACATCGTAGGTATTCACCGTCGGTACGCCGGCGTCGTTCAGCACGCGCAGGGTGTAGAGCGCTCGCAGGTGATTGATGCAGCGCTCGAGGATGACGTCGCAACGGGTCATCGCTGGATCCGGTGCGTTCAGATCGAGGATGAACTCCCGGTCATCGAAGCGAATGACCTCGACGCCGCGGCTCTCCAGTTCGGTCAGGAGCAGTTTTTCCTCGACCCGGACGCGGGAGAGAAGCATGCCAACGACGAGTGGCGCACTCATTGCCGTGTTGTCCTTCTGTCTTTCCATCCCGAACCAGTCATCGTGCTCGAATACCTCGATGTGGTCGCGGGGTCAGAGTCTGTCTCATTCCGAAACGGTGTCGTTCCGAGCCGCAGCGAGGAATCTCGGCGTCCGTTGCGGAGAAATTCAGTAATGTGCGGACGTGGTGTCATCCTGACGGGAGACATGGGATCGTCCCGTCGACCGGAGGGACCTGAGCGTGGGCGTTGATCGTCACAAACGCCGAGATCCCTCCTCCGTCGGGATGACACATCGTTTGCACCTCGCTCTTGACTGCCGAGGTCCCTCCTTCGTCGGGACGACACGACCGCCGCGCCGTGCTGGAGACTCGCGATGTCCGGTTGCCGTTCCTCTCGCTTGGTGAACCTCATTGGGGCACCAGACTGAGCCGCACTGCCTCGTCGACGATTGCACCAGCGATGTCGACGTCGGTGGTGGACATCAGCCCCTTGAACTCGCCCCCAGTGTTGACCTCGATCACTTTCAGGCCGTCGCTCGTTTCGATCAGATCGACGCCTGCCAGTCTCGCCCCCACCGCGGCACACGCCCGAAGCGACAACTCGCTGATTTCTGGCGTGATCGGGCAGGGCATCGATTGCGCCCCTCGCGCGGCGTTGGTCACCCAGTGCTTGGCGGTGCGGTATGACGCAGCCAGTACCTCGTCACCGACGACATAGGCGCGGATATCGCGGTCCGGCTTCGGGATGTACTCCTGCACGTAGAAGACGCCGTGATGGAACGAGCCGAGTGATTTCTTCTGCTCGAGAATCAGTTCCGCCTGTGCGGGCCCATTGACCCGTGCCAGCAGTCGCCCCCAGGAGCCGGTGACCGGCTTGAGAACGGCGGGATACCCGACCGATGCGCAGGCCTGAAGGGCGGACTCGACATCGAACGCGACCAAGGTACGCGGGGAGGGGACTCCCGCCATTTCCAGCGCCAGACTGTTCTCGGCCTTGTCGTCACAGAGATGGACGGCATGGGCACTGTTGAGTGTCGGAACGCCCCACCGCTCCAGGGCGCGCAGGGTGTACCCGGAGCGCGAGTGCGCCACACAACGGTCGAGCACGACATCGAAATCGAGACCGCTCGCCGCCGCGGAGGGCGCCGAAAGATCGAGTACCAGCGAGCGGTCGAAAATCGGCGTGACATCGAGGCGCCGGTCGCGCGCCGCCTGCAAGATCGCCTTCTCTTCGGCGCGGAGATAGGAGACCAGCACGCCGAGGCGAGGACCGCGGCCGGCGCGATCCAGATGGCGGCCGTTGGGCGAGATGGTACTCACAGCGACACCAGTACATCGCGCAGGACGCGAATGGCGCGACCGTAGTCGGCGAGCGCGATCCGCTCCTCCGGCGTGTGGTCGAGCGAAGCGTCGCCGGGTCCGTAGGTGACCATCGGACAGCGCCAGACCGGCCCCACCACGGTCATGTCCGAGGTCCCCAACTTGACCGTGAAACGGGGGGTACCCTCGGCCGCGCGGATCGCGCGCAGGAATGGCGGCGCCAGCGGCGTCTGCTTCGGCGAGCGAAATCCCTCCTGGGCGCCAGTCACCGCGACGACGCCAGGTGTTGCCAGATCCCGAATGCGCTGGTGCAGTTCGCCGAGCGCAACCCCCGGCGGGAGCCGCAAGCCGATCGACATCAGCGCCTGATCTTCGAGGCCATTGTTTCCGACATGCATCTCGCGCAGGGTGGGAGAGATCGAGGTGAACGTCGTCGTCGCCTCATTGGCCGCATTCAGGTCGTCGATCGCCGCCGCGAGGCGGTTCCAGAAGGCAATAGCCTGTTCCCCTGACGACTCTCCCGGTCCGGCGGTGTGCCGGGATGGCTGAGTGAGGGTGTAGAGGAACCCGAGCGTGCCACGATAGCCAAGACAGACGGCGTCCCAGCCGCTCGGTTCGCCGATTACGCAGAAGTCGGGCGCGGGCCATGTGGCGACCGCGTTGGCTCCCGGCGAGCCGAGGCGCTCTTCACCGACCGCGCCAACGACCGTGACGGTCACGTCGAGTTCCGCGGCCGCCGCGGTTGCCGCCGCGACAAACGTGGCAAGCGGCCCTTTGGCATCGACCGCGCCCCGCCCCCAGAGCATCCCGTCCTCGATCCGGACGGGAATCTGGCCGGGAACGGTGTCGATGTGGCCAAGGAGCACGACGCGCCGCGGGCCGGACCCGATTTCGCCAACCGCGTTCCCGGCCTCGTCGATGCGCGTGCGAAAACCGCGCGACGCCATCTCGCCACAGAGAAACTCGACCGCCGGTCGTTCCTGGTCGGACAGACTCGGGATCGCGACCAACTGCTGGAGGAGCGCAAGGTCCTCCGGTCGAGGTGCGCTTGTAGGTGCCGTTGGATCAAGCGCTGTAGACGATGTCACCATGCGCCCTTTCCCAGACGACCGCCGATTGGAGGCGCGATGTCGGCCCGATCGTGATTTCGAGCGCCACGGCGCCGGACAGGCGTCGCTCCACGGCACTGGCGATCACCCCGGCTACCGAGATTCCGCTGACCGGCATCGCCTGACGGAACTCCGGTACTGGCTGGGCATCCCAGATTTGGGGACCATCCGCGGTCAGGACAACGTCGATCCCGATCAGTTCCGCGCAGAGCGCGCGCGAGGCGTCTTCCGCCAGGGTCAGGACCGCGTCGGGCACGCTGACGCCTGGGGTGGCATTCAGCGCGACCGCGACGCCATCGACGACGATGACTGTCACCCGCGTCTCCGGAGCAGGGGCGCCGGCCTGGATAATGCCGAGCGCGCCGTCGGCGCCGCCCAGCACTTCGCGATGCTCGAGGATCGCCTCGGCAAGGTCGATGTCGAGCAGCGGAATGCCACTGCCGTGCATGTCCAGTGGCAGCAAGGTGCAGGGGGCGCCGAGTTTCGCGACCGAGGCGAGCGCCGCGGCTTCGGATGTGTGCAGCACGGTCAGTGGCCGTGGCAGACCCGCGACGGCAAGCGCTGAGGCAACATCGAGGCGGTCGCCGGTCGCCGCGATTCCCGCGGAGAGGGCCGGGACGCCGCGCGCGCGGCAGGTGGCGAGCACCGGCCGGGCGATCACCCGGTTGGGATGGCGATCGACCACGAGTTGCGGCACGGGGAACGCTCGCTCGCCGGCCGCGACCGGGAGCGAGCCGATAGGCAACGGCTCGTCCGCGGGCGGAAAGAGCGCGGAGACGATGCCGGCCTCAGCCAGCGCCGTCATCAACGCCTTCTCTTCGACGCGTCCCCGCGCACATAGCACGCCTACCGTCGCCATCGTTTGGTCCTCTCGTGCCAACATTCGTTCGCTTCGCCGCGGACGCCGCTATTCGCCCCAGTCCTCGCCCTCTTCCGGCGCCAGTCCCAATTCGATCGGGTTCGTGCTCAGGACTTCGAGATCGACGCCGCAGTCAGGGCAGGTCACGATCTCGCCCTGCTCGACGCCGGTCAATTCCCACTCCGCGCCACACTCCGGACATGTCCCTTTCATTGCGTTCCTCCCGTTCAATTGGTTCAACCGCTTGCGGCGAGACCAGTTCTCCACCGCGCCTGACCGTTGTCGCGGGCGCCTACCCCAGCGAGAGGAGAAGCACCGCCTTGTGCATGTGCAGGCGGTTCGCCGCCTGTTCGAAGACGATCGATTGCGGGCCGTCCGCAACCGCGGCTTCGACCTCTTCACCGCGCCGCATCGGCAGGCAGTGCATGAACACCGCCTCCGGCCGCGCCGCGGCCATGAGATCCGTCGTTACCTTGAAGGGAGCGAGGGCTGCCTGCTTTGCCACACTGTCAGGCTGACCCATTGATTCGTGGACATCGGTGTAGATCGCGTTTGCGCCGCTCGCGGCCTGATAGGGGTGGCTGGTCAGGGTGACCGATCCCCCGGACTGCGCCGCAAGTTCCTCAGCGCGCGCGACAAGCATCGGAGAGGGCGCATAGCGCTCCGGGGTGGCGATGACCACATCCATTCCCGCCGCGACGCCACTCAGCATCAGGGAGTGGCAGACGTTGTTGCCGTCGCCGACATAGGTCAGTTTCAGCCCCTTGAGACCGCCAAATCGGTCACGCAGGGTGAGCAGATCGCTCAACGCCTCGATCGGGTGAAAGCGATCGGTCAGGGCGTTGAAGACCGGGACTGAAGCGCCGCGGGTAAACGTGATCAGATCGTCATGAGACCCGAAGCGAGCGGCGATGCCGTCGACAAACCGGCTGAGAATTTGCGCGGTATCGGGAAGCGTTTCGCCGCGCGTCATTTGCAGATCGTGCGTGCCGAGGAACGTGGCGTGCCCGCCCAGTTGCTCCATCCCCGCCTGGAACGCATTACGGGTGCGGGTGCTGGGGTGCTGAAAAATCATCCCGAGCGTCTTGTCGCGCAGATAGGGATGCGGTTGGGATCGCTCCCGTTGCAGTTTCAACCAGAGCGCGGTTTCGACCAGCGCATCGACTTCGGGACGTGACAGATCGAGGTCGGAAAGGACGCTGCGGCGACGCAGGGCGGCGGCCGATGCGCGCGCGCTGTCGTCGTCGATCCAGGAATGCGCCTGAAGACCACCCAGCAGCGCGTCTGAATTGTCGGTAGCCCAATCGATCGCCATGAACGCGCCTCAGGCCGAAGCCAGCGTGTGCAGGAGCACGGCCTTGTGCAGGTGGAGCCGGTTCTCCGCCTGATCGAAGATGATCGACCGCGGTCCATCGGCGACTACGGCTTCCACTTCTTCGTCCCGATGCATCGGCAGGCAGTGCATGAAGACCGCGGTTGGTTTCGCGCTATTCATGATCGACCGCGTGACCTTGTACGGCGCCAAAGCGACGGCGCGGGTGGCGGCGTCGGTCATGCCCATGCTGACGTGGACATCGGTGTAGACGGCATCGGCGCCGCTGGCCGCGGCAAACGGATCATCCGTGATTGTGATCTCGCCCTTGGTGTCGCCCGTCGCGGCAAGCCAACACGCGTGATTGACGACCTCGGGATCGGGTTGGTACCCCTCCGGGGCGGCCACCGCGACGGACATCCCCATTGCCGCGCAGGTGAGCAGGAGCGAATGGGAGACGTTATTGCCATCGCCGAGGTAGGCGATCTTCCGCCCCGCCAGACCACCGGTCGCCTCCTGGATCGTCAACAGGTCGCTGAGCGCCTGCATCGGGTGGCAGCGATCGGAAAGACCATTCAGTACCGGCACGGTCGATGCCGAGGCGATCTCCTCGATATCGGCGTGGTGAACGACGCGGGCGACGATGCCATCGACGTAGCGGCTGAGGACCTGCGCGGTGTCAGCCAGGGTTTCGCCGCGTTTGATCTGCAGGTCGTGCACCCCGAGGAAGATGGCCTGGCCGCCGAGTTGGGCCATCCCGGCTTCGAAGGCGACCCGAGTGCGGGTGCTGGGATGCTGAAAGATCATCCCCAGGGACTTGCCGGCGAGGTATCCGTGCGGCTGCCCCGATTGCCGCATCTTCTTGAGGCGCGCCGCGGTTTCGAGCAGTTCGCTCACTTCGTCCCGGGTGAGATCGGTATCGGTGAGGACGCTGCGCCCTTGCAACCGCGCGCTGATGGTGAAGGTGTTCAGTTTGCCGGAGCCGGGACCGCCGAGCGAAATGGCGCGCGGCGCGAGCGCCGCGGTGAATGGATCGACTTGCGGCTCGACCCGGCTGAGACTCGGGGTCGGCGACGGCTGGTGGCTGCTGACCGCGGATGCTTCGAACACGACGAACTCCCTTCGGTTCCTGACGTCGACAGGACGCCGGTCGCCGGTCAGCGCGTGAAGCGCTACGACCGGACCGAAGGGGCGAGAGGCGTCAACTCCCGCGGTACCACCCTTCTTGCGATCCTCCAGCACGCGCTGGAGGTCAGCATCTCTCGGTTGTTGAATCCGTGGGAACCACCCACCTGGGCCTACTTGCCGCGCGAGGCGACGTTCTTCGGCCAGCCGCTCGGAGGCGCGTTCCAGAGGTCGTCGCTGGTCCCGGGCTTCCACCATCCCCAGGTCGCTAGAGCAACGGCTCTCTGTACTTCTCCCCGTCGTCGCGGGGGACCGTTCGGTCAGAACGGTCTGAGCGAGACTCTCTGATTGAGCCGCGAAAAGCGCTGATCGATCCGCGAAGTGGCGGCCGTCAGCGCGTCGGACGGGACCGACGCGCTGGCCGCCCAAGCGGAGAGCGGGAGGTTCCCTCCCACCCGCGGCGGGTCGGGCGTGTCATAGCGAAACCTCTTGCATCAGGCAATGTGAGCGTCGGACAAGCGATCGTCGCCAGCGGCATTTCGCGCTGGCGGGACGTTGGCGTTGCGACATGAGACAAGCGGACCGCGACACGGAATCAACTCCCAGAGACTCGTTCGAACGCGAACCGGACGCACCCCTTGCGGGTGTGTGCTATCGGGCCGAACGGGGTGCGCCCGTTCGGCAAATACGGGTTCGGAGGTTCGGGACCGGGAGCGCCGTCATCGCGCGGCTCGCCTTTGTCCTTTACAGCAAGCATCCGATGTCCAAACGCTGGACGGGATGACCTTACGAATGATGTAGAGATTTGTCAAGGGTTGGGCAGGTAGAAACTGCGGAAATGACACGATTGGGTCTGCATACGGGGTGAGAAGCGCGTGTGGTGGCCCGTGGGGAAGCCAATGGACTTGGAGACATCTAATGAGAGCCCCGCATTCGCGGCGCTGACCCTCACCCCAACCCCTCTCCCGTCGAGCCGGGAGAGGGGCTTTTGGTCGCGTAGGTTCCAGACGGCTTCAGAATTTCAGTGAGCCGTGCTTGTGCCGCGCTTCGCGGCGGGTGTAGGAGACGCCGTCGACTTCGTTGCCAGCGGCGTCGAGGAGGCGAATGACGCCGCCACGGGTGGAGAGTTGGACATCGTCCGGCAGCGGGAAGCGACGGACTTGGTGCGGCAGGATGTGCCCGGAGAGCGGGGCGACGTTCCAGACGCGATTGGCGATCCCCCAGCCTTCGACAGAGAGTGGCTGGTGCTCGTCGTTGCGGATCTCGACGTGCTCGACCCCGGTTTTTTCCTCGTTGGGATGCACGAAGGCGGCGACGATGCGCGCCAGAGGCAGACCCGACTCGCCGCGAAAATGGCCGTTGTCGTGGGCAGGTTCGGGATGATGCAGTGGATTGCCATCATCATCCGTATGCCAGGACTGGGTCTGGAACGCGAGAAAGATCGCCAGCCAGCGGTCCCGTTGCGGTTCATGAAAAATGAGCGCGCCGTCGGACCAGGTGTTGTTGTCATGGCGGTGCTCGTCTTCGTTGCCCTGGTTCATGTGCACGTCGTGCATCCCGTTGCCGGGACGGAAGCGGAAGATTTGATCGGGGATGCGCGGTTCCGGGCCCCAACGGGTGCCGTAGACGTGGATGCGGATGGTGGGATCCTCGATCGCGCGGGAAACGCGATAGTCGAGTTCATCCACGAGATCGTTGCCGGCGCCGGGAAGGCTGGCGGGAATGCGGCGCATGTGCCGGCGGTCGAACAACCCGCCACGCTGGTAATCGAGCGCGAGTCCTCCGGGCCGGGACTCAACCGGGACGAACCCGTCATCGACGTCGCCAATGAGATTGGTCACGGGATGGCGGTAGTCGTCATCTGCCAGGAACAGGAGATCGGCCTGACGATGGTGGCTGGTGCCGGAGCGGGTGTTGATCGCGGCACGAAACTGTTCGCCGCCGCCCTCGAGCAGGATGTGAAAGTGCGGACTTCTATCGTTCGACTCGCTCTTCCGATCGAGCACGCGGCCCGAGAAGATCCCATAAGGCCGAGGTTTCACGTTTCGCCACTCTCCACACACTGCAACAGGCGAACGCCGCGCCGGTCATCCCGGCGCGGCGTTCATTGTGCGCGAGATGGCGCGAAACGTCCGGTTGGTCTTCAGTCCGCCGCCCCGCGGGACGGTTCCGGCTCGGCAACCGGCGTCTCGCCGCGGATGGCGAGGGCGGCACGCGGAATCACCTTCCAGAACGACGGTTGCGCCTTCTCCCAGTCCGCAAGGAGAGCGGACGCGTGGGCGCTTCCGGTTTTTCTGGCATGCGTGCTGACCAAATCCCGGAGCCTCTCGCCGTCATGATCGGTGGAAACCGTTTCGAGGAGCACCGACTCGCTGTTGACGCGGCTGGGGAAGATGCCTTCGGGATCGTAGACGTAGGCGATGCCGTTGGTCATGCCCGCGCCGAAGTTGTATCCCGTTGGGCCCAGTACGACCACCGCGCCGCCGGTCATGTACTCGCAGCCGTGGTCGCCGATTCCCTCGACGACCGCGGTCGCCCCGCTGTTGCGGACGGCAAAGCGCTCGCCGGCGTTGCCCGCGAGGAAGAGACGCCCGCCGGTGGCGCCATAGAGGATGGTGTTGCCGGCGATGGTCTGCGGGGTAATGAACGGCGCCGAGTGTGGCGGGAAGATGGCGATTTCGCCGCCGGACATTCCCTTGCCGACGTAGTCGTTCGCCTCACCTTCGAGCGCGAGGTGCATTCCTGGCACGATGAAGGCGCCGAAACTCTGCCCGGCGCTTCCCGCGAACCGCAGTGACACCGCATCGTCCGGCAAACCCCGCGGGTGCTGGATGATGATCTCGTGAGCGACCCGCGCCCCAACGGTGCGGTTCTCGGTCCGGATGTCGACATCGATGGCGACCGGCTCGCCCCGGGCGATGGCGTCTCCCGCGAGTTCCAGAATCGCATCGTCAAGGGTGGCGTGTTGGGGGCTGAGGGGCACCGACTTGCGTCGCTGCTCCTCTGGGGCGGGGGGCGCGAACAGTTCGGAGACATCGAGCGAACTGGCGCGTCCGGGAAGATCGCGCCGGGCGAGCAGATCGGTGCGGCCGACGATCTCGTCGATCGAACGCACGCCGAGCGCGGCGAGGTTTTCGCGGATCGCGTTGGCTAAATGGGTGAAGTAGGCGATCACCTGCTCCGGCTTGCCGGTGTACTTCGCGCGCAAGTCGTCCCGCTGCGTGGCGATTCCAGTGGGGCAGGAGTTGAGGTGACACTGCCGCGCCATGTCGCAGCCGATGGCGACGAGAACCGAGGTGCCGAACCCAAACTCTTCCGCCCCGAGCACGGCCGCCACGATCACGTCTTCCGCGGTCTTGATGCCGCCATCGGTGCGAAGGCGCACACGCGAGCGGAGACCGTTGCGCACCAGCGTTTGCTGCGCTTCGGCGAGGCCGATTTCCCACGAACAGCCAGCGTGCTTGATCGAGGCCAGGGGGGAGGCGCCGGTGCCCCCGGAATGACCACTGATCAGGACATAATCCGCGCGCGCTTTGGCGACGCCAGCGGCAACGGTGCCGACACCGGCCTCGGCGACGAGTTTGACGCCAATTTTCGCTTTCGGATTCGCCTGGCGGAGATCGTAGATCAGTTGCGCCAGATCCTCGATCGAGTAGATGTCGTGGTGGGGCGGGGGAGAGATGAGCGGTAGTCCTGGCACCGCGCGGCGAACGTGCGCGATGAAGGGCGTGACCTTGTGCCCGGGAATCTGTCCGCCTTCACCCGGTTTGCTGCCCTGCGAAATCTTGATTTCCAGTTCTTCCGCCATCGCCAGGTAGCGCGCCGTCACGCCGAAGCGGCCGGAAGCGACCTGCTTGACCTTGTTGTGCGCCACGTCGGGTCCGGACTCGTCGTACCAGCGCTCGTCCTCGCCGCCCTCACCGGAGTTGGAGCGGGCGCCGAGGCGGTTCATGGCGATGGAGAGGGTGCGATGAGCCTCCGGGCTCAGGGAGCCGAGCGACATCGCGGTCACGACGAAGCGCTTCACGATCGAGGCGACGGGTTCGACCTCATCCAGCGGCACCGGATCACCCGCCGGCCGGACGCGAAGGAGATCGCGCACGGCGGTCGCGGGGTGCTGCGCGACATGCTCGCGGTAGGCACGGTACGCATCGTCGCTGCCCGTATTGACCGCTTCCTGGAGCAACGTGACGGTCGGCGGCTCGAAGGCGTGAGGTTCGCCATCCTTGCGGTAGCGGACAAACCCAAGGTCGGCCAGTTTCGGTGACGCATCGGTGAATGCTTCCGTATGGCGGCGAACGATATCGCCTTCGATCTCGGGAAGCCCGATCCCGCACAAGCGCGCCGGCGTTCCGGTGAAGTGGCGATCGACCAGATCGGCGGCGAGACCAAGCGTCTCGAAGATCTGCGCGCCGCGATACCCCATCGCGGTCGAGATTCCCATCTTCGAGGCGACCTTGAGAAATCCCTTCTCGAGCGAATGGAGGTAAGTCCACCGCAATTCGCTCGCGCTCGATCCCTCGTAGCCCCGGGTGCCGGCGAGGTTTGCCGCCGCAGCCAAGGCGACATGGGGATTGACCGCGGAGGCGCCGTAGCCGATAAGACAGGCGAGGGCATGAACGTCGCAGACCTCTCCTGTTTCGACCACGAAGTCAGCCAGGTTGCGCAACCCGGCGCGAATCAGGGCGTGGTGAACCGCGCCGGTCGCGAGCAGCGCGGGCACGGCGGCATGACGCGCGTCGACACCGCGATCGGAGAGGATGAGGATGCTGGCGCCGTCGCGAACCGCGTTTTCCGCCGCGGCCACGACCCGGTCGACCGCGGCCGCGAGCGATGTGCCTGGCGCCGGGGCGCTCTCGGCATCAGGCAAGACAAACAGCGTCGAAATCGTAGCGGACTTCAACCCGTCGGCATCCAGGGCCCTCAGCGCGGTTATCGCCTGATTGCTGAGCGCGACACTGGGCAGATGGATCAGCCGCGCCTGGTCCGGAGATTCCGCGAGAAGGTTGCCACGGCGGCCGAGATAACTGTCGAGCGCCATGATCTTGCGCTCGCGGAGCGAATCGATCGCGGGATTGGTTACCTGGGCGAAGCGCTGGCGGAAGAAGGCGTGCAACGGCCGGACCCGTTCCGAGAGGACCGCCAGCGGCGCATCGTCACCCATCGACCAGGTCGGTTCCTGCCCTTCCGCCATGGGATTGACGATTAGCCGCAGGTCTTCCGCCGTGTAGCCGCACGCGCGCTGCAATGCGAGCGTCGCCTGGTCGGCGCGGGCGCGCAGCGCCGCTCCGTTGCTGGCCGCCGGGGCATCGCTTCCCGATGCCGCCTCGGCGAGATCGAGCCGGACCCGGCCCGCCGCGAGCCATGCGGCGTACGGCCGCCGGCTGGCAATCTCCCGCTTGAGATCATCGTTGTGCAGGACCACGCCGCGCCGGGTATCGACCGCGATCATCTGACCAGGACCGAGGCGCCCCTTTTCGACAACCAGCGATTGATCGACTTCGACCGTACCCGCTTCCGATCCGGCGATGAACAGTCCGTCCGCGGTGATGGCGTAGCGCAGCGGGCGCAGGCCGTTCCGGTCGAGGGTGGCGCCGGCAATGACCCCATCGCTGAACCCGAGCGCGGCGGGACCATCCCACGGCTCGATCAGCCCGGCATGAAAGTCGTAGAACGCCCGCCGGTCAGCGTCCATCTCGGGCATTTGCTCCCACGGCTCCGGGATCAGCATCATGAGGGCATGAGGCAGGGAGCGGTTGCCGTGATAGAGCAGACCGACCACGTCATCCAGACTGAGCGAGTCGCTGCCATGCCAGGAAACGACCGGACGGAGCGCGTCGCACGCTTCCCCGTTAGGGAAGCAGAGTTGCGACGCGCGCGCCTCCATCCAGGAGCGGTTGCCGCCGATGGTGTTGATCTCACCGTTGTGCGCGAGAAAACGGAACGGCTGCGCCATGCCCCACGTCGGCAGGGTATTGGTCGAGTAGCGCTGGTGGAAGAGAACGATCGCGCTCTCGTACTCAGGATTCTTCAGGTCGAGATAGAACCGCGGCAAGTCACGCGGTAGACAGAAAGCCTTGTAGATGAGGGTGCGGGACGAGCAGGAAACGACGAAAAACTCGTCCCACCCCGCGGCCGTGGCCGCGCGTTCCGCCGCCTTGCGGGTCAGGAACAGGGCGCGCTCGAATGCGTCATCGTCCAGCTCCGCCGGGCGACGTAGCAGCAGTTGCGCGATGCGGGGCATCGTGCACAGCGCCTGATCGCCCAGGGCCGTCGGGTCGAGCGGCACCTCCCGCCAGACGATCGGCGTGAGCCCTTGCGCGACCGCCGCGTCGCTGCATGCGGTCTGCGCCGCAATGGCCGCCGCCTCATCGGTGGGGAGAAAGGTCATCGCCACGGCAAGGTCTGATGGTGTCATGTCGCCATGACCCGCATCGCGGAGTGAATCGGCGAAGATCGCGAAGGGAACCTGGGTCAGAACGCCCGCGCCATCACCAGTGCGCGAATCGGCGCCGACTCCACCGCGGTGGGTGAGGTTGATCAGACCGGCGAGGGCGCGCTCCACGATTTCGCGTGACGGTCTTCCGGCAATATCGACAACCAGCCCAACGCCGCAAGCATCGTGTTCGTAGTCCGGACGCCAGAGCGGCGCGTACTGGTCGATCGGGCGGGTTGTACTCGTCATCCTCTTGATCTCCGCCGCGGCGCGTCCGCGTGTGTGCCGAGCCTGAATCCTCGGGCCGTGCCCTGTCGAGGGCAGACCGCGTCCAGACTAGGGCGGTCTCCGAGACCTACACATCATCGTGGAACACCAGCGTACGCCCGCGAGCGCGAATCCCCTACGGCACGAATGCCATGAACGGGGATACCTGGGTTGGGCGCATCGTCTAAACCCGACTCAGCGTCATCGGTGCCAACTTTGGTCATAATCAGCAGCGCACGCGAGTGACGGGATCGATGAGTGCAGCAATACGTCTTGCGGCCCACAGGAGCGGGAAGTACCCTCGTTTCCATGATTTGGGCGCGCCGCCTAAGTGGTGCGCGGTGAGGAGACGGATGACTGCAGAGACGTTGGCAACTGCACCGGAAGACGTGCTGGAGCGGGTAGAGCGCGAGGATGTGCGCCTCGTCGATCTCCAGTTCAGCGACATCGCCGGAGGCGCCCGGGTGATGACCATTCCGGGCGATCTGCTGCCGTCGGTGCTGCGCCATGGCTACCGGTTCGATGGCTCGGCGGTAACGGGCGGCCAACGGGAAGTGGAACTCGATCTGTTCCTCGTCCCCGATCCGGCAACGCTCGTGACCTACCCGGAGCCGACCGGGATCGGGCGCCGGGCGCGGTTCGCCTGCTCGGTGCGACGGCGCGATGGACAACCATTCGCGGGCGACCCTCGCTCGGTCCTCGAGCGCAACCTCGTCGAGGCGAGAGAAGCGGGATTCGACTACCGCGTCGCCATCGAACTCGAGTACTACCTGTTCAGCGTCGACAACGCTGGACTCCCCCCGACGGACGTGGCAGGCTACTTCGGGACGGGTCCCGGACTGGGCACCCCCACCCGGGATGCCGTTGTCGCCTCGCTCGCCGCGATGGGCGTTCGGGTCGGCGGCGCCCATCACGAAACCGGACCCGGCCAGGAAGAACTCGATCTCCGCACCGGTGGCGCTCTGGAGATGGCCGACACGGTGCTCACGGTGCGGGAAGTCATCCGGGCCGTGGCCGAACGGCACGGACTGCGGGCGAACTTCATGCCGAAGCCACTGGCGGATGCTCCCGGTTCCGGAATGCACATCTTCCAGCGCCTGCATCGCATCGTCGATGGCGCGGACGCGCTGCGGGGTGAGGGGGAGAGCATTTCCCTCCAGGCGCGGCATGCCATCGCCGGTCAACTCCATCATGCGCGGGGGATGAGCGCGATCGTCTGCCCCACCGTCAATTCCTACAAGCGATTGGCCGCCGGGCATCGCGCGCCACGCCACGCGACCTGGGCCCGATTGAGCCAGGCTTCGCTCATTCGCGTGCCCGCCTCGGGTCAATCGACGGGATCGACCGTCGAACTGGAATTGCGCTCTCCGGACAACATGGCGAATCCATACCTCGCGCTCTCGGTCGCGCTGGCGAGTGCGATCGATGGCATTCGCCGGCAAGAGGAACCGCCGCTGGCGCTCGATGAAAATCTGGTGCGCTATGACGAGGCCGAGTTGATGCGCCTCGGCGTCCCAGCGCTGCCGCAAACGCTGGGGGATGCGCTCAATGCCCTGGCGGAAGACGACCTCATTCGCACATCGCTCGGTGATTACGTCTGCGATCAGTTCATGCTGGTGAAGCGCGCGGAGTGGGCCGACTACCGGCGGTACGTCAGCCCGTGGGAGCGAGAGCGTTATGGGAGTTAGGGCGCCGGCGCTGAACTGCATCCGGACGCTGATGAGCAGGGAGTATCCCGCCGGATGATCACGGTGCAGGATGTCATCACCCTGGCACTCCCCGCGGGAACGGCCTGCGTCGCCGGCGACACCGGGCTGGGACGCGAAGTGACCTGGGCGGCTCGCATCCGCTCCAGCCCGCCGGCGTTCGGGCACCTGAACGGCGGCGAGTTGGTCTTGCTCCCCATTTCGATTCTCCCCGAGCTCGACGAGCAATTGCGGCTCGAAGATGTCATTCAGCGGCTGTCGCAACTTGGGGTCGCGGCGACCGCGGTGCTGGGCGCGACGACCAAGGCGGCGCGGGATGCGGCGGACACCGCCGGATTGCCGCTGCTGACGCTGCCCAAGGGAGCTGATGTCGGCGCCCTGGAGCGCGACGCGGCGCGGTTCATCAGCGACCGGCGCCGTGAAGTGCAGAGCCGCGGCCAGGAAGTGCTGCGGCAACTGATGGATCTGGCGATCGCGGGCGAGCCGCTGGCCGATGTTGTCGCGGAGTTGGCTCGCGTGAGTGGCCGGATCGTCGCCCTCGAAGGTCGGGATGGAAGGTTGCTCGTCTATCACACCGCCGGCAAGTCGGCGCCGGCGCGGGAAGCGATCGAGACGATGGTCCAGCGGGACTGGCCAATCGTCGCCCGCTGGCTGCGCACCACCGCCGAAGCAAGCCCGGCCGACCCGCCGACATCGAGTTACGATCTGGATAGTTCGTGGTCACGGCTCGTCGCGCCGGTGATCGGCCGCGACGGACTGCTGGGAAGCGTGTCGCTGATCGTGCCACGCGGCCGGGTCACGCCGGAGGATGCGCAGGTCACCGCACGCGGCGCGGCGGCCTGCGCGGTGGTGCTGGCGCGCGAGCAGGCGGCGGCGACTGTCCGCCGCGAGGTCGAACTGGACGTTCTGGACGAAGTGCTCGATGGAGCGCTGCGGAGCGAAACGACGCTCTTGCAGCAGGCGCGCCGCCTCGGCCACGATCTGGCCAATTCGCACGTTGTGGCCGTGGCGCGGATCGAACCACCCACGGCCGGGCCGGTGCGAGCGGGGGGTCCGGTGGCGCGGTGGGAGGCGCTGGAAGAATCGGTGGCGCGCGCGGGATCGCTACGAGGCGGGCGGGTCCTCTGGCGCATTCGCCACAATGCCGCGGAGTTCGTGCTGCCCGCGTCCGATATTCGGGACGAGCGGCGGCTGGCCGAGGCGCTGGCCGATGATCTGCGCGGGCTGGTGCGGAATGGCTCGGACACCGCGCTCTCCCTCGGCGTGGGCACCGTGCGTGATGGCCTCGGTGGTATCAGACGCTCCCATGCCGAAGCGAAACAGGCTCTGCTCCTCGGACGGCGGCTGAACGGGCCCGGCCACATGACGCTTTTCGGGCAACTCGGCGTGTACCGATTGATTTTCGCGGCGGAATCATTGCCGGAGACCCGCGATCTCTACGAGCAGACCCTCGGCTCATTGCTCGATTACGACCGGCAGAATTCGGCTGATCTGGTCTCGACCCTCGGCGCCTTTTTCGCCGCAAATGGGAGTCCCAAGGAGGCCGCGGAGCGTCTCGGTGTCCATCGCAACACCGTGCTCTACCGGTTGGATCGAATTCGCGAGATCACCGGCTTCGATCTCGAGGACGCCAACGTTCGCATGCGTCTGCAACTCGCCCTTTACGTCCACACCGCGCTCGGCGATACCTACTCCCTCGCCAGTTAGCAATTCTCTCGCCCCTGCCACTGCTACCATTGCCGGTTGGGTCTGACGCAAGGCCGTTCGGCGGGACCCAGGTTGTCATCCAATCCGGCGGCGCCGAAGGGAACTGAATTCGACCATGTCCACACGCGGGCAGATGACGATTGCCGTGCTTGTCAAACAGGTTCCGGACATGAATGCGATCCGCATCGACCGGACCAGTGGGCGCATCGTGCCCAGCGGGCAACTGGTGATGAGTTCATACGATGAATACGCTGTCGAGGCCGCGTTGCGGTTGAAAGAGGCGTTCGGCGGCGAGGTCATTGTCGCCACTGCTGGTCCCGCGTCCGCCAAAGACGTCGTGACCCGAGCGCTGGCGATGGGAGCGGATCGTGGCATTCATCTCCAGGCGTCTGGGCTGGATGGCGCCGATACCCTTGGCGTGGCGCGCTTGCTGGCGGACGCGATCGCTCCGCTGCAGTGTGATCTTGTATTGGCGGGGCAAGCCTCCGACGATCTGGAAGCAGGTCAAGTTGGCGCGCAACTGGCGGCCTTGCTCGATCTGCCCGTGATCTCCAATGTGGTCTCGCTCACCGTTGACGGCGATGCGCTGACCGCAAATCGGGATATGGAGGATGGGCATCAGACCGTCACCAGCCGTTTGCCGGCGGTCGTCCTGGCCTCGACCGGACTCGATGAACCCCGCCTGCCTTCCCTGAAAGGGATCATGGCCGCCAAGAAGAAACCGATCGAGACCAGCGAGATCGAGGCAGCCGCGAGCGACCGCCTGCGTTGGGAAGATCCGATCGTGCCGTCACGCGCCGCCACGGGCACCATCGTGCAGGATCTGCCCCCGGCCGACGCGGCGCGCCAGTTGGTCGCGTGGCTGCAGGAACAGAAGGTCATCTAACTCGCACGGGGAATGCAGGGACGGAGCACAACGGGATGCCGAGCGGAAATCGGGTACTGGTCGTTGGAGAACTCGCCGGAAACGGTCTACCGCGCGCGGTGGCGTGGGAGATGATGACCGCCGCCCGGACGATCGCAACCGATCTCGGCGGAGAGGTCGTTGCCTTGTCGCCTGGCGCCGGAGATCGGGAGTCGGTGCACCAGTGGGCCAGCGCCGGGGCGGACTGCCTGGTCATTGCCGATGTCGTTCCGGGAGAACTGACGCCGGGCGTGGCGGCCGCGGTCCTGCGGACAGTGATTGCCGCATTCGATCCCGCCGTGGTTCTCGTTCCGGGTACCACCTTGGGGCGTGACTATGCGCCGTTGGTGGCGGCGCGCCTGGAGTGTGGACTCGCGGCCGACTGCATCGAGTTCGCCGTCGAGGAGGGTGCGCTGACCGCGGTGCGGCCGGTGCTGGGCGGACGCGCCACCTCTCGCGTCGTTTTTCCCGACGGGCGATTGGCGATGGCGACCGTGCGCGCCGGGAGTTTCGCCAAGGCGGAGCCGGGGGCAACGGAGCCCGCGGTCGAGGCGCTGGCGCTCACCCTTACCGATTCCGATCTCCGCGTCCAGGTGACCGCGACCACGCCGAAGGGGAGTGGCGGATCGCGCCTCGATTCCGCCGAAATCGTGGTCAGTGGCGGCCGCGGCCTGAAGGACTCGGCCCAGTTCGTGCTGGTAGAGGAACTGGCGGCGGCTCTCGGTGGCGCCGTTGGCGCGACCCGCGCGGTCGTCGACGCGGGATGGCGTCCTCACCACGAGCAGATCGGGCAGACCGGGCGCACCGTCTCTCCCAAACTCTACGTCGCGGTTGGCATCAGCGGGGCCGTCCAGCACAACGTCGGCATGCAGGGTTCCGACCGGATCGTGGCGATCAATCGCGATCCTGATGCCCCAATCTTCAAGATCGCCTCCTTCGGCATCGTCGGGGACCTGTTTGAGATCGTCCCGGCGCTGACAGCCGAGATTCGCAACGTCAAGGGGTAGCGCGCTCTGACACCGGAATCGCAATCGCACGATGGGCCGGTGCCCTGGTCATTGCCAGTGCAAACGGGGCAGCGGACGTTGATTACGCTGCAGCGGGCGTTGACCCGGCGCTGCCCGTACTGTGGGGGTAGCGGCATCTACGACGGCTTCCTCGGCCTCAAGGAGGCATGCCCGCATTGCGGTGTAGTGTTCGAGCGGGAAGAGGGATATTTCCTGGGCGCGTTCGCGCTCAATCTGATCGTGGCCGAGGTCCTTGGGCTGGCGCTGGTGATTGCACTCCTCTTTGGCACCGAGTTGCGGAATCTGGATCTGCTCTGGCAGGAGTTGATCGCGGTAGCCTTTGTCGTCGCCTTGCCGATACTCTTTTTCCCCTATTCCCGGGGCATCTGGATGGCGATGGATCTCGTCTTTCATCCGCCCCGCGAGGCGACCGAGCGCGAGTTGCGCGGTGTGCAGTCGGAACTCGAGCGGAAGAAAGCGGACTAACGATCTCTCAGACGAAATCAGGATGATGACTGCCGTTGGCTCGTGAGGCCCGCCCTCACCTCAACCCCTCTCCCGTCGAGCCCTGACAAGGGGAGGTACGGTCGAAATTGGGCGTTCGCAAGGCACCGGGTGGGCCACACTGCGGCCAAAGGCCCCTCTCCCGTCTCGACGGGAGAGGGGTTGGGGTGAGGGTTCGCGCGACGAGACCACGATACCTCCCCCTGTCGGCCATCGAGCCGGGAGAGGGGCTTTGTGCGTCCGTATCTGAGTTCAATGCGAAAGTCTTTACCAGGACGGCGTAGAGCGATCCTTCAGACGTGCATGATTGGAGTCGGAGGTCGCTCCCTCTGTCGGGCGGATTCCTGGTGCGTTCAATCCGCGTGGTCCCCGGATGAGATCTCCCGCGACATAGCGCCGGATACCGGATTCTGGTTCGTCGAGCAGGAGTGCGCCGTCGGCGTCGATATCGACGAACCGTCCGATCCATTCGCGGTCGTTGGTCTGGATCGAAACCTGTTCCCCGATGAGCGCCGCCCGCTTCCGCCACCGATCGAGTGAAGGCCGCCCTAAAGCCCCGAGATAGTTCCCGTACTCCTCGCCGATGCATGCGAGCAACTGGCGCGCCATCGCGGCCGTTGCTGGCGCCGAACCGGTGACGGCGAGCAGGCTGGCTCCGCCTGGAGGTAAGTCTGCGCGCCTGGTCGACAGGTTGATGCCGATCCCGGCCAGGACGTAGTCGATGCGATCGCCGACCAGGCGTGAGGTGGTCAGGATGCCGGCGACCTTCTGCTGCTCCGGATCATCCCCGAGCCAGATGTCGTTCGGCCATTTCAGCCGCACCGGCAGGTCTGCGACAGCCTCCACCGCATCGGCGACCGCATTGGCGAGAACGAGCGGCAGGACGCCGAGCCGGTTCGGAGAGACGTCAGGGCGGAGGATGATAGTGCAGAACAGCCCACTTCCGGGCGGCGCCTGCCATTTCCGACCGCCGCGGCCCCTGCCGGCGGTTTGCACGTCGCTGACAACGACCGTGCCTTCGTTCGCGCCGAACCGCGCCAGCGCGGCGGCCGGATCCATAGTGCTGGCGACCGCGGCGTAGTGGTGCAGTTTCCAGTCGGATTCGGAGATCACGAAGCGATCGAAGCCGGTGGCGATTCGGAAGACCCCTCGCCCTGGGGCGCCTCGATCGCAATCGCACCGGTGGGGATCCGGGTGAGCCGCAGCCGGCGGAGGCGATTGCCGTCCGTTTCCAGCACTTCCGCCCGCAGCCCATTGGCCTCGACCACATCCCCCGGCTGGGGCAATCGGTCGAGATGCCAATGCACGAACCCGGCGGCGGTGCCGTAGGGATCGTCCTCGGTGATGGACGGCTCGCCGAGCGCGGCAGCGACATCCTCGATTGGCAACCGGCCGTCAGCGATGATTTCGTCGGCGCCGACCTGCTCGAGCAGGTCGGAGGCGGGGTCGTATTCGTCGTGAATCTCGCCGACGATCTCTTCGAGGATGTCCTCGATGGTAACGAGCCCGGCGGTTCCCCCATATTCGTCGGCGACGACGGCGATGTGAACGCGGTTGCGCCGCAATTCGTTGAGGAGATCGTCGATCCGTTTCGATTCGGGCACGATGTAGGCCGGTCGGACGAGATTCGCGATGGGCAAGGTCCGTGTCGAACCGATGACAAACGGCAACAAGTCCTTGGCGTAGAGGATGCCGATGATATCGTCGATGGAATCGCGATAGACCGGGACTCGCGAATGCCCGGAGGCGGTGATCGCATCGACGATTTCTCGGGCTGACGCGCCTTCTTCCACCGCGACGATATCGACACGCGGCACCATGATGTCGCGGGCGGTGGTCTCTTCGAGATGAAGGACGTTGTCGATCATCTTGCGCTCTTCAGGTTCGATGACGCCATCGTCGGCGGCATCGCGCGCCATCATCAGCAGTTCGTCTTCCGATCCAGCCGGGACCGTATTTGGCCGCTCGCCACCGAAGAGCAACGTCAGGAGGTTGGCAGCGCCATCGGCGATGGCGGAGAGCGGCCGGACAAGGGTGGTCATCAGCTGCGCCAGGGTCAGCAGCAGGTTCGTGGCGGCGACGGGGCGGGTCCGCGCCAGGGCACGCGGCAGGGCCTGGCCAAAGAACATGAAGACCACGACGACGATGCCGACAGCGATCAGCACGGCGCCCTGGCCGCCGAGGAAGAGGATCACCAAGGTAATCAGACTCGCGGCGAGTGCGATGGTGATGGCTTGCACGAGCTGCAATGCCGAGACAAACGAACGGCGTGGATCGAGCAGGGCCTGCACACTGCGCTCACGGGTAGCACCGGTGGCGGCTTGCCGGAAGCGGTGACGGCTGATCAAACCGGCGCTCGCTTCCACGGTGGCCGCGGCTGCCATCAGCACGAGAGCGACGACCGTAACTGCGATCAACGCGCGGTTATCGACAGTCACCGGGAACATCCCGTTGCAACGACGGGCACGGCCGTGGGGGCCGAGTGTGCGGCAATGCGGTACGGGGATGTCGCTGTCTGGCTAACTGAACAAGGCACTGATGCTCATATCCTTGTGAATTCTGGTAACGGCCTCCGCGAATAGCGGGGCGATGGAAACGACCTCGATCTTGTTCACCGGGCCATCGTTGGGCAGTGGAATCGTGTCGGTGACGTACACTCGATCGATCGGTGACCGATCGATCAGTTCGAGCCCGCCCTGCGCGAAGATGCCGTGTGTCGCGGCGGCGAAAATCGGCGCGGCCCCGCGCTCCTGGAGCAGCGATGCGGCAAGCACCAGGGTGCCCCCGGTGGAGATCATGTCGTCAACGATCACCGCCGGACAGCCATCGACATCGCCCACCATCTCCAGCGCTTCCGAAACATCGGGACCGGGGTGGCGCTTGGAGATGATCGCCAGCGAGCCGCCGACACGGCTGCGAAGGTCCTCGGCGCGCGCCACGCCGCCCGCATCCGGGCTGACCGCAACGAGATCGTCGAAGCCAAGGCGCTTGATATGGCGGGCGAGAATGGGCGCGGCGCGCAGATGATCGACGGGAATGTCGAAGAACCCTTCGATCGCGGGGGAATGCAGGTCCATCGTCAGGATGCGATCCGCGCCAGCGGTGGTGAGCAAATTGGCGACCAGTTTGGCTGAGATCGGCTCGCGGCCGGAAGTCTTCTTCTCCTGCTTGGCGTAGGCGAAGTAGGGGATGACCGCGGTGATGCGGGCCGCGGAGGCGCGGCGCAGGGCGTCGATGATCAGCAGCAGTTCCATGAGGTGATGATCGACCGGATCGCACATCGATTGAATGACGAACACGTCAGAGCCGCGGACGTTCTCCTCGAGCTTTACCCGCGTTTCGCCGTTCTTCCAGGTCCCGACGACCGCGCGGCCAAGTGGGGTTTCCAACGCGTGGAGAATCTCCCGCGCCAGTTCAGGGTGCGAGGTTCCGGCAAACACCTGCAACCGCCCGTCCAATCACTCCTCCTCTGACGGCTTGTATCCACTGGGGTGCCCAGGCGCTTGCCGGGCGGGAATGCCGACGACAGTGGCGCCGGCAGGAACATCGCGGGTCACCACCGATCCCGCGCCCGTTCGCGCCCCATCGCCGATGCGAACCGGCGCGCGCAGGATCGTATCGCTGCCGATGAAGGCGTCCCGTCCGATCTCGGTGCGATGTTTGCTCATGCCATCGAAATTGGCGGTAATCGTCCCTGCGCCGATATTGGTTTCGATACCGACTGTTGTGTCGCCCAGGTAACTGACGTGGCCGACCTTGACGCCTTCGCCGAGACGGGCATTCTTGAGTTCGGCATAGTTGCCGACGTGAACGTGGGGCCCGATTTCCGTTCCGCCGCGAAGATGGGCGTAGGGTCCAACATCGCTGTCGTCGTCAATGGTGCTGCTGGTCACCGTCGACGAACGGACGACGACCCGCTCGCCCAGGCGAGAGTCCTGGATCACCGCCGCCGGGCCGAGTACGCAAGAGCAACCGACGGTCGTGGCGCCCAGAAGCGACGAGTGGGGCAGGATGACCGTATCGGCGCCAATATCGACATCCTCGTCCACGATGATGGTTTCCGGTAGACGCAGCGTGACGCCGTCACGCATCAGGCGCTCGCGCTTTCGCTCCCAGGCGCGCGACTCGGCCCGCGCCAGATCGATCCGATCGTTGACGCCAAGCGCGTCGTCAGGATCGCCCCGCACCACCGTGACTGGCCATGGTTCACCGTCGATCGCCTCCGCCACAGCATGTTTGACGAGATCGGTGAGATAGAACTCACCGCTGATCTTGCTCGGCTGGAGGCGCGAAAGGGCATGCCGCGCCCATCGCGCATCGAGCGCCATCATGCCCGAATTGATCTCCGCCGGTCCCCGGCGTAGCGTGGGATCATCGTCGCGACGTTCGACAATGCCGATCATGCGCCCGCGGCTGTCGCGGGCGATCCGGCCGTATCCGGCAGGATCGGGCAGCTCGATGCCGAGGACGGTGACGTTCGCGCCACTCTTGCGGGAAGTCGCCAAGAGGCGCTCCACGCTGGCCGCGGCGAGCAGGGGATGATCGCAGTAGAGAACAACAACGCGGTCGACTTCGGGCATGGCCTCGAGCGCCAACCGGACCGCGTCGCCGGTTCCACGCGGCGGGTCCTGGACGACCGCGGAAAGGTTGGCGGAATCGGCAACGCGCGAGGCAATGGACGCGGAGTCGGGGTTGACGACGATCACGCGCTGCTGGGCAGCGATGACGCTGCCGGCACGAAGCACCCGTTCGACCATCGGTACGCCGGCAACGGGATGGAACGGCTTGGGCAGGCTGGAATGCATACGGGTTCCGGCGCCAGCCGCGAGGACGACAAGCCCGACGCGTTCTGGTGGAGGGTCGCTCGGTACCACGGTGATGGTTGATATCCCTACGTCGGCCGCGCGCGAGTCGAGGTGTCAGCGTCGCTTCCGGGCTGGCGGGCCAGGATTCGAACCTGGAACAAAGGTTCCAAAGACCCTTGTGATACCATTTCACCACCCGCCAATGGATGGAACAGATGCGGCTCGAATCCCGCCACAAGAAGCGGGACCGGCGTCGAGGAGAGTATACCAGCCACCTCGATCGTCACTGGTCCATGACTTGCGTTCTGGCAAGACTCGCGAAATCTCTGCGGATCGGCATGGTAATTCGGGAAATCGCTTGCGATTCCGGGCGACTACCAGCGCAGTGCGTCCTTCACCCGGGAAAAGAAGTTGCGCTCTGGTTCGGCGCGGGTGATCTCGCCGTCGAGCGTCTCCGCCAGCCGGGCGAAAAGCTCCCGTTGCTCCGGATTCAGTTTCTTCGGGGTCACCACCTGGACGGACAGGAGATGATCGCCGCGGTCGTTGCTGCCGATCGAGGGCGCTCCGCGCCCGCGCAACCGGAACTGTTGACCGCTCTGCGTGCCTTCCGGCAATTTGAACGCAATCGGACCGTCGATCGTCTCGACTTCCAGTTCGTCGCCGAGGGCCGCTTGCGCCACGTTGACGCGCACCTGGGAATGAATCGTCCGGTCTTCGCGAATGAACCGGGGATGCGGCTCGACGACGATACGGACGTAGGCGTTGCCGGAGAGTCCTCCATCGGGACTCGCTTCGCCCTGACCCGTCAACCGGAGAGAGGCATTGTTGTCGATGCCCGGGGGCACAGTGACGGTCATGGTTCGGGTCTGGGGCACCCGGCCGCGCGCGCGGCAGACCGGACAGGGATCGGTGATGGCGACGCCTTCGCCGTTGCAGACCGAACAGGGCGTGCTGGTGACGAACTGGCCCAGGATCGTCTGCTGCGCGCGGCGAACCTGACCAGATCCATTACACGTCGAGCATACGGGTGGCTGCTGCCCGTCGCGCATGCGCGTGCCCTGGCAGGCCTCGCACACCTCGAGTCGGGTAATGGACACGTCCTTTTCCGCGCCGAAGATGGCTTCCTCGAAGGAGACGGTCAGCGTTACCTGAACATCGGCCCCGCGCGTTGGGGTGCGCTGGCGACGGCCGGTCGTGGCGCCGCCGAAGAAGGTTTCGAAGATGTCGGCAAAGGGCGATCCCGCCCCACCAAACCCGAACGGATCGGCCGCGCCGCCAAATCCGCCAGGGAAGCCCGCGGCCGCATGACCGAAGCGGTCATATGACGCCCGGCGTGACTCGTCGGACAGGACTTCGTACGCCTCGTTGACTTCCTTGAACTTCTCTTCCGCATCAGGCGCGGAGTTGAGATCGGGGTGGTACTGGCGCGCCAACCGGCGGTAGGCGCGACGGACATCGTCCGGCGACGCCCCGCGCGGAACTTCCAAGACTTCGTAGTAGTCGCGCTTGTCTGACATGGTTCCCTGAGACATCTTCGCCCCAATGTGCCCGCGCGGTAAGCGAATGAGCGTGCAAACTGACCAGCGCCGCCCGCGACCGACAAGTATGTATGAATGGCCACGTTTCGGACGTGCTGGCCGCGTCGCTACCGGAGCCTGGCTCAGATGTTAGCACTCTGGAGGTTGGAGTGCTAACGATTGGTTTGCGAGCCGGGGACCTGATCGGGTTTCTATACTGGGCGGAGGTCGAAATCGCCTGATCTCGGATGCCAGGCACGAGAGGTTCCCGGTGGTACAGAAACTCCGTCATCCCCGATCGGCGCGGCGCCCGCCGCTGCCCGACGCCATCGCCAACCGGGTGCCCCCCGGACAGTTCTATACCCCGCGGTGGCCGGTGTTGCATCAGGGCGACGTTCCCGCATTCGAGCCGGCCACCTGGGACTTCCGCGTCTGGGGGCTCGTCGCCGAGACACGAGTGTGGTCCTGGGAGGAATTCCAACGGCTGCCTACGATCGAATCCGCGGGTGATCTGCATTGTGTCACCCGCTGGTCCACGCTCGATCACACCTGGACAGGGGTTGCGGCAGAGACGATTGTCGCGTTCGCCCAACCGCTACCAAAGGCGCGATTCGTCCTGTTGCACGGCGAGGCGGGGTATACTGCGGATCTGCCCCTGGAGACGTTCCTCGCCGGAGATGTGGTGCTCGCTACCGCGCACGAGGGTGAAGCGTTGCGGCCGGAACACGGTGGTCCGCTACGGGCGGTGGTGCCGCAGCGTTACGCCTGGAAGAGCGTCAAGTGGCTGCGTGGCGTCGAATTTCTCGCCGAGGACCGCCCGGGATTCTGGGAAGCGTACGGATACAGCCGCTCGGCAGACCCCTGGCGCGAGGAACGGTTCGAGTCCTGAAGCGGCGGGACCGTCTGATGCGCTGTCGCTCGCATCCAGGTCATGGCGAAGCCGTGTGGTAGGATCGAGAAGGTAGGCGCCGCGTTGGGGCGGTCGTCTCCAACACGTCATCAGGATTGGCACCACGATTCGGGGAGGGATCAGGTGCGGAAACCCGTCGCCGCTCTGGCTGTCCTGGCCATCTTGCTTGCCGGTTTCGCAGGTTTGTGGCAACCACATGACGTCGCCGCGTCGGATCTTGCCGATGTGAGTGGTTGGGCAACCCTAGGTTCGGTGACCCCGGCGGCGGGTTGTTGGGTCGATGCGTCCGTCGAGGTGCGCCGGGAAGGGTTCACCATCCCGAATGTCGATGTCGCGGTTCACCTCGTCCACGACGGCGACGTCGTCGCATCCGATTCCGGTGTCACCAACGGGGACGGTCTCGCCTACCTCGGTGTCGATACCAGTTGGGCGGCGCCTGGCCTGGAGGCCTGGCTCGATGTTCTCGTGGGCGGCGAATATGCCGGCGGGATGCCGGTCTCGATCACGGATGGCGGCAGTTGTGCCGATAACCCGAACATGGTGGCGATTGGCGCCCAGGTCCCGGCGGCAGACTCCTCCGACACCGTCGATGCCTCCAGTTCGCCGGCGGAACCGGGCGCAGACGCGATTTCGTTCTACGTTCCGACCTACGTTCAGGAGCGCAACCTCTCCTGTGAGTATGCCTCCCTGGTGATCGCTATGGCCGGGTACGGCGACTGGGTGTCCGAATACGAATTCGATGACCTCGTCGGCCGGTCGGACAATCCGCATTGGGGATTTCGGGGCGATATCACCGGTTGGTGGGGCAACACGGACGACTATGGCGTCTATGCCGACGCTCTCGCGCCGGCCTTGCCGCATTTCGGTTTTTCCGGGGAAGTGTTCTACGGAAGCGGGAATCCCACGGCGCTCACCTCGCGACTGGACGAAGGGGTACCCGTGCTCGTCTGGGTCGGCCTCTGGGGCGACAACAGTTTCTACGACTACGCCGCGGATGGCACACCGTACAAACTCGCGGCCGGCCAACACGTTGTCGTCGCCTATGGCTACGACAGCGGTGGGGTGTACGTCTCGGATCCGGCGTCCGGAACCAAGAAGTACTACGACTGGTCGACTTTCATGACCTATTGGAACGTTCTCGACGGCATGTCTCTGGCCGTGCGGCCGCTCTGATCCGTGATGACCGAAGGGATTCGCGAGCGCGTCGTGGGGCTCGTCTTTGACGACCGGTACCTGACCCACAACACGGGGCTGCAACTCGATGCCGATCAGCGGCCGTTTCCATTTGCCGATCCGGTGCCGCATCCCTCGGGTCCTGGGCAGGCGGGGCGCGCCAAGCACCTGATGGATCTCTACGGTCTCTCGGACCGGATGGTGCGCATTGCGCCGGTGCTCGCCTCGGATGAACAACTGACCGTCTATCACACGCCGGAGTATCTCGATCGGGTCGCCGCGATCGCCGCGAGCGATGGCGGCGACACCGGGTCGGGTGCTCCGATCGGACGCGGCGGCGAGCGCATCGCGCGGCTGGCCGCCGGCGGCACCATCGCGGCCGTCGATGCGGTGATGACCGGGCAGGCCGATGTTGCCTACGCGTTGGTGCGCCCGCCGGGTCACCATGCGATGGCCGACCTCGGCATGGGCTTCTGCGTCTACAACAATGCCGTCATCGGGGCGCGGCAGGCGCAACGGGTGCACGGCGCGGAACGGGTGCTGATCCTCGATTGGGACGTCCATCACGGCAATGGGACGCAGGCCGCCTTCTGGGCCGATCCCAGCGTGCTGTTCATCTCCCTGCACCAGGATGACCTCTATCCCCCCGGTTGGGGTACGGTCGACCAGGTCGGTATCGGCGAGGGTGAAGGATTCACCGTCAACATTCCTCTGCCAGCGGGTGCGGGCAACCGGGCCTATGCCGAGGCGTTTGCACGCATCGTCGAACCGGTGGCACGCCAGTTCAGGCCCGATCTGGTGATCGTTTCCGCGGGGCAGGATGCCAACGTCGTCGATCCGCTGGGCCGTATGTCGCTCACCCTGGCGGCGTACCGGGCCATGACGAAGGCGATGCTGGCGATCGCCGACGAGTGCTGCGGCGGGCGGCTGGTGGTCACTCAGGAGGGGGGCTATGCCCCCCAGTATTCCCCGTACTGTTCCGCGGCAATCGCCGAAACGCTGGTCGGCGGGGAACCTGGTAGCCCGGCGATCGAAGACCCCTACGGGGACCGCGCCGAGACGCAACCCTCGTCCGTGGTGCTTGGACTCGATGCGGTCCAGGCGATCGATCAGGTGCTGGAGATGCAGCGCCGGTACTGGCAGGTCTGACACCCCGGCGCCGAATTTCACACCAACCCGACTCTCTTGGTATTGATTGATAAAGGGCGGAAACGCGGTCTCGCCGCGCGATCCCTCACCCCAAACCCCTCTCCCGTCGAGCCGGGAGAGAGGCTTCTCGCCGCCCAGGCGCCATCCATCGTCGGAGAAATCGCTCCATTCCACCCATACCTCCCCTTGTCAGTGTGCGCAGGGCGAGGGGCTTTTGAACGCCTGCTCGCTGGACGGGGTCCTTGGCTGGAGCGTGGAACGCCGAAATCTGGCAACTCACGATCGTGTCAGGCGCGAGCCTCGAGCGATGATTCGTCGATTTCAGGAAAGCGGTCGCGCTCCGGATGGGAAAAATGCAGCTGCCGCACAACGCGCGCGGTGACGGCTCCGGTGCGAGGAGCGAACAGAAAGACGGCGACAAAGATCGCGGTGGCGATCAGGACGATGCTCGCGCCGGAGGAAATTCCCCAGTAGTACGATGCGTAGAGCCCCAGGATACCGGAGATCGCGCCGATGCCCGCGGAGACCGCGATCATTGCGCTCAGGCGGGTGGTGAGAAGCCGCGCCGTTGCGGCAGGCGTCACCAGCATGGCCAGAACCAGCACGTTGCCGACGGTCTGCAGCGAGACGACGATCGTCAGCGCGAGCAACAGGAGAAACATCTGGTCCCAGCGCCAGAGGTTGAGGCCTTGCGCCTGGGCGAACGTCCGGTCGAACGAGATGGTGACGAATTCGCGGCGAAATACCCAGAGCGTGGCGAGCACGATGAGACCGACACCCGCGGTCAACAACAGATCCGTACGAGAGACTCCCAGAATCGAGCCGAACAGCAGGCTGGTGACATCCCGCGCGTAGGACCGCTGGGTGGAGATGACGGCGACGCCCAGCGCGAAGGCGCCGACGAAGAAAACGCCGATGGCCGTGTCGTTGCGCAGCAGACCGCTCTGGGTGACGAACCCGATGGCCAGCGAGACGATCGTCGCCGCGATGAGCGCGCCGACCAGGAAATTGCCGCCGAGCACAAACGCGATCACGACGCCGGGAAAGACCGCATGGGCGATTGCGTCCCCCATGAAGGCAAGTCCGCGCAGGGTGACGAACACACCCATCGCGCCGCAGATCACCCCAACGAGCACGATCGCGGCGAATGCATTGCGCATGAACGTGTGCTGCAACGGCTCCATCAGCATCGCGAACACGGTCATACCGGGGTCTGCAGATCGAGCGGAAGAATCGCCGCTCCGCCAAAGGTCGCCTGCAGATTGGCGGCGGTAATCACCGCCGCCGGTTGTCCGGCATCGATCACCGTGCGGTTCAAGAGCACGCAGCGGTCGGCGGAGCGCCCGGCCATGGCCAGGTCATGGGTCGCGTAGATGATGGTCTTGCCCGAGGCGCAGAGTTTGCCAAGGATGTCCACCACCAGCGCCTGGGTCGGCGCATCGACCCCGGTGAACGGTTCATCCATCAGGTAGACCTCGGCGTCCTGGAGCAATGCCCGGGCGATGAAGACCCGCTGTTGCTGACCCCCCGAAAGGGCGCCGATCTGGACTGCGGCGTAGCGGCGCATGCCGACTTCCGCGAGGGCGGCCAGCGCATCCTGCCGATCGCGGGCGGGAACTGGAAGGAGACGCGGCGCGTGCAGCGCGCGGCCCATCGCGGCGACGTCGAGGACGCTGATCGGGAACCGCCAATCGACATCGGAACGTTGTGGGATATAGGCGATCTTGTGGTTCGGATGATGCAATTCCTCTCCGTCCAACAGGACACAGCCGTGGGTCGGCGGCAAGATCGCGGCGAGGGTCTTGAGCAGGGTGCTCTTGCCGGCGCCGTTCGGACCAACCAGAGAGGTCATTTCACTGACGCGAAACTCGAGATTGACACCTTCCAGGGCGGAACGGTCCTCGAAATGGACACTGAGATCGACCGTGCGCATCCGCACATTCGAATCTGAAGGCTCCGTGCGGCGGGCCAGGCCGGTGACCTGCGGAGATTGGAGCATGAACCGTCCGTTCGCGCCTCGGAGCGGCGAGGCGTCAAGGGAGCGCCTCGCGATGAGGAGCGGACGGTACCGCTAACTGAGATGTTGTGTCAATAGGGAGTGGGATGCAGGAACCGCACGATGTCTACAGCAGCGCGCGTAAGTTGTGTCATTCCGAGCCGAAGCGAGGAATCTCGTCCTTCGCGCCGGCAGACCACCACGCCGAGGTCCCTCGTTCCTCGGGACGACACTCCTTCTGCACGATGATCTAGATGTCCCGGCAGGCCGCGCAGGTGCCAAAAATCTCGAGTAGATGACCATGAACCTCGAAGTTGTTTTCGCGAGCGAGCGTGGCGGCGAGTTCACCGACCGGGCAGTCATTGAAGGGAAAGGCCAGCCCGCAATGGGAGCAGACGAAATGATGCCGATGCACAGGAGCACCAGCCACGTAGGCGGGGCGGCCGGAGGCATCGAGGATGCGGGAGAGGACCCCAAGCGAGGCGAGAATCTCCAATGTGCGGTAGACAGTGGAGCGGCCGATTTCGCCAGAGACATCGACATCATGAACGATCTGCTCGGCGGTAAAGGGGCGATCATGGCGCAACGCGGCCGAGACGACCGTGCGGCGCGGGCCGGTCATCCGGTAGCCATGCCCGGTCAACGTGATCATGGCCTCTTCCAGGGAGAATTGGGTCGCCGAATCCTGGACCGCGATGCCCGAGGTCGAACCAGTGCTCATGAAAGAAGCGTAGCATCCGGCTGGATGCCGGTGGAACATGGTTCTTCCCACGCTCGTGCCGTATGCTCGCCGCGATGAAATTCACGCTGGGGTGGACCATGTCAAGCATTGTTCGCGGAACGCGTCATACCTGCACGTCTTCCAGTAGGGAAGAACGTTGCCAGAATCAGGAACGTGAATCATTGACCACGTCTCGCCTGTCTCGTCCTCTCTCGCGCGCCATGCTTGCCGTATGTCAGGCCATCGGCGTCGCCCTGATGCTGATGGTGCTGGCCACAACGCTTGTGCCTGGAATCGCCCTGGCGCAGGATCGATCGGTCGTCTGGGACAACATCGACGTCACCGTCGAGTTGCGTGAAGACAGCACGATGGCGATCACTGAACGAGACCGCATCGATTTTCGCGGCGGTCCGTTCCAGCAGGGCTATCGTGAGATACCGCTCGGCCGGGTCGAGGACTACGAGAAGATCCGGGTCGGGGAAGTGATCGATGGTCAGGTCGTTCCCTACGACTACGTTTCCCCGGGCCGGTTCTCGAAAGACGTGCCAAACACCTTTACCCGGGAGCAGGTCGGCACCAATCTGCGCATTCGCTGGAGTTTTCCGCCGACGACCTCGAAAACCCGGACGTTCCAGATCGACTACGACGCGGTCGGCGCGCTGCGGGTCTACGACCAGAACGATCCGCCCTATCAGCAACTGCTCTGGATCGCCGTCGGCAAGGAATTGACGCAAAACGCGCCGGTGAATTCGGCGAAACTGACGGTCATCCTGCCCCGGGCCGTGGATCCCTCCAAGGTGTTCATTACCGGTCCCGGCAACGACGGACCCGAGTTCCACACTCAGGACGGCAAGACCTGGACCTGGACCGCCAACGACCTGAACAACGGCGAATCGTTCGAAGCCGGTCTTCAGTTCGAACCGATCATCCCGGCCGTCAAACCGCGTTGGCAGACCGCCGTCGATCAGCAGGAACGGCAGGCGAGCGACCGCGCGGCGCAGGCGCGGCCACTGAATCTCATCTTCATTGGCCTGGGCTCGCTGACGCTCGTGGGCGGGGCGCTGGCCGTGCTGATTGCCTGGTGGACCAGAGGCCGCGATCCCGAAGTCGGTCCCATTGCCGATATCGTGGCCAAGCCGCCGGACGATTTGCCCGCCGGCATTATCGGGGCACTGGTTGACGAACGGGTTGACCAGCGCGATGTGGTGGCGACGCTCGTCGATCTCGGCCGGCGAGGGGCGATCACGATCGATCGCACGGAATCAGCAGGGTTTCTCGGCCATAAGAGCAGCGATTTCACGATTACCGTGCGCGATCCCGATGCCGATCTTCCGCCGTTCGAGCGCACACTGTTGAAAGCCCTGTTCGGCCGCAAACTCGAGCGGGGCGAAGCGGTCAAGATGTCCGAGGTCAAAGGCTACTTCGCGGAAGCAGAGCCGGAAATTCGACGCCAGCTCTACGACGAGTTGGTTGATCGCGGCTACTTCACCTCCTCGCCGGTCCAGACCCGCGATCGGTGGAAGTCGGCCGGTGTCTTCGTGGTCATCCTGGCGTTGATCGCCGGGTGCCTGGGCATCAGCAGCTACGCGGAGATCGCCCCGACCGTCTGGTTGCCGGCCGTGGCTCTGCTGGTCATCGGTCTGCTGGTCGTTGCGGTGTCGCGCGCGATGCCGAGGAAGACCGACGCCGGGGCGGAGGCAGCCGCGAAATGGCTGGCGTTCCGACGGTACCTGGAGTCGATCGAGCGGTTCGAGAAACTGGACGAGGCCCAAACGATCTTCAATCAATATCTGCCCTACGCTATCGCGTTTGGCCTGGAGCGGGATTGGGTCGACAAGTTTTCCCAGGTCCCGACCGCGGCGCCGCCGTGGTACGGCGGGGGGGGTGATCTCTTCCCCGGCCCCTACGGCTACCCATCTCGCCCCTGGTATGGGCCGTATGGGGGTGGGACGGTCATCGTGCCCACGGGCGGCGGCTATCCGGGGCCGGGAGGAGACCGGGGCTCGTATGAACCGCAGCCGTCCTCCGGAGATGGTGGGGGAGGCTGGCAGTTCCCCGACTTGCAGGATTCGAGCGATCAAGCGGCACGGTCGCTGCAATCGTCCTCCGGTTCGCTCTTCGATCTGTTCAATGCCGCGGGCGAGGCGTTTTCCGGGGGTGGTTTCAGTGGTGGCGGCGGTGGTTGGCGAGGAGGATCGAGTTTTGGTGGCGGCTTCGGCGGTGGCGGTTTTGGCGGAGGGGGCTTCGGCGGAGGCGGCGGCGGTGGCGGTGGCGGAGGAGGAGGGGGAGGCGGCGGTGGCGGCTTCTCCTGACCGGAGCGACCGCGCGGCGTGAGCACGCAATCTGAAATCCTCTCAACCGCCGCGCCGGTCCGCTGCAGTTACCACCCTGACACCGAAACGCGGCTGCGCTGCTCGCGCTGCGGCAAGCCCATCTGCCCCCGCTGCGCGGTGCGGACACCGGTGGGACTCCGCTGCCCGGATTGCGCCGGTACACGAGCGACTGTTGCCGTCAATCCGGCCGGAACCGCGCGGGCCGCAGTGCTCGGGGTCTTCGCCGCCACGGTGGTCGCCGTGGGTTGGGCCTTCCTCCCGGATTGGCAGTTCTACTGGGCGCTGGCCCTCGGCTTCGGCGTAGCGGAAATCATGGCCGCCAATCTTCGCGGCCGGCGGGGACCGGATCTGCAGATCATCGCCATGGCCATCGTCGCCTTTGGCCTGATCCTCAGCCGGGTGGTGATGGCGCAGCGGTTGGGTATCGACCTGGGGGACGTGAGCGAGTTTGCCCGCGGCGTGGAGCGAGGACTCTATCTGCGGCCGATTCCCGATCTCCTCTTCGCCGCTTTGGCGCTGGCTCTACCCTGGATCCGGTTTCGTTGACTCATTTGCCTTCGATGAAGCGGCGACCTTCTCCCAATGCTGGCCGATGTAGATCTCGCCCAGTCGGTTGGCTTCGGCCCAGACCTCCCGGATCGGGACGTCCCTGGCGCTGCTCAGATGGAGGCAGTCGTCGTACTCCGGCATGGCGCCGATCACCCGCCCTTCCCAGCCGCGAAGTTTCAGCCGGACGTCGCCCCAGCGGGTCGCGACGGGTGCGGTGTGCCGGTCGGCCTTGATCCGCGTGATGGGTGAGATACGCACGCCGAGCGTGGTCGTCTCTCGGATCATCAGGCGCGCGATCTCGGTCTGACGAGAGACCGGAATGATCGCGGAAACGGTCACCGCCGGCCGCCCTTTCTTCATGATGGTCGGGGTGAGCCAGACGTCGAGGGCACCGGCCGCGAACAGGCGATCGCTCAACGGGGCGTAGAACTGCGGATTCATGTCGTCGATGTTGGTCTCGATCAGCAGGTCCTCCGCCGGGGCCGGCGCGATGGCATGCGTTTCGCCGATCCAGAGGCGAAGCGCGTTGGGCCACGGCAACTCGCGGGCGCCAAAGCCATAGCCAAGGTGTTGGGGCGCAAACGCGGGAACGGTCCAGTCCGCCAGGATGCCGAGCAGCGCCGCGCCGGTTGGGGTGAGCAATTCCCCTGGTTCGGTATCCGCGCGGGGATGATTGCGGATCGGCGCACCGGAATCCGACAGGAGGAGCGCGGTGGCGGGAGCGGGGACCGGCAGCAGCCCGTGCGCGGCGCGAACCCAGCCCGTGCCGGTCGCGACCGGGTAGGCCGCGATCTGGTCGACGCCGAGATGATGAAGGCCAGCGCAGGCGCCGACGATGTCGACGAGTGCATCGACCGCCCCGACCTCATGGAAATGAATGTCTTCAGGCGCCACGCCGTGCGCGGTTCCTTCGGCAGTGGCAAGTGCGGCGAAGACGGCAAGCGCGGCATCGCGCACCGCGGGTTCGAGCGCTGATGCGGTCAGTAGCGAGCGAATCTGCTCCCAATCGCGGGCCGGCTGGTCGTCTGCGGTAGTGATCGACACCCGTGTGCCGCGGATTGCCAGTGTTGCCGCGGGGCTGGTGGCTATCGAGACATTGGCGAGGCCGAGAACGCCGATGACATCCGAGATGACGGTGACCGGCACGCCGACGTCGATGAGCGCGCCGAGGATCATGTCGCCACTGGCGCCGGAGAATGGATCGAAAACCGCGATGCGAGCCAACTGGCGCCTCCCTGCCTGACCGAGTCCTGGGGAGAAGGATAGGCAAGGAGGAGCAGGCCGGATCGTCGTGTTAGCATCGTGCCAAGGCACCGCCAGCCTGGCATCGGCGTCGAAGCGTTCTTCGGCAAGGTGCTTTCGGCTCCAAAAGCCCGGCACTGCCTCGGAGCCGCGAGGTGGCCGGCACACGACGAGGCTTCGTCGTCGACGGTTGGCAGAGATCGAGTCGAGAGGACGAGAGGGTGATGGCAACGACGCTGACGGGTGACCGCGCGGCGACCGGTGTGCAGTGGGGCGGTCAGAGCATGTCGGCGCCATTGAAGCGGGTTATCGTCCGATCGCCCGCCGCGCCCGCGACGGTGACGGACTACACGGACTTTGCCTATCCAAGACCGATCGATCACGGGCGGACCATGGCCGAGCATGCGGCGTTTCGAGCATTGCTGGCAGGCGCCGGGATCGAGGTGGTGACCGGGGGGCCCGACCGCGTGGGGTTGCTCGATGCGATCTTCACCTACGATCCATCGTTGACAACCGATGCCGGCGCAATTCTGCTCCGGCCCGGAAAGTCGCTACGAGTGCCGGAAGTCGCGCTGCATGAGGAGACCTACCGCGCGCTCGGCATACCGATCGCCGGGCGTATCGAAGCGCCGGGCTCGGTCGAGGGTGGTGATACCGTCTGGCTCGATACGCGGACGCTGGCGGTCGGCCGCGGCTATCGCACCAACGCCGAGGGGATTCGCCAACTGCGAGCGATCCTCGCTCCGGCCGGCGTGGACGTGCTGACCGTCGAGTTGCCGCACTGGCGGGGCCCCGGCGAGTGCCTCCATCTGATGTCGTTCATCAGCCCGGTCGCCGACCGGCTGGCGGTCGTCTACCTGCCGCTGATGGCGGTGCCGTTGGTCGAGGAGTTGCGACGGCGCGACTGGGAGTTCATCGAAGTTCCGGACGAGGAGTTCGAAACCCACGGGTGCAATGTACTCGCGCTTTCGCCGCGCAAGGTGCTGGTCTGCAACGGCAGCCCGATCACGCGGAGCCGGCTCGAGCAAGCGGGCTGCGAGATTCTCGTTTATCAGGGAGATGAAATCTCTCACAATCGCGCTGGCGGACCAACCTGTCTGACGCGGCCGCTGCTCCGGGATGTGCAAGGCGCCGATGCTTAGCAGGTGAATTCGGCCTTGACCTTGACGAAACACGGTGGATGCGGATACCGTGCGCGCGGTCTCTCGATTCGATTGGCCCTAAGCGCTCGGCGGAGCGCCGGCAATGCTCAGCCGCGGCTCGATGGCGAGTCGCGCGGACGATTCATGCAGAGGAGCGGAATGATGACCCGGGCTTCCCGTGACGTGGTGAACCAGTTGATGGAGATGGAGCCGGCGGCCGTGGTAGCTGGCCTTCGCACGGGCCGGATCAACCGGAGAGATGTCGGCAAACTCTTTGCCGCGCTCGGACTCACCTCTGCGCTCGGACCGCATCTGGCGCAGAGTCCGGCGCTGGCGCAGGCGAACGAACTGACGATGATCATCTGGGAGGGGTATTCCTCCGATTCGTTCCGCACGGTCTTCGAAGAAGCCAACGGCGCGAAGGTGGAGGCGACATTCGCGGGAACCGGCGATGAAATGTTCGCGGCGATGCAGGGCAGCGGCGGCACGACCTACGACATGGTCTCCGCCTCGTCCGACTTGCCGCAGCGGCTCTACGATGCTGGCCTGCTGATGGAGATCGACACCGCCAAGTTGTCGAACTACCCCGATCTCTACGAGCAGTTCCAGAAGCCGCCCTACATCACCTTCGACGACAAGCTCTACGGCGTGAACTTCGCCTGGGGTCCGACGATCATGCTCTACAACCCGGACGAGATCGCCGAGGCGCCGACCTCCTGGAACGCGATGATCGACGAGAAGTACTCGGGCAAGATCACCACCTGGAATTACCCGCTGCAGATCGCCCAGTACGCGCTGCTCCTCGATCCGAAGCCGGAAGATCCGTTCCTGCTCGATGACAACCAACTCGCGCAGGTCAAGGACATCCTGGTCAAGCAGCGGCCACTGGTACGCAAGTACTGGGATCTCGGCGGCGAGGTTGCCGAACTCTTCCTGAACGGGGAAGTGGTCATCGGTGACGGCTGGCCGTGGATCACCTTGCAGATTCAGGGATCGGACGGCAAGGTGGCCGAGGCGAGTCCGGAGGAAGGCGTCACCGGTTGGTCTGACTCCTGGTGCATTTCGGCCAAGGCGGCCAATCCAGATCTGGCGATGAAGTGGGCCGATTTCATGATTGGTCCCGAGGGCCAGATCGGCGTGGTGGACAACCTCAACTACGGAATCACCAACAAGAAGGTGGTCGAGGGACTGCCGATGGAGAAGCGCGAGCAGTTGCGCATGGTCGATGTCCCGGCCGAATACGCCAAGATTCACATGTGGAAGTTCGTCCCGAACTACGACAAATGGGTTCAGATCTGGCAGGAAGCGACCGCGTCCTAGCGCGGATCGCGATGCACCGGACCGCGCGGCAGTTCGCCGCCGCGCGGTCCGGTTCTCTCTTTTCCTGGACGCCACGGATCGACAGTCGTGATGATGGCGCAGGTCATCCCGGTCCCGATGCGCAATGGGTGTCCCCGCGGTGATGAGCGAGAAGCGATCTTGGTGCACGGGTACTTGCAACTCGATTCAAAGGGACGCTGATGGTGGCTGCCGCTGCCGTCCCGGTGCCGTCCGCCGAAAAGCGCCGGCCGCGGCTCAGTCCGCTGGCGTTGCTGGCTGCGCCGATGGCATGGATGACGTTTTTCTACCTCATTCCTCTTGGGTTGTTGCTGATTCACGCCTTCTGGTCGGTTGACTATCTGACCATCAACCGGACCTTCACGCTCGACAACTTGCGCACCATCGCCAGCAATCCGCTCTATCCCACCGTTCTCGTGCGCACCTTTCTGATCGCGGTAGCGGTCACGTTGACCGATATCGTGCTGGCGTTTCCCGTGGCGTTCTACATCGCGAAGCGGGCCACGAAGCACCGGGAGTTGTTGTTGATCCTGGTAGTTTTCCCGCTCTGGAGTTCCTACCTGGTCAGGGCGTTCGCCTGGAAGACCATTCTCGGCACAAATGGGATCCTCAATTCGTTTCTTCTCGCCACGGGCATCATCAGCGAGCCGGTCTCGGCCTTCCTCTACTCCAAGACGGGGATGTACATCACCTTCTGCCAGGTCTGGCTCCCGTTCATGATCCTGCCGCTGTACACCATCCTCGACCGGATGCCGAATTCGTTCCTGGAGGCGGCCTCGGACCTGGGTTCGAACTGGTGGCAGACCTTCCGCCGGGTGGTCCTGCCGCTGTCGCTCCCGGGCATTCTGGCGGGCAGCCTGAGCGTGTTCAGCCTGACGATGGGGGACTACATCACGCCGAGTCTGATCGGGGGAAGCCCGGGCACGGAACTGATCGGCGGTATCATCGCCGACCAGTTTGGGGTCGCCAATAACTGGCCGCTCGGCGCGGCTCTGATCCTGCCGGTCCTGGCGATCATCTCCCTCTTTCTGCTCCTGGCGAACCGCGCCGGGGCGCTGGGGCGAGGTGAAGCGGGATGACGGCACGGCCGGTCGATACCCTGTTGGCGGAGACCGCGGCCCCGGCGGCGTTGCCGGTCCGGACGTCGTCGCGCCGCCGGGGCGGACCCTGGCTCGGCATCGCGTCCGCCGCGGTCTTCCTGTTCCTCTACCTGCCGCTTTTCGTGGTGATTCTCTATTCGTTCAGCGCGACCAAGGTCAACGCCTGGCCGATCAAGGGATACACCCTCGATTGGTACCGGCAGTTGCTGGTCGATGACGACATTCACGAATCGGTGCGGCTATCGGTCTTTGTCGGCCTGTTCGCGGCGGGCATCGCGGTGATCCTCGGGACTTTGACCGCGTTTGCCCTCGATCGCGCCACGTTCCGCGGCAAGCCGGCGGTGCGCTTCTTCGTCGTCTTGCCGATTGTGCTGCCGGGGATCGTGACCGGCGTCGCGCTGCTCTCGTTCTACACGATGATGGGGTGGCCGCTCTCGAAGTGGACCGTGATCATCGCCCACGGCACCTTCTGCATCACCCTGGTGTTGAATAATGTCGTGGCCCGTTTGGGCCAACTGCCGCGCAGCCTGGATGAGGCATCGGCCGATCTTGGCGCATCTCCGGGCAAGACCTTCTGGCGCATCACGTTCCCGCTGATACGCCCCGCGATCCTGGCGGGAGCGATTCTGGCGTTCACGCTTTCGTTCGACGAAGTCGTGGTGACCTTCTTCCTGACTGGGAGAGAGAAGACATTGCCGCTGCTGATCTGGGGCCGCCTGCGGCAGGGGATTTCGCCCGAGATCAATGCCACCGCGACGGTGATCATCTGTGTCTCCCTGATTGGGGTGCTGCTGGCCAACCGGTTGTCGAAGCAGTCGCTCGCGGGACGTTAGGATTCGATCGGGACGGAGCCGAAACGCATGTCGCAAACCATGGAATCGGTACGAGAGCGGCTGGCCGATGCCCAACTTGGGGCGTCGCGGCCGAGCATCGAGTTGCGCGATGTCTTCAAGTACTTCGGAAACGTACCGGCGGTCAACGGCATTTCACTCCAGGTGCAGCCGGGCGAGTTCCTGACGTTGCTGGGACCCTCCGGGTGTGGCAAGACCACCACGCTGCGCATGATCGGCGGCTTCGAACTCCCTTCCTCTGGCGACATCTTCATCGACGGCGAGGCGATGGTGGATCGGCCGCCGTACCGGCGCCCGGTCAACACCGTCTTCCAGAACTACGCGCTCTTTCCGCACATGACGGTCGGTCAGAATGTCGGCTACGGTCTGGAGATGTCGCGCGTGCCAAAGACGGAGCGGCAGAAGCGCGTGACGGAAGCGCTGGAGATGGTGCGCCTGCCGCACGTGGAGCATCGCAAGCCGTCCGAATTGTCGGGTGGCCAGCAGCAGCGCGTGGCGCTGGCGCGGGCGCTGGTCAACCGGCCAGCGGTGCTGCTGTTGGACGAACCGCTTGGCGCGCTCGATCTCAAGTTGCGAAAAGCGATGCAACTGGAGTTGAAACAACTGAACCGCGACGTCGGCGCGACGTTCGTCTACGTCACTCACGATCAGGAAGAGGCGTTGACCATGTCCGACCGGATCGCGGTGATGAACGAGGGGAGCATTCTGCAACTCGGCTCACCGGGTGAGATTTACGAACGGCCGCGCACGCGGTTTGTCGCCGATTTCATCGGTCAGACGAACTTTCTGGATGTCGATGTGCTCGGCGTTTCCGGCGAATTGTCAGAGGTCGAGGTGCCGGGGTCGGGACGCCTGCAAGCGCGGGCGCCGATTGGGGGCGCCGCGGGCGGACGCATGACGCTGGCAGTGCGACCCGAGAAGATTTCGCTCCTCTCCGACCTGCCCGGCGGCGCGGTGCACGGTTGGGACACCTTGACCGGCAGGCTGGAAGAGATCATCTACGTCGGAACCCACACACAGTACCTGGTGCGGCTGCCAGGGGGGCAACTGCTGAACGTGTACCGCCAGAACCGGGCAATCGGTGAAGGGGAGCACCCGCTTGGAGAGCCGGTTACGGTCGTTTTCAATCCGGCGTCGGCGGCGCTGCTCGCGGACTGATACCGATTCCGGATGAAGATCGCCGTTTGCTCGGAGCGCAACCCCTCACCCCAAACCCCTGGCTCCCTCCCGAGCCTCCCTCCGCCGGAGGGAGGAGTCCCCCGTCGAGCCGGGAGCGGGGCTTTCAGCATGGTAAGTGGCAGGTTTTCCTCGCGTCTTCATCCGGATTCCGAATGAAATCTCGTTGCGACGACTGCTGCTCTGAAGCATCTCAGGTTCCGCGTCGATCTCACAGACTGCTGATTGCAGGCGTTTATCCCGGTGGGAACGCGTGAGTGGCGGCCGCTTCGCAGCCGGCAAATGCAATCCAGTGTGCTGGGTCGCGCCGAAGGCGTCGGCAGCCCCGTGGCGCTCTCAACTGGTGCGTTGGCTCAGTCCGGTCTATTGCATTTGAGCGAGTCCACGCGCGGATCGGGTCGCGCGCCTCGCGTCGTTCCTCCGTCCTCTTTCATGCCTAATTACAGCAAGGAGCGAACCGGAACATCTATCCCGGTCCGATGCTTGCATGTTTGGGGGCTGAAGAAGACTTCCGTGACACCTCGCTCAGGCCACTCTGGTTCAAGAACCAACTACGGTGTGGATGTCGGCGGTCATGTTGGTCACCGTGGGCGCATGTCTCCTCCAATGGGTTGCTCGAAGTGGTATTGCGAACGAGGGGGTTGGTTGATGGGTTGCTTTGTGCTGGATTTCCATGAGATCGACGAGGCACAAGCGCCGCTCGTCGGAGGCAAGGGCGCTCACCTGGGGGAACTCGCGCGGATCGAGGATATCCGGGTGCCGGCGGGTTTCTGTGTGACGACCGATGCTTTCACGCGGATCAAGCGGGACGCGGGGTCGATTGACGATCTCCTCGACCGCCTGTCAGGACTGGAACCAGATGACGGGGAGGCGATCCGGGCGCTCAGCGCGGAGATTCGCCAGACGATCGAGAACACGGTCATTCCGGACGACCTGAAGTCGGAAATCAGGCGCGCCCTCGTCCGGTACGACAAGCACGCCGCCTATGCCGTGAGGTCGAGCGCGACGGCGGAGGATTTGCCGACGGCCTCCTTCGCGGGTCAGCAGGATACCTACCTGAACGTCATCGGGGCGGACGCGGTTCTCGCTCACATCCGAAGGTGCTGGGCGTCGCTGTTCACGGAGCGGGCCGTGACCTACAGGCGCAGGAATGATATCGACGACCTGAAGGTCAGTATCGCCGTTGTGGTGCAGCGGATGGTCGTCCCGGAGGTTTCCGGCGTTCTCTTTACGGCCGATCCCCTTACCGGGAATCGCACGGTCGCCACCATCGAAGCCTGCTTCGGTCTTGGTGAGGCGCTCGTCTCAGGTCTGGTTTCTCCGGATGTCTACCGGGTGCGGGAAGGAACGGTTGTCGAAAGGACCGTTGCGACCAAACGGACCGCCATTGTGCCAGCGCCCGCTGGCGGAACCAGGACGGAGGAAATCGCGTCGGATCGGCAAGATGACCCAGCGCTCAACGATGCGCAGGTCCTGAGGCTCACCCACCTGGGACGGCGGATCGAAGCGGAATTCGGGCGGCCGCAGGACATCGAGTGGTGCCTCGCCGAAGGCGAGTTCGCGTTCGTCCAGAGCCGCCCCATTACCACGTTGTTCCCCATCCCCAATGCTGACGACCAGGGAAATCACGTCTACATATCTGTCGGTCATCAGCAGATGATGACCGACCCGATGAAGCCGCTCGGGCTCTCCTTGTTTCAACTGAACGCCGCCATCGCCATGCACGAGGCCGCCGGGAGGTTGTTCGTCGACGTCACCCCGCATCTGTCGTCATCGACAAGCCGCGATGGGCTGATGGCGATGGTGGGGAGATCGGACCCACTGATCGGGGATGCGCTGCAGACCATTCTCGATCGGGGCGACTTCGTCCCGTCTCTTCCGGAGGGCGATCCCGGCACGGCCCCGCGTCTCCCGGCGGCCGCCCCGGTCGAGACGGACCCCGCTATCGTCACCGCGTTGATCGAGAGCCAGAAGGCCTCACTTGCCGAACTCGAGCGCGAGATCCGGACCAGGTCCGGAAGCGATCTCCTCGACTTCATCCTGGACGATATCCAGCGACTCAAGCAGGAGATGTTCGATCCGCGCAACATGCAGGCGATCATGGTCGGGATGGAATCCGCATGGTGGCTCAACGATCGCCTCGAGGCGTGGTTGGGGGAGAAGAACGCCGCCGATACGCTGTCGCAATCGGTTCCGAACAATGTCACGGCGGAGATGGGCCTGGCGCTCCTGGACGTCGCGGACGTGATCCGCCCCTATTCGGAGGTCGTCGCCTTTCTCGAGCGGGTCGCGGACGAAGATTTTCTGGAGGAGTTACCGGAGGTCCCGGGTGGGCAGGAGGCGCGTGGCGCGATTCTCGCCTGGCTCGAGGCGTATGGCATGCGCGGTCCGGGCGAGATCGATATCACGCGGCCGCGGTGGCGCGAACAACCGACCATGCTGGTGCCCCTGATCCTCGGCAACGTCAGGAACTTCGCGCCCGGGGCCGGCAAACGGCGGTTCGAGGAAGGACGCCAGGCGGCATGGGAGCGAGAACAGGAGTTGCTGCGCCGCCTGCGCGAGTTGCCCGATGGTGACCAGAAGGCGAACGAGACGAAACGGATGATCGACCGGGTGCGCGCCTTCAGCGGGTACCGGGAGTATCCCAAGTACAGCCTGATCAGCCGCACCTTCCTGTACAAGCAGGCGCTCCTGGAGGAGGCCGAACGCCTCGTCCGCGCGAAGGTCATTCGCGAGAGGGAGGACATCTTCTTCCTCACGTTTCAGGAGCTGCAGGACGTCGTTCGCACGAGGCAGGCAGATGAGGCCCTGATCGCGCAACGCAAAGAGACGTTCATGTCCTACGCGGCGCTCACGCCGCCGCGAGTGATTACGTCCGATGGCGAAATCGTCTCCGGGGCGTACCGGCGCGACGAGCTGCCGACTGGGGCGCTGATTGGTTTGCCGGTCTCCGGAGGAACGAGCGAAGGGCGGGCGCGGGTGATCCTGGACATGTCCCAGGCCGATCTGGATCCGGGCGACATCCTGGTGACCACGTATACCGATCCCAGTTGGACTCCGTTGTTCGTGACGATCAGTGGCCTGGTGACCGAGGTGGGCGGGCAGATGACCCACGGCGCGGTGATCGCGCGGGAATATGGCCTGCCCGCCGTGGTGAGTGTGGAGAATGCCACCCAGCTGATCCGGGACGGGCAGCGCATTCGCGTGCATGGAACCGACGGCTACGTCGAAGTCCTGTCCTGACCATTGCGGCGCAACCGATCCGAGCGAACGCGTGCCAGTCCACGGTCTGTATTCTCCAGTGAAGGCCACGCGCAAACGGACCCGCTGTTGGACAATAGCGTGCGGTACGGCAACGCTTGGAGCATATAGAGGGGGCCGGAGTGGCGGAGATTCAGGGGTCGGGTGCGCTGCGCGAGGTGCTGAAGGAGGCGGACCGCTGGTTGCGGGAACACGAAGGGGAGGTGATCGCGCTCACCTCGGCGCTTGTCGCGGCGCCGACACCGAACCCGCCGGGAGATGAACTGGCGGCGGCGGCGGTGGTGGAGCGGGCGATCGCGCACCATGGGCTACCGGCGCCAAAGGTCTATGCCGAGCAACCACACCGGCCGAACCTCATTGTCCGCATCGACGGCGCTCGGCCGGGACCCCATCTGGCGATCTGCGGTCATCTCGATACCAAGCCGGTCGGCGATGCCGCGCCGGAGTGGCGCACCGATCCCTTTCAACCGACGATCGAGGGCGATCGCATGTACGGTCTCGGCTCGACCGACATGAAGGGGGCCTGCGCGGCGATGGTGCTGGCCGGAGCCGCGTTCGCTCGGGTCGCGGAGCGGGCGGCGGGCTCGCTCAGCCTGATCTTCACGGCGGACGAGGAGTACGGCAGTCATTTCGGGGCGTCGTATCTCGTGCGCTCGAACGCGATCGAGGCCGATCATATTCTCCTCGGCGAACCGGCCGGGGTGACAGAGGACTGGGAAGCGATCCGGGCGGTGTCGCGGGGATTCTCCGGGTTTCGGGTGATCGTCAAGGGCACGCAGACGCACTCCTCGATTTCCGATCAACTGCCAACGGTCAACGCGGTGGAAGCGATGGCGAACGTGCTGGTGGCGCTGCGGCGGGAACTTCGGTTTCGCTTCCCCGATCATCCGCTTTGCCCCACCGGTCCGACGATCAATCTTGGCGTGAAGACGCTCGGCGGCGTCGGGTATGGCGTGCTGCCGGGGTATGCCGAGTTCTGGTGTGATATCCGCACCACGCCCGGGATGACCCAGGCGGCACTGGCGGAGGATGTCGACGCGACGCTGGCGAAGATCCGCCCCCTGGTGCCTGGGGCGGAGGTCAGTTGGGAATTCGCGCCCGCGCTGGGCTGGATCGAACCGACCGAGGTGACCGCCGAGGATCCGATGGTGCGCGCCGTGGCCGCGGCGGCGACCGATGTGCTGGGCGCCGCGCCGCCGCTCGCCGCGTTCCCGGGCGCCACCGACGCCTGGGCATTCCAGGCCGCGGGCGGCATCCCGACCCTGGCGGCATTCGGCCCGGGGCTGTTGCCACCGGCCCATGGCCCGAACGAATGGGTGACCATCCTGTCCCTGCAACAGGCACCGCGGATCTTTGCCGATACCGCGATCCGGTACGGGATGGGGAGTCGGTGATATTCGGGGCTGAACCGCATTTCGGCCCCGGAAAGACGTTCCGCGATACGCGAATCGCGAGACCGCGGCGCGCCCGGTTGGAGTTCGCCTGCCGCCGCGGCCGTCTTGATCGGGTTGGTTGAGCATGGGGCAGGACCCGGTGGCCGTTTCCGTCGTCATCCCCGTGTATAACGGCGCCGAGACGATCGAGCCGTTGTTGCGGCGCCTCGATCCGGTGCTACGGCAAGTCGCGAGTCGCCACGAAGTGATCCTGGTCAACGACGGCAGCCGCGACGAGAGCTGGCAGCGCATCGTCGCGCTGACCGCGACCTACGCGGATGTGACCGGCATCGACTTGATGCGGAACTACGGACAGCACAATGCCTTGCTCTGCGGCATCCGCCGCGCGCGGCATGATGTCATCGTCACCATGGACGACGATTTGCAGCATCCCCCGGAAGCGATGCCAGCCCTACTGGCCAAGGTGGGCGACGGGTTCGACGTCGTTTATGGTACGCCGATCACGCAACAGCATGGACTGTGGCGCGATATGGCCTCCCAGATCACCAAACTGGTGCTGCAAGGGTCGATGGGTGCCGAGACGGCGCGCAGCATTAGCGCGTTTCGCGCCTTTCGCACGCCGTTGCGCGAGGCGTTCGCCGGCTACCGGAGCCCTTTCGTCTCGATCGACGTGCTGCTGACCTGGGGCACGATCCGCTTCGCCGCCGTGCCGGTGCGGCACGACCCGCGTCATGCGGGAACGTCCAACTACACGGTGCGCAAACTGATGACCCACGCCTTGAGTCTGGTTACCGGGTTCAGCACGTTGCCACTTCAATTCGCGAGCATGCTCGGGTTCGCGTTCACCCTCTTCGGCATCGCCATTCTGGTTTACGTGCTGGGCCGATTTCTGTTACAAGGTGGCAGCGTCGCCGGGTTTCCATTTCTCGCCTCGATCATCGCGATCTTTTCCGGGGTGCAGATGTTCGCGCTCGGCGTAATCGGCGAGTATCTTGCCCGCATGCATTTTCAGAGCATGGAGCGCCCGTCCTACGCGGTCAGGCGTCAGATCATGGGCGATGATGGATGAACGGCCCTCGTTTCGTCGCGGCGAGCCGGTATCGCGGGACACAGTGCTTCGCGATCACCGACGCGGCGCTCAAGGGGATCGGGGAGCGATGAGCGTGGGTCATCGTATCACCATTCTGACCGATGCCGATGGCTGGATGGAGGATCGTCTCCCCGCGTTGCTTCATGACCTCCAGTCCTGTGGTCACGTCGTGCGGCTCGTCGCAGCCGCGGACATCGACGAAGGCGATTTTCTCTTTTGGCTCCACCCGTCTCCTCCCGCCTGACGTGCTTGCCCGCAATCGACACAACCTCGTCGTTCACCAGAGCGCTCTGCCACAGGGAAGGGGCTGGTCTCCCGTAGCATGGCAGATTCTGGAAGGGAAGAACAGGATACCGGTTTGCCTGTTCGAGGCCGCTCCGGACGTGGATGCCGGGCCGTCTACCTGCGCGATGAAATGCGCTTGCGCGGTACGGAGTTGATCGACGAGATTCGGAGCGAGCAGGCCGCCTGCGGGTTTCGGATGGTCAAGCGGTTTCTCGCCGACTATCCCGCCATCGTTGACCGCGCGGAGGAGCAGCGGGGGAAGCCAACGTACTTCCCTCGGCGCGGCCAGGACGCGAACCGTCTCGACCCTGACAAATCGCTTCGGGACCAGTTCAACCTATTGCGGATCGCGGACAACGAGCGATACCCGTGTTTCGAGATCGATGGTGAGATTTACGTGCTGAAAATCGAAAAAAGGCAAGTTCCCGCTCGCATCTCGACTTGGGTCCAACGTGGTGGGAAGCACAGGCTCATGACCAGCCCCGCACCCCAGATCGAGATTCCGTGGTTGTCACCACCGTTGGTGCGCATACTCCTTCGGGCGCGCACGGACAATGGTCCTGCCGGGAAGGATTTCGGAGTATCCCGTCGTTGCGAGAGCGAGTGCTTTCGGTCGCCATCTGACGATCGCCATCAACCAGAATGGCGAGGGCCGGGAAGCGCGAGCCGTGAGCGGTTGTGCCATCCCATTCAATCGGTAGTGTATCACGCCGAGCGATCTGACGTATGCGGCGGAAGCGATTGCCAACAGCCATACCTCCGGCGATGGACCGTTCACCCGGCGTTGCCACGCGATCCTCGAGCGCGAACTTGGCGTCAGCAAGGCACTCCTGACGACATCGTGCACGCACGCGCTGGAGATGGCGGCGCTGCTGCTCGACATTCATCCCGGCGATGAGATCATCATGCCGTCGTTCACCTTCGTGTCCACGGCCAATGCGTTCGCGTTGCGCGGTGGGCGACCAGTCTTCGCCGACATCCGGCCCGATACCCTCAACCTGGACGAGGCGAACCTGGAGCAGTTGATCACGCCGCGCACGCGCGCGATCGTGGTCGTGCACTATGCCGGTGTCGGTTGCGAGATGGACGCGATTCTGGAGATCGCCGGCCGGCACAACATTCCGGTCATCGAGGACAATGCGCACGGGTTGTTCGGCTCATATCGTGGGCAGTCGTTGGGTTCGTTCGGCGCCATGGCCACGCTCAGTTTTCACGAAACAAAAAACATCACCTGTGGCGAGGGCGGCGCATTGCTGATCAACGACCCGCGTTACCTGGAGCGCGCCGAGATCATTCGCGAGAAAGGCACGAACCGCAGCCGGTTCTTTCGGGGCCAGGTCGACAAGTACACCTGGGTCGATCTTGGCTCCAGTTACCTGCCCTCGGACCTGCTCGCTGGCATTCTCCATGGACAACTGGAACGAAGCGCGGCAATTCAGGAGCAACGCCATCTAATCTGGGAACGCTACCAGGCGGGTCTCGCCAGTGGGCAACAGCGCACGAGGTGCGGCTGCCGCATGTCCCGCAGCATTGCGTGCAGCCGTATCACATGTTCTACCTGCTCATGCCGTCGCCGCCAGATCGTCAGGCGCTGATCGCGCACCTGAAGGAGCGCGACATCCTCAGTGTCTTCCACTACGTCCCCCTTCATCTTTCGGCGATGGGACTCGAGTTCGGGGGAAGACCAGGTGATTGCCCCGTGACCGAAGAAATCAGCGACCGGCTCCTGCGCTTGCCGTTCTATCTCGATGTGCTCGGGCCTGACCAGGACCGCGTGATCGCGGCGATCAAGGTCTACAGGTGGCCCGCATCCTGGCCTCTCCCGCGGCAGGTGAGTCGCTACCTCCCCGACTACGGCGGCACGGTCGAGACGAAGTGCCGGGTGGCCGGGATGCCTGAGAGTCTTGCCCGCAACCTTGAAATCGACCGGGGCGAACGCCGCGAACGACGCGACGAACTGCCCGCGACCTACAACCCGGCGTACTTCGCGCGCCTGTACGCGATCGAGGACCGCCACTTCTGGTCCGGGCAAGAAATCGAGGTGATCGCATCGATTGTCGGTCAGGTAGTCTCGCCGTTCGCCCGTGGTTATCGCGTGCTCGACATCGGCTGCGGCACCGGCGTCGTGCTGAAGGTGCTGCAAGCGACGTGTCGGAATGGCAGCGTCGTCGGCATCGACCTTTCGGAAGCACTCGAGTTTGCCCGGACGCGGACGACCTGCGATCTGATCGTCGGCGATGCGGACAATCCGCATGTATCGGGGCAGGTAGAGGTGATCGGGATGTTCGACGTGCTGGAACATCTCGAAGACGATACCGGCGTGCTGCGGAGTCTGCATAACCGCCTGTCACCTGGCGGAGCGCTGGTGCTGACCGTGCCGGCTGGTCCGGAATTGTGGAGTTATTTCGACGAGGCGTCGCACCACCAGCGGCGGTACACCCGTTCGTCACTCTCTGATGTGCTTTCCGACGCAGGGTTTACCATCGACTACATCAGCCATTTCATGTTGGTCCTTTATCCATTGATGTGGCTCTCCCGGCGGCTTGCCCATCGCCTGACCTGCGAGAACAGATCCGCCGCGGGACGGCCAGATGCATTGGCGATGCGGGAATTGAGAATTGTGCCAGGCCTCAACGATGCTCTGGCCTGGTTGTTGGGGCAGGAATCGCGCCTGGTCAGACGTCGCCACAGCCTGCCTTTCGGTACCTCCTTGTTGGTCGTGGCAGAGTACCGACCGTGCAGCGGGACGGATGATGGGTTGCAGTTCCGAGGCCGACGCACGTTCGCCCACTTCCGGTTTTTGGGTGAGTATCTTGCCTGCCGGGTGGGCGCGGCCCTCTGGCGCTCGCGGTCCCGCGGGTGGATCTGGGGGTACCCTGGATCAGCGAGACGACATGGCAACGTTGGATTCGGTTTTCGGCCGCCAAGTCCCCCTCACTCGTCAAGGCTGCCCTTTGCCCAGCAGTGATGGGACCAATTCACTGTGCGGGCTTGGCAGATGACCGCACATGACGCCGCGGCAGACCGTCGCGCGATTGGCCGGGCACGTTGAACATGCAACGGCCAGCGCGCGATGGTTTCCGTGTTGCCGACGCGTCGGCGGTTTCCTCCTGCTGGCGATGGTTATCGCGATCGTGGTGACAACGATTGACCCGGTGATGTCGTTTATTCGCGGCGACTGGCCAGGAATTTTCCTCTCTATTCATACATGGGCGAGCGATTGCGGGAACTCGACATTCCTGGATGGAATGCTTACCAGTTTTCTGGCGCGCCGTTTGTGGGTGACCCCGGATCCGGCTGGATGTATGTCCCGGCGATGATCATCTATTCCTGTTCCGCCAGAACGGGCCACCACAGTCTATCTGGCGATGCACGTTGCCCTGGCTGCCGTGGCAATGTACAGCCTGGCGCGGCTGTTGAGGCCAACATTGCCGGTGGCCTCGTTGCGGCGGCGTCTTTCGCCTTCGCATAGGTTGTCCCCGCAAGCATGAACATGGTGATCTTCTTTCCGCCGATGATCATGCTTGTTATCACTCTGCTGGGTGTTGAAATCGATGCGGCGGCCAGCAGTTGGAATCGCCGGCTGGTTGGTTGGGTGATTTCCGGCGTCGCCACCAGTCAGATTCTCGCGATCTGGTTGGGACAGGTCGCGTACTACGCGTTGCTGGTGATCGCGGCGTGGATCGTTTACCGCCGGATGCTTTTCCCGGACACGGCACGTCCGCTCCGAGCCCGCGTGGCACAAACGGCACTCAGTGGAGCGGTGATTCTAGGGTTTGGTCTCGCTTTCGCGGCGCCGCGCTGCTGCCAGTTCTCGACACGGTGTCGCGTTCCAATCTGGCCGGCGGCGCTTACAATGTCGCGTCCTCCTGGGCCGACGCGAAAATCGGCTATTCACCGAGCTCGGATTCTCTCTGAAGGAGCGGGTGGATACGCCGGAATGATCTGGTGGTACTTCGGCGCCGTTGCCGTATCCCTGGCGGTGATGAGTCCCGTGGTCGCCAGATCGTGGCGGCCGTGCCGTTTTCGCGGCGGTGAGTGTTGGGAGCGTCATGCCTCGACCGGGCGACTCCCTTGCACGCTTTGGCCTACGCGCTCCTGCCTCGCTTTGCCAATCTGCATCAGCATTCGCCGGAACGGATTCTGTTGATCGCAGTGCCAGCAACCGCGCTCCTTGCGGTAAGCGCTGTCACGTTCCTGCCATGCTGGTGCGGCCCGCGCGCACTCCTTGCTGCCGCCGCGCTGTCGCCAGGGGTCCTTGCGGCCACGTTGCGGTTCTCAGTTCCCGGTGGCGCGGCACTCTTGGCACCCGAAGCGACGACGCTCGTTATCGCGACCAGTATGCTGGCGACGGCTGTTGCCGTCGCGCCACGCCGAACGTTGTGGCACGCCGCGATGCTCGGGCTGGTTGTACTCGCGTTGTGGGATCCTTGGGGGCGCCTCGTCCTATTCGGGTTTGCCGACGAATCCAAGTTGGAGCGCTCCCTGGAACAGTCCCTCGGGGAATCTCCAGGTCAGTTCCTGTATGCGAACGGCGCGGCGGCATTTCTAACACGACAGAACGCGCGATCTCCTGCAAGATACTTCGGCTTCGATCCATTCTTGTTGGACGATCCGGAAAGGGTTGAAGTCGAGGCGCCCGATTTCGGTTATCGCAGTATCAAGAGAGGTGAGGGCCGGCGAGGGTAGATCCGTTGCTCGTTCTGAACTGGGGCACCTGGTTTCACATCGACGACGTCCAGGGTTATGACCCGGTCCAGGTCCAGCGCTACGTCGAATTCATCGATGCGATGAACGGACATCGCCAGGAATATCACGAGCGCGACGTCTACCCAGGCGGGCTTGATTCTCCGCTTCTCGATCTTCTGGGTGCCCGATATCTCCTTGTCCGCGCCAACGTTCCCATCACCTCTGATATCGCTCCACTACTGACTACATTTCCAACTGTCTATGAAGATGCCGAGGTTCGAATTCTCGAGAATTCGCGGTCGTTTCCCCGCGCCTGGTTGGTTCACGATGCGCGGCGCGTCGGCGCAGGAGATGCGCTTCCAATCCTCGCCAGTGGGGCTATTGATCCGCACAAGACGGCGTTGTTAGAGGTATCTCTGCCGAACCTCTCGCCCGCGGTCGCCACCGCCGACACGGCCGTTTATCGCCGTGCAACACCGGACCGGATCGAGATAGCCGTCAACGCGTCGGCGTCCGCGCTGCTGATGCTCAGTGAGGTCTGGTCGCCAGGCTGGCACGCGGCAATCGACGGCGCGCCGACGTCCGTCTATCTTGCCGACCACGTCTTGCAAGCCGTTGCTGTGCCGGAAGGCGAGCACGTTGTCACGCTGATGTACGACCCGCCATACCTGCGGCTCGGATTCGCGGCCGCTGCCATTGCCGCGCTCCTGGTGATGATTCTGGCCATGGTCTTTCGGTTTCATCGCAGGCATGTTCATGGATGAAGAACGGCCGGTGAAGACTGCCGAGACCCAGTTCGCTTTGCAATGTACCAGGTCTATTGACCGTCGCCATGCAGTGAAGACAGGGCTGGGCGTGGTGAGTGTCCTGGCAGTGCCGATTGCCGCCATTTCGCTAACCGCGCGACCCATCCCGAGCCGACCGACACGCAGATCGTCGGAGGACGAGCGGAACCGCGAGGCGGCCACCGGGGTGCCGGGGAACGGGCGTGACCAGCCGAATTGGGGCGCCGGACGAGGCGCTGGCGCGGCCACGCCCGAGGCATCGCGAGTATCGCGGTCGCGTCGCAAAACTACTCTTCGGGCCAGGCAGTCCCGAGCAAGTGGAGATCGAACTCCGGAGCCGTGAGGACGGTGATTGGAATGCGCGGCGTGTCGTCAAATGATGACGTCATGACCGCGAGATTGCTAGTGGGCACCGTTGGTGGCGCTGACGCGCCCGGACGCCGTATCGAATGTCCGAAGGCCTGGCTCACGTTACGTGGTAGTTGCGCGAACCGCGATTGCGTGCCGTAGCGATGAGGAGGAGGTTCTTGGAGGGCGAGGGCGCATGGGAGTCGAACCCACCAGCGCCGGGAGCACCGACGCCCACGCGGTTTTGAAGACCGGGGAGGCCACCGGGCCCCATCCGCCCCCATTCCTAGAGCACCGATCAGTATAAGCTCGCTTCGACGTTCCTATCCGTTTCGGAGTCCGGTTGCTCCCCGACCAAGATGGCAATGATCTCTTCGCCGTATCGCTCCGCACGCGACTGTCCGAAGCCTTTGATCTGGGCGAGGTCCTCAACTGTTTGCGGACGATGTACCGCCATATCGATCAGCCATCGATTGTGCGCGATCACATAGGGGGGAACGGCGTCCCCAGTCGCGCGTTCCAATCGCCAAACCCGCAGTCGGCTAAGCATAGCCTCATCCTCCGGCGAAAGATCGACTTCGTTGGTATCGATCGTGGGCAGCGAGGCAAGCTGCGGCGCGGCGTCAAAGGCACGCAGGTCATCCAAACCCTCCGCTGCTCCCTGACTGGTAAGACGAATCAGCTTGAACTCGTGATTCGTGTCGCGAAATAGGTGGCCATCCTCCACAAGTCGGTCGATGAGTATCTCGATCTTCGACTTCTGTAGATCGGCCAGCGCACCAAATGCTTCCGACCTGTCGGCCTGGATGCGACTCTGGATTGACCCCTCAAGCAGGCGCACGAGCCCAGTCTTACCGACGGCGAACGGGAGTCCAGCCACCGCGCGGAGAACCGTGTAAGCGTCGGCGGCGGTCGCCGTAGACCGCTTTTTCGGCTGCTGCGCTCTAGTTTCGGCACTGGGGTTTGCTTCCCCCGTGCAGACATCGCATGCGCCGGCGCAGGGCGGCAATCGCTCCCCGAGATGCGCGGCGAGCGTCGCGTGCCGGCAGCGCTGCTGGCCATCCGCATAGGCCATCATCCGCTCCACGCGAGCCCGGGCGCGTCGGTCCGCTTCGGCGATCACCGTCTGCAGGCGGGCGCCCGCGTTCTCCCCGGCGGGAAGGAGTTGCAGGCAGGGTAAACGGACGCCTTCGACCGCCGTCCACTCACCCTGCGATTCAAGGACGCGGGCGAGGGTGTCGGGCGAGATTTCGAGCGCGGTGCAGGCCTGCGCCGTCTGGATTGTCACCTGATCACTGCTGGGTGCATTCAGATTCGCCCACTCCGCCAAGTGTTCCCAGACGGGCAGATCGCTCGCATCCGTCGTAAGATCGGCCGCCTGATGGGTTTCCTTTCGCAACAGGGTCCAACTCAGCGGAGCATTCGGGTGCCGCTCCAGGAGACCGCCTTGCTCGAGGAGACCGATGCCGATGCGTGGGTCGGGGAGATCGTCCGGATCGTCGCCGGGGTCGCCGCGCAGCACGATGCGCGAGGGGTCGAAGATGGCCCAGGGACCGACGGCGTGACGCTTGATGCCGGCGTAGACCTGGCGCAAGGTGTCGAGGTCCATCGCGTCGCGCGTGGCGAGGCGGGTCTGGTTGGCGCGATCGGCGGGGGTGTAGAGCAGCATGCAGCGGGAGGGCAGACCGTCCCGGCCGGCGCGGCCCGATTCCTGGGCGTAGGCTTCCAGAGAGGTCGAGGGGCTGAAGTGGATGATGAAGCGCACGTCGCGCTTGTCGACGCCCATGCCGAAGGCGATGGTGGCGACGACCACGCGCGCGGAACCGTTCATGAACCGGTCCTGATTCTGCGCGCGCAGCCGCGGTTCGAGTCCGGCATGGTAAGGCACCGCGCTCACCCCATGGTCCTTCAGCACCCCGGCCAGGTTCTCGGCGTCGCGCCGCGATGAGACGTAGACGATTCCCTGCCCGGTAAGGTCCCGGCAAAGGGCGATGACACGCCGCGCCTTGTCTTCTTTCGTGGCGAATTTCTCCGCCGCGTAGAAGAGGTTGGGGCGAAACGCGCTGGTGCGCACCACATCGAGGACCCGGCCAAATGACTTCGCAATCGCGTCGGCGGTCTCGGGCGAGGCGGTGGCGGTCATCGCCAGCAGTGGCGGGTGGTCCAGTTCGGGGAGCGAGGCTGGAATGGAAAGGTAGTCCGGCCGGAAATCGTGACCCCAGAGCGAGATGCAGTGGGCTTCGTCGACGACGACCAGGGCGACCCCGGCGGCGCGCAGGGCGCGGAGAAAGGAATGCTGACGTAGCCGCTCCGGCGCGGCGTACACCAGTTTGGCCTGTCCGCTGGCGATCCGCGCGAGGGCCCGTTCCTGCTCCGCGGCGGTGAGGGTGCTGTTGACGAGTACGGTCTGCTCCCGGACTCCGTCCGGCAGACTCTCGACCTGATCCTTCATCAGCGCGATCAGGGGGGAGAGGACGAGGGTGGTTCCCGGCAGCAGCAGCGACGACAACTGGAAGGTGAGTGACTTGCCCGCCCCCGTGGGGAGAATGGCGAGGGTGTCGGTGGTGGCGAGCGCCCGGTTGATCACGGCGGCTTGCCCGGGCAGAAGCGCTTCGTGCCCGAATACCTCGCGCAAGGTCGTCATCACTCGCGGGTCGGTGACCGGTTCTTCGTCCGGGCTGGTCGCGATATCGGCCAGATCGGGATCTCGCGCCTCCGGGACCGTGGCCGCGCCCGCGCGACCGGCCGGCGCGTGGGCGGGCGACGTATCTCCCGCCGTAACCGGGTTTGCGGAGTCTCGCCCGAGAGCGGCATCGACTTCGGCGGCGAGCATGGCGATCCGGGCGGTTTCGAGCCGGGTACTGCGATAGCGCAGGGACTGGCTCAGCGATGGTTGACCGAGAAGATCAGCCAGACCAGCGGCGGTGGATAGCTGCGCGGAGGTGAGGGAACCGGGATCGGCCACCGCGCGGGCCAAAGCGGAGCGAGCCTCGTCATGATCGCCGCCGATCAGCGCGATGCGGGCGAGCGCCAGGAGCGCCGCGACGCGCGGGGCGTCGAGTGAAAGTTGGCTCGACCAGAACTCGTAGGCCGCGCTGGCGTCGCCCTGCTGGAGCGCCACCTCGGCGGCGAGGGACTGGATGGTGAGGAGTTCACCGTCGCTGAGGATCAGGCGATCGGCGATCGCGGCCGCTTCTTCCAGTTCGCCGATTTCGAGCAGCGCCCGCGCGAACGCGGCGGTGGCGGACGGCGCGGGGTGCTGGTCGAGGCGCCGTTGGAACGCCTCGCGCAGCGCGGATACGTCACCGCGAGCCAGAGCGAGCGCCGCGCGCTCATCGAGCCAAGTCGCGGATTCGCCGGCCGATTCACGCAGATCGTCGAGGAGAGCGGAGGCGAGGTCGAACTGGCCACTGATGCGCAACCAGGCAAGCACTCGCCATTTCAGTTTTGCCGGAAGGATCGAAAACTCCCGTGGAGTAATCGACGGCTCCCGCAGCGCGGAAGGAACATCGGCGGCCGCGCCTGCCGAATCGGATGGTGTAGGCAACCAGGAACTCCGAGGTGGGAATCAGGGCATCGTGTCGCCCATAGTATAGGCAGGGACACGGCCAGTCTTTGTGATGACAGGGGTTGCCGGAATGCAGTTCACCAGGGTCTTCACCACAATCGATGCCCACGCGGCGGGCGAGCCGCTCCGCATCATTACCGCGGGCGTACCTCCATTGGCAGGGGCGACGATCCTAGAGCGACGCCGTTCCATGGCGCGGCACCACGATGACATTCGCGCCACGCTGCTTTTCGAACCGAGGGGTCATGCGGACATGTACGGCGCGATCCTGACCCCGCCGGTCACTGCCGGGGCCGACTTTGGGGTCCTCTTTCTCACCAACGAGGGGTACTCCACGATGTGCGGCCACGGCGTCATCGCGCTGACGACCGCCCTGCTCGAAACGGGGATGTTGCCGCGAAAGGAACCGCGCACCGATGTCGTCTATGACTCCCCTGCTGGCTTGATCCGGGCTGCCGCGAATGTGTCAAACGGACGGGTGGAGTCGGTGGCGTTCCGCAACGTGCCGTCATTTCGCTTCGCGCAGGGCGTGAAGGTCGAGACCAGCGCGGGACCCGTTCAAGCGGACATTGCCTTCGGTGGCGCGTTTTATGCCCTGGTCGACGCCGCCGATCTCGGCGTGCAGGTGTCACGGGCCCAGACCCCGCTGCTGACGCGGCTCGGCATGGAGGTGAAGCGGGCGATCGAGGGGCAAATGGATGTCGTTCACCCGGAGGAACCGGAGTTGCGCGGCATCTACGGCACGATCATTTCGGAACCGCCGCGCGCGCCAGGTCATGACGGCCGCAACATCACCATCTATGCCGAGGGTGCGGTCGATCGATCGCCGTGTGGCACCGGCACGTCGGCGAAACTGGCAAACCTCTATGCAGAAGGGCGGATCGGACGCGACGTGGCGTATGTCCATGAGAGCGTGATCGATACCACGTTTACGGGTCGCGTCCTCGGTGAAACCACCGTTGGCACGTTTTCCGCGGTAGACACGGAAATTTCTGGCCGCGGGTTCATCACCGGGTTTCACCAGTTTGTCGTCGACCCCGATGATCCAACCGCGGAAGGGTTCCTGGTGCGATGAACGAACCGATCGCGTCGCCGATCACGCGACGCACGATGCTGGCATCGCTTGCCGGAACAGCGTTGACCGCGTGCCCCGCGCGGTCTTTGCTGGCCCAGCCGGCTGCACCAGCATACTGGCCAACCGAAGACTGGCTTACGGCCCCGCCAGAGGAGCATGGCGTCGATCCCGCCGCCTTGCAGGCGGTCGATGACCGCGCGGTGGGAGAGGTGCCGGCGATCTCGGCGCTGCTCGCCATTCGCCATGGCTATCTCGTCTTCGAGCGTTACTACGGTGGGCTGCAGGCCAAAACCCCGATCAACGTCCGCTCCGTGACCAAGAGCGTCACCGGCACCCTGACCGGCGCGGCGCGGCGACAGGGCTTGCTCTCTGGTCTGGACTTGACGGTTGGCGACCTCATTCCAGACCGCATTCCTCCTGACGCGGATCCTCGCGTGGCCGATGTCACCCTCTGGCAGTGGTTGACGATGACGAGCGGGCTCGATTGGGATGCTTCGACCGACTGGCCGCGCCTGATCGCGTCGTCACACTGGGTGGCGATGACCCTGGGACTACCGCTGACCGGCATCCCCGGCCAGACCTACGTCTACAACACCGGTGGCTCCCATGTCCTGGGCGTGACCGTGGCCGCGGCGGCAAAGACGCGGCTGGAGGCGTACGCGGCAGAGGTGCTGTTCCGCCCATTGGGCATCAAGCCGGGAACATGGCAACGGTCACCGCAAGGGGAGGTCAACGGGGGCTCCGGGCTGGAACTGACGCCACGTGACATGGCGAAACTCGGATTCCTCTATCTTCACGACGGGGCGTGGGACGGTGCCTCGATCATTACCCCGGAATACGCTGCGGCGGCGACGACCTGGCAGAGCGCGGGGGATGCCACCGGCGGCTGGGCCAATTACGGTTACCAGTGGTGGATCACCGCGACAAATGCCGGCTATCCCGCCTATTTCGCCCTCGGCTATGGCGGCCAGCATGTCTTTGTCGTGCCAGCGCTCGATCTCGTCGTGGTCGCGGCCATCGATGAGCCGCCACCACCGGGAGAATTGAAGACGCCTCGCTTTCTGATCGAGTCCATCGCCGCGGCATGTATGCCAGACTAACGACGGGGATGGGGCGAGCCTACCGGCAAGCGAACTGAGAGGTCCGGCGATGTCAGATGACGAAATGCCACCGGTCGACGCGGAATGGTCTGAGGTGCAGCAGACGTTGGCTGACGCGCGACCATTTCTAATGTCATTGCCGACCGAAGAGCGTCACATCGCCACCTTGGCCGCCGATGGCAACCAGGTGTGGGAGATAGCCCAGCAGTTGCGAATGAGCGACGAGGCGGTCGCACACGCCATCGATCGCGTCCTGGCGATGCTGACCGGGCGCCAGATCGAGCGGGTCGAGACAGGTGGCCTTGGCGCCGACACCGACCCCGGACCGAGCGGCGGTTACGATCCGGACCCGTTCGGTCCCGCCTGACTTCACACCTGGAGCAACAGCCTGCTCGCTCTCGTTCTCAGGCCGCGGGCCTGCGCTTTGCCGCACCGACGGGAATGCACTGCCATGGTGGGGCAGGTCCCGACATCCGGAAAGCACCAGGAAATCGACGTCGCTAGCGATCGCCGGGACGAGCATGTTCTCGCTTGCTTCGGCAACGTATAGCCTAGCGGCGGATGGCCGCGGCAGCGCGAACGGGGAAGGCCCGTGCCCCGCTAGAATTGCGAAGAGGAAGGCAACGCGCGGCGGCGCGTGGCGATAGGGGACGCGAGGGGTAAGGAGAACACCGGGCATGGTTATCAGCCGGATGGTGGGTGCTGAAGTGCGGCGGAAGGAGGATCCGCGGCTGATCACGGGTTCGTCCACCTATGTCGACGATCTCAAGATTCCTGGCATGGTCCACGTGGCGCTGGTGCGCAGTCCGCACCCGCACGCAAAGATCACCTCGATCGACGCTGCCGCGGCGCTCGCCATGCCCGGGGTGATCGCGGTCATCGATGGCGAAGCGTTGTCGGCATTCTGCGGTCCCATGTCTGGACCGGTGGGCGAGGGAGCGACGAGCGAGGAAGAACTCTACGAAGATCACGAGGTCGAGCACAACGCGGCGCCAACCGTCTGGCCCCTGGCCAGAGGCCGGGTGCGCTGGATCGGTGAGCCGGTCGTCGCCGTCCTCTCGACGTCGCGCTACGGGGCGGTCGATGCCGCGGAAGCGGTGACGGTCGAATACGAGATTCTTCCCTCGGTTGGCAATCCGCAGGAGGCGATGGCGCCCGGCGCACCACGTCTCTACCGCTCGATCAAGGAGAATATCGGCGCCCGCTGGAATCGCGATCACGGCGATATCGCGGCGGCGTTCCGCGACGCCCCGGTAAAGGCCAGTGCCCGCATCCGGTCGCAGCGTTTGTCGGCGGTACCGATGGAACCGCGCGCGATCGCTGCCGTGCCCGATCCGCTCATCAACGGGATCACGGTCTGGACATCGACCCAAGCGCCGCATTGGAACCGGAACAGCATCGCCAACGCGCTTGGATTGCCGACGACCCGCGTGCGGGCGGTTGCTCCGGAGGTCGGCGGCGGTTTCGGCGTCAAGGTCGGCGCGTTCCAGGAAGACCTCATCGTCGCCGCGCTCGCCTATCGCCTGCAGCGGCCGGTGAAATGGATCGAGACCCGCAGCGAAAATTTCCTGGCCACCAATGCCGGTCGCGACCAATGGGTTGACGTGGAGGTTGCGGCGGAGCAGGACGGCCGCATCCGCGGTCTCCGACTCCATGTGGTTCAGGATCTTGGCGCCTGGCCGAAAGGCACCTTTCTCGGCGAAATGACCGGCCGCATGTCGTGTGGGTGCTACGACATCCCCGCGCTCGAATACCGCTCGCTGAGCGCATTTACCAATACCATGGCCGTCGGCGCCTATCGTGGCGCGGGTCGTCCGGAAGCGGCGTATTACGCTGAACGGGCGATCGATCTCGTTGCCGATGCGGCCGGCCTCGATCCGGCAGAGGTGCGGCGGCGCAACTTCATCCCGAAGTTCACGGACGGATACCTGACCGCGGCGGGGGAGAAGTACGACACCGGCGACTACGCCAAGGCGCTCGATCACGCGCTCGAAGTCTCCGGTTACAAACAACTCCGCGAAGAGCAGGCCCGGGCGCGAGCGGAGGGGAGATACCTCGGAATCGGCCTCGCCTCCTACGTTGAAATCTGTGGATTCGGGCCGTATGAGAGCGCGACGTTGCGAGTAGAGCCGAATGGCGACGTCACGGTGTACACCGGCATCTCACCGCACGGTCAGGGCCAGGAAACGAGTTTCGCCCAGATCGTTGCCGATGAGCTGGGCGTCTCCATGGATGTGGTCGGCGTCAACCATGGCGATACGCTCAATACCCCGCAGGGCAACGGCACGATGGGGAGCCGCGGGCTGGCGGTCGGCGGTGGCGCGCTGATGATGGCGGTCGAGACCGTCCGGAAGCGCGCGTCCGCGATCGCGGCGCACATGTTGGAGGCCGCGATTGACGACATCGAGTTCGCGAACGGTTCCTTCCGGGTGCGGGGCGTGCCCGGTCCCGGGCTGACTCTGGACAAGATCGCCAGGCAGGCCTACTCCGGAGCGCTGCCGCCAGAACTCGGGGTCGGGCTGGAAGCGACGGAATTCTTCCGGCCGGAGGACGAAACCTTCCCCTTTGGGACCCATGTGGCGCTCGTCGAGGTGTTTCCGGATACGGGCGAGGTCAAACTGTTGCGGCTGGTCACCGTCGACGATTGCGGCGTGATCATCAGCCCGAAACTGGTGCGGGGCCAGGTGCATGGCGGAGTTGCCCAAGGTATCGGCCAGGCGCTGATGGAAGATTTGGTGTACGACGACGGGGGCGAACTGCTCGCGGGTACCCTCAATGACTACGCCATACCCAAGGCGGTCGATTTTCCGGTCTTCGAATCGCACCACACTGAAACGCCGACCTATCTCAATCCGCTGGGCGCCAAGGGCATCGGCGAGGCCGCGACCATCGGTTCGACGCCAGCGGTGGCGAACGCGGTAGTCGACGCCCTGGAACCGTGGGGGATCACGCATCTGGACGTGCCGTTCACGGCGGAGCGAGTCTGGCGGGCGATGCAGGGCGCGAACGGCGGCGGGCAAGCCGCGGCGGATTAACCGCTCCAACGAGCCAATCGGTCCGCTGAAGCGGACCGCTCACCACCCAAGGAGTGCTCGATGAGAGGGAGTTCGGTTTGGCCGTGCCGACCATCACCCCGACCTCTCTCCGCATACACGCTCACAAGGGGAAGTATTGCGGTCTTGCCGCGCCGGCCCTCACCCCAACCCCTTTCCCTCGCACAGGGAGAGGGGCTCGTGGTCCCTCGGGTCTGTCCCGAGTCGAGGAATTGACCCGATTCTGGATGCCCATCCCCTTTTTGCAGGGCCGTGGGAAGGAGTTTCATGCCGCGGCACCCTGGGTTACTTGTCGGTCGCGGTCGCCTGTAGGTTCGCCACAATCTCGCCCGGGGTCATGACAAGAATGTTGCTTTTGCCTTGACAGTAGGTTCTCTGTACGACCCTGTCGTTCAGGGCTGGTCGATGATGGCGCCGTGGCGCTCGGCCCAGTCGTCGATGAGCTTGCGGGCGATGCTCAGTTTGGCGGGGATGTTGGGAAGATCATCCAGGCCGAACCAATCGGCGTGGGCGATCTCGGTGTCATCGATGGCGATTTCACCCGCGGCGTGTGCTGCCCGGAACCCGATCATGATCCCGTGCGGAAACGGCCACGGCTGGCTGCCGAAATACTCCACATTCGCGAGTTCGAGCCCCACTTCCTCGCGCGCTTCCCGACAGACCGCGTCCTCGAGCGATTCACCGGGTTCGACGAATCCGGCGACGATGCCGTAGCGGCCTGGCAGGAACGCGTGACCGCGAGCGAGCAGAATCCGGTCGCCACGCTCGATCAAGGTGATGATCGCTGGCGTGACGCGAGGGTACGCGGTGAGGTTGCAGTCCGGGCAGCGGCGCGCCCGCTCCCCTGCCATGCGCTCCGTGGGGGTCCCACAGCGGCTGCAGAATTGGTGATCCCGCTCCCAGGCAACGATCTGCGCCGCGCGCCCCGCGAGCGCATAGTCCGACTCGGGGACGCGCTCATGGAGGGCGCGCAGACCGGCGAGGCTGGCAACGTCCGGGATGGCGGTTGCAGGATCGAGTTCGACCGACCAACAGGGTTCGGCATCGAGCAGACCCAGGAACTGATATCGAATTGCGGTCAAGTCCCAAATCTGAAGATCGGTCCAGGTGGGTATGCCCGGGGTGTCGGACACATCGAGGCTCCCCGCGATAAGCAGTTCGCCGCCGACAAAGGCGAAGCAGCGCCCGCGAGGTGTGGACCCCGCCTCGCTCCAGGCATGCTCAGGTGGTTCGACGCCCGGAACGAAGGTTGGGGGGACGGAGCCAGCAATCCGCCTCATGGCGCACATCGCTGCCGTCCCAAGTGATTTTGGACCACGTCCTCCCATTCAGCAGGCCGCGCCGACCGGGCGCGCGAACGGGGCACGCCCGGTCGGCCAAGCGACTCCGCCTCATGAGGGACCGCGGTCTCGCAGTACGGCGTGCGACTGGAGCATCCGCTACTTGACGACAATCGTGCCCTTCATGTTGGGGTGAAACTCGCAGAAGTAGTCAAAGGTGCCGGCGGTGTTGAAGGTCTGCGTGAACGAGGCGCCAGACTTGATCGCCCCGGACTGGAGCACCGAGCGGTCGAGCGCGGTGGCGGTGTGCGGGGTGTTGTCCGCATTCGTCCAGGTGATACTGCCGCCAACCGGAACGGTGATCGTCGGCGGATTGAACGCGAAGCCCTTGATCTCGACCGCCGCCGACTCGGCATTGGCCGCAGCGGTGGCTGGCTGTTCGGCCGCCGTGGCGCCGGCCCCGGCGCCGCCGGTCTCGATCAATTCGATGGAGACGAGGGTCTTCCCGTTCTCCTCGCTGAGCCAGGCCACCCCGGCGTAGCCAGAATCGTTCAGCTCGCGAAGCCCCATCGTCAGCTCTTTGCCGCTACCGTCCTCACGCTCGGTGAGAATGCCGCCAATTTCGCCACAGGCAATGTAGGTGTCGATTTCGTCCGCGCTCTTGTGGACATTGATCGCGTGGCCACCGTCGATGATCTCCTGAAGTGGCATATCGATCGAGTTGTCGCTGAGGGCGACTGGTACGGCGGAGGCCGGACCGCTCGCTTCCCCGCTCGGATAGGCGACATCCGCCAGCGGGGCGACCACATCGCCCAGGTTATCGCAAGTGCCGGAGTGGATGTGTGCGGGGTGCGGAGTGTTGTCCTCTTTGGCGGATGTCATTGCTCCCGAAAGCGCGAATGCGGCCAAGACCGCTACCGCGCCAACCCGAGCAAGCTGGCGAATCGAGGTCGAGCGTGCGTTCATTGATGCCCTTTCCACTCCTCAGCGCATCGTGATAGCGCTGCCTCGCGACCGTGTCACGGCCCTTGCCGCGGTCGCAAGGATACCTATCCACGATACGTGGCACGAGGCGTGGCGGATGACCCGTTGACACCCCGGAAGTGAGGTTTCTACAATCCCGACACGCTGAGGGAAATCATGTCGCCATTAAATCGGCTGATTGCGCCGATTGGGCGAACCTCGGCAGAGCGTGCGGATTGGCGCACGCCGCCATCTCCGAGCAAGGAGGTTCTCGTGTCAAAGGAACTCGCCGCTCGCGCGCTCTTTGCCGACGCGCTTTCGGGACGGATCGACCGCAGGACGCTGCTTGTCCGTGCCACCGCGCTCGGCCTGAGTGCACCGGTTATTGCCGCGCTGGCGCAGGAGACGGCTCGAACTGCCCTTGCCGGGGAAGAGGGCACGCTCGAAGTCACCTCGTATGACTGGCAGGTCGCCATTCATCCGGGGATGCAGGACTTCAACAATGATTTCAGCGCGACCTACCCGCTGAAGGCGGAGATCGCGCCGTCGGCCAACTTCAGCGCCGACGTCTTCCTCTCGGAAGCGGCCGAGAAGAAGAGCACCTGGGATCTCTACACCGGCGTGACCCCGTTCCTCGAAATGGTCCAGTTGGTCGAGGCGGACGTCATCGAGCCGTGGAATCCCTATCTGCCGGACGGTCTGCTGGACGACATCTTCCCGCCGATCCGGGCGGAGGGGTCGTACAAGGATCAGTTCTACGTCTGGCCGTGGCTCCTCGACGTCATCGTCCAGGGCTGGAATGCCAAACTGGTGACGGCTGCCGGTCTCGATCCCGATGCCGCTCCGGTGACCTGGGATGACTATCTTGCCAACGCCCAGAAGGTGAAGGATTCCGGCGCGGCGCCGTTCGGCTGCACCTTCGACTTCCACCCGTGGCGGTCGCTGATTCCGATCACCCACTCGATCAGTCTCGATGTCTACGACAAGGAGACCGGCCTGTTCCAGTGGAACAGCGATCCGGCGGTCGAGGCGCTCGAGATCATGAAGCGGATGATGCCGCTGGCGAACCCGGACGTGCTCAACCCGGGCACCACCGATGGTGGCGTGAACCAGACACCGGACGAGCAGGCGTTCGCCGCGCAGGCCGCCGCGTACTACATCAAGTACCAGAATGCGCACCTTCGCTTCGCCAGCACCTGGGACGATCCGAGCCAGGTTCGTTTCGGGGCCCTGCCGAAGACCGCCGATGGCGCGGGGGGCACCGTCTTCTGGACGACTGGCGCGGTGCTCCTCAAGTACGGCGAGGACAAAGAGGCCGCCGCGAAGTACATGGACGGCCTCACGCACGACCAGCGGATCTGGGAGCACTCCATCACCGGCAACCTCCCCGAGGAGCCGGCGGTCGGGCAGCTTCCGGTCTACATCAGCATCTGGGACGAGTACGAGAAGAATCGCCCGGCCTGGATGCAGGACTGGGCATTCGCGATCAAGGATGGTCTCGGCGCCGCGCAGGCGATCACGCCGACGATCCTCTCGATCCAACAGTTCGATCTCGCGGCGCCGTTCTATCTCGCCTATCTCCGCGGCGAGGTGAGCGATGGCAAGCAGGCCCTGACCGACGCCATGAACGCGGTCCAGGCGGCCTACGACGACGCGACCGCCTGACCGCGGTAGCACCGAGGGAGCGGCTCCAACCGGAGCCGCTCCCTTCCCGCGATCGGCAGATCGCTCTTTTCGCGAATTCAGTTGAACATCGCTCACGAGGGAACCATGGCGCAGCTCAGCGTTGCCCAGCAGCAACCGTTCACGACCGCGGAACGGTCAACGCGTTCCCGCGTGAGCGAATGGATTTCGCGCTACGGCACGCCGTGGCTTTTCTTGTTGCCGACTCTGATCTTCTTTGCAGGATGGGCGATTTACCCGATTTTCCGGGTCGCCTGGTTTTCCCTGCTCGACTACCGGCCGATTCAGGCCAGTCGCCCTGTCACCTTCATCGGACTCCAAAACTACATCGACGCGGTCCAGGATCCGCTCTTGCAGCAGGGACTCCTCCGCGCCGCGTCCTTCACCGCCCTGTTTGTGCCGGGAATGATCTTTATTCCGATGTTTCTCGCGGTATTGATCGACCGCATTTCCAATAATCGCGTCGCCACGTTTTACCGGCTTGTCCTTCTCATTCCGGCCATGATTCCGGGGCCGCTGATCTTCCTGCTGTGGAAGTGGATGTACGACGGCTACATTGGCCCGATCAACTACATTCTCGTCGATGTTCTTGGACTCTTCACGATTCAGAACCAACCGCAGTGGATGAGCAAGGAACTGGTGATCCCCGCCCTCGCGGTGATGGAGTGGTGGTGGGGTCTCGGCTATCACACCATGTTCTTCCTCGCCGGTTTGGCGACCGTCCCGCGCGATCTGTTCGATGCCGCGCGTGTCGATGGCGCGGGCGAATGGAAAATGTTCTGGACAGTCACCTTCTGGCGCTTGCTGCCGGTAACGCTGGTGCTGGTGGTTCTCCGCTTTGGCACCGCCATGGCGGTCATCGACGAGTACCTGATCATGGGTGGCTTCATGCGCGACCGTCCAACCTACACCTGGACGGTCTACATGTGGGACACCGCCTTCCAGGGCGTGCAGGATCGCGGCTATGCGGCCGCCGTGGGCTGGGTCGGCACCATCGTGATGCTGATCGTGGTGGTGATCATGTTCTGGGCGTTCCGGAACCGGGACTAGGCGAGTAGGCAGCGGGAAGCGACCGAACAATGGCGACACAGGCGGCGACAGCCGCACTCCCAGCAATGGAAATGCCTCAGGTTACGACCGCGGCGCCGAAGCGACGCCGCATCAAGTGGGGGACGGTGGCCCGGCACGTGGTTCTCGTCATCTTCGCCCTGATCATCATCTTGCCGATCGCCTGGGTGCTTCTGCTCTCGGTGAAATCTCTGCCGGATGCCTACCAGAACGAAATCTGGCCGAAGACGTTCGATTTCAGTCATTACCATCTGGCGCTGGAGAAGATCCCGACGCTGCGCCAGAACTATATGAACAGCATTGTGGTGACGCTTGGCACCGTCGTGGTCACCACGCTCTGCGCGATTCTGGCGGGGTACGCAATCGTCTTTCTCCAGGTGCCCGGCGTTCCCCTCATTTTCGCGATCCTCGTCGCGTCGATGTTCTTTCCAACCCGGGTCACGGCCGTCATCGCCATTTTCGAGACGCAGAAGGATCTGGGGTTGCTCAACATTCCCGCGGGATTGATCTTTCCATATGTCACGCTCTCCCTTGCCCTCTCCGTCTTTGTCATGCGCGGCATGTTCCAGACCGTGCCCACAGAGATCTACGACGCGGCACGCATCGATGGCGCAGGACGAATCAGGATGCTGGTCGGCATTCTCATCCCGCTAGTCAAGAACGGCATCGTAGTCGTCATCATCGTCAATTTTGTGACCGCATGGGGCGAGTACCTCCTCGCGAAAACACTCAACACGAACCAGTCCGCACAGACCCTGCCGGTCGTGCTCTCCACGGCAACCGGGGGCATGGGCGCCTGGGTCTGGCCGCGGCTGGCCGCGGTCTATGTCATGGCCATCACCCCGGGCCTGATCGCCTTTGGCGTCGCGCAGCGTTGGTACATGAAGGGTTTGCAAGAGGGAGCGCTCAAGGGGTAAGCCGAGATTGCGTTCACTTGAGCCTCTATCCCGCCTGTCGGGATGGGGGCTTTTTCTTTCAATGATCCGGGCTTGCGGCGATGTGAGACCCCGTGGAGCAGGATCAGAAGTAGTTTTCGGGGAGACCGGCGCCGTAGCCGCCGTCGATGCCGAGTGACTGGCCGGTGATGAACGCCGCTTCGGGCAGGCAGAAAAAGAGCACAGCCGCCGCGACATCGGCCGCATCGCCAACGCGGCCGAGGGGAACAAACGGCGCAATCCCATCCCAGAGGGCGCGCGATTCGGAGGCGCCGGGCCGGTTACCGATCGGGCCGGGGATGACGCAATTGACGGTGATGCCATCGGGACCGAGCTCCCAGGCCATGTTGCGGGTCATCGCCTCGACTGCCGCTTTCGCGCTGTCGTAGACCGCGGCGTCGCGGTGGCAGCGGTGCGCGCCGATGGTGCTGGTATTGACGACGCGCCCCTGGATGCCGCGATCGCGCATATGGCGGACCGCGTGCTGGGCCAGGATGAAGGGCGACCGGTAGTTCACGTTCACCTGTTCGTCCCATCGGGCATCGGAGACGGCCCAGAACGGCTCACGCAGGCTCATCCCGGCGTTGTTGACGAGGATATCGAGTTGCGGCACCACCGCCAGCGTATCGATCGCCAGACGGTGGGCCTCCTCAACGCGCGCGAGATCCGCCGGTATGCCAAGTGCCCTGGAACCGGTGCGGGACAACTCGGTCGCCGCTTGTTCGACATCGCGTTCATCCCGCCCGGTGACGACCAGTTCGGCGCCCTCGTCGCCGAGCCGCTGCGCGATCACGCGCCCGATGCCCCGCGTACTTCCGGTGACCAACGCTGTCTTGCCTGACAATCGCCCCATCAATCCTCTCCCTTGGATTTCCGTGTCGTTCGCGACGCGGATGGTAACCTCTGTGACGCGGTGACCGGCAGCAGATTGCCGGCAAGACCGATCTGATGACAGCGCAACCGGTAACGATCAGTGAAGGACAAGAAGGGCTCATGACGACCCTGCGAGAGCGGCAGGCACCGCTGAAGGCGCGATACGAAGGCGATCCAGAGAGCGCGAAACTGGTCATGACCGTGCGCAGCGCGACAGCCGGCGACGATCCCACCCGGTGCACGATCGCCACCGATGCCCCCCTGGGCGGCGCGACCTGGCAGGCGGGCGCACACCCGATGGCGGGGGGAGAGGGCGACCTCGCCTGTTCGGGCGATCTCTTGCTCGCCTCGCTCGCGGCGTGCCAGGAGATCACCTTCCGCATGGTGGCGACGGCGATGGGAATTCCCTTGAAGTCGCTATCCATCACGGTGGAAGGTGACCTCGATTTTCGCGGCACGATGGGTATTGACCCGGAAACGCCGGTCGGGTTCCAGCAGATTCGCTCGATCGTCCGCTTCGCTGCCGACGCGCCGCCGGAGCGGTTGCAGCGGCTGGCGGAGCGCGCCGAGCGGTACTGCGTGGTCGGTGCCACGCTGCGGGACGGAACGAGCTTGGTCACCGACATCGCCGCCGCGGATGGGAACGAGGCACTCGGCAATGGCTGAGACGAATGGCCGCGAGCGCCACGATGGGGCCACGGTGAACGACGACGAACGCATTTTCGGCTTCGACACCCTGGCGGTGCATGCTGGGCAGCGGCCGGATCCGGTCACCGGCGCGCGGGCGATGCCGATCTATCAGACCACCTCCTACGTCTTCGAAGACACCGATCATGCCGCCGAACTGTTCGCGCTGCAACGGTTTGGCAACATCTACACCCGGATCATGAACCCGACGACCGCGGCGTTTGAAGAGCGGGTCGCGGCGCTGGAGTCCGGAGTCGGGGCGCTCGCCACCGCATCCGGCCAGGCCGCGCAGTACATTGCCCTGGCGACCCTGCTGGGCCCCGGCGACCAGATCGTCGCCTCGAACGCCCTGTATGGGGGCACCTATACCCAATTCGACATTACGCTGCGCCGTTGGGGGGTCGATGTCGTTTTCGTCGATCCGGACGATCCGGAGAACTTCCGCCGCGCTGTTACCCCGCGGACAAAGGTGATCTACGGCGAGACGATTGGCAACCCGCGGATCAGCGTGCTCGACATTGCCGCGGTTGCCGCGGTGGCGCGTGAAGCGGGCGTGCCACTGATGATCGACAACACCTTCGCCACGCCCTATCTCTGCCGGCCGATCGAACATGGGGCGGATATCGTCGTTCATTCGGCCACAAAGTTCATCGGTGGGCATGGCACGGCGATCGGCGGCGTCATCGTCGAGTCGGGCCGCTTTCCCTGGGACAACGGCAACTTCCCCGGGATGACCGAGCCCTCGCCGGGGTATCACGGCATCCGGTTCTTCGAGACGTTCGGCGAGTACGGCTACCTGATGAAGGCGCGGGTCGAGAATCTCCGCGATATCGGTCCGTCCCTCAGTCCGTTCAACGCCTTTCTCTTCCTGCAGGGACTGGAGACGCTCCCCGTTCGCATGGCGCGCCACACGCGCAATGCCGAAGCCGTGGCGACGTTTCTGGAAGAGCATCCCTTGGTGAGTTGGGTGAATTATCCCTCGCTTCCGGGGAGTCCCTACCGCGCTTTGGCGCAACGGTATCTGCCACGGGGCGCTGGCGCCGTGTTCACCTTCGGGGTCAAAGGCGGCCGGGAGACCGGGGCGAGGTTCATCGAGGAACTGCGGTTGATCTCGCACCTGGCGAATATCGGCGATGCCAAGACGCTGATCATTCACCCCGCCAGCACCACCCACCAGCAGTTGACGGACGAGCAACAGGAGGAAGCGGGGATCAGTCAGGATCTGGTGCGCATTTCGGTCGGGCTGGAGGATGTGGACGACATTTGCTGGGATCTCGACCGGGCGTTACGGCGGGCCGCGGCTGCTCGCCCCGCCAATGAAGCGGGAACACGCGCATGAATGATGCATGGCGGCCCCTGGCCACCCAACGCGCCACGAGTGGAGCCTGGGAGCGATTGCGCATACTGACCGAGAACCGGACGATCGCGATGGTCGGGTTATCCGCCGACCCGATGCGGCCGAGCCATTTCGCGGCCATTTACATGCAATCGATGGGCTACGACATCGTCCCCGTGAATCCGCGTTACGTCGGGGAGACGATCCTGGGCCAACCGGTCTATGCCCGGCTCGAGGATATCCCGAGTCCGGTTGGCATCGTCGACGTCTTTCGCCGGGCGGAAGAGGCGCCAGCGATCGCGAAAAGCGCCATTGCGATCGGCGCCAATGTGCTCTGGCTGCAACTCGGCGTGATGAGCGATGAGGCAGCCCGCCTTGCCCGCGAGGCGGGACTGGAGGTGGTGATGGATCGCTGCGTGAAAATCGAGCATGCGCGGTTCTTCGGCGGCCTCAACCTGGTCGGCATGAATACGGGTGTCGTCACCTCGCGCCGGTCGATCGGGATCTGACATTTTGGGCGAATGGCCAGAGGTGAATAGCGACAAGCAGCGTCCAGACGCCGATGGCAAACGACACACCACGCATCGCGATGCCGAACGGGACGCCCAACTGGGGCCAGAGAATCTGCGCCTGGGTGATGAGGGCGGAAAGGACTCCGAGTGCGGTCAGCGCGGCAGAGGGGAGAACACGCGAACTCCAATCCGCGGAATCATGGAAGACCGGCAAGAGCGAAGCCATCGCCGTGAGGAACGACGCGGCGGCGAGCGTGGTCGCGCTCTGATGAGCATCCCCAATCGGGGTCACGGGACCTGATGCGCCCATCGGGTACCAGGCGCTGCCCAGGCTGAAGACGCCGGCCAAGGTGAGCGACGCGACCGCAAGCGCGGCCCAAATCGAGGCGACTCCTCGCCAGAGCAGGGCCGCGGCAATCGACAGCGCCGCGATCCCGAGGCCGACGAAGCCAAGGCTATTCAGCAAGCCCCACTGCCCGACGGCGTATTCGCTGAGTGCCCCGTGGACGAAGTCGATATCCGGCCGCAGCAGAGGAGCGAGGATCTGAACAACAGCGCTGCACCCGGAGCCCGCCAGCGCCAGCAGCGCGAGCAGCACGGGAACCGGCCGTCCCGGATGGTTCACGGCGAGGCGCGAAAGCAGGATTCCACGTGGTCATCGACGAGACCCGCACTCTGCATGAAGGCGTAGCAGATGGTGCTTCCGACGAAGCGGAAGCCGCGCTGCTTGAGGTCCTTGCTCATCGCGTCCGATTCCGGAGTCGTTGCCGGGATATCGGAGAGCGAGCGGAATCGCTCGATTCGCGGCGCGGGTGCGAACTGCCAGATATAGCGATCGAACGAACCGAATGCTTCCTGCGTATCGAGAAACGCGCGGGCGTTCGTGATGGAAGCGCTCACTTTCAGGCGGTTGCGGACGATCCCCGCATCCGCGAGCAAGCGCGCCTCGTCGTCGGGGCCGTAGCGAGCCACGATCTGGGGATCGAAATGGTTGAATGCCCGAGTGAAGGCGTCGCGCTTGTTGAGGATCGTCAGCCAGGAGAGTCCGGCTTGGAAGCCTTCCAAGAGCAGGCGTTCAAAAAGGGCACGATCGTCATGACACGGGACTCCCCACTCCTCGTCGTGATAGGCAATGTACAGGGGATGGGTTCCCGCCCATTCGCATCGGGTGACATCGCCCGCATGGGCAACATTAGCTGCCGCCACGGCGTCAGATCTGCTCCCGCGGGTCGAGGGCATCACGGAGCCCGTCCCCGACAAAGGTGAACGAAAGGGTGATCAAGGCGACGGCGAGACTCGGCGCGATCAGCAGCCACGGCTGGTTGCGATAGGCGGTCTGACCCGCCTGAATCATCTGTCCCCAGGATGTCGGGAAGGGCGCGTCGAGACTGACGTCCGGCCGCAGCCCAATACCAAGATAGGTGAGCACCGCTTCGGCAATGATCGCGCCGGGGACGATGAAGGCGCCCGCGACGATGATCGAACCCAGGGCATTCGGAAAGATATGCCGGCTGATTTGCCGCCACGCCCCGGCGCCGCTGGCGCGGGCAGCTTCCACGAATTCCTTTTCCTTGAGGGCCAGGGTATCGCCTCGAACGAGGCGCGCCACACCAGTCCAGTTGATGATGGAGAGGGTAACGAAGAGAAGGACGAGGCCGTTGAGCATCTCGCCCAGCGGCGTATCCCCGAGTGAAATCTGCATGATGATGAAGAACAGAAGCGCAGGGAAGGCATACACGATATCGGTAATGCGCATCAGCAAATTATCGATTGAGCCGCCGAGATACCCCGCGGTAAGTCCAATGGGAATGCCAATCACCATGATGACGGCCATCGGAATGAAGCCGACGACCAGCGAGATGCGTGTGCCGTAGACGAGCCGGGCGAAAACATCGCGCCCGTTGCCATCGGTTCCAAGCGGCCAGCGCCAGTCCCCGCTGGTCTTGGGATTGTCGGTCTGAATCCAGGCGGCCTGGCGATACTTTCCCGCGACCTTGAGATCGCTCTGCACCGGGTTGTTGGTGGCGATGGCCGGAGCGAAAACCGCAACGAAGGCAAGCAAGATCAGATAGACGAGCCCGGCCATCGCCAGCTTGTTGCGGCGAAACTGCCGCCATGCGTTCGACCAGAGACTGCGCGGTGGCCGGACCGCGCCGAGGGTGCCGGGAAGGGTGTCGACCGCTGTCTGGGTCGGGACGGTGCGGGTTGCCAATGCCATGGTCTTCTCCTCGACCCTAGCGGCGGACCCGAATGCGCGGGTCGACGATGCCGTAGGACAGATCGACGAAGACGTTGGCTAACGCGACGAGCACCGCGTAGAAGATCGCGGTGCCCATGATGACGGAGTAGTCACGCTTCGAGATCGACTCGACGAATTCGCGGCCGAGTCCCGGCGCCCCGAAGATCGACTCGATGATGATGGAGCCGGTGACGAGATCGGCCGCCGCCGGACCAAGGACGGTGACGATCGGAATGAGAGCGTTGCGCAGCATGTGCGCGGTGATCACGTTCTGCGAGGAAAGGCCCTTGGCGCGAGCGGTGCGAATGTAATCTTGCCGCTTGATCTCGAGCATGCTGGCGCGGGTAAGGCGAGCGAGATAGGCCATCGTCCCGAGACCGAGAACGATTCCGGGCAGCAGATACGCGGGACCAAACCCGACCCAGTCCTCGGGATCGCGAATCGGCGAGAAGCCGAAGGTGCGGCTCAGAAAGAGTAACAGGAGCAGTCCGCTCACAAACGTCGGCACCGAGATGCCGAGGGTCGAGGTGCCGAGGCTGAGGTAGTCGAGCCAGGTGTTCTGGCGAAGCGCGGCGAGAACGCCAAGCGGGACGCCGACGATCACCGCGAAGATGATCGCCACGATCCCGAGTTTCAACGAGACCGGGAACTTGCGCGCGATCAGTTCCTGGACCGATTCCGCGCCTTTCGAGGCGTAGGAGGGACCGAGATCGAACCGAGCAACCCCGAACATGTAATCGAAGAAGCGGCCGTCGAGGTAAGCCCCGGCCAGGGCCAAAGGATTCTTGACTCCGGCGGCGCGTTGCTCCTGGAGTGCTTCGGGATTGATCCAGAGCGGCTTGTTGAGCCCGAACTTGGCATCGAGTGCCTTGATCGTCGCCGCTGGCAGCGTTTTTTCCCGATCCCAGGGGCCACCCGGCGCGCGGTACATGAGGAAGAAGGTGACCGCGGCGACGGCGATGATCACCGGAATGACCCACAGTATGCGGCGGAGCGCAAACTCGAACATCGATGCGTCCTGTCTAGTGAGGTCTGATCAATGTATTGCCATCATGAATCACGCCTGCAGGATGTGCAACCAGAGGTCGCGGCGGGCGGCAGATGGGCCGCCCGCCGGCAAAGCCGCTATTCCGTCTTGTCGATCGTCATCAGCGACGCGAACTGCCCCGGCCACTCCGAGTCGCTCGCGGTGGGGGTATACCCGGTTACGTTCGGCTTGACGACGAAGGTGCCGGCGAGGTTGAAGATGAACGGCCCCGCCTGTTCGTCGACCAGGATCTGACCGGCTTGCTGGTAGTAGGACATTCGCTCGGCGGGATCGACCGTGGTGTCGCCGAGTTTGGTCAGTTGGTCGAACTCTTCGTTGCAATACCCAAAGCGCTGGGCGAACGAAGAGTCACAGGTCCAGTACACGCTGAGCCAGTTTTGCGGGTCGGGATAGTCCTGGATCCAGCCGCCGAGGACCATCTGGGGATGGGTCGCATTGTCCTTCGTGAGGGAGATCAGCGTCGTCCCGTCGGTTGGTTGCAGTTTCAATTCGACACCAAGGATGTCCCGGATCTGGCCGGCCATCCACTCCGCGCGCTCAGTCGCCCCGGAGCGCTCGCTGTTGTAGGCGAACGACACTTCTGGCAGATTGTCCGGACCACCGTATGACGATTCGGCGAGCGCTTGCTTGGCCTTTTCCGGATCGAACCCGAACTTGTCGGTCTCGATGCTGCCGGGGATGCCGGCCGGAATCCAGCTCAGCGTCGGTAGACAGTCACCGGAGCGAACCTCCGCGCAATACGTCTCACGATCGAAGGCATAGGCGAAGGCTTCGCGCACCTTCTCATCGTTGAACGGTTCCGTCTTGAGATTCATCTCGAGATTGAAGGTCGAGGCCGTGGGATACGTCACGTACTGAGCAGACAGCTCCGGATCGGCCTGAACTTCCGGAATCTGGGGCGGATCGAGTTGCACGATGTCGAGATCACCGCTCCGGTAGGCCTCGAGCGCAACCGCCGCATCCTCGACATAGCGATAGGTGATGCCGTCGAGTTTCGGCCGCCCCTGCCAGTAGTTGTCGTTCGCGGCGAATGTCCACTCCTGCTCTTCGGTGACGCCCGTGACCTTGAAGGGACCGTTGCCGATGTGGTTCTCGGCGCTCTTCCACCAGTTATCCGGGTCTTTGTCCACGATCTCCTGCTTGACCGGGTAGAAGACCCAGGTCAGCGCGAGGGTGTGGAAATAGGGAACCGGCTTGGTCAGATCGATCTGGAGGGTCAGGTCATCGAGCACCTTGGCGCCGAGTGCAGCGCGGGCCGTTTCCCAGTCTTCGTCGGAAAATTCGACCGCATTGCCTTCATCGTCGGTTCCGAGCGCGGCAAAATCCTCGCAACCCACGATATCGAAGAGAATCGATTGGTATTCACCAGCGGTTTTCGGATCGCAGGTCCGCTGGATGGCGTACCGAAAATTCTCCGCCGTCAGCGGAGAGCCGTCGCTGTATTTCAGGTCAGGTCGGAGTTGGAATGTGATCTGGGTCGCGTCCTTGTTGTATTCCCACGATTCCGCGGCGGCAGGGATGGTCTGCAAGTTGGTGTCGAGCCGGGTCAGGCCCTCATACGCGAGCGCGAGGATATCGATCTCGTTGGAAAACGAACTCTTCTGCGGATCGACGACATCCGGGTAGACCAGCTGATGGATGCGCAGCACTTTTCCGTTGTCTTGCGCGGCAGACGCGGTCAGCGCCGGTACGACGAGCGATAACGCGAAGACAAGCGCAACCAGACCGAACCATGCTTTCGCCGGTGAACGCATCGGTCCACTCCTTTTCTCCGGAACTCCGGAACTTTCCGTAAACGATCGATGAACCGTACTGAATACCTCCGGATTCGTCAATTTGCATGCCGCGATGCACAACGCGATCCACGCCGCCGCGCTCGGCGCGAAGTGTGGAGAGCGGTCATGTTGGCATCGGAACGTGCAACGCGTGACGCGAAGCGCCTCGCCGGGAAGCGCTCCGCGTCGCGATGGTTGCTAACTGGTGATGTCGATGGTCATCAGCGACCCGAATTGGCCGGGCCAGGCGGTCTCACTGGCGGTCGGGGTGTAGCCCGTCACCGCCGGATTGACAACGAAAACGCCTGCCTGGTTGTAGAGGAAGGGACCGGGAATGTCCTCGACGAGAATCTCACCGGCCTGCGCGTAGTACTTGGCACGCTCGTCCGGATCGACCGTGGTGTCGCCGAGCGTGGCAAGTTTGTCGAGTTCCTCGTTGCAGTAGCCAAAGCGCTTGGCGAATGTCGCGTCACACTTCCAGTAGACGCTGATCCAGTTCTGCGGGTCGGGGTAATCGCCGAACCAGCCGCCAACGAGCAGCATCTGCGGAAAGGTCGAGGGATCCTTGCGCAACGCGGTCAACGTGGTGCCGTCGGTCGGCTCCAGGCTGAGTTCGATCCCAAGGATATCCCGGTACTGACCGGCGACCCATTCCGCGCGTTCGGTGGCGCCGGAGAGTTCACTGTTGAAGAAGAGTTTGATCTCGGGCAGTTTGTCCGGGCCACCGTACGAGGACGCGGCGAGCGCCGCGACCGCGGCCTCGGGATCGAAGCCGTACTTCTCGGTTTCGATGGCGCCCAGGATCCCCTTCGGAATCCAGTTCAACGTCGGAACGCAGTCACCGGAGCGAATCTCGGTGCAAAACGTTTCGCGGTCGAACGCCTCGGAAAATGCCTCGCGAACCTTGCGATCCTGGAACGGTTCCATGTTCAGGTTGAAGGCGAGGTTCAGGGACGACGCCGTTGGGTAGTTGACGTATGCCTTGGTGAGTTCGGGGTCGGCAAGGACCTCGGGGATCTGCGCCGGCTCCAATTGCACGATGTCGATATCACCGCCGCGGTAGGCTTCGAGCGCAACCGACGCATCTTCGATATAGATGTAGTCAATCCCATCCAGTTTGGGACGACCCTGCCAGTAATTGTCGTTGGCGACGAAACTCCACTTCTGGTCTTCGTCAATGCTCGCAACCTTGAAGGGACCATTGCCGATGTGGTTCTCGGCGCTCTTCCACCAATTGTCAGGGTCTTTCTCGACGATCTCCTGCTTCACCGGGTAGAAGACCCACGTGAAGGCGATGGTGTGGAAATATGGCGCTGGCTTCGTGAAGTTGAGTTGGAGCGTGTGATCGTCGAGAACCTTGGCGCCGAGCGCGTCGACCGCTGATTGCCGTTCTTCATCGGTGACCTCGCGCGGATTGCCGTCCGCATCGGCCCCAAGCGCGGCGAAATCCTCACAGCCGACGATCTCGAACAGAATCGACTGATATTCACCCGCCGTCTTTGGATCGCACGTCCGCTCGACCGCATAGCGGAAATTCTCGGCTGTCAAGGGCGAACCGTCGGAGTACTTGAGGTCCGGTCGAATCTTGAACGTCAGCTGCGTGCCATCGGCGTTGTATTCCCAGGACTCCGCCGCGGCGGGAACGGTCTCCTGCTTGTCGTTGAGACGGGTAAGGCCCTCGTAGGCCGTGGCGAGCAGATCGATCTCGTTGACGAACGAACTCTTCTGGGGATCGACTACGTCGGGGTAGACCGGTTCGTGGATACGCAGGATCTTTCCGCCGTCCTGCGCCGCGGTGCCGGCGGTGAGCGCCGGAACGATCAGCGCCAGTGCCACCACCAACGCGGCGAGCCTGGCCCAATAGCGGGATATCTTGTCCATTGGCCCCTCCATTCCCCAATCATGCCGGTCCCCGACGGCACCATCGCCTCGGGTACCGGGGTACGCTAATCGACCGCTCTCGGCGCGTCAATCCAGCAAGCGGTGGACCCCCTCCTGAACCGCAAATGGCACGTCACATCGCGCGCCGGAACCGAATCCTCTGAACGACTCGCGGGCGTTGCCGTCAACCGGGTCCGATGCGAGCAACCAGGCGAATCGGGAGCGCTTCTTGCCTGCCACGAACCCTGCCTATCGGACGAGATCGATCGTCATCAGGGAGGAAGCACTGCCTGGCCATTCCACCTCGGTTGGGGTCGGGGTAAATCCCGTGACCGCGGAACTGACCACGAAGATGCCCGATGGGTTGACGAGGAATGCGGCCGGGACATCATCGACCAGCATCTGTCCGGCCTGCTCGTAGTAGGTGAGGCGCTCCGTCGGATCGACCGTCGTATCGCCCTGCTTCGTCAGTTTGTCGAACGCTTCGTTGCAGTAGCCGACGGTGTTGAGACTGGACTTGCATGTCCACACGGCGCTCAGCCAGTTCTGGGGATCGGGGTAGTCCTGATACCAACTGCCGAAATAGAGCAATTGGGGGTGCGTTTTGGGATCCTTGCGCAGGGCGGTCAGGGAGGCCCCTTCCATTGGCTCGATCGTCAACTCGACGCCGAGGATGTCGCGAATCTGACCGGCGATCCATTCCGAAGCCTGCCCGCGCTCCTGGTAGTCGGCGTTGTAGTAGAGCTTGATTTCGGGTAATGCGTCCGGGCCGCCGTAGGACGATGCCGCGAGCGCTTGCCGCGCCGCTTCCGGATTGAAGGCGTACTGGTCGGTTTCGATCGCGCCGGGGAGACCGGCCGGCATGAAGGAAAGCGTCGGCAGGCAATCGCCCGAGCGCAAGTCGGCGCAGAGCGCCTCGCGATCGATCGCGTAGGCAAACGCCTCGCGCACCTTCTTGTCGTTGAACGGTTCCTGCGTCAGGGCCATGGCCAGATACTGCGTCGCTGCCTGAGGGTAGGTCAGGAACAATGGGGCCAGGTCGGGATCACCCTGCACTTCGGGAATCTGATCGGCCTGCAACTGAACGATATCGAGATCGCCAGCGCGGAACGCTTCCAGCGCGACGGCCGAATCGTCGACATAGCGGTACTCGATGCCATCGAGCAGCGGCCGGCCCTGCCAGTAATTGTCGTTGGCGGCGAAGGTCCACTGCTGGTCCTGGGCGATCCCTGTCACCTTGAAGGGGCCGTTGCCGATGTGGTTCTCGGGTTTCTGCCACCAGTTGTCGGGGTCGGTAGCGACGATCTCCGCCTTGACGGGGTAGAACGGCCAGAGCGAGGCGATGGTGTGAAAGTAGGGGGCAGGATTGGTCAGTTTGATCTGCAAGGTGCGCTGATCGACGGCGGAGGCGCCGAGCGCCGCCTTCGCCTTGTCGTATTCCTCGGTGGTGAATTCGCGCGGGTTGCCATCGGCGTCGGAGGCGAGTCCGGCGAAGTCGGCGCAGCCAACGACCTCGAACATGAGGTACTGGTATTCACCCGCGGTGTTCGGATCACACGTCCGCTCGATGGCGTAGCGGAAATTCTCCGCGGTCAACGGCGAGCCGTCGCTGTAGGTGAGATCGGGCCGCAGGTTGAAGGTGATTTCCGTGGCGTCGTCGTTGTATGACCACGATTCCGCGGCGGCGGGTACGGTCGCCTGCGCGGTGTCGAGTCTGGTCAGGCCCTCGTAGGCAAGTTGCAGAATGTCGATTTCGGCGGTGAACGAACTCTTCTGAGGATCGACGACATCGGGATACGACGTGTGGTGGACGCGAAGAACCTTTCCCCCATCTTGCGCGATAGCGTTGGTGGCAAATGCCGGAAGCACCAGTGCCATCAGCACGGCGAGCAAGCTGAGTCTGGACCACCGGGAACGGTACACCCTGTTCATCGGCTCCTCCTGATCGAGACACGTTCGTGCCCGACGATTGTCGCATCGCGCAGCTGTACGCTACGGGACCTTGTGAGTGCGGTCAATCCGTAGTTTCTACTGGTTTTTCGCAGACCGACGCTCGTCTCGCGACCTTATCGGGGAACGAGTTCTGCCACCAGCCCAATTAGCCCACCGGCGATGATGAGCCACGCGGAATTGATGCGAAATCGAATCAGCAGCAAGGCGGCGAGGAGCGCAATCGCGATGGTGAAGGGACTGATCAGTGCCGCTTTGCCAAGCGAGACCGTGACGGCGGCCATCAACCCGATGGCGGCGGCACTGACGCCGTCGAGGAAACCCGCGCTCCAGACCGCGGCGCGAAGTTTGGGAACCAGGGGATGGGTCACGGCGACCAGCAGAAAGGCGGGGAGGAATATCCCGATGGTGGCGAGCGCCGCGCCCGACCAGCCGCCGACGAGAAAGCCGACGAACGTGGCCGTCGTGAAGACCGGTCCTGGCGTGAACTGCCCGACGGCGACGGCGTCGAGCAGCTGCTGGGAGGTCAGCCATCCCAGGCCGTGGACGAAATCCTGCTCGAGGAAGGAGATCAGGACGTAGCCGGAGCCATAGAGCGTCGCGCCGATCTTGAGAAACTCGAGAAAGAGCCGAAATGGGGAGTAGGGGACCGTGGCCGCGGCGAAGAGCAGCGTCAGTTCGGGCGTGACCAGCGCGATACCGGGCAGAATCGGGGGCACGAGCGAGAAGATCTGACCCGTGCGGGCCGAGACGAGACGGGCCATCATGACCACGACGCCGAGACCGAGCAGAATGACCAACTCGTTGATGCCGGCCATCGCCAGTGCAAAGGCCAGTCCGGCCACGGCGAGCAGCGCGGGTCTTGAGGCCATGGCGATACCAAGTCCCCAGATGGCCTGAAGGATGACCGCGATGACCACTGGTTTCACGCCGACGAGCAGCGCTTCGAGTTGCGGGGTAGCGCCGTACCGCTGATAGATCCAAGCGAAAGCGAGGGTGATCAGCGCCGCGGGCAGAATGAACAGGAACCCGGCGACCGCCAATCCGGCGCGGCCGGCGCGGTGGTAGCCCGAGTGGATGACCATCTCGGTCGAGTTTGGACCCGGGATGAGGTTGGTCGCCGCGAGCAGGTCGAGAAAATAGGTGTCGCTCATCCAGCCGCGGCGGGCGACCACCTCTTCGCGCAGCATGGCGATGTGGGCCGCAGGCCCGCCGAAGGCGGTCAACCCGAGTTTGAGACTGACCGCCGCGACTTCGGCGAGGGCTTCACGCTGGCCGGCGGTCACGCTCGTGTCGGTTCCAGGGTCTTCAGCCGGCATTGGACTTGGCGTCGGACTGTTGGCTCAAGCCGGCGTGGCCTGCCGCTGACTGTCCATCGCGTGTAATTGGAAAACCGAGAGTCAACCTCGCGGCGGAGAAACGCCCGTAGCGTGGTTCCGCTGCGCGGCGGTTGAGAAGATTCGTGATCCTGGTATTCACCGTGGTAGGCAATCGCGATGATGGTTTCGACGCGTGGCTCTCATGGCGTCTCTGAACAGGAAGATCTCCCTTCGGCGCTCGCCAGCCGCTGATCACCTGCCCGGCGTGCGCCTATGGAATCACCGTCACCGGCGTGCCGATCGGCGCCCATTGGTACATCCAGGCGGCCACATCGAGCGGGAGGTTGACGCAGCCGTGGCTCATCGGGGTGCCGAAGTTGTTGTGCCAATAGGTGCCATGGAGCGCATTCCCGAGGTTGTCGAAGTACATGACGTTGGGAACATCCTCGACCCGGTACTGCTGACCGCTGATGGTCCCTTCCATGGTCTGCACGTCGACCTTGGAGATAATCGAGTGGAACCCGAGGGGGGTGACGGTTTCCGGCACATCTCCGACACCGGTACTGACATAGGAGGAGTTCACCAACTGCCCGTCTTCGTAGGCCCACATGGCCTCGGCGGAAATCGAAACGACGATCTCCTTGTACCCGCCCTGCTGGGGACCGGGGCCGAATGTGCCCGGACTCCAACTGTTGACGGTTTCCTCGACGACTGGCTCGGGAGCGATGAAGAGCGCCTCGTCGTAGGTCGGTACGTCTTCCGGTTGTTCGATCGGATCGGTGTCGAGTCTGGCTTTGTGAGCGGTGATCTTGCCAAGGGGAAGGGGAGCAACAGACCCATCGTCCGATTGGCGGAGAATGCCATTCTCGAAATACTGGACACGGGTGCCGTCCGGAGCGATGAACGATTCTGTGAGGGGATCTCCGAGCCAGAGCGCAACTCCATCCTGTTGCCAATACGCGAAGAACGGGCCGCGAACGGTATGCCCCGATGAAACGACGGTCGCGCACGTATCGCTGGACCCCGGCAGGCACACCTCCCGCTCGAGGGCACGCTGGAGCGCCCCGGAGCCGCCGTGGGCCGTGGCCGTTTCCAGGGCCTGGCGACCAAGATCGAGCGCCTGGACCTGGAGGTCGGCTGATTCCTTCGGCAGGTAGATCAACGCCAGATTCTCGTAGAACTGGACGACATCGACATCGTGGGGTGCATTGAAGCCGGATCGGGGCTCGAGCTCCTCGGTGATCGGGTCGCCAAGCAAGCCCGATTCACTACGCCAGACATCGAGAAAGAGACCATCTGCCGTATGGCCCGTGCTGGAAATGAAGACCGTCCCCGGTGGCGCCCAATCCTGCGCCCGACTCGGTTGCAGGACAATCTGACTGACCGTCGCGGCCAGGATCGCCGCCAACGCAACAATGCGGACCCAGGCCGATCCCAGCCCAGCCAGCCGCGGCACCCCGTTCTTCATCGCAGGCCCCCAACCATCCCGCGGAACGCCAGAGCGACGCACGCTCGCGGTCGAACCACTTCCCGGCACCAGTATACTGGTCGACCTGACCATGAACGTACACATCTCGACAGCAACCACGAACTCGGCATTGGGAAGATTCTCGGGGCGGCTTTGGCTCGAACCAGACCCACTCCCGCCTGATGGGCCGCTGTTTCATGGCGATCCTCTGCTGCATGCCATCCTGGCGCGGCGACTGCGTGATCCCGCCGAAGCGGCGGAGTTTCTGGACGATCGGCCCAGCGCCACACCCGACCCGACGCTGCTGCCCGGCTTGCCGGAAGCGGTCGCCCGAGTCGCTCATGCACTGAGACGGGGCGAAGCGATCGGTATTTTTGGCGACTACGACACCGACGGCGTGACATCCGCCGCGGTCCTGACCCTGGCGCTGCGAGCGGCGTCCGGTGGAACCCAGCCGCTGGCGGTGCGGTTGCCGAGGCGGTCCGAGGGCTACGGTCTGAGTTGCAAGGGCGTCGACGATCTTGCCGCCGCCGGGGCGCAACTCCTGATCGCCGTCGACTGCGGCAGCCGCGATCACGAGGCCGTCGCTCACGCACGCGAACGCGGACTCGATGTGATCATTCTCGATCATCACCGCCTCATCGAGGAACCCCCTCAGTCGGCCATCATCGCCTCGGCCCTACTCCAGGCCGAGGGTCCGTACCATGGGGTCTCGGCCGCGGGGATCGCCTACCTGTTCGCGATCGCCCTGGCGCGAGAAGGGTTCAACACCGGCGACGGTATCGGCGAGCCGCCAAGGTCACTGCTCGATTTGGCGATGATCGGGCTGGTGGGCGATGTCTGCCCGCTGGTTGGCGTCACCCGGCGCATGGTGCGGGACGGGCTCAGCACGATCAGGCAGAGCGCGCGGCCCGGGTTGACCGCCTTGTGCGCAAGCGCTGGAATCGAGCGCGGGTCGCTCACCAGTTCCGATGTGGCGTTCATGATCTCGCCCCGGCTGAATGCGCCGGGTCGGCTCGATGACCCCTGGCCCGCCTTTGAATTGCTAGTCTCGGGCAGCAGGCACGAGGCGGAGGAACTCGCCAGGGTCACGGAAACGAGCAACCGGAAGCGCAAGGACCTGCTCGACCGGATCATCATGAAGATCGAGACGCAGCTGGCCGCGGATCAGCGCCTCCTCGATCGACGGGTGCTTGTCTTCGCGGATGAAGGATGGGAGGCCGGAATCGTCGGTCTGGCCGCGAGCAAACTGAGCGACCGGTTCGATCGGCCGGTGGTGGTGCTGGCGTTGGCCGATGGCGAAGCGCGCGGTTCGGCACGGTCGATCGCCGGTTTCGACATTACCGCCGCCCTGACCGACCTGACGCCGTTGCTCACTCGCCACGGCGGACACGAGCGAGCAGCCGGGCTGTCGCTTCCAGGAGCAAACATTGGTGATCTCGACGACGCATTGCAGGAGGCGATTGCCGGTAGCGATGCGCGGCTGCCCGGTCCGGGAACGGTGCGAATCGATGCGGAGTTGCCGGAAGACCGCATGACCGTGCGAGATGCGAGAACACTGCAACTGCTGGAACCGGTCGGTGAGGGCAACCCCCAGCCGACGCTCAAACTGTCACGTCTCCCGTTGCGCTCGTACACCACGATGGGCCGCGAGCGACAACACCTCAAGATTCAGCTCGGTCGCGGGTTCAGCCAGGTCGACGCCGTCCTCTGGAACGGGGCCAGCCGGTCGCGGGAACTCTTCGATACCCGCTACGTCGATATCGCCGGGTCGCTCGAGATCAATACCTGGAATGGCAACGAGCGAGCGCAGGTCAGGATCAGCGATTTTCGCCCTGCCGAGGGTCAGGTCGGCTGACGCATCGTTTACAGCGCCGTGCAGAAATGGTGTCGTTCCGAGCCGCCGCGAGGAATCTCGTCGTCCGGGACGATCACGGCCACGGCCGCGGTCCCTCCTGCGGTCGGGACGACACCATGCTCCCGACCAGGATGACGGACCCTCGGCACGGCGCTGTAGGCCGCGTCCTACCGAGTGACGCCATTTCCGCCCGCAGTATGGCAACAATTGACTGGTCCTCCGGACCTGCGGAGTCCCAGTGCTACTACCCCCGACAATCATCAGTCTCGTCTCGGGGGGGCGCCCCTCGATGAAACTGCTACACGGGCGCGGTGTCGTCTCCGGTAATCGCAATCCGTGCCGGGTCGGCGGCGATGGCCTCAGGCGCGATCGCGGGTTGTGCCGGCTCGATGCCCTCCAGCAGACCTCCGACAAGTCCCTCGTCAAGCCGGATCGCCGCGGCGATCACCTGGTCCATGCTGGCGGCGAAAATGATCTCCATGTCACGGCGGACCGCCGTTGGCAGTTTGGCGAGATCTCTTGCGTTTTCTTTGGGCGCGATGACCCGGCGGATGCCATGCCGATGGGCGGCGAGGACCTTCTCCCGGAAACCGCCGATGGCCAGCACCCGGCCCCGCAACGTGATCTCGCCAGTCATCGCGGTGTCGCCGCGTACCGGCCGTCGTACCAGGGCGGAGATCACCGCCGTCGCCATCGTAATTCCGGCGGACGGCCCATCTTTCGGCGTCGCCCCTTCGGGAAGGTGGATGTGGAGATCGAGCCTGCTCTGGAAATCGGGATCGATGCTGAGTTGCTCCGCGCGCGAGCGCGCATAGGAGAGTGCGGCGCGGGCCGATTCCTGCATGACGTCACCGGCTTTCCCGGTGATCGTGAGATCCCCGCGCCCCGGCATGGTGGCGACTTCGACCGGCAGAATCTCGCCGCCGACCTCGGTAACGCCGAGACCGATGGCCAGTCCGATCTGGTCATCACCGACGTGCAGATCCTGGCCGAAGCGGCTCGGTCCCAGGAACTCGACCAGTTTGTTCTCGGTCAGGCGTATCCGCTCGCTCTTGCCGCGCACCACCTCGCGGGCGAGGCGGCGACAGATCGCGGCGAGCTCGCGCTCCAACTGGCGCACCCCGGCTTCACGGGTGTAGTCACGCACGAGGCGCGACCAGGTCTTGATCGGAACATCGACCGCGCGTGGCGGCAGGCCGTGGGCAGCAATCTGCTTCGGCAGGAGGTGCTTGCGCCCGATCTCGATCTTTTCTTCTTCCGAATAGCCAGGAATCTCGATCACTTCCATGCGATCGCGCAGCGGACGCGGAATGGGCGCCATGTTGTTGGCCGTGGTGAAGAAGAGCACCCGCGAGAGGTCGTACGGCAGGTCGAGGAAATGATCACTGAAGGTGCGATTCTGCTCCGGATCGAGGACTTCCAGCATCGCCGCCGCCGGATCGCCGCGATAGTCGGATGAGAGTTTGTCGATCTCATCGAGGAGGATCACCGGGTTGACGGTGCCTGCCTGCTTCATCGCCGAGATGATGCGCCCCGGCAGCGCGCCGATGTACGTGCGGCGGTGACCACGAATCTCGGCCTCGTCGCGGACCCCGCCGAGACTGACGCGAACGAAGCGCCGGCCCATGGCGGAGGCGATCGAGCGGCCGAGACTCGTCTTGCCGACACCCGGGGGGCCGACCAGACAGAGAATCTGCGTGCCACCTTGCAGCGACGCGCCGGCGGTCAACTTGCGCACCGCGAGGAAATCGAGGATGCGCTCCTTGACCGTTTCCAGACCGTAATGGTCGGCATCGAGAATCGCTTCGGCTTCCGCCAGATCGAGCCGGTCTTCGCTCGCCTCGTGCCAGGGAAGGGCGAGCACCGTCTCGAGGTACGTGCGAACAACCGTCGCTTCCGCGGAGACCCCGGGCATCCGTTCCAGCCGCGCGATCTCCTTCAGGACCCGTTCCGAGATCTCGGGTGGGATGCCTCGCTCGACGACCCGGGCGCGGAGCAGGTCAAACTCGTTGCCGTTTTCACCCCCCAGTTCGTCATGAATGACTTTCAACTGCTCACGGAGGTAGTACTCCCGCTGGTTGCGGTCGATCTGATCGCGAACCCGCTCCTTGATCCGCCGCTCCAGGGCCGCCACGTCGATCTCGGTAGCCAGGTGGGCGGCGACATGCTCCAGCCGGCGCAACGGATCGGCGATCTCCAGCAGGGTCTGCCGCCGGGCGACATCGGTGAGCAATTGGGTGGCGAGCAGATCGGCGAGGTGACTGGGGTCCGAGGCGCGCTGCACCATGTCCTGAACCTCGACCGGCAGCGCACCCCGGGCATCGGCGTAGCGGCTGGCCAGATTCTGGACGTGAGCGATCAGCGCCCGCGCTTCGGACTGGGCCGTCTCGACTTCTTCCAGTTCCTCGCCCAGGACCGTGAAGAACCCCTGCCCATTGGCAAAATCGTCGATGCGAACGCGGCTGATCCCCTCCAGGACCACCTGCACGTTGCCAGCCGATTGCCGCTCTGAGGAGACAATGGCGACGAGTGTGCCAATCTGGTGCAGGTCCTCGGGCGCGGGATCGTCGATGTCAGGATCGCGGTGGGCCGTGACGATCAGTTGCCGGCCGGTGGCGAGCGCGTGATCGACGGCCCGAACCGAGCGCGGCCGCCCGACCAGCAACGTCACGACATTGCGAGGAAAGATGACCACATTCTTGAGCGGCAGGAGTGGACGCCGACCGGGCAAATCCGCGGCGGGCAACATGGCGCTCACGTCGACCTCCCTTGCATGAGGATGTTCCTCCTCGCGGGGTCCGCCGCACGTAGCTCCGCCAGTTGCCCACGCCCGGTTCGGTGATTCTCGATCATCGCGGGATTCAGAGCATACACCCCTTGGGCAATGCAAACCAGACCGAATGGAACCGTGCAGACACGAAAAACGGATGGCCGGCAGGCCATCCGTCGCATGAGTCAGATTGCCGATTTACATCGCTCAGGGAATCAGATCGAGACCCGATCCAGTCGATCCCAGCGACCCGCTGTCGTTGTCCCGCATCAGCGTGTCGTATTGCACCCCGGAGTCGTCGGCATCGACGGCCTTCGCCTTGACGTGGACACTCTCGTAATCGGAGAACGGCTGATCGAGTTGAAACTTCGCCAGACCCTGGCCGCTCTGATCGACCGTGACATCGGCCACATGGACGAGTTTGCCATCCTGGTTGGCCCACATCTCGAACGCCTTGGGGCCCTCGTCCGTATTGACATCGATCCGCAGCATCCCGCCCCGGCCATCGGCGCCCATGATGATGTTCCCTTCCGCCTGCGGCGCGGCGCCACCGGGGGAGAGGGGATACGAGGTCGTCCCCGAGCCGAAGTTCGTCAACTCAGCCTGTACCGATGCCAATTGCGATTGTTGCGCCGAGAGTTGATCGCGGAGTTGGAAGCCCCAGAACCCGGTCGCGATCAACGCGATCAGGAGCGGCATTGACAATGCGGTCGCAAGCCAACCAGAGCGCGACCCGCGCGATGACGCACTCGGGGCGACTGTCGCGGCTGGCGCTGAAGCGACGGGTCCAACAAACGGCGCGGCGGCGGCACTGGGCAGGGTCGGCGTGCGGAACTGCTCGAGATGCTGGGTCGGCAGAGAGGCCGCCGCCGCGGCACGTTGTGCGTGCGCTACGCGGGAGAAGAGCGCGATCTTGGCGTCGATGGGCGGCGCCTGGAGCGGGACGAGAAAGGGAAGCATGCCGACGGTGCCAGAGGCCTCCCGGACCACGGCTTCACAGGAGGGGCAACTTCTGATGTGCGATTCAACGAGGGCCGTCTCGTCTGGATCGAGCGCGCCGAGCGCGTACCCAGCCGCCATGTCTTCGACGTGCCCAAAGAACACGTCTGGCGATGACAACGATGCTCCTGGGGAACCGGCGATGCGGTAGCGGCGAAGAGGACCTCGCTGTTGTTCGCGCATATCGCTCACGCCAATCGCGCTCCGTCACTTCCGAGGGCCTCCTTGAGCTTCTGTAGCCCAAGACGCATCCTCGTCTTGATCGTTCCCAGCGGTTCCCCCAGCGCTTCGGCGATTTCGCGCTGGGTCAACCCCTGGAAGTACGCCATTTCGATTGCCTCCCGTTGCGCCGCAGGCAACTGGGTCAGAGCCTGACCGATTGTGTCCCGCAACGCCCCGAGCCAGACTTCATCCTCGACGTTGGCGCCCGCACTGGTGTCGGGCTGAACATCGAGCAACTGCTCGGGTTCTTCGCTTTCCGCCTTCATCGGACGCCGCCGCCGGCGGCGAATCTCGTCGATCGCCAGGTTGTGCGTAATGCTCAGCAGCCAGGTAATAAATGTTCCCCGGCCGGAGCTGAAGTTGCTCCCCTGCTGCCAAGCGCGAAAAAACGCCTCTTGCAGGACCTCTTCCGCGAGTTCCCGATCGGAAACGATGCGGAACGCGAAAGAGAACACTACGCTCGAATAGCGGTCGTACAAGACCTCCAGCGCGCGGGCATCGCCCTGCGCGACTCGTCCGATCAGATCGGCGTCGCTCGCTTCGATGAGGTTGGCCGGGAGACCCACCTCGTCGCTGGCCGGCATGGCCAATTTCGCCTCCACGCCGGCTTCGATCCGATATACGGCACGACCGGCCCATTGGATTTCTTCCGCCCGCATCCAGCAAGCCTGAACGACCGGCGCGGCGCCGCGGGATCAGCGTCGATTGCGGGTCGGGGAATCGCTGTTGGGTCAGTCTACCGTATCACCGGGCTGGATTCCGTCGTCACCATGCGATTTCCGGACTGGCCGGCGTGGGCTGCGGTCGGCGCCGCCGCGGCCCAGTGGGGGTCGGGAGCGGCCAGACCGAGGACTTCCCGCGCTTCGGCGGCGACAAAGAGAGAGCCGGCCACCAGCACTGGAGAATTGTCCTGCGCGAGCGCGAATTCCAGCGCCGAACGCACGGATGGTTCCCACCGGTACGGCAAGCCAACGAGATCGGCGGCAGCGGCCAGCGCGCCGTGATCAGCGGCCCGTGGACTTGCCGCTTGCGTCAAGAGCAAGCGCTTCGTAATGGGGCGTAAATCGGCAAGAACCCCGGCGAGGTCCTTGTCCGCCCCGCTGCCGAAAATCACCGTCGCGGGCTGAACCCCGATTTCGCTGCGCCAGGCGGCGGCAAGGGCACGCGCTGCCGCTGGTGTGTGTGCGCCGTCGAGGACGATCGGTCGCCCATCGACATCGATGCGTTCGAATCGCCCAGGCCATCGCGCCTCGCGCAGGCCGATGCGGGTGGCCGCGGCGTCGATTCGGATTCCAGCCTGATCCAGAATGTACACCGCGGCGATCGCGGTGCACGCGTTCTCGATCTGGTGATCGCCGGGTATTCCGAGTCCGAGGTTCGACCATCGTCCCCAGGGACCGTCCGCAGAGAATTCTCGCCAATCGCCGCTCCAGGACCAATCTCGTTCGCCGATCAGGAGCGGCGCACCGACGTCCGCGGCGACTCTGGCAATTTCGCCCGCCGTCTCCGCGTTCTGCGGCGAGGCGACACATGGCACATCCCGCTGGAGAATCCCTGCTTTCTGGAAGGCGATTTCGCGATAGGTGCTACCGAGCACGGCGGTGTGCTCGAGGTCGATCCGGGTGATAACGGTCAGCTGCGGCTGCAACACGTTAGTCGCGTCGTAGCGGCCACCCAGACCGACTTCGATCACATTGAGATCGCACCGGGCGTCGGCAAAGGCGAGAAAGGCCATCGCCGTGACCAACTCGAAGGTCGAGACCGTGCCCAACTCCGGATCGCGCTCCTCGATGCGCTCGGCCGCCGCCGTGGCGCGATCGGCAAGTGCCGCAAACTCCTGCTCCGATACTGGGTGACCATTGATAGCGATGCGCTCGGGAAACCGGTGCAAATGCGGGGAGGTGTAGAGACCGACGCGATAGCCGGCCGCTCCGGCCATTGCCGCGATGAAGTTTGCGGTTGATCCCTTACCCTTTGAGCCGGCAACGTGCGCGGCGGGGACGCGAAGTTGAGGAGAATCCAGTTCAGCCAGGAGCGCTCGCATCCGGCGCAGCCCACGTTCGGCTCGTGCCTGATCCCCAAAGGGATCGCTGATCAGACCGCGTTCGTAACTCGATCGGCGCCAGAGTTCCTGGAGGGCGCGGCGGTAGTCCCAATCTCGCATGGACGATCCTTTCCCGGTATCACTTGCACATATGAGGTTTCATTCGCGCGGAAAGCAGGTTGCATGGACCGCGCGCAATCTGTCATCTTGACGGTGAACCGATTATGGTCGTAACAGGTGACTTCTGGCGAACCGGGCCGCACGCGCAGCCCATGATCCCGCACACAAACGGGTCGCTGCCCGTGGAGGCGACCATGCCGCTCACGATCGAACGTCGATTCCCCCCTGCATTCACGCAGGCCAGTTCATTCAAGTGGCAATCAGATCGCGTCCGCGGGTTGCGGGTCTGATGCCCGGTCGAAAGGCGACCCGGTCTAGTCGTCCCGCCGGCCCCCGGCCGTTTTCTTCGGAATGGCTCGAGTCGGGCGACACCGCGCCAGCGCCGGAACCGCGTCTGGTCGTGCCATTTGCGCTCCCCGATGGCGCCACCCTCAGTGCCGTGTTGGTCGTGATCGTGTCGCTGGCCGTCATGATGGCCACCCTGATTGGCAACCGATCCACGCCCTCGGCACTACAGGCGGCAATCGTCGCACCAACCGCGGTCACCGTTCCGACCGTGGCCGTGGCCGTGGCGCAACCGACGAGCGCGGCCGCGGGCATTTCCGCGGCGCCGACCCAGGCTCCCGTGGCGGTCGCCCAGGCGGTCCCGACCGAGGCCGCTGCACCGGCGATCACGGCCGCCCCGGAGTTTGCCCAGGTGGCAGCAGTGGCCTCGACCAGTGATGGGGTGGCGACCGCGCCGGCGGAAGGTCTTCTCCTCCCCAAGTACAGGATCATCACGTATTACGGACACCCCCACGATCCCAACATGGGCATCGTCGGGGAATATGAAATGGACGAGTTGGCCGGGAAACTACGAGCGGAGGCCGCGAATTTCGCCGCCGCCGATCCTTCGCGCCCGGTCATTCCGGCGTTCGAGTTGATCGCGACCGTGGCGCAGGGGGTACCCGGCGCGGACGGCACCTTTATCCTCGATACGGACCACGAAACATTGCAGTCGTATATCGACTACGCGGCGCAACACGGCATGCTCGTCGTGCTCGATATTCAGATCGGGCGAGGCACCGTGGCGGCCGAAATCGAGAAGATTCGGGATTTGCTCGAATTGCCAAACGTCCACCTGGCAATCGATCCCGAGTTTGCCATCGCCGAGGGCGAGACGCCGGGGATCCACATTGGATCGGTGACATCGGACGATATTCTGTATGCCCAGCAGACCCTGGCTGACATTTCCGCCAGCAACGGACTGCCGCCGAAGATGCTCATCGTTCACCAGTTCCGGGAGGACATGATTGGCGGCAAGGAAAATCTCGCCCCATATCCAGGCGTGCAGTTGGTCATCGATGCCGATGGCTATGGTGTGCCCGAGTTGAAAACCGCGGTGTACAACTTCCTCGTTCGCGACGAACCGATCGAATTCGGCGCGATCAAGATCTTCTACCGACAGGACGTACCGGTCATGACCGCGGAGGAGATTCTTGCCCTGGTACCGCCTCCCGACGTCATCATCTACCAGTAACGTGGCGGTTGAGGCTAAGATAGGCGTCCTGGAACGGGATGGAAGAATGCCGCGTGGCGAGAGGGACGCGCAATGGTGCGGTGGGGTCTGATCGGCGCCAGCACGATTGCCCGGCAGTGGATGGCGCCTGCAATCCTCGCCCAACCGAACGGTGCTATTGCCGGCATCGCCAGTAGCGATGCGTCGCGTGCGGCGACATTCGCGTCTGACTTTTCTCTCCAAACGTCTTTTGAATCGGTTGATGCGTTGCTCGCCGATCCCGCCATTGATGCGGTGTACATCAGCACCACCAATGAATGGCATGCGCCGCAGACGCTGGCGGCGGCGCGAGCGGGAAAGCATGTCCTCTGTGAAAAACCACTCGCGCTGAACCTTTCCGACGCATTGGCAATGGTCGACGCCTGTCGCGAGGCCGGAGTGGTGATGGGCACCAACCACCATCTGCGAAATGCCGCGTCGCATCGGGCGATGCATGACCTCATCGCCGACGGCGCAATCGGCAGACCATTGGCAGCGCGCGTCGCCCATGCCGTTTTTCTGCCTGAGCCGCTCCAGGGATGGCGCATCGATCGTCCTGACGCGGGGGGCGGCGTGATCCTCGATATTACGGTCCACGACGCGGACACGCTTCGCTTTGTCCTTGGCGACGAGGTGGAATCGGTTGTCGCGATGACCGCCAACCAGGGCATGGCGCGGGCTGGTCTCGCCGATAGCGTGATGGGAGTGATGCGTTTCCGAAACGGCGCCCTGGCCCAATTCCACGACGCGTTTACCGCCCGCCATGCGGTGACCGGGTTCGAGGTTCACGGAACCGAGGGTTCGATTTACGCGCGCGACGTCATGACCCAACGGCCAGTCGGGTCAGTCGTCTTGCGCCGTGACGGAAACGAAGAGTCAATCGCGATCGCGCACGAGAACCTGTATGAACGCTCGGTGCGCCTCTTCACCGCCGCGGTGGATGGCAACGGCCATCCCGCGGCAACGGGAGAAGATGGGGTGCGATCACTGGCCATCGCCCTTGCCGTGGCGGAAGCGGCGCGGACTGGCCACGAGCAACGCGTTGGCATCTGAAACGTCCAGGGGATTCGATTGCGCGGCGACGTAGAGACGGCAGATTGGGACCACGGGGTCAACTGGTGACGGTTGGAAAAATCATCTCCCTCGCGGACGCGGCGGCATTGGTACCCGATGGCGCCGCGCTATCGGTCAGTTCTTCCTCGGGATTGGGCTGCCCGGACGCCGCGCTGCGCGCGATTGGCGAACGTTTCCGGGCGGAAGGGCACCCGCGCCACCTCACCGTCTTCTCACCGATTGCCGCCGGCGATATGTACGGCATTGTCGGCGTCGATCATCTGGCGCAGAAGGGACTCTTGCGCCGGATCGTGGCGGGGAGCTACCCCAGCGGACCGTCGTCGCTACCATCGCCGAATATCTGGCAGATGGTCGATGGCAATGAAATCGAGGCGTACAACCTTCCCAGCGGGGTCGTCTTCCAGATGCACGCGGCGGCGGCGGCCGGTCAGCCCGGGGTGCTGACCAAGGTCGGCATCGATACCTTTGTCGACCCCCGGCGCCAGGGCGGCCGGATGAATGACATGGCGCCGCCCGATCTGGTGCGGGTGGTCGAATTCGCCGGTGATGAATGGCTCTTCTACCCCGCACTCAAGGCCGATGTCGCGATCGTGCGGGGTACGACGGCGGACGAACTGGGCAACATCTCGACGGAGCACGAGGGCGCCTACCTCGGCGCGCTCGACCAGGCGCTCGCGGCCCGCAACAACGGCGGGATCGTGATCGCCCAGGTGGAGCGGGTCACGACCGCGGGCAGCATTCCGCCCCAGCAGGTGCGGATTCCGAGCACCCTGGTCGACTGGATCGTGGTCGCGCCCGACCAGATGCAGACGACGCAGACAGGCTACGACCCGGCAATCAGCGGTGAGATCCGGCGGCCGTCAGACGCGTTCGAAATCCCCGACTGGGGCCTCGAGAAGATCATCGCGCGTCGCGCCGCGATGGAATTGCGGCGGGGGGAAGCGGTCAATTTGGGATTCGGCATTTCTGCCCTTGTGCCCCGCATCCTGCTCGAAGAAGGTCTCGATGGGGAGGTGACCTGGGTCATCGAGCAAGGGGCAGTCGGTGGAATGCCGCTGCTCGGGTTTCAATTCGGTTGTGCTGCCAATGCGCAAGCGATCATGCCCTCCCCGGCCCAGTTCGCCTACTTCCAGGGTGGCGGGTTCGATCGCTCGCTCCTCTCTTTTCTCCAGGTTGGCGCGGACGGCAGCGTGAACGTCTCCCGTCTCCGCGGCAAACCGCATGTCACGGCTGGCGCGGGTGGCTTCATCGATATCACCACCTCGGCCCGCCATATCGTATTCAGTGGTCCGTTCATGGCGGGGCGGCAACAGATCGATGTCGCCGATGGGCGTCTGACCATCGTCGAGGATGGGAAGGTCGCCAAATTCATCCCCGAGGTCGAGCATGTCACGTTCAGCGGCAAGATGGCGCGCCAGCGCGGCCAGGAGGTGACGTTCGTCACCGAGCGGTGCGTCCTTCGCCTGCTGCCACAGGGTTTGACGGTGACGGAAATCGCGCCCGGCGTCGACATCGAACGTGACGTGCTGACGAAAGTGGCCATCCCGCTGGCGGTTGCCGCGAACGTGCGGACGATGGACGAGCGGGTATTCCGGAACGAACCGATGGGACTGTTGCTGAAGGAAGCGGAACCGCGGGCGATGGCCGTGGTCAGGTCGAATGGATGGGTCTCCAGCCATGAGTGAAGGTGAGCCGCTGCTCGCGCTGAATCCTCGCGAAGGACGCATCGCGGACGCCGTGTTCGCGCGGATGTTCCCCGCGGACGAGCAGGCACCTGGGGCGGCGGAAATCGGGGTGCTGACCTATCTCGACCGTGCCCTCGCCGGAGCCTACGCGAGTGCGCTACCGGACTACCGCGGCGGACTTGGCATGCTCGATGTGGCAAGTCGGAAGCGCTACGGAACCGGATTCGCCGATGCCAAACACTCGCAGCAGGACGAACTGCTCACCGACCTCGAAGCGGGCCGGATCGACGGCTGGAGCCTGCCGGAGCAACGACCGTTCTTCGAATTGATGCGTGCCCACCTGCAGGAAGGGTTGTTCGCCGACCCGGTCTACGGCGGGAACCGGGACAAGCTCGGGTGGCGGACTCTCGGTCACCCTGGCATCTGGTTGACCAACTCCGCGGCGGAGAACGTCGCGGCCGAGCCGGTGACCAAAGGCGGGCGAATTCAGTCGCTCGCGGACGTGGCCGCGGACCTTGCCGCCGCGGCTGGCGACGACGTGATTCCCGGCTTCGATCCCCAACGAGGCGCCACGGCGCCGACGAACGACGCCGATGTGATTCTCGTTGGGGTCGGCGGCGTCGGCGGTTTCATCGCGCCGGAGTTGGCGCGGGCCGGACTGAGGGTTGTCGGCCTGGAGGCAGGACCGTGGTGGAAACTCGCGGACTTTCAGCCCGACGAACTCGGGGCGACCTACTACTGCCGCGCCGAGTTGGGACCGAAGTTCAAGACGGAGACACCGCGCTGGCGGCGGCGCGAGGGTGAGCCGGACCAGGAATTGACCTTTTCCCTTGGCCGCATGATGAATGGCGTCGGCGGCTCGATCATCCACTACGGCGGATGGCTCCGCCGCTTCCCGCCGCACAGCCTGCGGATGCGCTCGCATGCGCTGGAGCGTTGGGGAGCACAGGCGATCCCGGAGGGGAGCACGCTTGTGGACTGGCCGGTGACCTACGACGAACTGCGCCCGTTCTTCCATGAGATCGAGCGTATCGTGGGGATTGCCGGCGACGAAGACAACGTCTTTCTGCCGCATGATGAGCCGTATCCGTTACCACCGACGCGGCCGTTCCGCATGGGCGAGACGTTTGCCGCCGCGGCGCGGGAGTTGGGCCTCCACCCCCACGCGTCCCCGATCGGGATGACGACCCGGGCCTACAACGGCTACCCGGAGATGACTTACTGCGCCTGGAACAACGGGTTTGGTTCCTGGACGGGAGACAAATGGCACCCCGCCCTGACATCTGTCCGGGCCGCGGTTGCCACCGGGAACTTCGACCTGCGCACCAACTGCCGCGTGACGCGGATCATCACTGACGGCGATGGCCGGGCGCGAGGCGTCGAGTACATCGATGCCCTGGGCCGACCCCAGACGCAACTCGCCGCGACGGTCATTCTGGCAGCCTACACCTTCGAGAGCGTCCGCTTGCTCTTCCTCTCCGGGGACGAGCGGCATCCAGCAGGGCTCGGGAACAATACTGGCCACCTTGGCAAACATTTCATGACCAAGATGTTTCCTCACGTCGACGGCTATTTCCCCGACACGGTCTTCAACCGTCACACCGGCCCCGCCTCACAGGCGGTCGTCCTCGACGATTTTGTCGACGAATCGTTCGATTCGTTCGCTCACGGATTTCTTGGCGGCTCGACGCTTGGCGCGGAAAACCAGTTCCTGCCAATCCAGATCAGCCGCGAGACGTTGCCGCCGGACGTGCCGCGCTGGGGCCAGCGGTACAAGGACCACCTCCGGACGTGGCAGCACTGGGCGGTGGTCAGAATGCAACCGGAGGCGTTGCCTTACGTCGATAACTTCCTCGATCTGGATCCACGGCACCGCGATCGGAGTGGTCTGGGACTGCCGGTGCTGCGGGTGACGTACGACTTGCACCCGAACGAGCAGCGAATTGCCGAGTTCATGGCCGGCAAATGCGAGGAGATTCTGGGCGCCATGGGCGCAACCAGGACCTGGCGCGGTCCGAAATTCACCGGCGCCGGGAGTTCCCATGACCTCGGTGGTTGCCGCATGGGAACCGATCCCACGGGGAGCGTGGTCGATCCGGGGCTCCAGGTCCACGACACGCCTGGGCTGTACGTCTTCTCCGGCGCCACCCTCCCCACCTGTCCTGGCGTCAATCCGACGCTCACCCTGTGGGCCTACTGTCTGAAAGCGGTGAGAGAACTGACCGCGCGGCTCGATGGGTCCGGGGCATGAGTGACGGGGCTGCGACCGCCGAGGGGCAGATCAGGCTCGATATCTCGGGCACGGTCGCGGAAATCACGATCGACCGCGCCAACAAACTCAACGCAATCGGCCCGGGACTTCTCGCCGAACTGGAACGTACGGTGTCCGAGGTCGATTCACGGCGTGACGTGTGGGCCGTGGTCGTCACTGGCGCTGGCGACCGCGCATTTTGCGTCGGGGCGGACGTGCATGCCTGGGCCGCGCTGGACCCACTCGACATGTGGCGAACCTGGGTGAGAGAAGGACACCGCGTCCTCGACCGACTCGCCACCTTGCGGCAACCAACGATCGCCGCGGTCAATGGCATGGCCTTTGGGGGCGGTCTCGAATTGGCACTCGCCACCGATTTTCGGATTGCGGCCGATAGTGCGACCTTTGCCGCGCCGGAAGTCAGAATCGGCACGCTTCCCGGATGGGGCGGAACCTCGCGATTGCCGGACGCGATCGGCATGGCGCGCGCCAAGCAGATGATCTTTACCGGCGAGCGGATCGACGCCTCCACCGCGGAGCGGTGGGGGTTGGTCAACGACGTGGTCGTCGCGGCGAAACTGCGGCCGCGAGCGCTCGAACTGGCGAATCAGATCGTGGCCAACGCGCCGGTCGCGGTTCAACTCGCCAAGGCGAGTCTCGATCGGCGCGACCCCGCGCTCGAGGCGATGGCGGGGGCGCTGGCCGCCGGGACGGGCGACGGACGCGAAGGGATTGCGTCATTCCGGGAACGGCGCGGCGCGGTATTCACGGGCGAATGAACGATCTGACGGGAGACCGAGGAGAACAGGATTGATACGTTTCGATCCCAACGCATCACTGGAAACCCGGGCCGAACAAGCGATGGCGTTCGCCCAGGAGCAGGTTCGCGGGTTGATCACCACCGCGCCCGATTACTTCCCGCTCTTTACCGAGGAAGGACGATGGCAGCACGGCCGCGAAGCCTGGACAAACTGGTGCGAAGGGTTCCTGGGCGGAATGATGTGGATCTTCGCCCGCCGCACTGGTGCGCCGTACTGGCGGGAGCGCGCCGAGCACTATTCGCGTCTGATCGAAGAGCGGCAGCACGACACCACCGTGCATGACCTGGGATTCCTTTTCTGGTCGACCTGGAAACGCTGGTTTGACCTGACGGGCGACTCCGAGGCCAAGGCGCGGGTGATTCGGGCCGGACAGACCATGGGGTTGCGCTTCAACGAGCAGGGCAAGTATCTCCGCTCGTTCGTGGCGCCGGAGAGTTGTTTCATCGACATCATGATGAACGTCGGGATCATCTTCTACGCGGCGAATGAAACGGGTGACGACGATCTGCTCCGCAAGGCCCGCGAGCATTGCCTGACGACCAGGCGATTTCTTGTCCGTGGTGACGGCAGCAGCGCCCATGAAGGAATCTTCGACCCCGACAGCGGCGAGTTTCTGCGTGAGTCGACCCACCAGGGATGGCGAAGCGATTCCTCCTGGGCGCGGGGACAATGCTGGGCGTTGTACGGCTTCGGTACCGCGTACCGCCTGTCAGGTGACGAGCGCTTCCTCGATACCGCCGAACGGTGTGCCGACTTCTATATCGCCAGGACGCCGGCAAATGGGGTTCCGCCGAACGACTGGGAAGAACCGTCGCCAAAGGTGCCGTACGAGAGTTCCGCCGCGGCGATCGCGGCGACGGGCATGTTGCAGCTCGCGGCGCTTACCGGGGACCCGGAGCGCGCGAAGCAATACGACGCCTACGCCAGGACCATTCTCGATACGCTCCTTTCACCCCAGTTCTTGGCCGTCGACACGGCAGGGTGGGAGGGGATTCTGAGGCATGGCAGTTATCACGAGCGGCTCGATCTCGGCGTCGACGAGAGCGTGATGTGGGGGGAGTATTTCTTCGTCGAAGCGCTGGACAAGCTGCTTGGTTCGCCGGCGTTGTCCTGAACCTCATATTCGGTTGACGGTCTCAGATTTGGAAGGTACAAACCGCTTGCACATCTGACTGCGGGCGTTGCAGCCCGCATAGATTGCATGCTGCAAGCGGGCATGATGATCTTGTCCGCCGATGAGAGCCATGCAAGGGTGCATGGCCGGACTTCTCATAGCAGGAGGATCACGGAATGTCGTATCGATCTTTGACGCCCACGTTTGCCGCGCGTGCGACGCGGCGCGGCGTGCTCAAAGGTGGCGCCGCGCTCGGATTCGGCGCGATGTCGTTCGGTCCGCTGGCCGGCCGCATGGCCGCCGCCCAGGACGAAAACAAACTGGAAGTCTTCTCCTGGTGGACCTCGCCGGGTGAGGCGCCCGCGTTGCAGGCGCTCTTCGACACCTATTCAGCGAAGTACCCTGACACCGAGATCATCAACGCCGCGGTCTCCGGTGGGGCTGGCGTCAATGCGATTGCCGTCCTGCAGACGCGATTGCAGGGCAATCAGCCGCCCGATTCATGGCAGACGCACGTCGGCCGCGAGTTGGTCGATCAGTACGTGGTGCCGGGTTACTGTCAGCCGATCACGGACATCTACACCGCAGAAGGCTGGGGTGACGCCATCCCACAGGGATTGATCGACCAGGCGACGTGGGAGAGCAATCAATACTCCATCCCGGTCGGCGTTCACCGCGGCAACGGCTTCTGGTACAACAAGCAGGTGCTGGCCGACAACGGGGTCGAGGTCGGCGACACGATGTCGGTTGAGGAGTTCATCGCGGCGGCGGACAAACTCAAGGCAGCGGGAATGCCGGCGCTCTCCCTCGCCATGAAGGACACCTTCGCCGGCCCGCAGCTCTTCGAGAACACGTTGCTTGGCACGGTTGGACCGGACACGTACGCTGGACTGTTCAAGGGCGAAGCGGCGTGGGACGATGATGGCGTTCGCCAGGCTGCCGAAACGTTCGCCAAGATGCTCGACTACATCAACGAGGATTTCTCGGCCCTGACCTGGGACCAGGCGACGGCGCTGGTTATCGAGGGCAAGGCCGGCTTCAACAGCATGGGTGACTGGGCGTACGGCGAGGTCGTCGCCAAGAAGGCGCAGGACAATATTGGCTGGGTCAGCCATCCCGGTACGGCGGGATCGTTCATGCTGGTCGTCGACAGCTTTACCCTCCCGGTTGGCGCCCCCCACGCCGAGAATGCGGCCAACTGGCTGCGGGTGCTCGGATCGAAGGAAGCGCAGGAGGCCTTCAACCCGCTGAAGGGATCGATTCCGGCGCGGACCGATGTCAACCGCGACATCTTCTCGCCGTACCATCAGTGGTCGATGGACAGTTTCGCCAACGACGCGCTGGTTCCGTCCTGCGTGCACGGGCAAGCGGCCTCACCGGCGTTCAAGCAAGCCTTCTATGACGCAGGGACCGCGTTCATCACCGACAAGGACGTCGACACCTTCATTTCGATGCTGGTTGATGCGGCGGCCATGGAGACCGAGGAGAATTCCTGACGACAGCGGCCCGCGCAACGCGCTGGGTAGGGCATCGTCAGACGAGGACAAGGCGGGAAAGCTACTGGCTTTCCCGCCTTGTCAATCGAAGGCAATTGCAAGCCAATCCATCCAGCGATGATCTGGCGTGATCCGCGTCGGGTTAGCGGCGAAAGGCGCTCATGGCTTCCACCTCACAGGTCATCACGGCGGAACGTGCGGTTGCGCCGTCGGCGGCGAGACCCGGATTTGCCCTGGAGCGCATCCTGTCGCCGCTGCTATTGGCCCCGTCAGCGGTCGCCATATTCATCTTCGTCTACGGCTTCATCGCCTATACCTTCTACGTTTCGCTAACCAACTGGAAAACACCAAAGCCAGACATGTCGATCCGGCGACCAATTGGCGCGATCTACGGTGATCTCTTCAGCCAAACCAGATTTCAAATCGATCTGCGCAATACTGTCGTCTTTACAGTTTTCTTCCTGTTGATGGCTGTGCTCGGCGGTCTTGGATTGGCGATCTTGCTCGATCGCCATATTGCCGGAAGCGGTTTCTTCCGCAGCGTCTTTCTCTTTCCGTACGCGTTGTCCTTCATCACGACCGGTGTCGCGTGGAGTTGGATTTTCAACCCGGAGACCGGAATCAATCTCCTGATCAACGCGACGGGTATCAATGATGTGCTGGTCGCGATGGGAGCAGATCCTCTCAAGCCGGGGTGGATTACGAACCCGGCGGTCATCTGGCAACTCAACGAACCCATTGCCCGCATTTTCCCTCCAGCCGCGGAGTGGAGCCTGAAACTCGGCGTTCCGGTTGCAATGATCCCGGTGGCTATTGCCGCTGCCTGGCAGCTCTCCGGGTTTGCGATGGCGATGTTCCTCGCTGGGCTGGGCACCATCTCGCATGAAGTGCGCGAGGCCGCGGCGCTCGATGGGGCAAGCGACTTCCGACTCTACAAGGACGTGATCATCCCGTTGCTGAACCCGATCACGGTCAGCATTCTGATCATCCTCACCCACGTTTCGCTGAAGATATTCGACCTTGTCTTTGCCATGTCCGGGAAAGGTCCCGGTTTCGCCACCGACGTGCCGGGCATCTTTGTCTACGAGATGATCTTCCGCGCGCAGCGGAACAACCTCGGCGCGGCGGCGGCGATCGTGATGCTCGTCGGGGTCTCCATCGTGATCGTGCCGTACCTGGCACGTCAGTTGAAGGCGCTCTAACCGATGGCCAGCGTCGTTGCGCCATCGATCGCTCCCACCTCGCCGCGCAAGAAGGGGCGGACCGGGCGGGCGGTTGTCTTCATTCTGCTGGTGGCCGCCACGCTCTTTTACCTCATGCCGGTCTATGTGATGGTCATCAATGGACTGAAAGACAAGTCCTACATGACCCTCTCGGACATGTGGAAGTTCCCGCTGTATCTCAACGGCGGTGGATTTCCGAAGGCCTGGGAGACGCTCAACCCTAACCTCTGGGCCAGTCTGCGCATGGTCATCCCGGCGACGATCCTGTCGTCGTTGGTGGGGGCGGTCAACGGCTACCTGCTGTCAAAGTGGAAGTTTCGCGGCTCTGACGTCATCTTCACCTTGATCTTGTTCGGGATGTTCATCCCGTACCAGGCGATTCTGATCCCGCTGATCCGATTTCTCGACTGGATCGGTATCTACGGAAGTTGGAAGGCACTGGTCCTCGTCCACGTTATCTACGGAATTCCGATCGCGTCATTGATCTTCCGCAATTACTTTACGAATGTCCCGACAGAACTGGTCGAGGCGGCGCGAATCGATGGCGCGGGGCTGATCCAGACCTTCTTCCAGATCATGTTGCCGCTGAGTCTGCCCGCGTTCGTGGTCGTCGGCATCTTCCAGTTCACCAACATCTGGAATGACTTCCTGTTCGGCGTAACCGTCGTCTTCAATCCGTCCGATCAGCCGGTGACCGTGGCGCTCAACAATCTCAATGGCACCAACTCCGTTGACTGGACGGTGGTCATGGCTGCCGCGGTGCTGTCCGCCTTGCCGACGGCGCTGGTCTATATCTTCCTTGGCCGCTTCTTCATCCGCGGTCTCCTCGCCGGATCGATGAAGGGGTAGGGCGACCGCGCAAATTGATGTCTGGTTCAGTCGAATACGACATAATCATCATCGGCACGGGAATGGGCGGCGGAACTCTGGCGTGGGCGCTCGCTGACACCGGCGCGCGCATCCTGCTGGTCGAACGGGGCGACTTCCTGCCCGACGAGCCCCAGAACTGGAGCCCGGAAGCGGTCTTCGTTCAGAACCGCTACAAGGCGCGGGAACAGTGGCGCGATGCCGAGGGGCGGTGGTTTTCGCCGGGTGTTCACTATTTCGTTGGCGGAAACACCAAACTCTTCGGGGCGGCGTTGCCGCGGCTCCGCGTCGACGATTTTGGCGAAATCCAGCATGCCGGAGGTATCTCGCCCGGCTGGCCGATCGGCTATGAGGACCTGGCGCCATATTACGATCGCGCGGAGCGGCTCTACCTCGTCCACGGCGCCGCCGGGATCGATCCGACCGATCCGCCTCGCTCCGGGCCATTCTCGTTTCCGCCGATGCCCGCCGACCCGTACATGGAAGAGTTGTCCGACCGGCTCCGCGCGCAGGGGTTGCACCCTGCCCCGCTCCCGGTTGGCGTCGATTACCGCGCAGGGGGCCGCTGCATCCGCTGTGGCACCTGTGATGCCTTTCCCTGCCGGTTGCTGGCCAAGAGTGACGCGGAGGCCCGAGCGGTGCGCCCGGCCCTGAAGCATGCCAACGTCTCGCTCTGGACGAACACGCGGGCGACCCGGATCGTGGCCGATGCGCGCGCCGATCGGGTGACCGCGGTCGAGGTCCAGCGAGAAGGTACGATGCAGTCGGTCCAGACCCGCTTCGTCATCCTCGCGGCGGGAGCCGCCAATTCCGCCGCGCTGCTGTTGCGTTCGGCGACCGATCGCTACCCGACCGGGCTCGGCAACAGTTCGGATCAGGTCGGCCGCAACTACATGGTGCACAACAACTCGGTGCTGGTTGCGATCGACCCGCGGCGGCCAAATCCGACGGTCTTCCAGAAGACCGTGACCGTGAACGACTATTACCGGGCGAATTCGGGCGATCCGTTCCCGTTTCCGATGGGGAATCTGCAACCGGTCAACAAACTCCAGGGGGCGATGATGCGCGGCGCCGCGCCAAATGCCCCAGCGTGGTCGCTCGATCTAGCGGCGCGACATAGCGTCGATTGGTGGGTCATGAGTGAGGATCTCCCTGATCCCGCCAACCGGGTGACCCTCGATGCTGGTGGGAACATCGTCATCCATTGGCGGCCGAACAACGTCGCGGCGCACGATCAACTGATGCTGCGGGCGAAGCGGATGCTTCGTCGCGCCGGATATCCGATTCTGCTCAGCCGGACGATGGGCATCGAGACCAATTCGCATCAGTGCGGAACCCTTCGTTTCGGTGACGACCCGGCCACATCGGTGCTCGACCGATTCTGCAGGGTGCATGATGTGGACAATCTCTACGTGGTTGACGGATCGTTCTTTCCGTCGTCAACCGCCGTCAACCCGGCGTTGACGATCGCCGCACAGGCATTGCGGGTGGCCGACCACCTGCGAGCGCGAATGGGAGTTGCCCGGCGGCATGAACACCGCCAGGAAGTGGAGCAGCAATGACTGAGCGAGGGAGCCGGCTGGAGGGCTATCGCCGGCGCCGTGACCAGTTTTTCAAGGACCATCCGCATTCACCACTGAACGAAGATCAGCGGCGCGAATTCACGGGTCTGAACTATTTTCCCGAACGCCCCGATCTCGTCCTTCGCCTGCCGCTCGATACATCCGGGGAAGGGATCGACGAGCAAGTCGCCATGGCGACGACCGATGGCAAGGTCAAACACTTCTACCGAGCTGGCCGCATCAGTTTTCCTGTCGACGGGCAGGATGTGACGCTGAGCGTGTTTCGGGATGCGCCGCACGGCGGGTTCTTCATCCCATTCCGGGATCAGTTAGCGGGTGACGAAACCTACATTCACGGGCGCTATCTCGAACCGCAGGCCTACCCGGACGGAACCATCGAGGTTGATCTCAATTACGCGTACAACCCGTTCTGCGCCTATGGCGATGGTTGGAGTTGTCCGATTCCACCGGCGGAAAACCACCTGACCGTTCCCATCCGCGCCGGCGAAGCCAAGTTTTCGCTGCCTGGACCAAACTGATCGGGTTACCGGCTCCGAATCTGATTTCGGCGGGCCCAGTCCGTGAGGCCGGATGCCGCGGTCTCGGCGTGATGTTGTCCGCCTGAGAGGGCACGGCTCAGAAACGCGCCCGCGGCCTCCCGGAACCAGCGATAGGTGGCGCGGCGCACTTCGAAGTAGCGACACGATTCGGGTTCGAACCGCAATTCGGCAAGGGTCCAATCGTCCGGCCCGGAGTCGAGGATCCAGAGGCGTCGGCCGTCCTGCCAGGCAAAAGGATGAGACCACGTCGAGTTGCGCACGGCGGTCGTGCCGCCAGAAGAAGCCCCGGCGTCATCGTCTGATCTGGTGGGGCCGCCGGTTGGCATGTCTCGCTCCCGATCCGGCAGATGGATGGCGTTCATGGCCTTCATCGCCAACGGCGCCGGCCGGCACTTCGCGGGTAGCCCGAAGAGAGCGCAGCAATGCGCCCTGCGCGACCCACCGCGCGTTCATCCTGTTCCGACCATCAGAGGGTAGCACTTGCTTTTCATGGACGGCAAATCAGAAACACAACGCGCGGACCTCGAGGTGTCAGTCGTTGACCTGCACCGCGGCGGAAGCCGTCGGTGTGCCGTCAATCGAAATCGCCACGGCGTAGGTCCCGCTCGGCCAGGGTACGTCCGGGTCGCGCTCGAGCCGAAAGCTGATCCACCGTTTCGGAACATCATCCTGCAGCACGATCTGCGTCGTGAACGCTTCCAGCGGTGTGTTGTTGTACGACCAAGCGGTGTCGACGATGGTGCCCGGAGGCAAATTGAGGGCGAGCGCGGAGGCGGTCAACCGCGGCGCATGCGAGGGATATTCGCTCGCAACGACCAATGGCGCATCCGATGTCGAGTCAGTTTCGGTGGACCAGAGAATGTCTCCGATTCCGGGCGTCGCGATGGCGATCGGGGTGGGTGAAGCCACGGCGATCGTTACCGCGGTGGGACTGATAGCGGCCGGCGCGATCGTGGTGGCGGTGGGGACGGGAGGCGTCTTCCTGCCGCAGCCAATGAGCATCATGACCGTGAAGGCGGCTATGACGCAGAGCACACGGAGATGCGGAGTCCCGTGACGGGTCCGAATTGTGCGACGGCATGATCCAGTTACCAATGCCGCGAGATTCCCGCGCCACGACCACTGAAGCGGGCGAGAGAGCCGATCGCATGCGCTGTCTTCGCCCTGGTTGCCCATGCGTATGGTCACCTGTACCGGACGATTGCATACTGTTCCTGCCGACCGTTCAACGGCCAGATGAGGATAGCGCAGATGTCGCGGAGTGAGGTCAGGAGCGCACGGGCCGGGGCGGGCGAGAAACTCGCGCTCTTGCCGCGAGCAGTACCGCACCCCACCGACACCGAGGCGACGCCTCGCGCCAGCGGCGATGATCAGCCTCTGCTCAGCATCGTGATCCCGGCCTTCAACGAAGAAGGCAACATCCTCGCGCTGTATCAGGCGATCGTCGCGGTGCTTGACCCGGAAGGCATCGACTTCGAGTTGCTCTTCGTCGATGACGGCTCGACCGACGGAACCTGGCGCGCAATCAGCGACCTCGCGGCACGGGACAGCCGGGTCGGCGCGTTGCGACACCGGCGTAATTTCGGCAAGGCGCGCGGTCTGGCCACCGGCTTCGCCGCGGCGACGGGATCGCTGGTCCTGACGATGGACGCGGATCTCCAGGATGATCCGACCGAGATTCCGCGCTTTCTGGCCAAGTTGGACGAAGGGAACGATCTCGTTTCCGGCTGGAAGCAACGTCGGCAGGACCCTCTTGGCAAGACGCTGCCGAGCCGGTTTTTCAATCTCACGGTACGCCGCATTTCAGGCGTTCCGCTGCACGACTTCAATTGCGGGTTCAAGCTCTATCGCATGAGCGTGGTGCGGAACATCAGGCTCTACGGTGAACTGCACCGGTTCACGCCGGTGCTCGCCCATGCGGAGGGATTCAAGGTCGCGGAGTTGCCGGTCAAACACCATCCCCGGCGCTGGGGATCATCCAAGTATGGCTGGTCGCGCCTGCTCAAGGGATTTCTCGACCTGCTCACGGTGACATTCCTGACCGAATACCGGCAGCGGCCCATGCACGTGCTCGGGATGCCGGGAGTCATCGCGCTTGTCAGCGGCGGGTTGATGGGTCTCTGGCTCACTGCCGAGAAGTTCATCACCGGGGCCTCCATTGGGAATCGCCCATTGCTGCTCCTGTCCGTGCTGCTGGTGGTTGTCGGTGTGCAGTTTTTTGGCCTTGGCCTGCTCGGTGAACTCCTGGTGCATGGCAATCAGACGGCTGATGCTTCGGCGCGGATGGCGCCGGTGCGGGAAACAGTCGGACTTTCCGCGGCACGGCTGGTCGCGGCTGGCATGCCGCCACCATCACGGCAATGAGGGATGCCGTTCCGGCGACGGCAGCGGAGCCGGCGACGTCGACCCGCGCGGTCGGCGAATCCAAATGGCGCCGGTTGGTGCGTCCCCTGCTGCGCATCCCGACGCCGGTTCTCTTTGTCGTCACGGCGTTGATCGCGGGCGTCGTTCTCTGGCGGCAGGGATCACTCGGTCAGATGGCGCACTCGCTGAAAGCGATGAGCCCTCGCGAAATCGCCATTTTGCTGGGTCTCTATGCCATTGGCATCGTTGGCCTCGGCGTGCGCTGGCAGGCCCTCGTCAAGATGGCGGGTGGCAACCCCCCGCTGGCCATTTCGATCGAGGCGTTTCTGACATCGGTCATGGTCAACTATGCGGCGCCGATAGGACTCGCAGTTCCGACACGAGCGGCCCTGGCGATGCGGGACCTGAAACTGACCCCGACGCAGAGTGGCGCGGTGGTGGCATGGGAAGGCTCACTGGATCTGCTGGCGCTGGTGCTGATTTCGCTGGCATGGCTCGTGACCGGCGGCGCGAGCTCCCTGCCAATACCCCGAATTGGTGCTTTCTTGTTGATTGGGATCATCGTGGCGGTAATTGGCGTTGTGGCTGCCGGCATCACGCTGACGAAGACGGCGATCGGCCAACGCGTGCTGTCCTTCGTGCGCCGTAGTCTGGCGATGGCCGGCGAGCGACCTGCTCCGGCGCTGGTCGCCACGGCAATCACCGCGGGCTACTGGGCGATCCAGTTGGTGGTCATGGGTATCCTGTTGCGCGTCTTCTCACTCGATCCCCCATTGACGCTCCTGCTCGGGCTGATGGGGCTGCCGATCCTGATTGGGATGGTCAGCCCGGTCCCGGGCGGCGCGGGCATCCGTGAAGCGCTGATGACCGCCGCCGCTCGGCTCGCTGGATATCCGGTCGCACCGGTTCTGCTCGCCGCCATCGCGTATCGTTTGGCCCTGTTTGCCGTGACCCCGCTGGTCTGGGCGGTTCTCCGGCTCACCAGTCTCGCGCGCTCGCGATGACGTGGGCGCGAGCGTCAGGAGATTGAACAGCGTGACGGCTCAAATGGAGCAAGCGTCGAGCAATTACCGCAAGCACACCGCGGTCAACCCGTTGCAGCGCGCGCTCATCGATCGCTTTCACCGCAGGATCGTCGGCGAGATTACGGCCCTCGCACCGGAAGCGGTCCTGGACGCTGGATGCGGGGAGGGGTTTGTTGCACGATTGGTCCTCGATGCGATGCCCGGCGCTGACCTGACCGGTTGCGATGTGTCGGAAGCGGCGCTGGCGGTGGCCCGCGAGTCCTGCCCGGAAGCGCATTTCGTCATTGGCAGCGTCGGGCAGTTGCCATTCCCTGACGCGTCGTTCGATATCGCCTGTTGTTTCGAGGTGATGGAGCATCTTCCCGGCGATTTGCCGCGGCGCGCGCTATCGGAACTGGCCCGGGTGGCGCGACGGGCGGTGGTACTGAGCGTGCCGCATGAACCATTCTTCTCGCTCGCCAACGCGGCGCGTGGCAAGAATCTCGATATCCGCCCGCGGGGGAGCGATCCCGATCACCGGCAATTCTGGTCACGTCAGGCGTTTGGCGCACTGGTGGGCGAGCAGTTCCGCGTGCGTGCCCTGTACGGCTCGTTTCCCTGGACGATCTGTGTTGCCGAGGTGCCCGAGCGGCGATAATGGCACGTACACCGGCGCTGCCCAGGATGGTTCGATTGCACGCCGCCGGCCCAGGTACGTGACATGGACATTCGCGAACGGCGTTGTGGACTCTGCGGGCACGTCAATCCACCGGGCGCGGAGTTCTGTGCAGAGTGTGGGGTCCTCCTTTCCAGCGTTGCCGCGAGCGGTCTGGCACGCGCCAAGCAGACCCAGTTCACGCTTCCCGATTACCTCCTTGCCGCCCGCGAGCGCGAGCGGGAAGAGCGACGTCGCCGGCTCGCCGAGACCGGCGAAGGCGTGGGGTTGCTCTGGACGGGCGCGGCCGCGGCCGTCCTGGCGCTCTGGTTCGGCGGCGGGATGGGAATTGCCGCGCCGGTGTTTACGCTGGGCATCCTGGCGATTCTCTGGGGACTCTGGCGGCTCAGGCATGACACCCGCAATCTAGCGCGCGCCGGGACGGCGACGGTTGTCGTCGCGTCGGTGATGCTTGGCGCGGCGCTGGCGCAAACCCTCGGTTACAACGATTCCGGCGTAGCCTCGGAGCGCCCGGCCGTGGCCGCACCGACCCCGACGCCTGATCCCACCGAGACAGCGCCAGTCGATACCGATGGCGACGCCATCGTACCGGTGTTTCGCGGCGACGCGGCGCGTACCGGTGAGCAACCGGGCCCAGCGCCCCTCTCGCGACCGGTCGTGCGGTGGAAGAGTTTCGTCGGCGGTGAAACCTACGCGTCTCCACTTATCGCCGGCCGGATGGTGTACATCGCGACCAAGGCAGGTAGTCTGGTGGCGCTTTCACTGGGTGACGGGAGGGAAATCTGGCGGACAGACGTCGGGGACTACGTGGCGCGGAGTACGCCGGCCCTGAGCGACGGCACCCTCTTTGTTTCCGCTGGTTACGGCCTGAAAGCGATCGACGCCGCCACTGGCGACGTGCGCTGGACGGTGCCGCTCCGGTTCGCTGGGTCCTGTTCGCCGGTGGTCAGCGAGGGGTTGGTGATCGTCGCCACCCAGGAAGGGCACATCTCGGCCTTTGCGCCCGACACGGGCGAAGAGGTCTGGCACTATCGAAACGACCAACTCCTCTTCGCATCGCCGGCCATCGGGAATGGAATCGTCGTCATTGGCGACGAGACCGGCGCCGTCACTGGCCTCGACGCCAGCAATGGCCGTGAACTGTGGCAGGTCAACGTGGGCGGTGAGGTGTACGCTACACCCGCAATCGAGAACGGACTCGTGTTGATCGCCACCGCCAAGCCATCGTTGCTTGCGCTCGATCTCCGGACCGGGAACAAGGTCTGGAGTGCCGATTCGGGAGGGAGTTCATCGCCGGCAATCGAGGGCGGACGCGTCTTTCTCGGTGGCGACGATCAGTCCGTACGAGCGTTCGATCTGAAGAGTGGACAACTGTCCTGGAGCAGCCCCCTTGGCTACCCGATCCGCGCCTCGGCCACGCTGGCGGATGGAGCGCTGTTTGTCGGCAGCGGACCGACGCTGACCGCCCTCGATCAGAAAGACGGCAAGACCCTGTGGACGTTTGTCACCGGTGGAGACGTGACATCAGACGTGGCAATCGCGGATACTATGGCCATTGCCGCGAGTCATGACGGTTACGTTTATGCACTCGGCCCACCTCGCAGCGTCGATCATCCTCAACAGGACTTGTCGGTGCGAAAAGAGGGGGTTTCACTTGGAGCGAGCAGGTAGTACAATGCGGAGGGCGTACTGAACGCCCGGCATGCAGCGGTCGGGGGGCTGCCTGCATCGCTGACACGGGCTCGGGGTGAGAGTCGCGGAGGGAAAGGTCAATGAGCAAAGTTTCGTACAAGCGGCTGGGCATGGCCCTGGTGAGCGTTGCGGTGCCATTCATGGTTGCCGGCTCCGTTGCTGCGGCGCCGACGCCGGTCGAGGTGTCTTCGGTCGCGAACGAGTGCATCCTTGGTCTTGGCATCGACATCAGCACCTGCAGTGGCGCTGTCACTGAAGGCGTCTACGATGTCATCGAGACCGAGACCAACGGCAGCCTGTCCGATCAGGGCGTTGACTACTCGATCGATCTTGGCGCGCCGTCGGTTGTCGAGCCGGGCAACTTCCCGTATGACATCAACGCCATCGCGGTGAACCCGCTGCCGCCGCTGCCACCGGCTCCGATTGTGCCGGTCGGTTCTTCGGTTCCGTTCCAGTAGTCTCTATCGCCGCGGCTCAGGTCGTGACGATTTGAGATAACAAGCGCGGTGTAACGACCGCGAGGTCCTTGGACCTCGCGGTCGTTTGCTATTGCGCCGTCCACCGGCTGTTGGCTTCCTGAAGACGGGGTGCCCGGTCGGTTGACACGTTGCCTCATCCGGTTGCCGGAGAAGGCGCCGATCGCGGCAACGGTGTCGTCCAACCACGCTCGTGATTCCGTCAGGGTGATGACTCCGCGACGCGTTATCACGGTTAGCACTTTGCACGCGATGCTGGAAGCCACGCATCCGCCAAGCGCCGCTGTCGTGCAGTCTTGATCCCTCGCGACCGCATTTGGGGAGGCCATCGGGAATCGCCCGACGACCGCGGTCATGCTGCAATCGCTCCGAGTAGTTCGCGTTTGTTGATGCGGCGACGATGGGGCGGGCGATCGCTTCGATTGGGGAGAACAGAACAGGGGGAGGGCAAGATGCGATTCACACGCTGTCGTCGGTCAGCGGCAAGGTGGACTCCACTTGTCGCGGCCGGACTGATCGCCGCCGCGTTGCTCGCGGGGCCACTGTCCACTCCTTCCGCCGTAGCCGCGTCCTGCTTCGCGGTGGGAGACAACGTTGTCTGCATGGATCATCCCGATTTCATCCCGGTTCCGCCGATCATGCCACCCGTGATGCAACCGGTGATCAGTGACGGCATCGGCGATGCGGACGATGCAATCGTGATCGAGGACAACGGCGGGTACGAGCGCGATCAGGGCTGATCCAATTGCGTCCCGCTACCCGGTGTTCTTGAGGCCGCCGGCGATGCCGTTGACGGTGCGCAGAATGACGCGCAGATTGGCCTGGGTTGCCTCGCCCGCGCGTGTTCGCCGCAATAATTCAATCTGGACGAACGACATCGGGTCGACATAGGGGTTACGGCGGTCGATCGATCGCCGCAAGACCGGATCGCGGTCGAGGATGCGCTCCTGTCCGGTGAGGCGGAGAATCTCGGCTGATGTCAACACGTGCTCTTGCTCGATCCGACTCCAGATTCTCTCGCGCACGTCATTCTGGTAGACCAGTGCGGCGTAACGCTCCGCGATGTCGAAATCGGATTTCGCGAGCGCCATTTCGGCGTTTGCGATCGTTGCCGCAAAAAACGGCCAGTGCCGCTCCATCTCCTGCAGGAGATCGAGCCCGAATTCGCTCCTGCCGTGGGCGAGTCCAGAACCAAGACCAAACCAGCCGGGGAGCAGAAACCGGGACTGCATCCAGGAGAAGACCCAGGGAATGGCCCGCAGATCCTCGATTCGCCGTGTCTTCTGCCGCCGCGCTGGACGTGACCCGATCTGGAGTCTGGCGATCTCCGCGATTGGCGTTGCCTCTTCGAAAAATCGCACGAAATCGTCGTCGCCGTAGACAAGTTGGCGATAGGCGTCGCTCGCCGCGGCGGCCATCGCGGCCATCGCTTGCTGGTAGAGCGCCATCCGCTCGGTATCGGGATCGGGCAACACGTGGGCCGTGCTGGCAAGGGCGGCGCTGGCGACCAGTTCGAGTTCACGATGGGCGATGGGCGGCGTGGCGTAGCGCGAGGCGATAACCTCTCCCTGTTCGGTCAGTTTGACACGCCCAGCGACCGAACCAGGCGGCTGCGCCAGAATCGCGACGTTCGTCGGTCCACCGCCGCGGCCGATCGCGCCGCCACGGCCATGGAAAAAGGTGTGCCGGATACCAGCTCTGGCGAAGAGCGCCGTCAGGTCCTGCTGCGCCTCGTACAGCGCCCAAACCGAACCGAGATACCCAACCTCCTTGTTTGAATCGGAGTACCCAATCATGACTTCCTGACTGTCGCCCCGGCTTGCCAGCGCGCGGCGGTACACCGGGACCTCGAGCAGGCAACCCATCGTTCTGGCCGCGTTGTGCAGACTCTCCCGCTGTTCAAACAACGGAGCGATGCCGAGTTTGGCATTGCCCCCGCCTGGATCGGCGAGCCCCGATTCCTTCATCAGCAGCAGAACCGCCAGCGCGTCCGACGGCCGCTCGGCGCCGGAGATGACGTAGGTCTCGATCGCGCCCACGTGCGGCCCCGCCAGTGCGTCGGCGACGGCGCGAAAGGTGCGCACCACATCGGCGGTATCGTGCTCGAATTGTCCAAGATCGCCAGGGATCAGCGGCCGTGGCGATGCGGTTTCGCGCGACAGAAGTTCGATCCGGTCGGATTCGTTGAGATCGAGGTACGAGTCGGCGACTCCAGTCCGTTTGAAGATGGCGTCGAGCGTGGCGGCGTTTCTCCGCGCGTGGTCGCGGATATCCATCACCGCAAGGTGAAAGCCAAACACTTCGACAATCCGGATCAGATCGCGGAGATCGCCATCGGCGATCAGGTCCGCGCCTTGCGCGCGGAGCGAGCGCTCGATGAGTTTCAGGTCGGCAACGAGTTCGCCCGAGACCCGGTAGCCTTCGGTCAGCCCGGCACGGCTCGCGCGCACCTTTTCCCGCATCAATGAAAGCGTCTGGCGATAGGGCTCCGTGGCATTGACCTGACGGAGCCTGTCTGCCGTCGCAGGGAACTCGTCCGCGAGCCGTGCCAGTAGTGGATGCAGTGCCGCGGCTGGTCCCGCGATGGTTTCCGCAACCGAGACGCGACCCGCCAGTTCGAGCAAGCGCGATTCGAGCAGGTTGAGCGCGGCGTCACGCATCAAGCCAAGCGCCTGGTTGGTGACTTCGGCCGTCACAAACGGATTGCCATCGCGATCGCCACCGATCCAGGTACCGGGAATGAGCAGCGGCGGAACGTCGATTGACGCGGCAGGGTAGAACTCCGCGATGGCCTCCTCGAGTTCACGGTAGAGGCGCGGCACCACGTCGACGAAGGTCGACAAGAGATAGACCAGACTGGTGCGCACTTCGTCCAGCACGGTCAGTCCGCTCACCCGGATCTCATCGGAGTACCAGAGTTCCTCGATCGTGTGCGCGATGAGTTGCTTGGTGCGGGATTCATCTTCGGGGAGCATGGCCCGCTCATCGAGGTCGCGTAGGGCGGCAAAGACACGGGCCAACTTGGCGATGATCGTGCGGCGGCGTGCTTCCGTTGGATGGGCGGTCAGCACCAGACGAATTTTGGCGCTGGCAAGAAACGATGCGAGTTCGTTCGCGCGCGTACCCCGTGCCGCGATGAGCGAGATGGCTTCACGGATCGAACCGCGGCGGGGTCCTCCACCAGACGTCTCGCGGGCGCGAATACGCCGGATGCGTTCACTATCTTCCGCCAGATTGATGAGTTGAAAATAGTTGGTGAAGGCGCGGACGAGGGTTTCCGATTCGTCATCCGGCAGCGCCCGAACCATGGCATCCAGCGCGAACCCGGCCTCGAGATTGCCAGCCCTGAGGTCCTTGGCCAAGGCCCGCGCCTGCTCGGTCTGCGCGAAGGCGCGCTCACCGGACGTTCGGCGCAGAATTTCGCCAAGGGCGCCGGCGAGGAAATAGACATCGTCCGAGATCGTGCGCGCGGACCTTCGCTGCTCCAATTGACGCTCGCTTTCCGCCACCGTGTCGACACGCTGGACGCGCCATCGATCTGGTCGTCTCGTTCCGGCCAGTCTACGACCAGAAGAACCCAGCGCCGTGGTGCGCCGCCACAGATCGCAAGTGAACTGAGTGACAATTGCGGGTATGGCACGGTCCTGAACCGCGAGTATGCATATTCGAGCCGCCGCGCTGGCGAACCAGCGGGGCAGGAGGAGCGTCTTGACCTTAACGGAAACCGGGATTCACCGATTCGCCGACCTGTCGGCGCAAGCGGGGCAGGCAGCGGAACTTCAACCGGAGGAACTCGCGGATCGGACCGTTCCTGCCGATGCGCGGATATCACCTGACGGTCAGCGAGTCGTCTTCGTCGCCGATCCTGTCGGCCGCCGCAGTGAGAAACCGACACGAACGCTCTGGATCGCCGGGGCGGGCGGCGTCGCGCGCAAGTTGACCACGGGGGCCAGCGACGACAGCGATCCGCGATGGTCACCCGATGGTTCCCGAATCCTGTTCCGCTCCGATCGTGGTTCCGAGGAAGAGAAACAGAAGCGGCTCTTCCTGTTGCCCCTGGAAGGAGGCGAGGCGCAGCCCATTGGGGAATGGTCGGGAGCGCTCTTTCAGGCGAGTTGGTCACCGGACGGAATGACGATCGCGACACTATGTCGTGACGAAGACCCGTCGGAGATCAAGGCGAAAAAGAAGGAGCGGGACGACGCGGTCGTTGTCGAGGAGGATTCTCGATTCGCCAGACTCTGGATTGCCGACGTCGAAACAGGTCACCGCCGGTGCCTTACCACTGGTGAACGAGAGGTTCGTTCCTACGCCTGGCTGCCCGATGGGAGCGGTCTGGTCGTCGTGACCACCAATTCTGTCGACTATGACGCGGTCTTTACGCCGTCTCACGCCTGGCTGGTACCGATCGCTGGCGGTTTGCCGCGGCTTCTCGGGGAGTTTCCAACGACTCCATCGTCTGGCGTGGTCGTCGCCGTCGAAACAGGGCCACTGGTCGCGTTTCGCGCTGATGGTGGGCGCGATCAGCCTGCCGATGCGATCTATGTGTTGCCCCTGTCCGGGGGGGAACCGAGGCGGATCATTCCCGAAACCGCTGGCGCGGTCGAAGAGATTGTGCCGTTGCCCGGCTGGCCCGAGTGTGTCGGGGCACGTATCGTCCAGCGTACGCATGGGCGGCTCTTCGCGGTCAACGTGCGGACCGGTGACATGACTCCACTCGATACAACGGCGTTCGGTGGCCGGGGCAGCGTATTGGCGGGCGTATCGTTCGCCGCGGACGGCAAACGACTGGCCGCGATCTGGAGCGATGGGTCGACGCCAGAGGAGGTCTATCTGGCCGACGTCTCCGGCGAAGCCCAAGCGGTGACCTCGTTTGGCGCGTCGTTCGCCGGCCGCCTGCAGCCAACCGAGGTCGTGACCTGGATCAGCGATGACGGGGTCGAGATCGAAGGTCTTCTCACCTACCCACGTGGTTACCGGGAAGGGGAGCGCTATCCGCTGCTGGTCGAGATTCACGGCGGCCCGTCCTGGCAATGGGAAGACCGGGTCATGCTCGATTGGCACGATTGGGCGCAGATGCTTGCCAGCCGGGGCTACGCCGTGCTCTTGCCGAATCCGCGGGGAAGTACTGCCTACGGCGACGAGTTCCAGCGGCTTCTCCAAGATGATGTTGGCGGCGGAGAATCACGCGACCTGGTGGCGGGGGCGAAGGCGATGGTCGAGCGAGGAATCGCCGATCCCGACCGGTTGGCGATCGGCGGTTGGAGTTGGGGAGGGTATCTCACCGCCTGGACGATCACCCAGACCCCGATCTTCAAGGCGGCGGTGATGGGCGCTGGCCTCGCGAACATGATTTCCGATCACGGGCAGGGCGATATCCCGTCGATGAACCTCCTGTTGTATCCCGGCCATCCGTACGAGCACCTCGATGCCTACTGGGACGCCTCGCCGATCCGGCATATCACCGCCGTTCAGACGCCGACCCTGATTCTGCACGGCGATGCGGACGATCGTGTCCACCCGGCGCAAGGCATGGAGTACTTCCGCGCGCTGAAGATCCGCGGCGTTCCGGTACGGTTCGTGCGCTATCCGCGTGAAGGTCACAGCATCGACGAGCGGGCGCACCAGGTCGATCTGATGCGTCGCATTCTCGATTGGCTGGCACGGTACGGCTGATCCTGGCCCAGGACTTCGAAGGGGTGATTCAGGGGCGAGCTGGATTCCTACCTCCGGCAGAGGATGGTGACAGGCGAAGGGGCTTCGGGGTGTCGCCTGGACGATCCGGAATGATTCCATGCCTTCGGTATCGGAGTGGCGTGCCGAAAACGTGTCAGTCCGACGCAGGAGAGACCTCGTCGTTCGGCCGGTGGCAAGACGAACGACGAGGTCCCTCGTTCCTCGGGACGACACAACGTCCGCACGGCGCTGGGGTAGCGAACTCGATGGAAACTCAGCGTGTACCTTCCCGGTTCGTGGTTAGCGGAGATATCTCGAAGGGTCAGTTCCGACTGCTGCTGTGGCAAGGGATAGCCGCGATTTCAGCCTTCTTGACCGGAAATGATCCGGATGATTCGGTCATCCCGCCGCTTCTCCCCCCAAACGTGGCATGAGTTGTTCCGGGGTTAGACCATCGACCAGAATCTGCTTGTGCCGGCTGTGCTCGCCGGTGAGGATCGAGAGCCGGGAGCGAGAGACGTCGATCGCTTCCGCCAGCACCTTGATCACGGCCGCGTTGGCAGCGCCGTCGACCGGTGGCGCGGTAACGCGAATCCGCAGCAGGCCATGATCTGAAATCTCGATCTGATTTCGCGATCCTCGCGGAACCACGATGATCCGGATGACGCTTCCCCGCGGATGCGGCGAGACAACCTCGCCGATTTCCGGGAGTTGGCTCACGCCGCGATGCGGGAGCGGGCGGAGCGGCGGGAGCGGAGGTCGCGCGCGACGGCCGGGAGATCGGCGGCGGGCACGACCGGTCGCCCCAAGGTGGCTTCCAGCTCGGGCAGGGTCATGTCGTCGAGGAGCGTGCCGGTGCGCTGGCTGACCATGCGATCCGAGATATAGAGCGGCCGCGTATCGCCGGAACGAGGGAAAGCGGTGGCGATGTCCATTCCGGACAACAAACCGGAGACGTTGATCTCCGCTCCGAGATAGACGTTCTCGACGGCAACGACAGCGAGATCGGCGCCGGTGTGGGCGTTGAGGCGAGCGACTGACTCGCGCATGGTCGGCGCGATCAATTTGCCACACGCGATCGTTCCCCCCGCGCCGGAGAGACCGCCTGGCTTGGCCCGGCGCACATAGCGATCGAGTGAATCGAGAAAGGCGCGGGTGATGCCGATGCCGTCCTCGATCTGGGGAAATCCACCGTAATGGGCGGTGTCGGGAACGGGGATGCCACACATCAGGTAGAACTCGTCACCGAGGTAGAAGAACGGATCACCCCGCTCGCGCAGGAACCGCTCCTGCCAGCGTTCGGCCTGAAGGATGACGGCCCGCGCCTCGTCCGGGTGATAGCGGCGCACGGTGATCTGTTTTCCAGGGAGTGTGCGCATGCAGGTCCGCGAGAGGCGGACCTGGCGGCTCTGCCGCTCCTGACCGTGACGCGAGAGCCCGACGGGCACGCCGGCGATGGAGCGCAGGCGCGGCCCGAAGGTGGCCAGATCGTTGAGCGACCGGTCGAGTTCTGGTCCGTCATTGACGCCGGGAACCAGGACGAGTTGCGCGTGGAAATCGATGCCCGCTCGTTCGAGCCTGGCAAGATCGTCCATGATCTGACCCGCGCGCGGGTTGCCGACCAGGGCGACCCGCAACTCGGGAGCGGTACTGTGGACGGAAACGTGGAGGGGCGAGATGTGCTGCTCTTCGATGCGCTGCCAATCCGCTTCACTGAGATTGGTGAGGGTGACGAAACTTCCGTAGAGCATCGAGTAGCGAAAGTCGTCGTCCATCACGTAGAGGGAACGGCGCATCCCTTTCGGGATCTGCTTGATGAAGCAGAACGGGCAGGCGTTCTCACACAGCCGCACGCCATCGAAGGTCGGGTCGGCAAAGGTCACGCCCCAGTACTCGTCGCCTTCGAGGTCGAGTTCATAGCGCAGCAGCACGTCATGGCGTTCGACATCGATGGTGACGCGATCAGACTGAGCGTAGAACTGAAAATCGAGCGCATCGACCAGGGGTTTGCCGTTGATCCCGATGATGCGGTCGCCAGATTCGATACCGAGTTCCATCGCCAGCGACGCTGGAGCAACCGATTCCACCAAGCCGGGAATGGCGGGCGCGAGATCGACGCGGCGGAGGGACAAGGGGCTGACGGTGACAGGACTCATGGCGACTCAGGTCGAACGATCGAGCAGGCGATCAGGCGCTGATTGACACACGAAACCGCCGGTATCATCACGGATCCGGCGGCGACTTTACCCATTCTACCATGATGATGAACGCCATTCGGTGCTTGCCGCACGGACTGTCTGAGCAAGGCTATACTTCAGATTCATGTACGAGCCGGGGGATTCCCTCTGGCTCTTTCCCATATAGACGTGCAAGCGAGGCAGGCGCTGCCGCGTCAATCAGTCGTCTTCTGAACGAGGAGTTGCCGGAGGCCTCGTGGCCCCGGGCATGACGGGCGGCTCGTCCTTGCGGGCCGCTGCGAAGAGGACTCGCCGCATGGCACAGACCGTCTGGCTGACCGAGGCTGGCAAGACCCGGCTGGAAGAAGAACTGCACGACCTGCGCACTCGCCGCCGTCCCGAGTTGCAAGTCCGCATTCAGGAAGCAACCGAGAGCGGCGATATCTCTGACAACAGCGAATACGAAGAGCTCAAGGACGAGTGGGCGAGTCTGGAAGCACGCATCCATGAACTGGAGCAAACGCTGGATCACGCGGCGGTGCTGGCGCGGGGAGCGAATGGCGACGTGGTCGGGCTCGGATCGACGGTGCGGATCCTGAGCGACGACGGCGAAGAGGAGACCTGGGTGCTGGTCAGCCCGCAGGAGGCGAACACGCTCGACGGCACGATCTCGACTGACTCACCGGTGGGGCGCGCCCTGGTCGGATGCCGCGCGGGTGAATCGGCGACGGTACGGACGCCGAGTGGAGCGATCGTCTACACGGTGGTGTCCGTTTCGTGAGTGAGTCAGCCGTCAATCCACTGGCGCTGCTGGGGGTGCCGGAGCCGATTCCGCAAACCGCCTTGGCCCGCATCGTCGATGACGGAATCGAACTCAACGAGTTGCAGCAAATCCGTCAAGCAAAGGTCGAGACGCTGCGCGACGCGGGGATCGATCCCTATCCCCCGCGCGCCGCGCGCAGCGCCACCACCACCGCAGCCAAGGAGCGCTTTGCCGCGGTCGAACCGAACTTGCCGGACGGTGGGCACGATGAGGCCGAATTGACGCTCGTCGGCCGGTTGGTCAGCCGGCGCCACCAGGGCAAGACCGCATTCGGGCACATCCGTGACGGTTCGGGTGAGCTTCAGCTCTACCTGCGGCGGGACGAATTGGGCGAAGCGGAATTCGAGGATTTTCTGCACCTGTTCGATCTGGGCGATTTCGTGCAGGTCACGGGTCATCTCTTTCGGACGCGCACTGGCGAAGTCACGTTGCGCGCCCGCGCGGTGACGATGCTGAGCAAGGCGATCAATGCCCCGCCGGAGAAGTGGCACGGTCTCCAGGACGTCGAGACGCGTTACCGGCAGCGATACGCCGACCTGATCGCGAACGAGGAGGTGCGCGAAGTCTTCGTGCGCCGGGCGAAGATCATCACCACCATCCGCCGCTTCCTCGATGAACGCGGGTTCATCGAGGTGGAGACGCCGATGTTGCAGCCGCTCTACGGCGGCGCTGCGGCGCGGCCCTTCACCACGCATCACAACGCGCTCGATCAGACCTTCTATCTGCGAATCGCGGATGAACTCTATCTCAAGCGCCTGATCGTTGGCGGTTTCGAGCGGGTGTACGAAATTGCCAAGGATTTCCGTAACGAAGGGATCGACCGCAATCACTCGCCCGAATTCACGATGCTGGAGTGGTACGAGGCGTATTCGGACTACGAACAGGTGATGGAGCGCGTCGAGGAGTTGATGCGGGACATCGCCATCGCGGTCCACGGCGAACCGCGGTTTACGAAAGATGGCAACGTCATCGACCTCGGACCGCGCTTTGCCCGGAATTCGCTCCGGGAAGCGATTCGCGAGGCCAGCGGGGTTGACTATGTGGCCTTCCCCGACCAGGCTGGTCTGCTTGCCGCGGCGCGGGCAGCGGGGGCAGACATTCCGACCAGTACGGTCTGGCCGCGCATCGTCGACGAACTGCTCAAGCAGTTTGTGCGGCCCAACCTGATTCAGCCAACGTTTCTGCTCGATTACCCGGTTGAGTTATCGCCACTGGCGAAGCGGAAAGCTGATGATCCCTCCCATGTCGAGCGGTTTCAGTTGTATATGGGTGGTGGCGAGATCGCGAACGCCTTCACCGAACTGAACGACCCCATGGATCAATTGGCGCGGTTCCTGGAGCAACAGCGCGATCGCGAGGCTGGTGACGAGGACGCCATGCCGATCGACATCGACTACGTCAATGCGATGATGTACGGCATGCCTCCAACCGGAGGGATCGGCATCGGCATCGACCGCCTGACGATGCTCCTCACCGATCAGTCCAACATCCGCGATGTGGTCCTCTTTCCGGCGATGCGGAATCTGGCAGGTTAGAGCGCCGTCTGAACGTTGTGTCGTCAGGACGGGGCCATAGGGTGTCGTCCCGACGAAGGAGGGTCCTCGGCATTGGCCGCGCGTTCGACCGACGCCGAGATTCCTCGCTGCGGCTCGGAAAGACACGTTGTTCGCACGTTGCTGTAGGTCCCCGGACCTTATCGCTGTCCCACAGTTCTGTCGAAAGCTGCGGTCTGCGAGCCTCCCACGCCTGTTCTGAAGAGCGTTGCGTGCTTCTCCCTGCGGTATCATCCGGTAAGACGTGACTGGTCATTTATGGCGCGGAGGAAACGGAGATGCTCGAGACAGTTCGCGAAAAAACGGGGATCTACGGTCTCGGATTTCGCAAGGAATCGGTGGCGGGTTTGCTGATCCCGATCCTGTTCGTGCTGTTCATCGGCGGGCTTGGCGCCGCGCTCGTTCTGCTTCGGTAATCGTGGGAATGGCCATCCGTGGCTACCCCGGGCACGGCCATTGGTTGCGGCCGCGAGTTCCCGCCTAGCCTGACCGCATTGGGCAGAACCACCAGGAACGTCGTCCCCTGGCCCGGAGTGCTGGTCACGGAAATCTTCCCCTTATGGGCCTCGCAAATCGCATGGGCAATCGCGAGGCCGAGTCCCGTTCCTCCCGACGAGCGGCCGCGAGCGCCGTCGGCCCGATAGAAGCGCTCGAACAGATGTGGCAGATGTTCCGGCGCGATCCCTTCCCCTTCGTCGCGCACTGCCAGCAGTGCGGCGCCATCTTCCGTAGCAGCGACCGCAACCCTGATCCGGCCGCCCGCCGGGGTGTGCCGGATCGCGTTGTCGAGCAAAATCATCAGCAATTGATGGAGCCGGTCGTAATCTCCCCTGACCTCGACGCCGCGTGGCGCTTCGAGTTCGATCTCCTGGCCGTTGGCGAGAACCTGCGCTGAGCGCACCGCTTCGGCGGCGATCTCATCCAGCCGCACCGGACCAGCGTTTTCGCTTTTCAGCGCGCCCGCTATGGAATCGGACCGGGCGAGGGTCAGCAGGTCATCCAGCAGCCGGCGCATGCGGTCGCTCTCGCGGCGGATGTCGACGAGGGAATCCTCGAGATCATCGGGGTGGATGGCGCCGTGAGGTCCCCGGAGTTGGCGCAGGAGCACATCGACATTACCGCGGATCGCCGTCAACGGGGTGCGCAGTTCGTGCGACGCATCGGCGACGAATCGCTCCTGGGTGCGAAAGGACGCTTCCAGCCGGTTGAGCATGGCGTTGAATGTCGCGGAGAGGCGCGAGAGCTCGTCGTTCGTCGGTGGGACGGGAAGTCTCGCCGCCAGGGAGGTGGCGGTGCCATCGCCCGCCGCAATCGTAGCCGCGGCGGCGGTGACGCGATCAACGGGGCGAAGCGCGCGGCCCGCCATCATCCAGCCGCCGGCGATGGCGAACGTCAATCCAACTATCGAGGCGACCAGCAGCACCTGTTGCAGCGAGGCCATCGTCTCGTGCAGCGTGGTCAGCCGCTCACCGACGATGACCGCGCCGAGATACCAGCGAACACCATTCGCGTCCGTTACGACGAGTGGATAGCGAACGGCGCGCACCTGCTCACCATTGGCGGTGGTGGTGATGAAGGTGGGTGCGCCGGCGGGATCATTGCCTGGAGGCACGAGCGGGGTGTCCGGGGCGTATTCCGAACCGCGAATGAGTTCGCTGTCAGGCGAAACCACCTGGATGAGCAGTCCGCGCGACGCGAACGAACCAAAGACGGGAATGATGTCGGCGAAACTGACGCGACGGACGGTAAACGGCAAATCGGCGAGGCGGCCCTCGATGCCGGCGCCGATATCTCGTGCCGTGTTGATGAGGCGGCTGTCGACGTCGGTTTCGAGCCGATTCCGGGTCAACTCACTGACGGAGTACCCGAGCGCAAGCAGCAGAATCATGAGGAGCGCGGCATACCAGACGGTGAGTCTGGTCCGCGTCGAAACATGGGGCCGGCGCCGGCCGGAGGTCATGATGGTGGATTCGCTTCCCGCAGGACATAGCCGACACCGCGCACGGTCTGAATCAGGCGCGGTTCACCTTCGGCCTCGAGCGCCCGGCGCAGATTGGCGATAAAGACTTCGAGCACGTTGGAATCGCCGAAAAAATCCTCCCCCCAGATGCGGGTCATGATCGAGCCGCGCTGCAGCACCTGCTCCGGATGGCGAAGAAAGAGGACGAGGAGTTCGAATTCGCGAGCGGTCAGATGAATTTCTCGCGTACCGCGCCTGACGGTGCGCCCGGTCAGGTCGGCGGTGAGGTCGGCATAACCGAGGGTCTCACGCGTCACTTGCTGTCCGCTCTGGGCGCGGGTGCGGCGCAAGAGGGCCTCGATGCGCGCCAGCAACTCATCGAAATCAAAGGGCTTGATGAGATAGTCATCCGCGCCGGCGCGGAGCCCGGTCACGCGGTCGACGACGGCATCACGGGCGGTGAGCATAAGTACCGGCACCGCTGGCCGTCGGTCCGCTTCTTCGGCAGCACGCAGGCGGCGCGTGATCTCGAAACCATCGATCCCAGGAATCATGACGTCGAGCACGAGGAGATCGGGCGGGTCGTCGCGCAGCGCGCGGAGCGCACCGGGGCCGTCGTTGACCAACGTGACATCGAAGCCTTCGAAGTGAAGGCCCCGACGAACAAAACTGGCAATGCTCGGTTCATCTTCGACAACCAGGATGCGGGTGCGTGAGCCGTTCGTTCCGTTCGCCTGGGACATGCCCCTCTCCACAATTCATGGAAGATGCTACTTCGCGGCGCGCGGCGGGGGCAGGTCGCCAACGCCACAACGGGCAGTCCGACTGGACTGCCCGCTATGGGGGGAAGAGGGATGGTGTCGGCGGCCGGGTGGGGACGGCCGCTCCGCGGGATTACTGCGTAGCGTCCGGGCGCTCGCCGAGGGTCACCTGATAGGTCCAGGGCGTACCGTTGCGATCGACCTGGATGGGGACCACATCGCCCGGGGCGTGCCCAAACAGCAGGGTCATCAGCGAGTTCTGATCGTCGAGTTTCTTGCCGTCGAAGGCGGTGATGACATCGCCAACCTGGACGCCCGCATTCGCGGCGGGACCGTTATCGACCACACCCTGAACGGTCTGACCATCCGGGCCGGATTCGGCCTCGATTCCGAGGTACGGCCAGGCAATCTTGCCATCCTGGACCAGTTTCTCGGCGGCATTGCAGACGGCGTTGCTCTCGATCGCGAAGCCCATGTCGGCGGAACCGGTGTCGGAGCCCATCATGTCGGAGCCGATGCCGGCGGTGTTCACGCCGATCACCTCACCGTGCAGGTTCAGGAGGGGACCACCGGAATTGCCGTGCCAGATTTCGGCATCATGCTGGATGAGCACCGCCAGCGGATAAGCGGAGGAGAAGGTACGGTGCATGCCGTTGATGGTGCCATCGCTGACAGTATTCGGGAACTCGCCAAGCGCGGTGCCGATGGCGACGACCTCGTCACCGGGGCGCATCTTGCTGGAATCACCGAAGGTCGCCACACCCGGAACTTTCTGACCGGGGGCGAGATCGAGTTGGAGGACGGCAACGTCGGAGAACGAATCCTCACCGACAACCGTGGCGGGAACATCGGTGCCATCGGCGAAGGTGACGGTCAGTTGCGTCGCGCCGTCGACGACGTGATTGTTGGTGACGACGTGACCGGCCTCGTCGACGATGAACCCGGAGCCGGATCCGATCGGAACGACCTGATCGCCATCGGCCTGGGGTGCAGCCTGATCGGCACCCGGTACGGTGTCAGCGCCGGGAGCGGGGTCCAGGCCGGGAATGCCTGGAATCGCCGGCATCCCGGGGATGCCCTCGATGCCACCCATGCCCTGGCTTTGCACGTTGCTCAGCGGCTGCATATTGATGACGGTTACGACTGCCGGACTGACCTTCTCGGCGACGTCAGCGGGAGAGAGATTCGCCGATTCCGTGGTTGCGGGGGATGAAAACGCCTGGCAGGCGCCGCCATCGATGATCGATTGGGCGACGGCGCTCGAGGGGGTCAATCCGCCGGGCAGATTGCCGAACCCGGCGATCCCGGCCGCGCCCAGCACCAGACTTGGCGCCAGCACTCCAGTCAGCGCCAATCTTCGCAGCCGGCGCCCTGTTACCTCATTCATCCTGAGCCTCCCTCGCTTTCCCGCGAGCGTTGAAGTCATTGACTGATCCGAGTGACCGGGGCCGGAGGTGGAATGGCCCGCCCAGCACCACCTCCGGAACCGATCCTGAGACACAGTATGCAGATGGCCACTGAATTGGTCCTGAACGAAGGCTGAGGGTTTGCTGAAGGAGCGAGGATCGGTCCGGGGCAGCGGCGCTGCTGCCCGCTGGCGCATGTGCCGCGGCGTTACGGCGAGGCGAGGGCTGCCTGGACTGCGGTGGCGACCGCGGACGGGCGATCGACGACGCGAGCGCCAGCGGCGCTGAGCGCGGCCATTTTCTCGGCCGCGGTGCCGGTCCCCCCGGAGATGATGGCGCCGGCGTGACCCATTCGCTTGCCAGGCGGCGCCGTGCGCCCCGCGATAAAGGCGACCACCGGTTTTGTGACCTGCTCCTGAATGAAGTGAGCCGCCTGCTCTTCGTCCGCGCCGCCGATCTCACCGATCAACACGATCGCGCGAGTGGCGGGATCGGCTTCGAAAAGGGCGAGGACATCGACGAATGAGGTGCCGATCACCGGATCGCCGCCAATCCCGACCGCGGTCGATTGGCCGATCCCGGCCGAGGTGAGCGCGTTCACTACCTCATAGGTCAGGGTGCCGGAGCGGGAGACGACCCCGACCGGTCCCGGCGTGTGGATGAATCCCGGCATGATGCCGATCTTGGCCTGATCGGGCGTAATCAACCCGGGGCAGTTTGGTCCGATCAGCCGGGCGCCAGAATCGTGGACATGCGCATAGACCGGCACCATATCGGCGACCGGGATTCCCTCGGTGATGCAGACCACCAGCGGGATGCCGTTATCGACCGCCTCGTAGATGGCGTCGGGCGCAAAGCGGGCGGGGACGAAGATGATCGAGACATTCGGCGCCGTCGCGGCGACCGCGTCCGCGACGGTGTCGAAGACCGGCACGCCGGCGACCGACTTGCCTTTGCCTCCAGGCGTCACGCCGGATACGACGTTGGTGCCGTACTCGACCATCTGGGTGGTATGGAACGAACCTTCGCGGCCGGTCATCCCCTGGACCAGCACACGCGAATCACGATCGACGAGAATACTCACCGAATCGTCCCTCCCCTCGGACGGCGCAGGTTCAATGCGTGCGCGCCGCGGCGACGGCCGCCGCCGCGGCGTCGTCCATGTTTTCGGTTGCGGTCAGTCCCTGTTCCGCCAGCAATTCGCGTCCCAACTCGGCGTTGGTGCCGGAAAGCCGCACGACGATCGGCGCCTCGACCGCGACGTGACTCAGGGCTTCGGCAATGCCGCGGGCGACCACGTCACCGCGGGTGATGCCGCCGAAGATATTGATCAGAATGGCGCGGACGTTGGGATCGGCGGTGACGAGTTGAAACGCCTTCGCTACCTGCTCGGCGCTGGCGCCGCCACCGACATCCAGGAAGTTCGCCGGTTCGCCGCCATGCAATTTGACCGCGTCCATGGTTGCCATCGCCAGACCGGCGCCATTGACGATGCAGCCGATATCGCCATCGAGTTTGACGAACGAGATGCCTGACTTGCGCGCGGTCAATTCGACCTGATTCTCCGCCGCGAGGTCCCGCATCGCTTCCAGTTCGCCACGACGGAAAAGGGCGTTGTCGTCGATGGCCATCTTGGCGTCGAGCGCGAGCCAGACGCCGTCTCCGGTCAGGACCAGGGGATTGATCTCCGCAATGGTGGCATCGCTGGCGATGTACGTCTCATAGAGTTTCTGCGCGATCGAGACGAAACCGGGCACCTGTTCCGCCGTGAGACCTAGCGAGAATCCGATCTGGCGGGCTTGCCAGGGGTGAAACCCGACAAGGGGATCGACCAGCGCGCGAATGATCCGCTCCGGGCGGTCGCGGGCGACTTCCTCGATATCGACGCCGCCTTCGGCACTGGCCATGACCACGTTCTGGCGGCGGGTGCGATCGAGGGTGACCCCGAGGTAGAACTCGCTGGCGATATCTGCGCCGGGAGCGACCAGCACCTTGCGGACGGTGTGGCCGCGAATGTCGAGGCCAAGAATCGCGTCCGCGGCGGCCGCTGCCTCTTCCGGGGTCCGCGCCAGTTTGACGCCACCCGCCTTGCCACGGCCCCCGGTGTGTACCTGGGCCTTGACCACGACGAGTCCGCCCAGATCCCGGGCAATTTCGGCCGCTTCAGTCGGGGTGGTGGCGACGCGGCCACGATTGACGGGTATGCCATGGCTGGCCAGGATGTCCGCCGCCTGATACTCGTGGAGATTCATGAACCGACCTCGAAATGGCCCGCCGCCCGCGAAAAACCCCTGCGGCATCCTAGCACAGGCGCCGCTCCAGTCCGCAGAGCGCGATTTCACGAGGAATTTTGTCCAAAACGCTTGACAGAAAGGCGATTGTGATATATTGGAATCTCGGACGATTTCAGCGCGCGCGATCGTCGGGTCCAAGGCGGGCTCCTTAACGAGTCTCGTTCCGCCGGAAACGTCTATTGGTCTTTTTTCTTTTTCGTTCGGTGCCGCGGCGATGCAGCCGTGGTGGAGGGTTCAGGCGGAATGAGCGATCGGACGCTCACCTGCCGCGATTGCGGACAGGCGTTTACGTTCACGGCCGGAGAGCAGGCGTTTTACCAGGAACGGGGGTTCAGCGAGCCACAGCGATGTCCGTCGTGCCGTTCGGCGCGCAAGGCGCAGCGCAATTCTCAGGGCTACGATTCTGGCTATAGCGGCGGTGGCGGCGGATATTCATCCGGCGGCTACGGCGGCAGTTCGTACTCCTCCGGCGGCGGCTATTCGTCGGGTGGGGAGCGGAGTTACTCCAGCGGCCCGCGCCAGATGTACCCGGCCGTTTGCTCCGAGTGTGGACGGGAAACGGAAGTCCCCTTCATGCCGCGTTCGGACAAACCGGTCTATTGCCGGGAGTGCTTCCAGTTGCGCCGCTCCGCGGCTCCGCCGCGCAGCTACAACTACTAGGACCGGTCCCTCGATCCGAGGCTGACACTGGAACTGGAATGGGGCGGCCACCCGGCCGCCCCATTTTTCATGCGTGAATCCGCGCCGCGGGGCCGCGTAGCCAGCGGCCCGGCGTTGCCCCGGTATGAACGCCGTCCCGCAGAACGCGCTCGCCATTGACCCAGACATCACGGATGCCGACCGAGAGTTGATGCGGGTTATCGAGGGTGGCGCGATCGGAGACCACCGCCGGGTCAAAGAGGACCAGATCCGCCTTCTGGCCGGGACGGAGCAGCCCGCGATCGCGCAGGCCGAGGCGGGAGGCGACGGCAGAGGACATCCGGCGCACGGCGTCCTCGAGTGGCAGGATCCCTTCTTCCCGCACAAAGCGACCGAGAATGCGCGGGTAGGTTCCGAATGCGCGCGGATGAAGCAATCCGCTCGCGCCCATCCCCGCGGGATCGACGCCGCCGGCATCAGTGGCGAAGGTGACCCACGGCTGACGCATCTGCCAGCGGAGATTCTCCTCGCTCATCATGCGGTAGAAGCAGAAGATGTTGTGGCCTTCCGCGGCGAGGAGATCGAGCGCGGTATCGGTCCAATGCTCGCCGCGCTGCGCGGCAACCTGAGCCAGGGTGCGGCCGAGATACTGTCGGTGTTCCGGCCGCTGCAATCCGGCCAGGATCACGCCATCCGGTCCCGCGCTGGCGCCGAGGTTCTCCCAATCGGCGGCGGGGGCGAGCATCGCCTGCCGGATGCGGGCGCGGGTCTCCGGATCACGAAGATTGTCCCAGAGTTTCCCATCGGCTTCCGCCCACGGCGGGAGACAGGAGACGAGACCGGTTCCCGCCGCCGTGTAGGGGTACATGTTCGCGGTGATGTCGATTCCCGCATCGCGGGCGTCCTCGATGCGAGCGATGACCTGGGGCATCTTGTCCCAGTTCAGGGCGCCCGCGGCTTTCAGGTGGTAGATCTCGGTGGCGACTCCGGTCCTGGCGGCAATGGTGATCGCTTCTTCGAGTCCTTCCAGTAGCCGCGCTTCCTCAGAGCGAAGGTGGGTGATGTGCACCCCGCGGTACGCGGCCACGATCTCGCACAGCCCGATCAATTCGTCTGTGCCGGCATAGCATCCTGGCGGGTAGATCAGGGCTGTTGCCAGACCGAACGCGCCATCCGCCATCGCCGCCGCCAGCATCTCGCGCATGGCGTCGAGTTCCTGCGCGGTCGCGTCGCCGAGGGCCAGTCCTTTGCCCCACTCGCGCACCGTGCTACCGCCAATGAACGAACCAACGTTGACCGAGACGCCCGCGCCGACGAGCCAGCGTAGCCAATCGCCGAATCGCGTCCATGTTCTGCCGAGCGCGTTCCATCGGGCGTGATCCGCTTCACTCAGGGTCGAGCGCTCAGGAAAGGGTTCGCTGATCCGTCCGCCGAAAGGGGACGGGGTCCAGGCTTCGCCCATGATCTCGGTGGTGACGCCCTGGGTGATCTTGGAGAGGGAGCGGCGGTCGTCGAGGAAGGGCAAGATCGAGTGCGACTGGATATCGATGAACCCGGGGCAGAGGACCAGACCGGACGCGTCAATCCGCTCGAATGCGATCGTTGTCGTGCCGAAGCCCGGTGGCGCGATGTCGAGAATGCTGTCGCCGGACGTGACAAGATCACCATAGAACCAGGGGTTGCCGGTGCCATCGACGATCCGCGCTCCCGAAATGACGACCGTTGGTGCGCTCATATACCGACGCCGACCCCTCTCTGAATTTCATTCTGCCACGGCTGACGCGAGCCCAATCGTGTACCGAATGGGCCAAGGCTCGTGTCAAGGATGCCATGTTGGCCAACTGTGCCACGTGCCGATGCGGCAATGGGGGCCGCGGGCGAACAACGGATCGCTACCGCGGTACTGGGTGGGCATGGCAGACTGCCGGGTAGCGTCAGCGGGCCGAGCGTGCTCGCGCCGGGCACGCTATTGATACAGGGAGTGATGATGGCGAACGAACCAGAAACAGCAAACGCCTCGCGCAGATTCCAGCCAGAGGATGTGCTGCGGCAGGCCCAGGTGCAGGATCTTTCCCTGTCGCCCGACGGCGAGACGATCGTCTACAGCCGCCGCGTGATCGTCGATGGCAAGTACCAGTCCCACCTCTGGCGGGTGGGGTGGGCAGGGGAAGGGGCCCGGCAACTCACGTTTGCGAATGCGAACGATTCGGCGCCAGTGTGTGCGCCAGATGGCTCAACCCTCGCGTTCATCTCCGATCGGGGTGGGCGCAAGCAACCCTGGTTGCTGCCGCTCGATGGCGGCGAACCGAGGGTCGCGGCGGAGATCGCTGGGGAGAGCAAGGCGATCCAGTGGTCGCCTGACGGTTCCCGTTTGCTGGTGCTGGCGTCGAGTGGCGTCGAGCGGCTGACGGTTGGTGATCCGGCCGATCCAACCGCGCGGGTGATCGACGATTTCGGCTGGCGACTCGATGCCTACGGGTTTCGCAACCAACTCACCAGTGTCTGGGTTACAGATCCGGACGGTGGTGCAGCGCGGCGGATTTCAGATCCGACCTGGGAAGTCCTCGATGCGCGGTGGCTGCCGGACGGGCGGCACATCGTCGCCGTGGCGGACGCCGATGAGGATCCCGGGATGCGCCGGTTTACCGAGCGGGCCGCGGCGTGGCGTCTCGCGGTTGATGAGGAGCAGGCGCCAGAAGAACTCGCGGCGCTGCCGGGAGGCGTGGCGGCCGCGCGGCCCGCTCCGAGCGGCGATCTGCTGGCGGTGATCGGGAAGGATTTTCCCGGCCAACCATCGTGGGCCGACAACCATCTCTCCATCGTGTCCGGGGAGGGGCTGCGCCGGCTGGCGCCGGAACTGGACCGTCCGGTGGAAAACGTGACGACGGGCGATCTGATGGTACGTGGCGCGCGGATCGCCTGTGAGTGGTTGGATACACAATCGATTGTGGCTCAAGTTGGCATCGGGGGGAGAACCCTGCCGTACCAGTTCGATGTTGCGTCCGGGAGCGCCGCGCCGCTACTCGACGGCGTCTTCGTCTGCAACAGTATTGCCGTTGGCGGTGGCCGAATCGCGATGGTGGCAACCGATCGGGGCCGGCCAAGTGAGGTCTATGCGGTCGAGAGTGGGCAGGCGCGGCAGATTTCCCGGAACGGATCGGACTGGCTGGAGGCGCAGCGCCGCGATCCCGTTCGCCACGTATTCCGGCATGCCGCTGGGCACGAGATCGAGACCTGGTTGATCGAGGGGAACGCGCCACGGCCGGGACCGGTGGTGATCCAGATCCATGGCGGACCGCATGCTGCCCACGGTCCGACCCCCTGGCTCGAGATGCTGGCGCTGGCCGACGCGGGGTATCACGTGCTCTATCCCAACCCGCGCGGGTCGAGCGGCTATGGCGAGGAATTCGCCCGCGCCATTCATGGGCGCTGGGGGGAAGTCGACGGTTCCGATCACCTGGCGCTGGTCGACTGGGCGGTGCAATGGGGGTTGGCCGACCCGGCGCGGATCGGCGTGATGGGGTTGTCCGGCGGCGGCTACATGACGACCTGGCTGCTGGGGCACCATCCGGGCATGTTCAAGGCGGCTGTCGCCGAGAATCCGGTGTCGAACTGGGTCTCCTGGTATGGAGGATCGGATCTGACCGGCTACACCGACGACCGCTTCGTCGGGATCGGCCGCCTCCCGGAAGATGTGGACGCGTTTCTGGCGGCGTCGCCGTTCATGGCCATTCACCAGAACCGCGCGCCACTCCTGCTCCTCCAGTCGGAGAACGATCTGCGGTGCCCGCCAGAGCAGTCGGAAATCCTCTTTGCCATTCTCCGCTCACGCGGGGTGACGACGCAGATGGTGCGGTATCCGGGTGAACCGCATTTCCTCGCCGGCATCGGCCGGCCCGACCGCCGGGTGGACCGGATGCGGCGGATCGTGGCGTGGTTCGAGACGTATTTGTAGTTTGTCGTGCCGCTCACCCCCTGCTTGGCCAGAGAAGGATGGGAATTGCGTTTGCTCCGCGCTGACCCTCACCCCAACCCCTCTCCCTGTGCGCAGGGAGAGGGGCTTCTATCGCAATTGGTGCCGTCCCAAACGGGCAAGAACGATCGATGTCAGTCCTTCCTCCCCGCATCAGCCGTCGAGCCGCAAGATGGGCTTTCCGTCGCGCTGTGATCCACCCGAGGCCATGCGAACGTCCGATTGCGGTCGTACCTCCTCTTGTGAGGTCGGGCCGAGAGGGGCTTCGAGTCGCGGCACTCGTGACGCGGAGCCTGCGAGCAATGCATGCCGAGGTTCACATCGGCGGCATCGAGCGCGGGCGACGCAAGCGTCGCGCCCTACGGCAGGTGACTCGTCATGGCTTCGCTTGCGTCGCCCACATGCTCAGTCGTCGTCCGTGGCGGCGCGGGTCGCGTCGCGGATGGTATCGACGACTCCTGAGTCGGCGAGCGTTGTGGTATCGCCGAGGGGGCGGCCGGTGGCGATGTCGCGCAGCAGGCGGCGCATGATCTTGCCGGAGCGAGTCTTGGGCAGATCGGGCGTGAACATCACCTGGCGGGGCCGCGCGATCGGCCCGATCTTCTTGCCCACGTGCTGCCGCAACTCTTCGCCGAGTTCCGGACTCGGCGCGACGCCCGATTTCAGAATCACGAACGAGAAGATCGCCTCTCCGGTGAGATCGTCGGGCCGGCTGACCACCGCGGCCTCGGCAACGCGCTTGTCATCGACCAGAGCGCTCTCGATCTCGGTGGTCGAGAGGCGATGCCCGGAGACGTTCATCACGTCATCGACGCGGCCCATCAACCAGTAGTCGCCGTCTTCGTCGCGGCGGGCACCATCGCCGGGGAAGTACATCCCCGGAAACTTGCTCCAGTAGGTGGCGATGTAGCGTTCCGGGTCGCCATAGATGCCGCGTAGCATCGATGGCCAGGGGGTCTTGAGCACCAGGTACCCGCCCTCGCCAAGAGGAACAGACTGACCGCGGTCATCGACGACATCGGCGACGATGCCGGGCAGCGCCTTGGTCGCGGAACCAGGTTTTGTCGTGGTGAGACCGGGCAGCGGCGAGATCATGATGCCGCCCGTTTCCGTCTGCCACCAGGTATCGACAATCGGGCAGCGGCCGCCGCCGATGTGTTCGTGGTACCAGATCCAGGCCTCGGGGTTGATGGGCTCACCGACCGTGCCGAGCAGCCGCAGGGAGGAAAGATCGCTCTGCTCGGCGTGCTGCGGACCCCACTTCATGTGGGCGCGAATGGCGGTCGGCGCGGTGTAGAGGATCGTCACCCCATAGCGCTCGATGATCTCCCACCATCGGCCCGGATCGGGCCAGTCGGGAGTTCCCTCGTACATCACGCCAGTCGTGAGATTGGCCAGCGGACCGTAGACGATGTAGGAGTGCCCGGTGACCCAGCCGATATCGGCGGCAGCCCAGTAGATATCATCCGGTTTGATGTCGAAGACGTTGCGGTGGGTGCTGGCGACGCCGGTGAGGTAACCGCCGGTGGTGTGGAGAATGCCCTTGGGTTTGGCGGTGGTGCCGGAGGTGTAGAGGAGGTAGAGCATGTCCTCGCTCTCCATCCGCTCCGGTTCACACCACGCTGGCTGCGCAGGCACCAGATCGTGCCACCAGATGTCGCGGCCCTCTTTCATTTCAACATCCTGACCGGTGCGCTGCACGACCAGGACGTGTTCGACACTGGTGGTCTTCTCCAGGGCGGCGTCGACGTTGACCTTGAGGCCGCTCGCCTTGCCCCGCCGATAGCCGCCGTCGGCGGTGATGACGAGGGTCGCCTGGGAGTCGTTGATGCGGTCCGCCAGGGCCTCGGCGGAGAAGCCGCCGAAGACGACGGTATGCGGTGCGCCGATGCGGGTGCAGGCCAGCATCGCGGCCGGCAACTCCGGAATCATCGGCATGTAGATGGCGACGCGATCGCCGCGGCCGACCCCGAGCGCCTTGAGCGCGTTGGCGGCGCGGTTCACCTCGTGATGGAGATCGAGGTAGGTGATAACCCTTCGGTCGCCCGGTTCACCTTCCCAGTAGTACGCGACCTTGTCCCCGGCCCCGGCATTGACGTGGCGGTCGAGGCAGTTGACCGAGACATTGAGTTGACCGCCGCTGAACCACTTGGCGAATGGCGGTTCCCACTCCAGCACCGAGTCCCATGGCCGGTACCAGTCGAGGCGGGCCGCCTCGCCCGCCCAGAATGCTTCCGGATCGGCCGCGGCGCGCTCGTAGATGGCGGGATCGTTGACATTGGCTTGGGCGGCAAACGCGGGAGGCGGTGGGAACGCACGCTGCTCGTCGAACAGGGTTTCAATCGCCACGTGACGGTGGCTCGCGCCCGGCGTCGCGGTTTCGCTCATGGCCTCTCCTCGCGTCGTCACGACCGGCTGCTCAGGGCCGGTCTTGGCCGAACTGGTTCCGGCTAACGGTTCCGATGGTCCCCGAGTATACCCGCCGATTTCCCTCGCTCGGACACGGTGTTGACCGCCGCGCGTGCACTCCGGCTCACCCCGCCTTGCATTGATTTTGCCGATACTATAGGATACCCCGGTACAGTACTTGGGGCGGTGGAAGCAGGGGTATTGATGAGGAGCCAGCGTGGCGAGCATTCATGATCTCGATCCGGCGAAGCGGCAGGAGTTTCAGCAGCGACTGCGGCGCATCGAGGGGCAGGCCAAGGGCGTGCAGCGGATGGTCGACGAAGGGCGTGATTGCCTGGAGATTCTCGATCAACTCGCCGCGGTACGGGCGGCGGTCAATGGACTGAGCGTCGACATGCTCGAGACGTTCGCCCTCCACTGCCTGACCAACCCGGAGCAGTTTGCGACGAATGAAGAGGCGGTCAAGCAGGCGGTACGGGCGCTGGTCCGCAGCGGCCGCTAGTGCGGCTCCTGAAGACCGCTTGGGGCATGGGTCACCATGGGGAGGGGCGATGGCTTGCCTCGACCGTGGCCCATCGGGCCACCTCTGCCGGCCTTGCGGCCGACGAGGCGACGCAAGCGTCGCCCCTACGGGGTGGGCGAATCGCCAGCAGGTCTCCTGTTCTTGCCCCAGGGAAGCGAGCGGCATCGCCGCACATCGTGCGAAGCAAGGAGTGATGATGGGTCAGGCAACGCTGGAGACCAGGGTTTCACCGGGGGACCTTTCCGCCCGGCGCGATGGCGTCACGATTCTGGATGTGCGGACGCCGGCCGAGTTCGAGTCGGTGCATATTCCGGGCAGTTACAACCTCCCCCTGGACCGGCTGGGCGAGCACGTGGCCGAACTCAGGACATCGGCCGCAGAGCCAGTAGTGCTGGTCTGCCGCTCGGGTCAGCGGGCGCAGGAGGCGGAGCGGCAGTTGGTCGCCTGTGACCTGCCGGGGCTGACCGTGCTCGAGGGTGGGCTGACGGCCTGGGAAGGCGCCGGGCTGCCGGTGGTGCGCGGCGCGCAGCGCTGGAGCATGGAGCGGCAGGTGCGCGGTGTGGCCGGCGCACTGGTGTTGGGCGGATTGATCGCCAGTCTCAAGTTTCCCCGCATGGCCGCGCTCTCGGCTGCGGTCGGTGGCGGGTTGCTCTTCTCCGCGGTGAGCGACACCTGCATGATGGCCAAGGTGCTCGGCAAATTGCCCTACAACCAGGGCGCTGGGTGTGATGTCAGCCAAGTCATTCGCGACATCTCCGCCCGGCGGCAAATGGCGCAAGCGGCCGATTGACACAGAGCGAGGATAGGTCGCTTCCCGATCGCGGCTGGAGGTAATGGATGATGGTTGTCGAGCGCTTTTACACCCCTGGATTGGCACAAGTGGCCTATGGCGTCGCCGATGCTGATGCCAAGGTCGTCGCGATCGTCGATCCGCGGCGCGACATCGATGAATACATGGCTTGGGCGGAAGCACATGGTTACAGGATCGTCGCCATTCTGGAGACGCACGTTCACGCCGATTTCGTCAGCGGAGCACGGGAACTGGCCGCAGCGACGGGGGCGACGGTGTACGCCGGCCGCATCGGCGAGACGGAGTTCCCGCATCAGCCGCTGGACGATGGGGATGTGGTGCCGGTCGGCCACCTGCGGCTGCAAGCGCTTTGGTCTCCGGGTCACACACCGGAGCACATCTCGTACCTGCTGTTCGATCCGGCGGTAACCGATCAGCCGCTGGCGCTTTTTTCCGGCGACGTCCTGTTCGCCGGTGAGATCGGGCGGCCGGATCTGCTCGGGCCGGCGCGGACCGGCGGGCTGATCGAGCAACTCTATGAGACGATCACCAACCGGTTGGCGACGTTGCCGGATGCGGTGGTGGTCTATCCCGGTCACGGCGCCGGTTCACCCTGCGGCAAGAAGATCGGCGACGCGGCGATGACGACGATCGGGCAGGAGAAACTGGCCAACTACGCCTTCCAGGCCCGCGCCAAGGACGATTTCATCCGGGTGGTCATGGAAGGGATGCCGAAACCTCCCTCCTACTACCCGACGATGAAGCGGATCAACAAGCTGGGGCCGGTGCTGCTACGCGACCTCCCTCCGAGCGAGCCACTTTCGCCGCGGCAATTGGTCGCGCGTCAGGAGGCGGGAGCGCTGGTGATTGACGCCCGGCCGGCCAGCGCGTTTGACCGCGAGCATATTCCGGGGGCCATCAACGTCGCGCTGGGTCCGAGTTTCGTGATCTGGGCGGGCTGGGTTGCGCCGGATGGGCAAGACGTGGTGCTCGTTCTGCCGGACGAGGCGCAACTGGCAGACACGCTGACCGAGTTGCGGCGGATCGGTATCGACCGGGTAACCGGGCATCTCCGCGGTGGTTTGGAGGCCTGGAAGGCGAGCGGGCGGCCGATGGCGAGCCTGTCAGAACTCTCGGTGCAGGAACTCGCCACGCGCCTCGGTGTTTCGGACCAGGACCTGGCGGTGCTCGATGTGCGCGATCCCTCGGAGTGGGCCGCCGGGCGCATCACCGGCGCGCGGAATCTCTTCGCCGGAGCGATCGCTGGCGGCGCGCTGCCCGAGCTCGAGCAGGACATGCCGGTGGCGGTGATCTGTGGCACCGGGTACCGGTCGAATGTCGCCGCCAGCATCCTCCAGAAATCCGGCCTGAACCGTGTCTACGCGATTCCGGGCGGGATGTCCGCCTGGAGCGATGCCGGTTTGCCGGTGGAAGCGGGCAAGCCCGGCGAGACCAAGGTTCAGACCGGACGGCAGGCGGGGCCGTGGGCAGGACATGACAGCGCCAGGGCGCCGGAAATCGAGGTCTCGGAACTGCGCCGCCATGTTTCCCTGCAACCGGTGCAGATCGTCGATGTGCGTGATCCGGAGGAGTGGACCCAGGGACACATCCCAGGGAGCGTGCTGCTGCCGATGACGGAACTTGGCTACCGCATCGATGAACTCGATCGCGCGCTACCGGTTGTGACCGTGTGCCGGATTGGGATGCGAAGCCTGATGAGTGCGGATGAACTGCTGCGGGCAGGATTTTCCGATGTGCGCAGTCTTTCCGGCGGGATTATTGCCTGGAGGGACGCGGGTTACCCCGTCGAATAGGGCATTGACACGGAATCCGGGTGATCAGGGTCGCGTTGCCGACGTCGCCCCTCACCCCAACCCTGGCTCCCTCCCATGCCTCCCTCCCCGGAGGGAGGAGTCTCCCAGTGCGCGCGGCGAGGGGCTCACGGCCACGGTGGACCGCGCCGGATGTCCCCAGCGTTCATCCGGATTCCGTATGACACGGAGCGAGGAGCTGATTCGTCGTGTTGTTTGGCTTACTGGGAAGGGACAATCGGGGTATGGAACCGCCCATCGCGCCCGAAATCACGGTTGAGGAATTCATTCGCTACCGGTTCGAGGCGAAACCGCAGATCGTCGATGTGCGGGAACCGGACGAATATCTGGCCGGCCGCATCTCCGGAAGCGGGCTGATGCCGCTGGCGGAGATCGGATCGCGCATGTCCGAACTCGACCCGCGCCGGCCGGTGGTGACCGTGTGCCGCAGCGGGAAGCGCAGCCTCTATGCCGCCGCCGCGATGCTCGCCGCGGGGTTTCGCGATGTCCGCAGTCTCGCTGGTGGGATGATCGCCTGGTCCGAGGCCGGGCAGCCGGTGGAGTTCTAGGCGATGATCGCGGGGTTCGCTCTCGCGCACGTCACGGCGACGCAGGCCGTTCTCTCGGTCGTGTTCGGCGCCATGATCGGGCTGCTGCTGGGCCTGGTCGGCGGCGGTGGATCGATCCTGACGGTTCCGATCCTGGTCTACATCATCGGCCTCGACGTGCCGTCGGCGACCGCGACCTCCCTGGCGATTGTTGGCGCGTCGGCGCTAGCGGGAGCGGTCCCGCACGCCCGCGCCGGGCGCGTCAACCTCCGCGTGGCGCTCTTTTTCGGATTGTGCGGGATCGCTGGCGCCTTCGCTGGTACCTGGCTCAACCACCAGGTCTCCGGCGCCTGGATCCTCTTCCTCTTCGGTCTCTTGATGTTGGTGGTGGCGGGCCGGATGTGGTTCCGGGGTGGCGGCCGGCCCGAGGCCGGCGCCGAAGACGAGGAGGTCACCCTGTCGTGGAAAGTGCCCGTGGCGGGGCTCACGGTGGGTCTGTTGACGGGGTTTTTCGGTGTCGGTGGTGGGTTCCTGATCGTGCCGGCGCTGGCGCTGGCGCTTGGGTTGCCGATGGCCATCGCCGTCGGAACGTCGCTGGCGATCATCGCCATCAACTCCGTCTCCGGGATCGCGGCGCATCTCGGTCGTGGTGGATTCGACCTGACCATCGCGTTGCTCTTCATCGTTGGTGGTCTCGTCGGAGGCGTGGCGGGCGGAAAATTGGCGGGGCGAGTGGCGGAACGCTCGCTGGCGAAGGGCTTCGCCCTGCTGGTGGCAGCCGTCGGCATCTATCTGGTGGCGCGAAATGGCCTGGTGCTGGCAGGCATGGCGTAATGGGAAACGATCGGAGTGGAAACGATGACTGATACCGCGTATGGATTTGGCACCGAGGTGACCGGGTCACTGGATGAGGCCGTCGCGCGGACGACGGAGGCGCTGAAGGCCGAGGGTTTCGGCGTGCTGACCACGATCGACGTGCGTGCAACGATGCGGCAGAAACTGGGCGTGGAGACCGAGCCCTACGTGATTCTCGGCGCCTGCAATCCCCAGCTTGCCTACCGCGCCCTCCAGGCGGAACCCAACCTGGGGCTCCTCCTCCCCTGCAATGTGACCGTACGCGAACGTGGCGGACGGAGCGAAGTGATGGCGATCGATCCCGCGCTCATGCTCGGGGTCGTCGGCGACAACCGGGAACTGACCGACGTTGCCGCGGACGCCGCGCTGCGACTGCGGCGCGTGGTGGCGAGTCTCGCCGCGCGCGATGCAGGCGAGAAGGAGTAACCATGGGCAAGTGGGTTGCGGCTGCCCTCACGATCGCGGGGGCAGTGATCTGGTGTCAGCGAAACAGCCCCGGATTCGGCGAGTGGCTGCGGCGGATGAGCGATGGTCCGACGAACCTGGTGCTGATCGGCACGTCGGGTTTCGAGCGCGAAGGGCGGGACCCGGCCAAGCCCCGGTAGCCGCGCTCGATGAGAAGAGAGTACGCGAGGGGGGAATCTCGCGATGTCACGAGCAAATATTGTCGTCCTGGGCGGCGGCAGCGGTGGCGTGGTGGCGGCGAGTCATCTCGGACACACCCTGGGCAAGGATCACAACGTCACCCTGATCGATCAGCGGCCGGAACATGTCTTCCAGTCGAGTTACCTCTGGATGACCATCGGCCGCCGGGAACCGAGCGACATTTCACGCGATCTGACCGCGGTGGGGAAGCGGCACGTCCGGTTTCTCAATGACCGGGTAGTCGCCGTGGACACCGAGGCGCGAAAGGTCATCACCGAGCATGGCGAGACGCCGTATGACCGGCTGGTCGTTTCGCTCGGGTTCCAGACGTATCCGGAAGACATCCCTGGCGACTACACCGCGGTGCATCATGCGTGGGAGATGGATGCCGCGCTTCGGCTGCGCGACGCACTGGCCCAATTCTCGGGCGGGCGGATCGTGGTGGGGATCGCCAGCACGCCGTACCGATGCCCACCCGGGCCGTATGAAATGACATGGCTGATCGAGGATGAACTGCGCCGACGCGGCCTGCGGGAGCAGACCGAGATCGACTTCTTCACGCCGGAGCCGGGTCCGGTCGGTGGATCGGGGCATCCGTCGGAGTTCATTCGCGAACATCTAACACTGCGCGGAATTCGGCTGCATACCGATTTCGCGATTGAGAAGGTCGATGGCCAGCGACGGTCGATCCGGGCGAAGGATGGCCGCGCTCTCGACTTCGAGCTCGGCATCATCGTGCCGCCGCATCGACCCTCGCCGGTGCTGTACGAATCCGGGTTGGTGACCGTTCCCGCAGGGATCGAGATCACTAATCCCGATCTGCTGGAGACGCGGTGGGACGGCGTGTACGCCATCGGCGACAACGCCAACATGCCGGCCTCGAAGGCGGGGGTCGTCGCCCACGAAGAGGCCGATGTCGTGGCGCACAACATCGCCTACGACCTTACCCGCCAGGGCTCGCCAACGCGCCTGAGACTTCACACCATATGACTCGTCGAGTATGGCGCCGGTCAGGCCGCCATGCTGCGCACCCGGTACCCGAAGGGGTTTCCCCCGTACGGCGCCGGTTCGGGTCGAATGTATGGTCCCAGCCCCGCAATTCACGCCGCCAAGCTCGCGTTCGAGAAGTGGTGGTTGTGGCGGTGGTTCTGAGGAGGAACCCTCACCAAGAACAGCAGCGTGCAGAAATGGTGTCGTTCTGAGCCGCAGCGAGGAACCTCGTCGTTCGCGAGGGCGGACCACGACGAGGTCCCTCGTTCCTCGGGACGACACAGTTTTTGCTGGACGCTGTCGGCGCTTGCGTGGCGTCGGGAAGATTACGACGGGGCTCGATGCCCCTCTCCCTGCGCACAGGGAGAGGGGTTGGGGTGTGGGTCAGCGCGACGAACCCGGCGCACCTCCCCTGGTCAGCCGCTCAGCGCGACAGGGGCTCTTGGTCATTCAGCGGGTTTGGACGGCGCGGGTGACGGCGGTGGCGTGAGCGGCGTGTTCCAGCAAGTCGGGGAGGGGGGCGAGGTCGA
>JAXLWU010000014.1:0-140921 GCA_046328335.1 Thermomicrobiales bacterium
AATCACCACCGATGGTACGCCGCTCCGTGGACCTGGCCCGAAAACTTGCGCACGGGGTTACTTAGCGGTGCGCGTCTAAATCGCGCTCGGCTCCGGCATGGTTGTGGCAAGCAAGGCGATGTGCGCCGGGCGGGTGCCGCAGCAGCCGCCGACCACGGTCGCCCCGGCGTCCCACCAGGTCTGGGCATGGGTGAGGTAGGCGGCGGGATCGAGGTCGTCACGCAGAGGGAGGGTGCCGTCGCTCGGTGCATCTCCGTCCAGGGTCCAGGTCGCCGGTACGGGCGCAAAGGTGTTGGCGTAGCCGCCGATGTAGGTCTTGCCCGTGTCCCGGAGATCCGCCATCGCCGCGGTGATGCTCTCCGGCGGGCAGCAATTGGCCAAAATCCCCGAAACCGGCAGATCGCCGAGAGCACGCACCGCCTCCGCGATCGATTCGCCGCTGCGCAGCCGTCCCGAATGATCTTCGTGCAGGGTGTAGGAGATCCAGACCGGTTTCCCGGTGGCACAGGCCGCCGTTGCCGCGGCGAGACCTTCCGCCGCGCTCGACATCGTCTCGCAAAGAAAGAGATCGACATACGGGGCGAGCAGCGCGGCCTGCTCCGCGTAGAGCGGCACGATGGTCTCCCAGGGTAGGACGCGGTCGGGACGGTAACTGCCGTTGAGCGGCGGCAGCGATCCGGCGATCCAGACATCGCGCGTCGCTTCGTCGCGTGCCTCGACCGCCAAGCGGCAGGCCAGATCGTTCAGTTCCGCGAAGCGATGCGCGATCCCTTCTTTGGCCAACTCCTGGCGGATGATGCCGTAGGTGTTGGTGGTGATCACATCCGCGCCAGCGGCGATGTAGTCGCGGTGGATGTCGCGCACCACGTCTGGTGCAACCACCAGGCCATTGGCGGACCAGATCGAGGTGAGAATTTCCACGCCGCGAAAACGGAGTTCCCGCCCCATGCCGCCGTCGAGCAGCACGGGCGTGGGTGGCCGGGGACGGGTTGGCATCGGCGAACTCCTTTTAGTGACGGTCTTCAGTTCCGCGCATCAAGCGTCTCATTCCGCGTGGGACGCGAGAAATCTGCTCGTTCATTATGACCAGCGCTAACGCCGAGGTTCCTCCTACGGTCGGGACGACACATCTTGCCGATCGTACCGGCAAGTCCGTGACGCAGTATTGAGCCCCTCTCCCGCTCGGCGTGAGAGGGGTTGGGGTGAGGGCGCTTCATTCACCATACACTTTCGGCATCGGCAGTTCGGGCAGGGTTTCGGCGCGCTTCTTGAGGGCGCGGCCGATGACGACGCGGGAGATCTCGGTGGTGCCGTCGACGATGCGCATCATCTGCGCGAGACGGCTCAGGCGGTCGAGACCGTATGGTTCCAGCAATCCCATCCCGCCCAAGGCCTGGGTGCAGGTGGTGGTCGCCTTGAGCGCGGCGTCGGGCACGAAGCGCTTGGCATGGGCGGCCAGCAGCGAGCCCTCCGGCGTGCCGAGCGCGGCGGCGGCGGCGCGGTAGAGGAGGCGGGAGACTTCCAGGTCGGTGGCGACCTCGCCCAGCATCCACTGGATTCCCTCCTGATCGAGGGTCACGCCGCCGAACATGCGGCGACGGCTGGTGTAGGCGAGCGCAGTGTCGAGCGCGGCTTCCATCAACCCGCAGCAACCGGAGGCGATGGAGACGCGGGCGATGTCGATCGCCATTAGCGCCCCCTGCAAGCCGCGTCCCACCGGCAGGATGACATTTTCCGCGGGCACGGTGACCCCGTCGAGTTCCATCTCGCCGATTGGCAGGAAGGTGTAGGACGGGGTGCGGTAACGCGGCCCGAAGCGCAACCCCGGTGTCTCTTTCGGAATGGCGACCATCGCCATGTCCTTGTGCCCCGGTTCGGCGGACGTCTTCACCACCGTCAGGTAGATGTCGGCCTCACCCGCCAGCGAAACCCACGCCTTCTTGCCGCTGACGGTCCAGGACCCGTCGTCATTGATCCTGGCCCGCGTGTACATCGTTGCCGCATCCGAGCCCGATTGCGGTTCGGTCAGCGAGAAGTTGGCGAGTCTGCGCCCTGCCGTGAGATCGCGCGCCCATTGCTCCTTCAGAGTGTCGCTACCGTAACCACAGAGGGCAAAGGCGCAGATGTTGTGCATCGAGAGGGTGAAGGCGTAGGCGCCGTCTCCCTTGCCCAGTTCCTCGTAGACGCGAATGCCATCGGCTAGCGACAGTCCCTGACCACCCCATGCCGGGGGCGCGAAGAGTCCGGTCAACCCCAAGTCTCCGGCTCTTCCGGAGGCATGAAGCGGCCAGCGTCCATCCCGGTTCCACTCTTCGATTTCCGGGGCGATCGTGTCGCGGACATGATCCCGGGCGGCCGCGAGGATGCCGTCGATTCGGTTGGACATTCGCTTTGTACGTCTCCTCTTGGTAACGATCTGGCGCTTCGCCCCGCTCCGCTTGCAACTCGCGGTGGGCCTTCATTTCAGCGTGGAACAGCACGTCAAGTGTATCGAAACACGGAGACCCGCGGTTCAGCGCGGCGGCGGTGTCGATGGTATGATCGACAGCCGTCCAACATGAGATGCTACTATCTTGATCGAGAACTCAAGATTATCCGATCGAACGGAACGAAGCGATGTGGTATCCCGCAGCGAACAAGGAGGAGCGAATCGCGGCGGCGTTGCGCGGGGGAAATCTCGCCGCGTTGGTGTCGCTGACGCCGGAAAACGCGGCCTGGATCAGCGGCCGCACCAGCGTGATCGCCACCCTCTGGCGGGTGCCTGGGCTGGTGGCCGTCGCCGCTGGTGCGGGCGGGGCACGGGCGGTCGTTGCCGGCGATAACGAGATTGCCGGTTACGATGCGGCGCGCTTCTCCCGCTTTCCCTATGCCCTCTGGGTCGAGCATCTCGATCTGCGAAATCTTCGGGCGGAGACCTGCGGGGGCGGATCGCCGCCGCCTGGAGACCATCCCGGCGCGACCGCCCAGTACGATCTCGGCTTTGCGTCCACGCCGCGATCGCGGCGGCGATTCGTGCCGTGGCGCCGGGTGGGGGCCGCCTCGGTGTGGATCTCGAACTGGTCCCGACGGGAACGCTCGCCGCGCTGCGGGAGGGGCCGTCCGGATACGAGATCGTCGATGCCACGTCCGTCTTCGCCGATCTGCGCGCGGTCAAGGACGCGACGGAAATCGACCATCTGCGGCGCGCGCGGCGGAACTGACCGATATCGGCATCGCCGCGGTGCGCGATGCGCTACGGCCTGGGATGAGCGCCACCGCGGTGAACGCCGCCTATCACACCGCCATCTGGCGGCGCGCCGCGGTGGACGAGCGCTACGCCGCGCTGCGCCAGGTCGAGGGTCGGGTGACGGCGGGGATGGCTCTGGCGGTCCCGGCGTGATCGGGCCGGGCGTCACGGTCAAACTCGATATGCAGGTCGACGTCGGCGGCTACCACAGCGACATCGGCCGCACCTACGCCCTGGACCCGACCGACGATCAATTCGGCGTCTACGCTGCCTTGCGCGATGCGTTGGCGGTGCTCGTCGCGGCGGCCAGGCCGGGTGCGCTTCGCGATCTCCACGCGGCGGGGACGGCAGCGATGCGCGCGGCGGATTCCTGACCTACAGCCGGGGCCACCTCGGGCACAGCGTCGGCCTGCTCAAGGACTACGAGGAACCGCCTTCATCGCCGCCGACGAGGAACGGTCGCTCGTGCCGGGTATGGTGCTGAGCATGGAGGTGCCGTACTACCTCCTCGGCATCGGCTCGTTCCAGCTGGAACGGATGGTGCTGATCACCGCGGATGGTAACGAGGCGCTCGACCGGCTGCCGTTCGACCTCGCCGCCGGGAGCGCCTGAGTGATGCCAAAGGTATCGGAAGGCACGATCCCCGGCGCGGCTGGCGCACCTGGTTCCGAGGGGTCGGCGATCTCGACCACACGGCGGAGCGATGCCCCATCCTGGCGCTCCACGGGGCCCTGCTGCTCCGCACGATCATCTCGAAGTGCTCGAACCGCTTGCGGAACACGGCTGGCCGATCGTCTTCTACGACCAACTTGGCTGCGGCCGCTCCGATCGGCCGGACAATCCCGACCTGTGGACGATCGATCTCTTCCTGACCGAACTTGCCGCCGTCCGCGCCGCGCTCGGTCTCGATCGCATTCATCTCCTTGGACACTCCTGGGGCGGCATGCTGGCGTTGGAATCGGCGCTCTCGGGAGCGCCGGGTCTGGTCAGCCCGGTGCCGAAGGAGCGCGCCGGCGAGCATGCCGCTCTACGTCGCGGAGACGGTCCACCTCCGGGCAGCGCTGCCGGCGCCGGTGCGGGAGGCGCTAGAACGGCACGAGGCGGCCGCCACTACCGCCAGTGATGAGTACCAACAGGCGGCGGCGGAATTCAGCCGACGCTACACCTGCCGGCGCGATCCCTGGCCGGAACCACTCCAGCGCGCCTTCGCCGGAGTGGGGACCCAAGTCTGGGAGACGATGATCGGTCCCGCGGGGCTGCATGTGGTCGGGCGGTTGCGGGACTGGGACGTGCGTGACCGCCTCGGCGGGATTGCCGTCCCGACGTTGATCACCTCTGGCGGCTATGACGAGGTCACGGCGGCCCAGGCCGCCGCGTTACACGCAGGGATCGCCGGCAGCGAATGGGTCGTCTTCGCCGAGAGCGCGCATTTTGCCCCGGTCGAGGAACCGGAGCGGTTTCGCGAGACGCTGATCCGTTTCCTCGACCGGGGCCGAGGCTGATCCGCCCCGGGAACACGTGAATGAGCACGACGTGGGCGAGTAGCGGAATTCCGACCGAGGGACTCGTCTAAGCAAGTGGGCGAGGCAGGCCTGGCCCCTACGACACCCTTGGTCCCGGACCATCGAGGAGGGAAGAGCGAAAGTCGATAGAATCTCATCTCATCGCACGCCGTTTGCCCAGATACCGATCTGGCAGAAGGAGTACCCCATGTCGAAGGAGATCACCATGGTTCGTCACGCGCGTCTCGATCGCCGCGCCCTGATCGCCCGCGCCGCCGCGCTCGGACTCGCCGCTCCGTTCGCCGCCTCCGGGTTGGCGACGCGCGGCATCGCCCTCGCCGCGCAGGATGGCGGCAAGACCGTCGTCGCCGCCATTCCCCAGGCGACAGTGCAACTCGATCCGGCCGTCGCCGGCTCGAATGGCTATGGCGATATCATCCCGCTCGCGGACAACATCACCGAGGGGTTGACCCGCTTCCGCCAAGGGTCAGCTGAGATCGAACCGGCGCTGGCCGAGAGCTGGGATGTCTCCGAGGATGGACTGACCTACACCTTCCACATCCGGCCGGGCGTAACCTTTCACGACGGCACCCCGGTCGATGCCAAGGCGGTCGAACTCAACTACCTGCGCCAGTTCGATCCCGATCATCCGCTTCACAACGATGGCATGGTCTATGCGCCGATCGTCTTCGCCGACGTGGAGAAGATCGAAGCGACGGGCGATATGGACCTCACCATCACCATGACCAAGCCGTCGATCCTGCTTCCCGGCAACCTCGCCATCTTCGCCGCCGGCATCCTCAGTCCCAAGGCGCTCGAGGAGAAAGGGGCGGATGTCGGGCAGTCTCCCGTCGGCACCGGTCCGTTCCGCTTCGACAGTTGGACGAAAGACGTCGAACTGGTGCTCGTGGCCAATGACGACTACTGGGATGGCCGCCCGGCGCTCGATCGCGTGGTCTGGCGGACGATTCCGGAAGATACCGTCCGTCTCTCCGAGTTGAAGACCGGCGGTATCGACATTGCCAACCAGGTCGATTTCAAGGACACGGACGAGATCGAGAACGATCCCAATCTGGCGCTGGTCACCGGTCCCTTCTTCAACACCCAGTACCTGGCGCTGAATGGCGCGCAGGCGCCGTTCGACAACGTCACGGTGCGCAAGGCGGTCCAGCACGCGATCAACAAGCAGAACATCGCCGATGCGGTCTTCTATGGCCGCTATGTGCTCGGCGCCGGACCGATCGCGCCCGAGTTGATCGGCTACGACGCCGATCTGGCCGGGGTCTACCAGTACGATCCGGAAAAGGCCAAGTCGCTGCTCGCCGAGGCGGGCGCGGGTGAGATCGTCTTCGATCTCTACAACCGGCCCAACTCCTTCTGGCCGATCGTCGGGCAACTGATCCAGGCCGATCTGGCCACGGTGGGGATCACCGCCAACATCAAGATGATGGAGGATGCCGAGTTCTTCGATGCCCTCAACAAGGGAGAGGCGCCGGCGTTCATCAACGACTGGACGTGGGATAACGGCGATCCGGACAACATTATGTACCCGCTCTTCTCCTCGCCGAACACGATCAACCGGCTCGGCTACAAGAACGAGCAGGTGGATGAACTCGTCAGCCAGGGCGCGGTGACCGCGGATCCGGACAAGCGCTGGGAGATCTACGGCGAGGCGCAGCAATTGATTCTCGACGACGCGATTATGGTCATCCTCGGTTACCCGGAGCGCGCCATCGGCACCTCGAACAAGGTGCAGGACCTGGTCATCTCACCGGTTGGCGCATTGCCGCTGGGCAAGGTCGATCTCGCCAGTTCCTAGAAACGGGAGGGTACCGGATCTCGAATTTCCACGCGTGGTGATTGGGGAACCGGGCGAGGCGGGCCTCGCCCCTACGCTTGCCGTAGGGTGCGACGTCTACGTCGCCCGCGCTTCCCACATACAAGAGCCCCTCTCCCTGCGCACAGGGAGAGGGGTTGGGGTGAGGGTCCTCGTCGCGAAATGGCACGCGTGCCCGTTTTCCACCAGACTCCGGCGAACGCACCGAACAGGCTGACCACAGCGTGATCACCTACATCCTCCGCCGGCTCATCGTCGCCATCCCGACCCTGCTCGGGGTCTCCCTCGTCGTCTTTCTGATGCTGCGCACGGCGGGCGGTGATCCGGTCGAGGCGAAACTGGGGATGCGGGGCGATCCCGCACAGAAGGAGCAGTTGCGGCACGAGTTGGGACTGGACCGGCCGCTCCCGGTGCAGTACGCCGACTTCCTGGTCCACGCCCTGCGCGGCGATCTCGGCCGCTCCTATCGCTCCAATTCCCCGGTGATGGAGGAGATTGGGGCGCGTCTGCCGGCGACGATCGAGTTGGCGGTGGCGGCGATGGTCGTCGCCGTCGTCAGCGGGTTGTCACTCGGGATCGTCTTCGCCTTGCGCCGCGGTTCCCCGCTCGATCACGCTGGCACGATCGGGACGTTGCTCGGCGTCTCGATTCCCAATTTCTGGCTCGGTCTCCTCCTGATCATCGTCTTCGGGTTGACCCTGCGCTGGCTGCCGATTTCGGGCCGGGTCGATCCCCGCCTCGGCGCTGATCCGTCCCTGCCGTTCCTGCCGATCAATGCGCTGCTGCGCGGGCAGTGGACGATCGCGCTCGATGCGGCGCGGCACCTGGTCCTGCCGGTGATCGCGCTCGCGGTCTGGCCAGCGGCGGTGATCGCCCGGCTCACCCGCGCCGCGCTCGGCGAAGGCCTGCGCCAGGACTACGCGCGTACCGCCCGCAGCAAGGGACTAGTGGAGCGCGGCGTCGTCCTCCGGCACGCCTTTCGCAACGCGCTCTTACCGGTGGTGACGATCGTCGGCCTCGAATTCGGCACCCTGCTCGGCGGCGCGGTGCTGACGGAGACGATCTTCGCCTGGCCGGGATTGGGGCAACTCACCGTCGCCGCCATCGGCGCGCGCGATTACCAGGTGGTGCAAGGCGTGGTGCTGGTCGTGGCGGTCATCTTCGTTCTGCTCAATCTCGCCGTTGATCTCCTCTATGCCCTGCTCGATCCTCGGATTCGCTACGGGTGAGCAGCGTGAGGGGTGCCACCCTGGCGGACACGGCGACCCTGACCCGGCGCGGCCAGGCGGCCGGGTTCGGACAGCGCTTCGCGCGCCGGCGCATGGCCGTGGCGGGGTTGGTGCTGCTCGCGGGTCTCGTGCTGCTGGCCATCGTTGGCATCGCCATCGGGGGCGATCCGACCAAGCAGAACGTGATCGACCGGTTGCAGCCGCCCAACAGCCACTACTGGTTCGGCACCGACGAGCTGGGGCGTGACGTCTTTGCCCGTCTCGCCAATGGCACACCGATCTCCCTCGCCTCGGGCACCGTTTCCGTTGCGCTGGGATTGGTCATCGGGGTGACAGTCGGCGTGGTGGCGGGCTACGTCGAGCGCTGGGTCGGGCTGACCCTGATGGCGCTGGTCGATCTCCTCCTGGCCCTCCCCGCAATTCTGCTGGCGATCACCGTCGCGGCGCGGGTCGGGGCGGGGTTGCCGGCGGCGATGGCGGCGGCCGGCGTGCTCGGGGTACCGACCTATGCCCGGTTGGCGCGGGCCTCGACGCTGGAGCTGAAGCGGCGCGAACTGGTCGATGCGGCGCGGGCCATCGGCGCCAGTGATGCGCGGATCATGACCCGCCACGTCTTGCCGAACATTCTCACCCCGCTGATCGTACAGGCGACGATCGGTGTGGGCAACGCCATTCTCCTCGTCTCCGCGCTCGGCTTCCTCGGTCTCGGCGCGCAACCGCCAACCCCAGAGTGGGGGCGGATGCTGAGCGACGCGCAGCGCTACATCACCGATGCCCCCTGGATCGCCATCTTCCCGGGGCTGGCGATCACCATCACCGTGCTCGGCTTCAACCTCGTCGGGGACGGCTTGCGCGACGCGCTGGATCCCGCCCTCGCGCGCGGCGGAAACTGAGCGGCCAGGTACTCCAATTACTCCGCTGTGAAACGGTGCCGTATTGCGCATGTGGAAGCGGTCTCAGCACGCCAACGTCGTGCATCGCATCCGTCGCTCAACTCCAGAATCGTGTGTCATCCCGACCGCAGGAGGGACCTCGGCGAATGTGTGAAGCACCGCGACCGGCGAACTTCGTCAGGATGGCTTGGCGAGACGCCTCTTGCGAAGGGCGTTTCAGGCTTGTCACGACCAACGCCGAGATCCCTCCAGCGTCGGGACGACACGATCTGCGGACGATGCCACGAGCAATTTCGCGAACTCGCATTTTCTACCGATGTGGCGTTCTGTGCGCGGTGACACACTGATCTCGCCATGACGATGAGATGCGATGCCGGTGCATCGGCCAGCAGCGATCGGCGAGGTTGGTGCCGGTGCATCGGCCGGGGCCGCGTCAACAGCGGCGGGCGGATCGCTGCCGTCGGGTCGTTCAGGCACGAGCAACAGGTTTAGCCTCGCGGGCCAAGGATCCTCGCGGCAGGTCACACCTCATTGAGAAAAAAGAACCAATGTTCTATTCTGAGGGTGGGACGAGGCAAAGGAGGGCACATCGACCGAGCATCGAGCATGGACTAACAGGATCGGATATCCACGGTTTTCGCCGTCACAACCGGGCAACTGCCGCGTCTGCGGCGACCTTGCCCAACATCGAGAAGGAGAACCGACCATGTCACCGACCGCGACCCAATTGACCTTCCCGGCGGGCAAGGTCCGCACCCATCGTCCCGGCGGCAGCAATCCGTTCAACGTTCCCTGGACCGATCTTTCGCGCTGGGAGCCATGGTTCTCCGAAGCGGCGGCGGAGGCGGGTGTCAATCCCCGGCTGATCGTGGCCATGGCGATCGTGGAATCGGACGGCAACCAGTACTGGCATCACGGCAAGACCGGAAGCCGTGACGACGTCATCGCCGTCAATGATGCCTTCGGCGGCGGGCCGTCCGTCGGCATCATGCAGGTCAAACCGTTCTTCTGGCAGGACATCCTGCCCGATGCCGATGCCTACACCCCGCGCGGCAATATTCGCCTCGGCGCGAAGTTGATGGCGATGTTCATCGCCGAGACCGGGTCCTGGCAGAACGCGATCGCCGAGAAGTACCACCCCGGCACCAGCGGCGCCGGCACCACCCCGCAGATGTACATCGACACCATCAAATCGCTCATCTCGGAATTGAAAGCGGCTGCACCGAGCGAGCCGATCGAAACCGATCGCGGCCAGGTTTCCGTGATCCGGCATCCCATCGACGTGATCACCGGCGGGGTGCCGTGGACCGCCGATTTTGGCTTCGGCATGCCGAACTTCGACGACAACGGCCAGCCGCTGAATCTCTACCGGTATGGCGTCGGCCACGGCACGCGGGCGGCGCATCAGCATACCGGTCTCGATGTCACCATCCCCCTCGGCACCCGTGTTCACACACCGCTGGCCGGGGTGGTCCGCTGTGTCGGTGGGCAGGGTCAGGGCGATTGGGGGCAGGGGTGCGGTTCGTTCGCCGACACCATCACCGGTGGCGTGGGAAATGTCACCGTTCTTACCGACGCCGGGCTGAAGATCACCTTCGGTCACGTCAATCAGGCGCTCGTCAGCGTGGGGCAGCGGGTCTCGGCGGGGCAGCCCGTAGCGACCAGCGGCGGCATGTTCGCGCCGCATCTCCACCTGGATGTCGCCATTCTTGCGCCGGAGCGGGTCGATCGCGGGATTGCCCTCAACGGTGGCGACTATTTCCTGCTCGATCCGATCCCGGCCCTGCAGCGGGTGCTCGGTTCCCCGGAGCGGGAGCAGGAAGAGCCAGAGTCCGTGCCGGAGATCAGCGGTATCGTCTGGGAAGGGACCAACAACTTCCACGACCGCAACGGTCAGGAGCCGGTCGCCATCATCTACCACGTCACCGACGATCTGAACTTCGCCAACGTGAAGCAGCATTTCCAGAACCCGGCCTCGAACGCCTCGGCCCATTTCGTGGTCACCGAAGACGGCGTGCCGCACCAGTTTGTCCGCTCGGGCAACGCGGCGTGGACGAACGGGATCATCCAGGAGCCGCGCACCGATATCCAATGGCTGAACGACGCCATCGCCCGCTGCCAGGCGGGGCTGTGCAACCTCAACGATTACACCCTCAATATCGAGGTGGTGGGCAAGCCGGGGCGCCCGTTTGCGCCGGCGCAGATCGACAAGGTGATCGAGATTACCCGCTACTACCTCGCCAAGTTCCCTGGCATCCGGCGCAACCGTGGCCACATGGGCCGGCACGCCGATATCGACTCGGTCGATCGCTGGTACTGCCCGGGCGATACCTTCCCGCTGGCGGAAATCATCCGCGCGGTGGGCGGCGACCCGACGCAGTTGAATCCGTAACAAAGCCGAATCGCGACACGTGATGCACGATGGAGGGACCAATTTCGCTGGTCCCCTCCATCGTCACCAGGAGAATTTACCTGCCATGATCACGGCGGATGCGGACCGTGTAGAGCGTCACCGTAAGGAACGCATCGAGATCGAGGGCATGGTGCGAAATCACCTCCGTGATCCGCGCCATGAGCGTTTCGATCGGAACATTGTTACCCACGCGTAGGTAGATGATGCCAGCGTGTGGATACCCCTCGGCGAATACCAGTTCGCCGAAATCTCGGTCGCAAGCGATCAAGATCCGTTGTTCGCGGTAGACGGTCTGGAGTACCTCTCGATCTTAAATACTCTGCGGAATATCCTGGGCGACGATGAGTACACCGTGGCCGAGTCCTCGGAGCAGCAGTCCCAGCCGCGCGTCGGCGCTCTCGTCGAGCAGGAATCGCAACCTCGGTTGTGGGTTCACTCACTGCCGACCGATTCGATAGTGGGAGTCGACCACATCACGAGCATACGCCAGAACGGCTTTGACATCGTCCACGGTCAGTCTGGGATAGGCGGCAAAAAGGTCGTCGAGGTCGAGATTCCCTGCCAAATGGTCGAGCACGATCTCAACGGAGATACGAGTGCCGCGGACCACGGGTTTGCCAACGAGAATGCCTGGATCTTGAATGATCCGTTCTTCAGTCGCAGGTAGTTCAAGTGCCATGCTCCACCTCCTCACCTTGATCTGTAGAATTGAATGGCTAAAGTGACGAGATTCGACACAGATGGTAACGCATTCTCAATCGAGAAAATGCCGCTCCAGGTCGCGGAAGCGCTCCAGCACGAGGAGGCGGCCGGGGCCGGACTGGTCATTCACGTCCTGGTGCTCCAGGCGCCAGGTGGCGTGGTGAGGGATGAAGACCGCGTTCATCCCGGCGGCCAGGGCCGGGTTGATATCCGATTTCGGCGAGTTGCCGATCATCCAGGTTCGCGCCGGGGCGAGACCGAGGCGATCCACCAGGGCGTGATAGGCGGCGGCATCCTTCTCCGGCACCACCTCCGCGTGACGAAAGAGGTGGCCGATGCCGGAGCGCTCGATCTTGAGCCGCTGCTCCTCGTGATGCCCCTTGGTCATCATCGTCAGATCGTGGCGGGCGGCGAGGCGTTCCAGGGTCTCGCGGACGCCGTCGAGCAGAGTGATCGGCATGGCGAGGATGCGCTCGCCGAAGGCCATCACCGTCCGCAGATCGTCCTCCGCGATGTGGCGCTCGGCGAGGCGCTCGTAGCAGAGCCGCAGGCTGCGGGTGAAGGCCGCCGAGCCGTAGCCGCCGGGGCCGAGACCGGCATGCTCGATCTCATCGAGCACGGCGCGGACCTCCTGCCGGGAGAGGGTGGAGTGATCGAGGAAATCGAGGAAATCCTCGATCGCCTGCTCGAAGTGGATATTGTTCTCCCAGAGCGTATCGTCCGCGTCGAAGATCAGGTGCAGTTCCAGGGTGGTCATGGTGGAGAGTGTACGCGGCGAGGCGGCGGGCTTGGGGCAGCGCGGCAACCGGCCGTCCCTGTGGTTGCTGAGCTCGGCTGCCGCACTGCTGTCAGGTATGCTCGATGGAGATTACAGCGACGTGCAAAAGTGGAGTCGTTCAGGCGACGACCATGGGTGTCGTCCCGATGAAGGAGGGACCTCGGCGCGCTGGCGAGCGGTGATGATCGCCGCGATACCGCGTTTCTCGGCATGACACGTCTTTCGCACGCTGCTCTACGCGGCGAATCACATCACGAGGAGCGTATGGCGATCCCATCCGGGGACGATCTCGACGCCGCGCTGGGGACCGCCGCGTTCTACGACGATCCCTATCCGACCTACGACCGCCTCCGCGCCGCGGACCCCGTGCACTGGAGCGAGCACAACGGCGGCTGGATGCTGACCTGCTACGACGATGTCCTCGCCACCATCCGCGATGTGACCCATTTCACCTCCCGCGGCCGCTTCGCCGCGGTCTTTACCCGCATGGACCCGGAGGTGCGGCAGCGGGTGGCGCCGATGCGGCGTCACTTCTCGGTGGGGTTGATCGCCTCCGACCCGCCCGATCACACCCGGATGCGGGGGTTGATCAACCGCGCCATGAAGCCGCGCGTGATCGAGGCGATGCGCCCGCGCATCCAGGCGCTGGTGACCGGGATGCTCGATGCGGTCATTGCGCGAGGGGAGATGGACCTCATCGCCGATCTCGCCTACCCGCTTCCCGCCACGGTCATCGCCGAGATGCTGGGTGCTCCGGCGGAGAGCCGCGATCAGTTCAAGGTTTGGTCGCGCGACATTCTCGGCTTCCAGGGGACGGGGCGGCCCGACCCCGTGATCGTCGATCGCGCGCAGGAGAGCCTGCTGGCGATGCGCGCCTTTCTCAGCGAACTCGCCGCGGATCGCCGGGAATCACCGAAGGACGATCTGCTCGGCCTGCTGGTCGCGGCGGAGCAGGACGGGGAACGGCTGAGCGAGGCGGAGTTGCTGACCACCTGTGTCACGCTTCTCACCGCCGGACACGAAACGACGACGAATCTCATCGGTAACGGCCTCTGGCTCCTCCTGACCCATCCCGAGCAACGCCGGCTGCTGGCGGAGCGGCCGGAGCTGATGCCTGGCGCGATCGAGGAGATGCTGCGCAAGGAGAGCCCGCTCCAGCGCAACCCGCGCCAGGTCGCGGTCGATGTCGAGGTGCGCGGCCGCCAACTCCGCGCCGGAGACTACGTGATGCAGGTCCTTGGCGCGGCGAATCACGATCCGGCGCAGTTCCGCGATCCGCATCGCTTCGATATCACCCGTGCGCCGAACCGGCACCTCGCCTTCGGTCAGGGCATCCATTTCTGCCTCGGTGCGCCACTGGCGCGGCTGGAGGCGCCGATCGCAATCGGGGAGACATTGCGGCGCCTGCCGTGGCTCGCCCTGGCCGAGCCGGACGCCCCGCCGCGCTGGATTCGGCACGGTCTGCTGCGCGGTTTCGAGGAGCTGCGGGTCACGTTCTGATCATCTCGCGTCGCTGAGTCGTCCACGCCCGCTGCCGCTGCTGTGCGAAACGCAGGTAGGGGCACGGCATGCCGTGCCCGGTGCCCCAGGCAGCGCCGTCCCATCCTGAAAACGCGGTTCCCTCCGGTCCGGGGACGGCATGCCGTGCCCCTACACGGCGATGCCTCGGCACCTCAACGGCTGAAAGGACCTCGGCGTTCGTGCCGCCGGCAATTCACACCCAGACGCTTCGCGCGCTTGGCATGACGTGATGACTGCTCGAGCCACTCGCCGATCGCCGCGCTCACCCCTCGTAGACCGTTTCGCCGCCGATCACCGTCGCGTCCACCTTCAGGTCCATGAGTGACATCGGGTCCACCGTGCGGGGATCGCGTTCGAGGATGGTGAAGTCGGCGACCATGCCCGGTTTGATCTGCCCCTTGACGTCCTCCTCGAAGGTCGCATAGGCGCCGGCCACGGTATACATCGTCAGCGCTTCCTCGACCGTGACCGCCTCCTCCAGCGCGTACGACTGTCCGGAACCGGTGCGCTCGGTGACCGCGGCCTGGATCGACTTCAATGGCCGGAAATCGGACACGGGGCAGTCGGAGGAGAAGACGAGCGGGATGCCGCGGTCGAGGAAGGAGCGGAACGGGTAGGTCAGTTGCACCCGCCACAGTCCGAGATGGCGGATGAAACCGTCGCCATACTCCAGGATGAAGACCGGCTGTGATACCGGGACGACGCCGAGGCGCTGAATGCGATCGAGGATGTCCGGGCGGCAGATGCCGCAGTGCTCGATGCGATGGCGATGGTCGCGCCGCGGCATGGCGGTGAGCGCCTTCTCGTAGGCGTCGAGCACCCAGTCGATGCCGCGATCGCCGATGGCGTGGACGGCGATCTGGTACCCGGCGGTGTGCGCCTGCATTACGTAGTCCTCGAACTGCTCTTTCGGCATCATCATCAGCCCGAGGTTGTCCTCGCGCGGGTCGTCGAGGAACGGCTGCATAACGCCAGCGGTGCGCCCGATCAGCGAGCCGTCGATGAACAGTTTGATCGGGCCGACGCGTAGGCGGTGATCGCCGAAACCCGGCTCGATACCGAGGTCGATCAGCCGCGGCAGTAGATTCTCGCGGATCATCATGCTGGTGCGCAATTTCAGGTCGCCGCGTTTCACCGCCCGCTGGTACGCCCTGATGTCGTCCGGGGAATCGGATGAGGCGTCCTGCGAACTGGTGATGCCAGCGCGGACGTAGGCATCGTTCGTCCGCCGCAACGCCGCTATCCGATCCTCGACCGTTGGCTCCGGGATCAGGACGCGGATCGCCTCCTGCGCCGTCTCGTGCAATACCCCGGTCGCCTCGCCATGCTCGTCGCGGACGAAATGGCCGCCCACGGGATCATCGGTGTCTCGGGTGATGCCAGCCAACTGGAGCGCCAGCGAGTTGACCGCGGCGAGATGGCCGGAGCCGTTGACGATGAGGACGGGATGCGCGGTTGTGCCCCGATCGAGATCCTGGCGGGTGGGATGGCGGCGTTCCTGGAGTTTGTTGTCGTCGTAGCCGCGCCCAACGATCCAGCGTCCCGGCGGTGTCGAGGCGGCTCGCGCGCGCACCGCGCTGACGATGTCGGCGATCGAGGAGACCGCCGGATAGCCGGCGTCGATCTGGTCGAGGGTCAGGCCATAACTGATCATGTGATTGTGCGCTTCGTTGAAGCCCGGCAGAGCGCAGCGCCCGCCGAGATCGAGGGTGCGGTAGCCGCGCGGGAGGGCGTCGGCGACGAGCCGGTGATTGCCGGCGGCAACGATGCGATCGCCGATCACACCAAAGGCCTCGACCTCCGGCTGCGCTGGATTCATGGTCAGGATCGTCCCGTTGCTGACCAGCAGTGCGTCGGTCATAGTGCTCATCCCCTCTCTCTTATCGTGCTTAGCATGGCCACGAGCGGCGACCGGCGCCGGCGCATTGCGCGGTGCACGTGGCCGAAATGCTGAAACGCCGAGCCAGATTGCCCCGCGGCGACCCCATGGGCCGTCAATCATGGCGCAGATGCGATGCCGCGTCGACAATCCGCCGTTGCCGGAAGCAGCGAGACCCCAGGCGAGGGCACAGGCGAAGGCACGTGGACGCCGGAGGCAACGACGCAATGATCGGGCTCGCTGGCATCGATCTGATTTGGAACGGGAACTCCGCCGGGTTCATCGCAATCATCGCCACGGTATAGTGACCGCCCGAGATCGGGGTGGACGCTGCGGCGGGAGCGACGGCCATGCCAACATCGAGCAGGCCGAGGCGCATCGCCGCGAACCCGCGGGTGCCACTCGGACCGGGACATCCGGCACGCACGCCCTCGCCCGCGTCCCGCGATCCCGTGGCCACGGCCTCCAACGCGACGAGTGGTGTGCTCGCCGCCGCGCGACGCATCGGGGAATCGGTCCTTATCGCGGCCTTCGCCTCGACCGGGCTCTATCTCGTCGGCACGGTCTACACCGACGCCTACTACGGCCGGCTCTCGATCGAGGTGACCTCTCTCGACCTCTCGCCGACGTACATCGCGCTGCAGTCGGTTCACGCGCTGGCAGGCATGCTGCAATACCCATCGATCCTGCTCGTCTATGCCCTGCTCTTTCGCCTCGTCTTCACCGCACGGACGCCACGGGAGTGGCTCGATCGGACGTGGCGGCGCGTTCCCCGGCTGCTGGCGCTCCTTGCCAACCTCGCGATCGTCGGTCCGCTCCTGGTCGTCGCGCTGTGGCTCTTGCTCTCGCTGCCTGATCCCGCGACCGGATCGGTACTGGCCGAGGCCTGGGATCTGCTCGCCAGCGCGGGACTTATCCTCCTGCTCTATGCGGTCTGGCTCGGGTGGGGGCAGGGCGTTCTCATCCTCGCCCGCGTCCGCGCTCGGGCCTTCGTGCCAGTGGCCCTGCTCCTGATCGTCTACGTGCTGACGGCGCTGGTGCAGACCGCCGTCACCGCGACGGTGGCCGCGGAGCAGTTGCTGACCGGCGTCTCGGACAACGCGATGCGCGTCGTCTTCACGCCGAAGACCGACCAGACCTTGTCCCTCCCGGATCGCGCGCTGATCCTGGTCACCAAGCGCAGCAATGCCTTCTACGTCGTCGAGCAGCAGTCTTTTCCGCCCAGTCGACGCCCGGCCGCCTATGTGATCCCGGTCGCCTCGGTCGGGAGCGCCGAGTTGCGGCGGGTGAACGAGGCGTGGTCGCCCCTCGGCGCCGGCTCGACCGCGGCGCCGCGGTGATGGTCTTCCTGGCGCGGCGGCGGTCGCGCGGTCTGCGCCTGAGCCCGAGTTCCTGCAGGGCGAAGGGCTTGGTGAGGTCGTCTGCTCTTCGTGGCCGCTCCTGATTCTGGTTGATCCAGAGCCGGGAATCTCCCTCCTTTTCCATCGGCGCGGCGTGGTGTTCATCTCCCTCGCTGGCCCGAGACGGTCGATCATTGCGCGGCGGAAGCGGTGGCCGGCGCGCCAGAGGGAGGTACGTGCCGGGTGAAGCAGCGTCAGTTGAAGGATGTTCGTGACCCATGCGGCGACGATCCTTCCGGCCGCGCGGGAAACAGATGGCATGATGGAACTCAAGGCGGCGGAAAGCAGTACCGACAGGAGCAGCGAGTCATGACGTCTCCCGCATCGCACATCCGGCGCGCGATCCCGGACGAGGCGCCGCTGCTCAATGCGTTGACCGGGCGCTCCGCGCTCTCCTGGGGCTACGAACCGGAGTTCCTCGACTGGGAGCCGGAGGCGCTACTGGTGACCCCCGCGTTCATCACCGCGTCACCGGTCTACGTTCTGGAGGAAGATGGCCAGATCGTCGGGTACTACGCGCTTGCGGGAGAGTCGCCGGAACTGATCCTCGACAAGCTCTTCGTCGATCCGGACTGGATTGGCACCGGGCGGGGCAAGCGGCTCTGGCGCCATGCGGTGGCCACGGCGCGGCACCTGGGCGCCACCGTGCTGACCTTTGCCGCCGATCCCAACGCCGCGCCGTTCTACCGGGCCATGGGAGCGGAGTGGACGCACGAGGAACCGACCTCGCGCCCGGGGTGGGCCTTGCAGATGTTCCGTTTCCCGATCGTATCGACTGATGGAGAGCGTCCCGCGCTGGCCCTGGCGCGTGACGTTGCGGATGAGCGCCCGCTTCCTTTCTGACGGGTCGACCCCTGCGCCATCCCCGCCGTATGCTTGCGTCCATCACTCGTCGCCGCCATCCAGTTGACGGGATGCCCCGCACTGGGATGGCCAGCATGACGCGGTCCACCGCAGGAGGCCTGTCCCCGATGCCCCTCTCCGGCACCTACGAACCAAGTCCGTCCGACTGGGCGCGCGGTCATGTCGAGCGCTTCGAAGCCTCCGGTGGGGTGGTGGAGGATACGCCGCGCGGCGCTCCCATCATCGTGATGACCTCCCTCGGCGCGCGCAGCGGCAAGTTGCGCAAGACCCCCCTGATGCGGGTCGAGCACGATGGCGAGTACGCCGCGGTCGCCTCGCTCGGCGGGGCGCCGCAGCATCCCCTCTGGTATCACAATCTCAAGGCGCACCCGCACGTGGAGTTGCAGGATGGACCGGTCACCCGCGACTACCTGGCGCGGGAGGTGACGGGAGCGGAAAAGGCGGTGTGGTGGGAGCGGGCGGTGGCCGCCTATCCCGACTATGCCGACTATCAGCGCAAGACGACCCGGGAGATCCCGGTCTTCGTTCTCACCCCGATGGCCGAGAGCGGCGCCGACTGAGCACTCCTGGCGGAGAAGGTGTCTGACAGGGGGACATTGGGCGAGCCGAGCGAATAGCGCATTGCCCCGGGCGCACGTCTGTCCTGGCGTCAATCGCTCTCGATCGGCGTTCTTGACTGCTCAGCTGCGTATCGACCGTTTCGGCGCGCCGGATCAACATGGATCGCGACGACCATGTTCGCGCGGCCGCGCATCGTCGTGTCGTATTCGCGATCCTCGTGCCAATTCAGGACTGTGAAGCTCTTGCGCAAGCCGGTTTGCCGCGACATCGACTGCAGCTCACCGGTCCCGGCGGCGATGACCTCGTGGTGGGTATGGACAGCCGAGTCCCGGTCATGATCGGGCCGGAGGACGGCGTTTTCGCCATGGCGGCGAGCCGGCAATGCAGTCATGTATCCTCCGTGGCTGCTATTGGCCAACTGCGACATGTCGCCATGCCCACGGTGCGTTGACCGTTGGCGCTCCACAATTGGGGATGAGGGGAAGAAGATCGTGGTGTACCTGCCACCTCATTTCGCCGAAACCGACATCGAGACGCTGCACCAGATGATCCGGGATTTTCCGCTCGGGATGCTGATCACGCTTGGTCACGAGGGACTCACGGCGAACCATATCCCGTTCATCCTCGATCCTGGTGCGGGTGAACGCGGCCGGTTGCTGGGGCACGTCGCCCGGAACAACGCGGTCTGGCATGACCACGATCCGGAGCAGGATGCCCTCGTCGTGTTTCAGTCGGTCGAGGCGTACATCACTCCCAACTGGTATCAGAGCAAGCGGGAAACGCACGAGGTGGTGCCGACCTGGAACTATGCGGTCGTGCATGCCTACGGGCGGATCGTGGTGCACGACGATGTCAAGTGGGTGCGCGGCCAGGCCGGGATGCTCACCAGGCAGCAGGAAGCCGCGCAAGCCACGCCGTGGAAAATGGCCGATGCCCCGCCCCCGTACGTCACCGCGAACCTGGAGCAGATCGTCGGCATGGAGATCCCGATCGCGCGGCTGATCGGCAAGTTCAAGGCGAGCCAGAACCGGCGTGACGTCGACCGGGAGGGCGCCATTACCGGCCTTCGCGCCACGGGTGAACCGGAGAACATCGCCATGGCCGATCTGATGGACGCGATCCGCCACCGCCCCTGACCTCGCCGGTCGTTTCCATTACGGATTTCGTGCCCGGTATCCCCGCCAGGCGATGACGGCGAGGATGGTGTTGATGGTCGAAATGCCGATCGTCATCAGCGCCGGTCGGGGCGGCAATTCCCGCCGCCAGGCGCCCCACGCCGCGGCGGTGGTGTCCGCGGCGTGGATGGCGATGGCGGTGCGCGCGGCGTGCACCCGCACTGGACCGTCCGGAGCCAGGAGCTCGCCCGCCAGCAGAACGGTGCGCACCCCGAAGAGGCGGAACGCGTAACGTGCCACAGCGTTGTGGGCGGGATCGCCACCGAGGCGACGGATCAGGATTCCCGGCGCGACAATGCCCAGGACCCCGTTGATCAATCGGATGATGCCGAGCGCGAGGCGCGCGGAGTCGAACACGGGCGGCCTCCTGTTCAAATCTGGACTGGCGATGCCCATGTACCCCGCGACGTACTTATGCAGCCGGGGTCCAGGGCTGAAAGGCATTGCCGACATTGCGCAAGGCGGGCCGCAGCGCTGGATAGTGGCGGGCGATGACGCTGCCAAAGGTGTTGTCCGCAATCCAGTCCATACCGGTCTGGGTGTAGACCCGCGCGTTGAAGTCCCTCGTGAAGAAGCGGTCGCTCTTCAGCCGTCGTGGCGCCATGAGCACGAAGACTCGGAATGCCGTCTCGCTGAAGGCAAATCCGGGTGGCTTCGGCTCGGCGAACATCCCGGTCATCAGATCGACGCGGTCGATATCTCCCGCGTAGACATCGCGCAGCTCCCGCGCCCATTGCGGGTTGTCCGTCAGGTCCGCGAAGGTTTCGATGCGGGGTAAGTGGAGTAACTCGCGGAAGGCATTGTAGCGAGGTACCCCCAACTCCCGGGTGCGCAGGATGTCGGTGGCCGCCAGGTCCTGGATCTCGCCATCGGGACGCCGGAACTGTTGCAGGCCGCGCGGGAAGTTGTGGAGGGTGATGGCCCCCGGATTGGCGATGCCGAAAGAGTAGAACAGATCTGCCATCGGCACCTGACCAACGACCTCCAGCGCGTTGCGCTGGGCCAGGCTGTTGAGGTCCCGCTCCATCAATACCCGATGATCACTCGCCGCACGCAGCACGTAGTCATCCGGGATGAGCGGGTGCATGCGGTAGACCGCCACGAACTCTTCGGTGATCGCGTAGGGCACGCCGAAGTGGTCGGTTCTGGAGCCGACCACACCGCTGATCAACTCTCCCTCTCCGATACGCCCAACCCGCCGGCTCAACCGCTCGCCCGCAAGGCCCCACCAGTCCGCGCGAAGCGCGCGGATGGTGGTCGGGTGATCGAGGAGCGCCGTCGTCCACTCGACGGTGTGGATCTTGGCCATCAGCGCGGCATTGATCAGCCGCGCATGCTGAAACAGATCTTCATCCGACCAGGCCGGATAAACGGACCGCAGCCGGTCGCAGATCGCGTTGTGTTCCAGGGTGAAGAGAGTGCCGAGCATGGCGAGCCCGAGCCAGAAACCGGGAACGTCGGCCGGGTGAAGCGGCAGGATGGCATCGGTCTCGATGGCGGGAAGTCCGTGCTCATCGACCCGCAACTTGCCGTCGATACCCGAACGGGTAACGCGCTGATAGGTCTCGCTGCTGCCGTAGATCTGCGAGGCGTCCCACCAGTGGGTCTCCAGATTGAGAAAGGTCCGCGGAGTACGGTCGTGCCCGGCGGGGCGAGTCGTATCGGGGAGGGTGCGCGGAATAGTCATCGGGCGAGTCGGCCAGGGGTCGTCAGCGGCGAGCGGAAGGTGCCAGGAATTTGCCCACGGACCGTTGCCATGGCTGAGCCAGTCGCGCAGCATGAACTGGATCCACGCGGCGGTCAGCACATTCAGGGTCGTGGCGGGTTGGAAGACGTCCCGAGTCATCAGTTCACGGCTGACAGTCCGTGGATTGGGAGTGAGCAGCGCCGCATCCGGTTCTGTCCCTGTTCGTTCCAGCGCCACGTTGCGGCCGAAGCGGGTGCCGGCGCTCCCCATGTCCGGGTGCGCCAGATCGTTGAATGTGCCGTCCGCGGTGCGAACGGTCAGATAGTTTTCCGGTCGATTGGGCCGAGGGGGCGGCAACGACGGGGTGATGGTCGACGGATCGAAGAGATTTCCACGGCGCAGTTGACCCATCAGGGCAAAGAGAACCGGCAGACCGAGTGGCCAGGGGAGGCGATGCCAGCGGACGGTGCGATCGATGAGCGTGACGACCGGCATCCAGGGCTGCCGGGATTGGGAGTGACGCAGCCACGCGAGCACCGCCAGGACCCCAGCAATTGGAATCAGGAACGTTCTCCAGCGGCCTGCACCGCGGCTCGTACCGCGGGGTGGAGTGCGTATCGAGGCGTCGTTGCCAGTGCCTGTCAAGATTCACCTCGCTTCTGGATCGTCGAAACCTGGCCGCGCCGGTGCGGTCACTTGCCTCTCGAGGTTCACGGCATCATAACCCCGCTCGATAGCTGCTGCTTGTCACGTGTCGTGTTGAGCGTTGCCGTGGCGCGCCGCAATGATCGTTCCCGGCTCATTGCCTACCGCCGGACTGTAATCCGCGCATTGCGATTCAGCCGATGACAACCGGTGTCGCGGCCCGCGGCGCCGCCGTCGGCGTCCCCTCCGTTCGCTCGTCGCAGATATCGACCTCGTTGCCGGGATCGGGAAAGTGGTTGTCGCGAACCGTGACATCCGGGGCGCTCGCGGCGATGCGAATGCCGCAGCCGTATCCGGCAACGGAATTGCCACGAACGTCGGCGTCAACACTCCGGCTTACGTTGATACCCGTGGTGCCGACTTCGGAGGAACCAGCCTGGTCGCGGTAAGCGATGTCGTTCGACGAGACCTGGACCTTGGCTCCTGGGTTGATCGCGATGCCTATCCAAGGCGCGCCGGTGATGACGTTCTTGTCTACGGTCGCGGTTCCCGCGGCGATCTCGATGCCGATTGCTCGCGGTTCGTTTACCGTGTTCTCGATCAGGTCGGCGATGGTCCCCATACCAACGACGTGCAGTCCATTTCCGCTGGTGTTCTTGACGATGTTGCGATGCGCGGCCCCTTGAGCCCCAGCGCTGAACTCGATTCCAGTTCCCTCAATGTCGGCGATGTCGTTCTCGTTGACCGCGACACTGGTGCCCAGGCCCGTGGCCCGGATGGCCCACCCGTCCGGACCCCCATGCTCGTCACGAATGACGTTGCGGACGATGTCCGCTATTGCGCCCGCGCCCACACCAATTGCCTGGCCCCCGTGCCCGTTGGGACCATGAATGCGATTGCCATCGATCGTGGCACGCGATCCACTACCGGTGACGAGGATGCCGTTGACGCAATCGTTGACACTGTTTGCGGTGATGCTTCGCGCGATAGCACCGTCCCAGACGTCCATGCCCTTGTCCGCGCCGGAGATGGTATTGCCGGTGATGACTGACGTGGTGCCAGTGTCCTTGATGGAGATGCCGGCATCCCCACCAGAAACGGTGTTGCCCTCGATCGTCGCCCTGGCGCCGCGCAGTACCGAGATTTCCTGGTGGACCGCACCGTTCACCCGGCTGCCACGCACCTCGGCGGTGGTTCCCTCGCCCATGATGGCGATCCCCCACATGCCGCCGCTGACCAGATTCCCCGCCCCGATCGCTGCTTCAGCGCCGCGCTCGATGGAAATGCCCGTCTCCACCGCGTCCGTAACGATGGTTCCGGTCAGGGAGACCGACGTGGCCGAGCCGAACACGACGATGCCTGAATCGCCCGGCCGAGTGACCACGTTGTGGCGCAGGTCCGCGGCGGCCCCATTCTGAATGGTGATGCTGTCCTCACCGCTGTCGTAGATCTTGTTGCCTTCGGCGGTCACCCGGGTCCCAGGCGCGGCGATGTTCAGTCCGAGTTTCGCTGCCGTGACGATGTTGTCGCTCAGTTCCACCTGGGCGCCACTCTCGATCGAAAGCGCGGTCTGCGCGACGCGGCTGATGCGATTCGCCGCGATGGCCACGGCGACGCCATCACCCTTGGCGACAATGCCATTGCTGCCGCCTTCGATCGCGTTGCTGCGGATGGCGTCGCTGATCGGTGGTTCCGGACTGGGGTGCTCCTGGTCGCCACCGACCGTCAACGTGCCGACCATGCCGGCTTCGTAGTGACCGGGAACGTGGCAGGAGAACTGGTAAATCCCCGCTGGCGCGTTGATGACGATCCGTTTCAGTTCATTCGGTTGCAGGTCGATCGCCACGTCGAGTTCGGCGATGACGAAACTGTGCGGCATCGCGCCATCGTTGCGGAGGAAGAAAACAATGTCGCGGTCGGCAGGGATCGTGACCTCTCGCGGTGCAAAGAAGATGTCCTTTGTCACGATCGAAACCGGCGCATCGGGATTGGTCACCGCGGCGCTCGCGGTCGTCAGGCTGCCTTGCTCGATGACGATGGCGGTAGCTGCGGCGTCGTGAATGGTGTTGTGCTCCACGGTTACCGCGCGATGATCGGCGATCAGAATCGCGGGATCACCACCGGAGATGTCGTTGTCGCGGATCGTTCCCGCCGCGCCATCGCGCACGACGATCGCCTGCTCGCTCAGCCGGGCGAAGGTGCTGCCGATCACGGTAGCCGTCGTGCCCTGGCCCTGGATGGCAACACCCCGCGCGCCGCCCGCGATGTGGTTCCCGGCGCCCACCGTGGCCTCGGCGCTGCCGTCGATGAGAATGCCGGTCTCTGCCCCAGTCACCAGATTGCCAGTGATGGCCGCGCTGACGCCTTCGCCAGAGACACGGATGCCATCCGGGCCGGGATCGACCAGCACGTTGTCGGCGATCGTCGCCTGACTTCCCGGCCAGAGCGCGATGCCGGCGTCCGCGGTGCGCTCGATCCGGTTCCCGGTGAGCGTGGCGGCCGAGCCGGCGTCGGTGACTCGGATGCCCCAGTTGGCGCGGGTGATGCGGTTCCCCCGCATCTCGGCGGTGGCGCCGCCTTCCACGCTCAGCCCGATCTCCGCGCTGAGACCGATGGTGTTGTCAGTGATCATCGCCGAGGAACCTTCGTCCGTGACCCCGATCCCGAACCGGGATTCGAGCACGGTGTTGCCCGAGACATCGCTCGCCGTGGCGCCGTCCAGAACCACAATGCCGAAGGCCTGGCGCTCGAGCCGATTAGCGGTGGCCGTGGCCGTGGTCGTCGCGCCGTACACGAGGAGTCCGACCCCACGTGGGGACGATGCACCCTCCGCCTCGCTCGCGCTCGTGGTCGTTGTCAGGACGTTCTGGGTGACCTCCGCGCTGGCGCCGCCGCCAATGGCGATGCCCGACTTGGCGTCGACGACGGTGTTCTGGCGCAGGCTCACGTCCCCGCCGAGTACCCGGATGCCGAACTCCGCAGGCGCTTCGATGACGGTCGAAGCGACCGTGGCCTCGCTGCCTTCCCCCTCGACGGCGATGCCAGCCGTTCCGGGCGCGCGCAGACTCGTGTCGGCGATCGTCGCGTGCGCGCCCAGGACGACCGCGATGCCCGCCAGTGTGGTGTCTTCGATGGTGTTGCCGCTGGCGGTGCCGGTGGTCCCGGCGCTCTCGAACTGAATCCCGATGGAGGCGTTGGTCATCTGGTTGCCCGGACCGACCCGCACGTCTGCCCCGAGGAGGGCGAGGACGCCGGCATCGGCGGCGCGGTTGATCGTGTTGTGGGCGATGGCGGCGTTCCCGCCTTCGATCCAGACCGCGGCGTTCCCGACGTTGCTGATCCGGTTGCGAGTGATGAGCACCGGCGTCGTGGCGCCAAAGACCGTGATCCCGCTGCCGCATGACATGCGCGCGCCCTGTTCCTGCTCCGTGGTGGTGTCGGGCAACACGCGACGCAGATTGCGCACGGTGATGTCGGTAACGGCCCCCGTGGCGTCGGCGAAGAGCACCCCCGTGAGATAGGTCTGCGCGTGGTCGACCAGACAGGGCGCGTTCAGATTGGCGCCGTCGATGGTGACGTCGCGCACCGAGCCGACCTCGTCAGAAACCATGATCGCGCCACCGACGAAACGCCCCCCTGGTGGATCGACGACTGAAATGGTGTGCCCGTCGCCATCGAAGGTCCAGCCACCGGGAACGAAGAGCGGTCGATCGGTGCGGCAATTGGCGAGCAGGGTTTGAGTCCGGCTCGAGAAATCGTCCCGGATCGCGGTGCTGCAGACCATCTCACGGGGCAGTCCGAGTTTCGGCGGCGGTGTCGCCGGCTCCGCCAGCGCCAGCTGTGGCAGCAACGACACGACGATCAACCACCAGCCGGCGACGAGGCGAGGCAAAGAAGCGAGCGAGAACACGCGCTGAGCCATCGGGGACTCCTGACGATGCCTGACTTCCGCTACGCGGGGCAACGGCGTGCCACCCACGAGTGGCGTAGCCATGCGCCGATCTCACGATGCCAGCTCCCGGCCTCGGTCGCACCCGTAGCCGGTACGGGGATTCCGGCTGGCCTCACCGATGCCCCGGTTTCATCCCATTGCCAAGCCGATGCCGAACCCCCAGACCAGCCCCAGGATCAGGCCAGCGATCAGCAATCCGGTCGCCGCGGGATGGAGGCGAGCGGTCCGCTTGCTAACCGCGGCGAAGGCTGCGGAGAAACTGACCAGAAGGAGTGGAGCGACAGCGAATAGCCCGAACATGAGGCGGTCGACGACGGTCATGGCTAGCAAGTTGGGCGTATCCGTCGTCATGAAGGAGGCGAGCATCCAGAGCGCGAGGCCGAGGGCGAGCGCGAGAATCACGAACTGGGAGCGCATCGTCAACCTCCGATCCGCGGCTAGTCCGCACCTGGCACAGGCGTGCCCACGACCTGGGCGCGCCCTGGAATCCAGAATTCCGGCGGCGCGCCGCGGCAGAAGTTGCTGGCATTGCCTGGCGCGGGGAAGACGCTGGCGGCGACGTCGACCTCGCCCGCGTCGGCGTCGATCGCGATGCCGCAGGCGAGCGAGCCAGGCATATCACTCAGATAGTTGGCGACCTGGTTGCCGCGCACGACGCCGGACGCGCCGCTGCCGTAGTGAATGCCGGCGGGGCCGAACGCGGCGGCGGCCGAGAGCGTGCCGGGCCCGGTGATGACGTTCTCCGTGGCCTCCGCCCGGGCCCCGTTCTCGACGGCGAGCCCGGTCACGGTGGTGGCCTCGATGGTGTTCCCTGTAACCCGCGCCTCTGTGCTCGGCCCGGCCACGCGGATGCCCGTTTCGCCGCCGCGCACGAGGTTGTCGCTGACGGCCGCGTTCGCCGCGCCATCCCGGATGACGATGCCGACGACGGCATCGAGCACGCGGTTTCCGCTCACCCTCCCTGTTCCCGTGGTCGCGCTGAGGGTGATGCCGTTGCCGCCGGCCAACGTCAGGGTGTTGTCCGAGACGGTGGCCGCCGCGCCGAGCTGGACGTAGACCCCATCGCGGGTCTGCCCGTCGAAGGTGGCGCCGGCGATGGTCACGCCGGTACCCGCGTCAGAGGCGACGACGCCCGCGAGCCCGCCGCTGAACACGGTGCTCTCGCTTACCTCGACCGTGGCCCCGGCCATGGCGATGACCCCGATCGCGCCGGGCTGCTCGATGATGGAGTCGCGGATGGTGGCCGTTCCACCGTCTTCGACGCTGATGCCAGCGTTGCCGGGTCGCACGATGCGCGAGTCGGTGATCGTTCCTGTTGTGCCATCGCAGCAAACGATGATCCCGTCCTCACCCGCATCCTCGATCGTGACCCCGCTCACCTCGGCGCGGCCGCTGGTGATCACCGCGCCCGCATCACCGGGACGGCGAATCGTTGCATCCACCAGGCGCACGACGGCCACGGGCGGACCGCTGAGGATCATCCCGTAGCCGCAGCGGTCGCCCACGCCGCGACGCACGTCGGTGATGGCGACCTGTTCGATACTCCCGCCTGTCTCCAGAAAGAAGACCCCCGCGACGACCGCCTCGCGGCTACATCCTGCCGTCAGCCCTGAACCGTCGATCGTCACATCGCGCACGGTCGTGGTCCCGCCGTGCGTCTCGAGGACGCCACCGCGGAACAGACCACGCGCCGGATCGATCACGCGGATGAGATGGCCGCTACCGTCGAAATCCCACCCTTCCGGGATCGTTATCGGCCTGTCCGTGACGCAGTCGACGCTGAGCGTGCGCGCGTGCGACACGGGATCATCGACCCACGCCTGGGCGCAGGGAAGCGAGCCGACCGGGGTGGCCGCCTGCCTGGCGTGGACCGGCTTCGTGCCGGTCCACGCCCGCGGCGAGCAGCATGAAGCCGCAGCAGGAGAACATCTGAAAACCATGGCTCGGCCTTCCGCAAACTTGGCGAATCTGGCTCGGATAATGTGGGCCGCTCTGACGCGCCCCCGTACGCTGTACGGGATCCTTCTTGGAGTCGGGATCAGATCATCCCAAGCCGGGCGGCGATGGCGGCGGCGTCGCGGCGATTCTCCGCGCCGAGTTTGCCGAGGATGTTGGCGACGTGGAACTCGACGGTGCGCGCCCCGATGTAGAGCCGGTCGGCAATCTCCGGGTTGGAATAGCGCTGGCAGAGGAGGGCGAGTACCTCCCGTTCCCGCCGCGTCAAATCCTCGACCGTCGTCGTCTCTGCGCCATGTCCAAGACTGCCTCCCTGGTCTGGTTGCGGCCGCGTCATTGCGGCGACCGAGCCCTGTCGCGTGTCGATTGGCATCGTGCGCGCCAACGAGGACGGTGACGATCCGGAACCTGACGAGGGCGCAGCGGTATCCGCCCTGGCGATGCTTTCCAGGAGGCGACGTGCCGCGGCAAGCGCCTCGGCGCGGGTCATCCCCGCGCCCAGCGCCCGCGCCGCGTTGAACCGCGCGTCGCCCAGACCCGATCGTACAATCGCGACCGCGTTGGCCAGGCGGGCTTCGTGGCGGTCGTGCCGCCCTGTGCCGGGTGCGCCGGTCCAGACCTCGATCGCGCCGATCGCCCGCGCGGCGAGCAGGTAGTGCCCGCGCCGCGCCGCGAAATCGACGGCACACCCGAGCCCTTCCGCCGCGCCACGCCGCTCGCCGATCGCCTCGCGCAGGGTTAGCGACTCCGCCAGGAGCGTCGCGGCCCGTGGCAGGTCACCGCGATCGAAGGCGAAGGTCGCCAGGATCTGGAGGGTATGGGCCTGACCGAGGGCGCTGCCCAGGTCGCGGAAGAGGGTCAACGCCTCCGTCGCCGCGTCTTCCGCGCGATCGACGCCGACGATGTCTTCCGACTCGCCGAGGATGGAGAGGGACCAGGCGAGCCAGACGGGGAGCACCGCTTCCCGCGCCCGGGTGATCGCGGCCAGCGCGTGACGCAGTGCCCGCGCCAGATCCCCCTCTCGGCGCGCGGTGTGGCAGAGCGCGTAGTGAGCGCGAATCACGCTCACCGAATTGTCACTGGCAAGGGCCGCCTGCAACATCGCGTCGCCGGCGGCGTAAGCACGGTCGAAATCCCCCAGATTACTGGCGAGGACGCAGGCGCCATACAGTGAGCCGACGCGGCTCTCGGTGCCGGTGAATTCCACCGCGAGCGCCAGCGATTGCTCGCACCAGGAGCGGCCCTCCGCGAAATCGCTGCGGAACCGCCAGTACTCGACAAGTGCGCCGGCGGTGGCCAGCGCTGGTTCGGCCTCGCCGCGTTGCAGCCACCACCCCAGCGCCGCGCGCAGATTGCCGCGCTCGTCATCCAGGCGGCGAAACCAGTGACTGCCGAGATCGCCATCGAGAAGCGCGGGCGCGGCGCGCGCGGCGAGTTCGCGCACCCATGCCGCGTGCGCTACGCGGGCTGACTCGTCCTCACCGTTTTCGGCGAGTTGCTCCAGGCCGAATTCCCGCACCGCGCCAAGCATGGCGTAGCGCGTGCCGCCGTCCGCGCCCTTTGCCGCATGGAGCAGGCTTTGATCCAGCAGGGTCGCGATGACGTCGGAGGGCGAGGGGGGAAGGACGCGAGGGGGAAAGGGGGATTGGCGGAATGGGGGAAGGGAAGTGGGAAAGACGGGAGAGGCGGGATCAGTGTCCGCCTTCAGCCGTGACGCGCCGTGTCCATCATCGGTCCTTTCCCCCCGTTCCCCCTCTTTCCCCTTCCCCCCTCTCCCCCTTCCTCCCTCGTTACCGCTTCCGCCGCATCGAGCGTGAAACCGCCGACAAAGACGGAGAGCCGGCGGAAGTGCCACCGCGACTCCGGATCGAGCAGGTCGTAACTCCAGGCGATGGTGTCGCGCAGGGTGCGCTGCCGCGTCGGGGCATCCCGTGGACCGCCCGTGAGGAGCGGCAGCCGCTGCTCCAGGCGCGCCAGGAGTTCCGCCGGGGGGACCATCGCGGTGCGCGCCGCGGCAAGTTCGATCGCCAGCGGCAAGCCGTCAACCCGCCGGCAGATGTCGCCAATCGCCGCGATCGTCTCCGCATCCGGGGCAAACTCGGGATTGGCTGCCCGCGCCCGGACGATGAAGAGGCGCACGGCCGGATTGCCGGCGTCGTCCGCGGCACCTTCATCGTCCGCGCTGCCGAGTGGTTCGATCCGCAGCACATGCTCGCCATGCACGTGAAGGGGAGCGCGGCTGGTCGCCAGCACCTGGACCGCTGGGCAGGCGGCGAGGAGCGCCGGCGCCTGACTCGCCGCGGCCGCCAGGAGATGCTCGCAGTTGTCGAGTACCAGGAGGAGTTGACGCGGCCGCAGGTAGGCGATGATCGCCTCGATCAGCGAACGGCCCTCGCCCGCGGTGACTTCCAGTGCGGCGGCGATCGCGGCAGGCACCAGCGCGGGATCAACGAGTGGGCCGAGATCGACGAAGACCACCCCATCGGCAAAGCGATCGGCGAGATCGGCGGCTAAAGCGATGGCAAGCCGCGTCTTGCCGACACCCCCGGGTCCGGTGAAGGTAAGCAACGGCGCGGCGTCTTCGAGCAACAACCGGCGAGCCAGCGCCAGTTCCCGCTCCCGGCCGATCAGCGCGGTCCGTGGTCGGGGAAGCGTGGGGGGGTGGTCAGGGTGCGGTCCGTCGGTCATCAGGCCAGTACATCAGCGTACGCGTGAACAGGCGAAGGTACGCGTCTAGTATCGCGCAGATTACGTTGTTATGACGGCGTTTGGACTCGCGCGACAGCAGGGACGGTCAGTGTGGAAATCCCGTGGCGCGTACGGGGGGATTGCCGGTTCAACCGTGCCAGGATGGTGATGTCGGGATCGGGGTTCGCCGCGATGGGAATGCCAGCGCGGAGAGCAACTGGTATCGGGTAATGGGTGTGATGGGTTCGATTCAGGCCCGGTTTGCCAAAGGCGCGGTGCGCTTCATCGCGGAACGCATCCTCGCGTTTCATATCGAGGTGCATGGCCAGGAGAACGTCCCGCGAGACGAGCCGCTGATCGTGGTTGGCGCGCCGCACCGCAACTGGCCCGATGGATTTCTGCTGCTCCTCGCGATGCCGGCGCTGCCGCGAATGTGGCTCCTGGCCTCCGAGCATGCGTTCAGCAAGGGATGGCGGCGCGCGCTGCTCCGTCTGATCGGCGGCGTGCAACCGGTCTCGACGACCAGCCCGCTCAATCGGGACGCGATCACTGCCGCCCTCGACATTCTTGAACGAGGTGACCGGGTGGGCATCTTTGCCGAAGGCTGGGATCACCTCACTGGGCCACCGCGCGAGGTCGGCTCCTTGCGGCGTGGCGTCGCCTTCATTGCCGAGCACGCGGAATGCCGAGTGCTCCCCGTCGCCCTCGCCGGGAGCAAGCCGCTCTGGCGGGGCAAGACCCTCCGCGTCGCCATCGGCGCCCCGATGGCGCCACCGCCGCCAACCGCCCACAAAATCGCGCAGCAGGCGTGGAACGAGCAGCTTCGCGCCGTGCTTCAGGATCTGATACCGCCTGATCCCCCGGATCTTCCCGTCTCCCAACGCCGCTGGCCGTGGTTGACTGATATCTTCAATTGATACGATGGCCTGCTCTCCCGGAAGCACCGTGCGGGCGCGGTGTCATCCCGACGAAGGAGGATCTCGACGCCCGTCCGAGTTTCCGCAAACGGCGATATTCCTCGAGTCCGCTCGGAATGCCACCAATTCTTCACGTTGACTAGGGTGGCAAATCCAGGGAGGCGATGAGTTGGCTGCCTTGGGACATTCGAGCCCCTACCCGTAGGGAAGGACTGGCTCCAGCAACGCAAATGGAAGCGTCGCGAACACGTCAGCCACTGGCAACGATGCCACGCCGTTTATTGAACGGGTCTCGATCGTCTCGCCGGTGAAGATGTTGCGATAGCGTGTGCCCGGGGCAACATCGGAGAAGGGCAGCGCCGTATCCTCCCAGATCGACGGGCCGAGTGGGACAATGGGTTGCGCGCCGATGAGCCCGCCGACCAGGCGCGGCACGGCAACGACGATCTCCTGCCCGCTATGACCACGGGTGAAGGCGACGACATGCTCCGCGGCCGCGCCGGCCGTATTTACCGGCGTGTAGTCGCCATGGCGGAAGAGGCCGGGATGCGCGGCGCGGTAGTGGAGCGCCCGCGCGGTCAGGAAGAGTTTGATCCGCCCGTCCGGAGCCGATGCCAACAGGTCGCGCGCGAACTCCTCATCGGGCGATGTCACGTCGAGGGTCGCCAACAGCCGAGCGTGGGCGGCGTAATCGACCGGTTCGCGGTTGTCCGGATCGACCAGCCGCTGGTGCCACAGCTCCGTTCCCTGGTAGAGATCGGGGACGCCCGGCACGGTCAGTTTGAGGAGTTGTTGCGACAGGGCGTTGAAGATTCCGATGTGCGCGACGACCGCTCTCATCGTCGCGATGTCGTCGAGAAACGCTCGTTGCTGGCCGGGGTCGAGCGCCCCGCGCACGAACTGGCGTACGGCGTTTTCGTAGGCCTCGTCCGGGTTGACCCAACTGGTGTGCATCTGCGCTTCGCGCGCGGCTTTCAGCATGAACGCCTCGATACGGGTGATGAATTGCTCGTCGGGATCCTCCCCATTCCACGGCCAGGCGCCGATCAGGGTCTGGTAGAAGCGGTATTCGTCATTGCGGTCCGGAGCGGGTTCGCCATCGATCCGGGAACGGTGTTTCCGATTGAGACGGGACCACCGCGCGACGCCTGCTCGCCATTCGTGCGGGAACTCCGAAAGGACGGTGATGCGCGCCCGTACATCCTCGCTGCGCTTGGTGTCATGCGTGGACGAGGTGAGCAGGTTGTCCGGCCAGCGGCGCTGCCGCGCGAGATTCTCCTGATGGAACTCCGCGACGCTCACCCCGAACCGGCCCGGATCGCCACCGACCTCGTTGAGGGCGAGGAGACGATTGTCGATATAGAACGCGGTGTCCTCGACCCCCTTGGCCATCACCGGGCCGGTCAGTTGCTGGAACTTCATCACGAAGCGGCAGCGCTCGGCCCGTTCCGCGTCGCTCAGGTCCTCCTCGTTGCGCTGCAACAGCACCCCGGCCAGGAACGCGAACACGGAGGGATCGCTCGCCGGATTGCGCCGCCGCGCCGTGGCCACGGCGCGTTCGATAGCGCGGCGGTCTGGAGTTGAGGAGTCGAGCAGGCGAGCAGGCGAGGAGTCGAGGAGAAGAGCGTCCAGTCGTCGGTGAACCTCCACATCTCTCACACGTTCAACATCGCCGCGAGGCGCCTGTCGCTCTTGCCTCCTCGCCTCCTCGCCTCCTCGGCTCCTCGCCTCCGCACAGGCGACGTACGTCCGATAGACGGGAAAACCGGCGATCACCTCGCGCACCGCGTGGCGCAGCGCGTTGAGGGTGAAATCGCGGGTGCGGCGGTTCTGTTCGGAAATCTCGTTCAGCGCCCGCGTCAGCACGTTGGCCTCGCTGGCGAGCGCGGTGCGCAGGATCAGGTCCTTGGCCTCGTAGGCAATGGTGGCGAAGGGGCGCCGCTCGCCGGTAAAGCGCAGGGCGATGTCGTTGAACGCCTTCTGGTTGGCGCCATCGACGAAGAGCCCCGTGGCGATCCGCGCGAACTCGTAGCCGACCGTGCCCTGAATGGCCCAATCGTCTGGCAAGACTTCTCCCGGCTCCAGGATCTTTTCCGCGACCACATAGAACGGCAGTGACCCGGAGTGGGCGATCCCTGAGTCGTCCGCCGCGTTCTCCGCGAGCGCGTCAGCCGCGGCGCGTTGCAGAATCGCGAAGTACCCGGCGGGGTCCCAGAGGCCGTCCGGGTGATCGATGCGCAAGCCGGTCACCGCTCCCGCCGCGATCAGCCGCAAGATCAACGCGTGCGAGGCGGCGAAGACCTCAGGCTCTTCCTGGCGCACGGCGGCAAGTTCGTTGATGGCGAAGAAGCGGCGGTAGTTGATCTCCTCCCCGGCGGTGCGGAAGGAGGAGAGGCGGTACGACTGGGCATCGAGCAACGTGTCCAGCGCATCGAAACTGCGCGGATCGCCGGGGTGCCCATTGATGGCGGCGATCGTCTGCGCCAGCGCGGCGGCGAGCACCGGTGTCGCCGCGACGAGATCGGCGAGGCGGCGTTTGGCCACGATCCCTTCCCGGCGGCGTTCGAGGAGACGCTCCGGATCGCGCTCATCCTGGGGCGGAAGCCGGGCGAAGGCGGTGATGATGCTCTGAAACTCCAGCACTGCCGGATCGTCGTCGGGGATGTCGGCCCTCACCCCTGTCCCCTCGCCCGTTCCGACGGGCGAGGGGAGGATGTGCTCCAGCGCCGGGGCGAGGATCAGCGGATAGGTGGGGGGGGCGATCGGGAAGGGGGTATCGAAATAGGCGACGCGAAATGCGCCGTCGCTGTATTCCAGCCGGAGTTCGCCCCGCTCCAGCACCACCCCGTAGTGATCGCCGAGCACCGGCAGAAGCATCTTCCCCCGCAGTTCCTCCTTCAGCGGGCGCCAGTCGATATCGAAGTAGGGCGCGTACGGTGATGAACGGCCGTTCTCCAGCACGTCCTGCCACCAGGGGTTGGCGCCGCCGGCGATGCCCATATGGTTCGGCACGATGTCGGCGATCAACCCCAGCCCATGCTCCTGGAGCGTTGCGACGAGGGCAGCAAAATCGTCCTCGCCGCCGATTTCGGGGTTGAGCGTCCCGTAGTCGGTGACGTCGTAGCCGTGCGTGCTGCCGGTGGCTGCCTTGAGGAAGGGCGAGGTGTAGAGCGCGCCGATGCCGAGCGACGCCAGATACGGCACGATGGCCCGCGCGTCCTGAAAGGTGAACCCGGCGTTGAGTTGCACGCGGTAGGTCGAGGTCGGCACACGCGGGGCGGCCATCTCGTGGTCGTATTCCGCTTCCGGAGCCATGTCTTCCCTGTGTCGTTCTCGGCAAAGCAGCCATACCAGCGGCCACACCGACCTATGCAATCCCTGTGCCCCATTGCGGCTGGTATGACCGGATCCGTCGGCCCACTACGCGCTTCAGCCGGAGTGTGGTTCCGGGTCAGACCTGTCACGTCACATCTGACGACCTCGTCGCCGACACCTGGACCCGTCGCAATGCGTTCCTGAGACGACCCATCACTCAGGAGTGACCACATGCGCATCTTCGTAACGATCGCGATGACGCTGCTCGTTCTTATTGGCGCCGCGGGGACGAACACGACGGCCCAGCAGAGCTCGCTCCGCGATCTGCTTCCCAATGCGGACGCCATCGGCGCCGATTTCACGGTCAGCGACGACCGCGCGCGATCCCTTGCCGAGCAGGCGGCGGCGTTCGCCAACCCCGATGATGCGGCTCGTCGCCTGAGCGATTGGGGGTGGCAGGAAAACGCCTTCATCGTCTTTCAGTCGACTGTCCCGACAACGTCAGGAGCGCCGTCCGCCACCCTCGATATCAGCCTGACCCGCTTCGCCACCGCCGACGGCGCGGCCCAGGCGTTGCCCTACTTCCTGCAGGACCGAACCGTGGTGCTCGGACAACAGGAGAATCCGGTTGCGCCGCCACTGGGCGATGAGGCGCGGACGGTGAGCGGCACTGTCGAGAACGGCTTCGATGTCACCCTCTACGTTCGTGCCGGAACGCTGCTGCTACGGATCAGCGCCACCACCGCCGCGGGGACGCCGCCGACCGCGCCGGAGCAACTCGCGCGCGGCATTCTCGATCGGTCCCTGGCCCTCGCGCCGCCAGCGGCCGCGCCGGGCTCTCTCGCCGCGGCGCTCCCCGCGTCCCTGTCGATGCTGAGCGAGGAGTGCTCCCGGGTCTCCGATGAGGATGAACAGGCATTGCCAGCGGCGATGGATCGCTTCGACGGCATCCCCGATGCCGCGCGGACCCTGGCGGCGATGGGTTGGGCAGGGGGTATCTCGCGGCAGTTCGGCTGCGATACCCGGCAACCCAACGCGGTCGGCTGGGTGAACATTGGCGTCCACCAGTTCAGCAGTGCCGAGGCGGCGGCGAAGGCGGTCCACGTCTTCGCCAAGTCGCGTGGATTCGTCGCCGATCTCCATTCCGTGACGCCCCCCACGCTGGGCGACAGCGCGGCGGCGCTTGCTGGACCCGCGGTGAATGGCGAGGAGTACTCCCTCTACCTGAGTGACGGTCCCTTGCTCTACCGGATTACCGGCGTATCGCCCAGTGGCGATCCCCAGGCGGACGTGACGCGGATCGCGGAAACGCTCCTCGATCCGGCGCTCACCCTGGCCGACCTTGCGCCGACGAAGATGCCGACTATCGCTCCGGCGCCGACCGCGACGACACTCCCCGCGCCGGTGATGGTCACCCCCACCATCGCGCCGCCAACCCTGGTCCCCACCGCGCTGCCGCTGCCGACAGCCACGCCGATCCCTGTCGCCGCCCCGCCCCCGACCGCGACCCCGACGCCGATTCCCACCCTGCCTCCGCTCCCGACGGCAACCCCGATTCCCGCGCCGACCGCGACGCCGTACACCCTGCCCACGGCGCCTTCCGGTCCGCCGCCGACCCCCACGCCCCGGGTGATTCACCTGCCAACGCCGGCGGGGAGTCAGTAACGAGGACCCCGTGAGGCACGGCATGCCGTGCCTCACGGGCGCCAACATCGCCCTTACGAACGCAATGCAAGGTTGAGCCAATATGTTCCCAGAACAGCAAGCGATCAGAATCAGTGAGCAATGACACGGTCTATCAATTGAGGTCAGCGCAGTCCGGCTAGTTCCAACGGCAATCCTCAAGAATCTTCCATGAAATGCCGACATGACAACAAAGAGCAGCGATGGCTAACAATGCGGAAATGGCAACTTCGTGCCGCCCAAAATCTGAACATCGTGTCCTGCACATCCAACAATTGTCTTCTTGGAACCAGTGGACCAACTTGGGGGCCACGTCGAGCGCCCCGATGGTCCGGATTGCCTTCTCTCTTACTGGTCGTCAATAGGCTGCTGCTCGCCATTCACGATGACCTCGGTATAGTAAGGGTCAGGAAACTCGTCCCAGAGCCATCTATCATCCGATTCGACGAAGATCCAAAAGAACGCTTCAGCGGGGGCAGCGACCCGCGGGTCGTGGTAGCAAACAATTGCCCCAATTCGCCCATCGGAGAGCGGATAGAACGATAGGACCCCTATGTAGATCGTCCGTTCTGCAATTGGAAGAGGATGCGGTTTGCTTTCCAGGCCGGCGTCTTCGGCATCTAATCTGGCCAGAAGCCGATTGCTGTAGAGCGAGAACATGCGCTGAAGGTCGCCTGCGTTATTGCAGGCAATGAGTTCCCGAAAAGTGGCACTGATGCCCTCCTGAATTTCCTCCGATACAGTCTGCCCATACACCAATTCAGGAGCATTACTTGTCTCTGAAGTGGAGGGCAGCGACGACATCTGGGCCAATAGATCACTCTGGGGGCGCGGTACGACTCTACATTCGTCAGGTGTCGGAATGTCTGGTTGGGCTCCAGCAGATGAACCCGATAATTGAACGAAGAGCGCAAGGGATAGCGCGAGCTCCATCTTGCGATTCATGGCCTATCTCCCATCGATCAAGCGGCGTCCCTTGTGGCGCAGTATGTCGTGAGCTGATCTGGTAACTATTGCAGAACGCAATCGATCTCCCGAGGACAAATGCGAACAGCAGCCCTTCTAAAGGATAGTCGCGCATTTTTTGGAGTACCTTTCAAATCCTGGCCATCGCAGGGGAGACGGGATGCCTGAGCACGTCCTTCATCAGCGACGTGCGCTAGGTGCCCGTCGCCTCCCGGCTCTCGCCGAATCCGCCCAAGCTCAGCGGTAGACACCCCGTATTCCCGACTGCGCCGCGCTAGGTGGCATCATCTTTGTCCTCACGTCCGGCATCCCGTGGGAGATGCGGCCCCAGGAGATGGGCCGCGGCTCCGGGGTCATCTGTTGACGGCGCTGGTGTGACTTGCAGCATGCAGGCGTCTGGTCCGCCGTGTACCGGGTGCGGTTGAACCGGCTCTGCGCCAATCGCCACGAGTCCGTCGTCTTCGCGCGCCTGCGCGATGCCATGCCCACGGCCACGCAAGCGAACGGCAGGCGCCGCACGCGTCCGGCCAAGTTGCACTCCGACACGGACTACGACATCCCCCGCTGCCGACGCGCTCGGTCCTAGCGCCACATCACGGTGCGCATCGCTCGCAAGGGCGTTGAGTCGCGCGAACGGCTCGGTCACCACCGCTGGGTCGTGGAGCGTACCTTGGTGTGGCTCAATCGCTCCCGGCGGCTGACGATCCGCGACGAGCGGCAGGCCGACATCTATCAGGCGTTCCTCACACTCGGCTGCTGCCTCATCTGCTTCAATGCCCTCTTTCAGTAGTTTTGAAAGGTGCCCTAAACAGGGAAACGAGTGAGGGCGGACATGGCTCACCATGCCGTATCTGGGACCTGGGTTTACTGTCGCGACTTGAGGTTCGAATGCACAATTCCGTCCAGCGTTGCCGCGTGGCGATACGTCAGTGGGAGGAGTGCGAGTGATGCCAGCCAGGGACGGGCGGAGTCATGGGGGGCGGGGCTGGCGAGCCACCGCCACCGCGATCCTCCTGCTTGCTGCCGTCGTGGTCGCCTCGGCCGCTCCGCTGGTGGTGGCGCGGCATCGGGGTGGCGTGACGCCGGAGATCGTCAACGGCAACCCGGTGGCGGACGGCAAGTACCGGTTCATGGCACGCGTGCTGATCGAAGAGGGTTTTGCCACCTTCGCCTGCGCGGGAACGCTGATCAGCAGCAGCTACATCCTGACCGCGGCGCACTGCGTGGCAGACCCCGGGGTCGCACCGGGTGATGTGAGCGTCCAGATCGGCGTCACCCGTCTCGGCACGGCGCAGGGGGCCAGGCGCGCGATCTCGCACATCTTCATCCATCCCGACTTCACCACCCTCGACAACGGTCTGCAGAACGATGTGGCGGTGCTGAAGCTGCGCGATCCGTACCGCAACGGCCGGAAACTCGCCCTCGCTCCGGCGGGGGACGCCGCGATCGACGCCACCGGCGTACGGGCCCGTGTTGCCGGCTGGGGCCGCATCCAATACGGCGTGCCATTCAGTTTCGCCCGGATGCGCGAGGCGCGGGTCGGCATCACCGCGATCACCACCTGCGCCGAAACGTACAACTCCGACCCCGATTATGGACCGGTTGCCCTGAACCCGGCGGTCTCGCTCTGCGCCGCTTCCCCCGGACGCGACTCCTGCCAGGGCGACAGCGGGGGGCCGCTCTTCGTCAAGACGCACGGCCGGTTCGTCCAGATCGGCATCGTCAGTTTCGGCGCCGGGTGCGCCACCCCTGGCTACCCCGGGGTCTATACGAAACTGACCGCGCCGACGATCGCGAATTTCATCCGCGATGCGATGACCAATTGATCCGGTGACCAGAACGTTCCTGCCAGTGTAGGGGGCGAACGGCGTGCCCGCGCTGACCACCGCATGGCGTCGCTCGCTGCCTGATGGAGTGCCGGGCAGCGGGTAGATGGCAAACTTGGCAGAGTTGGCAATATTTTGAGGAACTGGTACGGAATCGTGGTGAAGCCACGCGTTGGGCATGCGGGAGCGAGTCCCTCGCCCTGCGCACGGGGAGACTCCTCCCTCCGGGGAGGGAGGCTTGGGAGGAAGCCAGGGTTGGGGTGAGGGTCAGTGACGCAATCACGACCTTCAGGACGATCGCTCCGTCCCGACGGCTGCCGTTGCGTCAGCCGCGCTTCAACAGCAGCAGCGACCGCGCCGGGAGTTCGAAATTCTGGCCGGCGGTGATTACCTGACTGGTTTCACGCTCCGCGATTTCGCCGGTGGCAGTGTCGACGATGACGCGCCAGTCGTTGTGCTGCTGCTCCGGGGGAAGGCAAAAGATCACCGGTTCGTGATGCCCGTTGAGCAGCAGGAAGAGATCGTCATCGACGAGGCGGTTCCCTTCCGGGTCGACTTCGGTCAGTGCCTTGCCGCCGAGCCGCATGGCGATGGCGCGGGCCCAGCCGTTGTCCCACTCTTCCTCGGTCATCGGTTCGCCGTCCGGGCGGAACCAGGCCAGATCTTCGACCCCTGACCCGCGAATCTTGCGCCCCTGGAAAAAGCGCGGCCGGCCGAGACTGGGATGGCGTTCGCGCAGGGCGATCACCCCGCGAGTGAACGCGAGCAACGCCCGGTCGCGGTCATCGAGCGACCAATCGACCCAGCTCGTCTCGTTGTCCTGGGCGTAGACATTGTTGTTGCCGCCCTGGCTACGGCCCAGTTCATCGCCGTGGGCCAGCATCGGCACCCCCTGGGAAAGGAAGAGCGTCGCCAGCAGATTGCGCTTGGTCTGCTCGCGCGCGGCGAGGATTCCTTCGTCCTCGGTCTCGCCTTCCGCGCCATGATTCCACGAGAGGTTGTGGTCGTGGCCGTCGCGGTTCTCCTCGCCGTTGGCCTCGTTGTGCTTGTCGTTGTAGGAGACCAGATCGTGCAGCGTGAAGCCGTCGTGGGCGACCACGAAGTTGATGCTGGCGGAGGGGCGGCGGCCGTCCCCCTGATAGAGATCGGAGGAGCCGGTGAGGCGGTTGGCGAGTTCGGAAATGGCGACGTCGCCGCCCTTCCAATAGTCGCGCACGCTGTCGCGGAACTTGTCGTTCCACTCGCTCCAGAGCGGCGGGAAGCGGCCGACCATGTAGCCGCCCTCACCGATATCCCACGGCTCGCCGATCAGTTTGACCCGCGAGAGGACGGGGTCCTGGTGGATGACGTCGAAGAACGAGCCGAGGCGGTCGACATCGTGAAATTCGCGCGCCAGGGCAGAGGCGAGATCGAAGCGGAAACCATCGACGTGCATCTCCTCCACCCAGTAGCGGAGGGAGTCCATGATCAGTTGCAGCACCTGGGGGTGGACGACGTTGAGGGTGTTGCCGGTACCGGTGTAGTCCATGTAGTAACGCGGCTCGTCCGCCTTGAGCCGGTAGTAGCTGGCGTTGTCGATACCGCGGAAGGAGAGGGTCGGGCCAAGGTGGTTCCCCTCCGCGGTGTGGTTGTAGACGACGTCGAGGATTACCTCAATCCCGGCAGCGTGCAGCGTCTTCACCATCGCCTGGAATTCCGCGACCTGCCCGCCCGCCTCGCGCGTTGCCGCGTACCGGGCGTCGGGGGCGAAGAAGCCGATGGTGTTGTAGCCCCAGTAGTTGCGCAGGCCCCGGTCGAGCAGGTGCTTGTCATCGAGAAAGGCATGGATGGGGAGGAGTTCGACCGCGGTGACGCCGAGATTCTTGAGATACGAGACGACCGGTGCCGAGGCGAGCCCGGCATAGGTGCCGCGCAGATTCGGCGGCAGATCGGGATGGCGAGCGGTGAAGCCCTTGACATGGAGTTCGTAGATCACTGAATCATGCAGGGGGGTATTCGGATGGCGGTCCTCCCCCCACGGGAAGCCGCCAGCGGTGATGATCCCCTTGGGCACGCCCCAGGCGTCGTCCTGCTCGTCCCGCGCGAGATCGTTGCCGCTTGCCAGTGGGTAGGCGAAGACCGGCGCGTCCCAGTCGACCGTGCCGTCGAGGGCCCGCGCATAGGGATCGATGAGGAGTTTGTGCGGATTGAAGCGATGCCCGGATTCCGGTTGCCACGGCCCATCGACCCGGAACCCGTAGCGCCGACCCGGGCCGACCTCGGGCACATAGGCATGCCAGACATGCGCGGTCACCTCGCGCAGGGCGACGCATTCCTCATTCTGGCCCGCTTCGTCGAAGAGGCAGAGCTCGACCGCGGTCGCGTTTTCGCTGAAGAGGGCGAAATTGGTCCCCATGCCGTCCCAGGTCGCCCCGAGCGGGAAGCGTGATCCCGGACGCACGCGTCGCCCCGCCCCGCTATCTGCCATTCGTCGCCGCCTCCGTCGTGGTCTGTTCATGGACCGAACGTACCACGCGTGCCTATGCACGGAATGTGCCGACGGTACCGACGAATCGCGATAGCTATCCTGCCTGGAATGGGGCGAACGCTCCGTGTGGTGCCCGGGGCGCTGCCTCCTCCGCTCCAGCAGAAACGGGGTGATCGTGACTAGAGCGGCGGCCGGCGCGCGCTCCAGCCAGCGGCTCGCTCGTACGCCTGGCCGATGCGCGCCAGGGTGGTCTCCGCCCCGGGCGCGCCCGCCAGCTGCAGCCCGATGGGCAGGCCCGCGGCGTCGAATCCGCATGGAATCGACATTGCCGGTTGCCCCGTGGCGTTGAACGGGACAGTCAGGTCATAGAATCCGGCGTGGAACGAATCGTTGCCTTCAGAAGCGACGATGGCCGGGCGGCCGGCGAGGATTGCGGTGGCGCCGGTGGTTGGCATGACCAGGGCATCGAGACGATGGGTGGCGAACAGGTCCGCCATTGCTCGGCGAACCGCTGTCCGTGCCTGTCGCGCCCGCAGGTAGCCCTGGGCCGGATAAAGCGAAAAGCCCGCCAGCCGCGCTCGGAGCACCGGTCCATACAGATCGGGCGAAGCGCGCACCGTCTCGGCGTGAACCGCCGCCATCTCGGCGCGGATGATGATGTATCCCGCCGCGGCAGCGGCCTGGGCGAACGGCCAGGGCGTCCCGAAGACATCGGCGCCAAGTTCAGCAAGCAGATCGATCGCCGCGGTGACCGACGCATCGACGTCCGGTTGCAGGTGGTCGAAAAAATAGGGTCGCGGTACGCCGAGGCGCATCCCACGCAACGGACGGCCCTCATCGCCGTTCGCCGCGATGTATGGCCACGCCTCCTGGAGTGCGCCCTCGCTCACAATCGCTTCCAGCATCACCATGGCATCGTCGACGGTCTTGCCGTGAGTGCCGACGGTATCGATCGACCAGGCGAGGGGAAAGGCGCCGCGAGTGCTGACGCGCCCCCGCGTCGGTTTGATGCCGACCACGCCGGTGAGCGCCGCCGGAACACGGATACTGCCCGCGCTGTCGCTGCTGAGCGCTGCGAGACACGATCCAGCCGCAACCGCGGCGACGGAGCCGCCGGAACTGCCGCCGGGAATGCGCTCCGGATCCCATGGGTTGCGGGCCGGTGGACTGATAACGCCCGCGGCAAACTCGTGCGTCACGCTCTTGCCGAGGATGATCGCGCCGGCTTCCCGCAGTTTCCTGACCGCATCCGCGTCCATTGCGGCAGCCGGGCTGTTCTCCCGCACGCGTGAACCGCAGCCAGTAATCGTGCCCGCAATGTCGAAGAAGTCCTTGACGGCGATCGGGATGCCATGCAGTGGCCCGCGGTCGTGCCCGGCCCGTAATTCGGCATCCGCGGCATGGGCCGCCGCCAGTGCCTCGTCGCCGAACACCCGCACGTAGGCGTGGATCACTGGTTCCGTCGCCGCGATCCGCGCCAGCATCGCTTCCGTCAACTCGGCCGCGGAAATCGCGCCCGAGCGCAGTATCATCCCGGCCTCGCGAATATTCAGGTCCTGCGGAGCGGTCACGATTGCACCTCTGACCAGGAAACATCGTCGATGCCGGGGTCGATCTCGCTCAGCGCGAGATCAGCGAAGGCGACATCCAGGGTCAGGAGTTCGCCGAGGGCGGCGGTTGCGTCCGGGAGCAGGTCCGGAGTGACCGCAATTCCCATGGTTTCCGCGAGGTTGGCGACGCGCTCGGGCGTAAGCGGCGGTCGAGGCAGAGAACCAGAACTCACGACATGACCCCCATGCTGAATCTCCCAATGCAATCACACAATTAAACACAACCGGCGGTGCCGCGGGCGATGCCTGCGTCACCTGTTTCCGGTATCCGGGCGCCACAGGCCCGGCGTTCCATGCCTCCTGTCAACGCACGAACAACTGCCGGGGGACGTTGGAGAAGGCCTCCGGCGGACCATCGGCGGTGACGCGAAACGTCTCGCTGACCTCGAATCCCCAGTCCTCCATCCAGATGCCCGGGATCATGTGAAAGGTCATGTTCGGCTCCAGGACCGTGGTGTCTCCCGGCTGAAAACTGGCGGTCCGCTCGTTCCAACTTGGACCGGGGTAACCAATACCGATCGAATAGCCGATGCGTGATGCCTTCTCGATCCCGGCGGCGTTGATTACTCGTCGCCAGGCGGCTTCGACCTCCTCGCAGGTCACCCCCGCCCGCGCCCGATCGAGCGCCGCGTTCATTCCCTCCACCACCACCGGCGCCAGGGCGGCGAGACCGGGCGCGGGTTCGCCAACCGCCACCGTCCGCGCCAGAGCGGTGGTGTAACGATGGCGGACGGCGTTCAACTCCAGATTCGTCGCCTCGCCCGTGCGGTAAGGCGCATCGGTCCAGGTCAGGTGTGGCGCGGAGGTGCGCGGGCCGGCCGGCATCCACGGCCCCTCCGGCATGTCGCCGCCGAATGCCGGCGTGCCGCTGACCGCGCTCTGATAGATCGTTGCGGCCACGTCGCACTGTCGCACCCCGGCGCCGATCGCCTCGATCGCGGCCAGCATCGCCCGCTCCACGAGGAGACCAGCCTCGCGCATGCAGGCGATCTCCGCCGGCGACTTGACGATCCGGACGCGATTGACCAGCAGGGTGGCGTCGTGCCAGGTGGCGCGCGGCAGCCGCTGCACCAGTTCCGCATAGCACCGAGCCGTGAAGAAATGGGCGTCCATCTCGACCCCGATGCGGGCGCGCTCCCAGCCCCGCTCGACCAGGACGCCAGCGACATACGCCAGCGGGTGCCGCTCGATGGTGCCGATGTAGTGTTCCGGGTAGCCGATCATGTTGCCCGCCGCCAGAAAGGTGGTGAAGCGGGCGCAGGCGACGTCCATCGCCCGCCCGATCCAGACCGGTTCCTCCGCATCGAGCGCCAGAGCGACGATCTGATGGACGTAGTAGGAGGTCGCGTCATAGCCGGTCAGGTAGTTCATGTTGCAGGGATCGCTCACCAGCAGGAGCTCGATGCCGGCCTCGGCCATCCGCTGCTTCGTCTTCGCGATTCGCTCCAGGTACTCCGCTCGCGTAAATGGCGGCATGATCTCCTCCTTCTCTGTTCGCAACGAACCGGCCGGCATCTTCGATGATTCCTGGCGTTCCCGCACCACCCCGGCGCGTTTCCAAGCGCCGTCTCGATTGCGCCACCGTAAGCAATCAGGCGGCGTGCAGAAGACGTGTCATTCCGAGCCGCAGCGAGGAATCTCGGCGTTGGCGGTGATTGCGGCCGACGCCGAGGTCCCTCCTGCGTCGGGATGACACATCGGCTGCATCGGACCTGTGGCCGCCTTGCCGTCTCGCCGTCTCTCAATCTCGCCGTCTCGCCGTCTCTCGGTCTTGCCGTCTCGCCGTCTCTGAATCTTGCCGTCTTCGTCTATCGTTGACGCCGGTACCTGGGCGCGCGAGGGAGGGTCATGAAACGCATCGAAGACTATGCCCTCGTCGGTGACCTGCAGACCGCCGCCCTGATTGGCCGAGACGGTTCCATCGACTGGTGCTGCTTTCCCCGCTTCGACTCTGGCGCCTGTTTCGCGGCTCTGCTCGGCGCACCCGATCACGGCCGCTGGCTCCTGGCGCCCACTGGCGCGGTCCGCCACGTCAGGCGCCACTACCGGGAACAGACCCTCATTCTGGAAACCATGCACGAGACGGCCGCGGGCGCGGTCAAGGTGATCGATTTCATGCCGCCACGTGGCCGCGCGCCCGACATCGTCCGCATCGTCGAGGGGGTGCGCGGCGAAGTGCCGATGCGGTCCGAGTTGATCATCCGCTTCGATTACGGCCACGTCGTGCCGTGGGTCCGCCGCATCGATCACACCCGGCTCGCCCTGGCCGGGCCGGACGCCCTCTCGCTGCGGACCCCGATCGAGGTCCACGGCGAAGATCTCAGCACCGTATCGGAGTTCATCGTCCGCCCCGGCGAGCGGGTGCCGTTCGTGCTGACCTGGTTTCCCTCGCACGAGCCGACGCCGGACCCGGTCGACGCCGAGGCGGCGTTGACCGATACGGAGTCCTTCTGGCGCGATTGGGCGGGCCGCTGCTGCCACGGGGGACCGTACCAGCAGGCGATGCAGGATTCCCTGCTGATTCTCAAGGCGCTCACCCACGAACCGACCGGCGGCATCGTCGCCGCGCCGACCACGTCGTTGCCGGAGTGGATCGGCGGCGAGCGGAACTGGGACTATCGCTACTGCTGGCTGCGTGACGCGAGCCTGACCCTGATGGCGATGCTCAAGGGCGGGTACCGTGACGAAGCCGCCTCCTGGCGAGAGTGGTTGCTGCGCGCCGTGGCTGGCGATCCCTCCGCGGTCCAGATCATGTACGGCGTGGCCGGCGAGCGCCGCCTCCCGGAGAGCGTCCTCCCCTGGCTGCCCGGTTTTGCCGATTCGAGCCCGGTCCGGGTCGGCAACGCCGCCTGCGTCCAACTCCAGCTCGATGTCTACGGCGAGCTGTTGAACGCCACCTATCACTGGCTGCAGAGTGGCATTCCCACGTCCGAGTCGGCCTGGGCGCTGGTGACCCACCAACTGGGCTGGCTCGAGCAAGGGTGGCGCCAGCCGGATCACGGCATCTGGGAAGTGCGCGGTGGGGCGCGCCATTTCACGCATTCGAAGATCATGGCCTGGGTCGCCTTCGACCGTGCGGTGCGCATTTGCGAGGAGTTCGCGCAGGCGGGACCGGTCGCCCGGTGGCGGGCGCTGCGGGACGAGATCGCGGCCGAGGTGCTAACCCACGGATGGAGCGTGCGCAAGCAGTCGTTCACCCAGTCGTACGGCTCCGACGAGCTCGATGCCAGCCTGTTGCTGATCCCGATCGTCGGCTTTCTGCCGGCCCGCGATCCGCGCGTCGTCTCCACCGTGACAGCGATCCGGCGCGAGCTCGAGGTCGGCGGCTTGCTCCTCCGTTATCGGACACGGAGCGGGGTCGATGGGCTGCCAGAGGGGGAAGGGGTCTTCCTGCCCTGCTCGTTCTGGCTGGTCGAGGTGCTAGCGCGGCAAGGGGAGTATGACGAGGCGCGGGCGTTGTTCGATCGCCTGCTCGCGCTGCGCAACGATGTCGGCCTCCTCGCCGAGGAGTACGATCCGCGCGCCAAGCAACTGCTGGGCAACTTCCCGCAGGCGTTCACCCACCTGGCGCTGATCGAAGCCGCCCTCGCGCTTGGCGCCAATCCGTCTCCGCACGGCGGGTGAGGGCGGGTAAGGCCTGCCTTGCCCGCGCCCACAGTCTTCGGATGCGATCGTGGAACCGCTGCCGCTCTGAGACCGTGGCCCAGCGTTCGCTCGCGTGCCCTATGATGGCGGGACAACGTCGACCGAAACCCGACCTGGGAGGGAACGACCACCGATGCGGATTCCGCCTTCGCCGCACTTCACCCCGGTGCCGCTGACCGCGGCGTTCAACGCCGACCGGGCGACGCTTGGCGATGGGTTCCGGCCGCACGACGGTCCGATTCCCGACTGGAGCGTGCGCCGGGCTTTCGGCGAGCAGACCTTTCACGGCATTCCGTTCCTGCTCGGCGAACGGGTCACCGCGAATGTGGTGTTGCTGGAGCCGGGTGCGCCGCCGGTGCACATTCCGGTCGCGGGAGTGACGGCGACCTGGATCGTCTTTCTGCATGCGGTCGAGGATCGCCTGGCGGACGACCCGCCAGGGTTCGCGCCGCTCGGTTCCGTGCTGGCTGGCGGGCGTAACGACGGCAACGAACTCGGCCGGAGTGTCTCCGCCTACACCCTCGTCTATGAGGATGGAAGCGAGCACGCGACTCCGATCTTGCGGCGCTTCGCCATTCAGCAGCGGCACATCTCCTGGGGCGCGAGTCCCTTCGCGGCGGTGCCGGCGCAGGGTCCGGCCGCGTACACCACCTCCAGCGAGGATTTCACGCTCGATCGGGTGGCCGCGGACTCTCGTGGTCGCACCGAAACACGGCACGATTCGCTCCGCTACGTCGATAGCGAGAACCTGTGGCTCTATGCCCTCCCCAACCCGCGCCCGGATCAGCCCATCCGGGAATTGCGGCTGGCGGCCGATCGAGAGCGTTCACTCGTCTACGGCATCGCCACCACCATGCTGGAGGATCATCCGCTGCGGCCAGGCGTACGCCGCAAGCTGCGGCTGACGCTGCCGGAGGGAGTGGCGCTGAACGCGATCGACGAAATCGACGCCGACAGCCGCGATCCCCGGATCGGCATCGATCTCGGCACGGTGATCACCGCCCGCGCCGCGCTCGACTACGACCCCGCGCGCTGGGCGGGCGATGCCCCCGACGCGCAACCGGAGCGGTCGGCGCGCGAGGTGATCGTCGAATACGCGGCGCATCCGCGGGGGCGCCTCTATCTCGATACCGGGAATGGGGCGCCGCTCGCCGTCGATCTGCCGGACGAGGCGGCAGCGATTGGTGAATCCGGAGCACTGGAAGTGGCGCCGGTTGGCGCCGCGGAGCGGCCGGTGCGGGTGAAAATCATCGACAAGGAAAGCCGCCAACCGGTCGCCGTGCGCTTGCACCTGCACGGTGAGGCGGGGGAGTATCTGCCCCCGCGCGGGCATCATCGCAAGGTGAATGCGTACTGGTTCGAGGACAACTACGCCGAGTTCGTCAACGGGCGCAATCAGTACAGTTACGTTCCTGGGGAATGCATCGTCGATCTGCCGCTGGGCCGGGTCGCGGTCGAGATTCGCCGCGGCTACGAGATCACCCCGGTCCGGACGACGGTCGAGATCACGCCCGAGACGGACGAGATCACCTTCGCCCTGGAGCGAACCCTTCCCTGGCGGGAGCGGGGTTGGGTCACCGCCGACACCCACGTCCACTTCCTCAGTCCGCAAGTGGCGCTGCTGGAAGGGGAGGCGGAGGGAGTCAACGTCGTCAATCTGCTGGCCAGCCAGTGGGGCGAGATGTTCAGCAACGTCGGGGATTTCGATGGCGGCAAGACGACCTTCGGCGCCCGGGACTTCGGCGGGAACGGCGAGTTTCTGGTGCGGGTCGGCACCGAAAACCGGATGCAGGTGCTCGGGCATATCTCGCTCCTCGGCTACCGCGGGGAGATGATTCATCCCCTTTGTAGCGGCGGACCATCGGAATCGGCTATCGGCGATCCGCTCGACGTTTCGATGGCGGAGTGGGCAGAGCGCTGTATCGCCCAGGGTGGTCTGACGGTGATGCCGCATGCGCCGAATCCGCAGGCGGAGCGGGCGGCGGATATCGTGCTCGGGCTGGTCAACGCGATCGAGATGATGACCTTCAATCCGCACGATGCCCAGGTCAATCCGTACGGTCTCGCGGACTGGTATCGCTATCAGAACCTCGGCTACCAGGTGCCGGTCGTTGGCGGCTCGGACAAGATGACCGCCGCCACCCTGCTCGGCGGCATCCGCACCTACGCGCACCTCGGCGGCCGCGAATTCACCTACGACAACTGGATGGCGGCGGTCCGCGCCGGCAACACCTTCGTCACCGTCGGGCCGCTGCTCGAGTTCGCGGTCAACGGCCAACCGGCGGGCAGCCGCATCGCGCTGCCTGCCGGCGGCGGCACGGTCGATGTCACCTGGGAGGCCGCTTCCGTCAGCGTGCCGATCGAGCGCGTCGAGATCGTGGTGGGTGGTTTCGCTGTCGAACAGGTCGATTGCGGTCAGGCGCTCTCGGCGCAAGGGGCCGCCTCAGTGGCGATCGCGGATTCGACGTGGCTCGCGCTGCGGGTGCGCGGCAGTTACCACGGCCGGCATGGCGAGATCGCCGCCCACTCCAGCGCGGTGCAGGTGGTGGTGGACGACCGCCCGCTCTTCGTCGCGGCGGATGCGATGGCGGTGCTGGAGCAGATCGAGGGCGCCATCGCCTACGTCGATACGCTCGCGCCGCGGCCGGAAGCGCAACGCTACAAGGCACTGCGAGCCAGTATCGAGCGCGCCCACAACCTGCTCCACCAGCGGCTGCATCAACAGGGAGTTTTTCACCGGCACGCGGTGCTGCACCACCACGATTCCCCGCGGGAGCATTGAGCCCGATTCGGTGTTCCTGGCGCGGCGAGGATCATCACGACTGGGAGGTCCCCTCTCTTCCTGGGCGCCGCACCGCCGACCGGTACTTGGACGTTGGGGGCGTGGTGGGAGTCCTGCCCGGCGTTAGCCGGCTTCAGGAGTGCCCGCTATCGCTCTCCAGGCTGCGACTCAGGCAACTGCGGCGGCCGCAATACGAGATCAATGCCTTCCGGCACTGCCAGATCATGGGCGATCGACCGACCGGCATGACCGAAGACCAGGGCGGCATGGTGCGCGCCGCCCTGGTCTTCGTCGCAGCCGAAGGTGACCAAGGTCTGGCTCATCGCCGTGGCGGCCACGGTGGGCAGCTCAGCAGCGTGCCGAAATGGTGTCGTCCCGAGGAACGAGGGACCTCGTCGTTCCGCAGCAAATGACCGCCGAACGAGATGCCTTGCGGCGTGGCATGACACACGTTATGCACGCTGCGGTAGGCAACAGCTTCACCGGACGGCTGAGCGGACGAAGCCATCGACGTACCGCTAGTCGAATGTGCTGCGGCAGTCGTCCAGAGGTCTCAGCCAGTAAGCGCGGGACCCCGGGGTTAGGGCGGTGACGGTCGCCGCCGACGTGAGGTTCCCCGTCCCGATCGTGGCGAGCGATCTTGGTGGTCTGGCGCACCCTGAAGCCGCTCACCCAGCTCGCCGCGGCGGCCCGACTCCACCTGCCATCGTCCACGGCGAGTCGCACAGGGTGACCCGTGAATCCTCCCTTGTCGCCTCGATTGCGTGCGATGCGTGGGGGCTGCGTGTGGTGGCCTCACTGGAACAGGCGCACGATGTGGATGTGCCGAAGGGAGCACCGGGGCGAGCGCGGTACCCGTCGGGCGGGTGAGATGCAGGCGTGCCCAGCCGCTATCCCCGCCGATGAGCAGCAAGCCGCTATCTGAACGCTCGTCCTCACCGTCATTAGCGGGCGGCAGGGCTGATCCAAGACCAGGAGGTTGCGACGATGGACGATGTGCAATTCGATCTCTTCACGCGGGCTATGGTCAGCGGCGCCGGAACACGCCGGGCGCTCATACGACTCCTGACAGGCAGCGCCCTCGGCACGGCCGTTGCGTCCCTCGGTCTGGATGACGAGGCCACGGCGAAGCCCAAGCGGGGCCACACGCGGGCTAAGCGCCGGCCGCATCCTTCGGCAACGGGGGCGCTGCAGAACGAGGCGAAGCGCAAGGGGCAAGGGAAGCACAACGGGCAGGGGAAACACAACGGGCAGGGGAACCATCGCCCGCCTCCGAGCGGCGTGTGCGACAACGGACATCCGCGTTGCCCGGATGGCTCGTGCAGCGAGGTCGGCCAGTGCTGCCCGGGTTCCAAGCGCTGCTCCGACGGCTTCTGCGTCAAGGAGGCGAACTGCTGCGACGACGAGAAGATCTGCTCCGACGGCTCCTGCGCCAGCCAGGACGTTTGCTGCCCGGGAAACGTGATGTGCCCGGATGGGGGGTGTGTGCCCTATAACGAGTGCTGTCCCGGCGAGCGGATGTGCGACGACGCGACCTGCATCAAGCTGGGCACCTGCTGCCCGAATGAGTGGCAGTGCGCCGACGGCTCGTGCGTTCCCAATACGCAATGCTGTCCCGGGGAGAAGCTCTGCTCCAGTGGCGAGTGCGTTTCCGAGTCCGTGTGCTGTTCCGATGAGAAGGCGTGCGGGGACAACTGCATTCCGAAGAACGAGTGTTGTCAGCTCACCTACCCGCTGTCCAAGCGCGCATGCAACTTCATTCGCTGCGTCGACGGGGAGTGGGAGGCGCAGCCTCGGCCATTCGGCGATTTCTGTCTGATGCCCTGGTACGATCCTGGGGTGTGCTGCAAAGGCGAGTGTCTCCTCCGTGATGAGTGCTATCGCTACGGAGGGCATTTCGACCCCGATTCGTGCCGGTGCATCAAGCCGTGAGGATTGCGACGAGGCCTGCTCTGGGCAAGGGGAGAGTGAACATCTCCCCTGCCGCTCTGCCAGCCACCCGGTGGGGGCTGTATTCGGGAAGGTTGCGATCGGCAACTTCTGTCCCGATGCATGCCAGATCGGCAGAAACCGCGGTGTTGCGTTCCGGCCCCGTGCCGATGGTCGTGGTGCAGGAACGGGTCCGCTCCGCAAAGGAAACACATCACTGGCTCCGTCGCCGGAGAGAGAAGGCGACGGCCGCGAACGCAACCAGCATCATGATGGCGGTGATGGTGGAGGCGATCAGCCCGAGCCGGAGCGGCCAGGGGTCGTAGTGGAGGACGACGGTGTGCGTCCCGGCGGGGAGTGGTACCCCGCGCAGGGCGTGATCGGTCGGCAGGATCGGCACGTCCACGCCATCGACAGAGGCCCGCCAACCTGATTCGTACACCTCGCTGACTACCAGCAGCCCCGGTGTGGCGGCGTTCGCCTCGATCTCGATCCGATCGGGCGCGTAGTCGGTCACCAGCGCCAGTTCATCCGCACCCGCGGGTGGTGCTTCGCTAACCGGTGGCGCACCTTCGACGAGCGCGGTGCGGAAGGGATCGACGGCGCCGCTGGTGAGAAGGGGCAGCGCCTCACCCCGCGCCACCGGCCGGATGTCATGAACGATCCAGGCATGCCGGGGAGTCGTCGTGCGCTCGTAGACGGCGGCGAGGGGGCCGCGGAAGACCTCGCGCGCTTGCGCGGTCAGCGGGAGGAGATCGTCCCGGTCCGGGGGGATCGCGCCATCGACGACGAGATAGCGCACATCGAGCAGATCGAGCAGCGGAGAGGTCAGCCCGGCGGGGAGCAGAAAGGCGGTGTGATAGTCCTGCGGACCGCCGTTGAGCGCGTCCATGAACTCGACATACCGCGAAAGTTGCAGCGGGTTGTACCCCTGGACATCGTAGAGCCCAAGAAAGATCGGGCGTCCGTTGACGAGCACCGCTTCCACCGCGGGATCGAAGCGGCGTCCCATGTAACTCTCACCGGCGTTCTGTCCCTCGCCGTAGCCGAATCCGGCGTACCCCGCGTAGCGGAACGGTCCGTCCGCCGCCAACCGCGATTGCAGGAACTCCCCGGCGCCACCCGGATCGCTCGTGCTCGTCGCCGTCTCCAGGGCGAGCTTCTCTGCCGGGTCGGGATGCCAGCGCGCTTCCCAATAGGCGCTCTGGGGCCAGCCGAGCCACGATCCGGTCAGTTCCAGCCCCGTCGGCAGGACGAAGATCACCGCCAGGATCAGGACCGACATGGTCCGCGTCAGCGTCTCCGAGGCGAGAATCGCGCCGCTGTGAACTGCCTTCACTGACTGGCGCGAAGAGGCAACCGGCCGTGGATCCTGGAATGGCCGCCAGCCGGACGCGGATGGTCCTCCCGGCGCTGCCACAATGATCGCGACCAGTACCGTGGTGACCGTGGCGGCGAGGAGGGGAGGCCAGCCGAGCGACAGATCGAGCCGGGACAGCGCAGCGGCCGTGATCAGGAGCAGGAGCAGGGGCAGAACCACCACCGGGAGCAAATAGCGCCTCCCGCGCCACTTCGGTAGCGATTCGATGGCGGCGCCACTGAGGACGGCCGGCCCGATCGCGGAGAGCGCGACGGTGCGCCAAGCGTCGTGATCGTGGAACTCGCGGTAGCGCGGGATCAGATAGAAAACCTGGTGCAGCGGCGTCGTCTCCAGGGTCAGCAACCAGGCGATCAGGGTCAGCGCCGCGAAGAAGGGCACCGCAAAGCGGCGGGTCGTCAGGAGCAACGCGAGCGCGAAGAGGATCACCACCGCGCCGCCCGGCGAAACCGCGCGCACGTGATAGCCGGTCCCTTCGCCGAGCACCTGGGTCAACAAATACCAGAGTTGCCACGGCGGATTGAGCACCCCCGCGTTCCCGAGGCGGCTGTAATCGCCGCCGGCGAGATTCGTTTCGGTGTTGACGATGAGCCGGGGCAGGATCCCCGCCGCGCCGAGGGCGAGCCCGAGCGCCGGTATGGCCATCGCCGTGGCGCTCGCCGCGATCAGTCGCGAAACGACTCCGAACGGAAGTGAAGGAATAGATCGGGCGCTGGTGGACGATCGCACGCGACGATGCCCCCTCTCCCGTCGAGCCGGGAGAGGGGGGAAGGGGGGTGAGGGAACGTGCCCCGGCGGATCGAGGAGACCGCGGTATCCGGCGTACGCGGCTGGCAGCAGGACGGCGTAGAGCCAGCCCTCCCCCGCCCAGCCGCCGAGCATCTGGCTCACCGCCAGACCACCCAGGGCCCAGGCGGCGAGGCGCGGCCGCCACGCATCGGCGCGAAGCGCCAATTCGATCCCGAGCAGCGTCAGCGGCACCCAGGTCGCGAACTGGCCGAAGATCAGGCAGCAGTAGGTGTTCCAGTGGAGAAACGGACCGACCGCGTAAACCGTCGCCGCGATCAGGCTCGCCAGCGATCCCATGCCGAGGACGCGGGTCAGCGCGAAGGTCGAGAACGCGGCAATGGTGACCTGCACCGCGACCATCGACTTGAACGCGGTGGTGGCGGAGAAGAGGGCAAAGAGGAGCATCGCCGGGAAGTACATCCAACCCGATTCCGGATCCCCCGCGAACGGCGCGCCGCTGAAGAGATGCGGATTCCAGCCGGGAACGGCCAACTGGCGAAGTTGCTCCCCGAGGAAGTGGTACCAGGGCAGGAAGAAGGTAAAAAGATCGAGCCGGGTCAACCAGTTGTCGAAGGCGAGGCGGTTGCTGACGGCGAGGAGGAGGAGCAGCGCCAGAACGGCGAGCGCGCGCCCGTCGGTGAACCACCCTTCCCGGCCAGACGGCGACGATTCCGATACCGACTGGTCGGATTGAACGGAAACGACGCCCGGGGCAGGCACTGCCGCGGCAACCGGTGATTCCCAGCGGCGACGGGGGCGCTTCCCCCCCGGCTCCCGACTCCCGACGCCTGACTCCTGACTCAACCGCTTACGCCTTGCGGGCAACGACGACGTTGTGGCTGCACAACGCGCGCAAACCCGGTGTGGCCTCGACAGCGCGTTCGAGCGCCGCGGCGAGACCGAGCAGCCGTCGCGGGGTGAACTCCGGCATCAGCCCGAGCCGCTCCGCGCGCTTGACCCGCGCGCCCGCCGCGGTCAGGCCGCTGACCAGTTCCGCCAGCGGCACCAGGCGCTCCGCGCCGTTGTCCTGTGGCACCCGTTTCATGAGCAGCGGCCAGTACGGGTTGAGCGGATTGTGATCCCAGACCACGATGTGACCGCCGGGCCGGGTCACCCGCACCATTTCCGCGAGGGTCTGTTGTACCAGCGCCGGTGCGGCGATGTGGTGCATCACCGCCACGCAGTAGGTGGTATCGAACGACCCGTCGGGAAAGGGGATGTTGTCGCCGCTCGCCACCACTGTTTCGAGATCGGGCCGCCGCTGCCGCAATTGCGCCAGCATCTGCGGAAAGGGATCGAGCGCAACAACAGGCATGCCGCGATCGGTCAGCCGTTCCGCCAGGAGTCCGGTCCCGGCGCCGACGTCGAGCACCCTGGTCCCCGGCGCGTGGCGGAGCAGGTAGGCCGCGCGGCGGTTCAGATAATGCTCAATGACGTGCGGGGCAAAGACGGAATCGTAGACGTCGGCGACGTCGTCGAAATTGACCTGATCATTGGGCGTCGCCGCGAGATGGCTCATCGCCGTCCTCTGGACATCGCTGCCTGTTCGCCCGCCGGGAGTGCGGGGAACGGCAGCGACGGCGCGGCTGGCCGGTGGTTACGGCCGAGGGTGCGCAGGCGGAAGCCGAGCACGAAGGCGATCATCCGGGCGCCCAGCATCGCGGTCTTGCGGGGATCTCCCGTCACTGACGAAACCCCAACCCGCGGCAGATAGTTGACGGGCACTTCCACCCAGCGCGCGCCGGAGGTGATCACCCGCAGCATCAATTCCGGGCCGAAGTGGGACCCGCCGACGCGCAAGTGCGGCAGTAATGTGCGGGCAAGGGGGCGGGTGAGCAGTTTGTAGGTGCAGCCGACATCGCTGAGGTGGCTGGTATTGAACAGGACCTCGATCATCTTGGCGACGGCCCAGTTGCCCCATTTCAGGCCGAGCCCCATATTGGCCCCGCCCCAGATCAGCGCCCGCGTGGTGCGGGTACCGAAGACGGCATCGCAATCGGCGCTATAGGCGAGCAATTTGAGAACATCACTGGGGAGAAAGGTACCGTCCGGTTCGGCGAGAACGAGCAGGTCGCCGGTCGCCTCGGTCAGGCCGCGCCGCGATGCCCAGCCATACCCCTGCCGGCTCTCGAAGACCTGCCGGGCCGCGGTCTGGGCGACCTCTTCGGCCGTTCCCGGCTCCGCATTGTTGTTGACAACGAGGACTTCGTCGACGACCCCGGTGGCGAAGAAGCCCTCGATCGCGGCGCGAATCGAATCGCGTTCGGCGTAGGTCATCAGGATGACCGAAACGGACTTCCCGTTCCACACCTGACGGTTTCCTCCTCAGCCGCAGGTTGCTCCAGGCACGGCCTGGGAATGGGCACGAGCGGCGAACCGTATTGTACGTTTGCGCGTCTCGATCCCGTTGAGACCGCGGTTGAGATCGAGCCGCCCGTGCTGGTGACTTCCCTGCACAGGGCATGCCAATCAACAGAACGCGATCACGGTGCGGACCGCGGCATGGCAAGCGGCGCGGCGCGGGATGAGGCATCCTTTACGGCAGTGAGCCGGATCTCGCCCGGCACATCGCGGATACGGGAAGGGATTGGACAGGGATGACCCCGGAAGAGAGACTCGCGGAACTCGGTATCGAACTGCCCGAGGTGGGACCATACGCCAATCCGGCGATGACCGCCGGGGTGATCACCGGCAATCTGCTCTATCTCTCCGGGGCAACCCCGCCCGGCTTCTCCGGTACGCCGTGGAAAGGACGCGTCGGCGAGACCTACACGGTCGAGGAGGGTTACCAGGCGGCGCGGGAGTGCGCGATTCAGCAGATCGCGATGGCGAAATCGATCCTCGGCGATCTGAGCCGCGTGGTGCGGGTGGTGAAAGTGCTGGGGATGGTCAACTGCACGCCCGGCTTCACCCAGACGCCGCAGGTGATGCATGGCTTCTCCGAGACGATGCACGCCGTCTTTGGCGAGCGCGGCGTCCATGCCCGTTCGGCGGTTGGGCTCCAGGCCCTTCCTGGTGATGTGCCGGTCGAGGTGGAGACGATTTTCGAGATTTCCTGACCTCGCTCCGAGAAAGCCCCTCTCCCGCCTGGCGGGAGAGGGGTTGGGGAGAGGGCCCTATCCCGCGCTAAACGCGCCGCCGTGGCTATCGTCAGCGGGCCGCGCCCGCCAGGCGCCACGCGCGTCGGAACCCTCACTGCCGCGCCGCGCCGGTTCCTCCGCGCAGCAACCGCTGGGATCGGTCTGGCAGCAGGTCGACCCGGCGGCGCAGCAGTATTCGCCGCTTTCGTCCTTGCAGCAGACCGGAAAACCAGTCTTGCAGCAGCCGCCGATTTCCGCCGGGCAACAGTTGGGATACCCGGTATCGCAGATTCCTTCCGAGCCTTCGTCAAAGGTGTCGCAACAGACGATGTTCGAGCGGTGCGCGTAGCCGTCCGACTCGCAGCAGACAGGGTAGCCCGCGGGCGCGCACCCCGCGCCGGTGCTCTTCCCAGCGTCGCAGCAGACCCGCTTCTTGGGGCAGGTGATCGTGACGCCGCCGACCGTCGTGCAGCGGTGCTTCTTGGGCTTCTTGCTTTTCGCATCCGTGTCGAGCGTCGTGATTGCGGAGAGACCGAGACCTCCCGCCACCAGCGCCAGCGCTGCCCGCCGCGTTCCCGTGCGATTCATCCGTTGCACCAGGGTATCGAAACGTTGACCGTCCACGGTTGCCTCCTCGCGATCACTACCGCTCCACGGAACCCGGTCTGCCTGGGGGACACGAGGCGGATCAGCGCGAGTCTCCTGTCTTTCCGTCCGATCCCGTCGCCTGAAGTGCCACCATCAAATCTGACCTCTCCTCGAGACTAACGGTTTGCTACGCCAGGGGCACCCGTACAACGTACGAGTTTCCTGATGCATCCGTGACGCGCTGGCAGGACGTCATTGCGAGCGGATGCGAGGAATCTCAGCGTTCGCCGCGCGTGAAGGAATTGCCGTCAGACCGGCATCGTGATGACACGATGAAGCCGCGCCAGATCGCGCGGCTTCGAGCACTGGTACAGAGATTGACGCGTTACCTACCGCGCAGTCGCCTCCTCGGCGTCGAACTGCTGCTCCCGGAAGGCCTCGATGTTCTCGCGGACGTCGTCCGGAATCTGCAATTCGCGGTACGGGTTGCAGGCGGCGGGATCGTCCGGGGTCGGGCAGATGGGGAAGTCCTGCTGGGCCTGCCACTCGAGAATGCGCTGGCGGGAGGGCGGGTTGTAGTCGCGCTGTTCCATCTGCTGCACGAGGGCTTTCGCCTCATGCTCGTCGCAGGCGCGGTCCTTGCTCAGCCACTCCACCAGTTCGTCCCGGTCGAGGAAGTGGTGGGCGACCATGGCGAAGGTGAGACGGCCGTAATGGCCGATGTCCTCTCCGCGCTCCAGCGCATCGAGCAGGTGGGTCATCATCGGGCTTTGCCGCAATTCGTCCAGGGCCATGGAGCCGGTCCTTTCGACTTTCGCCGCTAGGCGATCAAATGTTCTAACGCAACGTTTGCAACTTGTGTGCCGCGGAAGAGAGGTACGGCCGAAATCGGGCCTGGGATGCCGATGAGGCCGCCAAAGGCCCCTCTCCCGCCAAGCGGGAGAGGGGTTTGGGGTGAGGGCGGGCGCGGCGAGACCGCCTTGCCTTCCCTTGTCAGGTCGAGCCGAGAGAATCGTGGGATGCGGAAGCCACTCCAAGGGTTCCCTCTGAGTCGCGATTACTCCCGGATCGCCATCCCCATGTCCGCCGTGAAGAGGTGCATCTTGTCCGGTTGGGGAGAGAGCCAGACCGTGCTTCCGGGGGCGGGGAAGCAATCGGGCGCGGTCGTGGCGACGAATCGGTTCCCCCCGGCGCTGGCGTAGACGACATTGAGCGAACCCATCGGTTCGACCACGTCGATCCGCGCTTCCGTGCCGCGGCCAGCGGCGGTGGCAACCGTGAGATCCTCCGGGCGGAAGCCGAGCACCACATCACCCGTCCCCGCCTGCCGCGCCGCCGATGCCAGCCGGGGTGGTAGCGGCACGCGCATGCCATCCGCGATCATCTGGAGCACCCCCTCGTCCTCGCGCAGGGCGCCGGAGACGAGATTGATCGCCGGGCTGCCGAGAAAGCGGGCGACGAAGGTGTTGGCCGGGGCGTTGTAGACCTCCAGCGGCGTGCCGATCTGCTGCACCTGTCCATCGTGCATGACCGCCAGCCGGTCGCTCAGGGTCATCGCTTCCGCCTGATCGTGGGTGACGTAGACAACGGTGCCCTGGACGCGGCGAAAGAGGAGTTTCAACTCCGCGCGCATCTGGGTGCGGAGTTGGGCGTCGAGATTGCTCAGCGGCTCGTCGAGGAGGAAGGCTTTCGGGTTGCGGGTCAGGGCACGGCCGAGCGCCACCCGCTGCCGCTGACCGCCGCTCAACTCCCGCGGCCGGCGATCGAGCAGGTGATCGATTTCGAGGAGACGCGAGGCTTCCGCCACGCGCCGCGCGATTTCGTCGCGCGGCATGCCGCGCACTTCCAGCCCAAAGCCGATGTTCTGGCGGACGGTCATGTGCGGGTAAAGGGCGTAACTCTGGAAGACCATGGCGATATCGCGCGCGCCGGAGGGGACGGCATTGACCACCTTGCCGTCGATGCTGATCAGTCCCGCCGAGGGGTCCTCCAACCCGGCCAGCATATTGAGCGTGGTCGACTTGCCACAGCCGCTGGGACCGACCAGGGTGAGCAGCTCCTGATCGGCGACGGTCAACGTGAGATCGCGCACCACGGTCTGGGCGCCGAACCGCTTGCTTACCCGGTCGAACGTAATCTCAGCCACGAGGATTCCTCGCTACGTAGAGACGGCAAGTCGGCAAGACGGCGAGTCGAGAAGGCGAGCAGTCGAGCAGTCGAGGAGAAGACGCCGAGGATCGTTGCATCCAATTCGCGTCATCATGCGTTTCTTGCCGACTTGCCGTCTTGCCGTCTTGCCGTCTTGCCGTCTTGCCGTCTTGCCGTCTTGCGGTCTTCTCGACTCCTCGACTCCTCGCCTTCTCGTCTCATCCTTTGACCGCCCCGAAGGTGAGACCGCGCACCAGGTAGCGCTGCGCGCTGGCGGCGACCAGGAGGACCGGCACGATCATGATCGAGCCGATGGCGGTCATCTCGCCCCAGCGCAGGAATTGATCGGAAATGAACCCCGCCACTACCACCGGGATGGTCTTGGCGTTGAACGACGTCAGGATCGAGGCATAGAGGAGTTCGTTCCAGGCATAGATGAACGCGAAGACGGAGGTCACCGCCAGCCCGGGAAGCGCCAGCGGCAGCACGACGCGGCGGAATCGCTGCCAGAGCGAGCAGCCGTCGACGATCGCCGCCCGTTCGATATCAGCCGGGAGATCCTGGAAGAAGCCGAGCATCAGCCAGATCACGAAGGGCAGGCCGTAGGCGACATAGGTGAGGATCAGCGCGAGATGGGTGTCGCCGAGGCGGAGATTCTTGACGATCACGTAATAGGGAATCGCGGTGGTCACCGGGGGAAAGATGCGGGTGATGAGAATCCAGATCAGCAAGCCCTGTCTGAGCGCAAACGAGAGGTAGGTCTTGGCCAGCGCGTACGCCGCAAGCGAGCCGAAGAAGGTAGTCAGCGCCGTGCTGACGGTGGCGACCAGAACGCTGTTGCCGAAGGCGCGGGCGACGCCCGGCGTCTCCAGCGCGGCGCGATAGTTGTCCAGGGTGAAGCGCGTCGGCACGATCACCGGCGGCGCGGTGGCGGTATCGGCTGGCACCTTGATCGAGGTAGTTACCAGCCAGTAGAGCGGAAAGGCGATGATCACCAGAACCACGAACGTGACCAGATAGAGGAGCACCAGCGCGGCGCGGCGCCGGTAGGAAACGGGCGGCGAGGGCACGGCGGCGCTCACTTCTGGCGCTGCAACTGGCGGATGAAGACCAGCGAAAGAAGGAAGATGCCGACCAGGAAAACCCAGGACATCGCGGAGGCCTGGCCGATCTGGAAGAAGCGCAGACCGGTCTTGTAGATCAGCATCGAGAGCAGTTCCGTCGTCTGACCGGGACCGCCGTATGTCATCGTGAAGATAATGTCGAAGACCTTGAAGGCGTCCATCACTCGCAAGAGCAGCAGGACGAGGATCACCGGCTTCAGCAGCGGCAGCGTGATCCGCCGGAAGATCTGCCACTGGCTGGCGCCATCGACGTGAGCGGCCTTGTAGAGATCGACCGGCAACGACTGAATCCCCGCGGCCAGGACGAAGGCGACGACGGGCAGGTTCTGCCAGATCTCGACGGTGATCACGGCAGGCAGCGCCTGGCTGGGAGAACCAAGCCATTCCTGGGGCGGGATGCCGACCAGCCCGATGGCGGCGTTCACCACGCCATAGGTCGGGTGATAGAGGGTCCGCCAGAGCACGCCGGCAATGACCGGGGCGATCATCAGCGGAAAGAGCATCACCGTGCGGATGACGCCCATGGCCCGGATGCGCGAGGTCGCCAGCAGCGCCAGACCCATTCCCAGCACGAACTCCACCGCGACCGCGCAGACCACGAAGATGATGGTCACGCGCAGGCTGTTGTGAAAGGCGGGATTGATCAGGAGTTGGCGATAGTTCTCGCCGCCGATCCAGACCGGCCGGCTGTTCGGAATCGTCTGGTTCCAACTGTGGAGACTGAGCCAAAAGGAATAGAGCAGCGGATAGACCGAGGTCAGCAGGAGAAACAGAACGGCGGGCGCGAGGAAGAGGAGCGAGACGAGCCGCTCGCCGGTGTAGCGTTGCACGATCACCGGAGGCGCATCAAGGCGCTCCGCATGGGCAAGGGGGATGGACCCCGGTAACGTGGCGATCGACGATCTCTCCTGGCGTGATGTCGAGGGGGCCGGGATACGATCACACCGTACCCCGGCCCGGTGTTCCTTGCGGTTGGACTATTCCTTGTATTCCCAGTCCGGCGGGGCCTGGGCGATGACCGTGGTCCAGTTCGCCGCGACGTCGTTCAACGCATCCTGCGGCGATTTCTGCTCGGACATCGCCGCCGAGAGCCCTTCCGCGAGCCCGATGAACAACTCCAGCCATTGCGGCAGACCAGGCGTGAACGGCCGCCCGACATCGTAGGCCTGGACGACGGTTTCCAGGTACGGCTGCTCCTTCAGCACCGCCGGATCGGTCCAGACGGTCTTGCGTGGCGATTCCTCCTTGAACTCGTTGAGGAGCCGCAGCGCGGTGTCCGGGCCGGTGCAGTAGGCCATGTAGTCGAAGGCGGCGTCGATATTTTGCGAGGTGTTGAAGATCGCGAAGTTGTGCTGGGTGAAGTTGCCGGTGCCGTTTTCCGGGTACTTCGCCACCGACCATTTGCCGACCACCTTGGAGGCGTCCGGATCGTCCAGGCTGGGCAGGATGAAACTGGCCCACCCTTCGAGCACGGCGATATCGCCGTTGAGGAAGGCGTTGGAGGCGTCCGGGTTGTCCCAGGCGAGGATGCCCGGTGGGGTGTACTGCTTCATCTCGTCGAGCAGCATCTGCAGCGCGGCAACGCCGATTTCGCTGTTGATCTGCGGCTGCCAGTCCGCGCTCAGCAGCGAGCCGCCCTTGGACCAGAAGCGGGCCAGGAAGAGTTTCACCAATTGGGCGGGAACCCCGGCGAAACCGAGACCGTGCTGATCGCCGCTGGTCAGGTCGCCGAGCATGGTGTTGTAGTCGTCCCAGGTGGTGGGGAACTTGTCGATGAGATCGGTGCGATAGAAGACCCAGGAGGCGCCGACGCGAATGGGGAGACCATAGCGCACGCCGGCCTGACCACCGGCAACCCCTTCCCCGTAGGTGTAGATCGGCTCGAAGAACCCCTCCATGTCGTAGCCGCGAGCGGCGATCAGGTCGTTGATCGGCTGCAGTGAAGGGTAGATCGTGTACTGGAACTCGATGTCGTTGCAGAAGAAGTCGTACTGGGCTGACCCGGCGGAGAGATCTGCCTGGAGCTTCGGCATCGTCTGTTCCCAGGGTTGGAAATCCCATTCCACCTTGGCCCCGGTCTTTTCGGTGAACTCCTTGGCGAATTGCTCGACCGCGGGGTTCCAGGCCGCCCCGGCAAGCCCAAGACCACGAATGGTGACGCCCTCGTACGCGCCCTGAGCGCGAGCTGGTATGGCGCCGAAGCCCGCGCGGCCGCCCAGCGCCATGGCTCCCGCGCCGGCTCCAAGCAGTTTGGCCATATCCCGGCGGGTGATCCCGTGCGTTCTCGCCATGCTCGCCTTCCTTTCCTCGTCTCTCTCACGGTGGGCGCTGTGGCCCGCCTCGACCGCTCGCCGCGTGGCGCGCTGGAGAAGACCCTCGTTCATGCTGCCGGTCAGGTCGTACCGGCCGTCGCCATGTGGCTGATCGGCTGGGGAGCAAAATCGATGTCGCGATCGAACGGAAAGAGGGGCCGCTCGATCCGCGTGAAGGGAAGCATCGTCAGGTGGTCGCTGCTCATCCCCGGACTGTCCAGCAGGATAATCTCCCGCGCGATGCCGTCATAGCCCGCCCGAAACTGGATGTGCGATTTGACGACCACGATCCCGGCTTGCGCCGGCTCGAGTCCCACCGCCCGGTACATCGCGGGGTCGACGGTCATCACCGTGTTGCCGAGCAGCAGCACCGAGACCTGCCCCGCCCGGATCACGGCGCACTCGCCCATATCCATTTCGACGCCGGTATACCCTTCGCCGCTGAAGCGAAAGCGGGCCGGCCCGGCAAAGGTCACCTTGCCCCGCACGGTCACCGGCTGGTTGTAGATGGTGTCGAGTTTGCCGCCGACGTCGAGGCTGACCGCGGCGCCGACGCCGGCCGCGATCGCCTCGCGCGCGGCAAGGGGGTCGCGAACGCAGACATAGGCCGGTCGGCTGGGATTGGCCGCGAGCAGCGCGGCGACGACCGCGGTGGCATCGCCGGGAGAACCGGCGCCGGTGCCGTCGGCCAGATCGGAGAGGACGACCGGCCCCGGAACGGCTTCGGCGCGGTGGATGGCTTCCGCGATGGGAACCAGTTCCGTCGCCATGAAGGCGTCGCGTTCCGCCCAGGCCTGCGCGGCGAGGCTGGCGGCGACGTCTTCCGCCAGGGCGGGATCGTTGTCGGTCACCGCGATCGTGGCGAACCCCATCTCGGCAATGTCGAGCCACGGTTGCACGGCGAAGACGCTCGCGGAGAGGACCGCGCCGCCTTCCGCTGCGATGGCGGCCTGCATCAGGCGCTGGAACGGACCCGGCAGGTGATGCATGTGGGTCGAGGCGGGCGCCACCATCGGGACTTTCACCATCGCCATCGCCGGCCGCGCGCCGTCGCGCAGGATGCGCAGCAGGAGCCGCGCCCCACGTTGCCCGGTGTCGCGCAGGTCGATGTGGGGCGATGTGCGGAACCCGACGATGGCGTCGGCGTAGGTGACGCATTTCGCGGTGACGTTCCCGTGGAGGTCCATGGTCACCACGAGCGGAATATCGGGACCGATCGCGGCGCGCACCGCGGCGATGATCGCCCCGTCGGGATCGTCGTCGTTCGCCGTGACCATCGCCCCGTGCAGGGCGAGGAGGACGCCGTCGTACGGTCCCTGCTCCCGCAGCCCGGAGAGGAGTTCCGCCAGCAGCGTCGCGTAGGCATCGGGCGTGACCTTCCCGCCGGACATGGCGAACGTCGCCAGGATCGGCACCGGCGCGATCTCCGCCTCGGTCAGCACGTCGAGAAACCCGGCGATCTCCGAGTTGGTGTTCGCCAGCCCGGCGACGACCGCCGCATCGCGCCAGTGGTGCCAGGCGTCGAAATCGGCCAGCGTCGTCGCGCGCGGCACGAAGGTATTGGATTCCTGTTTGAGTTCCGCGATGGCGACGCGCATTCGATCCTCGCCGCCTGGTGCGCGGCATGGCCCGTACTGAGCGCGACGTCACGCGCTCGCGAACATCCCCGGATTCGTCTTCACACTGTATAAACCTGCCATGGGCTTGTCAATTCGCATGGGGATGAGGGGACGGGTCAACGGCCGCGCTGTACAGTGCCAGGATGAAACTGATGCATCGAGGTCATTGCCATTCTTGGGCGGGGCAAGCATCGCGTGACGATCGGTATTCGGTAGGGCGCGACGCTTGCGTCGCCCGCATGCGAGACCGCCGGGGTTGAAGGTCAATGACGCCGCGCCAACCGGCCCGCCGGCAGGAGGATAACGGGCAATGACCGAGTCTCGCCGCGTGGCACTGGTGACCGGCGGCGCGCGCGGCATCGGCGCGGGGATCGCGACGGCGCTGGCCGCGGCGGGGTATTCGGTGGCCATCAACTACCGGAGCCACGAACGGGAAGCGGCGCAACTTGCCGCCGGGATCGTCGCCGCCGGGGGCGAGGCGCTGGCGGTGGCCGGCGACGTCGCTGACGCGGCCGCCGTCGCGCGAATGGTGGCGCGCGTCGAGGAGGAACTCGGGCCGGTCACCATCCTGATCAACAACGCCGCGCTCACCGATACCCACAAACCGTGGCACGAGATCGACGAGGCGGAGTGGGATGCGGTGATGGCGGTCAATCTGAAGTCGTGTTTTCTCTGTTTTCGCGCGGTCTATCCGGCAATGCGCGCCGCCGGTTGGGGACGGGTGGTCAACATCTCCTCGGTCACCTTTCTGCTCGGGCGTCCCCATCTCGTGCATTACATCGCCTCGAAGGCGGGGATGATCGGGTTCACCCGCGGCTTGGCGCGGGAGGTCGGGGGCGAGGGGATCACGGTCAACGCGGTGACCCCTGGCGCGATCCGCACCGAAGCGGAACTGGAAATGTTTCCCGATCAGGAGGGGATCGGGTCCTGGCTGGCCACGGCGCAGTCGGTGCCCCGGCGCGGTCTGCCGGATGATATCGCGGCGGCGGTGACCTACCTCGTCTCCGATGGCGCTGCCTTCGTCACCGGACAGACGCTCAACGTCGACGGCGGGTGGGCGATGCATTGATCGGGGCGGTGGACCACTACGACGAGGTCCCTCGTGCCACGGGACGACACGTCGTGTGCACGTCGCTGCAAACCATAAACACCTCGCCATGCCCGCTATCGCCCTGTATCCGCACGGACCGGCAAGGATCGGAACCGGTGCACATTCGTGCCGTAATGGCACATGTCTTGCGCTCCTGGTGGCAGGGGTTCGCCACGTTGGGTGAGCCAGGAACCGCGAACCAGGAGGACACGTCACGATGGCGCAGCAATCAACCCAGATGTCGATGCAGACACCGCAGGACCTCTTTGTCCATGAGTTGTCGGACATGTTGAGTGCCGAGCAGATCATCGTCAAGATGCTGCAGCAGGCACAGGGACTCGTCCAGAACCCACAATTGCAGGAAGGGTTGCGGATGCATGCCGAGCAGAGTCAGCAGCACGCGCAACGGATCCAGCAGGTGTTCCAGGAGATGGGCGTGCAGCCGCATCCGGTGCAGTGCCACGCCGTCGAGGGGCTTTACCAGGAACTGCAAGAGGGGCAGCAATCGCGGCCTTCGCCCGAGGTGCTCCAGGGGCTCGTGGTCGGCGGCGCGGCCAAGACCGAGCATTACGAGATTGCCGCCTACACCGGTCTGATCGAGAAAGCGCGGGCGATGGGCCAGCGCGAAGCGGCGCAACTGCTGCAACAGAACCTGCAGGACGAGCAGCAGATGCTGCAGCGAGTCGAGCAGATTTCCCAACAATTGACCCATCAGATGGTGGCGATGAGCGGGATGCAGAGCGGACAGCAGGCCAGCGCCGCGATGTAGCCCCCGATTGTCTCGTTTCATTGTTCAGCGCCGCTCCAGCCTGGAGCGGCGCTGATTGTTTGCCCATGCCGACCTGCGCCCTGGCTGGCGCAAACTGCGATGATGTACCGGCCGAACCGGGAGGGAATGGTTGGTCGGGGTGGGGCAGCAGAACGGAGCCGGAGTATTTCGCCGCGATGGCGTGACTTGGCTCGCCTACGGCATGCTCGGGTTCTACAACTTCCTGCTCAGTGGGCTCGGGCCGCTGATGCCCTCGCTGCGCGCCGAACTCGATATCTCCTACGGGCTGGCCAGTCTCCATTTCAGTGCCTTCGCGGTCGGCATGATCCTGGCCGGACTCGTTGGCGACCGGATCGTTGCCCGCTTCGGCCGGACGGCGACGTTTTGGACCGGAGCGGCAGGATTGGCGATCGGGGCGATCGCCCTGACCATCGTTCACCACCCCATCCTGACGATCGGCAGCATCTTTGTCATGGGGAGTGTTGGTTCGCTGGTGGTGGTGCTGATCCCCGCCATTCTGGCCGACCGCCACGGTAGCCGTCGCGTCACGGCCCTCGTCGAAGCGAACATCCTCGCCGCGGCCACCGGCGCGCTCTCCGGGGTGCTCATCGGCGCCGGGGAGCGCACCGCCTTCGGCTGGCGCGGCGCCTACCTCCTCTCCTTGCTGATGCCGCTGGCGCTGCTTCTCCTCTACCGGAACGAAACGCTGCCCGCCACCTCTCGTGTGCGCGGTGGGCTCGCTGGCCGGCGCGTCCGGCTGCCGCGGGCGTACTGGGCGTTCTGGGCCGCGGTGGTGCTCTCGGTCTGCGTCGAGTTCAGCCTGATCTTCTGGGGCGCCGATTTCCTGGTGGCGGCGGGACTGGCCACCACCACGGCGGCGACAACCGTCAGCCTCTTTCTCTGGGGCATGGTCGTCGGGCGGATCGTCGGGCGGGGATTGGGAGAGCGGATACCGCCGGAGCGGCTGGTGATCGTGGCTCTCACGGTCGCCGCGGCGGGTTTTCTTGTCTACTGGCTGGCGCCGTCGGCGATGACGACCGTGGTCGGTCTCTTCGTGGCTGGCCTGGGTGTCGCGAACCTTTTTCCGCTCATCGCGTCCCTGGCGATGGGGGTGGCGCCGAGTGGCTCGAACGAGGCCGCGGCGCGCATCTCCTTCGCCTCCGGTTCGGCGATTCTGCTGGCGCCGCTCCTGCTCGGCGCGCTGGCCGATGCGGTCGGCATTCGGCTGGCCTACAGCGTGGTGCCACTCTTCATCTGCGGCGCATTCGCGGCGGTGATGGCCGGGCGATATTTGAGTGGGACGGCGACCGACCGCTAGTGGCGGAGCAACGCCCCGGTTGGCATATGAGCCACGAGGCGTCATTCGGCCAGCAATTGCTGCGGGACAAAGCGGGGGGAAGGCGGTAATCCCCGGCGTCGTCGCGGAGCGCAAGGTGCGGGGGCATGGCTACGGTGCCTGAATCAACAACTCGGCCAGTGTGGGTCCAGTGCGTCGTGATCCGGCCCGCCAAATTTCTGGCACACGCCATGCGGAGTGGTGCCGCGCATGTGGCATGGAGGTTCCTCATTGGGGCACGACACGCACGAAGAACGCGCCAACGGCGCGCCACCAGACGAACCGTCCCGCCGCCCCGCACTCCGCGGTGGCACGTCCGCGCGCGAAGCGACCCCACGCCCCCGAACGAAGGCCAATGCTGCCGCCCACGACTTCGCCGCCGACGATTTTCATACGGTCGTCAGCCGGGCTGACCACCTCCCGGAAACGGTGACCGGAGTCCTCGAAGCGGAAGGCTCCGCCCCGGTCGAAGGACGACATGCGGAAACCGAGATCGTCGCCTGGCTCTTCCGGGAAAACGCCGAGCCGCGTCAGGTCGCCGTGGAGGATCTAACGGACCTCGCCGCTGACGACCAGCAATTCATCTGGGTCGATCTCGCCCGCTACGAGCGCGATGCCCTGGAGGAGATCGGATCGCGCCTCGATCTCCCGGAGGCAGGCATTCGAGTTGCCCTCGCCGGTTGGCAACGTCCTCGCCTCGGCGTCTTTGGCGACCGCTTCTTCGCCGCCGCCACGGTTCCCCACGCCGATGCGGACGCCCGGCACGTCCTGGCCAGCGAACTCGATCTCTTCGTCGGCCGCAACTACCTCGTCAGCGCCCACAAGCGGTCATTGCCCTTCGCCGAGCGGGTGCTGGCGCGCGCCGCCCAGAATCCGGCGCTCCTCGCGCTCGATTCGGCATTCCTGCTCTCGATCCTGATCGACGAATTGCTGGCGCTCTACGAGGATTTGACCGAGGGCCTCGAAAGCGAAGTCGAAGCGATGGAGGAGCGGGCGCTCACCGACGCCTCCGATGCCTTCCTGGAAGACCTCCTCGTGCTGAAGCGCTTCGTCTTCGCCATTCACCGCCTGGCGAGTCAGCATCGGCCGCTCCTGGAGGCCTTTCTCCGCCCCGACTTTCCCCTGGTCGGCGGGGAGGAAGTCGAACCCTACTTTCGCGATCTGGAGGCGCGCCTGGGCAGGTTGATCGACTCGTTGGATGCCGCCCGGGAGGCCGTCAACGGCGCGTTCGAACTCTACGTCTCGCGTGTTTCCCACCGCACCAACGAGATCGTGAAAGTCCTCACCATCGTCTCGGCAACCCTGCTGCCCGCGACGGTGGTGCTTGGCTTCTTCGGAACGCAATTCGATTCGCCGCACCTCGGCACCTTTACCGGGTTCGTGCTCATGATCGTCCTCATCCTGGTATTGACCACCGGCGCGCTGCTCGTCTTCTACCGCTGGGGATGGATCGGCAGTGGGGAGGCCCGAATGCGGAACCAACGCGTGGGACGCGACTCCCTCCTGTCAGGGAGAGATGACCGGTTGCCGCGTCACAATGACCAGGTCTGTCTCACCCTTGACTCCTATCTCATTCTTGCCCTGACCGAGACTTCCGGCGCTTCACCCGACCGTTGACCCCCCCTCCAAGTGAACCGTTGAATTCGCACGTACCGTCCAGCGGTTATCCTCACTCCGCACACGGTTGCAGGCAAGGCACGATTCGTTGACGGTCGCGATCCGGAGAAAGGCAGCGCATCATGTGTACCCGAGCCACCTATCTGGGACTGGACGATATCGTCATTACCACCCGGACGCTCGATTGGTTTGCTCCCCTCGGCACCAACCTCTGGGCGTATCCGCGGGGTGTGGCGCGTGATGGCGCGGCGGGCCCGGATAGTCTGCGCTGGGTCTCACGGTACGGCAGCGTGACCGCCAGCGGGTTCGAGGCGTGCACCATCGACGGAATCAACGAACCAGGTCTCGTCGCCAACATGCTCTATCTCGCTGAAGCGGACTACGGCAGCCCTCCTCCCGGCGACCAGCGGAAACCAATCTCAGTAGCAGCCTGGGCGCAGTACGCGCTGGACCACTTCGCGACCGTTGCGGAAGCGGTCGCCGCCTTGCGGCAGGAGCCGTTCTACGTCAAGACGGTCGAGACGCCTGATGGCCACGCCGGCACCGTGCATCTCTCGCTCTCCGATCCCAGCGGCGATTCCGCGATCTTCGAGTACGTCGGCGGCAACCTGGTCATCCACCATGGCCACGAGTATCAGGTGATGACCAACTCACCCATCTACGACGAGCAACTTGCGCTCAATGCCTATTGGGAGCAGATCGGCGGCACGGTCATGCTGCCAGGCACCAGCCGGGCGGCGGACCGCTTCGTGCGCGCCTCGTTCTACATCAAGGCGGTGCCGCAAACGGCGGAATTGGTCCCGGCGCTGGCAAGCGCGTTTGGCGTCATCCGCAACGCCTCGGTTCCGCTCGGCATCACCACGCCCGGCCAACCAAACATCAGTTCCACCCTCTGGCGCACGGTCGCCGACCAGAAGAACCGCGTCTACTACTTCGAATCGGCGCAAAGCCCGTTCCTGATCTGGATCGACCTGGACGCGATCGATTTCTCCGAGGGCGCCCCGAGCCGGAAGATCACCCTGACCCACGAATCGGCATTGCTCCGCGATGACGCCTTCGTCTCCGGGGACGTCACCGCGCTCTTCGCGCCTGCCGAACCGTTCGCGTTTCTTCCGGCATAGTCGCGTCTATTCGCCATGACTCGGAGCAGGGAGGTACGGAGTTCGGAACCCAGGGGGAGCCTGGATGGGGAAGCGGGCGACGCAAGCGTCGCACCCTACGACGCATATTCCGTAGGGTGCGACGCTTGCGTCGCCCGCGCTCCTGACCGCGAGCGCAAAGGTCCAGAATGCCGTGGCTCCACTCCGCCTCCCGTTCGCGATGTCCGCATCGTGACTCAGCCCTCGCTGTCGAATTGGGCCGGTTTCATCCGCACCGCGACGATGATGGCGAGCACGATCGAGATGGCGAGCACGATGGTCACCAACGCGTTCACGTTTTGAGTGAAGCCGACGCGAGTCATCGCCCAGAGGCGCAGCGGCAGCGTCATCTGATCGCCGCTGAGGAAGACGGTGATCAGTGTCTCATCGAAGGAGAGAGTGAGCGCGAGCAGGGCGCCGGTCACAATCGCCGACATGAGTTGTGGCAGCACGATGTAGCGGAACGTCTGCCAAGCGCTCGCGCCGAGATCGTAGGACGCTTCGGTGAGCGCGGGCGGCAGCGATTGCAGCCGTGTCCGCACCAGACGATAGGCAATGGCCAACACAAAGACGGTGTGGCCAAGAACGATGGTCTGGACGCCGCGCGGGATACCCAGATCGGCACAGGCGACCAGCAGCGAGAGCCCGGTGATGATCGGCGGTAGGAGGAAGGGGAGGTAGATCGCCAGTTCCAGCGATGTCCGCCCCATCGCGCCGTCGCGGTTGGTGTACAGCGCAAAGAGCATCGCCAGCACCGTTGCCACGCTGACGGCGATCACCGCGACGATCGCCGTGTTGCGCAGGGCGGCGATGACATCCGGGTCCGACCAGACGTCTCGGTACGGCGCCAGCGAAAAACTCTCCCAGGCGATCTGGTCGTCTTCCAGCGCCACCACGGAAAAGAGGGCATTGATCAACACCGGCGAATAGAGTACGAAGAGCACGATGGCGGTGAAGATGCCGGCGGCCACGTCGACCGCGCGTTCGCCAGGGGAACGCATCGGCTACCCCTCGCGTCCGTGGATGCCGAGTAGCAGGTGGGTCGTCCCGAGGAACGAGGGACCTCGTCGTTTCCAGGTCGATCGAGCGATCACGCCGAGATTCCTCCTGCGTCGGAATGACACGATGCACCCACAGCGCCGCGCCCAATCTGTGTCGTGCCGAGCCAGCCCGAGGCATCTCGGCGACCGTCACGATCGAGCCCAACGCCGAGGTCCCTCCTGCGGTCGGGACGACACGATGTCCGCACGATGCCCCTAGAACCGCGCCCGGCGGGTGAAATAGGCCGCGAGCAGAATGACGCCGAGCGCGGTCACCAGCAGGAGCGCGGCCATCGCCGACCCCAGCGGCCAGTTGTAGGCCAGGCCGAACTGCGACCAGATCAGGCGCCCATAGGTGAAACCCGAGGTCCCGCCCACCATCTGCGGCGTGACGAAATCGCCGAGCGCGAGCACGAAAGCGAACAATGCCCCGGCCGCCGTCCCCGGGAGCGAGAGCGGCAGCACCACATGGCGGAAGGTGCGCCACTGACTGGCGCCGAGATCGGTCGAGGCCTCCAGCAGCCGATGGGGAATCCGCTCCAGCGAAATGAAGACGGGCAGGATCACGAATGGCAGGTAGATGACGGTCATCGTGATCAGCACCGCACGCTGGTTATAGAGAAAGGCTTTGCTCGGCACATCCAGCAGCCCAACACCGACCAGAGTTTGATTCAGCAGTCCATTCAGGCCAAGTACCGCGCGGAGCGTGTACAGCTTGACGATGTAACTCATGAACAACGGGAGCACGGTCAGCAGGAGGAGGAGATTGCGCGTCCTTCCCCGCCGGCGCCAGACGAACCAGGCCACCGGGTAGCCGGCGAGAAGCGTCAGCGCCGCGACTTGCGTGCAGAGCAGGAGTGATTCCAGGTACGTCTCGCGGTAGGTCGGGTTGCCGAACACCTCGCCGTAGTTGCCGAGTCCGATCTCGCGCACGATCTGGTTGTTCTCGACCCGGAAGAGCGACAAGAGCAGGAAGGCAAAGATCGGCGCGGCGATTGCCAGTAGCGGCAGCGCCGCGGCGGCGAGAAAGGCGAGCCAGGCCCGCAGCGGCGCCGTGCCGATCATCGGACGGAATCCGGCTGAAAACCACCGCGATCGCCTCGACTCGTGGCGCCGCGAGCCCCTCTCCTATCGCAATCGCCCACAGGGGGAGGTATGGCGGAAATGGCGCGTTTGCTTTGGCGCGGAACATCAACGCGGCCGCCAAAAGCCCCTCTCCCTGCGCACAGGGAGAGGGGTTGGGGTGAGGGCGCGCAGAGCGTGCAAGCGGTAGCCATTATCCGACGTGGATCATCAAGCAACCGTGTAGCGGCGCACGGCGTCCCAATCGATTTCGACACCAAGCCCCGGTTTCTGAGGAAGCGGGATCGTGCCGTCGGGATCGAGCACCAGTTCTTCGTAGGCCAGTTCCCGGCGTAGCCGCTCGTGGCACAACTGGCGCGGCAGAAACTCGATGAACGCGCAGTGATCGGTGACAAAGGCGAGGTGGGCGGTGGCGGAAACCGCGATGCCCGTCTTCCAGCAGTGGGGCACGATCGTCACCCCTCGCGCCTTCGCCATGTCGCAGACGATTTTGGCTTCCCCGATGCCCCCGACCCGGCCGACATCCGGTTGCGCGATCTGAATGTGGGCCACATCCATCGCCTCGGCGAATTCGAAGCGGGTTGCCAGCCACTCGCCATAGGCGATCGGCATCGGCGCCTCGGCCGCGAGTTGCGCGATCTCGTGAACGTTGTCCGACCAGAGCGGGGTTTCCAGGAAGAAACAGTTGAATTCTGCCCAGTCCCGGATCGTCGCCAGGCAGGTTTCGGCATCGTCCCAGAGATAGCCGACATCGACCATCAGGGTGATGTCCGGGCCGATCGTCTCCCGCACCGCGGCCAGCACCGCCGTGTGCCGCTCGTCACTCTCGCGCATCCCGTCGTGGGCGTACGGCCCGTTCATGATGATCTCGGCCTTCACGGCGCGGAAGCCGAGTTCGACCGCCCGCGCCGCTGCCTCGCAGAGGGCGTCGCGATAGACGGCAAACGAATTTCCAACCGGCAAGAGCGAGGCATAGGGCGTAATCCGGTCCCGCGTCGCGCCACCGAGCAGGGCGTGTACCGGCAGCGCGACCGCTTTCCCACAGAGATCCCAGAGGGCCATGTCGACCGCGCTCAGGGCGTGAATCACCATGCCGCGGCGCCCGTTCATCGCCGAGCCCAGGTACGCCTCGCGCCACAGGGCGCCGATCTGGAAGGGGTCGGCCCCGATCAGCAGATCGCGAATGGAGCGACCCATGGTGTGGGTCCCCGGCGCTTCCAGACACGCCTTCGCCATCCAGGGATTGGCATCGCACTCGCCCACCCCCGTCACCCCACCGTCGGTGTGGATGACCACCACCAGACTGTCCTGCGCCGAGGAGGTGAACCCCGGATCGAAATCGGGGGCCAGCAGCACATGGCACTCGACATCGGTGATGGTCAGTTGCGGCGGTGGGCCCGGCAGTTGCGGTGAAATCGTCTCGATCGGCATGGCGTCTTCCTAAAGTCAGGTGAGCAACGTAGGGGCACGGCATGCCGCGCCCGGTTACCCCGACGGCGCTTCCCACCCTCGAAACGCGGTCCTGTCCAATCGTGGGCACGGCATGCCGTGCCCCTACACCGCGCTCCCGTCGGTTTCCCGACCAGCGGCTAACTCGCCTTGACCTCGTTCCAGATCTGCACCCGCTTGTCGAAGTTCTCCGGGGTGAGCAACCAGGCGAGTTGGTCGCCGTAGGTCATGCCGATCTCGTCGTTGGCGGTTTCATTGGTGGTGTTACCGTAATTGAACTTGCTGGACAGGAGCGCGCCGACGTCGGGCGTCATGCAGGCGTCGATCCAGGCGTGGGCGAGATCGACGTCCCGCGCGCCGACGCTGGCCACCCAGCAGTCGAGCCAGCCGATCGCCTTCTCCTTGGGGATGACCACCTGGGCGTTGACGCCGCGCTCTTTGATCATCGCCGCCATCGTCTCGCCCATGGAGAAGGCCAGTTTGATGTCGTTTTGGGCGAAGATGTCCGCGCCCTCTTCAAATCCGGCGTAGTAGGTCAGGAGCAGCCGCTTCTGCTCGATCAACTTCTGTTTGACCTGCTCGAACTGCTCGTCGGTCAGGTCGTATGGCTTCTCGAAGCCGAGCACCAGCGCGGCCAGCACGATCGAGTTGTTGGCGTCGTCGAGGGCGATCATCTGCTGCTCGTATTGCGGATCCCACATCACCGCCCAGGAATCAGGCGCGGTCTCGAACTGATCGGCGTCGTAGACCAGCGGCAGCGAGCCCCAGGCAAAGGGGACACCGTAGCGGTCCTCGCCGCGCATGATCGGTTCGACGGTCTGGAACGCGGGGATGACATGCTTGACGTTCGGCAGTTTGTCCAGATCGAGCGGCTGGATCAGCCCGGCGTCGATGTAGCGGGCGAAGGCGGAGGTATCGAAGGCCACCACGTCGAAATCGGCGCCTTTGGACCCCTGCATCTTGGCGAACATCTCATCGACCGAGCCGACGTAGACGACATTCACCGTCGCCCCGGTCGCCTCCTGAAAGGGATCGAGCCACTCCGGTTCGGCGTATCCCTCCCAGGTGAGGACGCGCAATTCCTTGCTCTGGGCCCGAATCAGCGTCGGCGCGCCAAGCGCGACACCCGCGGCGGCGCCCGCGACGAGTTGGCGACGGTTCAGCATCATTGCAGCCGACATGCGCGTTCCTTTCGTGCTGGTCCGGATCGGCGCGGACTCTGGCAGCCCGGGGCGCGACCCGGAGACAAACCGTTCGTGTTGTACGATGCCATGCAATGCTAGAGGATCAAATGGCGACATTCCACTAGCCGTGCGCCAGGGTAAGCGGCGGAAATCCGCCGCGCGCAATGGCCAGGCTCGTGGTGGCAGTGCGCCCGTGACGACGCGGGCGAGAGATCCGATGCATGCGCCAGCTTGCCTCCGGCGTGGTCGCCGGGTGGCGGGAACCATCATGGAGTTCCAGGATCGTGGAGAGCATGCTCTCGATTCACCATGTCACCAAGCGGTTCGGTGATGGTCCGCCGGCGGTTGACGACGTCTCCCTCGAGATCGGCCGCAACGAGTTCTTCGCGCTCCTGGGTCCTTCCGGTTGCGGCAAGACCACGTTGCTGCGCACCATCGCCGGCTTCGAAACGCCAACGGCCGGACGGATCGTGATCGACGGCGAGGATATGACCACCACTCCCGCCAATCGTCGTCCGGTCAATCTCGTGTTTCAGTCCTACGCCCTCTTTCCCCATATGAGCGTCATCGACAACGTCGGGTACGGTCTGATGGTGGTCGGTACGCCAAAAGAGGAGACGCGCCGCCGGGCACGAGAGGCGCTGGCGCTGGTCCAACTGGAAGACCTGGCCGATCGCGCTCCCGATCAACTCTCCGGTGGGCAGCGGCAACGGGTGGCGCTGGCGCGGGCCCTGGTCAAGCGGCCGAAGGTGCTGCTGCTCGACGAACCGCTCTCCGCCCTCGATGCCAAACTGCGCGAGACGATGCAGTCGGAATTGGTGCAGTTGCAGCGGCTGCTCGGCTTCACGTTCATCATCGTCACCCACGATCAGGACGAGGCGCTCTCGATCGCCACCCGGATCGCGGTGATGCACGAGGGCCGGGTGAGTCAGATCGGTACGCCACGCGAGTTGTACGAGTCGCCGGCATCGCGACTGGTCGCCGAGTTCATCGGGCGCATCAACCTCTTCCCCGCCCGCATTGCCGGACACGATGCGGCCATGACCATCTACGACACTCCCGGCATTGGACTGGTTCCGATCTCGTCGCTTTCGCCAGCGGCTGATGCCGTCACTCTGGCAATCCGGCCGGAGCGGATCGCCATCGACACGGCGCCGTCAGCCGCCACCGGTTTCATTTCGATGTTTGGCGTAGTGCGGGACGTCGCCTATTTCGGCGACACCAGCCGTGTCGTCGTTGCCACGGCGTCTGGTCAGAAAATCCTCGTCAACGTCGCCAATGACGGTCGAGATCGCGATTCCCGGCTACCCCTCGGGCAGGATGTGCGGGTGAGTTGGCGACCGGAAGAGATGCTCGTGCTACCGCTCTGAGGCCAACGACACACCTGCCGATAGGCCAATGCGCCTCACCCTGGGAAAGCGCGGCACGCCTCGTGCGTTTCGGACCTCGATTTCATGAACTCCCCGTAACCGTGGGAAACACCCTGGCGTACTAGTTAACGAGTGGTAGGTCCATCCTGGCACGGAGACCCCGATGAACGCCCCCGCATCGCTGCTGCTCCCGCTCGGTCTGATCGTCGCCTTGATCGTCACGGCCATGGTGCACCCGGCGCCGACGTCACCCGGAATGGGGGAGGTCACCGTCATCTCTGCCACGGCCTCGGTCACGGCTCCGGCCCGGCTTGCCACTAGCGAAACTCCCTCGACCGCCACCCCGACCAGGCCACCGAAGCAGGCATTTCTGGCAAACACGCCGATCACCCTGGTGACAGCAACGCCGGTTCCGGCATCGCTGCCGACCAGAACCCCGGACACACCAACGCCGGCCACGCCTCCCCAGCCCACCGCGACCCCGATACCGGCGGTCCGAGCCGGCTGCGACCCCGCCTATCCGGACGAAAGCACCTGCATCCCGCCCGGCCCGCCCTTCGATCAGGGGTGCGCGATCACGATGGAACGGAACTTCACCGTCCTCCCGCCCGATCCGCAACGGCTGGACAAGGACAAGGACGGCATTGGGTGTGAGCCTTATTGAGACGGCGAGACGGCAAGAAATGAGTCGGGAGTCGGGAGTCAGGAGTCAGGAGAACGACGATCCTCTTCCTTGCCGACTCGCCGTCTGGCCGTCTGGCCGTCTCGCCGTCTGGCCGTCTGGCCGTCTGGCCGTCTCGCCGACTTACGTCTGGCCGCGCCTCGTTACATCTCCGCCGGAATCCAGATGTTCTTGACCTGCGTCGATTCGCGCAGAAACTCCTCGCCTTCGCCCTGTTCCGGATTGCGCCAATCGCGGCCGGGGCGGGAGACGATCCAGGTTCGCTTCAGGTTGCCCGCGGAGGCGCGCTCGACCTCGGCCGCGCCCGCCGCGTCCCCGGCGTACCAGAGGGCATCGACGCCATCGTGCTCGGCAAGCACTCGCGCTAGCGTATTGCGCCCGCCAGTGACGATATTCACGGCGCCCGCGGGGACGTCCGAGGTCTCGAACACCTGGTAGAGATCGGTCGCCGCCAGCGGAAACCGCTCGGACGGCACCGCGATCACCCGGTTGCCCATCGTTAGCGCCGGGGCGAGCAGCGAGACGAACTGGAGCAGCGGGGCGCGGTCGTCACAGACGATCCCGATGATTCCCATCGGTTCAGGCACCGCCGCCGTGAAACCACGCAGCGGCGTTCCGTGGACGGCGCCATCGTATTTGTCCGCCCAGGCGGCGGCGCTGAACCAGCGGGTAATGGCAATCGCGACTTCAGCGGACGCATCGGCCCGGGAGACACCGAGCATCGCCCGCAGCCGCGCTGTGAACTCGTCTTCCCGCGCCGCGAGATTCTCGGCGATGTAGTAGAGCACCTGCGCCCGCGCATGACCGGACATCGCCGCCCAGCCACCGGCGGCCAATGCCGCCTCGACGGCATTGCGGAGGTCCTTGCGGTTGCCGTCGCCGACCTCGCCCAAATAACCACCATCACTGGCGACGATCAACCGGCTGTAGCCGGAGTCGGGGCGCGCCTGCTTGCCGCCGATGAAGAGTTTGGCGGTCCGGTCGATGGCGGGAGCACTCCCGTCCGGCCCCCGGCGATGGCCGTTCTCCCGCGCGGCCGACGCGGCTTTCACTGGTTCCGGGACCTCCGCGGTCGCCGCGGCCGCCATCCACGCCGGCCGCAGATACTCGTACATCCCCTCCCGGCCGCCTTCGCGCCCGAAGCCGCTCTCGCGATACCCACCGAAGCCGGACGCGGCGTCGAAGAGATTGGTGGCGTTGATCCAGACCGTCCCCGCCTTGATCGCCCGCGCGACGTCGATCGCCAGACTGACGTCTTCCGTCCAGACGCTCGCAGCCAACCCGTAGGCGGTGTTGTTCGCCAGGGCGATCGCCTCCGCCGGGGTGCGGAAGGTCATCGCCGCCAGGACCGGACCGAAAACCTCCACTTGCGCGATTTCGCACGAGGGCGCGATATTGGCGACCAGCGTCGGCGGGAAGAAGCAGCCGGCGGGGAGGCGCTCGCTCCATGACGGCTGCCAGATGGTGGCGCCTTCCTGCCGGGCGCGATCGACCAACCCCTCGATGGTGGCCAGTTGCACCGGCGCCACGATCGCGCCCATATCGATCGCCTTGTCGAGCGGATCTCCCACCCGCAGCGTTTCCATCCTGGCCCGCAGTTTCGCCAGAAAACGCTCGGCGATCCCCTCCTGTAGCAACAGGCGCGAACCAGCACAGCAGACCTGGCCCTGGTTGAACCAGATCGCATCGACGACCCCTTCGATCGCGCCGTCGATGTCGGCATCCGCGAACACGACGAATGGCGATTTGCCGCCCAGTTCGAGGGAGAGGCGCTTGCCCGATCCGGCGGTGATCCGCCGGATCTCGCGCCCGACCTCGGTGCTGCCGGTGAACGCGATCTTGTCGATGCCCGGGTGCGCCGTAAGGAGCGCGCCGGTCTTTCCTTCGCCAGTGACCACATTCAGCACGCCCGGCGGCAATCCGGCGCGGGCCGCGATCTCGGCGAAGGCGATGGCCGTGAGCGAGGTGTAGCGCGCCGGCTTCAGCACCACCGTGTTGCCCGCCGCCAGCGCCGGGGCGATCTTCCAGGCGAGCATCAGCAGCGGGAAATTCCACGGCACGATCTGCCCGACGACGCCGATCGCCTCCTGCCCCGGAAACGCGGTCTCGAGCAACTGCGCCCAGCCGGCATGGTGATAGAGATGCCGGGCGACGAGCGGCACGTCGATATCGCGGCTCTCCCGGATCGGCTTGCCGTTGTCGAGCGTCTCCAGCACCGCCAGCAGGCGGGCGTGCTTCTGCACCTGCCGCGCCAACGCGTAGAGGTACCGGGCGCGGGTGTGACCCGGCAGCGCCCTCCAGGCGGGGAAGGCGCGGCGCGCCGCGGCCACCGCCCGATCGACATCCTCGGGACCTGATTGGGCAACGGCGATCAACGTCGCGCCGGTCGCCGGATTGATGCTGTCGAAATACTCGCCGCTCACCGGCGGCGCGAGTTCGTTGTCGATGAACAACCCGAGAGCGGGGCCATGTTCGGCCAGCCAGGCCCGCGCCGGCCCGGCCGATTCCGGCGCGGGACCATAACTCATGGTTGTGAAGATCTCAGCGACGGTTTCCATCGTCTGCGCCTCATCGATTTCCCGTGGGTCACCATATCGCGCGCCAGGAGCACATGGCCCGCATGGCGTCTCCCGCAATGATACGAAGCGATCCCGGCTTCGGAGATCGTTCGCCCCCGAACGCACCCGTTGACTCGCGTAAGCCGCGCCCATGCCACCGAACTGTCGTAGGGCGCGACGCTTGCGTCGCCCGCGCCTCCATCCGAGGCAGTAAACATCCCAGAAGCGAGTAGTCGCCGCTCTACGCCATCGGCTGGCGGTGCGCCGCGGCATAGCGGCCGGTGACGTGGTGTTCCAGTTGCCGCTCGATGTCGGAGAGGAGACCGCTGGCTCCGATCCGGAACAGGTCCGCCTGCGTCCAGGCCGGACCGAGTTCCTCGTTCATCATGATCAGCCAGTCGAGCGCACCCTTGGCGTTGCGGATACCGCCGGCCGGTTTGAAGCCGACCTGCTCCCCGGTCCGCTCGCGGTACTCGCGAATCGCGCGGACCATCGTCAGACCGACCGGCAATGTCGCGTTGACGCTCTCCTTGCCGGTCGAGGTCTTGATGAAATCGGCGCCGGCCATCATGCAGACCAGACTGGCCATCGCCACCTCGCGCAGCGTGCCCAGTTCCCCCGTGGCCAGAATCGTCTTCAGGTGGGCCTCGCCGCACGCGGCGCGAAAATCGCGCACCTCGTCGTAGAGCCGGCGCCACTCGCCGCGGAGCACGTGGGCCCGGGAAATGACGATGTCGATCTCGGCCGCTCCGGCTCCAACCGAGGCTTCGATCTCCGCCAGTTTCAACCGGTGTGGAATCTGACCGGCGGGGAAGCCGGTGGAAACCGCCGCCACCGGAATACCGGAACCACGCAAGGCCGCGACCGCGGTTTCGATCAGGTTGTGATAGACGCAGACCGCCGCGACCTGGATGCCGAGATCGGCGGCGCCGAGGGCGGCGAGAATATCGTGCCGCACCGGCTGTCGCGCCTTGGCGCAGAGGCGAAGCACATTGCCCGGGGTGTCGTCTCCCGCGAGGGTGGTGAGGTCGATGGTGGTGATCGCCCGCAACAGCCAGGCTGCCTGCCACTGCTGTTTCACCGAACGGCGCGCGGTCATGGTCGCCGCTCGCCGCTCCGTCGCGGCGCGGTTGACCCGCACCGCCTGCACCCAGGCCGGATCGAAGGGAATGCCCTGGTTGCGAGAGCGGGTCAACGCCGGGTAGGTCTCGATCTCGATCGCGGCCATCGCGGTCTCCTTGGCTTCAGGGGCGCTCAGAGCCAGACCAAGCGCCCAGGGTCGCTGCCCCGGATGTTCGGGGCGAGCGGAGACACTTGTCAACAGGTACACCTGGGGCTCTGCCGAAAACCGCCCGATTCGCGGCGGGCAATCTCATTGGCGCCATTCCCCATTGCGCTGACGCCCGACTCTGGTGTAGCGTTGCGCTCACATCCAGTCCTATCCTGTCATAACAGGTCGTGGTTGAGCATAGCAGCATGTGCCCGATCCAGGCCGAATCACCGACGCCGAAATATCGGCAACTTGCCGATCTGCTCCGCGAGCGAATCACGCGGGGCGAACTGTCGCCGGGTGATCGCATCCCCTCCGAATCGCAACTGGGAGATGCGTACCGGCTCAGCCGGATCACCATCCGGCAAGCACTGGCCGACCTGGAGCGGGATGGGCTGCTGGAGCGGGTGCCGGGCAAGGGAACCTTCGTCCGCAAGAAGAGCAGCCACGTCGAGCGGGTGACGCGCTTGACCGGATTCGGGGAAAACGTCCGCGCCCTCGGTCTCGAGCCGGGATACCGCACGCTCCGGGCGGAGCCGGGGCGAGCGCCGACGGCGATCGCCGATCGTCTGCGAGCGGCGTCGGGCAAGGTGTTCGTCATCGAGCGGGTATTGCTCGCGGACGGCGAGCCGATTGCCGAGCAAATTTCCCATCTTCCGCTCTGGATCGTGAGGACAGCGCCCGAGGCGTTCACCGTCGCCGCGCTCGACGCGGGATCGCTCTATCGGGCCATTGCCGAAACCGGGGTCCGGATGCACCGCGCCGACGAGATCGTCGAGCCGGGGATCGCCACCCAGGAGCAGGCGAGACGCCTGGAAACCCATGAGGGAGCGCTCGTACTCCGCGTGGGGCGCACCGTATTCGACCCGGACGGCACGCCCGTCGAATACGCGCTGATGACCTACCTTGCCGACGCTTACACCTACCGCACCACGCTCTACGCGAGTCAATGACAACGATGGAACCCGGGATCCCACGGTGACGGAGGGAGGTGATGAGGAGACCACGCAACACGGGCAAAACGATCGAGACATGGAAATAGTGGAGGTGGTCGGAGTGATGAAAATCCGCAAACTGAAGCTACGCGGCATTCCTACAGCGCTGGCGCTCCTGGTGAGCGTGATGCTGGTCGCGCCGGGATCGGCCATGCTGGTCGGCGCGCAGGATGAAGCGAAGCCGAACTTCCAGGGGATCACGGTCACCGTCGCCGGTCCCGCCGGCCAGGTCGAATGCATCCAGAACTGGACCGACACGTGGGAAGCCGATACTGGCGGGACGGTGGCGATCAACGCCATCCCGTTCAGCGACATCGACAGCAAGATCCTCGCCGCGACGGGGACGAATACCTTCCTCGCCGACGTCTACTACGTCGGTTCGCAGACCGCCGGGCAACTGATGGCCGGCGATCATGTCATTCCGGTGCCGGAGGATCTCCAGGGCCGGCTCGGTCTCGAGCAGATCCCGGATATCTACAACAAGTACCAGCTTCGCTGGAATGACACCATGTACGGCGTCCCCTGGGACGGCGACATGCTGATGATGAACTACCGCAAGGATCTCCTCAGCGATCCCACCTACCAGCAGGAATTCAAGGACCAGTACGGCTACGATCTGGCGCCGCCCGAGAACTGGCAGCAGTATGCCGATATCGCGGCGTTCTTTACCGGCAAGGACTGGGACAACAACGGCTCGCCCAATTACGGGTTGGTCGAGTTGCCGATGCGGCGCAACCACGCTTGGAACGGCTTCCTCTCGCGCGCGGCCGGTTACGCCAAGTACCCGGATGACCCAGCCTTCTTCTTCGATCCGGACACGATGAAACCGCGGATCAACACCCCCGGCTTCGTCAAGGCGCTCGAGGACTGGAAGACCGCGCTGCAGTGGGGTCCGCCGGACATGCTCTCCTACGACTGGGCGGCAAACGCGCAGTCGTTCGTCGGTGGCCAGGCCGCGCTCAACATCCAGTGGGCGGACATCGGACCGATGAGCATCGACCCCAACACCTCGGTCGTCGCCGGGAACGTTGGCTTCGGCATGATCCCCGGTTCCACCGAGGTCTGGAACCCTGAGACGAAGGCGTGGGAGACGTTCGACAAGGCGAATCACGCGCCATTCGCTGGCTTCGGCGGCTGGATCTTCGTCGTGCCGAAGTTGAGCCCGAATCCGGACGCGGCGATGGACCTGGCGACCTATCTCGGCTCGCCGGAAGTCCGGGCCCAGGCGGTGACGACACCCGGTTGTGGCGTCAATCCCAACTCCGAGGAACTGCTCGATCCGGCCATCTGGACCGCCGCCGGGTTCAGCGAGGAAGACGCGAAAGCCTACACCCAGGCGATCACCGATTCGCTGAACGACCCGAATGTCGTATTCGATCTGCGCATCCCCGGCATTCCGGACTACAAGGACGCCCTCGAAATCGCGGTGACGAAGGCGCTCGTCGGTGAGGAATCGGCGCAGGATGCGCTCGACGAAGCAGCTGCGGAGTGGGACGCGATCACCGATCGCCTCGGCCGCGACCAGCAGGCGAAGTTCTATCGCGAATCGCTCGGCATCGCCGGCGAATGAGCGGTACGTCCCGCCAGGCGTTATCTCCGGCCCCGACTGGACGCGGTCGGGGAGGACCGGATGACGGCAAGGGTGGGGCGAATCAGGGCGCTCCGGCCGGGTTCTTCCTGAACCCGGCCGCCGCCCTGGTTCTGCTGTTGTCGCTCTTCCCGTTTCTCTTTTCGCTTGGCATGACCTTTACCAACTGGAATCTTCTCTTCCCGGAGATCGATTTTCGCGGGCTCGAGAACTGGCGACGTCTCTTTGGCGATGAAACACTCACACGCGCGGTTCGCAACACGCTCTTTTTCACCATCATGGCGACACTCATCGAGTACGCGCTCGGTCTCACACTCGCACTCTCGGTTCTGCGGATCAAGCGAGGGCAGCGCTTCTTTCGCCTCATCTTTCTCCTGCCGATGATGATCAGTCCGGCCGCGGTCGGCTACGTCATCGGGCGGATGCTCTTCAGCGAGACGCAGGGCCCCATCAACAACATCCTCTTCCGGATCGGACTGCCGCACATCCCCTGGACGAGCAACCCCGCCGTCGCGCCGTGGACGATCGTCTTCGCCGATGTCTGGCAGTGGACATCGTTCATGTTCATCCTGCTGCTCGCCGGGTTGCAGTCGCTCCCCGAGGAGCCCTTCGAGGCGGCGCGCGTCGATGGCGCCAACGCCTGGCAGGTCTTCACCCAGATCACCGTTCCGCTGCTGGCGCCGGTGACGGTCACCGCCATCCTGATCCGGTCACTCGAACTGTTCAAATTGATCGATCTGGTGCGGGTGATTACCGCCGGCGGTCCTGGCACCGCGACGCAGACGGTAACGCTCTACGTCTACGATCTGGCGCTCAATCGCGGCGACATGGCCTACGGCGCCGCGGTCGCCTATGCCCTGCTGATCATCGTCACCCTCTACGCCCTTGTCTATCTCGCCCTGACCCGGCGCACCGTCGCCAACGCGACGTAGGAGCCGTTCGTATGCCGAACTCGACCCGGCGCCGCCTGAATCTGGCCTATGTCCCCCTGCTCATCTGGTCGGTGGTCATTCTCTTTCCGCTCTATTGGATGGTCATTACCTCGTTCAAACTGCCAATCGACATCAACCGCGGCGTCAGTTACATCCCCTGGGTCGATTTCACGCCCAGCCTGCATGCCTGGCAGGACCTGATGCAGGGCGCGGTGCCGATCGCGGATCCCCTGCGCAACAGTTTTCTGGCGGCCTCCATCAGTTCACTCGCCGCGGTGATCCTGGGCGGGATGGCCGGCTACGGTCTGTCCCGGTTTCACTACCGGTGGGGTCCCTGGGGCAACAAGGAGATCGCCTTCTGGTTCATCTCCCAACGGATGCTCCCTCCAGCCGCGGCGATTCTCGCCTTCATGGTGATGTTCAACTACCTGCACCTGCTCGACTCGGTGCCCGGACTGGCAATCGCCTACACCGGATTCAACCTGCCGTTCGCAATCTGGATCATGCGCGACTTCTTCCTGGCCCTGCCGCGCGAGTTGGAGGAATCGTCCCTGGTCGAGGGCGCGGGGTGGTTCACCACGTTCTGGCGCATTGTGCTGCCTCTCTCCATTCCGGGGCTGGCGGCAACGGGAATCCTGCTCTTCATCTTCTCCTGGAACGAGTATCTCTTCGCCTCGCTCCTCGCCTTCGAAAAGGCGAAGACGATGCCGGTGACGATCGCCGGGATGGCGACAGCGATCGGCGTCCGCTGGTGGCTGATGTCCGCGCTGGCGATCGTCAGCATGGTGCCGACGGTGCTGCTCGGTCTGCTGCTGGAGCGGTACATCGTGCGCGGGTTGACCGCGGGCGCGATCAAGTAGGAGTCGGGGACGATGACGGCCGGGTTTGTCGCGCTCTGGAAGAACAACCCACGGGAGTACGTGGCCTCGCCTCGCGACGAGTGGGGCACGACCGAGGCGATCCAGGCAGCGTTTGCCCGGGGCCGCGAGCGGGGGAACCGCACCTACGGGCTCTATTTCTGCCGCTGGTCGAGCGCCTGGCAATACATGACGTTCTGGGTCAGCCCGAGCATGGATGCCGTCTTCGCCACCATCGCCGATCTGGAACAGGCGGGAGATTTCAAGTTCGCCGATTCGTGGCACATCGTCGGTGACTTCATCGCCGACCCGGCGTTTCTGACCGAAGGCGCGTGGGATACGGTGCCGGAACCAGAGGAGGACGCGCCGCCACCCTATGGGATGGTCATGTTGGAACGCTTGTCGGCGACAGGATCAGGCGCACGGCGGGATCGGGTCCGTTTCCCCGCTCCTTCTCCGGGAGAGACAGGGGGATGGGGAGAAAACGCGGGAGTTCGGCTCTACGGAGCCTTCGATTGCCGGTTCAGCACGGGCTGGGAGCGCTTCACCTTCGTCACCGCCCCGAATGGCGAAGCGCTCGCGGATTACCTTGCCTGGCGGGAGCGGGAGGGTACGTGGCGCGGGGTGGAGACATTCGCCGCCACGGGGCGATTGGACCGCTTTTTCCGCTTCGGGAATCATCTCCAGACCAGCCTGACCTGGCTCAACGAAGAGGAGGGAGGAGCGTGAGCGAGGCATTGCCGCGGATCGGCTGGGTGAATTTCTGGAAGCCGAAGGACGAGTGGTACTACCTCTCACGCCCCGAGCGGGAGCGCCTGCTGGGGCGATGGGAGGCGATCCGGGCCGAGGCGATCGCGCGGGGTGCGGTGTGCCTGGGGAGTTACGAATGCCGCGCCAGTACCGCCTGGGCGCGCGTCTCGCTCTGGGAGTTCCCCGCTCTCGACTCCCTGACCGGGATGGTCGACGCGCTGGCGGAAGCGTCCTACTACCAGTATTTCGCCGAGGAGAACGCGTTCGGGCGGCGAACCGAAGATCCAATCGCGAATTTCGACGTCGCTGCCGCCGCGACCGAGTCATACCGGGAGAGGTGAAATGTCCCAGGAGTGGAGCATCGGGGTAACCGACCTGACCGAAGAGGCATTCGCGCCATACGGAAGGATCGTGGCGACACCGACGACCCCCGCGCCGCGCACCGGCGATGGCTGGGAGTGTTGGTACGGGTTCCAGACGCTGGATAACCGCTGGCCGATCTCTTACGGCGCGGTCCTCACCCGCCATCGCCCTATCGTTGTCAGTGAGATGGAGCGCCACGTCCACACCTATGAGATCCTCTACCCGCACGGGCACGCCCTGATTCAGCCGCTCGCCCTGCCGCTGGACCTCGAAGACGAGGAGGCTCGTCCCGATCCCGCCACGGTCAAGGCATTCCGCATCCCGGTCGGGGTGGGCATCATCATGCACGAGGGAACGTGGCACAGCGCCGCATTTCCCGAGAGTGCGGACTGCACCTACAGCTTCGCCTGTATGGAACCTGATTATCTCTACGAACCGATCTGGGTCCCGTTCCAGGGCGACGACACGATCCGGGTACACGTCGGGGCGACGACCGAGTGAGCGCCCCGCGGCGATGGGATGTGCTCGGCGTCGGCGATGCCGACGTCGATCTCTACCTGCGGGTATCACGGCTCGCCGGGCGCGACGAGAAGGTCCTCGGTGGTTTGCTGGGTGAGTTGCCCGGTGGCGTCGTCGCCAACTTCGCGTGCGCCGCCAGCCGCATGGGAATGCGGACCGCGCTGGCAACGATCGTCGGTGACGATCGCTACGGGGAGATCGCTTTGGACGGATTGCGCGAGGCGAGCGTCGCGACCGATCTCGTCCTCGTCAAACCGGGGGGGCGGACCTATTTCTGCGTGGTCATGCTTGACGACACGGGCGAAAAGGCGCTGACGGTCGTCGAGACCGACTGTATGTCGCCGGATATCACCGACCTCGATCCCGAATCGTTCGGCGAAGCGCGGCTTGTGCACCTGATGGCGAGCGACTTCGACGTCACGGTCTGGATCGCGCGGGAAGCCAGGCGCCGCGGCACGCTGGTATCGCTCGATATCGAGCCGACGACCGTCAGCGATGATTTTGCTTCGCTGCTGGGGCTGGTCGATCTCGCCTTTCCCAACCGGGAGGGATTGCGCAGACTCGCCGCTGGTGACGAACTGGCCGGAGCACGGCAGGTGCTCGCGCTCGGTCCGCGGGTCGTGGTGGTAACGATGGGGAGCCAGGGGTGCCTGATCGTGTCGGCGGAGGAGACGATCCGCTTGCCGGCGTTCCCCGTGCCGGTCGTTGATACCACCGGCGCCGGAGACTGTTTCAACGGCGCCTTCGTCTCCGGATACTTGCGCGGGTGGGATCTCGCGCGGTGCGGCCGAACCGCCGCCGCCGCCGCGGCCCTGTCGGTCACGGCGGTCGGCTCGCGCACGGCACAACCGACGCTGACGGAGGTCGAGCGGTTCCTGACCGAGCGCGTGACGTAACTGCTGGATACCCGCTGCATCCACTCTGGGAGGGACATGGCTGTACAGACGACGGCCGCCATCGAGCGCCCACGGCTCACCGGGCGCGCCGCGGAACGGCTCGATTTATTCGAATCGCCGACCGTGCTCGGCGCCAGCCGGCAACTCGCTCTCGCCGCCGACCTGCTGGCGTGCCTTGCTGAAGAACACGAGGGAGACCGCGAGAGTCTTGCCCGTCGTCTGCGTCAGGTCGCCGGTTACCTCGCGGCCCGGCGCGGAGCGTCGAGCCAGGCGGTCCCCAACGCACTCGCGCAGATGCTGCATGGTTTGACCGGGATGCAGTATTTGCCCCCTGACGAGTTCAGGGAGTGGGTCATTGCCCAGATACGCGACTATGACCAGACCGCTCAACGCGGCATGGCGATGATCGCGGCCGCGGGCACCGCCCTCGCCGCACGGGCGACGCGCGTGCTGGTCTATGACTACTCGAGTTCGGTGGCGGGCATTCTCCGCGCGCTCGGGGAACGAGAGCATCCCCCGACGGTCGTTCTCCCCGAGGCGCGCACGCTGGAGGGAGGACGGCGTTTCGTCGAAGACCTGGAAACCAGCTTACTGTGCTGCGAACTGATTCCAGACGCGGCGATCGGAAGCGTGGTCGAGGCGTGTGATCTGGCGTTGATCGGCGCCGAAACCGTTTCCGCCGAAGGTGGCTGCTACAACACCACGGGAAGCCTGCTCGTCGCCTTTGCCTGCGACTATTGGCGGGTGCCGCTCTACGTGGCGAGCACGCTGATCAAGATCGACACGCGGACCCTGCGCGGTTACCGGCGGCCGATCCCGATGCTCGATGGTCATCATCTGGACCGCCTGACCTCCGGCTTGCCATCCCGGTCTGACGACCGCTTGCGAGTGGTGTCGCCCGATCTCGACTACGTCCCGCCCGCATTGCTGACCGGGTTCATTACGGAGGCCGGGGTCCTGCCGCCAGCGGCGATCGTCACGCACGCCATACGCTTCGCGGAGACCCAGCAGGATGACTGACACGTTGATGGCGAACCTGTTCCGGGTTCCCAGGCCGGCACTCGCCATGGTGCAGGTCCGGCCGCTCCCCGGTTCATATCGCTACCGGGGCGAGTCGTTGCGCTCCATCTTCGCCGCGGTGCTCGCCGAGGCGGCAATCCTCGCCGAAGCCGGGTTTGATGGATTGCAACTGCAAAACATGGGAGACCAGCCCAGCACGCGACGGGTCGGACCGGAGACGGTCGCTTACATGACGGCGGCCGCGCTTGCGGTCCGGCAGGCGTTCCCCGAGTTGTCGCTCAGCATCCTGGTCAACTGGGACGCGGAAGCGGCGATCGCGGTGGCCGATGCCGCGGGCGCCGATTTCGTCCGCATCGAACACACCTTCACCGGGGTCGCGGTGACGAGTTGGGGACTGTCCGAGGGGTGTTGCCACGAGGCGACGCGCTTCCACCGCAAGATCGGAGCGACGATGCCGATCCTCGCCGACGTCTACGAGCCGCACGCGGTGCCCCTCGGTCCCAAGCCGATCGACAAGGCGGCATGGGAAGCCGTCCATGAAGGCGGCGCGGACGGTCTCTTTCTGACCGCCAGCGATTTCGCCGAGTCCCTCGCGTGGCTCCGCCTCGCGCGGCGCGCTGTCCCCGGCGTGCCGCTCTTCCTCGGCGGCGGGGCGACCGCGGAGAACGTGCGCGAGGCGCTGGCTGTCGCCGACGGTGTCGTCGTCGCGACCTGGATCAAGGGAGGCGACATGCGCAACCCGGTCGACCCGATGCGAGCGCGGCAGTTCATGGACGCGGTGCGGGCGACGCGAGCGGACCTGTAGTCAGACGTGACCCGGCGGCGCGGCGACCAACCGACTGCTGCCCGTTCATGGCCGACTACGGCGAAACGGTGGCCCCCATGTGCTGATTGCCGCCGCCGATATCGGGGAATTCCTCCCCCGCAATGGCGTTCGGGCCGTCGAACGGCACCGATTCGTGACCATTCTGGGTCAGACGCCAGCAGGTCATGTCGATGTGCGACATCGACTCGTACCCTTCGCCGCCAGGACCCGAAACCGCACCGATCGCCTCGCCGCGCTCGACGCGGTCGCCGCTCTGGTAGCCACGGTCGTACGTAACATGGAACATGGCCACGCCGTAGCCATTGCCCGCGTTGATCAACATGCCGCCGCTGCCGCGATCGACCCACTCGATGGTGCCGGAAACCGGCGCGTAGACCGTCTGACCGGCGGTATTGCCATCGACCCGGGCCCAGTCGAGCGAATACTTGTACTGGGCGAAATCGCTGCGGTTGGTGTGGGTGCCATTGTTGTACCCCTGCACCACTTCCCATTTCCCGCCGGCCATCGGCCAGGCGATGCCGGTGCTATCGCGCCGCTTCGTGTCCGGCGCCGCCTCGGCACTGGCCGCGGGCGCTTCAGCCGCATCGGCGATGATCGGTTCGGGCAGGGCTGGGTCGCTCGCCGCGACCGGCGCGGCAGCGGGCGCCGCGGTCTGCAGCAGTTCGACCGCGACCCAACCGGTCACCCCGTTACCCGTGACCGGGACAAAACCGTTGCTCGCTTCACCATCAATGGAAACCGCCGTGCCGGGAGGCAGTACCGTCAGCACATCGGCATCGGTACTCGGCGCGGCGCGCAGGTTACATCGGTCGTCGTCGCCGCCTGCAGCCGCTGGCGCGGCAGACACTGGTTCCACGGCGGCAGCACCGTCCTCCGGCATGGGGGCCGCAGCCACGGATTCCGCCTGGACCGCTGGATCGTCGACGCCGCAGGCGCGGACGCTCAGCGCCACGTACCCGGCGGGCACATACCTGCTCTGCCCATCGACCGTCACCGGCAACCACGATTGGCCCGCGACATCGACGACTTCGGCCGGCAATCTCGACCGCCGCGTTTCACCCAGGGTTGCCAGTGCTGCCGCGTCAGCCTGGCCGCTTCAGCAAGACCGGCTCGCCGCCCGCGACCAGTATCGCCGTACCAGGGGGCGCCTCATCCTGCGCCCGCGCCGGCAACCCTGCGCCGAACAGAGCGTCATGTACGATCAACGACAGCTCGCCGCCACGCGGCACGGTGCGTCAAGCGCCGTGATCGGTCCTTCCTCCACCGGGTCCGCGGCGAACTCAACGCGCCGCCATCTACATCACCGAACAGCGCTATCCTCGCGCTTCGCCAGCGTCGTCACTGGCCCGATCGCGAATCCGTCATCAGATCGCGTTGTTCACGTTCCGCAACGCACCGGAAACATCGCTAGTTTCGATCAGCATGACGAACGCCGGCAACGAATCTGGCGAATGGTAAACAGAATCAGGACGCTCAGCGGCGGAAAAACCAGACGCCCGTGCGAGAACCCCCTGAGCGTCGGCACGCAAAATTGCTAGGAACACAGCGGAATTTGCCGAAGAATCTGCACGTGCAGGCAACGACGGAAAGCCTGTGCACCCCTGTTACCGGACCACGAGCAAAGGAGGCGTGCCTTCCAAGTTGGTTGTCGTTCTTCGTGCGTCGATCCAGCACGCTTCGAATTCGCTGGGGCCGGTAGCCGAGGCTGAGTGGAGGCGCTTGTGGTTGTAGACGTCGTCCAGGAAGCGGCCCAGGCTGGGCCTCGGCTTCGGCGAAGGTGCGGTAGTCGTGCAGGTACACCTCCTCCCGCTTGAGCGTGGCGAAGAGCTTCCGCCATCGCATTCTCATAGACGTTGCCCACCGCCGCCATGCTGATCTGCGCGCCGATGGCCTCCAGGCGCGCGACGTAGCGGTGACTGGCGTACTGCACCCCGTGGTCGGAGTGGTGGATCAGCCCCGGCACCGGTCGCCGAGCCCGGTGATGGCCCGCCCAGGGCGGCCAGGGTCAGGTCGGTGTCGATGTGCGGCGACAGCGCCCAGCCGACGATGCGGCGCGACCAGGCATCGAGGATCGCGGCCAGGAAGTGCAGGTGGTCGGCAGCCGGATGTAGGTCAGGTCGGCTACCCACGCCTGGTCGGGGCGCTGGAGGTCCCGGCCGCGCAGCAGGTTGGGATGCTTCCCAGTCCGTGGCGCGCGAGTCGGTGGTCGGCACGAAGCGGCGTTTGATCTGGCACAGCAGCGATTCTCGCGCATCACACGCAGGACGCGCTTGCGGTTGACCTTCCAGCCCTCGCGCCTCAGGGCGTGGGTCACGCGCCGCAGCCGCAGCCGGGATGCTCCAGCACGATCCGCTCGATGGCCTCGCGCAGCGCCACCGCCTCGGCCTCCGGTTCGCGCGGGGCCAACCGCGCGTACCACCGCTCGCGGCTGATCCCCAGGGACCGCACAGCGGCGCCGCACCGACAGCGCGGGGCAGGCTGTCCCCACCTCGGTCATCAGCGCGTGCCGCTGCGCGAGGGCAGCTCGGCCAGCCCCCTTTTAGCGCCGCGTTCTCCAGCGCCAATTGCCCGCACAGCTGCTCCAGCCGGCGACGCGGCGCTGCAGCGCCTCCTGCCCGTCCGGCTCGCGGGGAGAAGGCCGCTTCCTCGCGCCGCGTACTCCTGGCGCCAGCGGTCCAGCACGCTGTTGGCCACGCCGTGCTCACGGCACACCTGCGCTGGCCGCTTGGCCCCGCTCGCCACCTGGTGGACCACCTCGAGCTTGAACTCGCGACTATACGTTCGCCCCCGTGCCATAGGTCGCCTCCTCGCCGGGCTGAGTCTACCGCCCGGCTTCGACCCTCCCTTTGCCACCGGTCCGGAAATCGGGGTGCACTCCAGCCCCTCTCCCGCTCGGCGGGAGACTCCTCCCTCCGGCGGAGGGAGGCTCGGGAGGGAGCCAGGGGTTGGGGTGAGGGCAGGCCTCACGAGCAGACGGCGGTCATCATCCGAATTTCGTATTGTGAGGGAAGAGCGACACGATGAAGCCCACGCATCGAAGAGACCGCCAATGCTGTGTCATGCTTACGAAGGAAGCCTCTCGGCGAATCGCAAGGATTGCCTGAGAAGAACCGGGCTGCTTCGCCCGCGGACTCTGCATGACACATTATGGTAGACGATCTACTCCGCATCACCACGCGGTGACGGAGAGCCCGGGAGGTGTTCGCTCCACCTCGCCGGTGCATCGGTCATCAGCGCTGAAACCGCCAGCGCGTCGCCCCGTGCGGTTCTTCGCCCGCAACGCCGAACGCGGTGTGGAAGGTGAAGCGATAGAGGTGCCAGGGCGGCGGCCCGGCGCTTGGGGCGCTGTACGGCGCGGTCAACGCGTCGCCCTCGACCGTCGTCGGCCACCCCCAGGCGCGGTACCGCGCGGCCAGCGTCTCCAGGGTCTCCCGATCGGTGACCCGCACCGCGTCGCCCTCGAGGACGAGATCGAGCCCCTTCAGAGCCACGGCGATCGTGCCGGCCGGGTTGGCGGCCAGGTTGCGCGATTTGCGGGTCTCCGGCCCGCTGACGATGTAGAGATCGCCATCGTACCAGTGCGCGCCGACCCCGGCGGCGTGGGGGCGGCCGTCCGGCCGGACCGTGCCGAGGAAGCAGTGCGACTCTTCGGGCGCGCCCGCTTGCAGCGACGTGGAGAGGAGATTCCGCGCCCTGCTCCAGGGGAGCGCGGGGTTGCCGTAGATATCGAGGTTGGTAGTCTCGATTGGTTCGCGGTCGGTCATCAATGCCCCTCCAATGATCGTTCTCGCAACTCGCGATTGAAACGGCCCACTCGGCCGTCACATGGAAGCGACGATCGGCATCGCCAAAATCGACATTCGCCGATGCGCCACGATCTCCCCGCAGCGCACCCAGACGCCACGGTGCTGACCCACCGAAATGAAGAGCCCTGCGCTAGGCATCGGCGACGGCGGGCAGAATCTCGCGGCCGACGATATCCACGATGCGGATGGGATCGGGACCGCGGACGATGCCGATCGCGGTCTGGATGCCGAGATCGGCCAGGCGCCGCAATTCCGCGGCCGTCGCGTCGACTCCCGCCCCATCCGCCCCGATGCCGAAATGGACCGTGCAGGTCTTCTCGATCGTCCCCTCATCGCGCCCCTCCGTCGCGCAGTGCTGGCGCAGGATGGCGAGTTTCTCGGGCAGATCGGGCGTGGGATAGAGATTGCAGGCGTCCGCATAGCGCGCCACCAGGCGCAGCGTCTTTTGCGCGCCGCTGCCGCCGATCATGAGCGGGGGATGGGGCCGGGAGAGACTCTGCGGGACGTTGAGGGGCCGTTCCAACTGGTAGTACGTGCCGCGGAATGGCCGCTCGTCACCCTGTTCGCCGCTCCACATCCGCAGGCAGATCTGGATCGTCTCCTCCAGCATGCCGAACCGCGCGCCAAGTGGCGGAAACGGCACACCGAGACCATGCGCTTCCTCCGCGTACCACCCCGCGCCGATGCCCAACATCGCGCGGCCGGCGGAGAGCACATCGAGGGTGGTCACCATCTTCGCCAGGAGCGCGGGCTGGCGGAGGTGAACCGCCGCGACCAGCGGCGTCAGCCGGCAGCGCCGGGTCTGCGCGGCAAGGACTGCCAGCGCCGTGAAGCACTCCAGTTCCGGTTGCTCTGGTCCACCCAGATGGGAGACCTGCCAGAGGTGATCGGCCACGCCGATCAGATCGAAGCCAGCATCCTCCGCGGTCCGGGCGATGCCGGCGAGGGTTTCCGCGGTCGCGGCGGCGCCACCACGCCAGGCGAAATCGGCGATCTGAAGGCCAAGACGCATCGGTTCCTCCAGCAGTTCAAAAGGTTGGCTTGAAGACCATCGCCCAGACGACCGAGAGCATCAGCAACCCGCTGAGCACCGTCAGCAGACTCATCCGGCGCCGGGCCGCGGCTACGCGGGGATCATTGGGCGAGGCGGTCTGCGCCAGGGCCCCGAGTTCGGCCCCAATGCGGCCGATGCCAACGACGCCGAGCGCGATGAACCCGACGAATCCGATCAATCCCCAGACGACCCACGCTGCGGTGAAGGGGATGCCGAACTGCCCGGCCATCCAGAGCCCGGCCAGGAGCGCGACCCCCATCGCCGGGCCGATGACCGTCCGGCCGAAGCGCTCGCTCTGTCGCGCCATGGCGGCCTGGGCGGCGGTCTCACCGGAGCGGGCGAGGCGCGCGTTGAGCAGGGCGAGGGTCACAAACCCACCGAGCCAGACGATCACCGCGCTGACGTGGACGAACTCGAGCAGCAGGTAGAGCGAGTTCATCGGCGTTCTCCGTTGTGTGCCAGATTCACGACCGTTCCATCGGCAACGACACGGTCTGCGCTGTCAGTAAATGGAGGTTATTCCTCCGCTTGATTGGAGAGTCTATCATAAGCGGAGACATTCCTTCCAGATATTCGAGGGATTGATGAAGGCAGACCTGGAGCGGGGCACCAGACAGCGGCGGCCGCGTGCCGATGCCGTCCGCAATCGCGAGCGCATCCTGGCCGCGGCGCGGGACGTCTTCATTGACGAAGGTCCGAATGCCCCACTGGAAGCGATCGCCGCGCGCGCCGGAGTCGGCATCGCCACCCTTTATCGGCGCTTTCCCGACCGGAGGGCACTGATGCACGCCGTGGTAGTCGCTGGCCTCGAGCGTGCCGAGGAGGAGGGCCGTCTGGCGCTGGCCGAGGAATCCGAACCGTTCCAGGCGCTGGCGCGGTACCTGCGCCGCATCCTGGATCTCCGCATCAGTGCCGTCGTGCCGGCGCTGCTGGGCGAAGTGGCCATGGACGATGACGAGATGATCCAGTTGCGCGATCGCTCATCGCGGCCGATGCAGGCGTTGATCGAGCGGGCTCACGCCGCGGGCAGTCTGCGGGGCGATGTCACCTTTGGCGATATCGGGCTGCTGCTGGTTCGCCTGTCGCGCCCGTTGCCCGGCAATTTCCCTCCGGCGCTGAACGAGGCACTGGCCCGGCGCCATCTGGCGCTGCTCCTCGATGCGCTGCGGCCGCCTGTCCGGGATCGGCCCGATCCGCTGCCCGCGCCCGCCCTCGCCCTCGATGATCTGCGCGAAATTACGCCGAGCGCTCCTCCGGGCTGAGGAGAGCGGCCAGATGGTGGTGATCGCGGCGGCGGCATGGCACCAAATCTGCGACTCGCTGGCGTCAACAAGGAGCATGCCGTGACCGAGCGCAACGAACCTCTCGTCCCCGACCCGTCCCCGGCCGATGTGGGCGACCCCGATCGGGATTCGACCTGGAACACCATCACCGGCCTGACGGACGTCGAGGAGGTCATGGACGAAGAGGATTTCACCAATTTCCTTATCGACCCCGCGCCAGAATCGCTCGGTCCCTATGTAGACCGCGAAACCCCGGAATCCACCGACTGAACTCCATCTCGGTTTTTGGAAGTTGGTGGCGCATCGTGCCGGTGGCCCGACCTTACCCATCGTGGCCGCTCGTAGGGCGCGACGCTTGCGTCGCCCGCATCCCCATCATCATGATGATGGAGCAATCCTGACGGGACTCCGGGACGGCCGCGGATTCGACGCAGCCGTCCCATTGCCACTGGCACTCCTCTGCTGATACTCCCATGATCGCCGGGCCCGAGGCGATGCATCTGGGCCATTTCCGCGCCGCCCTGCAAGACACCGGTGAGCGGCGGCAAATCTGCCGCTCACCCTCACGTTTGCGCTTGGCCCCAGTCCTTGATCCCGCGTTTATCCATCTGGAGCAGTTTTCCTCTCAAATCATGAAGTCCGCGGGAGACTGACCAACATCGGTCCGATTCATCCCGGATCGACCCTGGACATCATTCGAAGTTTATGAAAAAATACTCTTCAGATTAGCGAACAAGAAGTGTGACGGGGTGGGGAGATGGATCAGGAATCTTTCGATCGGCTTGCTCGTCTGCTGGCCGTGGGTGGAACACGCCGCGTGGCGCTTGGGGCCATGCTCGGGCTGGGCGCGGCGGGAGTACAGCGTCTGGCGGAGGCCAAGCCGGGTCACCGCGGGCAACGGCAGCGGGGCAAGGAGCGACAGGGCCGCGGTGCGGGGCGCGTCACGTCGCAAGCGGCGAGTTGCGGCAATCCGAAACGCGGTTCCAACCTGAACGGTTGCAACTTCTCCAATGCCGATCTCTCCGGTCTCGACCTGTCATCGTCGAGCATGGTCGGCACGAATTTCACCGACGCCAATCTCTGCAGCACCAACCTGCGCTCGTCCACCTTGCGCAACGCGATCTTCAACGGCGCGAATCTGACGAATGCCGATTTGCGCTCCTCCGCGTGCAAAAACACCCAATTCAACGATGCCACGGTCTATTGCAACACGCGCCTGTGCGATGGCTCGACCCGCAACGACGACTGCCCGCGCGGGGTCGCGCCCGAGGATGTCTGCTGCGACGCCTCCGACTGCGAAATTGGACAGGTGTGCGAACGCGGGGTGTGCGCCTTGCTCGCCGCCACTCCTGTCGGCAACGTCGAAGTGAGCGGCCAGGACGTCTGGCTCGTCTCATCGACCACGGCCGCGGTGACGTACGCCAAACTCGAGTTCGAGGTCGGCGCCGGGGTCGAATTCGCGGACATCTACCGGCTCGAATCGACCTACACTTCCCAGATCGCTCCCGGTTGCCGGAACGGTTCCCCTCGCTTCGAACTCGGTACGCTGGAAGGGGATATCCACATTCCGTTCTCGATCGAGAACGAATGCAGCACTGCAGCGAGCGAGACGCCCAACTACATCCATAGCGAACTCGCCTACTTCGACACCTCGCGCATTCCCCAAGGCAGTGCCAGCATGGACTACTTCTCGACACGGGAACTCCTCGCGTCCCGCGAGCTCCAGATCAAGCGGATTGCGCTGGTCGTCGATGGGGGCCGCGCTGACGCGGTGCAGCGGGTCAAAGTCTCGCCACGCGTCGGGGTCGGCCGCCGGGCGGAAGAGTTCTAACCGATCATCGTCGGAGTGGTCCCTCTCCGGACCACTCGTCTCGGCGGACCGGGCGCCGCGGTTCAGCCACCGCGACCCTGCATCCCCCGCCCGGGTTGCGCCTCGCCCGGCCGGCGCAACCTCGCCTCCCAGGGACCAGATCGGACGCGATCTGGTCCCTCCACATGAGGCCCGGGGGGATGCCCAACGCTTCGCCCTGACCTGATTGACGTACCGGTCACCTTTCATTAGATCATCGCCACGAACGACGAGCATTCTCGCGCCAGATTAGGGAGACGCTGTTGCGAGCAGAGGATCCCGTGTCGCCGGACGCGATGCGTGCGTCGCCCACGCCTATGACCAGGGCGGAGAACTGCCATGCAAGGGTCTGCCAAACTCGGCGAAACATGGTGCATGCGGCGACGTGCCGACGTTGCATCGTGCCGACGCGCGCCATCGGTGTCGTCCCGACGCAGGAGGGACCTCGGCGCGTGTGCTGTCACCGACGACGGACGAGGTTCCTCGCGGCGGCTGCTATGAAAATCCCTCCAAGAACCGCGTACGTCCGTTGTTGGGATACTGATGCTGTGGTGGCGCCGCCCCGCGGCATGATTACTCGGAATGACACCATCTGCGCCCGCCGCACATGTCCGCGGAATGCAGGCCGGGAGCGGGCCAACGCCGTGGCCGCGAGACCGGCCTGACGCCGGGTCTCCTCCATACTCCCAACTACGGGCTTCCGTAGAAAAAATCGCGTAGGAATACGGATGGGGAGCGTGATGCCGACGCCGGTAGGATGAGTGCATCATGAACGCACCGCGCCCCGCCGGTCCCCAGCCCCACGTCCTCATCCTTCATGAGTCCCCCGATCTGCTCGCCGTGCTCGGTGAATTGCTGGAAGACGAGGGTTACCGGGTCACCACCGCGACGACGCTGCCGGGGTTGGACGAGGTCAGGCGCCTGGCGCCCCAGGTCATCGTCCAGGACCTCGTCTTCGATGGATCTCCCGCACGAGGCTGGATGTTCTCCCGCCGGGTGCGGAGTGACGACCGATTGGCCAAGGTGCGTATCGTGATTTGCACCGTGGCGCGGATCCACCGCGATGCGGAGATGATCGCCAGTCTGCGCCGCTCCGGCATTCGCCTGGTCTACCTGCCCTGCGCCGCCAATGAGATTCTTGCCGCCGTCGCGAAACTGGCGCCGCCACTGCGGCTGATCAGCACGATCCCTGCCCCGGCTTCCCCTGCGGAAGGGAAGCATGACGGCCCCGCCCCACTGTCCCTTGGAACGGCGATCAAGGCGCGCCGGCTGGCCCTCGGTCTGAGCCAGGAAGCGTTGGCGGAGCGGGTGGTGAAGCAAGGGGACGGCGCGTTCCGCCAGAGTGATGTCTCCCGCCTGGAGCGGGGCAAGGTCGCCTTGCCCCACCGCGACCGGCTTCGCCACATCGCGGCCGCGCTGGGAATCTCCCCTGGCGAACTCCTGGCCAGTTCCGGATGGGCGGGGATGGAACCGGCCCCGGAAGGCAAGGAGCCACGGGCAGTGCTGCCGGCGCCGGTAATCGTGCCGCGGCCCGAGTCGAGGCCGGGGCCGATCGTGCCCGCACGGTCTGAACCCGAACTGCCACCGACCGTGCTGCCCCTCCTCGACGCGCTCGGCCGGATGCGCGCGGCGATCTCCGACGCCGAGGGCATTCGGCAAGACACGCGTCGCATCATGGCCACGAGCGAAGCGTTGCGCACCCTCTACAACCGGCCCTACGGGGTCAAATCCCTCCCTCGCCGCGATTGATGCGGCCCAGCCGCCAGCCACTCACCACATCGTGTGTTGCGCAGCACACGATGCGTGGGTGACGTGTGCGGCCGCATCGGCGAGCATCGATCTGCTTCTGACCCCGGCGAAAACGCACTGACCTCGTGCCGACCGAATGCGTAGGCACGGAATGTGTATGCAGTAGGGCAGGAGGCCGGGAGTCACGGAACGTATTCCTCGCTGGTCGATTAGCATCGTCCGCGGCTCCTCATCGAATCATGAATGTCGCCGGGCAACGACCTCTCTTCATGGCTGCCGTCCCGATGAGCGTGCCTGGGATTGCCGCAACCGGCAATAGCGTGCCGCTGCATGGACCCACCGCCGATGGACCGGAAACCTGGCGCCAGCGGGTGCAGCGGCGATGTTACTGCCGCAACAGCGGATTTCCCGGCTTTGTTACGATTCTATGTCATCACCCTCGACGGATACTGGCGTCCAGGGCAAGGACAGAGCCATGAGCGTTACTGAAACGGGGCCCGAAGGCGTGACCCAGTTGGTCGTGGTCGGCGCCTCGGCCGGTGGAATCGAAGCGCTGCTCACGCTGGTCGAGAGCCTGCCCGCCGATTTCCCCGCGCCTATTGTCCTCGCCCAACACCTCGATCCGCATCATCGCAGCCAACTCGGTTCGCTTCTGCAGGGCCGCAGCCGCCTCCCGGTCCGTACGGTCGATTCCAGGGAGGATCTGGTCGCTGGGACGATCTACGTGATCCCCGCCGATCGCGATGTCGAAATCAGCGACCACCAGGTATCGGTGCTGGGAATTGCGGGCCGAGCCGCGAAGCCCTCGATCGACCATCTCTTGACCAGTGCCGCGCACCGCTTCGGTGAGAACCTGATCGCCGTCATCCTCACCGGCACAGGGAGCGATGGCGCCTTGGGGACGCAGGCGGTCAAGGCCTACGGCGGGACGGTTGTCGTCCAGAACCCCGAGACGGCCCGTTTCCCGGGAATGCCGCTGGCAGTTCCAGCGAGCGCCGTTGACATCGTGGCCGATCTGGAATCGATTGGACTCCTCCTGGCCGAATTGCTCAGCGGGGCGCCGGTTCAGCGCAGTCCCCCAAGTGATGACGAGATGCGGCCATTCCTGGAGCGATTGCGAGACCAGACCGGTCTCGATTTTCTCGCCTACAAACGTCCCACGATCGAGCGGCGCCTGCATCGCCGCATGACCGCGGTCGGCGCCGCCACGCTGGGAGAGTATCGGCGCTATCTCGACAAGCATCCGGAGGAGCGCCAGCGCCTGGTGGCGAGTTTTCTCATCAAGGTCACCCAGTTCTTTCGCGACCCGGAGGTGTTCGACTATCTGCGCGACCATGTTCTGCTGCAATTGATCGAAGAGGCGCGGGAACGGGGCGAGTTGCGCATCTGGTCAGCAGGGTGCGCGACAGGCGAGGAGGCGTACTCCCTGGCGATCCTCGTCGCCGATCTCCTCGGCGACGATCTGGAATCGCTGCCGATCCGCATCTTCGCGACCGATGTCGCGCCGGATGCGGTCGAATTCGCCCGGCGCGGCATCTATCCGGCAACGGCGCTGGCGGATGTACCGCAGGCGGTGATCGCGCGTCATTTCATCCGGACCGAGGCCGGGTACGAAGTCCGCAAGACGATTCGCGGTCTCGTCATCTTCGGCGAGCACGATCTGGGCTATCGGGCGCCGTTCCCTCGCATCGATCTCGTTCTTTGCCGCAACGTCCTCATCTACTTCACCCCGGAGTTGCAGCGGCGAGCATTGCAGCGGTTCGCGTTTGCGTTGCGGCGCGGCGGATACCTCGCCCTCGGCAAGTCGGAGACGGTCAGCCCTCTGCCCGATTACTTCGCGCTGGAACAACCCCGGCTGAAGGTCTTTCGCCGCATTGGTGACCTGATGCCGATTCCGACCGAGCAATTCGCCAATGTCACTCCCATCGAGGACGCGGAGCGCACACCACGGTCACCGGCGGCACGGCAATCGGCAGCGCATCGTTTTCATGGCACCCTCCCTGCCGCTCCCGTGAGCCGGGTCGATTCCGTCCTCGATGCCCTATCAGTCGGGGTGGTCACGGTCGACCGGCACTACGATGTGCTGACGATCAACCTTGCGGCGCGCACCCTGCTCGGGTTGCAGACCCCGGCCATCGGCGAAGACCTCATTCATGCGGTGCGCGCGAACCTGCGCGATCCGCTGCGGCAGGTCCTCGACGCCGCGCTCCACGGCGAAGCGGGCAGTCTCGTTCACCACCTTCCCCCCGACCCGGTGGACGGGATCGCGCAGGACCTCCTGATCACCGCGACGCCCGGTGATGCCGCTGAGACGGGGCATCTGCCACAAGCCGCGGTGCTCCAGATCGTGGACGTCAGCGCCTTTGTCCAGCGGCAGCGCGAACTGGAGGCGCATCAGGTCCAACTCGGGGCCGCCATCGAAGAAGTGCGGACGCTGCGCGCCGCCAATCAGCGCATGGCGAGCGAGCAAGGCCGGTTGCGCGCCGAGGTCGAGGTGCTGCAGCTGGCGCAAGAGGAGGCGCTGGCGGCCGCGGAAGAGATCGAAACGCTGCACGAGGAGCAGCAGGCGACCAACGAAGAGTTGGAGACCGTCAACGAGGAACTGCAGGCGACGATCGAGGAACTGCAAACGACCGTTGCCGAACTGCATGCCCGGACTTCTGACCTGGAAGAGATGGCGGCCACGCTCGAATCGCAGCGGCAGGCGATCGACACCGAGCGCACACGGCTCTCCGCGATCCTGGAGAACATGGGCGATGCGGTGCTCGTTCTCGACCCGCAAGGGCAGATCGTCCTGACCAACTCGGCCTATGACCGGTTGTTCGGGCAGACAGCGGACTTCACCCCCGAGGACGAGAGCGGAGCTCTGCTGCCAGAGGGGATCTGGCCGCAGCAGCGAGCAGCACGCGGCGACGTCTTCACCCTCGCATTCACCCTGCCAGGCCCCGATGGCACCCGCCGCTGGTTTGAATCGCGGACGCAGCCGGTGCAAGGGAGCAGCGGCGAGCATTGGGGCGTGATGGTCATTCGCGATATCACCGAACGCTCTTTGCGGCGACAGCAGGAGCAGTTCGTGGCAATCGCGGCGCACGAACTGCGCAATCCGCTGACCGCGCTTTCTGGCCGCCTCCAGTTGCTGGCGCGCCGGCTCGCCTCCGTCACGGTGGAAGAGCGGTTCCGGCGGGACGTGATCGACGCCCTAGCCCAGGCGCGCCGGCTCGAGGACTACGTGCATGATCTGCTCGATGTCACGCGGATGCAATTCGGGCACCTCAGTCTGGAGCGCGCCCCGGTCGATCTCGGCGCGCTGGCAGAGGACGTGACCGCCCAGGTGCAACCCCTGGCGACGCGTCAGACGATCGCGGTCGACCTGCCAACAGAGCGCGCCATCGTCGAAGGAGACGGGCGGCAACTCGAACAGGTTGTCTTCAATCTGCTGACCAACGCCATCGCCCACGCGCCGGAATCGAGCCGGATCGACCTCCGGGTGAGCGTGGAGGATCACGCGGCGGTGATCGAGGTCGAAGATGACGGCCCCGGCATTCTGCCAGACGATCTGCCGCACATCTTCACCCAGTTCTTCAAAGGCGGATCGAGCCATGCGGTCCACGGCATGTTGGGTGGGCTGGGTCTGGGGCTCTTCATCGCGCGGGAGATCGTGACCAATCACGGTGGCACGATCGAGGCCCTTTCGACCGTGGGCGAGGGCGCGACGTTCGTCGTTCGGCTGCCGCTCCTGGAGACGGCCGGTCAGGAGGCCTAGTGACGGATCAGACAACCGGAGCGAGCGTCAGGTGGGCACCTGTATCCCCACGCATTCGCACGCACACGGCGCGGTCATGACCAATCACGACATCATCGTCATTGGCGGTTCGGCCGGCGGGATCGCCGCGCTCACCGCGCTGGTGGCCGGGTTGCCCGCCGGGTTGCCCGCCGCGCTCTTTGTGGTGGTGCACATCCCGCCCTACGCCGTCAGCCGACTGCCGGAGATTCTCAGCCGCGCGGGGCCGTTGCCCGCCATGCATGCCACGCCGGGAATGCTGATTGTGCCCGGTCAGATTGTGGTGGCGCCGCCGGATCGCCACCTCCTGCTCCGCCCCGATCGCGTGGAACTCTCGCGTGGTCCCCGCGAGAATCACAGCCGCCCCGCCATCGACCCCCTCTTTCGCTCGGCGGCGCGCGCGTTCGGCCCGCGCGTGGTTGGTGTGGTGCTCTCCGGGGCGCTGTACGATGGCAGCCTGGGGCTGATGGCGGTCAAATTGCGGGGTGGGCTGGCCATCGTGCAGGATCCACGCGAGGCCTCGGTCGAGAGCATGCCGCGCAGCGCGCTTAATGCGGTCGAACCGGATTTCGTGCTGAGCGCCGCGGAAATCGGGACTGTTCTCTCTGATGTCGTGCGCATTCCAGTCGAGAAGAGAGGAGGCGTGGCTGTGCCTGAAACCACCGAGCCACTGGCCGCGGTGATCGCCGCTGATTTCACCGAACAAGCCGATGACGAACGGAGGGAGCAACCGACCGTCTACACCTGTCCAGACTGCGGCGGGGTGCTCTGGCAGGATGGCGCGGGGGGACGGCTGGCGTTTCGCTGCCATGTGGGGCATGCCTACGCGCCGGAGATGCTGCTCAACCAGAAATCGGAAGAATTCGAGGCGGCGCTGTGGGCGAGTCTTCGCTTGTTGCGAGAGAAGGCGACGCTGACCCGTCAACTGGCAACCCGCGCTCGTGAGACCGGCACGAGAAATGGGCAAGTCACGGATCGCATCGAGGAGCAGGCCGAACTCGACGAGCGCTACGCGCGGGTGATCGAGGAGATTCTCGAGGCCATGCCCAACCCGGCCGATCAGGCCGCGGTCGTGGCCCGGACACTCGATACGGAGGCTGGCGAGAGCGCGTAGCGCGTCGGTTCTGACGAGCCGATGGTCCAGCAGCAAGGACAGGATCTGGCTGGTGGCCGCGCACGTGGCAGATCAACGGATGGGTAACACGTACTATGCCGAACGAGTCCTGACAAGGGGGCATCGTGGTCTCGCCGCGTGAACCCTCACCCCAACCCCTCTCCCGTTGCGACAGGAGAGGGGCTTTTGGGGCGGCCGCGTCGCCTCCCGACCCGGTGCAACCAGCCGCTTTCGCCCCATACCTCCTGCTGGACGGGTTGAGACGAGAGATTCGCCTACGGTGGTCCGGGTTCCCCCTGGCGACGCAGCAGATACAGGGGAGGGTCAGCGCCGAGCAACCAGGACGAATACGTCCGTTCCGCGATCACGTCATAGCCCGGGACGGGCGCGCTCGCCACGGCGTAGGTTGAATCGGTGGCCGGGCCATTCATGTAGACCCACCATGGACCGTCTTTGGTGCGCGGGGCGATGTTGCCGGCCAATCCGCGCTCGTAGAGGTAGTAGCCGTCCCACCCGGCGCCCGCGTCGAGCCGGTCGAGCGGCACGCCAGCGGCAACCGCCTCGTCACCCAGCGACCAGATCGCCTCCATGAACGTCAGATAATCGCGGGTACCGACGATCGAGACAGCGGCGAGGAGCGCGACGACCGTCCAGCCGAACGGGATGGTCAGCGGAATGCCGCGCAGCGCCCACAACGCGAGGGCGATCGTCAGCGGCGCCAGGGGGAGCAAGTAACGATCGACCGAACCGGCGCTCCAGCCCAGGAAGTGGTACGAGGGCGGCAGAACTCCGGCGCCCTGCGTGATGGCCACGGAGAGCACCAGTGCCGCCCGCGAACGCTGGGTCGACGCGGGGAGCGTCATCCGCCCGGCCAGAGCCAGGGCCAGCAGCAAGGTCGAGGCGAGGACGGCCAAAGTCACCAAGGGACGCGCTTCCGGCCCCAAGAGCTGGGGCCTCCCGGCCAGCACATCGGGCGGACCCAACCCGGTCGGCCCGGCGAACTGGGGGAGATAGGGCATCAGGCTTCCTCGCGCCGCCAGAATCGTCACCCCGATGCCGATGACCGCGGCGACCCCTCCCCAGAGGATCCAGCCGCGGCGGGACATGCGGCGGACCAGATAATGATCGGCCGGGAAGGCGGCAACGGTGATCGGCAGGACGAAGAATCCGACGTAGGCGAGCGCGAAGACCGGCAGCCAGCGCACGAGCCACCAGGTGCCATCCCACCCGGCCTGCGCGATTTCCCGCACGAACGTCCCCTGCATCGTCGCGTCGTTTCCGCTTCGCGCCCAAACGGCGTACGCGGTGATCGCCACGACGGTTGGCGCCAGGGCAAGCGCGGCCAACCGCAAGCCGGCCCGGTCGAGGCGGAGCCGGTGAGCGAGCAGCAGCGCAACGACGACCGCCGGCGCGATGAGCGCGCCCTGGTGCCGGGTGAGGAAGGCCAACGCCGCCACGGTGGCGCCCGCGGCAACGAAGCGCGGGTCGATATCGTCGGGACGAATGCTCCGCGCGAACAACCAGACCGCGATGGTCATCCAGGCGACGAAATGCGGATCGGTCATGAAGGTGAAGGCGAGGACGAAGACGAGTGGGTTGAAGAGGAACGTGGCGACGCCGAGCGCGCCGCGGCCGCGGGAGACGCCCAACTCCCGGCAGAGGCCGTACAGCGCGAGACCGCCGATCGCCGTCATCACCACCGTCGAGAGCCGGAAGACCCCAACATCGGGACCGAGGACCAGACCGAACAGCGCCCCCCAGGCGACAGGAACGATGGCGGTCGCCACCACGACCGGAAAGATGGTCAGTCGGCCCTCCGTCAGGAGAATCTGGGCCGAGCGGGAGTAGGACCAGTCATCGGTGGTGACCACCGGCGCCAGCACGGGGATGACGAACGTGCTGAGCAGGAAGACGGCTAACACGAAGAGGAGGGCGGCGTGACGTCGCGCCAGGGCCAGGGGGCGGGGAACAGGGTTCGCGTGCAGATCGATCGGCGTTTCTGTCTGCTTGGTCGAGATCGGTGTGTCGCTCGTGATCGCCATGGCGCCCTTTCCCGGATGACCCATCCCGGATGCGGCAAGACCGCACCGGATCGAGGGCGGGCGCGCTTACGGTGCCGCCGCGCTGAGGACCGCAGGGCTCATGCCACCATCCTGCCGCGGTACGTGCGATCGATTGGTAACACGACGTCTCGCGTCTTGTCCGAACCGGAGCCGCGGGGTGATCGACCGGGCTGCCGGGAGCAACGAACTTTCCGGGGATCGGCCATGCTGGTCCCGCGGCGATGGTGCATCACGAGCAAGAAGGCCCGCATCCCGGTCGAAACGGTGGACCAGTGAGAATGTCGTTGCTGCGAGCACTCCGGCTGATGGGTGTACGGGCCATCATCGTAATACGGTATCCGGATGAACACTTTCGCAATGGTCGCACGTAAAGACGCACAAAGCCCCTCACCCCGCGCATGTTCACAGGGGGAGGTACGGCCGAAATCAGGCGTTCTTGTCGTGTCGGATAGGCCACGAGGCGCGCAAGAGCCCCTCTCCCTGCGCACAGGGAGAGGGGTTGGGGTGAGGGCCAGTGCGCCGAGACCGCCGGACCTCCCCTTGTCAGCCCGCGCACGGGGAGAGGGGTTAGGGTGAGGGGTATCGCCGGCACCGCACCTCGGATTACCCGGATTTCGTATCAACGTTCGCAACGAACGGCGGGGCGATTGCCATCCGGCTCTTCTCGGATCAACGATCCGCGTGGGGAAGCGTGGGCGCCCCGGTCGGCGGAACCGCCCACAGCTCTTCGGCAAAATGGCAGGCCGTCAGATGACCCGGCGCGATGGTTCGCAACCGCGGGGCTTCCTGGCTACAGCGTGGCTCCGCTCGCGGACAGCGGGTATGAAAGCGACAGCCGGTTGGGACGTTGAGCGGACTCGGCGGATCACCGGGCAGCGACGGCGTCCGGCGTCGGCTGCCCGGTTCCAGCTTCGGCACGGCGGCTAACAATGCCCGTGTGTATGGATGGCTGGGCCGCGCAAAGAGCGCTTCGGTTTCGGCCAGCTCCACGATGGAGCCGAGATACATCACCGCGACCCGCTGGCTGATATAGCGCACCACGGCTAAATCGTGCGCCACCAGCAGAATCGTCAGGCCAAGGTCACGCTGAAGCTGGCGGAGGAGATTGAGGATCTGAACCTGAACCGAGACATCCAACTTCGAAACCGCTTCGTCGGCGACGAGAAACGAGGGGGCGGTGGCCAATGCGCGGGCAATACCGATGCGTTGTTGCTGACCGCCGCTGAATGAGCGGGGAAACCGGTCGCTAGCGGCTGAAGGTAAGCCAACCATCCCCAGCAGTTCCGCGACGCGCAGCGGAATGGCTTCTTTCGGGCAGATGCGGTGAACCGCGAGTACTTCGCCAAGCGCCTGGCCAACCGTCATCCGCGGATTGAGCGATGCAAACGGATCCTGGAAAATGATCTGCATCCGCGGCCGCAGGCGGCGGAGCTCCTCCTCCTTCAGGGTCACGATATCCACCCCATCGAAAAAGACAGCACCGGCGGTCGGCTCCAGCAGTCGCAAGAGACAGCGGCTGAGGGTGCTCTTGCCACAGCCACTCTCACCGACAAGCGCCAACACTTCCCCCGGCCTGATCTGGAGATTCACCTCATCGACCGCGGTCACGATGCGGGGCGGACGATGCAACACGCGGTCGAGCAGGGTCCCCGCGGCAATGAACTGTTTGGTCAGCCCGACGGCTTCGATCAGCGGCGAATCGCTTGATTGCTCCGATGGAGTGGCGTTGAACGCTGGTGTTTGCGACATTGGTTCAGTGTGCCCCAGCAACGGTGACATCGCTCGCCGGGATCGGATCTGGTCTGCTCGCCGCCGTCTGACTCGCCAGCTGGGCATGGTGCAGACACGCGCTCCAGTGATCGCGGCCGACCAATGTCAAGGGGATCGTCCCCTGCCGGCATGAGTCGGTGGCGAACCCGCACCGGGGATGGAAGCGGCATCCTGCCGGTGGGTGAACCAGATCAGGAATTGTTCCCGTGATTGGCCGCAGCTCAGCGCTGCGGTTCTCGACCCGAGGCACGCAACTGAGCAGTCCCAATGTGTAGGGATGGCGTGGCTCACGCAGGAGCGTTCCCGTTGGCGCAACCTCGACGAGTTGTCCGGCGTACATGACGCCCACGCGGTCGCACGTCTCGGCCACGACACCAAGGTTGTGCGTGACCAGGATCATCCCCATGCCGCGCTCGCGTTGCAGCCGTACCAGGAGCGTCAGAATCTGATCCTGGATCGTGACGTCCAACGCGGTCGTCGGCTCATCGGCCAGGAGCAAGCTGGGATTGGCGGCAATGGCAATCGCGATCACCACACGTTGCGCCATGCCGCCACTGAATTGATGGGGATAGTCCCGCAGCCGTTGCTCGGGCGCCGGGATGCCAACCGCGCGCAACAGCTCGACGGCTTGATCGCGGGCGGTGGCCCTGGCCGCGACGCCGTGCGCGAGCAGCATTTCGATGATCTGGGTTTCGACGCGGATCACCGGGTTGAGGGCGGTCGCCGGATCCTGGAAGATCATGGCGATGTCCCGGCCGCGCACCCCCCGCAGCCGCCGTTCATCGAGCCGCAGCAAATCCTGACCGCGGAAGCGCACCGCCCCCGCCACCACCTTTCCCGGCCGCGGCACGAGGCCGATCAGGGAGCGGATGGTCGCTGTCTTGCCCGAGCCACTCTCGCCGACCAGGCCGAAGATCTCGCCGTGCCCCACGTCAAACGATACGTCGTCGACCGCGGTCAACGGCCCACGCCCGGTTGGAAACTGGGTCCTCAAGTGCTCGACGGCGAGCAGCGGCACGGATACCGCGCCTGTTGCCGGCGTCATACGGTCAACCGCGCTCATTTCGGCCGCAAGGCGTCGGCGACGCCGTCGCCAAAGAGACTCAAGCCGATACCGGTCAGGACAATCGCCAGACCGGGAAAGGTCACCATCCACCACTGCTGCCCGAGATAGGTCTTCCCCTCGGTGATCATTTGCCCCCACTCCGGATCAGGTGGCTGCACCCCCAGACCGAGGAACGACAGCGCGGTGGCGGAGAGGATGCAGAGCACGATATCGGACATGGCGAAGGTGATCGTCGGGGTGACGGCATTGGGCAACGCATGGCGCAAGATCTGGCGCGAGGGGCGAAACCCGAGCGCCTTGGCGGCATCCATGTACTCGAGCTTGCGCACCACCAGAATCTCGCCCCGGATCACCCGCGCGTAGGCGGTCCACCCGACCAGCGTCAGCCCGATGTACATGTTCTTGACCCCGGGACCGAGCATGGCCACGATCCCGATCTGGAGCACCAGAAAGGGAAAGGCGACAACGGTATCAACCAGCCGCATCACGAGCGAATCGACCCGGCCTCCGAAAAATCCGGCGAGCAGCCCCAGCGCACAACCGAGCAGCCAGGCAAACACGACGGAAAAGAACCCGAGTTGCAGGTCGATGCGCGCGGCGTAGACGGTCCGCGTGAAGATGTCTCGCCCAAAATTGTCGGTCCCAAACAGATGCACCGAGCTGGGAGGCAGGAGCGCCGCCCCATAGTCTGGTTTGATCGGATCATACGGGGAAATCACTGGCGCCAGCAGGGACAGGGCGATGATGCCGCCCAGGATCACCACACCCAACAGGAAGGCCGTACCGCGCGGCAGCCAGTCCCAACGGCGCGCCAGCATCGGCCGGAAGCGCGGCGTTTCCTGGACAACGGCATCAACAGCCATCGATCGCCTCCTTCCGGCGACAGAGCGGGCTCATCCGAGCGTCACCCGCGGGTCGAGCAGCGAATAACTGAGGTCGGTGAGCAGGTTGATCGCGACGATGAGGAGGGCAAAGACGAGCGTGATAACCTGCACCAGCGGGTAGTCACGCGCGAAAATGGCGTTGATCATCAAGGCGCCGAGACCCGGCACCGCGAAGACCGTTTCCACGATCACGGTCCCTCCGATCAGCCACCCCATGTTGACGCCAAGTACGGTGACCGTCGAAATCAGCGAATTGCGGAGGACGTGACGCATCATGACCGTCCGGTACGCCAAACCCTTGGCGCGCGCAAAATCGACATGTGGGGCTTGCAACATATCGATCAGACTGGAGCGGAGCGAGCGGATCAGCATCGGAGACATGGCGACGCTGATCGTGAAGGCCGGGAGAAAGAGATAGCGCAGGTTCTCGGCCAGATTCTGTCCCTTGCCGGAGATCGGAAACAGGCCGAGGCGAATCGCGAAGACGAGCATCAGCATCAAGGCGACCCAGAATGACGGCATCCCCAGGGTGATGAGAGAGATGCCGCGGATGGCATGATCGAGCGGGCGATCGCGATGCAACGCCGCCAGGAGCGCCACGGGAAAGGTCAGGCAGAGGGAAATGACCGCCGCGTAGATCACGAGCCCGATGCTGACGGGCACGCGTTGCATGACGAGCGGCAAGACGGGTTGCTTGTAGAAGAATGAGTCGCCCAGATCACCGCGCACGATGCCTTCCAGAAAGCGCAGATACTGGATGGGCACCGGCTGGTCCAACCCGAGCTGGTGACGGACCATCGCGATATTCTCCTGGGTTGCGGCGCGAGTGCCAAGCATCTGCGCCGCGGGATCGCCTGGGATCAGCCGCAGCATGAAGAACGCGACCAGCGTGATCCCAAAGAGGACCGGAATGGTTTGCAGCAGCCGGCGCCCGGCGTAGCGAATCACGTCCATCCGCGGCCCTCCTTTCGGCATCGGAATCTGGCCTGCGCAGCCTCTCGCCATCAGCCGCCGGCCGTGCCTGGCGCATGTGATCATTCATTTCGGATGGAGGCGAGACGCCAATGGGCGGCCGGATCCATGAGAACGATATGCGTTGTCGCGCGTGAAGCATAGCGATGTCTCGGCTTGACGATTTCGCTGAAGGGACTGCCCTTCTTCACCGATCGAGGCCGCCATCGCCTCACCGTTGGTCGCCGCGCTGCGGAAGTGAGCCTCGCGGCTTGCGCGAAATGAGGGAGGATCGGACTGGAGAGGAGGCGACCATCGCGGCGTGTTCAGAAGGGGCATGGACGTCATGATGTCCCCCGATGATGCAGGCGCCGGGGAGTCCCAGTGACCACTGCCCCGCATGCCGCCTCCCCAAGCGCCGCCCGCTCACGCCGACAAGACTCATCCCAGTGCCGGCAACGCAATCCCGAGCGTGGCCAGAATCGACTTGGGAATTTCCAGCCGGCAGGTCATGAGCGGATCGACGATCTGGCAGATGCGCAGGTCGCCGGCAAGACTCACCAGCATCGCCGCATCGTTGACCTCCAGCGCCGTCTCCGCGACGAGCCAGCGCACCATCGCCATGACGGCCTGCCGCGCCGCCTCATCCAGATCGGGCGCGGAGTGTATGGTCGCGATCAGCGTACCCGTATCGACCAGTGGTAAGGGCATCGTCGCCTGCTTGACCAGCCCGGTCCGCAGCATGACCCAGCCATTCACCTCCAACCCGGCGGTGCCCACCTCGCCATCGCCCATTGCCGCATGAAGATCACCGAGCGCCAACAGCGCGCCGGGGACATTGACGGGCAGATAGAGGGTCGAGCCCGGACGGACCAACGTACAGTCGAGATTGCCGCCATGCGCCTCCGGGATGCCGGAATCGAGCGCGCGGTCCGCGGGAGCGGTGCCAATCGCGCCGATCATCGGGGTCAGGGGAAGGTGCACGCCAAAACCGAAGTCGATCGCGCCGTCTCGAATCTGAAACACGCGCGCCTCGGCCTCGGTGACGAGTTCGCCCACCGGTCCATACCCGATCGCAACGTCGGACCAGCCCCAGTCATCGCACTCGATCGCCGCGATGTGGATGGCGAGCGCGTCCCCCGGTTCGGCTCCGGTGACGGCGATAGGACCGGTCATCGGCATTCCATCGACCCAGCCAACGTTGGCGCGCAGTTCGGCATTGCTATCGGCCGTGGCCGTTTCCCGGATCATGCCTGAGGCGGCGCAGCGCGTTTCGACGCGTACGAGTTCCCCCGGCGCGATCTCATAGGCCGGGTCGTGCCACGGCGAAAACTCGCGGACGAACTTGGTGGCGGCGAGGGTGCGCGGCACGCTGTTTGCTGCCCGTTGCTCCTCGCTACGCACTGGCATTGCCGTTTCCGCTGGACTTGCCATCTGTTGCTGCCACTCCCAGTTGCGGCACGTTCCGCGTTTCCGGCCTGAGCCATCACGGCGAAACGAGATCAGTCCTCGTTTCCGGGCCCGATCCTGCGCGGTCCGCGGCCCGCGAGCACCGCCGATCGATGACCACCATGCCACCGAGCGCGACGGTTCCGATCCGGCCCAGGGCGCTGAGATGTTGCCAAAGTAGCGCGGCTCCTGTTCCAGACCCAGGCCATGGCGCCACGAACATCATATTGTGGGAATTGCCCCGCCGTGGGTGGCCGGGCGGAGGATGAGGTGAGCGACGCCCCTATCGGACGGTCTGACGGACGGGGATCGCTCACCCCGCTCGCTCAACTGGCTACCACCGCGTCATGCGAGAAATTCGTGGCTGCCCACACAGATGATGAGCGGACGCGTCTACTCCTTCCAGGCGTACTCCAGGTGCCAGTGTGCCGTGGGATCGAGGAAGAAGTTGTGGACATTCGCTCGGGCGCCGTAGCGATTCACTTGATGGACGAGGTTGAGGGACGGCCCGCGCTCCTGCACCAGCCGCTGAAACTCGTCATAATACTCACCACGCTTGGCGAAGTCCATTTCGGTCTGCGTCTTGCGAAAGATGGCGTCGACCTCCGGATCGGCCCAACCGGTGTAGCTCGACAGCGCGCCACCGTCAGAGACACAGCAGAAGAGCATGTTCGAGTTCGGATCGAGGTTGTCGCTCGTGCCCGAACCCATGGTCATGTCGTAGTCCTGCTTGGTGCGGCGCTCCCACTGCGTTCCGGGATCGACCGGTTCGATGGTGACATCGATGTTGATCTGCGCCAGCATGTCTTTCATCATGACCGCGATCTGGTTGTCAACCGTAGCGCCCGCTGCCACCTGAAGCGACGCGGCGAAGCCGTCCGGTGCGCTCGATTCGGCCATGAGCTGCTTGGCCTTCTCGACATCGTAGGGGTAGCAGTATTTGTCGGTGTAGAACCAGACGAGATTGATGGGCGAACAGGCGGCACGGCCATAGCCGAACAGGGCGACCTGGACCATCGCGTTACGGTCGATCGCGTAGTTCATCGCCTGCCGGATCTTGACGTCGGCGAACTCCGGCTTCTTCTGGTTCAGCGCCACCGAGGTGATGCCATAGAGCGGCGTCGCCGAGATGCGTAGATTCGGATCCTGGCTGAGGGGCGCGATCTGGTTGTACGGCACGTCCAGCGCCGTATCGATCTCTCCGGCCTGCAACTTCAACATGCGGGTGTTGTCGTCCGTGAGGACTTCCAGGTTGACTTGATCGAGATAGGGCAGCGCGTTGCCGTCGGCGTCCTTTTCCCAGTAGTAGGGGTTCTTGGTGAGGACGATGCGCTCCCCCTTCGCCCAGGAGTCGAGGACAAAAGGACCACTGCCGATCGGCTTCTCCCAGAACGCGTCACCGTTGGCTTCGACGGCCGCTTTCGGCAGCACCGAGGCGCCCCACAGGGCGATATCGTTGGCGAACGGCGCCGCCGGCCCGTTCAGCGTGATCTTGACGGTCGCCGGGTCTACGGCCTCGACGCTCTTGACGGCCTCGAACGTCCAGTTGACCAGCGTGGTGTCGCCGCTGGCCCGCTCGATCGAGAAGACGACATCGTCGGCGGTAACCGCTGTCCCGTCGGAGAATTTGGCATCTGGCCGCAAATGGAAGGTGTACTCGGTGCCATCAGCGGAGATATCCCAGGATTCCGCCAGGTCTCCCTCGATGTCGGTACCGAGGTTGTTCACCCGCACCAACCGGCTGAAGATTTCCATCTCCACCCAGAGCGACATGTTGTCTTGCGTCTGCGCGGGGTCGAAATTCGTGGCATCGAAGCTGATGCCCATGTTCAGCGTGCCCCCGGTCGTTCCAGCTACGGAAATATCCGGCAACTCACCGACGACCTGCGCTGCGCCAGCGGCGGGTGTGCTCTCCTGCGCTCCGGCAGGCACCGTGCTCCACGGCGCGAGACCGATCAGCAGCACGCAGCCGACAAGCAGCTGCAGGAGGGAAAAGCGCCGTGCGCCGGCAGGTCCTCTGACCGACGTAAATCCGCTCGAACGAGAACTCATCATGGTCCCCCTCATCGCTCGCGGCCGTTTCCCGTGATTACCTTTGGCTCGATCCTCGGTCGCGTCACACCTCCTTTCATCCTTTGCCTTCTTCGAGATCAGCGCTGAAGACCCGGCTGACGCCACTGGGACGCGCGTTCTGCCTCACCGTTCCCACCTGCCCGGCAGGCCATGACTAGGTGGACTCGCTGCCGTCTGCGGCGAAGAAATGCCGCAGCGCGATGACAACATCGGCGCCGTGCGTCTTGTAGCACTCCTTGACCGCGGCGATATCACCCGCGGCAAACGCCGTCACGAGATTGCGGTGCATGGTGACGATGGATTCCAGGTTGCTGTTCTCGCGGTTGCGCAAGGCCAGGGCGCGGCGAATGGGAGAAACGTAACTCCGCCACACATCGAGCAGCAGCGCATTGCCGCTCATCTCCACGATCCGGGTGTGGAACTGAACGTCAGTCTGGTTCATACAGACAACATCGCCCGTTGCCGCGCACTGTTCCATCGCGGCAACGAGAGCCTCGAGCGAGGCGATATCGGCATCACCCCGCGCCAGCACCTGTTCGGCGGCATAGACCTCGAGGAGCCGCCGGAACGCTTGCAACTCGGTGACGCCACGCTCAGTCAGCGGCGCGGCAATCGCCCCGCGCCATGGCACGCTGACAATCAGCCCCTCGTTCTCGAGTGTCCGTAGCGCTTCCCGCAGTGGCGCCCGGCTGACACCGAGCTGCTTCGCGAGCTGCGCCTCCACGACCGCCTCACCGGGAGCCAGCCGCCCCTCGACAATGGCCTCGCGCACGGTGCGCAGCACGATCGAGCTCAGCGGCTCACCACGGATCTCGTCGAGCGTTGGGGTGGACATCAATCGGTGCTCCAGATTCGTCTCAGCAGCCCATGGGCGGACAGCGCCCACGGCCTGGACTCGAATCTCCATTTTGACATGCCACTGATGCACGTTATAGCATCGAATAGCAGACCTGTCGACAGTCGACAGCGGCGTCCTGAGGTTACGCTGACCGTTGCTCCTCGGAGCGCTGGTTCTGACGCGCCGCCGTGTGGCAGTGGTCCATTTCAGGCCGTGCCGAGGGATTGCCGCGTCGCTGACGCCGCGGCTGGCGAGACGCCACCGGCGGGTAGGTCAGGCCGCAACGGCTTGTGCCGGCCTTGACCGGGGTGCCATGCGGCGCGGCGCAAGTCATTGGCCGAACCCGATCCCGATCTGATGGAGGCGGTGCACGATGACCGTAACGCTGATGGACGTGGCCTGGCAGCACGATCAGGTGCGGAGCGAAATCGACCGGGCGCTCGACCAGATTCTGACCGATGTTCACTCCGACGGCGCCGAGCTCATCGCGGCGCTGGAGAACACCCTCGCGCGGCGTTTCGGTGATGGCGTGGACGCCATCACCGTGCAGTCGGGCCTGGCGGCAGAATTCCTGATTCTCAAGGCACTCGACATCGGGGTGGGTGACGAAGTCGTTACGGTTCCCAATAGCGATGTCGCCACGACCGCCGCCATCAGCCACACGGGAGCCCGCTTTGTCCTGGTTGATGTCGATCCACGGACGCACAATCTGGATCCGGATCGCCTCGAGGCGGCGCTCACGCCGCGGACGCGGGCGATCGTGCCCGTGCACCTCTATGGACTTCCGGCGGCCATGGATGACATCAACGACATCGCCGGGAGACATGGGCTGCGGGTGATCGAGGACGCCACCCTCGCGTTCGGGGCGGCCTATCGCGGATCGCCGGCGGGAGTCCTCGGCGATGCCGCCTGTTTCTCCTTCGCCCCGCTCAAAGTGCTGGGCGGCGCCGGGAGCGGGGGGCTGGTCACCACCCGCGATCCGCGTCTCGCGGCCCGAGTCCGGCTCCTGAAGGGCTACGGACTCGATCCCAGCCGGGGCGAAGCGCCCATGCGCGAACGGCAGGCGCACGCGGGCTTTGAACACCTGGCCGAAGGGTACAACCTGCGTCTCAATCCGATCGAAGCGGCGATCATCGGCGCCAAGTTGCCGTTGGCAGACGAGTGGGCGGCGCGGCGGCAAGCCATCGCCAACCTCTATACCGAACGCCTCGCGGCCATCCCGGGCATCACCCTCCCCGCGGTCCCGCCCGACGTGCGCCATGCCTGGCGCAATTACGTGGTGCGGCTACCCCATCGCGATCAGGTGCGCGCTCGCCTGCAGGAGCGAGGTATCGCCACCGCCGTGCTCTATACGCCGCCGGTCCACCTGCAGCCTGTCTACCGCGGACTGGGTCTGGGTCCCGGCAGCTTCCCCGTCGCCGAGGCGCTCGCGCGCGATCTCCTCTGCCTGCCGATGCACCCAGGGCTTACTACGGCGCAGGTTCAGGAGGTCGCCGCGACGCTGAGCGAAGCAGTTGCGACGGACGGCCGGACGATCTGACCGTACCCGCGCGAGCCAACGATCTGGCCGTGGCAGTAGACCACGGCGCCGCGGACGATCGTGGCCACCACCTGGCCGGTGAGCGGATATCCCTGCCAGAGCCGGCCGCAGGCTCCAGCTCGGCTCTGCCAGGAACTGGTGTCCACCGCGTGCTGACCCACCGGGGCATAGAGCACGATATCGGCATCGGCGCCCGGCTGCAGCCGGCCTTTGCGGGGCGCCAGCCCAAAGATATCGGCCGGGTTCGCGGTAAGGAGGGTAACGGCGCGTTCCAGAGAAATCCTGCCGTCCAGGGCCGCGCTGATCATGAACGGAGTCAGAATGTCGACGCCGGGAAAACCGGGCAGCGACTGCCAGATATCATCCCACCCCGGTTCCTTGTCTGCCGGCGCGAATGGGGAGTGATCGGTGGCAACGGTGTCAATCGTCCCGTCCTGGACCGCGGCCCACAGTGCGTCGATGTCATGCGCTGATTTCAACGGCGGGTTGCACTTGGCATAGGGACCATGCTCGAGCAGCGCCGCCGCGGTGTGCGCCAGATACTGCGGGCAGGTCTCGGCCGTTACCTGGACCCCGCGCCGTTTGCCATCGCGGATCACGGTCACCGCCAGCGCCGAGGAAACGTGCGGAATGTGGAGACGCGCTCCGGCGGCGTCCGCGAGGAGGATCAACGCGGAGATCGCGAGGGCTTCCACGTAATCGGGCCGCCACTCGGCGTGCGCCGCCGCATCCTTGCGGCCCGCCTCGCGCAGGCGCCGTTCGAGGAGCGAGTAGGTGAGGTAGTCCTCGGCATGGAAGACGGCCGGCAATCCGGTTGCGGCAACCAGCGTCAGTGCCCGCAGGATGTCGTCGTTGCGATGAATGCACAGTCCCGCGAACTCATCCTCCCGTCCTGGCGGCACCTCCTGCAAGAACGCCTTGAACGCCACGGCGCCTTCCGCCACAGCCGAGGCGATTTTGTCTCGATCGAGAGTGGCGGAGGAGGCGTAGAAGCCCACGTCGACGTACGCATCGCGCTCGGCGTGGGCGCGACGATCGGCGATGACGGCGCCGTCGATGGTTGGTGGGATCGAAATTGGCATCTCCAGAATCGTCGTCACCCCGCCCGCCGCCGCGGCGCGGGTCCCGGTGGCGAAATCCTCTCGTTCCGGATGGCTGGGGGCGCGGCAGTGAAAATGGGAATCGATGGTCCCAGGGAGGACCAGCAGTTCCGCCGCGTCGATCACGTTCGCCGCGTCTGGCAGGGATCCAGGCGCCGCCAGGAGCGCGATGCGGCCGTTCGCGATGCCAATATCGAGACGAGATCGGCCCTCGGGAGTGACCGCGGTGCCATTGATGATTGCCACGTCAAGCATGAAGACCCCCCTCGACAGCGCCGTGATCGCGCGCCGCTCGCAACCAGCGCGAATCGAAGCGCGTGAGCAAACCCTTCCGGATCACACGGAATGCGGATGAAGACGTACGCAATGACCGCAGGTCGGCACGCGCCGAGCCCCTCTCCCGGCTCGACGGGGACTCCTCCCTCCGGGGGAGGGAGGCTCGGGAGGGAGCCAGGGTTGGGGTGAGGGTGAGCGCGGCGCTACGACGGCAGTCATCATCCGCAATCGGTATCAGTGGCAAGGGATGTCGCCAGTCGTTCCAAGAAAGTTGGGGACGCGCATGCCGCGGGCATCGTCCCCACCATCGTTCCACGCAGGAGCGCGGCGCGCGTGGTATCCGGCTTCGCCTGAACCGCGGCGTTCCCACGTCCAATGACCGTTCACTCAGACCAACCGGTTGCGCAGCACATCGCCGCTGGCGAAGCGGACGACGTTGTCGAGCACGTCCCGCATCTGCTTTTCGCGCGCGCCGCCGGTGCCGCCGCCGATATGGGGCGTGAGGATGACGTTGTCGAGCCGCGTCAACGGACTATCGAACGGCAGCGGTTCCAGCGTGAAGACATCGAGGGCCGCCGAGGCGATGACGCCGGTCCGCAGCGCGGCAATGAGCGCCTCTTCGTCGACCACCGGTCCGCGACAGGTGTTGATCAATGAGGCGGTCGGCTTCATCAAACCGAGCTCGCGGGCGCCGATGATCCGGTTCGTTTCCGCGGAATGGGGGACATGGAGCGAGACGAAATCGGACTGCCGCAACACGTCGTCGAGTGGCGCGGCGCGAACGCCAAGCATGGTCTCGATTGCCGCAGGCAGCGGTTCGCGCTTGGCATAAAGTACGGTCATATTGAAGGCGCAGGCGCGTTTGGCGACCTCGGTGCCGATTTCGCCGAACCCGATCAATCCCAGCGTCTTGCCGCTCACCTCCTGCAAGTGCGGCAACTTCATCCATTGGAAGGCGTGAATCTGCTGGCTGGTGGCCGTTGGCTCCAGCCCCCGGCCGCGATAGGCGCCGGTCACGGTGGACTGATGCGCGGCAATGAGCTGCTTCGACAGCGCGAGCAGCAGGGTCAGCGTCAACTCGGCGACCGCGATGCAGCCGCGCAGCGGCATCACCGCCACGGCGACACCCGCCGCCCGGGCAGCATCGAGATCGAGTCGATCGGGTCTGCCGCCGTACTTCTGGACGAGTTTCAACTTCGGGCTGGCGGCAATCGTCGCCGCGGTGACCGGTTGTGTGCGCGTCACGATCGCCTCAGCGTCGGCGAGCATCGCGGCGGAGGGGCGGTTGGCATCCTCCGCGGTGGCGGCCATGATGAATCGCTTGTCTGGCAACAGGCTTTGCATGAACTCACGTTCAGACTCCGCGGTCGGATCGAGCATGAGCAGGCGAAACGTCCGGTCCGGGTCGGTCACGGCATGGCTCCTGTCGCTCTCGGGGTCTCCGGGGCAAGAGTGAACGGAACCTCCCGGCGGTGTGCCAGATCGCGCAAGAGCTCGACCGTCTCGCGGTCCAGGGCGATGCCGTGGGCCATACGGGACATCGCGCGACGGTGTTCCAACTCGCCAGGGAGGAGAATTTCCGTGAAACCGGGAGCCAGCGCGGAGGCTTTCAACTCGGCGCAAAAGCGGTGCACACGGGAGAGGTAGTCGTCATACGCCAGGAAGCGCTCGATGGCGATGGCGATCAGCATGTGTCCGACGTCGTGGTTGGTGGGATCGCGGTACGGGGTGAGTCCAAAGGCGGCGCCTGTCAGCACGCCGCAGAGGATGTCGGTCATGATGGACAGGCCGGTGCCCTTGAACGCGCCGATAGGCACCAGTGGCCCTTCCATCGCCAGCCGCGGATCATTGGTGATCTGGCCGTTCTTGTCGAATGCCCAATCGACAGGGATGGGCGTGCCCTCGCGCTGATGCCACTGAATCATGCCTTTGCCGCTCGTGGAGAGCGCCATATCGAGCACGAGGGGGAATCCGAGATCGGTTGGCGCGGCAATACCCCAGGGATTGGTGCCAATGGTCGGGGTGATGCCTCCCCAAGGCGCCATCTCCGGTCCCGCATTGGTCAGGCACAGGCCGATCATGCGTTGATTGGAGGCGCGCATCGCGTGATAGGCGGTGATGCCGAGATGGTTGGAATGGCGGACACTGACCATCCCGATCCCAATGTCGCGCGCCTTGGCGATCGCCCGATCCATCGCCCGCGCCGCGATCACCTGACCGAAGCCTTTGTGGCCGTCCACCAGAGAGACCCCGGGGGTATCGACCAGAATCTCGAACGGGGCATTGGGGACGATGCCGCCGGTCTGCAGCATGTCGCAATAGCGGCCCAGACCGCGCATGCCCTGCCCCTGTCCCGGGTGGCCGCGCAACTCTCCCTGGACCCGGGCATCAGCCTGAATCGCGGCTTCTTCGGGCGTCGCCCCGTAGGCGACGAGGATGGCCTCGGCCTGCCGGCGGAGCTCGTCGGCCGCGACGCGGATCGTCTCGATGCCTGGCGCGGTCATGGCCGCGTGTCGCGCACGGCGGCCAGCGCGCGCTTCATGCGAACGATCGCCTCCGCAAGCACGTCGATCGGTTGCAACAGGGTCATCCGCAAGTAGTCGCCCCAGTTCTCGCCAAAACCCGTGCCAGGAAAGATGAGCACGCCCTCATCGAGGAATCGGGAGGAGAGTTCGAGCGCCGGGATGCCGATTGATGTCGTATTCGCCCAGATATAGAGACCGCCGCGCGGTTCGCCGTAGCTGAATCCCATCTCATCCAGGGCGTCCATGAGCAAGTGGCGGCGGGCGTCGTAGGTCTCGCGCATCGCGGCGACGCACGCTTGAGGACCGGTGAATGCGGCCAGGGCGGCCCATTGCGAAACGGTCGGCGCCTGGATGTTGACCATGACTTTCAAGGCGGCGACGGCATCGACGATCGCCGCTGGTCCCGCGAGATAGCCGATCCGCCAACCGGTCATCGCGTATGTCTTTGACACGCTGTTGAGCGTAATGGTCCGCTCGCGCATACCGGGTAGGGAGGCGATGCTCAGGTGGTGATAATCGTCGTAGAGGAACTTCTCGTAGATCTCGTCGGAGATGACGATCAGATCGCGTTCCTGGGCAATCTCGGCCAGGCGGCGAATGTGCGGCGGAGTGACGATGCCGGCGGTGGGATTGCTCGGGGTGACCAGCAGAAGCACCTTGCTCGCCGGTGTCAGCCGCCGCTCGACCTCGTCGGGGTCGAGATCGAACCCATCTTCCTCCCGCGTCGGCACGAGCACGATTTTTCCGCCGGCGAGGTCGATTGCCTCGTCGTAGGAGGTATAGCGGGGGTCGGGGACGACCACTTCATCGCCGGGATCGATCAGCGCCTGGATCACCAGGAAGAGCGCTTCCTGTCCGCCGGTCGTAACCAGCACTTCCGATTCGGCATCCGCGAGAATGCCGTTCTCGGTGGCCAGTTTTTGCGCGATCGCCTGGCGCAGCTCGGGGAGCCCGCGGGCGGGCGCGGGACCGGTTCGGTTGTCGTCGATGGCCGCTTTGGCCGCCGCGACGATATGCTCCGGAGTGGCCAGATCGGGGTCCCCCAGGCCCATCGAGATCACATCCTGACGCGTGCGGGCGCGGTCCATCAGCTCGAAGATGTTGACGGTGTTCCGCGGGTCAGGGGTACGAGCCGGGGTGGCGGTCGGCGCTGTCATGTCTGGGATTCCTGGCTGGCGAAGGCGGCGAGCCGCGCGATTCCTTCCTGGAGCGTTTCGGACGGCACCCCTAGATCGAGCCGGATGTAGCCGGCCGTAGCTGGGCCAAAAATCGATCCCGGTTCAACGATGACACCGGTCGCTGCCTGCAACCGTGCGGCAAACCGCCGGTCATCACCATCCACGCCGCGAACGTCGACGAGCAGCGCGGGGTAGGCGTCGGGCGCGAGCGGAATCAGGTTGGCGGCCTGGAGTTGGGCGAGCACGGCGTCGCGGCGGCGGGCAAATGCATCGCGGCGGGCCGCGAGCCACCCCCCAGGATCGTCAAGCATCGCCATGGCGGCGTATTGCGAGACCGCGGTGGTGCAGATCGACATCGCCTGCTTCAGCTCGCGCGGCCGTGGTATCCGCTCCGCTGGCGCTGTCAGCCATCCCACGCGCCAGCCAGTCAGCCCGTACCCGGTGGAAAACGAGCCGATCGTCACGATCCTGGCCCCCAGCTCGGGATTCCCGAAGGGAGCAGCCGCTGGATCGTAGAGCGCGCTTGCCAGCGAGCGGTCGAGGAGGACGGTTTGATTGCGAGCGATGGCCGCCGCGATTATCGCCTCCAACTCGCCGGCAGAGACGGCGATCCCTGACACCGGTGACGGCGAGGCGATCAGGAGCGCCACCGCATCAGCCGACGCGATGGCCTCGACGCTAGGGAGGAACCCGCGTCCCCCCGCGGCGGGTAAGGAGATCGGGACGCCCCCCACAAACCGGATCATCGCGATCACGTTCGGTGCCGCCGGGCTGGCGACGACGATCCGTTCGCCGGGGGCGAGCAGCGTCTGCAAGGCGATGTAGAGCGCCTCGGAACCACCGTTCGTAATCAGCATCGCGTCGGCGGTGGTGGGGAATCCCTCGGCGGTCATCTGCCGCGCGATCGCTTCGCGCAAGACGGTGACGCCGGGTCGGGTGGTGTAGTGTGTTTCGCCGCGATCGAGGGCGGCTTCCGCGGCGTCCCGCACCGGCCCCGGGATCGGCGCCGTTTCCGGCGTGGTCAGATCGAGCTCACGGCGAGGTGGGTCGACGAGGTGAGGCCCCAGGGCCTCGACCAGGGCGATGGCCCGGGCGCTGAGGGCACGGCCCATGACGGTATCCGGGCGGGCCGCGTGCAAGGTGGTCATGTCGAGGTCTCCCACCCGGCTATCGCCAGGAAGCGCGGTCGCTGCCTGATCACTGGCTCGCCGCCGCGATATCCAGCAGATTGGCGAGGTTCATGCCATCGACGATCATGGGGTCGATCTCCCCGCCGGGGGCGGTCATGACCAAGGTCACGCCAGGACCGTGGCCAGCGCGGATACTGTCGGTCGCGGAAACGACGCCAAGACTGACGCTCCCCTTCTTGTATCCGTGGCCAAACGACGAATCGTAATCGGTGACGGCGACGAAATCCCCGAGCCGGAGGCGATCGAGGCCGTGACGGGCCAACGCGTTGGCATCCATCGACTGGATGCAGATGGCGCCACCCTCACTCGTCAGTCCCGCGCCAGCGCCCATCAGCTCCGGCGGCACGACCGCCGTCACCGGAACCGTCAGCCGCCCGTCGTTCTCCTCCGGCCGCAGGCGGTCCAACACCAGCGGCGACAGACTCTTGAGAAAGATCCCCGGGAACCCGTCGATGGTGAGACCGACGCCGCGAGCGCGTACCACGATTTTGTCGCCGAACGCGAGTTCATCGAGCACTTCTGGCGCGAAATGCAGAATGACGTGCTCGGCAAACCGACCGCTCTTTCCGGTCACGATCCCCTTGGCGCCTTTGGCGTTGCCGGACATGACCACGGCTTCATTGCCGACACAGGCGAAGACATTGAGCGCTTCGTTGGCGGCGTCGTCTGGAGCCTTGATCGCCACCCCCGGCTCGATCATGTCGCCCGCCCAACCATAGACGGAATCTCCGAGTTTGACGTTGTAGACAATCCCGCCCAGCATTGGCAGCAGGCGCGGCTTGCCGTCCCGGTCGATCTGGTGGGGAATCGCCGGGATACCCGGATAGCCCGGAGAGACAACCACTCCCATCACCGACATGGTGATCAGACGGCTCTCATTCGTTGCAATCACGCGCGTTCCCTCCGCTCCTTCGCCCAATCGTGGTTGCCAATGCCAAGGTAGACGGCCAGATTGGCCCGCTTGTCAATGACCGGCTCGATCTTTGCCGTGGCGCAGGAAAGCAGGTCCATGACGCCTGGGCCGTGCCCGGTCATGAACGAATCGGCATGGTTGATGATGCCGATGGTGATCGCGCCCTCCCGATACCCCCGGTTCATCGTATGGTCGTGGTCGCGGACGGCGAGGATATCCCCGATGCGCAAGTTGTCCAGACCGAGCGCGGCGAGGGTCTCGCGATCGTTGGTCATCATGTCCTGATCGACATAGTCAGCGCCCAGCTCGGCTCCGGAACCCATCAGGTAGCCGGGGATCTCGGCGGCGACGGGTACCCGGATGCGGCCGTCGCCGAGCTCCTCGATCCGCAAGGCCGCGAACAGCGCTGGACTCATTTTGCGCACCGAAATGTCCGGATAGTCGAGCATTTCCAGACCCATCCCGACGGCGCGGATCAGGACCTGATCGCCAATGCAAATCCGCTCGAGCACCTCTGGCGCAAAATCGACCATGATGTGGGCGTGCTCGCCGGTGACGACTCCGCGAGCGCCTTTCGCCTCGCCGGAGGTCATGATTGCGGTGTTGCCGATGCAGGCCAGGTAATGCAGGGCATGCTCAGGCCCGTCGGCGCGGTTGCGGATCGAGACCGCGGGCTCGACGTGATCGGCGGCCCAGCCATATGCGGGATCGCCGACGCGGGCATTGAGGATCACCCCGGCGGTACCCATGAAGATCTTGGCCATGCCCTGCGCGTTTGGCCGGTACGGCGAGCGCAGCGCCGCGGGCCAGACCTCGCCGCCGACCGCCATTTCGACGAGTTGATCCTGATTGGTCCGTACCATCCGACTCTCGCCCCCCCTGGCGAACCACCGCGCCGCGACCGTCGCGGCGCGGTTCCGGCGCGATCGCCCCTGTTGGTTCCTCGTGGTGCGGCTACACCGTGCGCAAATTGCGGAAACGCTCGGGCATTTCCCCTTCCTTGTAGACCTGCATGAACTCGATCTCCATGCCCGGCACCGAGTCACCGGCGAGAAAGGCAATCCACCCTTCCGGGTGTTCGTGGACCCCGGTGATGCCGCACGATTTGCATTCCTTGAGCACCGCGCCCGCGGCCAACGAGCGCGCCACGGCCGCGTGGACATCGTCCACCGAGAGGCAGGCATGATGCACGCCTTCGCCATGCTGTTCGATGAATTGAGCGAAACGATGGTCCGGCGTCAGCGACTGGCACAACTGAATCTGGACATCACCGAAATCGAAATGCGCTTCCCGCGAACCGCCCATCACCAGATCGCGCGGTTCGGTGTCGAGTCCAACGCCGAGGAAGCGCTGGTACTGGGCGAGCGCGGCGTCACAATCACGCACCGCCACCGCCAGGTGCTTGATGCCGAGAATCTTCACGTGCTGGCTCCCTCCCACTCCACGGCAACGTGTTGCCGCCGATCGATCCATCCGGTGCGGCGAACCTGCTCCGCCAACGCGAAGGCGTCGAAGCGTTGCCCGGTCACGCCCCCTTCCTGGGGATACTGCACGGCCAGAAAGGCGAAGGCGTCGGCCATATCGATCGGGTCGCGATAGGTTGACCGGCGCTCCGCCGGCCAGGAGGCGAACTCGGATGCAGTGACGGAGGTCGGCTTGATGAGATACCCCGGTGAAACAAGGTTGACACTGACGTTCCGTGGCGCCAGTTCCAGCGCCAGACTGGTGGAAAAGCCTTCGAGCCCGTACTTCGCGGCGCAGTAGTCGGTTTCGTCCGCAAAGGGGCGGATTCCGGCATTCGAGGAGACGTTGATGATGGCGCCGCGGCCGCGTTCCAGCATCGCTGGCAGCAGCGCGCGGGTCAGGCGGACCGGCGCCAACAGATTGACCGCGATCGTCTCGTCGAACGCGGCCGCGGGGAGATCGAGAAACGATCTCAGACGGAGGACAGCCGCATTGTTGACGAGGGCATCGACCCCACCATGCTGGGCGATGAGTGCGGCCGCGAGGTCCCTGATGTCGTCCGGTGACGCCAGATCAGCAACCATGAGTTCGATCTGTCCACCCGCGGCGTGAATGGTTGCCGCCAGTTCCTGCAACTCCGGCTTCGTCCGTGCCACCGCGATGACGATGGCGCCATGGGCTGCCAACCCGCGGGCGACGCCATGCCCCAGTCCGCGGCCGGCCCCGGTCACCAGGACGGTCTTTCCCAGCAGTGCCGCGACGCCGGTCCCGGTTCGTTCAGTCATGTTCATGCGTTGCGATCATCACCGCCGTCGCGGATCGTCTGGCTGGTACACGCGATTGCCCTGACGATCGAGGGTCAGAACTGCCACGGTGCATACCAAACCCGGGACGCTAGCGCGCACCGCTGGCCGCGGCCAGGGTCGCTGCTGTCGAAGAGGCACGCCGCGCTGGGTGGCTGGACGCAGACGCACGGTGCAGTGGCCACTCGCCCCACGGCACTCCTCCCCAAGCAAGATTGGGCTGTCGACTGTCGACAGGGTTATCGGATTCATGGTAACTGGTCGGTTTGTTGGCTGTCAACAGTCACTTCTCGCGTGGTTGTGGAAGCAATGCGACGCAACTGATTCTGCGATGGACTGGTCGCGAGCCCTGAGTACGTTCCGAATGCCTTGTGCGCTATCCGAAGAAGGCGAGAGCGTCGGTGAGATCGCTGGCCACTAGTGATGACCTGGTCGGGCGACCGGCTTCGTCCCACCCCATCATCTGGTAGTAGGTCTGGATCATCTGGCCAAACCGCCCGCGATCGAGGGTTGTCCCAGCCCACGCTCCTTCCGGCAACTGATCGTCAAAGAAGCGATCAGGCAAGGTGTCGTCCGCGGCGGAAAGCCCTTCACGCAGGTTGTAGACGCGCATCAGTTGGTTGCGTCGCTCGCCATAGGCCATCAGTTCGACGGAACTGGTTTCCCATCCGGTGATCGCGCCCAGCAGTTCGGCCATTTCCTCGACCCGCAGGGCTCGCGTCGGCGCGGAGGCAAAGAGGCAGATACCGAGCGCGTCGGCGGCGGACCAGATCGTGTTCAGCAGATGGTAATAGCGAACCTTACGCTCGCTGAGCTCTTCCATCGGCACCCGTTGCAGGATGCCGAGCGCGCGAGAGCCATCCATGGTGTGCGGCCAGCCGACGTCGGTGTCGTAATCCCAGTCGTGTTCGCAGATCTCGTAGCGGGGTCCAACCGCCGCGGTGGCGTATCCGAGTGCCAAGTTCGTCTGGGTGCGTGGTTCGAACGGCGTGAGTTCGATCCCCTTGACGTGCATCGCATATCGTTCGGCGCCCATCCCGATGCTGGCCGCGGCGCGTTTCGCGCCTTCCGCCAGAACATCGCCGAATCCCTCCCGTCGGGCGATGCGCGGAATCGTCTCCAGCACGGCTCCGGACTCACCAAACCGCAGGGGCGCTCCTACGCCCGCCTCGTCCAGAATCCCACGCGCCACGCACTCCATCGCCATCGACAGGGTGAAACCGAGCGAGTTTGGATCGAGGCCGAATTCGTTGCACAGGATGTTGGCCGCGAAGATGGCATCGACGTCGGCAAGACCGAGGTTCGAACCGACCGCGCCGGTAATCTCCTGGTGCATCGCTCCGGCGCGTTCATCGAGCATCGGTCGATCGCTGCTCGCGAAGATTTTCATGCAGTTGTTCGGACATCCCGGGCAGGGTTGTTCCTGACGATACCGCGCCATGAAGGCGGCCGGATCATAGGCGCTGGCAGCGGCGAACACACTGTCCTGAAAATTGTGGGTGCAGAGCGCGGTGTCGGTGCCGTGGGTGTGCACCCACGCCGAGAAACCGGGCGGATCGTATTGCCAGCGCGTGAGCGGGTTGATCGGAACACGACGGCGATCGGCCTCGGTCAGTTGCTGGCAGAGCGATGCATCGGCGACAGGCGGCTGGTTCCCATCGATCACGACAACCGCCTTGACCTGCTTGGCGCCCATGACCGCGCCCAATCCGGTCCGCGCCGCCTGGTGGGTGCGCTCGGCGACGATGCTGGCGAAGCGAACGCCGTGCTCACCCGCTGGCCCGATAACGGCGGTGGCGATCTCCGGACCGTATCGCTGTTCAAGCCGGTCGACACAGTCGTTGGTCGTGAGCCCCCAGAGATCGTTGGCCGGATCGAGACGCATCGTTCCTGCTTCGATGACCACGACAACTGGCCGGGGCGCAGCCCCGTGCAGGGCGAGCGCGTCCATGCCGGAGCCCTTGAGCGCGATGCCAAAGCGCCCTTCACATCGCGCTTCGCCCATGCCTCCACTCTGCGGGCTCTTGCCGACGACGGTGAAGCGAGCAAGGCCGACATACGGGTGACCGGCGATGACGCTGGAGGCGAACACGAGCAGATTCTCGCCGCTCAGTGGATCGACCTGGGGTGGGGTGTCGCGAAGCAGGAGATAGGCGCCGAGCAGTCCGCTCCCGGCGTACCGTCGCCAGAAGATCTCGTCCCGATCTTCGAGGCGGACTTCGCCGCTCCCCAGATCGAGATGGGCGATGCGTCCGTGATAGCCGAGCGGTGACATGGGGCGCTCTCCCGAATCTTGCGGCGAGATCGTCAGGCGCGGGCGGCCACGCCTTTGGCCCAGCCCGCGGCGGTCATCTGTCCCTGCTCGTTTTCACACCAGATTTCGAGTTCCAGTTGGCGGCCGTCGGGCTCATCCCGAGCGTCGATGACAACCCCTTTGCCGGTGATCAGATCGTTGGCAAAGACCGGGTTGAGGAAGGCCATCGCCATCCAGCCGTTGCTGAGCCAGGATGGTCCGAAGTAGTTGCCGAGCATCTCGGACAGCCAGCAGGTCTCCATCATCCCCTGGGCGAGGGTTTGCGAAAAGCCACCCCGCCGCGCCGCCTCGATGTCGGTGTGGATATTGTGCCAGTGCTTGCCGATGCCGGAGAAGACCGCCATCTGGTCCTGGTAGACCCGTTTCGTCAGCGGCGCTATCGGTGTTCCAACCGGGACGTCAGGGCGAACCGATGATTCGGGGGACTTGTCCCCCGGCCACGTTCCAGTCACGCGGCGGTCCGGAGGGGGCGCGCTACCCGCGCCGAGCGCGACCTTCTCTGGCACCCGCATGATCTCGGTGCTTCGCTGCCGCACCAGCAGATTTCCCAGCTCGTCTCGCGCTTCGCCATCGAGCACGACATACCCTTTGCCGCGCTTGGTGTACTTGTCGACGTAGCGTCCGCTGAGGGTGACTCGGGTGCCGAATCGGACCGGGGCGTGATACCAGACCTCTTCCTTCTGATGGAGACCGACGACCGAGTTCGCATCGTAGGCGGTCAGAAAGATCGCCACGAGTTCCTTGGCGAGCATCGCCGAGTGCCCGAGCCGGCCCCAGCCGGAAACGCCGGAGTCGAAATACCATGGGGTATAGTCGTCGGCGGCGAAGGCAAAACTCTTGATCAGATGGTCGTCGATCACGACCTCGACGGGACCGAACGCTTCCCCGACCGTCACCGCCTCGAACGTGGCGTCCTTCAGTTGCACGTTTGCCACTCCTCTCCAGGCAACGAGAGCCGTCGAACTCCTCACGACGGCGCCGCTCCCGAACACCGGCGCTGGCTGGTAGCGCCGGATCTCTAGATCGGATCCTCCCAAACGTTCTCTCGCGGATCGATCAGCACATCGAGCAGGTACGGTGTCTCAGCGGTGATGGCCCGGCGCAGCGCGGGCGCCAGATCTGCTGGCTGCTCGACGCGCTCGCCGTCCGCGCCCATCGCCCGCGCTACCCCGGCGTAATCGACATCACGGAAATCGACCCCGATGTACCGCGGGCCGAACAGGTGCAGTTGTTCCTGTTTGATGTTGCCGTAGCTGAGGTCGTTGAGCACCACGATGGCGATGGGGGTCTCCTCGCGGACGGCGGTTTCGATCTCGGCCAGACTCATGCCGAGTGAACCATCGCCAACCAGGAGCAACACCCGCTCGTGCGGGCGAGCCAATTTGGCGGCGATGGCCGCGGGAAGACCGAAGCCCATATTGCCGAAGCCGACCGGCTTCATGTACGCCCGCGGCCGGCAAATGGGCAAGAGGTGGCTCCAGATGCCTGGGTTGCCGGCGTCGGCGACGACCGTGGTGTGGTCGTCGATCAGAGCGGCGACTTCGCGCATCAGATATTGGGGCTTGATTGGAACCGCATTCGAATCAGCGGCGGCCGCCATCCGGGCTTCCCACGCACCGCGCGCCTCTCCAGCTTGGGCCAACCAGGCGGCCCGGGCTTCCTTGTTCGCGTCGGGGAGGATCGCAATCGCGGCGAGAAGTTGCTCCGTCACAGCCCGAGCATCCCCGATTACCGCCTCGTCCACCGGGTAGTTGCGGCCGATCACGGCCGGGTCGAGATCGACCTGGATCAATCGCTCCGGGAGGGGCAGCCTCCAGCGCGAGGTGGTCGGCGCGTTGAGGCTGTTGCCGATCGCGAGGATGGCATCGCACTCCGCGACCAAGTGTCGTGTCAGCGCGGTTCCGTTGCGACTGCGCGGCCCGAAGACGTGTCGATCGGTGGCGGGCACGGCGCCGATGCCGTTGTAGGTCGTGATCACCGGCGCGGAGAGCGCCTGAGCCAGGGCGAGAACAGCCTCGCCCGCATTCGCCAGGAGTGCTCCTTTGCCGACCCAGATCAGCGGTCGTTCTGCCGCGAGCAGCGCGCTCGCGGCGGCGGCAACAGCTTCCGGGGCGCCGATGGGGGGATGCTCTGGGCGGTACCGGGCCGGCTGGCGCGATTCCAGCGCGATCGCCCCTTCCTCGAGGGCGTTGCGGGCGAAATCGAGATGCACCGGTCCTGGATTGCCCGTGAGGGCTTGCCGGAACGCGTCACGGATGGCGCGCGGGAGACCCTCGGCGTCCGGGACGAAACGGCTCGATTTGGTGAGCGAGCGGAAAATCGCGACGTGATCGGCATCCTGATTGTCATCCCAGCCGATATTGACGTCGCGATTGTTGACAGTGATGGCGATGACCGGACTGGAGTCGCGCAGCGCACCGCCGATGCCGGTCAGCAGATTGGTTGCGCCAGGGCCGGTCGTCACCAGGCAGAGCCCCGGTTTGCCGGTGACGCGGCCATAGGCATCGGCCATGTGGCCGGCGGCGCCCTCGTGACGCGCGGTGACGAAACGGATCGCTGGCGTCGTGAAGAGGACATCCATCACCGAGAGGGTCTGCCCGCCGGGGACACCGAAGATGAATTCGACGTCTTCTTCGCGCAGACACTGAACGAGCGCCTGCGCACCGGTAAGCAAGGGCACAGAGGGCTCCTTCGCTGGAACGAATCGACGCGATGTACAGCCCTCGGGGCTTGACAGCGACCGCGATTGGCCCCGAGAATCCGGCCCCACGTAAACGTTTGCAGAACCGCACCGAGGATTCTCGGCCGCGCTCGGAAGGCTGTCAAGAGTACGCCCTCACCCCGCGGCGGCAGGGAGCAGGTTGTGAACTCCGCCAGCGAATTCCTGACCGTCGATGTCGGCACGAGCGGGCTGCGCGTGGCGGTTTTCGACGCCAATCTGACGCGGATCGCTCAGGCGCAGCGGCCTATCCCGCGGCATGCCGCCGTGAGCATGACTGAACTCGATGTCGATGCCCTCTGGGCCGCCGTCGTGGCAGGGATCGCCGAAGTGGCTGACGGCCGGAAATCTATCGCTGCCGTTGGCGTGAGCGCTCAACTTGGTGTCGTGCCGTGTGACGCCCGGGGGGAGGCGCTGCGGCCGGCGCTCCTTTGGGCAGATCGGCGCGCCGCGGTTGAGGCGGGGGAGATTGCCGGCGCGTACGGCGTCTCCACCCTCTATCAGTTGACCGGGCGAAGGGTCGATGCGGAGTTGCCCGCGCCCAAGTTGCGCTGGCTGCAGTGTCATGAACCAGACCTGTGGCGCCGCACTCGAGTTGCGCTGTCGCTCAAGGATTATCTCGTGCACCGCTTGAGCGGCGTCTTCGTCACCGATCCCGCGCATGCGTCGTATTCGTTGTTGTTCGACGTTGGCGCTGGCCACTGGGATGAGTCGATCCTGCGTGATCTCGGGCTTGAAGCGGCCGCGGTGCCAGTCCTCGCGGGAGCGGCGATCGCCGGTACGATCACCCCTGACGCCTCACGTCTGACCGGGGTGCCCACGGGCACCCCGGTCATCGTTGGCGGACCGGATGGTTCCGCTGGCGCCGTTGGCGCCGGCCTGACCCACCCCGGTGCGTCGGTGGACATTTCCGGAACGACCGATGTCTTCTTTACCGCCATCGACCGGGCGATCTTCGACCCTGCCCATCGGGTGGTGCTCAACGCGGCGCTGATTCCGGGATTGTGGTCCCTGGGGGGACCGATGGGGATGACCGGTGGCATGCTGCGTTGGTTCGTCACCGAATTGGTGATGGCGGAGCGAGGCGACACCGAGCCCCAGGGCGGCGATTTCGCCCTGATCGATGAGTACGCCGCCTTGGTTCCTCCTGGCGCGGCGGGGCTGGTCGCGCTCCCGGCAATGACCGGCGAGCGGGCGCCGACCTGGGATCGCTGGCAACGGGGAGCGATCCTCGGGCTGACGCCGGAACATAGCCGGGCTCACGTTGCCCGCGCGATGCTGGAGGGTTCCGCCTACGTGCTACGAGAATTGATCGACGCCGTCGCCATGCTCGGCGTGCCGGTCGGCGAGATTCGGCTGTCGGGTGGTGGCGCCGCGAGCCCGCTGTGGACCCAGATTCGCGCTGACGTCTGCGAGCGGCCATTCGCCGTGGTGCGCGAGCGCGAGGCGAGTTCGCTGGGAACGGCGATCCTCGCGGCAGTGGCTGTCGGCCACGTCGCCAGTGTTGCCGATGCGGCGCCACGGGCGGTACGTATCGACCGAGTCATGACGCCGGCTCCTGAACGTGCTGCTGTCTATCGAAGCCTCTGGCCCGTCGCCAGGAGCATGGCCAGGCATCTCACGGCCGATTTCGCCGCGCTCAACGCCGCGCTTCGATCCGGTGATGAACCACCTGACAGCCATCAATGTGCTGCAGCCCTAAGACACGAACAGGATCAGGCAAGAGAGGAGTAGCAAACGTGGGTGCCCTGGATGGGGTTCGAGTCATCGATCTTTCGCGCTTCGTCGCCGGACCGTACTGCGCGATGCTGCTTGGCGATCTGGGCGCGGATGTGGTGAAGGTGGAGCGTCCTGGCGTCGGCGAGGACAGCCGCCTGATCCAGCCCAAGGTCAATGGCGAGAGTCTCTACTTCATGACGTTCAATCGGAACAAGCGCGGGCTGACGCTCAATTTTCGTGACGAGCGGGCGCAGGAACTGCTGCGGCAACTCGCCACCGAGGCCGATGTCCTGATCGAGAACTTCCGGCCAGGGGTGATGGAGCAGATGGGGTGTTCGTGGGAGACCTTGCACGCGCTGAATTCGCGGCTGATCATGGCCAGCATCTCCGGATTCGGGCAGGATGGTCCCTACGCGTCGCGGCCCTGTTTCGACGTCATCGGGCAGGCGATGGGGGGACTGATGGAGTTGACGGGACAGCCCGGTGGCCCGCCCACCCAGGCCGGCACCTTTGTGGTCGACTACAGTGCCGGGCTCTACGCCACCATCGGTATCCTGGCCGCGCTCAGGGAACGCGACCGGACGGGTGAAGGTCAGCATCTCGACCTCGCGCTGCTCGATACCGCCGTATCGCTCCTCGTCACGGCCATCCCGGAGCATCTGCTGTTCGGAGCCAATCCCACGCGGCTTGGCAATCGGGACCGCTTCATCGCGCCGGCAAACAGTTTCGAAACGCGTGACGGCGAGTGGATTCACGTGATGGCCGGCAGCGACGCGCATTTCCCGCGCATCGCGCGGGCGATGGACCGGCTCGATCTCCTCGATGATCCGAGATTTGCCACGCAGGTGGAGCGGCTTGCGCATGAGCACGAAGTGGAATCGATCGTCGCTGACTGGATCCGTGGTCTGAGCACGGACGATGCATTGGCGCGGCTGGCGGAGTACGAGATTCCGAGCGCCAAGGTCGCCACCGTCGCCGACGTGGTGGCCGATGCACAACTCGCGTACCGCGGTCAGATCATTTCGATCGACCATCCGATCGCGGGATCGATGCCGACGCAGGCGAATCCGATCCACCTCTCGGCGACGCCGCCTGTGGTGAAGCGCCCCGCGCCGGGACTCGGCGAGCACAACCAGGAGGTGCTCGCCGAGTGGTTGGGATTTGATCTGGAAACGGTGGCGGACCTGGCGGCGAACCGGGTCATCTGAATTCGCTGTCGGCCGTGACGACGGGGTTGACCTCCGGCATCGGTGCCGGGAGACATTGCCCTGCCGCTACCACTCATACGAAATCCGGATGATTACCGCCGTCTTGACGCCGCGCCCACCCTCACCCCAACCCCTCTCCCATTGCGATGGGAGAGGGGCTTTTTCCGTCGTTACCTGCACACAATACGGAAGTCTTCAACCAGATTCCGTATCAGGCGGAACCGGCACGGCGGACGGCGAGCAGGCCGATGACGGTTAGCACGAGGTTGATCACGATGAACAGGGTGGAGACGGCGGAGAGGACGGGATTGATCTCATAGCGGATGTAGTTGAACAACTCCACCGGAAAGGTCCCCTGCGCCACGTCCTTGAGGATCAACGAGATCGGCAATTGATCGAATGAAAGCAGGAAGGCAAAGGTTCCGGCCGCGGTGAGCCCCGGGCGGATAGCCGGAAAGACCACGAACCGGAACGTCTCGAGTTCGTGGGCGCCAAGACTCAGCGCGGCGTTCTCGAGATCGTGGTCAAGCCGCTCCAGGCTCTGGGTGATGATCACAATCGCCAGCGGCAGGGTAATCAGGACGTGCCCCATGAGCAGGGCAAATGAGCTGGGGATTCCGCTGCGGATGGAAAAGTTGAGGAGCGCGAACCCGATCAACAGGCTCGGCGTCAACGCCGGCACCAGCAGGGCCATGCGTACCCCGTTCTGTCCGCGGTAGCGAAAGCGCACCAGGGCGTAGGCCGCGAGCAAGCCGAGTATCAGATCGATCAGCGTGGTGAGGGCGGCGATACGCACGCTGAGCAGAAAGCCGCCACGAAAATTCTCGAGCTGGAAGAGTTGGGTGAACCAGTCGAGCGTGAATCCCTCGGGCGGAAAGGTGATGTAGGTCGTGGTGGTGAACGCGGACCCGATGACGACCACCGCCGGGGCGAGCACGAAGATGTAGATCAGCGCGACGAGGAACCTAAGCGTCGCCACGCGGCGTCGCCTTTCGCGTGCCGAGGCGTTCCTCGTAGAGCAGCCGCCGCATGCCGAGATAGTAGCCGCCGACCAGCAGGAGCGAGACCACCACGGTGGTGAGTGCGAGCGCGGTCCCCTGAGCCCAGTTGACGGTCCCCAGAATCAGATCGAAGACAACCGTCGGCACCAGCGGGACGCGCCCGCCACCCATGATGGTCGCGGTCACCAGTTCGAAGATGGAGAGGATGAAGACCACCACGGTGCCGGTGATCAGCCCGGGAAGACTGAGCGGCAGCGTGACGTGAAAGAAGACGCTCCAGGACCTGGCGCCAAGACTGGACGCCGCGCTCTCCAGCGAACGGTCGATTTTGCGGAAACTGACGAGCAGAGCCAGGATCATGAAGAGCAGGTTGACGTGAATCAGGGAGATCGCGACCCCCCAGAAGGTGTTGACAAAGGGAATGGTGCCCAATCCGAGGGCGGATAAACCTCGATTGACGAGCCCATTTGGCTCTGTCAACAGCACCTTCCAGCCAAATGCGCGAACCACCGCGCTCAGTTGCATTGGAATGAAGAAGAATGCCAGATAGAGATCGGTATGCCGCGTCTGTGAATGATGCAGGAAGAGAACGACGATGTAACCGAGGACAAGGCAACCAATGGTCACCGCAAGGCCGAGTTTGAGCGTGTTTAGGAACGCGGTCCGATACAGCTTCGAGGTCACCAGTTGCTCGTAATAGTACGTGGTGAAAAACGTCGGCTGATCGGTAGCGGACTTCTCGGGTCCGAAACTCCAGTGGGCGAATCCGATAAACGGAATGATGTAGAAGACGGCAATCAGGAGCAGTGACGGCAAGAGCAACAACCACGGACCGACGCTCCAGCGTCGCGCCGGTTGTTTCCTACCTACTGCCTGATGCGCTTCCAGCGTGGCCGTCATGCGGTGAGCGCCACGGCATCGCCATCCCGCCAACCGACGGTGACGGTCTCTCCGGTGCGAAATGATCCTCCGGCATTACCGCTGAGACGGGTCGCCATCAGGTTGTGTCCCGCCGGCGTCCGCAGTTGGTAATAGAGGATGTCGCCGAGATAGGTGGTGCCCTCGACTCTCGCCTGGAACCGGTGTTGACGGTCCGGTCCGGGGTCGAGTGCGAGCCGCTCGGGGCGAATGCCGATGGTGACCGACTGCCCCGCGTCGAGCGCAACGCCATCGATCTGACAAGAGATGCCAATTTCGGGGAGTTCGACGACCGTGCCGGAGGACGTTCCGGAGCGGGCCAAGCCGGTCAGGAAGTTGATGTTGCCGATGAACCCGGCAACGAAGCGGTTGGCGGGCCGCTCGTAGATCGCGCTTGGCGTCCCGATATCCTCCACCAGGCCCTGACGGAGGATGACGATGCGGTCCGCCATCGTCAGCGCCTCCTCTTGGTCGTGAGTAACGAAGACGGTGGTGATCCCCAGGTTGCGCTGGATGGCGGTAATCTCCTCTCGCACTGAGAGACGCAGTTTGCGGTCGAGCGCACCGAGCGGTTCGTCCATCAGCAGCACCCGCGGCTTGATCGCTAACGCCCGTGCCAGCGCCACGCGCTGTTGCTCGCCACCGCTGAGTTGGCTTGGATAGCGGTTCGCGTGCTGCGCGAGATCGACGAGTGCCAGCATCTGGCGCGCTTGCTCGTACCGCTCCTGCTTCGCCATCTTCCGCATGCGCAGACCAAACGCAACATTGTCCAGCACCGACATGTGGGGGAAGAGCGCGTAGTTCTGGAAGACCACGCCGATATCACGATCGTAGGCGGGGACGTTTCTGACGCTGCGGCCGCCGATCAGAATGTCCCCCTCGCTGACATCGAGGAAGCCGGCGATCATGCGCAAGATGGTCGTTTTTCCCGATCCGCTAGGACCGAGGAGGACCAGAAATTCGCCCGGTTCGATCTCGAGCGAGACGTCATCGACGACGGTCAGATCGCCGTAGCGCTTGCTGAGATGGGAGAGGACGATTCCAGTTCCCGCCATGTGGTCAACCCTGCCGCGGTCAGACGGCGCAGGTGGCGGAGGCTTTGCTCCGCCACCTGCGCCCATGCACTAGCCGGTCGCGATTTCGCTCTTCCAGCGCTCGGTCACCTGATCGAAGATCGGCAGCAACGCCGCCGGATCGTAGTGAGTCAGGGACTTGACCTGATCTTCGCCGTAGAGGCAGCGTGCCGCGACCGCCTCGTCGAGAACGACCTCTTTGTTGGTCGGGCCGACGTACTGCGTCTCGGCGAACTGGGCCTGGGGATCGACGCCAAGCGCGAAGTCGATGAACTTCGCCGCCATCTCTTGCTTCTTCGACCCCTTGGCGGTCACCAGCGTTACCAGGTTGGCGATGGCGCCTTCGGAGGGGTTGATGTACTGCATCGCGCAGCCCTTGTCGATCCAGGATTCAGCTTGGTCATCGACCCAGAGCATCGCGTCGAGGTTGCCGGCGCAGAGATCCTGATAGGCCTGCGTGAAGTCAGGCGCCGCGTAGGCGAGGTTGAGTTTCTTGACCGCTTCGAACCCGGGGTCAAGATTGTCGATGCCGCCGCCATTCAACTCGGCGATCTTGACGAGAAAATCGAGACAGAAGGTGTTCGGCATGCCCGGCATTCCGAGCCGCATGCTGACCAGGGGTTCTTTCCAGTAGTCGGCGAAGGACGTTGGCGGCGTAGTTACCTTGTCGGTGTTGATGACCAGCCCAAGCCGTGTCCACCCGATCGTGAAGCGATACGGCGCGCCCTCTTTGGCCAGGTCGAACAGGTTGTTGAAATTGGTCATCCCGCTGGTATCGAGTTCAGCCAGGATGCCGTCTTGCTGGGCCCGGTATGCATCGACTTCCTGCAGAGTGAAGACGTCGATCGGTGGGTTGTCCGGATTCAGTTTGACCTTGGAGTACCACTCGGTGAAACCGTTGTCGCTGACGATCTTGATCCCGAGCGCTTCCTGGGCCGGCTCGATCACCGCCTTCTGCCAGTTGTCGCCGTAGGTGCCGCCGAAGTAGCCAACGACCAGGGTGTTGTCGTCCTGCGCCGCCGCGGAGGGGGCAAAGCGAGAAGCAGCCACGGAGGCGGCGGTGGCCGCGGAGTACCCGACGAACTGCCGGCGGGAAAGCGAGCGCGACGTCAGCGCTCGCAAACGGTCAGAGATTCGCGTCTGGTCTGTCATTCGTCGTTCTCCTGTGACGTTCGATCTGACGGATCGACTGTAGAGTTCACCAACCATGCCGTGCCAGTGCGGCAGCGCCTCCTTTCCGGCTCGACACCGTCGTCGTTGGTGTCGAGGATTCTTGCCGCGTCATCAAACTCAGACAATCGCCAGAAGGCGAATTGGTGATCCTGTTCCCCCCTTGATCTTCAGCGGCGCGGCGATCACCGTGAACTCGTAGACACGATCGCGGACGATCTCGTCCATGTAGATGTTTTCCATGAGGCGGATTCCCGCCTTGGTCAGCATTTCGAGATGCATGGGCAGGGCTTCCCCGGGGATTTCGAATGGAATCGGATCGGTCGCGAACTGATCGAGTCCCCAGCAGACGATTTCATGGTCAACGGCCCATTTGGCGCACGCCTTGGCAATGCCCGGCTCGCCGGAGAGCATGGTGGCCGGATCGCGCCAGTGCTTGCCCCAGCCGGTATGGACCAGCACGGTGTCGCCGGAGCGCACATCGACTTCTGCCCTGGCGAGCGCCTCATCGATTTCCGCCGGCGAAACCGCATAGCCGGCAGGAAGAATATCGACACCCTTGAGGCCGGCGACATCGGCGAGAATACCGCGGCCGATCAGGGGCGGCATGTGTTCGATCCCCAGCCGTTTCGTGCCGAAACTGTCGATGATGTCGCGGTTCCTGATTCCGTTGTAGACGAGGAACTCGCCGCTCTCCTGCTGAATCCCGACGTGATTCAGTTGGTCGATATGGGTGCCGGAATGATCGCTCATAGCGAGCCGCAGGTTCTGCGCCGAGTAGCCATTGCTCATCTTGCCGATGTTGTTGTCGTGCCACTCGACGGCGTTTTCCAGGGTGTATTGCGTGTTGGCGAAGAACTGGCCATGAAAGCCAGGGACTGGCATGTCCTGATCGAGATTGTGGGACAGATCGTAGATGCGCCCTTCCTTGACGGCATGCAACGCGGCCTTGATCGAATCCGGCGAGATCTGATTCATCGCGCCGAGCATGTCGGCGGAGCCAAATCGTGATGGATACCACTCTGCCATTGTTATCCTCCCTTGGGGGGCCGATGCCCGTGCGCTGACCCAACCTTTCAGGTGTGTACTGTCTCGATCGGAGCGGCCCGCGTCTCGTGGCCGCGGGCAACAAGCGCTGCCGGTGATTGACCGGCGAAACCCAGAGCCGGTACGTCATCCCGGGTGATCAGCATCGAGGGCAAGACGATCTCCCGCGCGGCGCCCGTATAGGCCCCGCTGATGCGATCGAGCAACAGACGCATCGCGACTTCGCCCATCTCCCGCGCCGGCTGATCCATCGCCGCGATCAGGGGGTCGAGGGTCACGAAGAGGCTGAGAGCGTCGAAGCAAGCGACCGGCAGCGTTTCGGGCGAGGCAACGCCCAGGCTGCGCAACGCGCGCAATGCGCCCAGGGCGAGGAAGTTGTTGGCCGCGAAGATGACATCGGGGAGTGGAGATGAGCGAAGCAGTTCCGCCGTACGCCGTTGCGCATCTTCGGCCGTCCAGGGGCCGTCAGAGATCAGGTTCGGCAGGACCGGGATGCCGGCCCCGTTGAGTGCGGACGTGTAGCCTGAGGAGCGTTCCATGGCGACCGAGGTGGTGGCATCGCCGTTGACGAGGGCGATCCGACGAAAGCCACGAGCCAGCAGGTACCTGGTCAG
>JAXLWU010000015.1:0-122432 GCA_046328335.1 Thermomicrobiales bacterium
TCCGTGAGGGCGAGGTGCTGCCCGCGGCCAGCACGGACTCCCTCACCGTCCAGGCACTTGCGCTGCGCGACGGGAAGCGCGTGAGAGTGATTCTCGCCAATATGCGCGACGAGCCAGCGCAGGTGCAACTGGAGATTCCTGGGGCCGGCGAGACCCGGGTACGGCGGCTCGACACCGATTCGGTCTTCCTCGCCGCCAGCGACCCGGACACATTTCGGGCCACCAGCGAACCGCTTGGCGAGGCCGGTCCGGTGCTGACCCTGAACCTGGGTCCAAATGGCCTGGCAACAGTCGACATGGAATTGGCATCCGCGTGACCTTTTGCCGGGACAGACGAGGCAATCATGGGTGATTCAACAATGGACATCCCGGTGAGTAGCGATCGGCCATCGCGCGGTGCGCGGACCGTGCTTCAGAAACTGGGGCAGATCGATGAGATCGGCGTCATTGGTGCGCTCGCGTTGCTCGTCGTGTTGCTCGCGCTGCTGGTTCCGGAAACGTTCCTGACCACCCAGAACTTCATCAATGTGTCCCGACAGGCGTCATACGTGGCGATCATGGCGGTCGGCATGGTGTTCGTTATCGCCATGGGCGACATCGATCTCTCGGTCGGTTCCGTCTGGATGCTCAGCAGCGTCATGATGGCGATCGCGCTGCGTGACGGATACAACATCTGGATCGCCGTCGCCGTCTGCTTGATCGTTGCCACGGTCTGCGGGCTGCTCAACGGCGCACTCAGCGTCGCGTTGCGTATCCCGACCATCATCGTCACCCTCGGCACCCTCAGTCTGTACCGCGGGCTTGGTCTGGTTGTGACCAACGCATCCCCTGTTTCCGGGTACGACCTCAAGACATGGTTCTTCGAGTGGATCGGAGGCCGCGATCCGGTTTTCGGGGTCTGGATCAGTGTTTGGGTGGCCCTGATCGTCGGCATCATCGGCTGGGTCCTGTTCAATCGCACGGCGTTCGGCCGCCGGGTGCAGGCGATCGGCAGCAATCAGCAGGCGGCGCGCTTTTCCGGAATTCGTATCTCGCGTACCCGAATCATCGTGATGACGCTGATGGGATTCATCGTCGGGATCGCCGCAGTCGTTTCCCTGGCATTCAATCGCAACGGCAGCCCGACGGTCGGCGCCGGTACGGAGTTGTCGGTGATCGCTGCCACGATCATCGGCGGCACGGCACTGAGCGGAGGCTCGGGATCGGTCCTCGGGGCGATTCTCGGGGCGCTGATCATCGCCCTGATCCAGAACGGTCTCGCCCTGTTGGCCGTCCCCCCGGCCTGGTCGACCGCGGTTACCGGCATCGTGATCATCGTTGCCGTCACGCTCGATTACCTCATCAAACGGCGCTCGTGAAGCGTCGAACGAATCGTCATCGGTGGCGAAGGGAGGTGCCGATCGCAAGAGCAGAGCGCAATACCCCGAGCGGGGAACCTGATGATTCATCGCGGCCGGACGACATTGGGGACAGTCCCGGCGCGATGCCGACGTCGAGGAGGACGAATCATGAATCGATTGCGGACAACCCTCGCCCTGGCGATGGTGCTGTTCCTGCTGGCGATACCGGTCTTCGGCGCCGCGGCGCAGGATGCCACGCCGGCGGCCGATCATAGTGACATCCAGATCGCCTACGTCCTGCATGGATTGAACACATTCACCGAGCGCATGAAAACCGGGGCCGAAGACGCCGCCAAGGACGAGGGCGTCACCCTCGAGGTCTTCGGCGATGCCTCATTCGACACCGCGACGCACCAGGCGTTCTTCGAAACGGCGCTCCAGCGCGGTTTTGACGGGATCGCCGTCGTCACGCTGCCAGGCGACCAGTGGATCACACCGATCCAGCAAGCGGTCGATGCCGGCGTGCCGCTTGTCGGGGCGAACGTCACCGGTCTCGAAACCGCGTTGAGCACCTGGGTCGGCCAGGATGAATACAACTCCGGGGTCATCCTTGGCACCGAATTGCTGAAGCAGTTCGACGCGGCCGGGGTCAGTGAAGGCAAGATCGCGGTCGGCATTTGCGCCGCCTCGGCCAAGGTCCTTCAGGATCGTGACGCCGGTTTGCGCAAGGCGTTCGAGGGATCCAGTTTCGAGGTTCTGCCGGCGCAGGAAGTGCTCATCCCGGTGCCCGACAACTATGGCCGCTGGGAGAACATCATGGCGGCCAATCCGGACGCGGTGGGGGCGGTCGGCCTCTGCTCGATCGATATTCCGAATCTGGCGCAACTCAAGGAACGAACCGGCGGCACCTGGCTGATCGGTGGCTACGACCTCGATCCGCCGACGCTGCAGGCGATCAAGGATGGTTGGGCCCAGGTGACTGTCGGGCAGCAGGAGTACCTGCAGGGTTACCTGCCGGTGCGCGCGCTTGCCGAGCATCTGATCAATGGCACGCCGCTCGTCCAGGGCTGGTTGGAAACCCCGACCGAAGTGGTTACGAAGGAGAACGTCGACAACTACGTGACGCGTCAAACCGACAACCAGGTCCAGTACGACTATTACAAGCAGTACATGGCGGACCACTTCGCCGATCTGCAAGCGGCCGCCCGGCCGTATGGCGATCTGCGCACTCCTGGGATGCCTCGCGCCACTCCGGCTCCGTAAACCCACCCGGAATGGCGTAGTTTTCCCTTGCAACGCCGGAGCATTCGGCACGCTGCCGTGCCGGATGCTCCGGCGAGCGAATTGACGTCCGTCGTCATCTCCGGAGCAGGAACCCATCGTGACCGAGCCAGACGCAAAGAGCGAGATCATTCGTCTCGATCGGGTGACGAAGCGCTTTGGCGGCATCACCGCCGTCAACGACGTCTCGTTCGGCATCGCCAGCGGCGAGATTCATGCGGTGGTCGGCGAGAATGGCGCCGGCAAGTCAACGATCATGAAGATGCTCGCCGGCGTCCACCGGCCCGATTCGGGCGCCCTTGTCTTGCGGGGCGAACCGGTCACGATCAGCGATCCCCTTCACGCGCGAAAACTCGGGGTCAGCATCGTCTTCCAGGAACTGAATCTCTTTCCCCACCTGACCGTCGCGGGAAATGTCTTTTCGAATCGGGAAGAGACGTTTGGCCCCGGGTTGCTGAACGAGCGACGAATGGTGGACGCCACGCGCCGGGTCCTGGGCGAAATGGGCGTCGATCTCGATCCGCACGCGAAGGTCGGTGGGCTGACCGTCGGGGAGCGGCAACTGGTCGAAATTGCCCGGACCCTCGATCAGCAGTCCGACATCATCATCATGGATGAACCCAACTCCGCATTGAGTGCCGCTGAGAGTGAACGCCTCTTCGCCCTCTTGCGACGCCTGCGCGACAAGGGGCTGACCATCATCTACGTATCGCACCGGCTCGAGGAAGTCTTCGCCATTTCCGATCGCATTTCGGTGATTCGAGACGGTCGGTATCATGGGACTTGGCCAATCGCCGAGACGACCATTCCGGAGATCATCTCCCGGATGATCGGCAGGAGACTTGGTGACACGTTTCCACGGCGAGAACCTATCCCGTCAGCTGCCCGCGTTGCGCTCGAGGTGCGTGGTTTGCAAGCCGGCGATCGTGTTGGTCCCGTCGGTTTCACGGTGCGCGCCGGTGAAATTCTCGGATTCGCCGGACTCGAAGGGTCGGGCATCACCGAAGTCTTCAATGTCCTTTTCGGGCTTGCGCGGCCGACGCAAGGAAACGTCATCTACAAGGGGCTCGCCGCCGCGCCGCGTTCACCGTTCGATGCGATCCGTCAGGGGTTCGCCCTGATCCCCGCGAATCGACGTGACGAAGGTCTGATGACCAGGTGGTCGATCAGGCGTAACGCGAGTCTGGCAGTCCTCGACCGTTTGATCGACCGCCTCGGTCTCATCGATCGCGTAGCGGAACGAGGACTCGCGAGCGACTACGTGAAGAAGCTGAACGTCGCCACCGACAGTATCGACAAACGTGTCGTCAATCTCTCTGGCGGCAATCAACAGAAGGTCGTCGTCGCGAAATGGCTGGCCACAGGACCGGAAATTCTCATTCTCAACGACCCGACTCGGGGTATCGATGTCGGGGCGAAGTCCGAGATCTATGCGCTATGCGACGAGCTGGCCAGACAGGGGCTGGCCCTGCTATTCACCTCGTCCGAAATCGAGGAGACGCTTGGCGTGAGCGATCGGATTCTCGTCTTTCACAAGGGACGGGTCATTCGCGAGTTCACGCGGGGAGAGGCGACCAAAGCGGACGTGATGCACTGGGTCGCCGGAGGAATCATTCCCGAGGTCGAACGGATTGAAGAGGAAACTGCGCCGATTTGAACGCAACCGCGACTACGCTGACGCCCCGGAGTAATGGCGGACGCCGACTCGCCAGAACAATCTGGCGATAATCGGCATCACGACCGCCAGGCCGACAGCCCCCAGGAGGCTGGTCCACGTTGCCTTGCCGATCAGCCCCTCGGCTGGGACGGTCACGGCAAATCCCACCGGTACCAGAAAGGTCAGGACGGAGCGCAACCACGGCGGGTAGATGCCGATCGGCCAGCGGCCCGCCTCATACAGGCTCTGGAAGATATTGAGGATGTTGTCGAGGCGAACGAACCAGAATGCGCACGTCGCCAGGATGAAGAGAAAACTGTAGATTATCAGCACGCCACAAATCAGGGCGATGACAAACGCCAGGCCTTGCGTCGGCCCCAGCGTCTCGCCCAATTGATAGGTGGCAACCCCCAGCACAATGACGCCCATCAGGACGTCGGTGAATTTCCAGACCTCGAACTGCCGCATGCTGACAAGCGTCTGGGCGTCGACAGGTTTGGTCAGCGTGAAGTCGAGCGTTCCCAGGCGCACATCCTCCATGAAGCGCGCCAGACTGGGGCGCACCAGAAGTTGCGTCGTTCCTGACACCAGCATGTACACACCGACGATTGCAAGCAGTTCGGCCGGTCCCCACCCACCGAGCGAATCGGTCTTGGAAAAGATGATCCCCAAACCGAGAAGCGACGTCACCAGATTCATCGCCGACTGGAGCAACTGCACGCCGAAGTTGGCGCGATATTGCAACTCGTTCATCAAGCCCAGTCGCAGATGGACCCACAGCAGCCTGAAGTACGTCATGCGGTCACGCCCCGACCGCTGAATACTGCCGGATGCCGCGAGCCCAGACGATGTTGAGTAGCGCGATCATGATGAAGAACCAACCCGCCTGGGCGATGTAACCGGTAACAATTTGATCCGAGGTGAGGCGTCCCAGCAGCAGATCCACCGGAAATCCGAGCGTTCGATAGAACGGCAGCCAAACGGCGATCGCCTGAGCCGGAGCCGGCAGAAGCGGCAAAGGGGCTACGAAGCCTGACAGGAACATGAACGAGACGAAATAGAGTTGATTGAGTGCCGTAACCCGGGTCACCCAGAACGCTGCTGAGGCGAGGGTCCACTCCATCGCGAATCGAATCGCCATGGCGAGCACGAGCGCGGGAACGAAGGCGATTGCGGAAGCCGGGCTGATCGTGAAGTCTGGACGATAGACGAGCGAGAGGACGATCACCACGGGGACGACGACCGCCATGGTCAGCAGTTTGAAGGTGAGATTGTTCGCCAGTTGACGATGAATGGGATGCACTGGGCGTGCCAGAAGCGGGGACAGATTGCCCTGACGAATCCAGTACTCCATCTCCCACATGATCCAGGTGAACGACGCATGATCGACGACGAGGGCGACGAGATAGTAGGCGGCGAAATCGGCAGCGGTGAATCCGTCGACGTTGCCACCCTGTGACTGGGCGACCGTCGACCAGACCGACAGATAGATCACTGGTTCCAGGATCAGCCCGAGCAGCCAGATCACGAGGGCGCCGCGGTACTGGAATTGTTCGGCGATCGTCGTCTTGAACTGTGCCCGGTAGAGGATGAGGAGCGATATCACGCTCGTACCAGGGCCTCGCGCACCACGATCTGCTCCGATTCCGGGCTGCCGGCGCTGAAGACGGTGTCGATGACTTCGGCAACGGGAGGATCAGTCACCGAAAGATCGACCACTGGTAATTCGGCCAGCAGGCGAGCAGTCACCGCCGCGGCGTCGGACTTGACCACGCGGAACGTCACCCGGCCATCGTCAATCGAAACGACGTCACCGAAACGGCCGAGATCGGCGACCGGCTCCTCGAGATCAATGGTCAGGATCTTGTACGGCGAGAATCGCTCGACCAAGGTCGAGAGGGGACCATCGAACAGAAGCGAACCGTGGTGGATGACGATGACCCTCTGGGCGAGGGCCTCGACATCGGCCATGTAGTGACTCGTGAGTAGGACCGTGGCCTCGTGCCGTGCCGCGTATTCGGCGACAAACATGCGAATGCGACGTTGCGCGGTCACATCGAGACCGAGCGTAGGTTCATCGAGAAAGAGCACCAGCGGCCGATGGAGGAGTGCGCCAGCAAGCTCGCATTTCATCCGCTCGCCGAGAGAAAGGTTGCGTACCGGTTTCTTCAGGAGCGGACCGAGATCGAGCAAACTGTCGAGTTCGGCGAGCGTCTGGCGGAATTCGCGTTCCGGGATGCGGTAGATTGCCCGATTCAATTCGTAGGAATCGGCGACCGGAATGTCCCAGACGAGCTGGTTTCGCTGGCCCATCACCAATGTCATCTGTCGCAGATAGTGCTTGTCTCGCTGCCATGGGATATGGCGGAGGACGGTGACCTCGCCGCTTGTCGGATAGAGGAGACCGGAAAGCATCTTGAGGGTTGTGGTCTTGCCAGCGCCGTTCGGACCCAGAAATCCCACGATCTCACCGGGCGCGACGTCGAAGGAGATTCCCGCCACCGCCACCACCGACTTCGTCTGGCGGCGAAAGAGCGATTTCGCGGAGGCGCGCAGTCCCGATTCGCGCTCGGGAACGTCATAGACCTTGCGCAGGTCTTGGACATGGATAGCAGGAGTGCTCACGGTCGATCCAGGGCTGAGAACGTCGTGTCGGCACGCCGATCGAACGCGGGCAGGATGGCCCGCGCGTTTGATCGCGGTGCCGCGGATTTTTCCGGGGGTGGGCGACACTGGACTCGAACCAGTGACCTCCACGATGTCAACGTGGCGCTCTAACCAGCTGAGCTAGCCGCCCGGAATCGGAAAAGACTGTACGCAATCGGGTTGCCGGCTGTCAAGGCCAGCGAAAGATCCGTGAACCAAGCGCGTGACATCCGCCGGCAACGCCGCTGGTATGCTGCGAAGAACGAGATTCACGATCGAACGGGCGGTCCGCGGAAAGAGCGAGGGCGTGGCGACGGTACGCGACGTAACGTATGACCTCTTGCGCCAATTGGGGATGACCTACGTCTTCGGCAACCCAGGTTCGACCGAAGAACCATTCCTCACTAGGTTTCCGGGTGATCTCACCTATGTGCTCGGGCTGCACGAATCGGTCGTGGTGGCGATGGCCGATGGCTTCGCGCAGGCGAGTGGCAATGCGGCGTTCATCAATTTGCACACGGCGCCAGGCGTTGGCAATGGCATGGGTGCGCTTGTCACCGCCTGGCACAGCAAGACACCCCTGGTGGTGACGGCAGGCCAGCAAACGCGACAGATGATGGCGATGGAGCCGTGGCTGATCAACCGCGAGGCGACCGAATTGCCGCGTCCATACGTGAAGTGGAGCCACGAACCGGTTCGCGCCGAGGATGTCCCGTCGGCGATCGAGCGCGCCTATCACATCGCCATGGCGCCGCCGCGGGGACCCGTGTTCGTTTCGATCCCGATGGACGATTGGGACGTTGAGGCCGTGCCCCGAAAGGCGCGAACCGTCGACTCGCGCTCGGCGCCTGACTCCGAAGCCCTGGAGAAGTTCGCCGCCGCGCTCTCCGTGGCAGAGCATCCGGCGATTGTCGTTGGGGGAGGAGTCGATCGCGCGGACGCCTGGGACGATGCCGTTCGCCTGGCGGAGCGCCTCGGAGCCGAAGTCTGGGAAGCTCCGGCGCCGGAGCGCGCATCGTTTCCCCAGGACCATCCTCTGTTTCAAGGGTTTCTCCCGCTTTCGATTGCTCCCTTGGCGGACGGTCTGCGCGGTTACGATCTGGTGCTGGTCGTCGGCGCGCCGGTGTTTCGCTATTACCCGTACATCCCCGGACCCGTCCTGCATCAGGGAACACGGCTGCTTCACATCACCGACGATCCGGACGAGGCAGCGCGCGCGCCCTTAGGCGACGCCGTCGTTGGCGACGTTCGGGCCGCACTCGTTCGTCTCGGCGAGCGAACCGCGAAAGGTTCACGCAGCAAACCACCGAGACGGCCGGATCCCGCCGCGACAGCCCCCGAGCAACCGATGTCGGTCGCCTTTGCCTTTCACGAACTCGCGCGCACATTGCCCGCGGAGACCGTTGTCGTCGAAGAGTCAGCGTCCAGCCGGGGACCGTTCTACGATCAGGTGCGCATCAATCGGCCGTGTTCGTACTTTGCCACCGCCAGCGGCGGTCTCGGGTTTGCCTTGCCTGCCGCGGTTGGCGCTGGTCTGGCCCGCCCAGGCACGCCCGTCGTCTGCATCGCCGGTGACGGATCGACCATGTTTGGCATCCACGCCATCTGGACCGCTGCCGAATACAAGATTCCAGTTGTGTTCGTGGTGATCAATAACGGTCACTATGGGATTCTGAAATCTTTCGCCGCGTTCCAGCAGACGCCAGGAGTGCCTGGGCTCGATCTTCCGGGTCTGGATTTCGTGTCGTTGGCCCGCGGTCTCGGTGCCGAAGCGCGACGAGTCAGCGACCCGGACGTGCTTGCCGACGCGTACCGCGAGGCATTTACAGCCGCCATGATGGACTCTCGCCCGATCCTGCTCGATATTGTCGTGCATTCCGGGGTGCAGGCCCTCTTCGGTGAACCGCGGCCTGTGGAGCGACGGCCGTAACCGGATCGGAAACTGCTTGCCCATCGCATAGCGAATGTGGTTTGGGGCGAGGGTCAACGCCGCGAATGCGCGTTGTTTCTTCTTGTCACGTCGTGCGCAGGGAGAAGAATCTCGGAGAGGGATGACCACGAGCAGGCCGTCGTCAATTCCCGCAATCAACGCCGGTTCGCACAACGTAGTTGCACCGAATCGGGGGTGGTGTTTGGAGCGGCGCACCAAACGTGGGCCACGCCTCGCCGGGGCGAGGCATGGCCCAGTGCCGAGGTCACTCCTTCGTCGGGACGACACCGGTGGCGCTCGTCTGCATGACACACCGTCTCCACGTCGCCATAGCAACCGAGGTCCGCAATTTGCTCTTTTTCTAGAGCCGCGAATTGCCCGCTGGACGGTCAATGTCCCAGGGTGCGCACTGACTCGCGGCGGGGATGCCAGGCGATATCGGTGCTGCCAAACTCTGCCAGTAGCGCAAGGGCCTCGCGGTGGAGCGGCTGCAACCCCGGATGCTTGACTTTCCATTCGCCCGTCAGGCCGCGGATCACCAGTTGACTATCGCCCCTCACCGCGATCGAAGTCGTTACCGCCCGGGGCCCGATCGTCATCAAGAGTTCCTGGAGCGCGGCGATCAGCGCGTGGAACTCGGCCTGATTGTTCGTCATCCCGTCGCCGAATTGGATCTGCCGCGACGCGAGGATCCCCTGCGGCTCGACGATCTGGAAACTGCCGTAGCCTTTTCCGGGATTCCCCAAAGAGCCGCCATCGAAGACGATTGTGAAATCGGCTCCCTGCACCGCAAGTGCGGCACGACGCGACGAAGGATCGGGTTGGCGAGGTCCTTCGTCGCGCCGCAGCGCCGCCTGCAGTTTCCGCGTCAGCGCGATCAATTGCTCTCGGGTCAGGTTCTCCGGGTCGACTGCAAGGAGTCGACCCAGTTCGTTACCACCCGCCCGGTCTGTCACGCGTTGCTGGCTTCTGCCAACTTGGCCGCGGCGGCCTTGACCTGGTCAGCGATGTGCTGCGGTACTGGCTGGTAGTGCGAGAACGTCGTCGTGAACGAGCCTCGACCCTGAGTGATCGATCGCAGATCGGTGGCGTATCGCTGGACCTCTGCCGCCGGCACCTGGGCCTCGATTGTCGTCGTGCCGTTGGAACCTGGGTTCATGCCGCCGACATGCGCGCGCTTGGTGTTGAGATCGCTCATCACGTCGCCGGTGTAGTTGTCAGGTACGGTGACACGCAGGGTGACGACCGGCTCCAGCAACACGGGCTTGCCCTGCAGAATGCCCCGCTTGAACGCCTCCTTCGAGGCGATCTTGAAGGACATTTCGTTGGAATCGACCGCGTGGTACGAACCGTCGGTAAGCGTGACGCGGACGTTGACGACGGGGTATCCGGCAACGGGCCCGGCATCGAGCCCCTCGCGAACGCCCTTCTCGACGGCCGGGAAGAAGTTGCGTGGCACCGATCCACCGAAGACCCGTTCCCCAAATTCGAATTCCGAATCAGGGAGCGGTTCGAGTTCGAGGAACACATGACCATATTGCCCGGCGCCGCCGGTCTGCTTCTTGTGCTTGTACTCGGCAACGGTCTTGGCGGAGATCGTTTCGCGATAGGGTACGCGCGGCAACCCGAGGTCGACATTCGCGCCAAAGCGCCGTGTCATACGGTCGAGAGCGATCTGGATGTGCGGTTCACCGAGACCGGAGACGATGGTCTCACCGGTGCTAGGATCTCGTGAGAGTTTGAGCGTGGGATCCTCTTCGACCAGGCGCTGCAAGGCCGGTCCCATCTTGTCGAGGTCGGTCTTCGTTTTCGGATGAACGGACGCCGAGTACGACGGCTCGGGGAACTCGATCCGGTTCAACGTGATCGGATTCGCCTTGTCGGCCAACGTGTCGCCCGTTGTCAATGTGGCGAGCTTGGCGACGGCGCCGATATCGCCGGTGCCGATGGCCTCGGTATTGAGGTGGTCCTTGCCCCGCGCAAAGAAGAGTTGGCCCATGCGCTCGTCTTCGCCACGACTCGCATTCGTCAGAACAGAGTTGGACTTGATGCTGCCGGAATAGACCCGCATGTAGGTCACGCGGCCCACGTGCGGATCGGCCAAGGTCTTGAACGCAAGCGCGACGGGAGGACCCCCTGGGTCGGCTTTGACGTTGACCTCGTTGCCGTTGCGACTGCCTGTTTCCATGGCCTCGGCCGCGCTCGGGACATACTCGACGATCGCGTCGAGCAACTGGGCGATGCCGCGATTCAGCGTAGCGCTGCCGACAAGGACCGGGACAACCTGTCCCTTGGCCACGCACGTCTTGAGTCCGGCGGCCAATTCCTCGGTGGAAATGGCATCGTCTTCGAGGTACCGCATCATCAGGTCTTCGTCTTGCTCGGCGATCGACTCGACAAGTTGGCGACGATAGGTTTCCTCGGCCGACTTCAATTGATCGGGGATGGGACCGGTCTCGAAGGCGCCCGCCGTGCCGTCGGCGTACGAGAAGGCTTGTTCGGACAGGAGATCGACGACGCCGCGAAACTGCTTCTCCGCCCCTATCGGGAACTGGATCGGCGCCACGGCCGTGCCGAACGCCGCCCGCGCCGACGCTAATGCACTGTCGAAATTCGCGTTCTCGCGGTCCATCTTGTTGATGAAGATCAAGCGCGGAATGCCGCGTTCTTCAGCGAGACGCCACGCCTGCTCGGTCCCGACTTCGACGCCGGCGGACGCATCGACGACGATGATCGCGGCATCGCAGACGCGGAGCGCCGACTTGACCTCACCGATGAAGTCGGCGTACCCGGGGGCATCGATGATGTTGATCTTCGTGTCGCGCCACTCGACCGGGGCGACCGCCAGACTGACGGAGATGCGGCGCTTTATTTCATCCGGATCGTAGTCGGTGACGGTGTTGCCCTCATCGACACGACCCAGTCGGGTTGTGGCTTTGCTGTCGAAGAGGAGGGCCTCCGCCAGTGACGTCTTGCCCGCGCCACCATGCGCAAACAAGCCGACATTGCGGATGCGATCGGCGGAATACTGCTTCACCGTTCTCCTCCTCCAGGTCGATTCCGAATCCAACTGGACGGTGCGGAGCATCGTCCGGGACGTCTCTTTTCGAGCCGACCGGATGCCTGGCCGCGCCGCCAGGATGGCGCCTTAGGTTGCGACGTCTTGCCGCTCGGGCGGCGAACCATGCCTTGACCGCCGGATCGAGGCGGCTGGCGTACCCCACGTGACGCTCGCGATGCGACAAGTATACGGAAGGACCGCACTTCGATATCAACTCTCTGGAGATTCGACCCAGTTCGCGCTTGGAGCATGACGATACGGTGGCTGTGTCGGAGTGCACGGTTGGTGGAGGTTATCCGAGCAGGCGGAGGAATCCGCGATCGACGGCGAAAACGTCGGTGACGCCGAGCCGATCGAGTACGGCGAGGTTGATGGCATCGGCGAGGGAGGCATCTGGCGTTCCTGATGGGGAGAGAACCATCCGCCGCGCGCTTTCGACATCGGGTGATGTAACGCAATACACCGGAATGCGGCACCGGGAGAGCCACAATCTCCCGGTGCCGCGGCCGAGCGCGGCGACCAGAAGTTCGTGCGCTGTTGCCAACGCGATGTCGGTCGTGAAGAGCCGGCTCCCCGACCCAACAAGATCGCGGTATGCGGCAACGGCCACGTCGTGCGACGCATCATCCCGGTCGGCCAGGGCAACGAGCGCCGATGCATCGACAAAGGTGTAGCCCGAAGATGCAGGCTCGGTCATGGATGTCCATCTCGCGGCAGCGTCTGGAGGTACCGGGGGCGACCACCGGCGATGTTGCCGCCGCCGCTGCCGCCGATGCCGATCACCTGATCGAGTGGATCGAGATCGTCGCTGGCCGCGAGTTGCTCGAGAAAACTGCCGGAGGCGGGCCGGACTTTGCGAAAAATGGCGGCATCCTCGGCGCGGATGAACCACTGTCCTCCGATGCGATGACCGGTCAAGACCCCTTCCCTGAGATATCGCCGCACCTGTTCGGTCGAGCGCCCCAGGAGCCGCGCCGTCTCGCTGACGGACATCATTTCACCGCGCACCATGTCCATGACGCTCGTCTCCGCCCACTTCGGCCGTGTTGACAATCAGATGCGATACGTACCGCGCTCGAGCACGACCTCCCCGTCGGCGGTGACGATTCCGCTGTGACGGATGTCGCTGATCAGGTCCCAGTGGATCGCCGATTGATTGCTGCTACCAGTTTCGGGATAACCAGCGCCCAACGCCATGTGAATCGTCCCCCCCATTTTTTCATCGAGAAGGATGTTCTTTGTCCAGCGATCGATACCCGTATTTGTGCCGAAGGCGAACTCGCCGAGCTGGCGAGCCCCGGGGTCGGTGTCAAGCGAGGTGATGAGAAATTCCTCGTTCTTTGCCGCAGCAGCGTCCACCACCTTGCCGGCGGAGAACCGGAGGCGGATATCGGTGATCTCGCGGCCGTGGGTGACCACAGGGAACGAAAACGCGATCTCGCCTTCGACCGAGTTTTCCACTGGCCCGGTAAACACCTCACCGGATGGGAAATTGCGCTTGCCATCGGAATTGACCCAGCGCCGGTTCTTGACACTCAACCGCAAGTCAGTGCCGGGTCCAATAACGTGAATCTCGTCGCGCTGTTGCAGATAGTCGATCATCGCCGCCTGCCGTGTCGAAAGTTCGCGCCAGGCCGCGACCGGATCAGGGCGATCGAGCATGCAGGCGGCGGCGAGGAAGCGGGTGAACTCCGCCGTGCTCATATCGGCGTCCTGAGCGTACGCGGCGGTCGGGAAAATCGTGAGTGACCAGCGCCGCTCGCCGCTCGCCGCGCGCTCGAACGCGCGCCGGCGGAGTTCGGCCCGTGATTGGTCCCACAGTTTCTGCCGCGCCGGATTGACGGCCGCTTCCGATCTCGTGTTGCTGCTGGCCAGCACGTCGATCGTCACATCGGCCTGTTCCCGCGACCACCGCTCGAAGGGAGCAATGAATTGGACCTGTTCATCTGTGCCGGTCAGGAGCAGATCGGCCTGGGTATCGGTAAAGACCGGCGCCAGCACCGGCAATCCGCCGCGCCGCAGCACCGAGCGATAGATCGCGCTCAGTAATTCCTCCGCGGCCACGCCGCCCGAGATGCCGACCGTTTCCCCGGGCTTGATCTCTGTCGAATATCCGGTCAGGACATCCGCCCAACCATCGAAATCGATAATAGCCATGATATTGATGCTTTCCTACGCTATCGGATCCCACGCACGAGAACGACTCCGCCGATGAGTGCAGCGACGCCGATGAGTCGCGTAACATCCACGGGCCGCACCTCCGCGCCGAATGCCCCGATTTGGTCGAGCAAGACGCCGCCGATCATCTGACCGGTGATCAGCGACGCGACAAAGAGTCCTACCCCGATCTTCGGCGCAAGGTACGACGCCGCAATCAGATAGGGAACGGCTAGAAGTCCCGTTATCACGTAGCCCCCGGGGAGGCCGCGAATGATGAGGAACAGGAGGGCTCCCGACGCGATCGCGATGACTCCAGTGAATACGGGCATGTCGAAAGGAAACGGAAGCGCGACACGGGAGCCGGCGAATCCACGGACTGCCAGCGCCAGGCTCAAGCCGGCCACTGTTCCCAGGATCGAGAGATACGCGGCTTCGGATGGACCCCGGACCCTGTTCATGGCGCCGAGAAGCGCGACTTGCAGCGCCTGGGTGATGCCCAGAATCACGGTGATGGCAATGGCGAGCGCCTCACTCATCCTTTGATCGTCCACCACGCTTCGCTGAATGTCCGCAGCCGGGCCTCATCCACCGTGATCCCGAGACCCGGCCGATCGGGCAGCCGAACGCGATCCCGGTCATACCACCCCCGCGCGTCGCCGATATCCTCGGCGAGCATCAGCGGCCCGCCCATCTCCACCGTCCGCACGTTGCCGAGGGCGATGGCGGTGTGCAAGCCGGCGGCGGAGGCGATGGAACTCTCGACCATCGTCCCAACTTGTGCCGCAATCCCCGCCGTCTCCGCGATAGCATTCAACTTCAAGGCCATCGCGATGCCGCCGGTCTTCATCAATTTGATATTGACCAGGTCGCAAGACCGCAACGAGACGGCGCGCAACATGTCCCGCGGGCCGTGGCAGCCTTCATCGATCATGATGGCAGCGCCGGTCTGCCGCCGCACCTCGGCGAGCCCTTCGAGATCCCACCAGACGACCGGTTGCTCGATGTAGGCCGGGCGAGAGGATTCCATGGCGCGGATCGTCGCGATCGCCGCCGCTGGCGTCCGCCATCCCTGATTCACATCGACCTTGATGCCGATCTCCGGGCCCACGGCCTCCCTGACCGCGGCCAGGCGGACCGCGTCGTATGCGGGATTGGCAGTGTCACCGACCTTGACCTTGACAGTCCTGAACCCTGCGTCGACATGACGTTGCCCGGCCGCTGCCATGTCCGCTGGGTCGCCCATGCTGATGACCCGGGAGATTTCGAGGAATTCTCGTGCCCTACCGCCGAGGAGTTGCCAGAGCGGAATACCTGCCGCCGAGGCCGCAAGATCGTGGAGCGCGATGTCGATGCCCGCTTTCGCGGTCGGGGCGCCTTCGAGCCGCGTGTCGAGCTCGCGCAGAATGGCGCTTCGACCGCGCGCATCCTGGCCGATCAGGGCCGGCGCGAGGTCGCGACGCATCGCTTCGGCGACCCCCATCCACGTCTCCCCGGTGATGTTCGGATCGGGTGTTGACTCGCCCCACCCGAGCGCACCACTTGCGGTCGCTATCCGGACGATAACGCTCAGGGTGTCAGGGTACGTCGCGTACGAAATGACGAACGGCTCGCGCAGCGGGAGCCGGACGGGAATGATCTCAACGGAGGTAATGATCATGGCCACCATCGTCGCACAAACACGGCCGGTTTGGGAGGATCAATCGGCCGGCAAGTGGCGAAGAAGCAGCGACGGGTCGCGCTCTCCTTCAGCCGGGATAAAGCCGCAAACCACGAAGCCTTCGTCGAATGCGCGAGGGAGGTGATCGCGAAGCCGCATCCGATAGGCGTACGCGGCGCCAGGGTCGGCTTGCACCAACGCGTCGATGTCGGCGGGAATCGCTATCTGCACCGCTCGTTCCTTGCTTCCTGCGCAGTACTTGGAGAGCGTGCTCCATGCCGGATCTGCCTGGTAGGCGGAAGGATTGACGATGCGCGCGACAACTTCGGGCCGGGTGATCTCCCAGGAAAGGTGCAGGCGGTCCGAGGGCATCCCTCCATAGCGATCGGTGGCGAACCATGACCCGTAGCGATCGATCTCATAGTGGCGCGAAATGGCGCCAAGTTTGCCAAAATTGAGACGGGCGTTCGCTGCCAGAAGGGGATCGACCGTCCAGACGATTTCTTCGAAGCCAGCTTTCCAGGCGATCGCCGCCTGGAGTCGTTTCAACTCGGTGGCCAGACCGAAATTGCGCGCTTCGGCCCGCACCGCCATGAAGTCGGAGACGAGGCGGGGATGGCCGACGAATCCGCCCCAGCCGATCACTGCGCCGAGGGCAGGGCCGGATTCATCCGCCGCGAAGACTCCGAGCACGGCGCCGCCGGTCTCTTTCACCACCACCAGTTCGTTTGCGGAAACCAGATCGCGCTCGCTGATGCCGTACGCGGATTCCTGAAGCTCCTCGGCAGACGCCAGATCACCGAGGGTTTGCAGGATTTGGAAGCGAAACGTTCTGCCGCGGATGGTCTTCAACCAGCCCTGATCTCCATCGGCAGCGAAACCGAGCGCGGTGGGTTCAGGGAAGGTTTCGCTTTCAGGCATCGACGCCCCGGCTCAAGGCGCGTTTCTCGCTAGTCATGCGCGGCCGGAGTTGCCAATGTGGCAGGGATGACCGGAACAGGCGTGGCACTGCCCGGGGACGTGATCGTCAATTCGCCGTTCAGGTTGGTGTATTCGACCCGCCCCTGATCGATTCCGCCCGAGGAGGTCTGCACAAAGCAAGGCAAGCCGTCTGCATCGACCGCGATGACGTAGTCGACGCGGGTGCCGGTGGTCGTGATCGTGTCGGCTGCCGCATAGGAGTGGCAATCTCGTCCGTCGAAGGTTCCATGCCCGAGATCACGGAGCGTTTGCGGCCAGAGCCGTTGCGGAACTCCGGCGAGCGGCGGCGGTGGCGGCAACGGCAGACCGCCGAGCAGGAATCCGAGCCGCGACTTGGGATCGACGTCGCTCGCGCTGATTGCCACCCAGGAATCCTCGTCCGATCCCGGCGCGAGTTGTTGCACGAGCGGACCACGAATGTAAATGCGTCCGTCGCTAAGGATCGCCTCATGATCGTCTGTCCCGTAACCGGAGACCGTCTGCCGCTGTATGCCAGAAAGCGCGGCTTCCCGCATTGACGATGGCGAGAGCGTCCCTTGCACCGGGGTAGCCTGAACGGCGGCCGTTGGCGAAGCGCTGGGTGGGGCGGCTCGCGCTGCGCCGACGAACGAGATGCGATACGTGTGGACGTTCGGCCAGGCGCCATTGACCGAGTGGACGAGATCCCCAAGGGTGATCATTCCTGTGGCCGGTGTGCTTCGAGCCGCCGGCGATCCACTCGCAATAGGAGAAGGCGACGCGGTTGACGGCGCTGCTGTCGGCGTTGGTGACGGCATCGGGCCGCAACCTGTCAGAACGACCAGTCCGAGCGCGCCAACCACCAGGGCAAGTCCGTGCATGGATTTCACCGGGTCATCCCCCGCGCTACCGATGCGAGTGAAGAGCTGAATTCCTGTCCAACCCGTTGAAGCATCGCGAACCGGGTCATTCCGGCGGCAGCATCGCGTTGAGCGCGGCGCGGAGCATGGACAATGGCATATAGGCCGCGCCGCCTGGGACCAGCTCGGCTGCTGGAATGCGCGCCAGGGTGCGGGCCAGGGTGTGGACTTCGGCGCGCAAGCGGCGGCCATCGAACTCGGGCGCCCTGGCCGATTTCGCCGCCGCCGCGAGCGCCTGTTGCGCGCCGCGCTCGCCAACCGCGACCGCCTCGATAGCGGCCAGCAAACCGGCGGTTTGCGATAGCGGATCGGCAGCGGCGGACGAGGCGCCGGCGATGCCGTGCTGCTCCCCGATGTAGGCACGGACCACGTCAATCTCCGCGTCCTGACAGTCACGCTTGATCGCCCGGGCAAGCGCCATGCCCTCCTCGGCGCCGAGGTCGAATTCGATCATCGCCTCGTAGAGCGCAATTTGATGATCGTCCCGGAGTCCTTGCAGCGCCCGGCTTTGCTTTTCGCTGAGCCGGCCAGCACGAATATCGTCCTGAATCCGTTCGGGCAACTTCTCCGTTCCAAGCAACTGAAACAATCGACTGCGGCGGATACCGACCGCGGCGGCGACGGCATCCCAGGGAACGTCACCCAATTGCGCCTTGAGGGTGCGTAGCGCGGCAGCGCGATCGACCGCATTGAGATCCTCGCGCACGACGTTTTCCATCAGTTGCTGGATCAAGCGCCGATCGGAAGGGACATCACGCACGATGGCAGGGATGCTGACGAGACCCGCTTCTCGCGCTGCCCGCAGACGTCGCTCGCCATGGATCACGATGTACACGTCACGATCGGCGTCGTAACGCACCGCAATCGGCTGCAGCACGCCTTCCGCACGGATACTGGTGACCAGTTCCGCAAGGCGATCCGAGTCGAACGTGCGGCGCGGCTGGTCCGGGTCGGCCTCCACCCGTTCGAGACGAATTTCCTTCGCTGTCGGCAAATCCTCGACACCGACCGCTTGTGGCCGATGGTCGACGAAGAGGGCGTCGACGGTGAAGCGCCGCTTCCCTCCGGTTCCGGAAGCGCCGAGTTCTGGGACTGGCGCGGCGCTAGACATGGAGCCCCGCTGCCGGCGCCGAAACTGGTGTGCCCGGATCGTTGGCATCGATCCAGGAGGCCACATCGCGATATGCCGCCGCGATCGAAGAGCGCGGCATGTAGTGGAGGACACTCGTGCGTTCCGCCGCCGATTCTGCTCCCTTGACGGAGAGCGGGATGGATGGCAGCAAGGCGTACTGGGGAAACTCTTCCTCGAGCACGACAAGCATGTCAGCCGCGAGGCGGGAAGAGTGGTGGACCTTTGTCGGCAGGAAGCCATGCACGCGAAGACCCGGGTTGAGGCGGCGGACACGGGAGATGGTATCGAACAGGCGACGGAGCACCATCAACGAGAGGGGATGCGGTTCGATCGGAATGATCAACTCATGCGTGGCGACCAGAATATTGATCGAGAGGACGTTCAACGCGGGGGGAGAATCGATCAGGACGAAATCCCACTCGGACAATGTCGCGGACTTCAACCGGTTCGCCAGTTGACGCTCGCGTTCGATCACATTGAGCAGTTCGAGTTCCGCGGCGGCGAGATCGGGATGGGACGGGACGAGGGCGACCTGGGCAATCGACGTCGGAACAACGATGGTATCGAGACTGAGCGATTCATCGAGCAGGAGATCGTAGACAGAAAGTTCGAGTTGGGTGATGTCGACCCCAGTCGCCATCGTCAAACTGGCCTGGGGATCGAGATCGATCGTCAGTACACGCTTCCCTCGCTCGGCAAGCGCCGCCGCGACATTGAGCGTGCTCGTCGTCTTGGCCGTGCCGCCCTTTTGGTTGAAGAAGGCGATGACGCGGGCCATGTGACTCCGCCCAACTGGAGGAGGCGACACCCCCGCCACATGTACGTACGCAGTCCGAGGATACCATCGACAGTGGAAGGGAACAAGACGAAACGGTTATCTCGCGTGCGTAGGCGGGAAAACGGAGGGAGAAGGACTAACGAGCCAACCGGGGACGATGGATCGCCCGCAGGCGACACTCGGTCTTCCCGATATGGCTCGTTTTGTCCGACGTTCATTACCAGTTGTCCGATCGGCGGGGTTACGCCGAGGGCTGGCAAACTCGCTCCGGAGCGTTCTCCGGCATCAACCACGATCCGAACCGGATCAGTTGCGACGCGATCATGGCGCGAATGTCGTTGAGTCGGTCGCTCCTGCGATCCAATTGGCCGGCGAGCGCGAGGTCGATCTGGCGCTGGCGTTCCGCCTCGGCGTGGAAATCGCGAACTCGGCTTTCGCTGACGAGATGCTTCAGAGCAATGTCGGAACCGTACATGGCGTGTGCTGTCTCCAGTGGGGCATGACCCCGAATCAGTCGTCTGGTAAGGGCGGCTCATCGCGATGGATGGTTGCCGGCGTGTCGGTCTTGATTGCATGTCCATGTGACCTGGCTGCGCCGTGGAATCCGATTTCATGTCGGTTGAAGTGCATTTCACTCCTCCTTGTGGCGAAACGCGGCATCGTTCCGGATCGGCTGCCTCATTCGCCAGACAAACAAAAACCCCGGACCTGGTGCAGGCCCGGGGCGCGCGGATGGCGCGGTTTCAACTGTGCCTTCAGATCGGCACACTTCCCGGGCACGGCAAAGAATTGGCCAAACGGGCTGTGCACTGCATCATCTGACTTCTCCTTTCCTCAGTACCGGGACCGCGATGTCGGCGCCCACTCTGTCTGCCCGGAGCGCTTTCCGGAGCAGCACGTACACACTATCACCCAATCTCTCAGGCGTCAACCCCCGTTTCCAGTTGTTGACAATAACCCTTTGGACTCGCAAGGCCTCCCTTTGTGAGGATGGGAGCGATGTCTAGACGGGAAGAGACATCGCCTCGTCGCCCACTGGCAGGCGGCGCCCGACCGACTCCGCCACACGTGCGATGCGCGGCATCAGGTCGGCAAACTGATCGAACGTCAACGACTGGGCGCCATCGGACAGCGCCTGATCGGGGCTGGGATGGACCTCGATCATCAGGCCATCCGCGCCCGCGGCAATCCCCGCCAGTGAAAGCGCGGGAACATACGCGCGCTTGCCCGCGGCATGACTGGGATCGATGAAGACGGGGAGATGGCTCATGGCCTGAATGACGGGGACCGAACTCACGTCCAGGGTATTCCTGGTCGATGTCTCGAAGGTGCGGATACCCCGCTCGCAGAGGATGACGTCGGGGTTGCCCTGGGCCATGACGTATTCGGCGGCGAGCAGCCACTCCTCGAGGAGCATCGACAGCCCGCGCTTGAGCATCACCGGTTTGCCCGCCTTGCCGACCTCTTCCAGCAGCAGGTAGTTCTGCGAGTTCCGCGCACCGATCTGGAAGACATCCGTGAACTCGTGGACCTGGTCGATATCGGCGGGCGTCATCACTTCGGTAATGATCGCCAGTCCGGTTTCGTCGCGTGCCGTAGCCAGGATTTCCAGCCCGCGGCGACCAAGACCACGGAATTCATATGGGGACGTGCGCGGTTTGTAGGCGCCGCCGCGTAGGAGTTTCGCCCCGGCCGCCTTGACCGCCCGCGCTGTACTCACCGTCTGCTCTTCGGTTTCGACAGAGCAGGGCCCGGCAATCACGGTAATCTCAGGGCCGCCGATCACGACATCACGGATGGTGATCTTCGTCTTCTGGGGGTGGAAATCCCATCCTGTCAACTTGTACTTCTTGGTGATGCGTACCACGCGTTCGACGCCGGAGTGAATTTCCAGTTCGTCGTCCAGCGTCGGGGGCAGGGGCGATCCGACAACGCCGATGATGGTCCGTTCTTCACCCTCCGAGAGGTGCGCGCCGAGCCCGAGCGCCTTGACACGGGCGACGATGTTGTTGACTTGATCTCGAGTTGCGGCCGGCTCCATCACGACGATCAATTGAATCCTCCTTGCGGGCGGTGGGTGGCGGGGATTTCCTCAAGTGCGAGCGGCACTCGCGCCAGGACGACGGCCGAGTACGGCGGCCAGTTCGTCGTCGTCCAGGGCCCACTCAGGGCGCAGACCGCGGGCCTCGCCGAGATAGATGTGCCGGACCTCAGTGGCCGCGCGGCCCGTGTTGACATGGAGAAGGATGCGGACCACGCCCCGTAGCGCCCCCGGCACGTCCATCTCATGCGCGCAGAGGAGCGGCACTTCCGTCCAGCCGAGATCACGCGCCGCCAGAGCCGGGAAGGCGGCGGTCAATTCCGGCGTCGTCGTGAAGATCGCGCTGACGACATCCTCGGACTGGATGTCATTCAACCGGATCAATGCCTCGAGAAGATCGGTCGTCGCTTCCTTGATGTCTTCTGCCGTGTTGCTCTCGACGGTGATCGCGCCGCGAATTCCGCGGCACCGAACAGTGCTCTCCACGTCTATCTCCGCTCGATCCACTTCCTCCGTGGCGGCGCTGGGCAGCACATCCGGTGCCATGGTCTCGCGTTGCGGATTCCTGCGGGCGCCAGAAGATGGAAATTCAGCCTCGCCGCGGAGCCCCCGCACGAACTGTTCCGCCGCCGCGGACTGGTCCGCGGCGTCAACAGTGTCGAGGAAGTTCATGAAGGCGGACGCCACCACGGCGCCGTCAGCGACCTCTCCCACCTGCCGCACATGGTCAGGCGTGGAGACGCCAAAGCCGATGGCGATTGGCAGCGATGTCCGAGCGCGAACGCGAGCCAGATAATCGGTGAGGTCGGGCAACGTATCGCGTTGGCCCGTCACCCCAGTCAGCGAAACACAGTAGATGAATCCGCCTGCCCGCTCCGCCACCGCGCTGATCCGGGCATCGGTCGATGTCGGAGCGAGGAGGAAGATGAGGTCGAGGCCGTGCCGCCGGAAGACTTCGACCAGTTCATCGCTCTCTTCGGCCGGCAGGTCCGGCACGATATAGCCATCGATTCCAGCGGCGGCGCATTCGGCGGCGAGACGATCGAGTCCGTAGCGGAGGATCGGGTTGTAGTACCCCATGAGCAGGATGGGGATCTCGACACCGTGTATCTGGCGAAGTGCCCGCGCCAGCGCGAACCCGTCCGGCAACGTAGTGCCCTGTTCGAGAGCAACCTGACTTGTGCGTTGCACGGTCGGACCATCGGCGAGAGGATCGGAGAACGGGATGCCGATTTCGAGAAGATCAGCCCCGCCGCGAATCGCGGCCAATGCCCACGCTTCCGATTGGGCAAGTGTCGGGTAGCCGACGGTCACGAAGGGAATGATCGCGGTCCGCCCCTCGCCTTTTGCTTTCGCAAACGCGTCGGCGATTCGGTTCGGCGCGGTCTGAGGTGGGGTCTCGGCGCGTTCAGTCGCGGTCACAGTGACATCCCAAGGGCCGTGGCTGCGGTCTGAAGATCCTTGTCGCCCCGCCCGGACAGATTGACCAGTAAGGTCTTGTCTGGTCCCAACTGCCTCGCGAGACGCACCGCATGGGCGATCGCGTGGCTCGACTCAAGCGCCGGGATGATGCCTTCCGCCCGGCAGAGAAGTTGAAACGCCTCGAGGGCCTCGTCGTCCGTGATGCTCACAAAGGTGGCGCGGCCGGCATCCTTCAGGTAGGAGAGTTCCGGTCCCACCCCTGGGTAGTCGAGGCCCGCCGAGATCGAATGCGCTTCCTGAACCTGGCCAAATTCATCCTGCAACAGGTAGGTCTTCGACCCGTGCAGGACGCCAACCGTGCCCGCGCAAAGTGACGCTGAGTGCTGCCCCGTTTCGATGCCATGTCCTGCGGCTTCGACGCCAATCAGCGCCACGTCCTGGTCGCTGATGAATGGCGAGAAGATCCCCATCGCGTTCGAGCCGCCGCCAACACACGCCACGACGGCGTCCGGCAGGGCGCCGGTCGTCTCGATCATCTGCGTGCGCGCTTCCCGTCCGATAATCGACTGGAAGTTGCGGACCATCATCGGGTACGGGTGCATTCCCACCACAGACCCAATGATGTAGAACGTGGCGGTAACGTTGGTCACCCAGTCCCGGATCGCCTCGTTCGTCGCGTCCTTCAACGTTCGCGAGCCGGACGAAACGGGCCGCACTTCGGCGCCGAGGAGTTTCATCCGGAAGACATTTGGCGATTGCCGGGCAACGTCGAGTTCGCCCATGTAGACGATGCAGTCGAGCCCAAGCAGCGCGCAAACCGTGGCGGCCGCAACGCCGTGTTGACCCGCGCCAGTTTCGGCAATGATCCGCTGCTTGCCCATGCGCCGCGCCAGGAGACCCTGCCCCAGGGCATTGTTGATCTTGTGGGCGCCAGTGTGCGCGAGGTCTTCCCGCTTGAGATAGATACGGGCGCCACCGGCGTGTCGGGTCAGATTGGCCGCGAAGTAAACTGGAGTCGGACGGCCGACATACTCGCGGGACAGGCGGTCGATCTCTGCCTGGAACGTGGGGTCAAGGCGTGCCTCGCCATATGCGGCCTCGAGTTCATCGAGTGCCGGCATGAGTGTTTCAGGCGCATACTTTCCGCCGAATTGGCCGAACCGGCCCCGCGCGTCGGGCAATCCGACCTGATACAACTGGTCGACCCGTGCACCGGGATCGATCTGAAACTCGATAGCCATTACCGCTCCCGCGCCGCTATGCCTCGCGAGCCGAGTGGTCGAGGCGTTGTGCGCCGCATTGACATGATGACGCGAACTATACGCAATAAGACCTGGGGCAGACGATCTCAGGCAACCTGAAGACGATGCGGACGCCTCTCGACAACGGGACCGCCAGGGATGGTACGGTTCGCGGTTGCCCGCGGCGCAAGTGCCAAATGAGCGAAGGAATGGGCGTGGACAAGGCAGCGAACGGCAGAAACCAGGCGCGCGATCTCGTGCGCGCCCTGCCGCCCGCGGAGCAGCAATATCAGCGTCACTTGCTGACAATCGGCGAGCGGCGGCGCGACCTCGCGGCGCTCGAGCGCGATCTCGTCAATCTGCGCGACGCAGTCACCGGTTTTGAAGCGCTGGCACAATCCCGGCTCGGCGAATTGTTCGTCGAATTGCGACGGCTCGAGCGAGAGAATGCCGATTACGGCCACCGGCTGGAACGGCTCCGGGCCGCGCTCGATGCGCGGTCTCTGGAAGAACTCGATCTGGATGATGTCGACCTCGAGGACCTTGACCTACCCCCGCTCGATGCCACGGGGGCGCGACGTGCCCACCGCCCGCACATGCCCGCCGCGACCCGGCGCTGGCTTGCGAACGAGGCCGCGGAGGCGAAGCGCCTGTATATCGATCTTGCGAAGCGCCTGCACCCGGATCTGGCGCGGACCGACGAAGATCGACAGAGTCGCGAACGGATCATGCAGCGGATCAACGAGGCGTTTCGACAGCGCGACCTTGGCGCTCTGCGCTCGCTACACCATGAGTCCTTGGTCGATGACCCGTCATGGATCGAGCGCTCGGTTCGGGAACGGCTCGCGTGGTCAGAATCCGAACTACAGCGCCTCGACATTGCGCTGGAAGAAGTGAAGGTATCGCTGTCTCGGCTGCGAGCCGGTGAGTTGTTCCGGCTGTACACCCGATACGAAGCGGGTGAGCCGGTCTTCACCGATCTCCGGGCGAGACTCGAGGAGCGCATTCGAGTCGAAGGGCGCCGTCTGGAACGCATGAAGATCAACTATGCCCGATTGGTCGATCAATGGCGAAAATCGACAGCCGCGGCATCGTAGAGCGGCGTGCAGAAGGCATGTCGTTCAGACGAACCTCATCGGTGTCGTCCCGACCGTAGAAGGGACTCCGGCGGTGGCCTCGTTCGAAACCGCAAACGAGATTCCTGGCGGCTGCTATGAAAATAGAGGAGACCGTCGCTTCCGTCGTGAGATTTTCATGCCGTGGTGGCGCCGCCCGCGGCATGATTACTCGGAATGACACAATTCTTGCGCCCCGCTCCAGAGACACGACGACGAGAAACTACGCCGGCCCGGCCCCCGTATTCCGGGCGTGAGCGGTCATTTCTGACGTCGGTCGAATGTCCGGCGGAAGGGGTTCGGGCGGGCGGGACGCCCAAACATGACCCGGAGCAATTCGCTTCGCCAGCACTTCGGCGATGTGACGAGTCTTCCGTTCCGTGAAATGCTCGATCTGCTGCCGGCAGGAGACACCAGCCACACTCACGGTCGTCTCGGCGCTGGCGGCATTGACCGCTGGGAAGAGCCGCTCTTCGCCGATCTTGCGCGAAACGTCGTAATGCTCTGCCTCATAGCCAAACGAGCCGGCCATCCCGCAGCAGCCCGCGCCACTTTCGGACGCGTCACATCCCGCCGCCTTGAGCATCGCCAGTGACGGACCGAGGCCGATGAGCGCTTTCTGGTGGCAATGGCCGTGGAAAAGAACCAGTGGTCCTGGCTCAGAGGTCCAGACGATGCCGAGATCGCCTTTTGCATCGAGTTTGGCGAGGAACTCGTCGATCATGAACGCGTTTTCCGCGACGGCTGTTGCCCGAGGATCGTTCGGCAGGAGGTCCCGATACTCGTCACGGAGGGTGAGAATGCAACTCGGCTCGGTGCCGACGATCGGGATTCCATTCCCGGCGTAGTCCGCCAGGAGTTCGACGTTTTTTCGCGCCACTTCGCGCGCTTCTTCGATCAACCCTTTGGAAAGCATGGGCCTACCGCAGCAAGCCCGACGCTCCACGACCACGACCTCGAATCCGGCTGCCTCGAGGAGCTTGACCGCGGCCATGCCGATGTGAGGGTAGTTGTATTCGGCAAAGGTGTCGTGGAAATAGACCACCCGCCCCCGCGTTTCCCGGACGGTGCCGGCCTGATCTCGCAGGTGCTCGCGCCATCGCTCGGTGAATGTTCTCGAGGCGAAGCGAGAAAGTTTGCGCTCTGGTGCGACCCCGAGCGCCTTCATCACTGGCCGGTCAAGGCCAAGCCTCATGCCGAGATTGACAAACGGCGATACGGGCGAGGCCAGACGGGAGAGGTCGTGAATATGTCCGAAGACGCGCGATCGCAGCGGCGTCCCGTGGGCATCGTGATAATGCGCGAGGAATTCCGTCTTCAGTTTCGCCATATCGACGCTGGACGGGCATTCCGTTTTGCATGCCTTGCAGGAGAGACAGAGATCGAGCACGTCGTGGACGTCGTGCGAGGCGAGATCGGGGCGGTCCAGTCCACCTCCTGCCAGGGCGTCGCGCAGAGCGTTGGCGCGGCCGCGCGTCGAGTCTCGCTCGTCCCGGGTCGCCATGAACGAGGGGCACATGGTGCCCGCTTTCAATTTGCGGCAGACGGCGGCGCCGTTGCACATCTCGACCGCGCGGGCAAATCCACCCTCATTCCTGAAGTCGAGATAGGTCACCGGTTCGCGGGCCTGGTAATCGGCACCATAGCGGAGGTTCTCGGTCATCGACGGTGCGTCGACCTTCTTCCCAGGGTTCATGAGACCGCGGGGATCCCAGAGCCGCTTGAACTCTCGCATGACCTGGTAGAGGGCGGGACCGAAGACGAGTTCATTGAGTTCAGACCGTTGCAGTCCGTCGCCGTGCTCACCACTGGGGATTCCACCAAAGCGGCGCGCCAGCTCTGCCGCCGCATAGGCCATGTCGCGCATAGCCGATACGCCTTGCACGGTTTTCAGATTGACCAGGGGCCGAATGTGCAGGCATCCCGCGGAAGCATGGGCGTAGTAGGCCGCCGTCGTGCCGTGCGCGGCGACCAACTCCTCGATTGCCGCCACGTATTCGGCAAGGTGAGCGACCGGGACGGCAACATCTTCGATCACCGGGATTGGTTTGTGGTCGCCGCGCACGCTCATGAGCAGACCAAGACCAGCCTTGCGCACCGCCCACACGTCTTCCTGGCGCTTGGCGTCGAGTACGACGACCGGTTCGGTGACGAGACGCACGTCGCGCCGCGCGAGATACGTCTTGAGCCGATCCGCCTTGGCGGTGAGATCTGCTTCGCTGGCGCCGTAATACTCGACGACGAGGACCCCGGCAGGGTCGCCTTCGATGGTCGAAATCTGGCGCGCGTAACCAGGTTGCGACCGGGTCAGGTTGATGAGCATGCGGTCCATCAACTCGACGGCCGAAGGCTCGGTTTCCAGGATTGTCGGGGTCGCCGCCATCGCGCCGACGAGCGAGTCGAATTGGAGGAGGACCAGACCGGTTCGGGTGGGACGCGGAACGAGGGAGAAGGTCATATCGAGGACGGTGGCGAGCGTGCCTTCCGAGGATACGAGGAGTCGTGCCGCGTTGAACGCGTCATCCGGTCCGATGAGTTCATCGAGCGAGTACCCGCTCGCGCGTCGCCAGTGGGGAGGAAAATCGCGGGCGATCACGGCGGCATGACGTTCGCGAAATTCGAGGATTGCCGACAGCAGCGTTCCCTGAGCGTCACCGAGGCGCGCGCGCGCGGCGAGTTGCGCCGGACTTCCCGGTCCCAGGACGACAGTTGTTCCATCAATGAGAGCGGCGGTTGCCGCCTGCACGTTGTCACCGGTCATGCCGTAGAGAATCGAATGGGAGCCGGTGGAATTGTTGCCAACGACCCCGCCAGCGGTCGCCCGATTGGAGGAAGCCGGGTCGGGGCCGAACATCAGTCCGCTGGGACGGAGTTGTCGGTTGAGCGCATCGATGTTGATGCCTGGCTCGACCGTGACCGTTTTCGCCTCGGTATCGATGTCGAGCACTCGGTTCATCGCCTTGGAGAAATCGATCACCAGCGCGGCGCCAACGGTCTGTCCAGCAAGCGACGATCCGCCACCCCGGGGTAGCAACGGCACATTGTGGTTCGACGCGACTTCGATCGTCGCGAGCACGTCCTCAACCGACGACGGGATGACGACGCCAATGGGAGGAATCTGGTAATTGGACGCATCAGTGCTGTAGAGCACGCGCGAGACGGCATCGAAACGCACTTCGCCTGAAAGACGACGCCGCAGTTCCTCCGCGAGCACGGCGGCTACCGGGGAGGGTTTCCACCCATTTGCCGCGCCAGCGGTCCCAGATGCGTTGTGATCAATCCTTCGCGAAAGATTCGTCACGGTCATTGCGGCCTGAACCTCATAGCGGGACCAACGGCAGATACTGCGAATTCACCTATCCGGGAGCCGAGTGTAGCATCGTGAATGGGGTCAAAATTCGGAAAATCTTCTCCCGCGGTCGTTCGAGTCAAGAGAATTCGCGTGTCTATTCGAGGTTGTGTTGCGGTAGGAATGACGGACACGTACTATGCCAATTCGAGTGTTTTGTCGTAGAGATGGACTGGTATTGGAGGTCGCCGAAGCGCGCCGCGTCGCCAGTCGGCTCATAGTCAGGGAGGAAGACGGTGCTTGAACCAACTCGCTACCTGCTGCCCGAAAACGCCATTCCGACGGCTTGGTACAATCTGGCAGCCGATTTGCCGAATCCGCTGCCGCCAGTACTTCACCCCGGCACGCTCCAGCCAATCGGCCCTCAGGACCTTGCCCCGCTCTTTCCCATGGCGGTGATCGGTCAGGAAGTCTCGACCGAGCGGTTCATTCCTATACCGGAAGAGGTCCTGGCCATCTACCGCCTGTGGCGCCCGACCCCGCTGTACCGGGCCAATCGTCTGGAGCAGGCGCTCGATCTTCCCGATGACGTCAGGATTTTCTACAAGTACGAGGGAGGCAGCCCGGCCGGGTCGCACAAACCGAATACGGCGGTACCGCAGGCGTATTACGCCAAGCAGGAGGGCGTCAGGCGCATCGCGACCGAGACCGGCGCCGGCCAATGGGGCAGTTCCCTCGCCTTCGCCGGTTCGTTGTTCGGTCTCGAAATCAAGGTCTATATGGTCAGGATTTCGTACGCCCAGAAGCCCTATCGGCGCGCCCTCATGGAGACCTGGGGGGCACAGTGCGTCGCGTCACCGAGCAACGACACCAACGCCGGCCGCTCGATCCTGGCCAGAGACCCTGATTCCACTGGCTCACTCGGCATCGCGATCTCAGAGGCGGTGGAAGACGCGGCAACGCGAGACGATACGAAGTACGCCCTCGGCTCGGTCCTCAATCATGTCCTCCTCCATCAGACCGTGATCGGGCAGGAGGCGGTGCAGCAACTCGAGATGGCTGACGCATACCCGGACATCGTGATCGGCTGCGTCGGCGGTGGATCGAACTTTGCCGGAATCAGCTTTCCGTTCGTGCGGGAGAAGATCCAGGGCAAGCCGATCCGGATCATCGCCGCCGAGCCAGCGGCCTGTCCAACCCTGACCCGAGGCGTCTACACCTATGACTTTGGCGACACCGCCCAGTTGACGCCCCTGGTCAAGATGCACACGCTCGGACACACATTTGTTCCGGCGGGAATTCACGCGGGAGGACTCCGCTACCACGGCGCGGCGCCGATGGTGAGCGCGCTCCTCGCCGAAGGGTTGATCGAAGCGACGGCGATCCGCCAACGCGCCGCATTCGAGGCAGCCGTGTTCTTCGGCCGCACGGAAGGGATCATCCCGGCGCCGGAACCATCCCATGCCATTCGCGTCGCGATCGACGAGGCGAACAAGGCCAAGGAAGCGGGAGAGGCGCGGACCATCCTCTTCAACCTTTGCGGCCACGGCTTCTTCGATCTCACCGCCTACGACAGTTTCCTTTCCGGATCGATGCAGGACTACGAACACCCGCAGTCCGACATCGATGCGGCGCTCGCCGGGCTGCCATCGGTAGCGGAGTAACGGCAACGATTGCGTGAGTAACGGGTGACCGGCGGCCCGAAATCACGGCCGCTGGTCTGCCATTCCCGGCGAGCGGCGCTATAGTCGCGGCTGAAACTCTACGTAGTTTCCAGGGAGTTGCCGTGGATCCGGTTGCAATCGTCATACTGGTGCTCTGCGTAGCCGTAATGGGCGGTTTGGTGGCTGCGCGGGGGACACTTATTGCTCGCGTCCAGAATATGCCGAAATTGCTCCCGCACGAACCTGCGACCTCGCCGGCTGGACCCGTAAACCAATTGGTGACCGTCCTCGGACAGGTTGACCGCGATCGTGCGCCCATGACGGCGGCCGCGATACCGGAGGCCCAGGTCGTCGCGCGCGGTGATGCCCGCTCGCCGCGATACGAGGCCGAAGAGAGGGCAGGAGCGGCCCTCGAGGCCCGGCTGTCCGATTTCGAGCGACAGTTGCGTGAGGTTTCACATGCCATTGAGCTCCAGAGAGCGGAAGTCCGGGCGGACCTGACGGCGTTGACCGCGGTGGTGAATGGCAGCCAGGTCGCGATGAGGTCAGACCTGAATGCGTTGCAGCACGCGGTGTATGACTCAAGCGCGACGTCTTGTCACGCGGAGTCCCTCGCGCGCAAAACCGCAATGACGACGCGCCGGCTCGACGTTGGCGCGGATCTGTATCTCCGATTGGCCCGACTTGAAGCGGCGATTGCCGCCGTGACCAATCCGATGCTCTTGCCCGGGGAGCCGTACGTCCCGCCTCGCGAATTCCTGCCGGAATCGCTGATCTGGGAGAACTGGAGTGACGTTGGAGAGCGGGCATTCGCGCTCGCTGATGGGTTAAGCGTGAACCGGCTGGTTCTCTCCGCGGAGTGCCGGGAAACGCTGGGGACCTTTGTCACCACGCTCCGGACGAGGCTGACGCAGGAGGTTTACCCGAATCTGCAGCCAGAGCCGACGGTCGCTCAGCAACAGGCGCTGAGGGCGGTCCTGGAGCAGGTAGCCAGAGACCTTCCGTTCGCTCGAACCGCGCTCGAGCGCGAATACCAGAGCGTAGGCATCAACGCCTGATTTGAATCTAACCAGGATCGCGATTCGCGCGGTTGAATCGTGGTCCGCTACGGCTCACGACGCGCGTTTCGACTTCCTTTCACTTTTTCGACCATCGGCGCTCTGACTCGAAACATCAGATCCGCCGTCGCCGCCGTTGCCGCCGTCGCCACCGGAGGTCGAAGACCCGCTGTCGCCGCCGCTGCCACCGTCGCCGGCATCGCCGCTCGCTGAATCGCCCCCATCCCCACCGTCGCCGCCGGTCCCGCCATCGCCAGCGTTGCCGCCGTCCCCACCGTCGCCACCGTTCTGGCCTGAGCCACCGCCGCCGCCGTCACCCCCATCTCCGCCGGAACCGCCGTCGCCGCCATTGCCCCCAGAACCGCCATCACCGCCGTCGGTGCCGTCTCCTCCATCACCGCCGTCACCGCCGTCCTGACCGTTGCCGCCGTCACCTCCGTCCTGACCGTTGCCGCCGTCACCTCCGTCCTCGCCGGAACCGCCGTCGGCACCGTTATCCCCATCCGCGCCGTCATCGCCGTCGTGGCCGTTGTTGCCGCCGGACCCACCGCCGTTGCCGTTGTTTTCACCGGAACCGTCACCGTTGCCGTTGCGGCCGCCCCCACCCTTGTCGTCATTATGCCGGTCGCGGTTGCCGTCGGAATTCTTGTTGTTGGTGTCCCTGTCGTTCTCGTTACCGCCGTTGCCATCGCTGGCGTTCCGCTTGCCGGTCTTGTCAGCGTCCGAAGCGTCTTCGGCTGACGTATCGGTGCTCTCAGACGAATCGTTCCCATCCTTGATGCGATTGCGCTCGCGATTCTTCTCTCGGTCCGCCGCATCCTTCGAATTCGGGTCATCCGGCGTCTGCCCAGCCGCGTCGGCATCTTTCGGCGGAGCCGCCTCAGTCGATTCGACTGACTTGCCGTCGTCTGCTCTGCGCTGCGAGCGCTCTCGGTCCCGTTCCCTCTCGCTTGTGGCAGATTCATCGGGTGGTGTATCTGGAACATCCTGCCGCCTTGGCGGCGGAGGCGGCGAGGGGTCTGCCTGCTCCGGATGGCCCGCCGTGGTGCCGGCGGGAAGCCGGAAACTCGCGTGTGGACGGCGCCCGACGCTGCCGCCCGACTCCGGGTTGTCGGGTAGCCAGCGCATCGGATCAAGATGCTCTCCGGTGCGCAGATCGGTGACGGAAAAATGGAGGTGAGGACCGGTCGAGTAGCCAACCGAGCCAACTTCGCCGATCGGCTCTCCCGCCCGAACGTAATCGCCCACTTCGACGTAGGCCGCGATCCAGTGCAGATACTCGGTGGCGAAATGCTCGTTGCGGCCATCGTGCTGAATGATGATTCTGGTATTCGCGTCTGGCGTCGGCCGGTCGAAGCCGGCCATGGTCACCCATCCGGACGCCGCGGCATAAAACGGTGTGCCTTCCGGCGCTGCCAGGTCGATTCCGGTGTGGACGACGGGTGCCTCCGGTGGGCATCCATCACCGGCAAAATAGAGATTGCCCAACTGCGGCACGCAGCCGAACTTCTGGGTAAAGACGAAATCTCCGTCATGCAAGGGCCAAGTTCGTTCGTCTGCCTTGCCTCGGACCGGCGCGGGATCAGGTGAATGCCGCTCTGGTTGGTCAGGAGAGTCATCGGGGCCACTCTGGGGCGTTTCCGTCTCGATCAGTTCGACGGGAGCCTCCTGGCCACGCTGACGGGTGCTTTCGCTTGGCCGATCGCCCTGGCCGTTCGGTGGCTCTTCCCCTGATTCCAGGAGTTCGGTTGGTATTCCCGCGGAGTAGTCGAGCGGCACGGCGGGGTCGGTTGCAGAATCGAGCGGATCTTGTGATGAGGAATCGCCGGTAGCTTCGCGGATGGGTTCCGAATAACCGGCCAAGGTCCGTTGGACGAAGGTTTCAAAGCCGGCGCCAACGATCCAGGAAACGCCAAACAGCCGCAGGAATGCGGCACGTGACAGACGCGGCTTTGTGCTCTGACCAGGCAAGAGCGCTCTATCCTCGGCCGTTGTTCGTTCAGGCGCGGGCTTCGTTGACAATGAACTCGCTCGCCGGTGCGGGACATTCTGCGACGACCATACGTTACCACTTTTGGACCGGTGACCAGAGTCCGTGGTCGCCAGGAGACGGCAAGCGGCGTGCTACGATTTCAAAGAAAATGACTGGGCGCCGACGGAGTACCTGGCTGGCGCCATTGGTGTTTGCCAGCGGGCTGTACCGAGAAAACTGGCAAGAAGACGTGATCACACTGGGAGCGCGAACATGACCGGGGCCAACGGCACTACCGCCGTTTCTGATCGACCTGCCCTGCCCAAGCCGGAGGGGCTTGAAGGAGTAGTGGCGGCGTCCACGGCGCTCAGTCATGTCTTCGGGGAACAAGGGAAGCTGGTTTACCGGGGCTATGACATTCATGAACTTGCGGGACGAGCCTCGTTCGAGGAAGTGGCGTTTCTCCTCTGGAACGGTCATCTCCCGAACCGGAGCGAGCTTTCCGATCTTCTGAACATCCTTGGACAGCAGCGCGCCTTGCCGGACCATGTGATCGATGTGATCAAGGCACTCCCGGCGTCCGCGGTGCCGATGGATGCGCTGCGCACTGGTGTTTCGTCGCTGGGCGCGATCGATGCCGAGCAATTCGATGATGTTCCCGACCTCTCCGAAGCGATGGCGCTAACCGCCAAGTTTCCGGGCATCCTGGCAGCGTTCTTTCGGCACCGGCAAGGTCTCGCTCCCGTTGCGCCCAAACCCGAGCACAATACCGCGCAGAGCTACCTGTACCAGTTGTTCGATCGCGAGCCAGAGGAAAAGCACTGGCGGCCGCTGGATGTCTACCTGACGCTCCTGGCGGATCACGGCATGAATGCATCGACATTCACGGCCCGCGTCATCGCCTCCACCGGTTCCGACCTTGTGTCTTCGATAACCGGCGCTGTCGGTGCGCTCAAAGGCCCGCTCCATGGCGGCGCGCCATCCAAGGTGCTCGACATGCTCGAGGCGATCGGGACCGCGGACAACGTCGATGCCTGGCTGACGACGGCGCTCGATCGCGGAGATCGATTGATGGGCTTTGGCCACCGGGTCTACAAAGCGGAGGATCCGCGGGCAGAGATTCTGCGCGGCATGGCGCGGGAGGCGAGCACGGCAGAGTTCTTCGAACTCTCGCGGCGCACGGAGGAGCGTGCGCTCGCCATGCTCCACGAGCGGAAGCCCGACCGACGTCTGTACACCAACGTGGAGTTCTACTCCGCGGCTGTCCTCTCCGCGGTTGGGCTCCCGGGGGACATGTTCACCCCGACCTTCGCCGTATCCCGCGTGGCGGGTTGGACGGCGCATGTTCTCGAACAGGTTGCCAACAATCGCCTGATCCGGCCTCAATCCGAGTTCGTCGGTCCGATCGACAAGACATTCGTTTCGATCGACGAGAGATAGGCGGCGCGCGCGTGGCACATGGCGTGACTGGTCGCCCGTAGGGCAGTCAGCGCATTCTCGTGGCACGGTTGTCACGGCGACGCATCCTCTGCGCGCTGCGCGGCGTACATCGGCTGGGAGAAGGCGACGCCCGCCCTGCGTTGGAGGAGTGATTGCTTCGTCATCTTGCCGTCCGCATCATTACTGCTGCGACGGTAGGTCTGCTTCTTTGCGCTATAGGCGTCAACCCGGCATTCCAGCGGGCATCGGGCACCGCCTCGGCTCAAACTGAATTCCCCACGGAGGGCGCCGCGGATGCCGCGCGTGAACTTTCCGTGCTCGAGTCGGAGCGCGATTTCAATGGACTCTATCTGCGGATGTATCCGGATTCGAAGGCGATCGCCCCGGAATCCGCCGTCGTTGGCTGGTACAGCGACTTTCTATCCACCCGCATTGCCGGCATCTTGACCGTCTCCGATACCGTCGCCGAGCCATGGACCTGGGGTGTCAATGGCACGACCTATGAGGATGCGGTAACGGTCAAATACGTTCAGCCATACACCATTGACGGCGTGACGACGGATGTCCAGGGCGAAGTCCATCTCGTTCCAGATGACGATGGATGGGGCTGGTTCTTCGGGGACTCACGCGCGTTTCTCGACCAGCAGATTTCCCTGTATGGCGATGATGGGACGGCGGCGACCTTCGCCCTTACACTCGATCAGGCAGCAGAGCCCTCCCTGACTCGTGAAGAACTCTTTCCCGATCCGTTGCACGCGCACGTCGACGCTTTCTGGGCCAATCAGTTCGCTCTTGCGGGCCGACCGTACGATCCCCCGAACGGTGTGATTGGATTCGATGAACCGATCGTGACGGCGTGTGGCCGGGCTGATCCGGAGTTGGAAGCCGCCTTCTATTGCGTAATCGATCAGAAGATCTACTATTCCTCCGATTTCCGAAGGTTGATCGAGGACCGTATCGGTGATTTTGCCTGGGTGATTGTTGTCGCTCACGAATGGGGTCACCACATCCAGGCCCAACTCGGACTCGATCTCGGGGTCGTGCCGGACCGCGCCGGTGAAATGCCGCCAGCCTCGCTCGAACAACAGGCCGACTGCCTGGCCGGGGCCTACTCGATCGACGCCGAACTGACCGGTTGGCTCGATCCCGGCGATATCGACGAAGCCATCAAGATGACCGAGATTTCCGGCGACCCCCCCGGCACTGCCTGGAACGATCCGCGCGCCCACGGTTCCGGGGACGAGCGGGTCCAGGCCTTCCTCGACGGGTACAGCGGTGGGATCAGCGCGTGCGGTCTCGATCTCTCCCCATAAGCGATCCGCCGCTCGGTTCAACCGGCCTCCTGCGCCCCTCGCTGACCTTCTCGTGCCGCCCCATCGCTATCGACTACCCGATTGACAATCCGCCACTCTACTACCACCATGCGTACAGAGGATCTGGAGAATCGGGCTGGCGCCCTACCATCAGGAGCAGGACCGTGGGACTGGAGATTTTCGACCGGGGTGAATTGCCTCGTTGGGCGCCGGTGCGCCAGCAGCTCGATGCAACCGATATCGGGGATGTGCGAGCGGCTGTCGCCGTCCAGTTCCAGCGCGCCGGCATCGGCGACCGGTTGCGAGCCGGCCAGCGCGTCGCCATCACGGCAGGCAGCCGAGGCATCGACAAAATCGACCAGGTCGTCAAGGCCGTGATCGATGAGGTCAAGGCAGCCGGAGCGGAGCCATTCATCATCCCGGCGATGGGAAGCCACGGTGGCGCGACGGCCGAGGGCCAGCGCGAAGTGATCGCCCATTACGGCATCACCGAAGAAACAATGGGCGTGCCCATCCTCTCCAGCATGGAGACGGTCCATCTGGGCGAAGTCGAAGCGGGTGTCCCCGTCTGGTTCGACCGCAATGCCTACGAGGCCGATGCCGTCATTCCGGTCGGCCGGGTCAAGCCCCATACCGATTTTCGAGGCCCGGTCGAATCGGGTCTGATGAAAATGCTCGCGATCGGACTCGGAAAGCAGAAGGGCGCGGATTTCTTTCATCACCAGGGGATGGGCGAGTTTTACCACCTGATCCCGGCCGTGGCCAATTTCACCCTCACCCGGATCAACATCCCTTTCGGGGTCGCAATCATTGAGAATGGGTATGGCAATCTCGCCCAGGTCGAGGCGGTCCCGGCGGCGAAAATTTGGGAACGGGAGCAGGAACTGCTCAAGATTGCCCGCGGCAGGATGGGCCAACTTCCCGCCGAACGGATCGATGTCCTGATCGTCGATCGCATCGGCAAGGACATCTCAGGCGACGGGGCCGATCCCAATGTCACCAATCGGGATGTTGCCGGAGTGTTGCCGCCGAGCGAAGAGCCGGTTCGGCCGCGCGTTCAGCGTATGATCGTCCGCGATCTTACGGACGATACTGAGGGCAATGCGTCCGGCATCGGCATGTTCGATGTCGCGTTACGCCGGGCGGTCGATCGCATGGACCCGGTCGCGACCTACATGAACATGATTACCGCGAAGGCACCGCAAGGCGGGCGGATTCCGATCACCGTGAATACAGATCGGCAAGCGATCAACATCGCGCTGGCGTGCTGTCTCAAGATTCAGCCAGAATCGTCGCACATCGTGCGCATCCAGGACACCAAGCACCTCGAAACGTTCTGGGCGTCTGAACCATTGATCCCGGAACTTCTCGAGTCTGACCGCGTGGAGGTTATCGGGGAAGCGCGTCCGATCGCGTTCGACGGTGACGGTATGTTGGCTGATTAGCGCGACGTGGCGAAAACGTGTCATTCCGACGGAGGAGGAATCTCGTTCGTCACCCTGTTGGGCCCGAACGACGAGGTCCCTCGTTCCTCGGGACGACACAACGTCGGCGCGTCGCTGTGGACCATCGTCCCCGCTGCCAAGCACCCAGATTCATCACTCTGGATTCTCTGCTGACATTGCCGACGTGGGGCCAGCGTCTGTTAGTGCCCTGTCGCGAACAGATGTCAAAAGAGCATCGTCGATCGTTTCCATGACCTCGTGGCGGAACGACTCGACTGGCAACCGCGGGTCTGATTCCAGGTAGTACCGCGATTGCAGAAAGGTTTCCAGGCGATCGACCTGTTTGACGAATCTGGCTTCCGCAGTTTGTGCCGCTCGCAGCTCACTCCAGAGGTGTCTGACCGTGGAGGCGAAGGCGGCCGGACTGGTTTCGAGCAACACGGCAATCGCGGCATCTTCGGCGGCATGCCTCGCGGCGCGATTGCCAGCGTACCGATGATGCGCGCGATTGAAGAATGCCCGGCGCGACTCCGGGTCATCGGCAATCGCAGTGTTGGCGAGATCGTAGGGAGTGACGTCGCCGGTCGCTGCCTCGGCGAGATCGTGGATCAGCGCCAACATCAGCACCCGGCCAGGATCGATGATTTCGCCCGCAGCGGCTCGCTCCAATGCGGCGGCCCAGGCCAGAAGCGCGACCCCAAACGAATGATCAGCGACCGATTCGGTCGCGACGGGATCAATGCCGCGGTCCAACCAACCCGTTCGGGGTACGGTCTTCAGGCTGGAGACCCACCGCGCCAGCGCCAGGAGACCTGATTCCGGAGTTGCAGACCGAGAAACCGGGTCAATTGCCGATTCGTTCCTGTTGGTGCTGTGACTTTCAGGCATAGACAGACCGTTCGTACACCGGTATCCTTGCGAGGCCCGCTGCCGTTGGGACCGAGCGACGCGGCGCCTGATCCGTCCGGCCAAGCCGATTCACCAAATCGGTGCGGTCGAGCCGCCGCCACCGCTGGGAGGGAGGAGCCAGTGCCGCGTAGCATCGCGTTGCGAGCCCTCCTGGGCGCGGCCATTGTCGGACTGATTCTAGCGCTCCTCATATCACCGTTTGCCGACGCTCGTCCGAAGGACAAGCAGAATGACAAGCGGGGAGATGTCGCGTCCGAAACAACGCCGCCTCCCGCATCCGACAGCGGTGTTGCTGTCGAAGTCGCCACCAATCCCGAACAGTCGTTGCCAGTCCAGGAGAGCGCTGGCGCGAGCAACGACAAGACCTTGATCTCGTCCGATGCCGATGGGGATTACATCCCTGACGCCATGGACAACTGCCCCTATGCGCAGAATCCCGATCAGGCTGACGCGGACGGGGATGGTATCGGCGATGCCTGTCGCGTGTACCAGGATTCCGATGGGGATGGAACTCCAGACAAGTCCGACAACTGTCCCAACATTGCCACTTCCGATTTCAGCGATCGCGACGGCGATGGCGTTGGCGATTCCTGCGACAAATCACCGGACGGCGTCGAGCCCGAACCCGAACCCGCCCCGGACCTCAACGGTCGTGGCGGTGAAGGAGCCCCGGAGGAAACGACACCGGTCAACGGTGAAGGTCAGGACGGTACCTCGATCGAGCGGAGCAGTCGGCCGCGTTCCAAGCAGCGCGATCGGACTGACGTGGCCAAACCCTCGATTACCGTCGGCAACGACGGCCAGGATCAGGTGGAGGAGCCGGCTGATCCAGAGCCGCAGAACGACGAGACGCCGCGTGACAACCCTCGCATCAATGAGGAACTGATCGCAGAAGCCGCTGCATCGGGTGAGTTGTACGCGCCACCGGAACCGCCGCCGGCGCCGCAACGTGAATGGGACGGCGAGGCCGCCGCAAGTAACGAACCACAGTGGAACTCGATCATTCGCATCGATGCGGGCGCAACAGACGAATCTCAACCGATTTCGCCTGTTGATCCTGAGCCAGGTGACGCCAATACGCGTGCTGAGAATCGCGGCGCGAGTGGAGAAGGCGACGTTGCCGACAGTCAGTTTGCGCGAGGTTGGGTGCGGGCGAAGCTGATTCTCCAACAGGAGGCAGATTCTGAACCGGGCGACGGCGAACCTCCCACCGCCGACGAATCACGTGATGGGGCTGATGCCCCTGCACCGGTTCCTGTGGAGTCCGGCCTGATCATCAAGGGAGTCGAACCGTCCGAACCAGGGAAAGACTCAGAAGCGAACATTCGCGGCGCGAAAGACGGCGACAAGGCCAAAGAGCGGGCGAAGGGCGACTCCAGCCAGAACAGCGACGCCAATCGCGACCGGGAGAACGGCGATTCCGGGAAGGACGGCAGTCGGCGCGATGGTTCGGGGCGTGGACCCGCGGCGCCCGAACGAGACACATCCAGTCGCACTTCGAATTCAGACCAAAAGAGTGATCGAGAGACCAAGGACCGCAAGAGCCGGGGCAATCGGCATCGGCCAGAAGGCTGGAGTGACGACCAATACTTCACAGGCGGGTCGGCACTGAATTGGTCAGCGGATATCGATATCGATGGCACTGATGATGACGGGCTCTACCTCACGCAACGCTCGGGTTCGGGTCAAGGCAAGAAGCGCGGGTTCAGCTACACGATCCCGCTCGAGGAATCCGGAACCTATCTCGTCCGGCTCTATTTCGCGGAGCCGTTCTGGGGAGCACCCGGCGGACCCGATGGCGCCAGCGGAAAGCGCGTCTTCTCGGTAACGGCGGAAGGTGACACAGTCATCCGCGATCTCGACATCTATGATGAGGTCGGTTCGTCAACGGCGCTCGTCAAGGAAACCGAGGTCGAGGTTGCGGACGGTGAGTTGAATCTGCGCTTCACGGCGTCCGCCGGGGAGCCGATCGTCGCCGCAATCGAAGTCCTGGCGCCCGCGAATTGAGTCACCATCAATCGCAGATGCGCGTTTTCGGAAGCGGCCTGCCGCGGAATCGGCCGCGTCACTATTGGGGGAATGTCTCTCGTGCCAGATCCAAGGATTTCCGCCTGGGCCAAAACACTGGTGAACTACTCCACGCAGGTCAAGGCCGGGCAAACGGTTTCAATCGAGGGTGATGTCGCGTCGCGGCCCCTGTTGCGCGAGGTGTATCGGGAAGTCTTGCGGGTTGGCGCTTTGCCCGCGATCGTGCCACGGTTTCCCGAGTTGAACGCCGACTTGCTCGATATGGGATCAGATTCGCAGTTAGCGTGGATCGCGCCGATCGACCGCTGGTCGCGAGGGGAGGCGGACGTTTTGATCCGGGTCATGGCCGAGGAAAACACAAAAGGCCTCTCCTCGATTGACCCGGAGCGTCAGATTGCGCGGCGGAAGGCGACCGGCGATTTGCTGCGTCAGATGCTCGATCGCGAGGCAAAGGGCGCCATGCGCTGGTCGCTGACGCTCTTTCCCACTGACGCCTACGCCCAGGATGCGGAAATGGACACCGGCGATTTCGCCGAGTTCGTGTACGACGCCTGCAAGCTCAATGCCCCCGATCCGGCGACAGCCTGGCGTCAACAGGGCGAAACCCAGAAGCATCTGATCGATTGGTTGGCCGGCAAGCGCGAAATTCATGTGCGTGGCACGGATACCGATCTGCGCGTTGGCGTGGCGGACCGGGTCTGGATCAATTGCGATGGTACCAACAACTTTCCGGACGGCGAGATCTTCACGGGACCGATCGAAGATGCAACCGAGGGACACATCCGCTTCTCGTTCCCTGTTGTCACCGGCGGACGGGAGATCCACGACGTGCGAATGAGGTTCTCGGGCGGAAGAGTCGTCGATGCTTCGGCGAGCAGGAACGAGACATACCTCATCGAGTCGCTTGATGCCGATCCCGGCGCGAGAGTGCTGGGGGAATTCGCCTTCGGAACAAACTTCGACATTACCCGGTTCACAAAGAATATCCTCTTTGACGAGAAGATCGGCGGGACCGTGCATATGGCCGTTGGCGCGGGCTATCCGGAGACCGGCAGCATCAATCAGTCCGCCATCCACTGGGATCTGATTTGCGATCTGCGTACCAGTGGCACCGTCGATGTGGACGGCGAGCCATTCTTGCGCGACGGCCGGTTCCTGGTGTGAGCAGGCACAGGGCGTTGCTCTTGCCGATGGATCGGGGACGGTGAACGACACGCAGCAGACCGCCCCGAGCCATCGATCGGCTTTCTTCGGCGCCGTGATCGTTGTTCTCGGTGCCGTCCTGGTTATCGGAGTGCTGTGGCTGGCGGCGCGAGGCGCGCCGAGTTCGGCGCGTGATCCACAGATGACCCCTCTGGCCCTGGTGCCCACCCGCGTCGCGACGCGGCCACCGGCAAGCGAAGTCGACGCTGAGGAATGATGCTGAATTGGGCTTCTACGACGAGGTTTGTCTCAGCCGCGGGTCTACGATCGGCTCCAGCGCGAGCGCCAGAAGCATGAAGGCCAGCGCCGTGATGACGATCAGAATACCCGGCGGCAACACCCACCACCAGTAACCGACATACAGCGCTCCTGTACGGAAGCCGGCTTCCAGCATTTGCCCCCATGTTGGCGCCGACGGATCACCAAGCCCGAGAAAGGACAACGCCGCTTCCGCCAAGATTGCGCCCGGCGCGAAAAAGATCATCTGCGCCACAATAAAGGGGGCGACCTGCGGGAAAACATGGCGGGCCATGATGCGGGCGCGTGAAGCGCCCATCGAGCGTGCTGCCTCGACCAGTTGCCCCGACCGGAGTTGCAACACCATCGAGCGCACCAAGATGGCCAGCCCCGGCCAGGAGAACGCCACCAGCACCGCCATGATCAGCCAGAGGTGACGGCCAAGGATGGCGACCAGGAAAATGAGGAGCGGCAACGTCGGGACATTTGACACGATGTCGGAAGAGCGCTGGATAAGCGAATCGGTGAGGCCGCCGGAGAACCCGCTCCAGATTCCGAGCGAAGCGCCGATGACGGTTGACAGCAGCGATGTCAACGCCGCAATCACGAGTGCAACGGGAAATCCGTAGAGCAGACCACGCCAAAGATCGCGGCCAAGGCCGTCGGTGCCCATCAATCCGAATGCCGTGCCGCCGACGGTCACCGTCATCGGCGCGATTTCATCAGTTTGGTCCGCGACCACGGTCTGGATTCGAATGGTGTAATCACCGTGGAGCGGTTCTAACCGGCCCGATCCATCGGCGGCAGGGATGGCGAAGAGTGCATCAGGCATCTGCTGGGTGAAGTCCGAGGGCAACGTTCGATCAGGGTAGGTATCGGCGAAAAAGCGCCTCACCGCGTCGGTGGCGGTTTGCTGATCCCCTAGTGAAATGCGCTCTGGAACATCGTAAAATCGCCGGAACGGGGGGGATTCGTTCGGGCGTGGACCGCGAATCGGGACGCTGCCAAGTCGAATCTGGCCTCCATCGGGGCGGGTAAGCATCCCCTGGATTGCCGGGGGCCGCGTCTGAAACGTAACGCCGGAGAGGGTCAAGAGGAGCGAAGTCGGCGCCTGGCTGCTCTCGTAGCGATAGGGGGCATCGAACTGTCGCACTTCACCGGCTGGGATGGTGCTGGTGTTGCTCGGTTCCGTCAATGCGAAGTCTGACTGCGGAACGGCGGAGTCTTGGCCGAGGAACCCGGCCCAGACCGGCGGCGCATTGCGCGGATTGTTCGCCCAATACGACGGATTGCTCCACTGCGCTGTTCCAAAGTCGCTCGGATAGGTCACGAGTACCCACACCGAAATCAGGATCAGCCCGCCGAAGAGCGCCAATCCCAGACGTCCGCTGCCGCTTTGGACAAACAGCCGCCACGCGGAATCTGGCGCAAATTCCGGCTGCTCGATGACATCGAAGTCGGGTTCGAGATCAGGCGCTCGCGACTCCAAGGTGGCCGCTGGCGCGTGCGGAGGATGGGTCCCTGGCAAACGTGGCTCGGAATCGGACCAAGCAGTCCCGCTCACGACCGATTACCCGTACCGGACCCGTGGGTCGAGCAGGATATACATCACATCGAGGGCAAATCGCAGGATGACATAGAGAAGGGTGAAGATGAAGGTCAGGGCGACGATGACCGCCTCATCGAGAGCGCCGATGGCATCGAAATAGAGCCGTCCCATACCCTGCCAGTTGAAGATGGTCTCCACGAGGATCGAGCCGGAAAGGGACCCTGCCAGGCCGAGGACGAGTCCCGTCACGATGGGCGGGGCCGCGACGCGCAGGATGTGCTTGCGCATCACCATGTTTTCCGGAAGTCCTTTGGCGCGGGCGAGCGCGACATGGTCTTCCTGAGCGACGGTCATGGTCATCGTCCGAATGGTGTAGATGTATGGACCGACGCTCACCGCCACCAGCGTGATGATCGGTAGGGCGGCGTGATGGGCCACGTCGACCAAACGCGCCCACGTGCCTTCCGGTGGCGGTGTCGAAAACATGCCGCCCGAGGGAAACCAGTCGAGACCGAAAGCAAAGACGAGAATGAAGAGGATGCCAAGCCACCACCCCGGAACAGCAAATGAGAGCGCGGCGAAATAGGAAACCGCGCGGTCGAGTGGCGTGCCAACCCGGGTCGCCATGCGCACCCCGACCGCGAGTCCGATGACGGCGGTGATGATCGACGCGCTGGTGAGAAGGATCACCGTGCGCGGCAATCGTTCCAGGACGATGTCGCCAACGCTGTTCGAGCCGGAGGCGGTGCGCAGGGAGCGAGACTCTCCGAGATCGAGGCGAAGGACTTTGGCGACTGCTGGCAAGAGTCGCGTATACCACGGCTCGTTCAATCCGTAGAATTGTTCGATTTCGATCCGTCTCGCTTCGACCGTTCGTTCGAGTTCTTGAGGATCGCGAATCGATTGTGAGAGAGACTGGCGGAGGGCGCGCACTTCCTCGCTGACCTGGGCGCGAAGCAAATTGTCCGAGAAACCGGTTGCGCCGAGAATAACGACGAGGAGTACGAGGACCGCTACCAGCACGAACGCCAGCGACAGGGCGCGTAAGGCGAGTTGTCGCAGCGTTGCCGCCATCTAGCGGATCCTCGATCTGGTAAAGCGGTTGGTCCCGGTAGGCTCGGGGATTCGATCTTCGGGGCCGTGGTCGGCCGCGAAAAATGGATCGCCGGCTCGCCGGTTCACCTAAACCCCAATCGGGATCTCGATCATGCGCTCGGTCACCCGCGCCAGTTCGTCACTCGAACCCAGCAGATAGAGTTGGTAGACGCCAGGGAAGAGCAGTCCGGTGACGTCGCCGCCGATGTCGATCGTGAATGCCTCCCCGGACTTGGTCGCGTCGCCGCTCGCGACAATCGACGTTGCTGGATCCGCCGCGGGGTCGACAAGGGCATATCGCACCGCGAGACTTCCCGGTCCCGACACGGCCACGCTGAGGGAAAGCGCATCTCCGGGTTGCGCCGCGGCAGGCGGTGCAACATCGAGGGTGAGCGCCGGCGGCGCACCGAAGTTCCAATCCCCCGGTTTGAAGGGATAACCCTCGGCCCGAAATGCGTCCGCCTGGGCAAACTGAGCCGGTGGATCGTAACGGGAGAGGAAGAACGGCCCGTTCGAAATGACCAGCAGATTGGTCTTTTCGAACCAGTCGAGGCAGGCCTGATACCGCGCTTTCGCGTCATCGGCGGAAACCAGTTTCCGGCCATTGAGATTGAAGATCGCCTCGGGCAGGGTGCCGTCTCCCGCGAACCGTCGCAACGAGCGAATGACCTGCCGCGCGTCGGTCTCGGTTACCAGACTCAACCAGGGAACGCTAAAGCGCGCCGCGGCGGTATCTGAGTAGGCGCCGCGCCGCTGTGCGAAGACGATGTCGTCCATCGCGAAGAGGAGTTCCCAGGGTGTAGCCAGGCCACCGACGGTCGCATAGGAGGCGATATAGGCAGGTTCGAAGTGCCAGAAGTCGACGTAAGTTTCGAGCCTGTCATCATCGAGCAGTCGAAATCCCTTGAACGTCTCCAGGAACGGCCGCAGGGTGACGCCAAGCGCCGTTTCGATCTGGATGCGATTTTCGTCGTAGGCCAGTTCCCATGATTGAGCGATGGAGTAGATGAGGTCGGCGGGGCTGATCTTGGCGCGGTGATGGAACGGCGCCTGGAAGTACTTGCTGTAGTCGTAGGTGACTTTGCTGACCGCCGTGACACCTTCGCCGACTGCCGTCCAGACATCGCCTTTGGCGTCCCACATGACGGCATCTTGCGGGACGGCGAGTGTGCCGTCCGGACCGGCAGTGTCGGTTTCGAACGAGGCGCGGAATGGGATCGGCAATCCGCTGAATGGATGATTGACGATCGGAGCGTCGACAAGGTTCTTGTAAATGTCCCCCGAATAGACATCGCCAAAGCCGCCGACGGGGTTCCACGTCGTCCGATCGGTCCAGATCCAGAGATTTCCGACGCGGATTTCCTCCGATCCGTCCACGGAGGCCTCGCGCAGACTGAGTGCCGATTTTGGACCCCCGACGATGTCGATGGTGAGATTCTCGAGTTCGTTCCGAGCCGGAAACGTTTGCAAAGCCGTCGCAATCCAGAGCCGGACGCTCTCGTCGAGCCCCATCGCGGTCATCTGCCGGTAAATGTCGTCTCGCTCATCCTTGCTCTTGAATTCACCGCGGTACAGACGCTGACCGATCGCATCGAGGTCTTCGTTCTCGTACTGCCAGAACCCGGTTTCGAGCCAGCCGGGCATGTTGCCCAGCCAGGGGGCGTACATCTGGTTGATCGTGCCGAAGTCGTAGCGGTCTGGCGAGGAACGTCCCCAACCTTCCGTGTACGCATGCCACTGGAAGGTGATCGGATCGCTGGCGTAAACCGCAAGTGTCGCCGGTCCAAATGGCTGATAGATCGGCTGAACCTGGAAACCTGCCTTGTCCATCGCGGCACGAATGAGATCGCCGACATCTCGCCGTTCGTCTTCGACCCGGACCACGATCTTGATGACGACCGGCTTGCCGTCGAAGGTCCAGAATCCCCCGTTCTGGGCTGCCCCGGCCGCCTGCATCTGTTCGCCGATGAGTTGCACGGCGTACTCGGGGTCGTAGCGAATGCCCGCCTGCCGCACCGTCTCGAACACGGTCAGTTCGTCGTAATCGAGCGGGCTGACATGGCTGATCATGGGAACGGCGCGTCCCCCATAGATATCGCCGGCGATGAAGTCCCGGTCGATGAGGTACTGCATCGCCTGCCGTATTTCGCGAATGGCGAACGGATTGAGTTCGCCTTCTCGCGCCGGCGCCGGATTGAGAATCAGCGAGAGCGTCGACGCGGGAGCCTGGATGGCGCGGACACCTTCGGCCTTGGCGACTTCGTCCGCGCCCGAGGGCTTAAGCCCGTAAATGTAGAGATCCATCTTGTCGTTCTGGATCTCCAATGGGGCTTGGTCGACGTTGAAGGATGAAAAGAGCAGGCGCTCTGCCGCCGGTCCGATCGTGGCGGTCTCCTGCGCCGCGGCGCGGGCCAGTGCGCCCCGGACCCCGGTCGCGCCAAGCGCCGCGCCAGCAGCGAGTCCTGTCGCGCCAGCCAACATCTGGCGCCGATTCAGCATCGCGCGGGCGAGGCCCCCGGAGGTCGAGCCGTCGTCAACCATGACACGTTCCTCCACGAGTGCTGCCGCGGCGGGCTAGGGAATCAGATCTTCGTTCGCGACGGGGGTGGCGTCGCGCGATTCGATCTCGCCCCGGAGCGTCTCGAGTTCTCTGGCGATCGAGTCAAAACCAAACTCGGTATAGAACGACGCGGTGGCGACGTTGCCGGTTTCGTCGTAGGCAGAGACGTCGCGCGGGCCTTCACCGGTGACCGGCATGTAGATGTTGGTCTGGAATTCTCCGCGCTCGTTCGAGCGCAGATTTGTCGCGGTGATGCCGCCGACATCGATGATGATATCGGAATCGGGCTGGAAGCCAAATCCCTGAATGGCGACATCACGCCCCGCCGGACCGCTCGGCGGGTTGAGAAAGAGCGATGGCGGCGCGATGGCCCGCTTGCGCGCGAAGGCGACCTGCTGGTTCGGTCCGCCGTACTCGCCGAGACGGGTGTCGGCCCAGACGAGATAGACATCCTCATCGCTCGCTGCCATGGCGAAATAGTCGCCGAGGAACCGTCCCCCAGGGAAGCCGCGAAGCGCGTTGGATGCAAAGTCGGTGACCCGCACGTCCGGGATGTTCAGCCCGATCTTTTCGTCAACAAAGCCCCACGTCTCACCGCGATCCTTGGATTCGGTGTAGTAGATGTGGTAGCGCGTCTCGTGTGGATCGTCCCGCATGTCGCCCCACATCGCGCTGACCGTTCCACCGGGGCTGACCGCGAGCGCGGGAAAGAACTGCAAGCGGTCCGTATCGTCGGTGTTCATGCGATACGGTGGCTGCCAGGTCTTGCCCTTGTCGAGCGAACGGAGGAGATAGATATCTCCGTCGTCAGTCGGTTTGTCGAACGGCTTGCCCGACGTCAAGATGTAGATTTCGCCGTTGCTGCCGACCTTCACTTGCGGAAAGGCTGAACCCCACCACCGAAATGTGGTGTTCCGCGCGGGGTCGTGAATCTCGCGCAGAACCCCTGCCTGTCGCGGTTCGGAAAATGTGCGGCCAGCATCGTCAGACACGGTGACCATGATGGTCGAGAGGCCCTTGTTGAACCCGTCAAGGGTCGTATCAACGTACGCGGCGACCACGGTTCCGTCCGGCATGACCGCGGGTTGCGGACCTTGCACCACTTCGTCCGATTCGGAACCGGCGCTCTCGGCTTGCGGCTGCTGGACGATCGGATTGCCGGCATCCGCCTCTGATGTGATTTGAGACGCGGCGCGGACGCCCTCCTCTTCACCTTCCCGGCTGGCCCCCTCCGCCTGGAACACCGTGGGGCTGATGCCGATCGGTTCCGACCAGGTCTCGCCGCCGTCCGTGGAGCGAACGAGTCGAATGGTCGTCTCGGTAATCGGTGATGAGAGGAACGGGAGTTCATCCGCATAGAGGGTCGTGTAGCGCGTCTTGAACTCGGTGAACGCGACGTAGATCACGTCCCGCTCGGGATCGTCCGGATTGGGACCGATCGCGATCCATGGCTTGTCGAGAAACTCAACCGCCACCTCGCCCCGCTCTCTCCCAGTGTCGTCCTGGAACGACGTGGTTTCGATATTCGACCTTGCCGTCGAGGTGGCGTCGCTCCAGGTCAAACCGTCGTCCTGGGACTTCGAAATGACGATGCTCGAAATCTCCGTAAAAGAGACGAGCGAACCGAGGCGATAGTCGTCGAGGCCGAGGGAGATGGACACCATATAGACGTTGCCGTTGCGGTCAAACGCAACGACCGGATCACCGGCAGCATAGTAATCCTGCTGGAAGAAGCGGACCTGGTTGGGCCCCTCCCACGTCTCCCCGCCATCGAATGTGACATAGGTCGACATCGATGGGAAGTTGTAATCGATGACGCCGAGAACCAGATGGTCGGGATCATTGGGATCGACCGCGATATGCGGTTCTGTGCTGAGAGGGAAGAGACCGAATTGGCGGGTTACGATCTGGTTCCGGCTGAACGCGGGTCCGGGTGACCGATAGGGCACCTGTGGCGCGAATTGACCGCCTCGGCTGCCGCTTTGCGAACCGACGCCATAGCTGGCAAGGTCTGCCGTTCTCGCGGCCTCCCCGGTTGGGATATTGAAGAGTCTCGGGTCCTGTTGGGTCGTCATCAGCCAGGACGCGGCGCTCAACTGATTGGTGATTGGTTGCAAGAGCTGAAACTGACCAACGGGAACGATCTCGTTCCCTTCCTGGGCCGACCCATTCCTTGCCGGCGCCGCGGCGGCCAGCATGGCGCTGATCACGAGCACCGGGAGCAATCGAAGCGCGATCAGCTGGATCGTCGCATGGGTCGTGTCAACTCCGGCTCGCAATCGAACCATGGTTCCGAAATCCTCTGAGCGTGCAACACCTGCGCGCCCGGGTGAGCTACAGCCAGCCGGCTTCCGCGGCATGTGTTGCCGGTCGAATGCCGCTAACCGAGGCTCCAATTCTGTGAGCAAAGCCCCGATCGAGTTCGGCCGTAATCACGTCACATCTGGGAAACCGATGGATACCTCAGTCTCGGTGCGGGTGTGACGCGGCGTGCAGGGTACCATGAGCGGAACCGTTCCAGTGTGCAGCGGCGCGGCATCGCGCTTGCGGAACAGGGAGCGGATACCGTCTAATCCGTGGAGACCGTCTGCCGGTTGATGCGGCGCACTGGCGATTGGGACCATGCCACGGCCGGCACGTTAGCGGGAGCAACCGAGCATGATGCGGAATTCGATCCTGCGGTCCGTGCGGCTGCAGACCCGCTCACTGGTCATACTAGCCACGCTCATTCTGCTCCTGGCCCTCGCCACGCCAGCGCTTGCCTTGTTTCAGTCCGATACTGAGCAAACTCAACAGCCGCTTGCTGGCGTCTTTACGGTGACCATTGCGAAACCGGATGTGCCCCGGGCGCTAGCGGATGGTCCGTCGCTGGTAGGACTCTGGAATATGACATTCAACGGCGACGGCACGTTCAGCCTGTCACGGCAAGACGTGGGTCAGATCGTCACCGGAAAGTTCGAGGCGGGGGAGGCCACACTGACCTTTACCGAGTGGACGGGAATCATCGGCTGCAATATCGACCCGGATTCGGGGTCGCCCGCGACGTACGCCTGGCGCAGGAGTGACGATACGCTCACCCTGACCACGATTACCGATTCTTGTCCGGAGCGATTGACGCTGCTGACCACGCGGCCGCTCGGCGGGTTTGAAGCATGTGCCGTCGAACCGATCTCGCTGAGTGATCCGTTCGGCACGGACGAGGCCGGTCCGATTTCGCTCGCGACACCAGTTACCGAGGCGGAGGTTGTCTCCGGGGTGGCGGCGCAGGAAGGGCTCTCCGAGGGCGCCGATGCGGAAGAAGCGATTGATAGTCTCTTACGCCAGGCGAACGGGTGCTGGGCGACCGGGGATCCTACTCGATTCCTCGCGCTGCACAGTCAGCAGGTTATTCAGGAAATCGCTTTCGGTGGACCACTGGAAGATTTCGCGCGCCAGCTGCGGCTCTTCATGAGCACGCCGCTCGTGTTCGAACGGATCGGCGATGTCAACCTGATCGATCCCGACCACGCCTGGGCCTACGTCGAAGTGACCCTCGGTGGCGATCCCATGCCCCAGCGTATCGACTTTGTCTTCGAGGACGGGACCTGGCTCTTCGACACGTTTTTCCTGTTCGGGCCACCGACACCAAGCGGGCCAATCTCAGTAACCCAGTGAGTGCGATCCACCGTTGAGCGAACAGAAGATCGAGCGCGAACTGACCGAGCAGGACAACCAACCGGATCCAACCGAACGCTCCGGACGATCGGCAACGGTCGGTACCGGCAGCATGCTTGGTATTGGTTGTATCGTCACGGTATTGCTCCTGATCGTGATTGCCATTGCCGTCAGGGCGTTTACCACGTTCTGGTAAGAGGTACGCCGTAGCCGTGATTCGAGAGTCTTAAATCGCTCAGCTGTCCGCTACACTTCAGTTGACATGATTGACCCTACGCCGACACCGGTCTTGGCAGCATATCTCCCACGTGAATCGAGAAATCCGTCCGCTCCCATGGCGCACGTTCGGTCTATGTGCGGTGGCGAGATCCAGCGGAGGCTGACTGCCGACAGGGTGTTCAATCACCTCCTTGGTGCGAACCTGGCCTACCGTCCCTGCAGCGGCGCACTGGCGGCTGTCACCCAGAGCGAGAACGCCGTCGGGGAGGGGACGGGGCACGGCTCCCAGGTCATCGAGCACATCGAGCCGCCCCAGCCGTCCCACACGTCCCCATCCGCAATCCCAGTACGGTGTTTTCGGTAGATTGTCGAGTTTGAATTGATGCGCGTGACGCAAGTGAAAGGTTCTTCGTGACACCATCCTCAGATTCAGGGGCGCAACAAGGCCGCCGCGCCGATTCTCGTCGGAACTCCGGTTCGTCCGCAAAGGATCGGGAAAAGCGAGAATCTCAATCAAGTGATGCCGTTGCGGCCCAGCAACCTCCGCGGCGCCGGCCGAACCGCCGGCCGCAACGTGATGGACAGCAGTCCAGCCGGTCCCGGCCGGGCCGGCAGGGCCAGGGTCCATCGGCGCCCCAGCAGCGCGGTGGGCGAACGCAGTCCCCGCCGACGCAGGAAGGTGGCGAAGGGCGACTTCGGGTCATTCCCCTCGGCGGTGTCGGTGAAATCGGCAAGAGCATGACCGCCGTCGAATATGGGAACGATCTCCTTCTCATCGACTGCGGGGGCAAGTTCCCCGAGGAATGGGAACGCGGCATCGACCTGATCATTCCCGACATCCGCTACGTCAAGAATCGACTCTCGAAATTGCGGGGCATCGTCCTCACGCACGGCCATGAGGACCACATCGGTGGACTGCCGTATGTCGTGCCGCAACTGGCGACGAACGGGCCAGTACCGCTCTTTGGTTCCCCATTGGCCCTTGGGTTCGCGGAAAACAAACTCCGCGAGTCCCGGCTTGACGACAAGGTGATCTTTCGCGAGGTTGAACCTCGAGACCGCGTCGTGCTGGGGGAACTCGAAGTCGAGTTCATCAACGTCACCCACACGATTCCGGCTTCGTTCTCTGTCGCGGTTCATTCTCCCGCCGGCACGATCATCGCGACCGGAGATTTCAAGTTCGACCCCACTCCGGTGATGGGGGTGCCGACCGACGAGAATCAGTTGCGCCGGCTGGGTGACGAAGGCGTGATCGCGCTTTTCTCCGACTCGACCCGCATCGAATCCCCTGGGCACACGCCGTCGGAACTGCTCGTTCTGGAAACATTTGACCGGGTCATTCGGGACGCGACCGGGCAGACGCTGATCGCGACATTTGCGTCCAACATCAGCCGTGTTTACATGGTGATGCAGGCGGCCGAGCGATACGGAAAGAAGGTGGCGGTCGCGGGCCGCTCCATGGAACAGAACGTCCGTACCGCGATTGAACTTGGCTACCTCGATCCACCGGATGGGGTGCTCCTACCCCTGAACGAAGTACAGCGGCTCCCCGCCAGGCAACGGGTTCTCGTCGTCACCGGCAGCCAGGGAGAGGCTGGCGCGGCGCTGGCGCGCATCGCGGCGGACGAGCACCCAAAGATCCACATCGGCAAGGGCGACATCGTCCTGATCTCCGCCACACCGGTTCCGGGTAACGAGAAGACGGTGTCAGAGACGATCGACAATCTCTTCCGGCGTGGCGCCTCGGTGGTCTTCAGTTCGACGGGCGATCGTGTCCATGTTTCGGGGCATGCCGCGCGGGAGGACCTTCGCCACATGCTCGATCTGGTTCGCCCGAACTACGCCGTGCCGATTCACGGAGACTTCCGGCACATGGCGCTTTATCGTGAAATGGCGACGGCGGACGGTTTGCCGGAAGACCACGTCCTGATGACTGAAATCGGAAGCCTGATCGAGTTTCAGGATGGCAAGGGTGGGGTCAGGGGGCGCGTTCCATCTGGATCGGTTCTCGTGGACCGGCTTGGTGATTTCATGCCGGGCGAGGTTCGCCTGCGAACTCGCGAGGATCTCGCCTCGGACGGACTGGTCACGATCACGATCATCGTAGATGCCGAAACGGGCAAACTGATCGCCGGTCCCGAGTTCGTGACCAAGGGCCTGAGCATGGAGATGCTAGCAGGGCCAATCCGGCAGGCCGAGCAGGAACTGAAGCGGTGGTTGGAGCGCCGGCCGGAAGGTGAGCCTGAAATCGGGTATCTGGTATCGCAGGCGAAAGGGATTACCGCGCGGTCACTCTTTCGGAAAACAAAGCAGCGACCATTGATCTTGCCGATGGTGCTGGAACTGTAAAGAAGGCAACCCGGTATACTTGCTACCAGCCCCGCTCAATCTACGCCGTACTGATCAATCCCGACTCGGTCGGCAGGAGAGGGCATGGACACGAACAACGTTCGGTCGGTCACGGATCGCGGCCAGTGGCGGGGAGCGCGCCGCCGCGTCCTGTGGTTGGCCGCGTTGGGCACCGGCTTCGTCTCGGCGCCAGGCGTTCTTGCCGGGAAGAAGAGCAAGTGCCGGAACAATTACAGCGAAAAAGAAATCCTCGATTTCATCCGAAAGGCTGCAAAGAAGTACAAGCAGTCGCGGAAGGCGATGGAACGAGTTGCCCGCTGTGAGTCGAATCTGGATCCGTGCGCGGTCAACAAGCGCGGCCCGTACTTCGGTCTCTTTCAATTTCTGAAATCGACATGGAAGACAACGCCGTACGGGAACCGCGACATCTTCGATCCCGAGGCCCAGGCTCTTGCGGCGGCGTGGATGTGGAAACAGGGCCGCAAGAACGAGTGGGCCTGCAAGTAGGAGCTTACGAGGAGCGCTTTTCCAGATCGAGCGCGCAGCCGTTCATGCAATAGCGCAACCCACCGGCGTTTCGGGGCCCATCCGGGAAGACGTGGCCGAGGTGCCCGCCGCAGTGGGCGCACTGCACTTCGGTCCGGACCATGCCGTAGGACCGGTCTTCCACGAACGTGACGGCGCCGGGGATTGCCTCGGTGAAACTCGGCCAGCCGGTCCCTGATTCGAACTTCGTGTCGCTCTCGAAGAGCGGGTTTCCACAACCCGCGCAACGGAACGTACCCGGATCCTTGCTGTCGAGGAATGGGCCGGTGAACGCCCGTTCCGTACCGTGCTGACGCAGAACTCGATACTGCTCGGGCGTGAGCCGTGCCCGCCACTCCTCGTCGGTGAGATTCTTCAATTCGGTATCGGTCATTCTGTTCTCCATCCGTACCTTTTCATTTGGGTAGGGCGCAGAGTATCAGCCATTCCAATCTGGAAACGGTAAGTCAGGCAACACCGCATTGGCAATGGCACGGGCCGGAGAGCGAGGCGCAGCCCCTGGCAAAATGAAGGGGAGCCAGGGGCCGCAGGGCTAGATCGAGCGAGGGCCAATAGACGAAACCGGCAATCGAGATTGCGGAAATCGCTTATCGGCTCGTGACCTCCGTAGTGCTGGTATTGCCTTCGTCGACAATGACCTCTTCGCGCCGTACCGTGCCAGAAACTTGCTCGGTCCGCTGCACCGCTTCCTTGCTGATCACGACTTCTTCCGCGACCCGCGCCCGCTTCTGAAGGTCGACTTCCTCCGCGTAGAGCGGAACTTCAATAACCGTTTCCTCGAGCACGTTCGCATCGGCAGCCGCGACCGGCCGGTCGACGATACGGCGCTCGACCCTGATCCGCTCCTCTGTGACCGGCACCTCGAGCGTTCGCTCTTCCGCGACGACATCCTTCTCGATGCGGACCGACCCAGCCTGTACCGGACGAACCGTTGCCGTCAGTTCTTCCTGCACCACTGGTACATGGATCTCGTCGTCTGTTTCGCGGATTGTTGCTGCCGGGGCTGCGTAGTCGCCAACGAGACGATCCTCGCTGGCCAGAGCGCTGTCATACGTTCCCACGGTCGTCATGTCGGCCGACATCGCGTCTGCCGAAGGCGGAACGTCCCAGCCGCTCTGCAGCGCCACATCGCGCGAGACATTCAGATAAACACGTCCGTCCTGGACGGTCGCGATCGCGCTCATCGGGACGTAATAGTCCGTCGGGAAGAAGAATCCCTTCTCGACGACGACATAGTTCGGCTGAACTTCCGCGATTTTGCCAACCTTTTCGTTGTCGGCGCCGACCACGTCGTCGCCCAGCGCAATCGCCGAGTAATCGATCGTTCTACTCACCACGTTTCTCCTCATCGATCGTCGACCGCATTAGTTACCCGCGAACCAATGTTGACCGGCTTGGTCATGGTCTATTGATCGCTAACCGCAAGGCGTATGCCATTGCCTTCCGGGAACGAGGAGCAAGGCTACGTGCGTAGCAAAGCGATCGAACAATCAATCGTGCTTGTTGCCAAACCGGTCGTAACTGACGAGATCGGCGAGCGGTCTCCGCCCCGCAACCGCTGGATTCGGCCGGTGATCGCGAGTGGTTGTGGGATAGCCAAGCACGACGACTGACCGCGCGGTGCGATCAGCGGGAATCCCGAGAATCTTCTTCCCCTCCTCCTGTTGTGCGTCATCGCCGAACCAGGCGGTCCCACCGCCCAGTCCGAGGAATCTGGCGCCGATCAGGAGGCGCTCCGAAACCCGGCCCTCGTCGAATGCCTCGGATATTGGACTGGACCCGTTCAGGACGATCGCGACGGCAAGCGGCGCATCCGCGACCCAGTTGATCGGAGTCCGAATCTGGCTGATCTTGCGCAGTTGATCCTTGTCCGTGATCACTATGAATTCCCAGGGTTGGGTGTTGCGGGAACTACCGGTCCAGCGGGCGATTTCGAGGAGTTCGTCAATCGCGTCCCGCGGAACTGGATCCGGCCGGTACAGTCGCGCCTGCCGCACTCCGCGAATTTCTCGCGTCGCGGCTTTGGGATCGAGGTCGCCGGTCACAGTGCCTCCCTCATTTCATCGCGATCGAGCGCGTCCCGGCAACACTTGCCCGGACACCGTTACGCTCCCGCGGAAGTCGCCGCGACGTTCAGACCAGCCGGGCACCCGACGCCCGTACCGGCCAGACCGCAGTAGCCGTGCGGCACCTTGTGCAGGTACTGCTGGTGATAGTCCTCGGCGTAGAAGAAGGGCCCCACCGGGCGAATCTCGGTGGTGATCGGGCCGAAGCCAAAGCGCCTCAGCTCGCCCTCGTACGCGTCCTTGCTCCGGTGGGCGGCATCCGCCTGGGCCTCGGTCGTCGTGTGGATCGTGGAGCGATACTGCGTGCCGAGATCGTTGCCTTGCCTCATGCCCTGGGTCGGATCGTGCGCCTCCCAGAAAACGCGGAGCAGGTCGTCATACGAAATCTTGCTGGGATCGAAGACCACCTGGACGACTTCGGCGTGCCCGGTGCGGCCTGAACAGACCTCCTCGTAGGTCGGGTGGGGGGTAAAGCCGCCGGCGTACCCGACCGCGGTGCTGTACACCCCGGGCAGATTCCAGAATAACCGCTCGGCGCCCCAGAAGCAGCCCAGACCGAACACCGCGGTCTCCAAACCGGGGGGAAAGGGCCCCTGAATTGGCGTGCCAAGGACTTCATGCGTGTGCGGGACGGTGAACGCGGGATGATCGCGGCCAGTGAGAGCGCGCTCGGCGTCGACCATCTCCATCTTCTTGCGGCCAAAAAGCAGGCTGTCCAACATGGATGATTCCTCCACTTTCTCACGGTGCGTACCACCATGAGGAAAATAGCGTAGTCCAGCAATGAGACGTCCGGAGGGGCTCTTCAGTCAGATCATTGCTGTGTCTTACAGTTACTTCGATGGTCCGGTTTGTTACACTCCGCCGCGAACGCGAACGAGCGCGTGAATCCAGTCCCCGCCAGTGCTGGAGTGCCCGTCGTGCATGCTCGAGAAACGCTCCCAGTTGACGCAGCCAATGATATTCAGAACTTGCAACTCCAGATCCGGAATTTGCAGCAGCGTCTCGCGTTCTACGAAGGGTTTGACAGCCTCATCCAGGACAACGTCGCCCAGTCGCGCGAGTTGCTCCGGCTCGCCGCCAAAGAGCGTGCCGACGCGACTGCATCAGCGGACCGCGTCCGCATGGAGCGGGAAAGTCGGGAGCGCGAGCATCGGGCCGAATTGCAGGCGATCCAGGCGGAGGTCACAGCGGTAAGTCAATCGCTTCTCAGCCTCGGCAGGCGGCTCGACACCGCGCTGAACAGTGGGACCGCGATGCCCGCGTTCGAGGAGGAGCGGACCCGAAGAACATCCATCGCGGTCATTGTTCATGGAGTACCTTCGGCAAGGACCGCGCTTTCGCTGCAGCGCTTGCTTTCGTCTCTGCCGTTCGTGAACGATGTGCAGGCGCGCGAATTCTCGGCTGGCGTGCTTCGCCTGGAAGTCAGCGGCAGCGCGGCAGTTACCGCGGCCCACTTTGCAGGTTGGGAAGACCCTCGTTCGGTCGAAGTGCTGACCGAGCGGCCCGACGCGCTGGAAATCATGTTGCGGCCGGCAATCGTGGCGAAAGCGGGCGACTGAACGTCAGGACGTTCACGGCGTGATGAGCGCTATTTGACCTCGATCTCGATGAACACGAACTCGCTGTCAGCGCCATTGATCACGTCATGCTCGACACCGGCCGCTCGCGCATACGATCGACCAGCGACCAGTTCGGAAACGGTCGTTCCGCTTGCGGCCTCGATCGTGAGGGCGCCAGTCGTCATCGGAACGACTACGTAGTCGTACGCGTGGCGGTGCCAGCCGGTGTGCGCGCCCGGGGCGAACCGCCACTCCGTGACGATGACCCGCTCGTTTTCGACCTGACGGGTTGGCACCGCGAGTGGACGGTCGGTAGCGGCGCTCTCTGCCATTCGTATCCCTCAACTCTGGACATCCCGATCGGGCTGAGCACAACGAAAAACCCCGCGCCTTGGTGGCGCGGGGCTTGGCGAACCAGTGGCGCCGAAGCGCCAAGTCTGTCGCGTTACGGCCGCTGGGCGATGACGTCCGGCTGCACCAGGTACATGACCGCGGCGCCGTCGAAATCAGGCGTGAAGCGGACGACGACCGGAGCAGTACCGGCGCCGTTGGAAACACCGAGAACGGCGGTGCGATCACCGTCGGGGGTGTGAACCACTTCGTAGTCGTAGCCCGGAACTGGGTTCCAGACAATCGCGTCGTCACCGTCAATCACAGCCTGCGCGCCCGCGGCGCCAGCCAGGCCAGCCGAAACGGTGGCGACCGCCGCAAACGCGACCAGGCCGCGGCGAACGAATTGCGTAGCACGCATGGAATCCGGCTCCTTTCGTAAACCCGCGCCCCATCCCGTCTGGGAGCGCCTCCCCGATCCCGCACCCGAGCGATTCGTCAGCCACGCCTCGATGGCTGTCGCTCGCTCCCCCCACGCGATCCTCCGCATCATACACCATTCTAGGCGTCTGCCAAGACTCACAGGGGGGCAATTGATCCTAAACGTCAGCACCTCCTCCGTATGGGCTGCATTTGGGGGCTCATTGCCACCATCTACATGCCTTCTTCGCAGGCGATGCCGTCCAGATCCGGATCAAGAGCGGAGATGATAGCAGGATCGGCATCGAGTAACCCAGCTGCCTCATAGGCGAGTTGGGAGTCATACCAGGTTCCGTAACTGTCGCACCCGGCAATCGCGTTGGTTGAACTGGTATCCGCTGGCGGGGCGATAACGTCGGTATCACCGGCAACGGATATGGTTGACGGCGCATCATCGGAAACGATGTAGCGGCCATCGGGACCGAGCAGCGAGGTCGTGCCCGATCCGTTTCGTCGGACCGTGCCGGGGGCGGCGGAGGCACTGCCAGGTCCAAGGGATGAGGCATTGCCGTCGGTGGCGGTCATGTCTTCGCTGGTGTCTTGCGCCAGAGAAGTGGAACGTGCGTCTGCCGTCACCGGCGCATGATCGACGGCGTCTTGCGAGAGCGGCTCGCTCGAGCCGCTCGGGTTGGGCGTGAATTCATCCCAGACCAGAGGATCGGTCTGGATGCCGAAGAGTTCTTCACCGTCACCAATCCCGTCACCATCCGTATCGAAGACGGTGGGATCGGTGCCGTAAATGTTCAGTTCGTCGCCATCCGCTACGCCATCGCCGTCGGAATCCGAATTGTAAGGATCCAGGCCAAGATCCCATTCAAGATCGTCCGGGTAGTTGTCCGCGTCGGCGTCAGTTTCGCTCACAACAAGCGTTTCGTCATTAGGCGCCGCGGCCGATGCCGTGTTGTCGATGCCCCCCCCGTCGGTGGCGTTCCCGTTCTCCGCCACGGGCTCTGTCGCAACAGGCGCGGGGGGCGGTGCTGTGACGATCGAGGGCGACTCGATTACCGTTCTCTCGGAACCTGTATTGATGTCGCCGTAGACGATGGTGCCTCCGCCGCCATTGGCAGTCGGATTCACGCCTGCCGTCGAGCGCACCGCAGAGCCATCGGCGTTGGTTGCAATCGGTGTCTCGTTCGTCTGCCCCTGGGCTCCAGCGTACGCATTGAAGAGGCCGAGGCTGAGGAAGAGGACGGTAATGACAAGTTTGCGCATCGACGCCCCTCCACGGGCGGCAGTCGCTCGAATTCAGCAAAGGTCGGCGCCGCAGCGGCGCATTCCGCGACACAGACCGTCTCTATTCCGATTGAACGTCCGGTATCCGCTCATGGTTTCGGCGCAACGACGAAGTGGCGACACGATGTCCTTGATTCCACTCCGTGTACGCCCCAGTCGCCTCATCGCGGTCGATTGCGTTGAGGTCGACTACTGCATCTCGATCATCGAGGCAGCGAGCGATCAGGAGCACAAGCCCGCGTGCTTCGTCGCCATTGCCGCATTCAGCGAGAACATAGTCCTGTTCCCAGGCCGAAGCGATGATTCGGGTTCGGTGGTCGTACTTTGCAACCTGCTGATAGTTCAGAACGGCGGCGCGATCGAGGTTGACCAGCACCGGCCATTCGCTCCTCGTGAGAACCCACATCTGTCGATTCCTTCCGACAAATCACGCCAAGCATTGCGCTGACGATTTTCGGGCAGACTACGGACCATGTCGGCCTGGATCGGCGGCCGTTCTCGAGCGCATGGCACGGCGAAGCCAGAGACAGCGAGCGGCCAGCGACATCGCGCGGAGTCCCGTCCCGGCGGCGACTACCCCGAGGATCGCCATTGGTACGTGGTAACGATCGAATTCGGAGCGCATGCCCAGGATGGTGATCGCAACTTGACCACCGAGGAGCATCAGCACCAGAAATGGAGCCGAGAGTGGTCCAGCGCGAACGGCGATCGCGATCATTACCGCGAGACCGGCCAGGGGAATGAGCAGCTCGACGACGTGTGCTGCCGTGGGTGCGTCCTGACCGACAAGAGCCGTCAGCGTGTCACTGAGGGTGAAGCGCTCACCAAAATTGACGGCAACGCGGCGCAGCGCCTCGATGCGGGTCGGCACCGCCATCGCCGGCCAGTCGGAGGCTTGCTGCGCCATTTCCGCCGTTCGAAAGGCGAAGAGGTTGCGGGTGCGGCCAACCGGATCAGGCCATAGATAGGGATAGACCGCAACAAACGTGATGCACGCCGCGGCGGCGGCAATGATTCCTCCTCGGGCCAAGGGCCGCGCTGTAGATGGCCATGATCCGCGGCTGACGAACGGACGGAGAGCTAGTGCGAGCGATCCCGAGCCGAGCAATGCGGCCAGGACCAGCGGCGAGAGTTTTGTCGCCGCTCCGAGACCGAGCGTCGCCCCTCCTGCAATTGCGCGCGGAACGGTCGGCAGTTCCGCGAATGAGGCACCAATGCCCGCGGCAAGCGCGATCAAGAACGCAAAGAGCGCATCCGACATGGCAAGCGAACCGATGTAGAGCGTGAACGGATGCACGGCGTAGAGCAATCCAGTGAGGAGTGCCCAACCGAAAGGGACGAAGGCTTGGGCGACATAAACGACAGCCGCAGCGGTGAGAGCAGTCAGGAAAGCGCTCGTGCGGCGCCCGGCCGCGAGGTCAGAATCAGACGGACCATTGCCGACCGCGAAGTTGGCTTCCCAGGTGATCGAGAAATCCCAGGGAGGGTTGGTGCGCAAGTCATGTCCCTGAAGGAGGAGTCCGGCGCCCATGACGTATGAACCGAGCGGTGGTTGACCCCTGGTCATGTACTGATCGGCCCAGACCGGTCCGAATGGATCGGCTAGTGCGGCAAGATAGTGAGCCCGTGATAGCCAGCGGCTCTCATCCGGATTGAAGCCCGTAAAGGGTGCCGCGGCATCCGCCAGGAGAAAGGCGACGACTGCGACAAGCGCCATCGCAAACCATGGCCGACGGTCACTCTGAGACTCGCCAGTCTTGTTCCCGATCACCGCGCGTGGGCCCTGGCCGTCGATCGCGTGTGATCTCGCGCACTGATGAACGGGACTGCCAAATGCGGGGTAGAGTAGTGTCCGCTTTGTGCGAGAGGTGAATTTTTCTCGGCGGGAGAGACCATGAAGACGCGCGCCTCGGTGGTCATTGTCGGCGCCGGCATCGTCGGCTGCGCCACCGCGTATTTTCTCTCGAAGTACGGATGGACGGACATTGTGGTTCTCGAGCAAGGTCCCCTGTTTGCAACGGGTGGTTCCACGTCTCATGCTCCCGGGATTGTCTTTCAGACTAACAGTTCCCGCACCATGACGACATTCGCCAGGGACACGGTCGCGCTGTATGGATCTCTCGCACATGAGGGCCAGCCGTGCTGGTTCGGGGTCGGCAGCCTCGAGGTGGCAACATCCGAGGCGCGGTGGGCCGATTTGCACCGCAAGGCAGGGTGGGCCAAGAGCTGGGGAATCGAGGCGGATCTGCTGACACCGGATCAGGCAAAGGCAAAACTTCCGCTGCTCGATGCCAGCAAGATTCTCGGCGCCTACTACGTCCCGACGGACGGTGTCGCCAAACCGGTCTGGGCGGCAGAGGAACTGGCACGCGCCGCATGCGGCGCCACTTTCTACGCCCGGACCGCGGTCAAAGGATTCGAGATCGAGCGTGATCGCGTGCGGGCGGTCCTGACAGCGCAGGGGAGGATCGGAACGGACCGGGTGCTGGTCTGTGCCGGCATCTGGGGGCCGCTCGTCGGGCAAATGGCTGGGGTGCCCATTCCGCTTGCGCCGCTCGAACATCAGCTGGCGTGGACGACGCCGCTTGCCGAATTGGCCGGGGTGACGGCGGAGATTCAACAGCCGGTTCTGCGCCATCAGGACCAGGACCTCTATTTTCGACAACGACAGGACCACTACGGAGTCGGTGGATACGGGCACGAACCGATCGTGGTCGATGCTGCAGACATTCGTCGTCACGGCGAACCGGATGACATGCCGGCCTCGAATCCGTTCGACGCCGAGGTCTTTTCCCCGGCATGGCGCGCGGCAATCGATCTCTTGCCCGCGTTGGCACAAGTCGAGATTGCCAGCGCCGTCAACGGCATCTTCTCGTTCACGCCCGATGGCTTTTCGTTGCTCGGCGAGTCCGATCGCGTCCGCGGATTCTGGGTGGCGGAAGCAATCTGGATTACCCACGCCGGTGGCGCGGCAAGGGCTGTCGCCCAGATGATGACCAGCGGCACCAGCGACCTCGATTGCCACGAGTGCGACATCAACCGCTTCGATCGATACGCCACTTCCGGTGCCTACGTCCGTGAGCGCGGGGCGCAGCAGTACCGTGAGGTGTACGACGTCATTCACCCGCTGCAGCCGCTGGAGCGCCCGCGACCGCTGCGGCAATCTCCCTTTTATTCGCGAGAGGAAGCCCTCGGCGCCGTTTTCTTCGAGAGCCGAGGTTGGGAAGCGCCCCGCTGGTACGAGGCGAATGCCTCGTTGCTCGCGCAATACACCATTCCGGAACGCTCCAGTTGGAACGGACAATTCTGGTCTCCCATCGCGGGCGCCGAGCATCTTGCCACCAGGGACCGCGCCGGACTGTTCGATATGACACCGCTCCAGAAGATCGAGGTGACCGGTCCGGGCGCCGCGGCCTGGCTCGAGCGGTTGACCACGAACAAGGTGGCCCGCCGCCCGGGAAGCGTCACGTACTCCTTGCTTCTCGACGATTCCGGCGGAATCCGCAGCGATATCACGGTGGCCCGTTTCGGCGAGGAGACATTCCAGATCGGGGCCAATGGGCCGGCTGATCTGGCGTGGCTTCGACATGAAATTCCCGACGACAATTCGGTGAGCGTAGCCGACGTGACTGGGGCACTCTGTTGCCTCGGTCTGTGGGGTCCCCGGGCGCGCGACATCATCTCCCGCATCGGACCCGGCGACTGGAGCAACGAATCGCTCCCGTACTACACGGCGCGGGAGATGACCGTGGGCGAGGTCCCCGTTCGCGCCCTGCGCGTTTCGTACGTGGGCGAGCTTGGCTGGGAACTCTACACCTCACCGGAGTACGGCGGGAGGCTCTGGGACCTGGTCTGGAGCGCGGGACGGGAATTCGGTCTCGTGGCTGCCGGCCGTGCGGCGTTCGACACGTTGCGGCTCGAGAAGGGCTACCGGCTTTGGGGCGTGGACATGCACTGGGAGCATAAGCCCGACGAGTCTGGTCTCGGTTTTGCGGTCAAGCGATCCAAGAGCGAATTTCGCGGCCGGGATGCGGTTGGGCAGGCAGATACGGAATCTAGCCGCAGGCTTTGCTGCTTGAGATTGACAGAACCCGGCCGGGTGGTAATGGGCAAGGAGCCCGTCGTGCAGCACGAATCAGCCGTTGGCTACGTGACGAGTGCTGGCTATGGATTCTCGGTGGAGGAAAGTCTGGCGCTTGCCTGGTTGCCCGCGGAATTGTCCGACCCAGGGACGAAAGTCGCGGTGGAGTACTTTGGCGCGATGATTCCCGCCGAGGTCGTGACTGAACCGAGATGGGATCCGGAAGGAGCGCGTCTCCGCGGCTGATCAGGCATTGGGCCCAGATGTGATCCTGATCCGCTTCACGGTGACAGACGTGCCCTGGCTCCAAAGCCCGACGCCCAGATTGCCAGACGCGGTGTCGGGCAGATCGGATGGCCTTGTTCCAGCGACCACCACGTCTCCAACCGTGAGCGTGATCCTGTCGGCAGAGACGGAGATACGATACGTTTGAAATCCTGCGCCCGGGTCGAACGGCTCTTCGGCGAGAACCGGTTCGGTGTTGTACCCATTTTGCCAGTTCGTTACGTCGCTGAGGCGAACGACCACCTGTTCTCCCTGACAGGGAAAGACCACCCCGCCGCCCGTGGCCCGCGCCGCACCAATGTCTTCAACAACCACACCAAAAGACTGGTTGCAAAATGCGCTGAGCGTTCGATCTACCCGAATCTCCGCTTCGATCTCGATGTTTGACTGATCGAAGGTGCCGAGCGTGTGCCAACGCGCGGCGACGGCTGTGTCGCTGTCGAACTGGAGGCCGTCGTCGGAGGCGATCCAGTCTCCTTCGGCTAATGATGTGAACGATATTGTGTCTGGCGCATCCAGCAGCGTCAGGCCAGTGACCGATGCAGTCTCCGGGGAAGGGGCAACCTGTGACTGACTCGATTGATCGACGGTCCGCGAGTCATCGGTCCGCGAAGGTTGATGGTCGAGATTCTCGATCTGCGGTTGCGGCTCGTGAGCGATCTGGACGGTCCGCGGCGTCGGGGTCGGCGGCGCTCCGGTTATCACACCGGTGCCTGGGGCCGTTCCACCACTCAGCGAAGAAAGCAGACCTACCGCAGCGGCAACGACCAGCGTGATGGCAACGCTCAGGGCAGCGGCGATGGCGATTTCGCGACCACCTGATCCAGATCTACTGCGATCCCCGATGTGTGCCAAGCCTAGAACGCCTCCGCGACGTCAGTGTCCGTACACTGATCCTACTCCTTGTGATGACTGATGGCAATTCATTTTGAAAGTATTGAAACGTTTGACGTGTGATAGGCTAGGTCGGACATGTGAGGCGAGGACTTTGCTCGATGAACGATAAACTGCTCAATTTGGCGCCGCCAAAGGCGATGACCATCGCGGGATCTGATTCAGGCGCGGGAGCCGGGATCCAGGCCGATCTCAAAACGTTCGCGGCGCTCGGTGTGTACGGCACGTCCGCCGTGACGGCCGTTACTGCACAGAATACCAAGGGAGTGTTCGCGGTTGCGGAAGTCCCGGAAGAAGTCGTCTCACTGCAGATCGATGTCGTCCTGGACGACATCGGCGCCGACGCGCTGAAGACCGGCATGCTCTCGAGCGCATCGATCGTGAGAACAGTCGCCGACCGGATCGAGGCGTGGGGTGTCGCGAGGGTCGTTGTCGACCCGGTGATGGTCGCCAAGGGCGGTCACCCGCTGCTGCACGAACAAGCGGTGGCGGCCCTGAAGGACGCGCTGCTGCCGCTAGCGATGATTGTTACTCCGAACATTCCCGAAGCGGAGATCCTGGCAGGGATGGTGATCGACTCGCCGGAAGCGGCAAGAAACGCCGCGATCGCCATTGCCGAACTTGGACCGAAGATCGTGGTGGTTAAAGGTGGGCATCGATCGGGAGATGCGTCGGACTTGGTGTACGACGGCAACACATTTGAGGAGTTTTCCGCGGAGCGGATCGTGACCGCGAACACGCACGGCACTGGTTGCTCGCTTTCCGCCGCAATAACCGCGAATCTCGCCAAAGGCTTGCCGCCGATGGAGGCAATCAGCGAGGCCAAGCTCTGGCTGACGCAGGCTATCGAGCGTAGTTATGCGATCGGCGCCGGACACTCTCCGGTCAATCACTTTCATGCGCTTTGGCGATAAGCGGATTCATTCGTGTAGTTCCAGAGAACATCGATCAAAGGGGAAGCAGCGAGGTGGATAACAGCGAATTACGGGAGCGGCTGGCGGTCTACTACGTCGCCGACCCGGAACAGACGAACCGGAATTTCCTCGAAATTGTCGAACAGGCGCTGGCGGGGGGAGCGACGGCCGTGCAGTTGCGGGCCAAGCAGATGAGCGGCCGCGAGATGTTCGACTTGGGCGTGCTGATGCGCGAGCGCTGCGCCGCGTGGGGGGCGCTCTTTTTTGTCAACGATCGCGTAGATGTTGGCATTGCCGTCGCCGCCGACGGTGTCCATGTCGGCGTCAACGACCTGCCGTTGCTCGAGACGCGGGCGCTTGTCGGCGCCGACGTCATTGTCGGATTCTCACCCGTCGATGCGGAGGGTGTTCGGCGCGCGGCGGAACGTGGCGCCGATTACGTCGGCGTCGGGCCCGTCTTCACAACAGGGTCGAAATCAGACGCCGAACCACCGCTCGGCGTGGAGGGGACCGCGGCGCTGGCCGGACTTTCCCCGGTGCCAGCGGTGGCGATCGGGGGAATTCAGATCGAGTCTGCGGGAGTGATCGTTCGGGCCGGTTTGGATGGCGTCGCGGTGATCAGTGCCATTCAGGGGGCTGCGGACCCACGGGAAGCGGCCGCCCAATTGAAACGGGAAGTCGAGGCCGCGAAACTCGAGCGCTGACTCAGATCAACCATCAATCGCCTCGTCCCACGGCTCGGGGAGCCAGAACACTGCCGTAATATCGACCTGGTAGGGTGCGACAAAGGGCACGCCTTCGGCTTCGAGACGGCCGGCCATGACGTCAGGGTGGCCAAAATGCCAACCACCACTGAGGAATCCAACGCGATTGACGACGCGGTGACAGGGGAGTTCGGGTCCTGCCTGATGAAGCGCCCAACCGACGGCACGAGCTCCTCGCGGAACTCCAATGGCACGCGCGATCGCCCCGTAGGTGGTGACGCGCCCAAAGGGAATCGCTGCGACGATGGAAAAGATGCGATCGATCTGGCGCGTCGCAGCGATCTGGGGGAACGAGGGTGTATTGGAGCGTTCGTTATCCATGTGATGATTTCCCGCCCACGTGCCGATGGTAGCATCCCAACTCGTACGCAAATGGAGCAAGAATCGTGGATTCAGTGTGTGTGTTTTGCGGCTCGCGCGATGGAAACAACCCCGCGTATCTTTCGGCGGCGCGTCGAACGGGGATGGCAATCGCCCAGCGCGGCTGGCGCCTGGTCTACGGTGGTGGCCGGGTCGGACTGATGGGCGCGGTTGCTGACGGCGCGCTGGCCGAGGGCGGCGAGGTGATTGGAATCATTCCGCGATCGCTGCTGACACGGGAGATCCCCCATCCTTCGATTTCGCGATTGCATGTCGTGAACAGCATGCATCGACGCAAAGCACTGATGTCGAGCATGTCTGATGGATTCCTCACGCTCCCGGGAGGCTTCGGCACCCTCGAGGAATTCTTCGAGACGCTCACTTGGGCGCAGTTGAAACTCCATACCAAACCTTGCGCATTGCTCGATGTCGCCGGGTTCTGGGATGACCTGCTGGCGATGGTCAATACCGCTGTCGTCGAGGGATTCATCCCGGAGATTCATCGCGAGCTGATCCTTATTGGCAAGGATCCGGATAGCTTGCTGGATCGCATGGCGGCGTACGTACCGCCTGAATCTGCCGAAGCGGCGATCGGCCTCCCGGCCGATGGCCCCCCGGTTCATCGCGATTTGCCGCCGTCCAAATCGTCGCGCATTGCCATGGATTCTAGAAACGTTGCAGAAGCCGGACCCGGGCACGTTTGACGGCTTCGTGCTTCCACTGGGAACTCCGCGGCGGGCCGCTCCGTATACTCAGCGAGATACGTGCTGCCAGTTGGGGGCGTTCCCTGGTCAGTTACTGAGGCTAAACCATGCGAAATTTGTTGACGAAGATTTTCGGGGACCCGAACGAGGCCCCGCTCAAACCCTATCTGAAGATCGTTCCCGAGGTCAATACCCTCGAACCCCGGATGGAGACCCTCTCCGATCTCGAATTGCGCGAGCTAGCCAATGGGTTTCGTGACCGCCTGGAAGATGGCGAATCGCTGGACGATCTCCTTCCCGAATCATTCGCGGCGACGCGCGAAGCGTCCCGTCGCTCGCTCGGACAGCGGCATTTCGACGTGCAATTGCTCGGCGGGGCGGTGCTCCACTCCGGAAGGATCGCCGAGATGCGGACCGGTGAAGGCAAGACACTGACCGCGACACTTCCTGTGGCCCTCAACGCGATCGAAGGCAAAGGCGTTCACGTCGTCACCGTCAATGATTACCTCGCCAAGCGCGATACCCAATGGATGGGCCAGGTCTACGACGCGTTAGGTCTTTCGGTGGCGTGCATCCAGCACGATGCCGCGTTCATCTACGATGGGGACTGGGTTTCGGAAGATGAGCGACTGGCGCGGCTCCGTCCGATTTCCCGCCGAGAAGCATACGAGGCGGACATAACCTACGGAACGAACAACGAATTCGGTTTCGATTACCTCCGCGACAACATGGTTCCCGACGCTGAGCGAATGGTGCAGCGGGACCTCAACTACGCGATCGTCGACGAGGTCGACAACATTCTCATTGACGAAGCACGCACCCCGTTGATCATCTCCGGTCAGGCCGAGCAGGCAACCGACCGTTACTACCAGTTCGCTCAGGTCGTGAAGCAACTGCGGGAGGGCAGCGACTACACCGTCGACCTCAAGCACAAATCGGTTTCGTTGACCGACGATGGCATCGACCGGGTAGAGGAACTGATCCAGATCGGTCCCGGGGAAAGCATCTACGACGAGCGCTACGTCGAACTCACCCACTATCTGGAGCAGGCGCTAAAGGCGCACGCGACGTTTCAGCGCGACAAGGATTACATCGTCCGCGACGGCGAAGTGATCATCGTCGATGAGTTCACTGGCCGCATGATGCTCGGGCGGCGCTACTCCGAAGGGTTACACCAGGCAATCGAGGCCAAAGAGGGAGTTCGCGTCCGTCGCCAGAATGTGACCCTGGCCACCATCACATTCCAGAACTACTTCCGGATGTACAAGAAACTCGCGGGCATGACGGGTACGGCGAAGACCGAGGCGGAGGAGTTCCGCCGCATCTACAGTTTGGATGTCGTGGTCATCCCGACCAACAAGCCAATGGTCCGGGAAGACCTCGGCGATCTTGTGTACAAGAATGAGCGCGGCAAGTTTCGCGCCGTCATCGACGATATCAAGACTCAGCGCGAGAGCGGCCGGCCCATACTGGTAGGAACTACCTCGATCGAAACCTCGGAGCGCCTGTCCGAGCACCTGACTCGCGAAGGAATTCCGCATCAGGTCCTCAACGCGAAGCATCACGAGCGTGAAGCGGCGATCGTGGCCGAGGCGGGGCAACCGAAGACCGTCACCATTGCCACCAACATGGCAGGCCGCGGCACGGACATTGTGCTCGGGCCCGGCGTCCGCGAAGCGGGCGGTCTCCACATCATCGGCACCGAACGCCACGAAGCGCGGCGTATCGACAACCAGTTGCGTGGCCGGTCCGGCCGCCAGGGAGACCCCGGTTCGTCGCGTTTCTACGTCTCGCTCGAAGACGAGTTGATGCGCCGGTTCGGCTCGGAACGAATCTCCTCCATGATGGAACGTCTCGGCATGGAAGAGGACGTGCCGATCGAGCACCGGGTCATCACCAAGTCAATCGAGAACGCCCAGGTCAAGGTCGAAGGGCATAACTTCGACATCCGCAAGCACGTCGTGCAGTACGACGACGTCATGAACAAGCACCGCGAGGTGATTTACGCCGACCGTCGTCAACTCGTGACCGGCGAAGATGTCCAGGACCGTGTTTGGGACATGGTCGAGGGCGAAATCGAGAAAATCGTCGACGCAAACATCGGTGATGGCAAGGACCTCCTGCGCGATGACGAGACGCTGATCGAGAATTACACGGGATTCGTGCCGACGACGACGTTGACCGTTGGCGACGTTGCCGGGCTCGATCGCGATGCGGTCATTGAGGCGCTGATCGCGGATGCGGACCGCGCCTACACCGACGTCGAATCTCGTTTCGGGCCGGATGTCATGCGCAAGGTCGAGCGTCATGTGATGCTCACGATCATCGATAAACTCTGGGTCGAACACCTCACGGCGATGGACGAACTTCGGGAAGGGGTCGGGCTACAGGCCTATGGTCAGAAGGACCCTCTCGTGGTCTACAAGACCCAGGCCTATGAGTTCTTCCAGCAGTTGCTCTCGAGTATTCAACACGATGTGGCCCACACGATCTTCCGGGTACAACCGGTAGTCGCGCAGCAACCGGTACGCACCAGGCTGACGGAGGAATCGGACAAGGCGCAGGGCGCCGATGAGTCTGAAAACGGATCAGGACCAAAAAAGGCGCGCAAGATTGGTGTCAACGACCCCTGCCCATGCGGCAGCGGCAAGAAGTTCAAGCACTGCCACGGCGCGAAGGGAAGCCGCGCCCTGGTCTAGTTTCGAGATGCGTAGGTCCATCCGCTGCCGGCGCATTCTTGCGCTTACCGAACCGTGATCGAACTGGCTGGATTGGCCATGCCGATTCGGCAGGCGACCATCGCTTCAGGATAGATCGCCTTGACGCTCGTCTTCTGATGCTGCATATGGCCGCAACATGACGAGCGAGCGCTCGATTGCCGCAATGGTCCGCTCGTAGGCAAACAGGAGATCGGTCATCTCTCCGATGCGGGCGGACAGGGTCATCAGCGTTTCAACATCGCGAGGATGTTCGCGCGCCTGCAGCAAGAAATCGCGAAGGTCGGCAATCCGCTCGGGTTCAACGGCGCCCGGCGGGTGAACGGCAACCTCGAGATCAGAGACTACGCCGCTGAGATCAGGTGTTTCATCCAGGGTGACCTCTGACAGCAGGAGTTTCAACTCACTGATCAACGCGCCAAGACGATGGACCGCTTCACGGTTGCGATCATCGGCGAAGCCGACATCGGCCACAGCGGCCTCTTCTGCGCTAACCGCGTCCAGTGCGAGATTCTCCGCTTCCGCGTGCTCTGCGGCATCCTCTGATTCTGGCGTTTGAGACGGGGATTGCTGGACCGGCCATCCGGAGGAGACGAGCTCAGAGGAGTCGCCTTGTTCCCTGGTATCGGTCGCCGGTCTCCAGTCCCAGTCCACGGTTGCGGGACTCCTGACCTTGTTCGCCGGCACATGGGGCCAACCTCCGGTCGGCCATTTCTTGGGGCCCTGACTTGACGCGCCCAAGTCGGGAATGGATTCGTCGAGGGACAGGCTGGCATCGATTGAGTAGCGATGCCCACAGATCGTGCAGAACCTCGCTCCCGGCCGCGTTGGCGCTTCGCAATTTGGGCACGTATCCATCGTGGCCTCCCTCGTTCAAGAAATCCGATGCCGCTCTGCGGCCATGGTACCCCGCCCGGACTGCGCGCCATGATCCGATCCGCTAGCCAACTGGACGCCGCGCTGCGACAATCTCACGTCACGACGGATCGATCACCAAGACAGTTGACGCTCGACCTGCCACGAGCGCGAAGGAGCAACAGAGAGTGAGTGATGTTCTGGGAACCACGACGCCGATCAAGACGCGTCATATCAGGCCAGGCCAGGGCCAGGCGGTCGAGGTCAAGGCTGGTCAGTTCGTGCAGATTCAGACCTTGCAGGGCAAGCAGGTTGCCGATTTTGTCGCGTTCTCGGCTGACGATCATGAGGAATACCACGCGACGTCCGTTACGCAATCGGCCAATGCCAACATCGTTCCCAAGAGAGGAATGACGCTCTACTCGAACCGGCGGCAGGGGATGTTCGAGATCGTCGAGGACACTGTCGGTCGCCACGATATGATCTACGCCTGCTGCGATCCGATCCGCTATGAACAATTGGGAGCGCCAGGCCATGCGAACTGTCGCGAGGCGCTAACCGAGGCCCTCTCCGCATACAGCATTGGGTACGATCGCATCCCCACACCGATCAACTGGTTCATGAACGTCTCGATCCAGCAGCGTGGTGAGCTGGAGATTCGCGAGCCCCTTGCCGAAGCGAACGACTATGTGCTGCTGCGAGCCCTGAAGGACGCGATCGTGGCGGTCTCCGCCTGTCCCCAGGACCTGACGGCCACCAACGGGTTCGCGCCGTCGGATCTCCGCTTGCGGGTCTTCCGGGAAGGATCGCTGATGCCGGAGACGGTCGAACAGTTCGTCGCCGAGGTGGTGGTTGTCGAAGTCGCCGCGGACGCGGAAGCGAACGACGCCGTGGAAAAGACGGCGCGTCGGGCGGAGCGGCGAGCGGAGCGGCGGGCAGCCATGGCGGAAGCGGCAACGGGCGAGGTGGCCGAGGTCTCGGATGAAGGGAACAGGGCTGCCGAGAACGCCGAGGCAGACGGAGCCGCCGCCGGGACCGCGGCCGCGGCTGTGGCACCAGACCCGGTTGCGCCGGCAGTTGGCCGTCCCGCCAGACTTCAGGACACCGCGGAAGCGACTGTTATGCGCGTCGAAGGGTAGATTGCCGCAGTTCGCACTTGGACGAACGTGAAACGCCGGCAACCGCGGTGGCGGTCCCCGGCGTTTCCGACTGAGATGAAGCGGTGTTCAGCAGGCAATAGCGCCCGGCATGAACCCGACTGGTTCCGCGGCGCCAATGACGCGCCGCGGTTCCCTGAACTTCGGCGTCACCGCGAAGAAGCGCGGCCACCGATCCGTCGCTCAGCTTGCGGCAACGCCGAATCGAGCCGACGTTCGTCCGAGATCCCGGAGGCCGGGGCGAACGAGTTCCCGGGTGTGCATCCCCCACGGGGTGAAGAGGAGAACCGCAGGCAGGGATGCGAGGCGATTCCGTTCCCTGCCCCCATGGTCTGGGCCGCGCCACCTCAGTACGTACACCCTAGCGGAGCGACGCCCCGCCGTCAACTGTCGCCGGAACTTCATCGACATTTACCTTCCAGAAACGTTCCGCCATCGTCCCTCCTCCGGCGTTTTGGGCGTAATTCGCCAGCGCAGCGCTGATTTCGTCACGCTTGGTGCCGACGCCGACATACTGGCGGAACACTGTTTCGAGTTGCGAAGGATAACTGAGGACCGCGGATATCTTGCGGTCCCACCCCGCCGCTGCCGGAACAGCGGCAGCCGCCGTGAGGGTGCCTTCTCCGATTGCCGCAAATCGCTCGCTCGTAGCGCCGGGTTTCATGGCGTACGGGACGTCCTCATAAAACCAGACATCCCAGCCGGAACTGGCGAGCCCCCGGCCCGTTTCGTACGCCAGCTGGTGATCGACGTGGCTGCCGATGCCGATCGGCACATAGATGCGGACACTCAGGTCCGGTGCGGCCGGAAGATCGAGGGCAGAAGCAATTGCTCCGGGTACTGACGCTTCGTCTGCAAGGGGACGGTCGAACAGTTGGTTGTCGGAAAGATACCGGTGGCCGCGGTAGATCGCGTCGCGAAAGGGGAGCACCGAACTCGTCGCTCCCAGGATTGCGGAAGCAGCGGCTTCTTCTGCGCGTCGCGACGCGATCACGGTTTCGGCGCTCAGCCCCCATCCCTCGTGCAACTGATGCGCGAACGAGGAGAGGGACTCCGTCGGATCGGGGTAATCGCCGAAGATGACGACCGATTCCGGCGCGAAGCCAAGATCATGGAGTCGCGCCACCGTTGCTCCCACGGACAAGGCGATATCGTCGTAATGAGGTGATAGAAAAAGATGCCGAGTGGCGCTAGTCAGCAATTGCTCCGGAGATGTCTCGGTCGCCAACTGATCCCTCCCCATCTGGATTTTCGGTCGATCGTGGACCCGGACGTTTGGGGCCCCGTACGCGATCGTCCCCAATCCGGCGCGTGTAGCGAAGGAGATCCATCTGCTCGAGCGCTGCCTGAGCGTACTTTCGGCTGGTACCGAAGTGATCGCGAAACTGCGCGAGGGTAATCGAGCCATGGTCATCGATGAAGGCAAGGGTGCGGGCCGTGAGTTGCTCCCAGGAGTGCGGCGTGTAGTAGATGCCATCCCCGACGCGGACGATCTTTCCCTGATGCTCGAGCACGATGAGCGATTCCGCGTCGAGGCCGGACTCATGGGGGCTCGGTGGACTCAGCGGGTTCGCCGCAAGCGAGGCAAGAAACGCATCCGCTTTTCCTTGCCGGGTGGGATCGAGGACAAGCGCGAACCCCGCGTCCCGGATGGTGGCGCCACCGTCCGAAATCGAGCCACGCCGCATTGCTTCACCGATTACCAGGTCAAATACACGGGGCGGTCGCAATCCCATTCGGGTGCGCAATTCTTCTCGCGGCATGCCCGGACGCAGGGGATTGCTGGCGTGGAACCGCCTTAGGGTATCGATGAGTTGCTGCTCGATCTCGCCCCATCGCGTGGTTGCGACGACAACGTCAGTGGTGGTGAAACCCGGAGTTCCCGCTCCAAGGACCAAGACGTCGCCTTCGGCGATCAGTTGGCCGAGGGCGGCGTCGATCTGTCCCGCGGTCAGTCCGGCAACGCTCGCGCGAAGTTCGCCGATCTCAACCGGTCGGGACTCAATCGCTTGCAGGACGATTTCATCTGGACTACCAGCAGCGAGTGTCTCCAGAGCCGCGACAGTCTCCGGCCGGAATCGCTGGTGGCGGGGCGGGTTGGCATCGATGACCTCACCACCACCGATCGTTTCGCTCGGAGACGCGCGGCGCACAATGAACCGATCGCCTTTCCGCACGGCAAGCCGAGTGCGAAAGCGCAGTTGGACCCACCCGGTTTCCCCTGGGGGGATGGTGTCACGATCGAGCAACGTGGCCCATGCCGGCAACTCCGTGGCGCCCGTGAAGAAGTCGATCTCCGCGTTCTGCTTCAAGGTCATAGGCGAATCCTCGAGCAGGCGGAGCCTCACATCGATGCGCTGCGTCGGAGTCATCGATTTTGGCGGAGCCAGCACGTCGCCCCGGCGAATTTCTTCTGTCGTAATCCCGGAGAGATTCACGGCGGTGCGCGTTCCTGGCGGCGCAATGCTGACTTTGTGCTGGTGCGATTGAAGACCGCGGACGCGGGCGACGCGGTTACCAGGGTAGACCTGGACGTCGTCGCCGGTGGCGATGGTTCCTCCACTGAGCGTTCCCGTGACGACCGTGCCGAACCCAGCAACGGTGAAGACGCGGTCAACGGGAAGCCGGGGTGGTCCGCCGCGCACAGGGAGTGCACTCTCGCTCAATACCCGTTGCAGCGATAGAAGGAGTTCGGCAAGACCCCGACCGGTTGTGGCGGAAACGGGAACGATTGGGGCGCCGGCAAGTGAGGTGCTGTCGATTCGCTGTCGTACCTCCTCTGTCACCAGATCCAGCCACTCGTCGTCAACCAGATCCGCCTTGGTCAAGACGATCACGCCCCTCGACACTCCGAGGAGATCGAGAATCGCGAGATGCTCGGCGGTCTGGGGCATGGGGCCCTCGTCCGCGGCAATGACGAGCAGCGCGGCATCGATTCCGCCGACACCTGCCAGCATGTTCTTGATGAACCGTTCGTGCCCGGGCACATCGACGATACTGACTTCGCGCCCACCCGGCAACGTCACCCAGGCAAAGCCGAGGTCGATTGTCATCGCCCGCGCTTTTTCCTCCGCCAGCCTATCGGGATCGATCCCGGTCAGGGCCTTTACCAAGGTCGACTTGCCGTGATCGACATGACCTGCGGTGCCGACAACGAAACTTCGGGTCGGGGGAACTTCAGCGCCGGAGGACACCTCAGCCATGGCCGTCGATCGGTTCACTGCTCATGCGTGGATGGTCGATGACCGCGCCGTGCTCGTCAAGTGATGGACCGTGTCAGGAAAGACCGAACTGCTCCAGAATTTCGGCGTGGAACCAGCCTCCGCCGACCAGAATCGCATCGCCGCCGACTTCCACCGATTCGATGACGTTGGCAGACCCAGACACGCGGGCGAAGAGCGTGCTGGGTCTGCCCAGTTCTGCCCCCTGGGAGATTTGGATCTCCTGTCCCCACGGAATAAGTCCATTCCGCGCAAGGTGGAGCGCGAGAGGACCCGCCGCGGAACCGGTGGCCGGGTCTTCGATGACACCCGCACCGGGCGCAAACATCCTCGTTTTCCATTGGGTGCCTTCGCCCGAGAAGACATTCACGCCGATGAAGGGTAAATCGAGGTGCTCCGCGGCGCGCAACAACGCGCCTGAATCGGGAGCAAGGGCAGCCACGGCATCCGGATCCTTGACCATGAAATAGACGTGCCGCAGGCCGTTGTCGTAGAGAGTGACTGGCAGGAGAGAATCTGCGATCCCGAGCGCTGCGAGGAAAGGCACCGGTTGCGCGAACGGCTCGATCGACGGGATCGGCTGCCGCATGATGCCGCGCTTTGCTGGTCCGGTCCCGCCCACGTACCTGACGGCCACACGGCCGCCATTCGTTTCGAGGTCAATCGCTTGGCTCCGCTGCTGCTGAGCGAGATAAACGGCCGTTCCCAGCACCGGATGACCGGCAAACGGAATCTCACCACCAGGCGTGAAAATCCGCATCTTGGCAGCCCCGCCCGCTTCAGGCGGATAGAGAAAGACAGTCTCCGAAAAATTGATCTCTCGCGCCAATGGGTGAAGCATCTTCTCCGGAATGCTCGTGGCGTCCGGAAAGACGGCCAGTTGGTTGCCCGCCAGCGGTAGATCGGTGAAAACGTCGACGATCTGAAATTCCCAGCGACTCACGTTCGCTCCTTACGCCTGGGCACCGACAGTCATTTCTGCCGGCACGCTCTCCTCCACACCTCCGAGCAGGGCCGCGTGGAGCGCTCGTCCCAGGTCGATGATCGTGGCCAATTCCGCGGTGGAAATCGTCTGCTGCGCGTCGCACAACGCGGTCTCTGGATCTGGATGGGATTCGATGATCAGTCCGTCCGCTCCGGCGGCTAGTCCAGCGAGCGCCATTCGCGGCACCAGCGTGCGGCGGCCGGTCCCATGAGAGGGATCGACGATGATAGGCAGGTGACTGAGTTCCTTGACGAGTGGCACCGCATTCAGATCGAGCGTGAACCGCGTCGAAGAATCGAAACTGCGGATGCCGCGCTCGCAGAGAACCACGTCCGGATTTCCGTACGCCATCACGTACTCGGCGCTCATCAGCCATTCTTCGATCGTCGCCGAGAACCCCCGTTTGAGGAGCACCGGCTTGCCCGACTGTCCGGCTCGCCGCAGCAATGGGAAATTGGCCATGTTCCGGGCTCCGATCTGCAGCATGTCGGCGTAGTGAGCCACCATTTCGACCTGGTCCGGTTCCATGACCTCGGTGACCACCGGCAGGCCCGTAACCTCGCGCGCCTCGGCCAGATACCGCAGCCCCTCCTCCCCGAGCCCCTGGAAGGCGTACGGCGAGGTTCGCGGCTTGAATGCGCCGCCGCGGAGCATATCGGCACCGGCGGCCTTGGTTTCCTTCGCTGACAGGAGCAGCGATGCCCTGCTTTCGATGACGCAAGGTCCGCCGATCACTACCGGCCGGCCCCCACCGATGCGCACATTCCCGACCTTGACGACGCTCGGCGCGTGCGGTCGTCCTTCGCGACTGGCGAGCATGTAGGGGCGATGCTTCTCGATGACCCTGGAAACACCGGGCAATTCCTGGAACGGCAACGGGTCGCCGGCAATAGCGATGACGGTGCCCCCATGGCCGTCTGCCAGCGTTCGCAGTTCTGCTCCAGCCGCCAGCGCGGCCGCGCGGACCACGGCAAGCGTTTCCAGCGGTGCAGTGGCGGTCAGCGTGACGATCATCGACGTGCTCCTTATCGCGGGTGTCTCCGGTCTCCACCTGACCGAGGACAACAAAAAAACCGAGGTCATCGACCTCGGCCCCGGCGCTGCTTACTGGTGTTTGCGGACGTCTAGCGGTTCACCGCCTGTCGTCCCGCCAGCAGCGCCGGGGGAACGTAGCCAAAATAGACGTAGCCGAACCAACGGGCAGCAGCGGCTCCGCGGTTTCGCCACATCTCAGTTGGCTCCCAGGCAGATGTTGGCATGGCGGCACAGTACCGGGAGCCGACCGCGCTGTCAAGCCCCGCGGAATGAATCCGCTAGACTTCGCTCATGGATCAGGATCGATCGACAAGGGGCGGAAATTCCGGCGCACCGATGCAGACGCCACTGCAATTGACGCGCAGCCCAAGACTGGACAACGCGCTGCGCTTCGGCTGGGAGTCGTTCCGCAGGACGCTGGCAGCGGCTGGCGCCGGCGAAGCCTCGCGCTGGATAGCAATGCGGCTGGATGATCCCGAGTCGGCCGAGGTGACCGAACCTCTTCTCCGGGCCGCGCTCGGCGATGACGCTGAGGAAGCGGCAGACGCCCTGTTTGGGCTTGCCGAACTTGCCGAGGAGGCGGACGACGACCTCCTCGCCGACACGCTCTGGGAGGGTGTCCTCGACCTCGGACGTGCGCAGGAAGACGGTGACGTCATCGCGGAGGCGACACGTCGCCTGGCAACAGTCGCCGAGCGAAATGGCGATCCTCTCGCCGCTGCCGAGTTCCATATCGGCTTCCTCAATTGGCGCCGGGAGGCAAATCACTCCTCTGATCCGGAAGATGTCGAATTGGCCTTTGACGAAATCATCCGCCTCGCCGAGAGCGATGGCGCGCCTCGGCCGGCGGCGGAGTATGCCTTCCGTCAGGCCGAATTCACGCGGTTGCTGGATCAGGAGGATCCCAGCACCGTCGAGGGGAACTGGGACGAACGCTCGCCAGAGTACGCTTCCTGGGCGTGACCTCGGCGTCCGAGGTCGTATTTCGGTCCCGTCAGCACAGATATCGCGACCGGCAACCGCATCTCGTTCAGCATTGACCGCCAAGCGTGATGCAGATGTGGCACAATGCGGAGTCGAATCGCGACCCGCGCCGTGGAGTCATCCCCGTGAATGTTCTCGAAGGTCTGCAAACTATCCGCGAACGGCTGATCGAAAACGGGGCAAACCCGGATACCCTGGTGCTCGTCGAATCTATCATCAAGCGGGCCGCACTTCCCGCGGCGGCTCCTGCCTCCGCGCAATCCCTGTTGCAACTGGTGCGCATGCTCGCGCGTTCACCAGCCGCGACCAACAACATCGCCATCTACAACGATCTCCTGCGACTGGAAGAGCAGCTCGAGGGCGCCGCGACGGCATATCATCAACGCGTGCAGGCGGAAGAGGCCAAACCGATTCCCAAGACCAAAAAGTATTACAAGCAGGCGAAAGAACGAGAGCAGAAGCAGTCTCACGGTTAGTGTTCTCGGCATACAGATCGAGCGAGTTTGATTGTTGGTACCGGCACCGAGAGGGGAGATCGCGATGGTTCAGGCACTCGAGCGTGAAACGTTGAATCCCGCGGAGTTGATTCCGCGCGTCATCGGCCGCTATTCCCCACTGCATATCGACCATGGCAAAGGAATCTATCTCTGGGATGTCAATGGCGAGCGATACGCCGACTTCACATCGGGCATCGCCGTGGTCAATACGGGCCACTGTCATCCACGCGTGGTCGCCGCAATCCAGGAGCAGGCAGCGACGATCATCCATGCGCAGGCCAACATCCTCGCGCACTCGCCGATGATGCGCGCGGCGAAACTGCTTACGGAAACGTTGCCCGCGAACCTCAATCAGGTCTTTTGGACGAACAGCGGCGCGGAGGCGACCGAAGGGGCGATCAAACTTGCAAAGATCGCCACCGGCCGGCCTGCGGTCATCGCGTTCCGGCACGGGTTCCACGGTCGCACTCACGCCGCCATGGCGGTAACTTCCTCGCGGGTCAAGGTACGCGGGCACTACGAGCCGTTGATCTCCAGCGTGTACCACGCGCCGTTCCCGTATGTCTTCCGCAGCCCGTTCAAGGGCGCGGCGCAAGATGCCGATCTCTACTATTTCGCGGAGTTGGAAGCCCTCTTCGATCACCTGGTCATGCCCGATGACGTGGCAGCGATGATCATCGAGACCGTGGTTGGCGAAGGCGGATATCTGATCCCGACCAGGCGCTGGTTGCAAATGGTTCGTGAACTCTGCGACCGCCATGGAATCATGCTGATCCTGGACGAAGTCCAATCGGGCATGGGTCGTACCGGCAAGATGTGGGCATTCGAGCATTTCGATGTCGTTCCCGACATCATGACGGCGGCGAAAGGCCTCGCCTCCGGCATGCCGGTGGCCGCGGTTGTCTCTGACAAGGCGATCATGGACAAGTGGGCGCCGGGGTCCCACGGTGGAACCTACGGTGGAAACGCGGTCGGCACCGCGGCCGCGGCGGCCACGCTCGAAGTCATGCGCGACGAAGACCTGCCGGGGAATGCTGCCCGGATGGGCGAGATTCTGACAGCGGGCCTCCGCGAGATCCAGGCGGACTATCCGGTCATCGGAGACGTGCGGGGTCTCGGCCTGATGGTGGCGACGGAGTTCGTCAATCCAGATGGCTCGCCGAACCCGGAGGCGGTCAAGGCGGTCGTCGCTCGTGCGTTCGACGAGAAGACCCTGCTGATTACCTGTGGCACGTACGATCAGGCGATTCGGATCGTGCCGCCACTTGTCGTGAACGAGGAGCAGATTCACGACTTCCTGGGCATGTACCGGCGTGCAGTGGCAGCGGCGTCGTGATTTAGCAATTCGACTGCCAGCGCGTTGGCAGCCGCGGCTATCCTGAGCGGCACAGCCGCGAATTCTCGCGGAGGTTGGGAGCAAACGGGTAACGACGGTCGCGGCTATGCCGCGACCGTCGTTCGCCACTTGTCTGACAGGAGGAATCTGAACGACGATGCCCGAACAGGGAACGGGCTTCCATCACGTGCTGAGCCAGTCGATGACCGGACAGCAACCGCTGAAACTCGCGGTGCAACGATCGGGGCGGCTGACGCAGGACACGCTCGACCTTCTTCATGCCATTGGTCTGGAGTTCGAGAGTTACGGACAGCGCCTTTTTTCACACTGCCGGAACTTTCCGCTCTCGATCCTCTATGCCCGCGATGACGATATTCCCGGATATCTCGGGCTGGGGACCGTCGATCTGGGAATCGTCGGGCGAAATTTGATCCATGAAGAAGGGGTGCGGGTCGAAGAACTGGCGACGCTTGGGTTTGGTTACTGCGAACTGGTGCTTGCCACGCTGCGCGATGCCCAGTACACCGACCCGCGAGAACTGCTCCGGGCGCGAATCGCGACGTCCTATCCCAAGTCTGCCCGGAAGTATTTCGAATCCCTTGACGGCGATCCGGAAATCATCACGATCAGTGGCTCCGTGGAGGTCGCGCCATCACTCGGGCTTGCGGACGCGATCGTGGAATTGACCGCGACCGGATCGACCCTGATGTTGAACGATTTGCGACCAATGGCGACGATCCTCGAATCGCAGGCGGTACTGGCGGCAAACCCGGTATCGATGGCGGATCCAGCGCGGCGGGAGAACATCGACCGCCTGCTGATGCGAATCAATGCGGTTCGCGTTGCCAAGCGGTACAAGTACCTGATGATGAACGCCCCAGAAGCGGCGTTGCCCGCAATTCGCGCTGTGGTCCCGGGTCTCAAGGCTCCGACGATCGTGCCCCTCGCGGACCCTGGTTGGGTTGCGGTCCACACCGCGATCGAAGAAGACGCCTTCTGGGAGTCGATCGAACGGCTGCGCGCGGCGGGGGCGACCGAAATACTCGTCTCGTCCCTGGAAAAACTCCTACTGTGAAACGACGCGATCCGGAATGAGGTAGATTCGTCAGGTCGCGGAATGTCTCGGGCTCGGAGTTCCCCGACCAAGACCGTGGCGGTGAGCATCCCGTGTTATGGCGTCTATCATTCGTACGATTTTGGGCGCATGGACCTATCTTCGGGTCGGGAAGCATGGTCGCGTCCTGATAACGTATCGAAAACTGGAGGAGTATTCGTGACTCAAGGAATCGCAACCCGGACTGCCTACGATCCCGCCAGACTCGTCCGGCCAGCGATCCACACCCTCCCCGTCTATACCCGGAACGCGGAGCCGGACACGAAACCAGCCCGCGAGATTCGGCTGGACTGGAACGAGTCGCCGTACGGGCCATCGCCGAAAGCACTCGCCGCGGCTGCGGCGATACAAGCGCACAACCGCTATCCGGAGTTCGATGCCTGGGCGCTGAGAGAAGCGCTAGCGACCTATGCCGGAGTCTCGCCGGACCAGATTGTGGCCGGGGCCGGACTGGACAATGTGCTCGAGACGTTGATGTTCCTGCTGGTGGGAACCGGGGACCGGGTCATCATCTCCGAGCCAACCTTCATGGTCTACGAGATTCTCGCGAAGGCCCATGGCGGGGAAGTCATCGATGTACCACTGCGAGCGGATTTCAGTCTCGATGCGGAAGGCATCCTTGATGCCGTCGATGACCAGACAAAGTTGATCGTCATCTGCAATCCAAACAACCCCACTGGGAACTTGCTCGACCCCGCGGCGATCGAACGAGTCGTGGCCGAGGCCCCATGTGTGGTGGCTATCGATGAAGCCTATGCGGAGTTCGCTGGCACGTCGCATGCGGCGATGATGGAACGTCATCCGAACCTTGTCATCCTGCGCACAATGAGCAAGTTCGCCGGGTTCGCGGGAATGCGCGTCGGCTACGGGATATTTCCGGAATCGCTGATGCCATACGTCCTCCGCGTGATGCCCGGATTCTGCAATGTCAGCGTTGCCGCCACGGCTGGCGCCGTTGCGGCGCTGGAGGACACTGAGTACAACCGCGACGTGGTAGCCCGCATCGTTCGCGATCGCGACCAGCTGGCCAAGCGCCTGCGAACAATTCCCGGTGTCGAGCCGCTGCCATCCGCGACGAACTTCCTGCTCGTGCGGTTGCCTGTTTCGGATGCGGCGTCAATCGTTCGCGAATTGGGCCGTCGCGGCATTTACGTTCGGCACTTCGGGAATCCGGCGTTCGGTATCGCCGACTGTTTGCGTGTGTCGATAGGAAAGCCCGAGGACAACGAAATATTCGTGTCCGAGTTGGAAGCCATCTTGCGTGAGAATCCGGCGTGAACACCGTGGCAGTAGCCGATGCCTCACGCGTTGCACGGATCGAGCGAAACACACTCGAAACCCGGATCTTGCTTGAGGTCAATCTCGATGGCGGTCCGGTGTCGGTGACCACCGGAGTCCTCTTTCTCGATCATATGCTCGATGCGCTGGGGCGGCACGGCCACTTCGGCATCGATATCAATTGTGTCGGCGATGCCGCAATGGACCCGCACCACAGCGTCGAGGACGTTGGCATTGCGCTTGGCCAGGCAATCCGGGAGGGTCTCGGTGATCGCCGGGGCATCGCCAGATATGGCTTCGCCTACGCTCCTCTGGATGAGGCATTGGCGAGAGTCGTAGTCGATTGCTCTGGAAGACCGTATCTCCATTTCTCCGCGGCGATGCCTGAACCAGTGATCGGCCGCGACTTCGCGGCCAGCCTGGTCGAGGAGTTCTGGCGGGCGCTTGTCGTCAACGCCGGGCTGACCGTTCATATCGACCTGATTCGGTCCAGCAACGCTCATCATGCGGCGGAGGCCATCTTCAAAGCCGGCGCGCTCGCGCTGCGCGCTGCTGTCACCCGGACCGGAGCCACGGCCGTTCCGTCAACAAAGGGGATGCTCGCATGAGCGTGAGAGTGGCGATCATCGACTATGGGGCAGGGAATCTTCGCTCCATTAGGCGCGCGCTCGAGGCCGCTGACGCGACGGTGACGGTGACGTCAGACGCGGTGGAGGTTCGAGAAGCCGATGCGGTTGTTTTCCCCGGGGTCGGGGCCGCTGGCGCCGCCATGGACCGCCTGGATGAACTAGGCTTGGTGCCGGTCTGCGAAGACGTTGTTGTCGCAGGCAAGCCGTTTCTGGGAATCTGCCTTGGTATGCAATTGCTCTTCGAGGACCAGGAAGAAGGCAAAACTCGTGGCCTCGGGTTGCTGCGAGGGAGCGTGCGGAGTCTGCCGGATTCTGTCAAGGTTCCCCAAATCGGATGGAACCAGGTGCGTTGGCTCCAGGATGGAGCCGGATATGCTGCCAATGAAGGCGGGGATTTCTATTTCGTGCACTCCTATGTTGTGGTGCCGGACGACCCGGCAGACATCGTGGCCGTGACGCGGTACGGGACGGTGTTCCCAAGCATCGTCCGCCGGGAGAACGTCTGGGGCACCCAGTTCCATCCGGAAAAGAGCGGGCCTGCTGGGCTGCGAATGATCGCGGGGTGGGTCGACGCGGTGCGACTTGGGCAAGAACTTCAATTGGAGCGCGTGCCGGCGTGATTTTGTATCCAGCAATCGACATTCGCGGCGGCCGCTGCGTGAGGTTGATCGAGGGCGATTTCAACCGGGAGACCGCCTTTGATACCGATCCAGTCGATGCCGCCCGGCGTTGGGCCGATGCTGGCGCCGAGTGGCTCCATGTCGTCGACCTGGATGGCGCGGTTGCCGGTCACTCGGCAAACCTGGACGCGGTGCGCCGAATCAGACGCGCCGTCGCCATGCCGATTCAGCTGGGTGGGGGACTGCGGTCGGTAGCGGCGATCCAGACCGCCCTCGACCTGGGCGTCAACCGCGTGATTCTCGGCACCGCCGCGGTTCGTGACAAGGATTTGGTTCAGGCGGCGGTCGAGCGCTGGGGCGATGCAATCGCGATCGCGCTTGACGCGCGTGACGGCAAACTCGCGGCGGACGGCTGGTTGACGCAGACCGCAGCGAGCGCCGTCGATGTGGCGCAATCGCTCGCCGCGATTGGTGTCAAGCATTTCATCCTCACCGATATCCGACGCGATGGGACACTCGTCGGCCCGAATCTCGTCGGATTGGCCGAGGTCGTCGATGCCGTTCCCGCGCAGGTCATCGCATCCGGAGGGATGTCGCTACTCGCGGATGTTCAGGCCGTAGCCGAGACCGGCGCTGCGGGAGCGATCATCGGCCGCGCGCTCTACGATGGCCGGATTGATCTACGGGAAGCGCTCGTGCTGGCGGCAACACGAAATGGGCGATGATGCAGGTCCGGAGCATGGCGCAAGTTGACCTACCTGATTCCGGACCATACCGCCGGATCATCCCGTGTCTCGACGTAACCGCCGGCCGGGTGGTCAAGGGCATCGAGTTCGTCAACCTGAGAGATGCGGGTGATCCGGTCGAACTCGCCGCATTTTACGATCGCGAGGGCGCGGATGAACTCGTCTTTCTCGACATCACCGCATCGTCCGATAGCCGTGAGACCATGGTCGAAGTCGTGGCGCGAACGGCGGATCAGGTGTTCATTCCGTTGACCGTCGGGGGCGGCGTGCGCAGCGTGGGGGACATTCGGCAGCTTCTTGGGGCAGGCGCTGACAAGGTTTCGATCAATACAGCGGCGATTCATGATCCCGATCTGATCAATGCTGGAGCGGAGATCTTCGGGCGTCAATGCATTGTTGTCGCAATCGACGCGAGGCGTGAACCAGAGCGAGACTCCTGGGGTGTCTACACGCACGGTGGACGCCGGCCCGCCGGTCGTGATGTGGTCGAGTGGGCGCAGGAAGCGGCGCGACGAGGAGCCGGTGAAATCCTGCTGACGAGTATGGATCGCGACGGCACCCGCGATGGCTACGATCTCGCGCTCCTGGAAGCGGTATCGGCGGCAGTCCCAATTCCTGTGATCGCCTCGGGTGGGGCGGGATCGCTTGATCACCTGGTCGAGGCATTGGCACCGGGCCGCGCCGATGCCGTCCTCGCGGCATCGATCTTCCATTTCGGCGAGTTTCGGATCGCGGAAGCCCGCTCTCATCTGGACGGCCACGGTATTCGGGTCCGGCAGCCGGTTCCGCCGACATGACTGACATTATTCAATTCGACGAGCGCGGACTTGTGCCAGTCGTTGTTCAGGACGCCATCAGTGGCGATGTCCTGATGCTGGCCTACATGAACGCCCAGGCCCTTGAATGGACCCAGTCGACGGGCCGGGCACACTACTGGAGCCGAAGTCGGAATGTCCTGTGGCGCAAGGGTGCGACATCGGGAAACGAGCAGATCGTTGAAGAAATTCGCATCAACTGTGAGGAAAACAGCCTGCTGCTCGTGGTAACACAGACCGGCGCGGTGTGCCACACCGGCTATCCGACGTGCTTCTACAGGAGAATCGAACCAGACGGCGCACTGACGATTGTGCGGACCCAGCGGTTCGACCCGGCAGCGGTCTATGGGCATACAGACCACGCCGGACAGATTGAGCGAACCGAGATCGACGAGCTGGCGGAAGCGACACGGGAGCAGTTTGCCGCCTACGCGTTTCTCCGCGACAACGATCTGACGGCGGAATCAGGGACCTCGGCGCGTCTTCGCAATCGTGACGAGGAGATCGAACATCGCCTTGCCGACGAACTTCGTGAACTTGCCGGTGTGCTCGAAGGTTCGCATCACCATCTCGGTGGCGAGGAAGACGTCATCCTCGAGGCGTCGCAAGTGGTGTATTGGGCATTCCTGGTCGCGTTGCGCGCCAACGCAACCTGGTCGCGTCTGCGTCCAGACTTGGCCCTCGCAACGTCAGTTGCCGAGTTGGCCGCGCCGACGATTGCTGCCATGCTGCGCCACGACGCCAGGACCTGGGAGTCGAGGGCCACGCTGCGCGCGGACCGAATTTCAAAGGCTCATGCCACTCTTGCCCTCGTCGGGCAGGCATGCCGAAATTGTGGCATCGACCCTATTGCGATCATCAACAGGGATCTCGCCGCATTGCGAGCGCGGCCGTACCTGCAGCAATTCTTCCGTCATCGCCGCGGCTGATCCGAGTTGCCCGTGTTGCATTCACGCCTGTGAGCCTCATCCGTGACTGACGCGAAGGAGCAACGCGCACCTCTAGGGGAACGACTCTGGAGTCCATGGCGTGGCGGCTATGTCACACGTGGTATTCGCGAAGAAGGATGCCTGTTCTGCAACCGGCTCGGCGCTACCGATGACGTATCGTCGTTGATCCTTTTCCGTGGCAATCACGCCTTCGTGATCATGAATCTCTATCCTTACAACACCGGGCATGTCATGCTTGCGCCCAACGCGCACGTCGCCTCGCCAGAAGACGCAGACCATGCGACGACGAAAGAACTGGCGGAACTCAGGGTTCCCGCACTCCGCGCGCTCCGGCGCGCCCTCCGGCCTGATGGATTCAATCTGGGTCTGAATATCGGTTCGCCGGCCGGGGCAGGAGTCGCCGATCATTTTCACGAGCACGTCGTGCCGCGCTGGGTCGGTGATGCCAACTTCATGCCGATCCTGGCCGGAACGATGGTCATGCCTGAACTGATTCCTGCCACCTACGCCAAACTCCGGGCAGAATACGATCGCGAGTTGAACGAGGGCAGCGACGCGCGCCTCGTCGTGATCGAGAAGGACACAGGTGTGGAGCGTGCAAGCGAGCCCGTCCGTCTGGAGGCCGAGGACGACGAGCCGTTGTGGCGAACAGCGCTTCGTGAGGCTGGAAATCTGGGTGTACGAGATGCGCTCATTGTGGGCTGGCAGGAACTGCCGGCGCTCGGGCCAAAAGCCGGCGGCTTTCTCGTTACCTCAGGTTCAATCGCGGACTAACGTGGTGCGGCGGTCGCCACCAGGTTTTGGGTCTCTCTCCGCGCATCCTGAGGTCCTGATCGGCTTGCGACGGGCCGTTTCCCGCCGGCCCCTATAATCACCTCACGAACCGCGACGGATCGGCGTGGAGGGAGCCTTGAACGGTGCCGGGGGCTGAGCTGAGGCGGGAAGCGTCCTATCGGCAGGGATCGCCCTTTAGCACGGGGATCGCTCTCGCCATCGAGGCGGTTGGCGCCGCCATCGAAGTGTTTCTTCTCCCGAGTGTGGTCCTCGCGTTTTTCGTCGCCGAACTCACCCCGTCCTACACAACCATCGGCCTCGTGCCAGCCATTGCGACCGCGTTTTGGACCCTCGGCCGCGTCCCAGCGGCGATCGCATTGTCCGGTCGTAGGCGTCTTCAACCCTGGGCCTTCGGTGCCGCCGCTACCCGCGCCGGCGCCATCTTGATCCTTGGCGTTTTCGTTAGTCGGACGAACGTCGCTTCGCTCGGTGGCACGGCAAGACCTCTGCTCGGGGCATTTTTTCTCTGTTTCATTGTCTACGCTTTGGCGTCGGGTTTCGGCAGTGTGGCGCAGGAAGGCGTGATCCGCACGACGATCAAAGCCTTGGCGTGGGAGCAATTCGTTACGCTCCGCGCTCTGTGGTCGGCGGCGGCCTCTCTACTTGCCGCGATCATTGTCACTCGCGTTCTCGCCAGCGCGGGCGTCGTGTTTCCAGCCAATTACGGCCGGCTCTTCATCATCGTGGCTGTCATCCTGATTGCGATGGCAGCGGCGCTGATTCCACTCCGAGAGCCAGTCTTTCCGGCAGCTGGTACGCACGAGATGCTTGCCGCACGATCGATGCGGTCTCTCCTCGGAAACGCTCGCTGGCGAAGATTCACGACATTTCAGTTGCTTTTCGCTGCTTCCGGTGCGATCGATCCCTTTCTCTTTCTTTACGCGGTCACGAGGCTGGGACTGGCGCCAGCGAGCATTGGCACGTTTGTCATCGCCGGCGTACTAGGGTGGGTAGTCACCGCTCCACTCTGGCACGCGATGCAGCAGAAATACGGTCCGCGTGCGGTCTTGCGAAGCGCTTCCGTGCTGCGCGTCGTTCCTCCCGCGGTCGCGCTCGTCGTGCCACAGATTGCCGCAACGGAGCAATTGGCGGCTTGGTCGGCGGGCCGAGTGTCGCTTGGCAGTCTCTATGCCGTCGCGTTCGTAGCGATCGGATGCGCGCTGGCGGGACAATCTCGCGCGGCGAATGCGTACGCGCGTACCGCGCTGCCTGCGCCGATCGCGCGGGCCGGCTCTGAAACGATCAATATGCTGTTGATCGGCGCCGCGTTTGCGCCGGTCGCGGGCGGGGCGATGATCCAGCGTTATGGCTACGAGACGCTCTTCGTCGCTGTCGCTGTCGTTGCGCTAGCCGCGGTGCTCCTCAGCGGAACCATGGCCGATTCGCCGGCGATGACTACGAATCGCACCCGGGAAATCGAACCGCAGTTGGGGATACTTGCGGTATCGTCCGCACGCGGCTGATGGATTGCGTTCACTACCAGGGTGATCGATCAGGTGAGTGACGGACCGGCGCTTCGCACGTTTCCCGCTACGCCAGCCGAAAACTGATCGAAATTCGCCGCCAGCCCGACCGCGAGTTTTCGTGCCGTCTCATCGAACGCGATTGGATCCGTCCAGGTCGATCGTGGCGATAGCAGCGCTGAAGGAACGCCTGGCGCCTCCGTCGGTACCGCAAAGCCGAATACTGGATCGATCGCAGTCGGAGCCGAGGCGATCGATCCATCGAGAATTGCAGCCACTATTGCTCTCGTCAGTGCGATCGGCATCCGAGACCCGACTCCGTACGGGCCTCCAGTCCAGCCGGTATTGACAAGCCAGACATCCGCCCCGTGGCGATCGAGACGCGTGCCGAAGAGCTCGGCATAGCGGAGCGGTGGCAGGGGAAGAAACGGCGAGCCAAAACAGGCCGAGTAGGTGGCCTCCGGTTCGGTCACGCCTTTTTCCGTTCCGGCAAGCTTTGAGGTGTAGCCGGACAGGAACCAGAACAGCGCCTGGTCGCGCGTGAGTCTCGCCACCGGCGGCAGCACCCCGAACGCATCCGCCGACAGGAACAGAACATTTGCCGGATGCTGGCCGGTTCCCCCAGCAGCAGGATCGAGATAATCGAGAGGAAATGCGGCCCGCGTGTTTTCGGTCAGCGAACCGTCGTCATATATCGGCTTGCGGGTCGCGGTGTCCAGCACTACATTCTCGAGAATGGTGCCGAAACGCCGAGTCGCCTGATAAATCTGCGGTTCAGCATCCGGGGAAAGTCCGATTGTTTTGGCGTACGAACCCCCCTCGAAGTTGAAGATGCCCTGGTCGCCCCATCCATGCTCGTCGTCGCCGATGAGCCGGCGGCGGATATCAGTCGAGAGCGTCGTCTTGCCCGTACCGGAGAGACCGAAAAAGAGGGCCGTATCGCCTTCGGTGCCTTCGTTTGCCGAGCAGTGCATCGTGGCAACGCCCTTCTCCGGCAGGATTCCCTGAAGCACCGTAAAGATCGATTTTTTGATCTCGCCAGCGTATTCCGTGCCTGCAATAAGCACCCGGCGCCACTCGAAGTCGATTGCGATCACGGTTTCGCCGCGAGTGCCGTGGCGGCCAGGATGGGCAAGGAGTCTTGGCGCGTGGAGGATGACCCAGTCATCGGAACCGGTATTCCGGGAGGCGTCACCGGGCAGGAAGAGGTTCCGGGCAAAGAGAGCCGACCACGGACTTTCGGTGACGAGTTGGACCTGGGTCTGGAATCGTGGATCGGCGCCGGCTGCGAGATCCATGCGATAGCGATCGACCTGATTCAGGTGTTCGACGATGTCCGCGTGGAGACGGGCGAACGATTGCGGCGACATCGCTTGATTCACGCTGCCCCACCAGACTTGGTCCGCCAAGTCGCCGTGGCGAACGATGTACTTGTCGCGTGGAGACCGTCCGGTATGAACACCTGTCCGAACTGAAAGTGCGCCAGCGTCAGTCAGTTGCCCTTCACCGCGGCGGATCGCGTGTTCGACCAGTTCAGCCGGGGACAGGTTCCGGAATTCGCCAGGGGTCGAAGTGGTTCGCTTGCGCGAGGGCCAAGTTTCGACCGCAAACAGTTCGGAGGAGGGAGCACCAACGGAAAGCGATGTCCAGACACTCCGTTCAACCACCTGAGTACCTTTCCAATCACTTGCTGTCTTCCAGAATCAAGCGAATCGGGCCGGCCATTCGCCCGCGCGACGAACGCGCCAAACGGCCCGCGAACGACCCCGGCCAGGATCGCAAGAATGGGACCCGCTGCGCCTGAAGAACTGCATTCCCTGTCCTAGGCAACCAGGGCGGGATGGATCGCCCGTAGCGCCCGTCCAAATGCGGCGAGGACGTCGTCAACCGTTGCCGTCGTCATCGGCGTCGACGTACACATCATCAACCGAGGTGCGACGTACACGCCTTCCAGGAGGAGCGCGAGGTGCATGAGCCGCGCCAAGCCCTTGTCGTTCGCCGCCGCATCACGATAGACGCGAACCTTTTCCGCTCCCAGGTGCAGCCCTGCGAACGATCCGTAGCCGGTAACGGTCCCTGTGACTCCCTGGTCCGCGAGTTCCGCGCGTAGGCCGGAGCGGAGACGTTCACCGAGAGCGTTGATTCGGGCGACTTCTTCGCCGGGATACTCCTCCATCGCCGCGACCCCCGCCGCCATCGTGATCAGGTTGCCGTTGAAGGTGCCCGATTGCCAGAGCGGCGCCGGGCGATGGGGATCGAACTGCTCCATGACATTGGCCCGGCCGCCGAACGCACCGACCGGAAAGCCACCGCCGATGATCTTGGCGAATGAGGTGATATCAGGACGGACTCCAGCTTGTTCCTGATAGCCGCCTCGTTCCAGCCGGAAACTCATCACCTCATCGAAGATGAGGAGTGCGCCATGTTCCGTCGTGAGTTCGCGCAGCGCCCGTAGGTACGCCGTGTCGGCGGGGAGCATGCCGGCGGAACCCATGACTGGTTCGATGATGACCGCGGCAACATCCGAGCCACGTGCGCGGAGCAACCGCTCGATGGCGGTGACGTCGTTGAAAGGGGTTACCAGCACGTTGTCAACCGTGTTTCGCGGCACGCCGCGGGTGCCAAGAACACCGCGAGGATCACCGGCAGGTCCAATCGCCGGATCGTCCAGCGCGGGGTGAACGCTGACTTCCACGTCGTCGTACGTCCCGTGGTAGCCGCCTTCCATCTTGACGATGACATCCCGGCCGGTGAATGCGCGCGCGGCGCGGATCGCATTCATCACCGCCTCAGTGCCCGAGTTGCAGAAGCGAATCATGTCGACTGACGTAACGCGCTCGGTCATGATCTCCGCGAGGCGAGTTTGCGATTCGTTCGGGGCCGGAAACGCGGTGCCGTGGGGAACATGGGTCATGACCGCGGCGACCGTGGCTGGGTGACCGTGACCGTGGATGAGGGATGTGTAGTTGTTCAGCAGGTCGATATAGGTCCGGCCATCGGCGTCCTGGATGCGATAGCCGCTGCCTTCGGCGACGGCGAGGGGATAGGGCGCGTGGAATGCCACCGTGCGCGTATCACCGCCAGGCATGACGCGCCGGGCTGCCGCGTGAAGCGCCGCGGAGCGGGGCGAACAGGCGCGAAAATCTGCGAGGATGTCCGCCTCGATCTCGGCGCGTGACCTGGAATCGAACGCCGAGGAAATCTGGACCGCCATGAACCGCCCCCTTGTCGCCGTGACTACCGGACTCGCTTCGATCGTAGGGATCGATTGCGGGTGCGTCAAGAAAGGGTACGATGACTGGCGGAATCTTGTGACTGAGACGAGGAGCCGGAGCGCGTGAAGATCGAGCCATTCCAGCTCGAACGCTGGATGACTAAGTACGAAATGAATGTGACATGGGACATTGCCGAGAGCGGCATCTTTCCCATGACCATGCGTGAGATCGTCGAGTTGCTGCCTCTGCCACAACAGCAACAGGCACTCGATCGGCTTCTCGATCTTCGTCTTGGCTACAGCGAGGCGCGAGGCAGCCTCGAACTTCGCACACTGCTCGCCGATACCTATGCCGCGCTGACTCCCGAGGAAGTTCTGGTGACGACGGGAGCGATCGAAGCGAACTTCGTATTGCTGAATGAACTGCTTTCACCTGGAGACCGCGTCATCGTTGTCGAGCCGCAGTATCAGCAATTGCGGAGCGTGCCGGCGGCGATTGGGTGCGACGTCGTTCCCTGGCGCGTGCGCGATGCCAACGGGTTTCGCTATGACCTCGCTGAACTGCGCGAACTTGCCTGCCGTGGCGCGAAGATGATCGTGCTCAACACCCCCCACAATCCGACCGGCGCGATGCTCTCGGCGAGCGAACTGGCAGAGGTCTATCGACTGGCTGAGGAACTCGACGCGTATGTACTGAGCGACGAGGCGTACCGGTGGCTCGCCGTTCCCGGCGGTGAAGCGCTGCCGCCGCCGATGCGCGACCTCGGTCCCCGCGCAATCAGCATTGGCACCTTCTCCAAACCGTTTGGACTACCAGGTTTGCGCATCGGCTGGATTGCCGCCACCGAAGAGATCGTCCAGCGCTGCTGGGGGATGCGCGATTACATCAGCCTCAGTCCGGGCAAACTGAACGATGCGCTCGCGGTATTGGCATTCGCACATCGCGATCAGATCATCGAGAGAACGAGAGCGATCGTTGCCGAAAATCTTGCTTTTGCGGACCAGTGGTTCGCGTCAAACGCCGATCTGGTTTCGTGGCATCCGCCACGGGGTGGTCTGCTGGCGATGTTGCGGTATAACCTGGAATTGCCGTCGAACCAGTTAGCCAACCATCTCGCCGAGCAGTACAGCGTCATGCTAGCGCCCGGAGCCGCGTTCGGGTTTGAAGGCTATTTGCGCATCGGGGTCGGCAACAGCCCCGATTTGTTCCGGGAAGGACTGTGGCAAACGACGCGTTGTCTGCGTGAATTGCTGGAAGATGGCGTTTCGCTTCGCACACCGTGAGTCAAGAGGCAATCGAGGCAAGGGTTAGCCGATCGGTTTGGCCATGCGAATGTGGTCGGGACGATAGCCGCAGCGCTCATAGAAGGCGATGGCTCCCGTCTTCGTGGCGAACACGTCCAACACCACCTCCCGAAAACCATGATGCCTTGCCCAGTCTTCGGCATGTCGCAGAAGGAGTCGGCCAATGCCCTGGCCCTCGGCATCGGCATCGACGACCAGGACGTCGACATAGGCGCGAGGATGCTCGGTAAAGTAATCGCGGTCTGGATGGACTGAGATCAATCCGAGCGTCAGGTCCCCGCGCACGGCAACGAATGCAACGGTGCTCGGCTCCGCGCTCAGCAAACGGTCACCGATTGAGCCGAAAAACGCCTGCATCGTCACCTGGTCGCGAGGGGAGATTGTCGGTCCGGGATCGAGTCGTCCTCCGACCCGGGCGATGAACGCTCGATCTGTTTCGGCATCAAATGGGCGAATGAGGGTGTCCCCAGCGCGGGTGTTGTGGTCCATGTCAGGCACGTTCGGATGGTGTGCTCTGCGACCTGTCTCGCGATGTCGTGACCCTGTTGTACACGATCAGGAGACCGTCCAGGGTCAATTCCGGTGCGAAGTGATCGAAGAGTGGCGAACGGCCCGAGAACAGCGTGGCGTAGCCGCCGGTGATGATGACGGGCGCAGAGGCGCCCAGTTCGGACCGAGTGCGTTCAATCATCCCTTCGAGCATGGCGAGATGCCCGGTCACGACCCCGGCCCGCAATTGATCGGCTGTGTTCCGGCCGATCACGCTCTTTGGCATACGAAGTTCGACGTTGAACAGTTGCGCCGCGTTTCCAGCGAGTGCTTTCAGGGACGTGCCGACACCGGCCGCGATGGCCCCGCCGAGATAGGCGCCGGTGGCTGAAATGACGTCGAATGTCGTCGCGGTGCCCAGATCGATGATGATCGCGGGTCCGCCATACCGATCGAAGGCGGCCACGCAATCGACGATGCGATCGGCGCCCAGTTGACGCGGCTCGTCGACATCCAGTTCGAGCCCGATATCGAGATCGCCGCTGACAACGATCGGTTCCAGATGCAAACGCTGCCGGGCCATTTCCGCCAACCAGGTGGTGACGCTCGGAACGACGCTGGAAATGATCACGGCGTCGGCGTCGCTCGTGCGATGACCGCTCGTGGCCAGGAGCGATGAGAGCAATGCGAACCACTCGTCCGGCATCCGTTCCCGCTCGGTCGTCAGCCGGAAGGAGGCGGCAATCTGACCGTTTGCGCCGAACAGCCCAAAGGACGTATTGGTATTGCCGACTTCTACCGCAAGCAGCATCGTGTCCTCACGACGGGAGTTGGTACTTCGGCGATCACACGAGCAAACGGCGCAATTCGTCTTCCTGATCGATGTGAGCGATCGCGATGATGTCGTCACCGGGAAGCAATTCCGTCGCGGCATTCGGCACGATGAGGCGTGGACCGCGCGAAATGGCGGTAATCGCGGTGTTTTCCGGAAGTTCGATCTCGGACAGCGAGCGGTGGGCGACCGCCGATGTTTCGGATACCTTGGCGTCGACGATGGTCAGGTCCTGGTGACGCAAGTTGAGCAGATGGACGAACGAGCGGTCGGGAATCGCCTGCTCGATCAGGGTCAGGATGTAGTTGGTCTGGCTGACCGTGACATCCACACCAAGCGTCCGAAAAATCTGCTCGTTCTTGGGGTTGTTGATTCTGGCGATCGTTCGCTTGACGTGGAACTTCTCCTTGGCGACCTGGGAAATGACCAGATTGTCCTCGTCTTCGCCGGTCACCGCGATCACCACGTCAGCACGTCCTGCCCCTGCGGCAACCAGGGTTGCCGCCTCGGCCGCGTCGCCTGTCAGCGTAACGGCGCCAAGGCTCTCGGCGATTTCCGCCGCGCGTTCCAGGTTCCGCTCGATGAGCAAGACTTCATGTCCCTCGGAGAGGAGATTCTGGGTCAGGTAGTAGCCAACCTTTCCGCCGCCAGCAATGATCAGGTACACGGCTAAGCAATTCCTCCATGTGAGGCGTCGTCGCCGCTCGCGGCGCGCATGACGTGATCGAGGATGATGGCCGAGACCGTGGTGGTGGGACAGACCGTGGTGAGCCCCAGCCGGCGGTAGATATCTTCGCGCACGGGGTCATAGATCCGGCAGATGACGACCGGAACCGCAAAGACAATGCGGGCAACCTGCGCCGCCATGATGTTGCGGTTGTCCCCATTGGTCACGGCGATGAAGGCGTCGGCGTCCTCGATGCCCGCCTGCCGGAGGACATCCTCGTCGATGCCGGTGCCGATGATCGTTTCACCACCGAACCCCGGCGGCAGCCGGCGAAACGACCGGCTGTCGGTGTCGATCACCTTGACATCGTTGCCCGTGTGATCGAGCAGGCCGGCAATCCTCGCTCCGACCCGCCCGCAGCCCATGATGACGACGTTCATCCCCATGGCACCCCTTGGCTCAGTTCGGTCCCTTGTGCTACCCGGATAACGACTACTTCGCAACCGGCGTTCAGCAAGACGTGATTGGCGGTCTCCCCAAGGGTGTTGCGCCCGTGACTACGGTGGATGACCGCCGTCATCACGATTGCGTCCGCTTTGCGCTCGATTGCTTCATCGACGATTGCCGGGCCAACCGCTCGGGCTTGCAGCAACTCGGTAACGACTTCGACCGAGCGGGGATGGGTCGAGCGGCGGAGTTCGGATTCCGCGCGACGAAGCGCGTTTTCACCTTTTTCGATTTCGAGCGGAAGTTCGGCGTCAAGAGGCATCGACTGCGGCACGGCGACGACATAGAGGAAGGTCACCACGCCGCCCTCGGCGCTGATGAGTTTCGGCAGCAGCCCAATGACGCGTTCGTCGCTCGATTTTCCGGCGACGGGCGCAACAACTCTGCCGAATCCGCCCTGCATCCAGTTCCTCGCCCCGTGGTGCGTAGCCAGCCTGAACGGCGGCGGCGCCGCGGAAGTATGGACTGATGTTCTGTTCGGTGCAATGGCATCACGCGTCGTTGAACTGGTTCTGGTCTCGCGCCTCGATCAGGTTGGAATGAATCAGATTTCCGGACCGGTGACGGCAGCTCAATTCCTCCAAACTGGCACGAATCGAGGGATATTGGGATGTCCGGAGTACAATGTGGGCGTTGATCTTGAGCGGTACGCCCGGCGGTCGCGATGAGTTTTCGAGCCGGGGATTGGATGGACTCGATGAACCAGAATGAGGAAGCCTTCCCAGGCATCAAGGTCGTCGTGCTTTCTGCCGGCGGCGCTGCCCTGGTTGCCTTGCTGGTGGCCTTGGCCAAGCGAGAAAAGAAGCCCGAGGTCCAGCAACGGGTCGAGGATGTCTCGTCAGAGGTAGAAAAGCGCGCCAAAAAGGCTGCCAAAGCGGCCAAGAAGCAACAGAAGAAACTTGAAAAAGAGGCAGCGATCGCAAAACAGCGAATCTCCGAGCGGGCCCAGCAGACCTATGATCTGGCGGCGGCACGAGCCGTCGACGCGGAACGGGACCTCAAGGCGGCGGCTTGGGATGCCCAGCAGGAGGCCAAGGCGGCGGAAAGCCGGTTGCGTGCGGCGCGGCAACGAGTGGCAGAAGACGCGGCTCACCTTGCTTCACGTGTCGGCTCCGAAGCGAAACACCTCGCGGGTGAGGGCAAAGATCGACTCGCGTTGCTCCGCAACCGCGAGGAGGTCGCTCGCGGCGCCGACGCCGAAATCGCGCGACTACGCGCTGAACTCGAGACGTTGAAGGGCGCCGCCAAGTCGCAGGGCCGCCAGTCCCGGCTCATCGCCGAGCGTCTCGGCAGCCTTGGCGCCAAGAATGCGCGAAACGGCGCCATTCAGGGCATTGCCGCGGACGCGGCTACCGCGGCGCTCGCCCAGGCGGAGCGATCTCTCCGCGTCAAGGCTCCCGCGCTGCTGGCCGCCCGATCGCGCGCGGAAGCGATCGATATCCTCCAGAAAGAACTCGGTCCCACCGTCCGCGAGGCTGCGGCCTACGCCGCCACCGCGGCCCTTGCCTCGTGGCAGGCCTCCCGGCAGCGAAGCGCGGAGATACGAGACGAGACGCCGTCATACGGCGATGATGCGGTCTCCGTAGCAAAGAACTTCGTGGCCGGGGCGAGTGATGCCACCGCGCACACGGGCGAAGACGCGCGTGAGGATTTGCGTGAGGCGGTTGCCACGGCGGAAGCTGAGGCGGCCGAGGCACGCGAGCAGGCAGAAGCGGCCGAGCAGCGAGTCGAGTCGCTTGCGACAGAGGGCAAGAAGCGGTTCTGGCGAAGCGCATCCTCAACTGCAGCGGACATGGAGGACATCAAGGCGGCAACCGCCGCGTCCGACGTCGTGGAGGAAGCGGCCGCGGAACCGGACGAGGAGATTCACCGGAGCAAGGCCGGGCTGTTCTGGGGCGGAGCGGGTCTCGGCCTTGCGCTGTATGCGCTCCTCGACGCCGAGCGGCGCGACAAGGTGCTGCAATTCGCCAACGAGGCGTCGGTCCAGATCCAGGAACTGGTGCGCGACATGCAGGGCTACGACGACGAATTCTAGGCGTGAAATGGCTGGCCCCCGGTACCAGACGAGCTGAAGGGCGATTTCCGGACATCACGGTTGGGAGCGGTCGCTTCGGGCTCCGCCGGCGGCACGCCGGCAATTCGCCAGAGGTGTTGAAAGGGAAACAGGATGCCAGGGTGGGCGCAGGGGCTGGTTCAAGCGGGTGTGATGGTTGTCGCGCTCTTGCTCATCATCATCCTGCTTGCTGGGCTCTTCATGATCGTCTTTGGCATTGCCGCGGGAATCGACGACCGCATCCAGGACTAGGCGGACCGCTTCGATATGTTTGACCTGGTTGGAATCGGTCGTGCTTTGATGGCCGCGGGGCTGATCCTCGCGGCGGTGGGGTTCGTCCTTGTCGTTTCCAGCCGCATTCCGGGTCTTGACCGACTCGGTCGCCTTCCCGGGGACATCGTCCTCAACCGGGGACCGCTGACGATCGCGGTTCCCATCGTTTCCTCACTTCTTGTCAGCGTCATTCTGACGCTGATCCTCAATCTCCTCTTGCGTCGGTAGTCACACCGGAAAAAATCCGTTGACTTCGAGGTGCGAGGGTCGCTAGAGTCGGCTGAGATCAGGCGCTGCTTGAGGTTCCAGATCAGCGCGGGACACCTAAAGCGCACGTGCGCGAGACACAGAAATGGGGGCGACCATGCCAGAATCGTTGGGCCGCGTCTCTGGGAAGATTCACGGAGTATCGACCGCACTGGCTTCAGCCTGGCGGATTGGCGCGGCGGCCGCGCTCATCCTCGGGGGTGGCCTTGCGCAGATCCCATTCGCCGGTAGCGCGTCCGCCCAGATTCTCGAGTTCACGACGGCCAAACTGGCGCCTGCCGATAGCCTGGCCTACGTGGTCATGTCGCTCGATGAACGGTCGCAACAGTGGCAGTTAGCGGACACACTGCTCGATCGAGCCGGGCTTGGTCCGACGATCGACCAAATGATCGCGCAAGAGCTCAACAGTGATTCTGGGGATCAATTGCCCCTTGACGCTTTCATGGGGGGAGAGGTTGCGGTCGTCGCCTCGACCACACTCGCGGAATCGGCCGCTGCCGAATCGATGGGAACGGCGGATATCGACGCGATGCTGGCCGAGATGGGGATGGCGACGCCGGAAGCGGAATCGAGCGAGCCCAAACCGCAGGGATTCGCCATCATTCTGGATTCGCGAGCACCCGATACTGCGTGGAGCGCGATCAGGGATTCCATTCGCGAGAACGGTTCCCAGGAAGTCGCCTACGACGAAGCCACGATTCTCTACGCGCCCGGATCCTCCCCAAATGACGAAGGTACTGCCGCCACTCGAATCGGGGACGAAATCCTCATCGCCATGACCCCCGCGGACCTGTACCCGGTGATCGACACCGCCGCGGGTACCTCGCCGTCGCTGGCGGACCTGGCGCAATTCTCAGATGCCCAAGCCGCGCTTCCCGGAGACTACCTGCTCTTCGGATTCATCAACGGTGCATCGGTCGATAGCGCAGATCTTGGTTCACTCGAAACCGCGGTCGGTCAATTTGACACGAAAACCTACTCCGCCACCGCCATTTCCGCCGATGAGCCGGGATTCCGGCTCGAGACGGTCGCGCTGCCCGCGGACGGAGCGACACTTCCTGCGGCAACGCCTGCGTACGACTCTGCACTCGTCGCGAAGGCCCCGGCGGATGCTCTTGCTTTCATGTCGGCGGCAAATCTGGGGGCAACAGGAGCGCTCGATGCCCTTGGCGCGGTTGCGCTCTCATTCGCGTTTGCGTTCGGCGCCGGCGGAGCCGAGCCCACCGCGGACCAATCAGCTGAGGACGCCATCGCCGCCCAGTACGAGAGCGCGGCACAAATGCTGGGCGTCAACCTGCAGACCGATCTCTTCCATCAGCTCGAGGGTGAGTACGGATTCTGGCTCAAGGCGAAATCGGGCGAGAGCGGGAGCGTGGATGGAGTTTCCGGGCTCTTCGCCTCCGGTGTTGCTGATGCCGCGACGGTCAAGGACGCGCTGACCCAACTATCCCTCCTGGCGCAAGGCGCATCGGACGGGGAGTCGCCAATCACCACCCGCAAGGTCGGCGACGACCAGCTTTTCGTACTCGACCTGGGCAGCGGTCCGGATTCGGCACTGGAGATCGGTGTCCTTGGCGATCAACTCGTTGTCGGCGACGCCCAGTCGGTAGACAGCCTGCACAACGGCGGCGGCGAGAGCCTGAGCGACAACACACAGTTCCAGGCGGTCATGGATACCCTGCCGGCGGAACACAATGGCATGATCTATCTCGATCTGACCCAGGTCTTGCCACTGTTGCAGGCCGCTGAAGCCGATTCGTCCGGTTTCGGAAGCAGCGACTTCGGCAACATCGAGGATGCCAGCCCAAGTTGTGAACGGTACAAGACCCAGGCGGACGCGCAGGCCGCCTATGACGCGGCCGAGCCCGACACTTTTGATCTGGATCAAGACTTCGACGGCCAGGTCTGTGAGGACTTTTTCGCCACGTCGGAGGATGCTTCGGCTGATACCGCGAGCGATAGTTCTTCGTCAGACCCATTGGCCACGATTGACTACTCGGCGGTAAAGGCATTCGCCTCCGTGTCATACCGGGGCGACGATGGCCTGCCGCGCACGTCGGCCATTCTGTACATCGCTCAGTAACTGAACCGCAGGCCATCTTTTTCGGGCAAGGCTCGGCGCTGGCATCAGCCATGCGTGCAGACGGAACGGATGCAAGAAGCACCACGTTAGGTCTGACATAGCGGCGGTGAGCCTCGGTGACCAGCGTGGCGATCATCAATCTGGAGGGAACGTGATGTCCCAATTCGTGAGTCTGCGGCAGACGCTCTGGCGAACTGCCACGGTAGCGTCGTTAGCAATCGGTCTGATCGTGCCGCTCGGAGCGGCGAGCGTCGTTGAAGCGCAGTCCTCGCTGCCGGACACTGCGGCGGCGGCGCCGGAGGATACGCTCCTTTACCACGAGATCAGTCTCGACCGCGAAGGGAACCAATGGCAGCAAGTCGACGAGTTGCTCGGTCGAGTCGGCGTGCCCAACGCGCTCGACACATTCGAGAGCGAACTGATCGCCTCCGGTTCTGATTCCGGCGACCTGACCCAGGCCGATCTCGACGCGCTGTTCGGTGGCGAGATGGCGATCGTGGTCAGCCCGGATGCGGTCCAGCACTTGGTTGCCATGATGGAGCACATGCAGGCGATGGAGGGGCATCAGGGCAAGGCAATGCATGATGCCATGGCCACACCCACCGCCATGGGCCCCGACATGATGGCAACTCCCGGTGCCTATGGCATGGGCGGTTCCATGGGAATCGCGGCGGTGCTCGAACCGAGCGACCTCGATACGGCTTGGTCTTACGTCGAGCGACAGTTCAACGCCGCGGCCGACAAGGAAGGCGTGACCGTTCAGAGCGAAACATACGAGGGAGCGGACCTGCTCGTAATCGAACCTGCCGCCAACAAGGGAGGAAAGAGCAAGAAGCACGGCCACGGCTCCGAGGACTGGATGCATAGCTATCCGCTCGATCCCCGGCATGGGCTGGTGGCGGCGCGCGCCGGTAACTTCATCATCGCCGGAAGCAGCCGCGATGACGTGTCAAACCCGATCGATGTCGTCAACGGCAACGCGCCAGCGCTCGCCGACTCTGCATCCGCGGCCGCCGTCCGTGCCGAGCTCCCGGCGGAGTTAATTTCCTTCACATATTTGAGCACTCCCGCGCTGCTGGAAGGGCTCGGGCAGGATTGGGTCGATGCCTGGGAGCAGGCGTTCGGCCCGGAAATGAACCTGGAGCAATCGCAAGGCTACGCGGGAATCGGGATCAGCGCTGAACAGTTCGGCTTCCGGCTCGACAGCGTCATGATTCCGGCTGAAGGATCCAGTTTCGGAGATTTGGTGCCGGAGAATGACCCGGGCCTCCTCGACGCGGCGTCGAACGCCTCGGCAGGCAGTTTCCTTTTCTCGTCCGGATCGCTTCCGGACAATGCGTTTGCGAGCGCCGCGTATTCGATTGCAACGGCGGTCAATGCGGCAAATGCCGGCGAGACCATGGATCAGAATCCCATGGCGCAGCCGCCGACGGCCGAGGAAATCAATGCCCAAATCGAAAAGGCGGCGGGCGTCCTCGGGTTCAATCCCCAAACCGATCTTGTTGACTTGCTGGGACGAGACTTTTTCATCGCGTCCGCACTCCCAACGTTCAGCATGGACGGGTTCAAATGGGATTTCATCGCTGCGCTCGGGGCAACCGATACCGCGAAACTTGCGGCAACTACCCAGAAGATCGCGGCGCTAATCGAACGTTCCTCAGAGAACGTGGATGTCTCGACGCGGCAGGTAAACGGCAGCACAGTGTATGCCGTCGGCGATAGTTCATCGGCGGGGATGCCCTCGATCGATTTCGGGGTCGTCGGGGATCATCTCGTCGTGGGATCCGGCAGCGGGGTCGACAACTACGGTCAACCCGCGGCGGCGAGTCTTGCGGATGATGCCCAGTTCCAGGCGGTGATGGGGAGCCTTCCGAGTGAGGGCTACGAGGTCGCCTACGTCAACGTCGGTCAACTCGTTGATTTCTTCACGAGCCTGCGAGGTGGGAGCACGGGCGGTCCGACGGACAACGATCCGGCCTGCGCTCAGTACGCTGACCAGTCGGCTGCTCAGGCGGCCTTGGACGGAGATCCGTTCGCCAATTCTCAACTCGACCTCGACTTCGACGGCCAGGCCTGTGAGGATGCTTTTGCCGCGTCAGGCGCGACTCCCGTCGCCGCTCCGGCTGGTGGATTGGAAAACCTGCGGGCGTTCGGCGCCGTTTCGTACCGCAAGGGCGAAACCGTGGGGTCGAGCGCGATTCTGTACATCGCGGAGCCTGGATCCTGATTCAGGCTCGAGAGCGGAGAGAGAGGGGAGCGGCAATTGCCGCTCCCCTCGTCTTGCCATGGGCGAGGTAACCAACACGTCGGATCAGTCGTTGTGGATTGCGATGCGGAATGATTCGCCGCGGCATGGTCGACGCGGCTATCTTTTTGTCCCGCCCTTTGCCATGAGGAGCACGACTCTATGACAAATTGCCAGCAACCTGATGCCTTGCGCGCCGATCGTGACGGTCGACGTAGTTTCGAGAGCGCGTTGCGCAGAGCGACGCCGCAGCCGACACGGCGCGATCTGCTGCGATGGTCGGCGCTAATCGCTGGTGCGGCGGCCACGGCACAATTTGGCATTCGTGAAACTGCCGCCGCGCCGGCACGTCAGGATGCGCCGATTGTCGAAGGCGCGGAAATCGTCGTGCCGTTCGATGCCTATGGGCAGGAAATCACGCTCGACCCCCACCGCTCGTCGGATTACGGCGGATTCTGGGTGATGTATCCGAATGTCTGGGGCGGCCTCCTTCGGTATGACGAGATGGGCAGGGTGGCGCTGGATCTCGCAGAGCGTGCCGTGCGATCGCGCGACGGCCTGAAGTACACGTTCACGATCCGCGACGGTGCGACGTACGCCAGTGGCAATCCGGTCATTGCCTCGGACTTCATCGCTTCCTGGAATCGCGCGCTCGATCCAGCGAACCTTTCGCCAATGGTGGCCTTCATGGAGCCGTTGAAGGGATACGCCGAGTGGATCGGAGGCGACTCCAGCGCGCAACTGGGGATGAGCGCAACCGACGACCGAACGGTGGTGGTGGAACTCGCCGCGCCGCTGACGTATTTCCCGTCGTTCATGGCGTCGTTCATCTGGGCTGTCGTCGATCCCGCCGTGCTCGAAGCAACCGGCGCCGAAAACTTCGTCCTCAACGGAGCGGGAACTGGACCCTGGCAGTTCACCGAGTATGAGCGCAATACCCAATTCGTCATGGAGCCGAATCCGAACTATTACGACCCGCCATCTCCCTCGATTACGCGCATTGTCTGGCCCGTGCTCGATGGGCCAGACGCGGCGAGCGCGGCACTGGCGAAGTATCAGGATGAGAATGCCGCTTCCGCTGATGTTCCGCTGTCACTGCTCGGCGAAGTCCAGGCTGATCCGACGTTGAGCGCGGAATTGATCAAACTCGATCAGGGACAGGCGACCATCCGTTCCCTGGCGATGGATTTTCGCCAGCCGCCGTTCGACGACGTTCGGGTGCGGCGTGCCTTCGGCCTCGCATTCGACCGTGATCGATACTCAGAAATCTATGAGGGAACATGGACCCCAGCGACGGTCTTCACCCCTCCCGTGGTCAACGAACTCAGCGGATATCAGCCGCCAGACGGGTTTCCGTTCGATCCGGACCAGGCGCGATCATTGCTGGCCGAGGCGGGTTATCCAGACGGTCAGGGATTGCCCGAAATCATCTACTATCAGCCTGCTGGAGAGACCGATGCGGAGGTCGAGCGGGTCAATCAAGTCCTGCAAATGGTGCAGGATAACCTCGGCGTGACGATTTCCGTCGACAACACGCTTGCCCAGGCGGACATCGACCAGTTGATCGCGGACAACGGCGGGTTGCAGTTCGCCATTATGTGGTGGCAGACGGTAACCGACACGCCGTTCCTCCTGAGCGATGTCTTCCGCCCAGATTCGCCATACATGGCGGGCATCTTCAACTGGTCTCCGGATCTGGAGGCAATCGGCGGGGACCCGGGAGCGGCGGCGTCGACATTCGCCGATCTCACGTCCCGGGCCGATGTCGAACTGGACGCGGCGACCAGAAACGATCTCTACAACCAGGCCGAAGCACTGGTGCTGGAAAATGCGGTCTACGTGCCGATCGCAAACTGGGTGCCGATGTTTGTGCAAAAGCCCTGGCTGCAGGGAACGCGTCAGGGACCGTGGACGGGACGGCTTCCCGTCCTCTTCGATCAGAACGTCGTCGTCCTGCAGCAATAGCGCCGGGCGTTCTTCGCCATGGGCGCGCCGACTTAGAAGAGCGACGGCTGGGTCGGCAGCGGAGCGGGGTGTTCGGCCGCGGTCTGGCCGATCATCCTGGCGAACTCGAGCGCGTTCTCGGTGCCGGCACCGCCAGCATTGTTATTGAACAGAACGTGGACAGTGTGAGCCAACCCGCGTAGCGTAGAGACCGTTTCGGCCCATCCGGTCAACTCTTCCTCCGAATAGTCATAGTCATGGCGCCGGTCGCGGTCCGCGTACCAGCCCTGGTGATTGCGACCATGCAGACGAAGGTAAGCCAGCTCAGGGGCAGTCACCGCCGGCAGCGGCGGCACGGTGTCCTCGGGGAACTGCGGTTCGTCGGCGATGACATACGCCAAGCCGAGGTCCGCGAGGAACTCGAGCGTTTCGTCGGCGTGTTCAGGATCCAACCACGAATAATGGCGGAATTCGATCGCGGAACAGGTCTCGCCCATCTGCGAGGCTACGAGGCGCAGGTGCGCTACTGATTGCGGGGAATTTCGAAAGCTCGGGGAAAACTGAAACAGCACGACCCCGAGTTTTCCGTCCGCGCGAAGTGGCTCATATGAGGATTTGAATCGGGCAAAGAGCGCGGGATCGGGCGATAAACGCGAACTGGAAAGATCGGCTGGCGCTTTGACATCGAAAACGAAGTCGCCCGGGGTGGTTTCGCTCCATCGAGCGTAATTCTGCGTCGGCAAGACCGCATAGTACGATGCGTTGACTTCCACCAACGAGAAGTACCGGGCGTACCAGGCAAGCCGGTCTGCACCCCTGATGCCAGGGGGGTAGAAACCGGGCAGATCACCCCAGGAACTGATTCCGATTCGGATGCGTCCTTGACTTGGTTCCTCCATCACACGGGACGTTTCTCTGCGCCCGCTTCCGCTTTGCCCGGAGTTTTCGCCGGTACCACAAACGCTCTCCACCGTCCTGACATTCCGGACTCGCTGACGCCAAAAAAGATGCGGGGATCGCCCTCGCCGCGATAGACGAGGTCGTAACGTCGCTCACCCGCTCGCTGTCGATACGAACGCCAGAAGCCGAAATCGCCATCCCAGCGAACTGCCGATTCGTCCAGGCCGCCTTTCTCACACTGCGCAATAACTGTGCGCCAAAGCTTGCGGTCCGTGTCCCGAGTGACGTTATGGATCAGCTTGTGGTAGCGCAAATCGCGCAAGGAGTAGTAGCGAACACCATCGAGTTCGAACGCGTCAACCACTTCGATACCGGTTGTTGGAGCCACAGGATCGGGATCGACGACCTCTTCGTAAGGTTCCAGTAATGTCGGTGGAATACCGGCTGGCTGCTTGCTTGCCGAGTGTCCTTCGGTGGCCGTGACCTCAGCGCGTTCGCTCAGTTGCGGGCTAGACTGGGACCAGGTGCTTGGTGCTGATTGGGGCGCGGCGGGCTTGAGCAGCGATTGGCTGGCTGATCGGCGCTGATGCCCGTTGGCGTTCGCTTCCGGCTCAACGCGTGCCGGGGCGAGGGTGGAAAGGTCATCACCCACGATCATGCGGACGATCTCGTCGCGCGATGCTGGAACCGACTCCGTGCCACGGCGGACGAAGATACCGCCAGGCTCGATCGCGTGCGGCTTCTGCCCGCCTTCGGCAATCGTCGCAACGATCACGGTCTTTTTGTCGGAGGAACGCTCCTCCCACACAACCTCGATCGCAGGCGCGACCTGGGTCGTCACTTCCCGTGACAATTCAGCGATGAGGGCCGGCGCATTCTCGACACCGACGATGGGGCGCTTTTCTGACGCGGAAAGACCGAGGTAGATGGTGCCGCCACCGGAATTGGCGAGCGCCACGATATCGCGCAAGACGATGCCTTGGGCTCGCTTGGTCGCGGCGCTTTCGTGAAAGACCTGCACCGCCGTGTTTCCGTCCTGGCGCGCCGCCTTGACCGGGTCGTCGGGAGGAGGCGTGTAAGGGCGAGTCCGTTCAAAATCGTCGCTGGCGAAGAGTGCCTTCAACGCCGCGAACGACGCTTCTGGTAACAGGACCTCGGTTGGCCGGTCGCCGACGCCCAGATTCGATTCCCGATCGGGATCACGATCGAGCCGGTGCGCATCCGATCCCTGGATGCAGTGCATACGCCGCGGATACTCGCTCTTTGCCCCGCTGAAGAACCTTGCCGTCGACCGGCGATTACCAGTCGGCAGAAGATCGGTGACTTCGAGCGCGGCCAGATTGGGATGCTGGGTATAGGCGATCTTGGTCTGACCACCGAAGCGGAGACCCTGCATCGCAATTCCATGGGCGGAATTGACATGCGAGCCAATGATGAGCGCCCCGTGTTCCCCCAGGATTTCGTAGGCACGAAGAACGTCCGTCGTCGCTCCAACTTCGCCACTGCCGAACCGGTCCTCACCGACCCCGAGCAGCATCAGCAGATGTTCCATTTTGCGGATCGACGTCCCCTCGGGAAAGATGGCCAGGATGTGGAACCCGAACTGGGCGGTGAACTCGAATCCAGGGAGCACGAGGATGCGTGAGAGCAGGCGGCGAAATTCGGAAAGACGGTCTCGTTCGATAGGAAGCATTCGGTCGAGATACTCGAGAAGTTCCAGATCCTCGATCTCACGCCAAAGATCCGCGTAGCCGCGAACGGAGTTGTGGTCCGTAATGGCGATGATATCGAGACCTCGCTCCTCCGCGCGTTTCAGGATATCGAGCATGCTGACCGAATTCTGCTGGTAGTCGACCGAATTCGGCGTGTGAATATGAAGATCGATCCGGCGCCAACTCATCCCGCGAAGAGCGGATGAATCTGGCTGAGAAGAAACAGGATCTACAGCCGATGTCGATTGAGGAACGGCGCTGGATCGGTTTCCGGCTTTTGGACTTGGCGCAGTGCCGCTGGTGTCAGTGCGCCGGCGCGGCGAGGAAATGGAATGCCTCCTTTCGGCGCATTCGGTCAATTTCGGTAAGTTCATTGTGCAAGCGATCAGTGACCACCGCGGTCAAATCATACCACATGATTCCCATTTATTGACAACTAGCAATCGCCAAAGGGTCCATTTTTCGTGCTAAACTCGCCGCCGACGCCCTGTTCCCAGAGGATGCGCGTCGACTTCGGAACTGGGGTTTGCATTCGCCGCCCGCCATTACACCCCTCCGAAACCACGAGCCAGCATGCGCCGTACATAGACGTAGGTCAGGCTGCCGGCTTTCGGCAGAATGACGGTGACCGGGTTTGAAGCGCGTACGCGCAGGAATTGATGGGACGTACCGCGTGCCGGAAATCAACACACCGTTGCTCCTGGATGTCTTGCTTGGCCTCGTCATTCTCCTCTTTGTGCCGTTCGGCATCAGGAGAGGGGTCGCCAAAGAAGCGTTTGTTTCCGCAGGCATCTTCTTTGGCGCGGAATTGGCGGAGCGATACGGGTCCACGGTCGGGCGCGAGATCAGCGACCGACTCGGTGTCGAAACTCGGCTCGGCGAGTTCCTGGGGTCGGTAGCGATTCTTTTCGCCGCGACATTTGTCCTCGGCTACGGGGGAGGCGCGGCGCTTGGCCGACTCCGCCCCGGGCCCCTGAGTCGCGTCAGTGGCGCGGTCCTCGCGGCGTTCAATGGCGGTCTGTTGCTGAGCCTTCTTCTTTCGTGGGTCGATACGATCCTGGGGCAGGGTGAAGCGCTCGAAAATGGCTTCCTGGCCCGCGAGCTGATTGAAGACACCGGACGCCTGATGCTCGCCGCTGGTGCGGTTCTCCTCGCGATGACGTTATTCGGCTGGATCATGAACGCGTTCCGCACGCGGGGACAACCACGAAGTTATGGTGATGCGGCACCAACCGCTCCGTCTTCGCGGAGCCGGACGCCGCACGGCTCGAAGATTGCCTATGACGGAAAACTCGACCCTGTCGTAGATCCGGTCTTGCCATCGGGCCGATTCGAGCCAGGCGTCGACGCCACCTCTCCACTTGCGCCAGGAGCGTTTGCGCGGGGCGCTGATTATCAAACGAACTCGAGGTCAAACGGAAATCTCCATACGGGGCAAGCCGATTCGGTCTGGCGCCGTCCGACGATGTCATCGCGCGCGCAGGATGAGACGGTGTGGGCGCCTTGGGCGAGTTCCGAACTGGAATCTTCCCCAGGATACCGTGGTCCGGCCGCGCAATGGGCGGATGGAAACGGGAATCAGGCGATGAGCGATGAGCGATGCACCGTCTGCGGCTCCGTGGTCGGCGCGAGGGATGTGTTTTGTCCTGAATGCGGGGCGACCCTCTAGAATTCCCGCCAGTACCGTCGCCAATTGGCCCTGATTCAAATCGGCGTCGCCAAACCGCCGCACTTGGATTGCTGCACATGCGGCGCTCGCTCGGCATGAGGAAGTGGAATCTCGAGCATGAAGTCACGGGGGAGGGACAGCGCTCTGCAGGCGGCGCGCACGGCGGCTGTAACCGCTGTGGACGAGGCAGCGGACAATTTGGTCGCGCTTTCCCGGTTCATCCACGCCAATCCGGAGGTTGCCCTTTGCGAGCACCAGGCCAGCGCCGCCTGCGCCGAGTTCCTGGCGGCGCGCGGCTTTTCCATTGAGCGCAGGATTGCCGGACTCGACACCGCGTTCGCCGCCAGCGCAGGTGGCGGCGGCTCGACCGTCGCCTTCCTCGCGGAATACGACGCTCTACCCGGAGTTGGACATGGTTGCGGCCACAATTTGATCGCGATGGCCGCAATCGGAGCCGGGATCGGTTTGGCCGCGGCGTTGAGGCAGGCAGTCTGCGGACGGGTCATTGTCTTTGGAACTCCGGCCGAAGAAGCGGTCGGTGGCAAAGCGGTCATGGCCAACGCTGGAGTCTTCTCCGGTGTGGATGCGGCGCTGGGCGCACATCCGGGAGCGGCCGATGCAACCTGTCCGACGGTCGAAGGAAGTGGACGCTCGCTCGCCTGTGTCATGGTGAGAATGGCCTTTCACGGCAAACCGGCGCATGCGGCCGCCGATCCGTTCAATGGCGTCAATGCGCTGAACGCGGTAATCGAGGTCTTCAATGGCATCAACGCGTTACGGCAGCAGATGACCGCTGACCAGCGCATTCACGGCATCATCACCCACGGTGGTGATGTCCCCAACGTCATTCCCCATTTTGCCCAGGCGGAGTTCTTCGTCAGGGCGGCAACGCTGGCCGGAATGCACACCCTCGTCGGCCGGGTCCGAGGCATAGCCGAGGGAGCGGCGCTGATCACTGGCGCGACACTCGAATTCACCCAGCCCGAAGAAGCGAACTCGGACATGATCACCAACTACACCATGGCGAGGCGTCTCGACGCTCATCTCGCTACCGTTGGCTTGCACATGCCGCCGGCACAGCCAGAACCGGGAATGGGGTCGACCGATTGGGGAAATGTGAGTTACGTTGTGCCGTCGGTAGAGACCGGCTTTCCGATTCTCGATCGGCTCTGCACCTGGCACTCGCAAGAGGTCGTCGAAGCGGCAATCTCACCGCTCGGCTTCGCGAACACACTCAAAGTCGCGAAGGCGCTGGCACTCACAGGTCTCGATCTCTTGAGCGACGGCCAATTGATGGACGAAGTCAAAGACGAGTTCAGGCGGTCTCTGTTGGACAGGTCAGCAAGCGAGTTCTCGGGAGTTCACGCTGGAGCGTGCGCCCTTCGGTGAAGTTCGGATGGCGCTCCCGCGTCGGCGCAGGAGGCGACGTGCTCCGCCGTGGGCTCGGTGGCCCGGGATCAGGGTCCGTTGGGTTGGGCCCCGCTGTTCTGCTGGACGGCATCCGATGCGACAGATATGCCCTCCGGGATGAACCGCAACCGTAACGACTCACCGGGAAACACGCGCGCGGTCCAGCGCGGTTGCACGCGATTCGCTTCCAGGTCGGAGCGAAGTTCCGGACCATCGACGCGGGACGCGTTGGCAACCAGAGCAATAGCGGGGGTTGCTGCCCAGCCAGCGGCGGGTTCGGCCCCGGAAACGACAAGAACCGATGCGGGCGGGCCAGGGGCGAATCGCTCTGCCAGACCACCGTCTGACAGGACAACGACCCTGGTCGACCCGCGCTCGATCGTCGCTCGCCACGAGAGTTCCTGATTGCCGTTGCCGTCCAACGTGGCGGCAATCGGCTCGATCGTCATCGTCACCGTCGGTCCGATCTGGATTCGCTTTGGTCCCTGCCACTCATCTTGTGGGGCGAGGGCTGTCGATTCCGCCGATGGCGGCAACGAGCCGATTGCAAACGTCTCCCTGACATTCTGATCGTCGCGAGCCGCGATTGGGACGAGCAAGTCATCACCTTCGCCGACCGCAACCAGAACATCGACGCGTCGCGCGAATATCGGCCGAATGTCAGTGAAGGCATTGCTGAAACGGACCGGGTCGTTACCTGATGCCAGGAGCACTCGCGAGCGCCCTTCATTCACCAGGATCGACAACTCGCTACCGGAACCGAGAATTGTCACGCTCGACTCAGCGTAGCTGTTGCCCCAGATAGCAAATGCCGCCGAGTACCCGAACAGGGAGACGAGGAACACGAGACCCGCCGTGATATACGCGTCGTTTCGCACTGGTGCCCCCGATCATGGCAACCCACCCCGTCCCCTGTTCGGCCCCCGGCTGAGATTGACCGTTACGATCTGTCCGGGCTGGACCGCGGTTCCGGGGGGCGGATTCTGCCGCACGATCGCGTTCAATGGCACAGTATCGGATGGCTCGGGCTGTCCCAGCGCGATCCGCAAATTGCGTGACAGGAGTTCTCTCGTCGCCTGTGCGATCGATTGGCCTTGCAGATCGGGCACGACAACTGCCTCACCGGCCGGTGCGATCGTCGGGGCGATCTCGGCGGTCACGGACGGTTCCGAAACTGGAACACTTACGGAGATCGTGGGCAGCGGCTGTTCGGGGTTGGCTTCGACACCTCCGGTAATTTCCGGCGCCGATGGGAGAATTGCCGGTATTGTCGGGTCGCTGACTGGAACTGTCGTGTCCGGTCTGAGCCCAAACCAGACCAGGGCGCCGATCGCGCCGAAGATGGCAATGGCCACCAGGAGTGTCAGTTTGCCGCTGCCAGGCCTGCTAACAGCGGAGGGGGCCGGAGATGTGCGCCGGGCCGCTCTTGCGTAACTGGTCGGTTCCTTTGCTAGTGCCGCAGCGAACTCGCCTGCGGACGGCCAGCGCATCGTTGGATTCTTTTCGAGTGCTCGGAGGACCGCCTGTTCCACTCTGGAAGGAATGCTCGGAATCACGGTAGAGGGCGGCGGGGGCGCGGCGCGTATATGTTGCATCGCCAGTGCAATGGGTGAATCGGCGATGAATGGTGGGCGGGCGGTGAGCATCTCGTAGGCGACAACACCCAATGAATAGATGTCGGAAGCCGGCGTCGCCATGAGACCTTCTGCCTGTTCCGGCGAGATATAGCCCGCGGTCCCGAAACCCCCACCCGCGTCAGTGAGATCAGCGTCGGCGATTCCCTTGGCGATCCCGAAATCGAGCACGCGGACGCGATTGTGGTCATCGATGACGATGTTGCCCGGCTTGATATCGCGATGGACATATCCCCGCGAGTGCGCCAGATCGAGCGCACTGGCCACCTGGTTCACCAGTTGCGCCACGTCACCTGGATGAAACGGTGCCTCCTCGGCAATGATTTGTTTCAATGTCTGACCAGAAACCAACTCCATGACGATATATGGAGAGCCGTCCGCCTCACCGACATCGTAGATGTCGACAATATTGGGGTGGGCAAGTGAGGCAACCGCTCGCGACTCCCGGGCAAAGCGGTCCCGCACCGCGGGGTCGACCGCGAACTGGGGTCGGAGGGTCTTGATGGCCACATCCCGACCGAGAACAAGATCATGGCCGGCGTAAACGAGGGCCATGCCACCCTCGCCGATGCGTCTTCCGACGCGATATCTGCCACCCAGCACCGATTCAGGTCGAATCATGCGTCTGAGGGTACCCCGACGGCGTTGCCATCGTCAGGAGGGACAGCGAGGGTTGGACAGTACTTGTTGCGGGCTCGTTAGGGAGTCGATTTTGCTCGAGCCGGGACCGGGGTGACGAGTGCGATGCGCGTCCGCTGGCCAAACCGTGCCGTTGCCCGCAAGGCGAAGGCGCTGGCCTGATCGGGATCCTGGAAGGGGACGTAATGCGTCGGACCGGACCCCGAAAGTGCCACCACCGGAGCGCCGAGTGAGGTCAGTGTGTCAGGCAGACTTGCGAGTTCCGTAACGATCTCGTAGAGCGGTGAGGAAAACGCATTGACGAGCAGACGGTTGTCCAGCCCCGTTCCGGCCCGCAACCGCGCGGCTTGCGCGGCAACGTGGGAACCATCAGTGAAATTTGCCGCGTCCAGCGTCCTGTAGAGCGTCTCGGTCTTCATCGGGATGTGGATCGGCGGTGTCACAAGAACGAACTGCACGCAATCAGGCGCAGGGAGGGGACTGAGAACGTCGCCGCGCCCGGTGCCGAGAGCGCAGCCACCTTCGAGAAGGAAGGGGACATCGCTACCAAGAGACGCCGCGACTCTGGCGAGGGCGGCATCGTCGATTTCAATCCGGAACCTCTGCCGTGCGGCCAAAAGCACCGCTGCCGCGTCGCTCGACGCGCCACCGAGTCCACTTGCGATCGGAATCGATTTCTGCAACTCGACATGGGCGGAGACCGGATAACCGGTTGCCTCCTGAAGACGTTGCAGCGCGGTGAGAACCAGATTGCCGCTTTCCAGCTCAGGAGCGTCTGATTCGCAGGAGAGCGCCCCGGTGCCGCCGTTGACCGTTCCACTCGGCGGGTCACTTCGGAAAACGAGATGATCATAAAGACTCACAGTGAGGAAGATGGTCGCCAGATCGTGGTACCCGTCTGCCCGGCGTCCCAGTACCTCCAGACCGAGATTCAGTTTCGCTGGAGCCTTGATGGCAGTCGCCGAAACTGAATCTTCGGTCATCCTGCGGTGACGGCCGCTGGTGCGGTCTCAGTGAGCCGGACCCAATCGGCAACAGCGAGGGTCTCAGCCCGGCGCATTGGATCGATTCCGGCGAGTTCGAGCCATTGGCTGACATCTGTCTTTGGCAGTCGCAATACATCCGCAATCGAATTGGCGACCTGTTTCCGTTTCTGTCGAAACCCCGCGGTCACGATCCTGAAGAACAACGGGTGAAAACGCTGTGGCAATGGCGGTTGTTTGTGGACTTCCAGCGTCAGTACCGCTGATTCAACCTTCGGCGGAGGAATGAACACGGTCGGGGAAACGTCGAAGGCGATGTACGGCTTTGCGTAGAACTGCGTGGCGACCGCGAGAATGCTCATGTCCGGCGGAGAGGCGACGACTCGCTCAGCAACTTCCTTCTGCAGCATGATGGTCAAGCGCCGCGGTGGCCGCGGACTCTCGAGGAGATGACGCAGAATCGCGCTGCCGAGGGAATACGGGAGATTCGCAACGACGTCATATGGCCCGGACGGCGGCAGAAACAGATCGAGATCGACCGACATCACATTGTTCTCAACCAATGTGAGGTTCGGCAGATCGCCGAAGGTCCGGCGAAGATGTGCGGCCAGGTTGCGATCGAGTTCGATGGCGACCACATGGCCCGCCTTGCGCAATAATTCCGAGGTCAGTATCCCGAGACCAGGTCCGATCTCGACAACGGTATCGGACGATGTTACGCCTGCCACCCGAACCATCCGCTCAACGATTCCGCGCTCAAAGAGAAAATGCTGACCGAGACCTTTATTAGGCCGGATCTGGAGGTCACTCATGAGCCGGGTCCAGTCCCGACGAGAGGCGGGAATGCGCTCGGATGGGTTCTGAGGCAAGACGCTGTCCGTCATGTCGAAACGAGAATGCCGCCGCCGGCGATGATGTCGCCGACGCGCCAGAGCGGCACATTTTCGGACTCGAATCGTCCGGCAAACGCTTCGCTGATAGCCGGGTCGACGGCGAAGAGGAGGCCGCCGGAGGTCTGCGGATCGAAGAGGATGGCGCGGGTGATCTCGTCGATGCCTTCGGAAAACGACACGCCAGCGCCATGCGTCTGATAGAAGTCCCGATTTCGGCCAAGCCCGCCCGCCATGTGACCAGCGGCGGCATACTCGCGAGTGCCCGGCAGCAGCGGAACAGAAGCGGCAGAGAACCGCAAGCGAACACCGCTCTTTTCCGCGATTTCGCTCGCATGACCGAGCAGGCCGAATCCGGTGATGTCGGTTGCGGCATTGACGCCACCGACCAATCGCGCTGTCTCAGCCGCCGCTCGATTCAGGGTCAGCATCGACTTCGTAGCCGCTTCGACGTCGGCGAGCTCAGCCTTCTCTCGTTTGAGCGCCGTTGCCACGATCCCGGTCCCGATCGGCTTCGTCAGAAATAGAACGTCGCCGGCGCGGGCACCCGCTTTTGTCCAGATTCCTTCCGGATCGATCGTTCCCGTGACGACGAGACCGAATTTTGGTTCAGAATCGACGACGGTATGCCCGCCGGCAATGATCGCGCCCGCCTCCGCGACCTTGTCCGCCGCTCCTTGAAAGATGGCGGAGATCATGTTCGAGGGGAGGAAATCAGGAAATCCCGCGACGTTGAGGGCGAAGTGTACAGTGCCTCCCATCGCGTACACATCGCTCATGGAATTCGCCGCCGCGATGGCGCCATAGGTCCAGGGATCATCGACAATAGGTGTAAAAAAATCCACGGTCTGCACAATCGCCAGATTTGGAGCAAGGCGATAGACTGCGGCGTCGTCGCTGGTTTGCAGACCAACAACGAGGTCGGGATGGGTAGCGAGAGCGAGCGGCCGCAGAACCTGCGCCAGGGCCTCCGGGCCCATTTTGGCTGCTCAGCCGGCGCAGCTGGCCAGTGTTGTCAGTCTGATTTCTTCACGGTTATGCATGGGATTCCTTGCGGAGAACGGTGAATTCCGCTTTCGAGTCAATCTCCCACTGGAGGGGGTGCGCGGCGATCTCGCATGGATGTTTCGAGCGCTTGCCGTGCCTTTACGTTCCGATTCGATCCATGCTGAGGCACGAGTGGGGCGGGCCCTCATGGCTCGCCCCGAACGTGACTAACCGTAGACCTTCAGGTCGGCAGGCTTCGGAAGCCACTCCTCCGCCAACTTGTCGCGAGTCCCATCTGCGATGAGTGAGGCAAGGGCCGCATTGACATACGGGACGAGTTCGCTTCCTTTCTCGAAGACCATGCCGGTGCCTTGGCCCGGATTCTTCGGCAACTGACCGGCGATGCCCATGTCCGTGAACTGCTCGCTCGTGACGTAGTTTGCGCTTTCCAGGTCGAGAATCACGGCGTCGATCTGGCCGTTCTCGAGCGCGGTCAGGGAGTCTGCGGTCGTGTCAAAGACCATTGTGTCCTTTTCGGGTTTGATGTCGTCGGTGATCGCGATGTAATACGTCGTCCCGACCTGTGCACCGAAACTGAATTTCGCCAGGTCAGCGAGTGTCTTGGCGTCGAAAACAGGCGAGTCCTTTTTGGCGACAACGACGAGCGGTGAGATGTAATAAGGGTCGCTGAAATCGACCGCTTTCTTGCGCTCGTCGGTGATGCTCACCTGCGTGATATAGAAATCGAAGTCTTTCGGTCCGGGGGCATAGGACGCGTTGAATGAGGTGTATCCCCAGACGATCTGATCCTTCTTGAATCCGAGACGCTCACCGATGGCATAGGCCAACGCTGATTCGAAACCCTTACCGTTGGAGGGATCGTTATCAATGAAAAATGGCGGGTACGCCGGCTGATCGGCATGGATTGTCAATTGACCATCTTTTTTCAATGGCAAGGTCGAGATGTCCGCGGGCACGACAGGGGTCGCGTCTCCCGATTGAGCCTTCACGCGCAACGCTGGCGTGACGGCGGTGGCGAGTGCAAGCCCGAGTCCCAGGTTCAGGATTTGACGGCGATTGTGCATTCCTCGATCTCCTTTGTGGCCAAGCGTGAATCTGGCAACGCCTCCGAGCCGGCTCCAAAATCTGGTGCCACGTTTCACGCCAGAGGCAAGGCTAGCAATGGTTCAGCACTTGAGCAATGGAGTAACCATTGTCCCGGCTCTTCGTCGTCATGTCTGGAAACTTCCGGTACTATCGAGTGCGGCATTTGAGCATCATGCGTTCTGGCCATCCGCTCACGATCAGGCGGGTGGCCATCTCGTACTGAACGCAATGAGAGACGTGAATGGTGACTCGATGAGTGGTCCGGTGACGGCGCCACATGAACTCAGCGAGGCGGAAATTGCCGCGCTTCTCGCTCCACGTCCGGCGTGGACGCGCGCCGACGTCCGCCGCTCGGCGTTCATCGCGCTGATCAGCTCGGTTGTTTTCGTTTCTGCCGCGGTGTTTCTGCTCGGCAGATCGACGGGATGGGAGTCAGTTCGTCAGGCGTTTTTCAGTTGGCCTGACTTCAAGGCATCGTTTCCTTTGGTTCTGAAGGGATTCTGGCTCAATTTTCGGATCTTCATGATCGCTGAGCCGATCATTCTGATCCTCGGTTTGGTTCTCGCTATCGTCCGAAGTGGCCGTAGCCCAGTCCTGTTTCCGGCTCGCGCCGCCGCGGTTGCGTTCATCGACGTTTTCCGTGGCGCTCCGTCACTGCTGGTGGTTTTGACCCTCGGCTTTGGCGTGCCCGCGCTCCGTATTTCCGGCGTTCCGAACACGGCCGTCTTCTGGGGCAGCGTTGCCGTGATTCTGACATCGGCAGCCTATCAGGCCGAGGTGTTCCGCGCCGGAATCGAATCGGTCCATGCCAGTCAACGCTCCGCAGCGCGGTCGCTCGGTCTGTCAAACTGGCAGGCGATGCGGTACGTGGTTCTCCCTCAGGCTGTGCGTCGGGTCATCCCGCCGACCCTGAGCGGCTTCGTCGCCCTCCAGAAGGAAACCGCGCTGATTTCCGTTTTGGGCCCCCTGGAAGCGACCCGACAAGCACAGATCTACGCCAGTCTGAACTTCAACTACACCAGTTATCTCGCGGCGGGCGTGATCTTCATCGCGGTGACGATCCCGCTGGCCAGGTTTACCGATTTCCTTCTTGCCCGGAGCACTCAGCAGCAGACGGTTGGTGGCGCCGTATGACCCCGCCCCTGCTCCAGGTGAGGGGACTGTACAAGGCCTACGCGCAGAACCTTGTTCTTCGCAACATCGATCTCGATGTGACTGCGCACGAGGTGATCAGCCTCATCGGCGCGTCTGGGAGCGGAAAATCGACACTCCTACGCTGTGTCAACCTGCTGGAAGACATCAACGCGGGAGAAATTCTCCTCAATGGTTCTGCCATTTCGACCGCCATGCCGAACGCCGATCTTGTTCGTCAACGGATCGGAATGGTGTTTCAGTCCTACAATCTTTTCCCTCACATGACCGTGCTCGACAACATCACGCTCGCGCCCCGAAAGGTGCAAGGCCTCTCCCGCACCGCGGCGAATGACATGGCGCGGGAACTCCTGGAACGTTTTGGCCTGGTGGACAAGGGGACTGAGTATCCTGATCGATTGTCCGGTGGCCAGCAGCAACGGGTGGCCATTGTCCGCGCGTTGGCGCTCAAGCCGGAACTGGTCCTGCTTGACGAAGTCACGTCGGCGCTCGACCCGGAGATGGTCGGGGAAGTGCTCGATATCATCCGCGAACTCAAAGTCGCGGGAATGACCATGATGCTCGCTACGCACCAGATGGCATTTGCCCGCCAGATCTCTGACCGGGTCGCGTTCCTCGACGGGGGAAGCATTGTCGAAATCGGCCCGCCAGACCAGATTTTCTCCAACCCGCGGCAACCGCGAACACGCGAATTTCTCGAGCGGGTCCTCTCCATTTCTCCATAGGCGCTGCCCCCGCGAAAGACAGCAAATGGCCTCGGTGCCTACTGCACCGAGGCCATTTCATCGAGAAACTGGGATCGAACGGCACTACGAGGAGGGAGTCGCCTCCATACCGCCGCTCATGTCGGAGTCGGATTCCATCAACATGATATCGACGGTTGTTGTTCCGTCACCGTTGTCCATCAGTCTGGCACGGCCGCTGTAGCCGGAATTGTTCAGTTCTTTCAGATCGATCGCAAGCTCGGTGGCGCTGGAATCGCCAGTGATTTCGCCGCATGCGATGTAGACGGCAATTTCGTCCATGCTCTTGTGAACATTGATCGCATGGGGAGCCCCAAGGATGTCGGACAGTGGCGCCTGAACCACGGTCGAACTGGTGGCGACGACTTCACCCTTTTCGGCTGACTGCATTTGATCGCTGCCGGTCATGGGCGTCGAACTGGATGAGCTGGAATCGGAGGCGGATGGAGTCGCCGCGGACTGGGACTCGGACATGTCCCCGCCGGCCATCGGCGTTCCCATGGACATCATGTTCGCGTGAGAGACGTCGTTCAGCGGGAAAACGACATCACCAAGCTGATCGCATGTGCCGGAATGAATATGAGCCGGATGCGACTCATCGTACGCGCTGCCAGCAGCCGGAGTGGCATTGGAATCCTGCGCCAGAACGTATCCTGGAATCGCGGCAACACCTGCCGAGACGGTAAGTGCCGTCGCAAACGCGACGCCTCGGATCAGGGACAATGACGGCATCGACGTAGCTCCTTGCTATCTCCTTCCAGAGCGGTCCGAACGAGCCAAACCCTCGCCCGGCTGGGGGTATCACTGCATACTCGGTGCCAGCCGCCGCAGTTCTGGCGGTGACTTGGTGAAATTCGAAGCGACTCGATACAGCGCCTGGCGAGGAGGTAGCGGAAGAGCGGTATCGGGTACTGTAGACAGCCGATCATTGCTCCGGATCGACGTGTTTACGATCGACGCATTTCAGGCATGTGCCGCCCGCGAGGATATCTGGTTGTTCATTGCACTCGGCAGAAACACCTACCGCTGGCGGTGGGCTTTCCTGATCATCTGGGGACTCGCGATACTTGCCGCGCTCCCGCTCTTGCCCCGCGTCGCGGACGTGCTGGAGGTCGGAGGCTTTTCGTCGGCAAAGACGCAGGCTGCCAGGGCCAGATCGGTTTTGCAACAGGAACTCGGTTTTGCCCCGTCCTCGCTGATCGTGATTTACGAGAGCCAGGTTCCAGGAACGTCCGTCACAGAACTGGAGAGCGCAATCGAGCGCTCGCTGCGCGATGTTCGGGCTCTGCCTGATGTCACGGACATCATCCTGCCGACTCAGGACGCCAACCTGATCGCCCCGGATCGAAAGACGGCCTACGCCATCGTCAACTTGCGATTGCCTCCCGAAGAAGCGCAGCGCGCCGTTACTGACTTCGAGACCGCGCTGATTTCACAGGAGGGGTTCTCGACCTCGATCGCGGGAGCACCCGTTTTCTATCGTGATATCGAAACGGTCAGCCAGCGCGATCTTCGTCGAGCGGAGGTCATTGTCTTTCCGGTCGCGTTGATCGCTTTGCTTGTCGTTTTTGGCACGGCCATGGCCGCGGCGATGCCGCTGACCGTCGGCGCTGCGGGGGTGTGCCTCGTGCTTGCGACGGTCTATTTCGCGGCACAACTAACGGATTTGTCGATTTTCGTGCTTAACCTCGCCACGATGCTGGGTCTCGGTCTGGCGGTGGACTACTCCCTGTTCATTACGTCGCGCTTTCGGGAAGAGTTGGTGCGGTCGGCAGGGGTGGTCCCCTTGGCAGTTGAACGCACCGTCGGAACAGCGGGCAAAGCCGTGTTCTTCTCAGGGCTGACGGTCCTGATCGGTTTGACGGGCCTTTCGCTCTTCGACTTCATGTTCTTGCGCTCCGTGGGAATCGCTGGCGTGATCGTGGTTGCCTGGTCGACGATCGCCGCGCTCACCTTGCTTCCGGCGCTGCTTTCCGTCATCGGATCACGCATCGATCGCTTCCCGGTACCGACCTACCGCGCGGGAACTCGCGATTCCACTTTCTGGATCAGGCTGTCCCAAGCGGTTATGGCGAAGCCCGTCGCTGTCTTGATCCCAACCCTGGCGCTATTGCTCTTGCTCGGGACGCCGTTTCTGGACGCCAATATCTCATCACCCGACGCCACTATCCTTCCCGAAACGCTACCCTCGCGCCAGGCGTTCGACCTTCTCGTCGATAAGTACGGCGCCGGAGAGATTTCGCCGTTCATTGTCGTTGTCCGCTCCACGGGCCCGATATTCACGCCGCAGAATCTCTCCTCCGTCTATGAGATTGCCCGTCGCCTTGACCGCGATCCGCGGGTGACGAGGGTCCAGAGCGTCGTTTCGCCCGCCTTTAGCCGCCCTAATGCGGTCGGACTGGCGTTCTTGCAGCGGTTTCTCAGCGTGTTCGGGGTGCCGACCCCGGCTGACCGGTTGGCCGCCGACAATGCCGTCGCGATCCTCGCGTTCACCAATGACCTGCCGAACTCCGATTCGAACAAGCGATTGCTGCAAGAACTGCGACAACTACGGCCCCCTGGGTTAGAGGTCTTGGTCGATGGCGGAACCGCGGAAATCGTCGATGTGGTCTCCGAAATGTATGCGGAGTTTCCCCGTGCCGTGCTCCTCGTCGTTGTCGCCACATACGTGGTCTTGCTCTTGCTGTTCCGCTCGCTGCTCCTGCCCTTGAAAGCCATCGCCATGAACGCGCTCTCCATTCTGGCGTCGTATGGTGCGCTGGTCTGGGTGTTTCAGGAAGGACACCTCAGCCAATACCTCGGATTCACGCCGTTGGGGTTTGTGGAGGCGTCGCTGCCGGTCGTCATGTTCTGCATTCTTTTCGGGTTGAGCATGGACTACGAGGTCTTTCTTTTGACGCGCGTCCGCGAGGAATGGGAACGGACTGGGGACAACCGCGAGGCTGTTGCGCTCGGAATGCAACGAAGTGGGAGGATCATCACCTCGGCGGCGCTTCTGGTGGTGGTGGTCACGGCATCGTTTGTTTCCGCCGAGGTCGTGCTGATCAAGGCTCTTGGCTTTGGTATTGCCCTGGCAGTCTTGCTGGATGCGACAGTGGTACGGGCGCTGCTGGTCCCCGCGACGATGCGCCTGCTTGGAGCCTGGAACTGGTGGTTGCCGTCACCATTGAAGCGTCTTGTTCCGGTGAGCGCGTTCGCGGAGGAGTCCGCGTGACTGGCCGGTTTCATCAGCACCGCTACCAACTGTTGGACTCATGAATCGGTCGAAGTCGGCCTCGAGGGTGAATGCGTGATCGAAAGAGTTCGCGAGGTGCGCGGGTCCTCGTATTTCTTCACCGCGAACGGAGTGCTCCCCGGGTGCGGGGACCTTGTCCAGCCCTCGCTCCCCACCGGTAACGATGTCCGCCGCGCCAAGCGATACAACACGGTTCGGCTTGCGGCCTTGGCACTATCGACTGCTTGGCGAGTCGGCGTTCTGTCCGGATTCGCGGCCAGTGGCCGCGCGGCAAGATTCAAACGGGGGATTCGCACCGCGACCGGAAGCGAGCGGGCCGCGGGGCCGGTCTTCCTGGCCGCCGCGAGCGGACTGGTCGCATCGCTCGATCTGCCGATCGCGTACCTCGGCGGACATCTTGTCGATCGCCGATTTGGGGTGACGCGCCAGTCCGGTAGCGCCTGGTTGGCGGAACAAATCAAGAGCCTGATGATTGGTCTGCTTGTCCAGACACCCTTGCTGACCGGGTGCTTCGTTCTCATGCGTCGTCGCCCGCGAGACTGGTGGTTGATTGCGGCAGCCGCCTCGGTTCCGCTCGCCACTGCTTTCAGCTACCTCGCGCCCGTCTTGATCATGCCGCGGTTCAACCGCTTTGACTTGCTCGATGACCCAGGGTTGGAGTCGCAAATTCGGCAACTCTCCGAGAAGAGCGGCGTAAGAATCAGCAATGTGTACCGAATGGACATGAGTCGGC
>JAXLWU010000016.1:0-114461 GCA_046328335.1 Thermomicrobiales bacterium
CTCGCTCGGGATCACCTGGTCCCGGCCCAACCGCTTCGGTTACGGCGTGCCGTTTCAGTTTCCGTCTTCGCCGGACACCGGCCCCGGGCTGACCGATCTCGGCAAGGACTTGGTCCGCGCCTGTAACCGCCTCGGAATCATGATCGACCTCTCCCATCTCAACGAGGCCGGGTTCTGGGATGTCGCCAGGATCTCCGAGGCGCCGCTGGTGGCGACCCACTCCAATGTCCACGCTATCTGCCCCTCCACTCGCAACCTCACCGATCGTCAACTGGACGCCATCCGCGACAGCGAGGGCATGGTCGGCCTGAATTTCAACACCGGCTTTCTCGATCGGGAGGGCAAGCGGGATTCGGCGCTCGACCTCGGCGTGATGGTCGATCATCTCGACTACCTGATCGACCGTCTCGGCGATGACAAGGTCGGGCTTGGCTCCGATTTCGATGGCGCGACGATGCCGGACGACATCCGCGACGCCTCACTCCTGCCGAATCTGCTCGAAACGATGCGCGCCCGCGGCTACGACGATGCGACCTTGCGCAAGGTCGCCTATGAGAACTGGCTGCGCGTCCTGGAGCGCACCTGGGGCGAATAGCACGCCTTGGTCTCTCCATCATGCCGTCCGTTGGGACGTGGTAGTTGATCTACAGGGTGCCCCGTGCCATGCTCCAGACAATGAGCGCACACGGCGAGCTCATCTGGCGGAGAGTTTGCCGTTCCGTTCGTTGAACGGTCCGGGACATTGCGATGACGACGCCGAGCCTGCCGAAGGCGATCATTTGTGATATCGATGGAACGCTGGCCGAGATCGGGGAGCGCAGCCCCTATGACTTCGCCACGGTCGACCGGGATCAGGTCAAGCACGCCACCGCCGAGGTGGTGCGGCTCTTCTCCCGGGCCGGCTATGCCATCGTCCTCTTTTCCGGGCGCAATGACAGCGCGAGAGCGATGACGATCGCCTGGCTCGAGACCAATGCTATCCCCTTCGATGCGCTGGTCATGCGGAAGACCGGCGATCGGCGGCGGGACAGCCGGGTCAAGCGGGAGATGTTCGAGCGCAACGTGCGCGGAAAATACGACGTGCTCCTCGTCCTCGACGATCGCAATCAGGTCGTCGATATGTGGCGCAAGGACCTGGGTCTCCCTTGTTTTCAGGTTGATTGCGGGGACTTCTGATCATTACGGGTACGTGTTGACAGGTACCGACCGTTGACGGCAACCCGGATCAAGAACGTGCGGCACTGGAATTCCAGCGCCGCACGTCCCCTACCCTTCCCCTTCCCGCGTTGGGTTAGGCAAGCATTCCCGGCGAGGGCAGGTACGTGTTGATGAGCGCGTCGGCGGTGTTGTAGGCGAGCGCGCCGACTGTGCCGGTCGGGTTGTACCCCCCGTGCTGGGGAAAGTTCGAGGCGCCGACCACGAACAGGTTCGGCATCCCCCAGACCTGGCTGTACTTGTTGACGACCGAGGTCGTCGGATCAGCCCCCATGATCGTGCCACCCTGGACGTGTGTCGATTGGTAAGGAACGATGCTGTAGTCGGTTATCGTCCCGCGTGCGTCCTGGATCTGGCCCCCCATCGCCGCAGCAATCCGGGCCAGCGCCACCTCGGTGACGTATTTGACCATCTTCCGCTCGTTGTCGGTCCAGTTGAAGGTGATGCGCAACAGCGGATCACCGAAGGCATCGCGATAGGTTGGATCGAGATCCATATAGTGTTGCCGGTACGCTGGCGATTCGCCCTGCATACCGAAGTTCACGCTGCGGTTGTAGTACTCCTTGACCGCCTCCTTCCACGGGCTGCCCCAGCGAGCGGTGCCTGGCGGGAGCGGGCCGCTGCCGAGGATCGGCCGGGCGCCGGTGTTGTTGCAGGCGATGTTGCCACCGCCGAAGAAACTGAGGCCGGTGTGATCGAAGTTGTCGCTGTTGAACTCGTCGATGCAGAAGCCGTTGGCCCCGGATCCCATGAACCGGTTGAGGATGCGGTCGGTGTACCAGACCGTCGCCCCGGCGCCGCCGGTCTGATACGTGTAGTTCCGCCCAACCACGCCCCTACCCGTTGATGGGTCATATGGCTCCCCGATCTGGGAGAGGAGCATCAGGCGGGTGTTCTCCAGTGTGAACGCGCCGAGCACGATCAGATCGGCCGGTTGCTCCTGGGGCAGGCCATTGGCGTCGTAATACGAGACGCTCGTCGCCATGCCGTCCTGGTGATTGATGCGGTAGACGGTCGAGAACTGGCGTATTTCGACGCGCCCGCTCTGCAAGGCGTGCGGGATGACGGTCACGATCGGGCTGCCCTTGGCGCCGACATGGCAGCCGAACCGCTCACAGAACCCGCAGTAGTTGCAGGCGCCAAGCGTCATCCCGTCCGGATTGCGATATGCCGCCGGACTATTGCCGGACGGTTGCGGGAACGGCTTGAAACCGATCTCCTCGCAGGCCTCGCGGAAGAGTGAAGGCCCGTAGGCGATTTTGTTCGGCGGTTGCGGGTATTCGTCGGAGCGTGGCCCCTCGAAGGGGTTGCCGCCCTCGATGATGTCGCCGCGGAGGTTTCCCGCCTTGCCCGCGATACCGAACATCTTCTCGTACTGGTCGTAGTACGGCTCCAGTTCGTCGTAGGTGATGCCCCAGTCCTGGATGGTGGTGTCCTCGGGCAGGTAATCCGGGCCGTACCGGTTCTCGAGGTGGCTGCGGTACTCGAAGAAGTGCGGCAGAAATCGCCATGACTGACCGTTCCAGTGGACCATCGCCCCGCCAACACCATCACCGGGAAGGAAGGAGCCATATTCCCGCATCGGCAGCGCCATTTGCTCGGTGTCGTTGCGGAAGGTGATGGTATTGCGGGAAAGGTTCTGGAAGAGGTTGCTCTGGACCGCGTACCGCCACTCGTCGAAATGATCCTGGAGGAAGTCGGGATAGGTGTCACGGAAGGGACCGCGCTCGAGCGCCACCATCTGGAGCGAGGTGTGCTTGCTCAGTTCGTTGGCAATCGCGCCACCAACGAGACCAAATCCGATGAAAACGACGTCGACTTTCGGCAACACGGCCACAATCAGGCTCCTCCCGCCATCGCGGTCTGGTGGTCGGCGAGACTCAGGTAGGGACCATTGAACGGCTCGCCGTAACGGAGAATCCAATCGGCGTACCCCATCTGGGCGCCGGGGAAGCCAATCAGTTTCCAGCCGTTCATGTCCCGGTTGCCGCCGTGAACAGGATCGCTGAAGAACCCGGCAATGGTGTACGCCAGCAATAACTCGAAGAACGCCTTCGCGCTGATCGCGCTTTGCCCGGTCGAGGCGCCCACGCCCTGATCGCCACCCTGAAAAACCGCGGGTTGGGTCGTGAGCGACACCCGGCCGAACGTCTCGATCTCTCCGGCATCCATCGCTCGCAGCAGTTCGTCCTGCTGGTCGGCGCTCAGAGAGACAAAGCCGTTGCCATAGCGTTCCTGAGCGAGTCCTTCCAGACCGAGGATGCCAATGCGGAAGCGCTCCGCCATTGGTAATGCCGACTGATCGCCCTGCGTTGCTTCGCCGGCGGCAAAGGGGCCGGTCGCATAGCGCTGGCCGCGATACCCGATGTAGCCGGTGCGCTCCTCGTACAGTTCGCGATCGATGAAATAGACCACGCCGGCCTCGGTCGCCCCCGGGCCGGTGTCGTCGCTCGGGATCAACCGCGCGGCGACCGCCTGCACGATCGCCGCCTGGAAGGGGACGAAGAACTGAAACCCACCGGCGACGTGCCCGGTATCGACCATCGCGCTTGCGGAACCCGGCACCACCGTCGCAACCTGCTCGGCTGCCTCCTCCGGCGTGGTTGGACCCGATGCCGGGGTGGCTTCCTGCGCCCGCAGTCTCGGCACGGCAAGGGCGGTGGCCGCCACGCCGCTTGCTGCGCTGGCGACCATCAACCGCCGCCGGTTGACCCGGCGTTGGATCAGATCCTCCTGGGTGACCATGACCCGCGCGCTGTCTGCCGTTTCGGGACTCGCCGGCGCTCCCCCGTCTTCACGGGTTGCGTCATCGTTCACGCTCATCTCCTCCTCTGTGCCTACGGCTCGACGACGACGCGGCCGGACATCCCGTTTGCCGCCTGGGGCAGACTGACGTAGCGATACTCACCGGGAGTGGTGAAGACCTGGATGAACGTGGCGCCATGATTGAGGACATTCGAATCCCACGGGTCGGCGCCCTCGGGCAGCGACACCAGGGTGTCGTCGTTCACCAACGACGGATTGTCGGTGACGGTCTGGGGTGAGCGGCCCTCGTTGCGCCACTCCACCGCCTCGCCGACATGAATCGTGACTTCCGCCGGATCGAAGGTGAACTGAGGCGTAATTGTCACCGTCACCGCAGGAGTCACCTTCGATTCGGCCGACACCGGCGTCGCCAGCGGCTGGGCAGGTTGCTGCGGATTGGTGACCGGCATCTCCCCGCCGGTGACCGGTGTTCCGGACCCGACGCCGGGTGTGCCCGCCGCCGAGGGCTGCTCGATCGAGGTAGGTGCGCCGGAGACAGGCGCTTCTGGGGGAGGCGCCGCGCCGACCAACGCAGGTGGAGTTCCTTCTGAACTTGGAAGTGGTTCCGGGATGGGTGGGGGCGTCCACGCGGGCGCGGCCTGTGCGCTCGATGCTGGCGTGCCCTGCGCGCCCGGCGCCGGAGTGCCTTGCGTCTCCTGCGCCCGGGCATTGCGCGTGAACAACAGTGCGCTGCCAAGTCCGCCCAGACCGGCGAGAAAACCCCGGCGCCCGGACGCCGGCGGGGCGTCCGATCGGTACCTCATGGTTCACCCTCTTTCCGTGTATGTGGAGGCCGACGTGGATGGAAAGCGGTACCAGCCACGTCGGGTTCGGTGCATGGTTCATGCCACTGTCGCTGCGCGGCTAGACGAGGGTTGTCACGGCGACAGCGAGGATGACACGCTAATGTGGATTCGCGCTCTGTAGCAACAACGCGACTCCCAGGGTTTCCCCAGGTTTCTCTCGGTTCACTCCCAGCCTTGTTGCCTACGCTCGTGCCTGTGATCCGTTGCGGATTGCCGTCCACCGGCCGAGCGCGCCGAGCCGGCGGACGAGCGACATCGTGTTACATGCAGGAAGGAACGATTTGCACCATGACTTCGCAGATTGAAGCTCCCGTCCGCGGGTCGTCCGCGATTGGCCGCCGTGGCTTGATGCTTGGCGCCACGGTCGCCGGGTTGTCGCTGGGGATGCGTGGGACCGCCGCGCTCGCCCAGGATGCCACCATGCCAGAAAACGCCGCGCTCTGGATTCGCTACAACCTCAACACTGCGAGTGAAGACCAGTTGAAGAACATCCCGGGCGCGGGAGACCGCATGCTGCGGGAGTTCCTCGAATACCGGCCATACACCAGCATCGGCCAGTTCCGGGGTGAGATCGGCAAGTACATCTCGCCGGAGGAAGTCGCGGGACTGGAGCGCTATCTCTTCGTGCCAGTCGATCCGAACGCGGCCGACACGGACACCCTGCAGCAACTTCCCGGGGTCACCCCGGACATTGCACAGGCCCTGATCGATGGCCGGCCCTATGATTCCGCGGACGCGTTTCTCAAGAAGTTGGGCGAATCGGTCACCGCGGAGTTCGCGGCCGCGGCGAAGACCTACCTGGTTCAGTCGTGACCGCCGCCGCGCGCCTCGAGCGTCTCACCAACCTGCTGTATGGACTGGCGTGCGTCATGTTCGTCGGGACCGTCGCCGAACTGGTCGCGGCGAAGCACTACGAGGAACCGCTGCAGTTCGTCCCCTTCATTCTCTGCGGACTCGGGCTGGCGGTCACGCTCCTGGCGTGGCGGCGGCCGTCCTCGGCGAACCTGAGTGCCTTACGGGTCCTGATGGTGCTCCTGATCGCCGGCAGCTTGCTCGGGGTCTGGAAACACATCGAAGGAAACATGGGTTTTATCCAGGAGATGCATCCCGATACCACCGGCTGGCCGCTCGTCTCCGGTGCCCTTGCCGGCCGCGCTCCGCTGCTCGCCTCCGGCGCTCTGGCCGTCTCCGGCGCCATCGCCGTGACCGCGAGTTTCGCCGCTGGATGGCAGGGGGCATCGATGAGCGCTGAAGAGGGCCGGATCGAACGGTCCGCTCCCGTGGGAGGCTCCCGCGCGGTAGCGCGATAAGCCGCTGATCCTCGTGCCGAGCCCCGCTCTCGCCAAGTGAGAGCGGGGCTTCTGACGTCCACCTCCAATCCCGATTCCAGGAAAGAACTGGTAGGACGAGACAGTCAGATACACCGGCGTTCTCGCTGAGACGACGAGACTCTTGGCCTGGCCAATCACCGGTTGGAGCCTCGAGATCGGTAGGGGCACGGCATGCCGTGCGCACCGATGATGCAACGCCTTTGCCGGAAAACATCGCGCCGCCTCGGGCACAGGGCACGGCATGCCGTGCCCCTACCTTGCTCTTGGGTAGGCGAGGTTCGCATGTGCTCCTATGCACGCCTTTGCCATTTCTGCCGACCACCATGAACGCCGTATCATCCTTGCACAGGGAACGCGTGGCGAAGGAAAGGCGAGGTTCGGGGTGAAGACGGTGGTGATCGTCGGGGGTGGCGTGATCGGGCTAGCGACGGCATTCGCGCTCGACCAGCGTGGCGTGCCAGTGACGGTGATCGATGCCGGCCCGGTCGACCAGGCCGCCTCCCACGTCAATGCCGGCTGGGTCGTCCCGACGCTCGCCGAGCCGGTGCCGGCACCCGGCCTGATCGCCACCTCGCTGCGTTGGATGCTTCGCTCCGATAGTCCCCTCTACATCCGACCCCGCCTCGATCCCGGCTTTGCGCGGTGGACGCTCCGCTTCTGGCGCCACTGCAACGCCCGCGACTACCGTGCCGGAACCGAGGCCACCGCCGCGCTCGGCAAGCGGGCGCTCGCGCTCTATGACGCCATGCGAGCGGCGGGGGTCGCGTACGAAGAGCACCGGGACGGCATTCTCTTCGCCTACCGCTCGCGGGAGACACTCGAACACGATTACGACGCCCTGGAACCGGCTCGCGCCGCCGGATTCGCGTTTTCTCCCGTCCTTGATGGCGCCGAGGTCCGCGCGCTGGAGCCATCCCTCTCCGATGCGGTCAGCGGCGGCTTCCTCCTGCCGGAGGATCGTTCGCTCCGTCCCGATTCGCTGGTGCGCGGGCTCACCGATTACCTGATGGGGCGAGGAGTGACGATCCGCCGCGGGCTGCCGGTCAGTGGCATCGAAACCACGGGTGGCGTGGCGACTGCGGTCTTCGTTGCTGGCGAGCGGATTCCAGCGGCAGCGGTTGTCGTGGCCGCCGGAGCCTGGACGCCACAGGTTCTGGCGTCCTTGCGCGTGCCGGTGCCGATCGAGGCGGGGAAGGGGTACAGTATCGATCTCACGCCACCCCCACCACTTCCCCAGCCGGTGGGACGCCCCCTTTATCTGCACGAGACGCGCGTCGCGATCACGCCGCTGGATGGCATGATCCGGCTGGCGGGGACGATGGAATTCTCCGGACTCAACCATGTGATTCGCCCGGAGCGGGTCGCCGCGATTGCCCGCTCGGCAGGGTGGGCGCTGCGGGGCTGGCCGGCAGCAACGCCGACCAGCGGACCTGGCGTGAAGGTCTGGACCGGACCTCGCCCGCTGACGCCGGATGGTCTCCCGGTGATTGGCTGGGCGCCCGGCTATCGCAACCTCGCGATTGCCAGCGGACATGCCATGCTCGGCGTCACCCTGGCCGCCGCCACCGGCGAGGCGATCGCCGACCTGCTGACGACCGGGCATCCGCCGGAGGTGATCGCGCCTTTTGCGCCTGACCGCTTCGCATGAACCGTGACCAGACCCGGAGGCGGCGCCTGGCGCCGGGTGGCGTCTGGCGCTCACCGGTCTTCTTGCGGCTGTGGAGCGCGAGTGTCGTTTCCAGCCTCGGCACGTCGGTCACGACCCTCGCGCTGCCGCTCCTTGCCGCGCTGACGCTGCACGCCACCCCGGTTCAGATGGGTCTTCTTGCCGCGGCAGAGACATCGCCGATTCTGATCTTCGGTCTGATGGCGGGTGTCTGGTTGGACCGCCGCGCCAAACGACCGGTGATGGTCATCACCGATCTTGGCCGCGCCGTCCTGCTCCTGCTGATTCCGCTGGGCGGCTGGCTGGGGTTCCTGAGTCTGGAATTGCTGCTGGCGGTCGCGTTCCTCGTTGGGGTTCTTTCCGTCTTCTTCGAGATCGCCTCGCAATCGTTCCTGCCGACGGTGCTCGATGGCGACGCGTTGATGGAAGGCAACGCCCGGCTCCACACCGGCTACGGCATCGCCGAAGTCGGTGGACCGGGGTTGGCAGGATGGTTAACGCACGCCTTGTCCGCCCCACTCGCGATTCTCATTGACGCGGTGTCGTACGTGCTGTCCGCTGGTCTCTTGCGCGGGATTCATGCGGACGAGGCGCCCCGCGTCTTCGCCGAGGATGGCCAACAACCGCATTTCTGGCGTGAGTTGGGTGAAGGCTTGACCATCGTTATCCAGAATCCGGTGCTGCGGGCGACGGCACTCGCCACTGGAGTCTGGAACCTGATCGATGGCACGCGGGGGGCGGTGCTGATTCTCTTTCTCACCGGGACGCTGGACCTGGACGCGGTGACCATTGGCGCAGTCTTTACGGCGGGTGCGGTCGGATACCTGCTCGGTTCGCTCGCGCCGGAGCGGCTAGCGCGGCGGATTGGCCTGGGGCATGCCATTCTGCTCGGCATCGTCACCGCGGTTCCGGTTGCGCTGCTGACAGCGCTCGCGGGGGGGCCGCCACCGGTTGCCGCGGCGATGGCCGGGGCGGGATTCTTCCTGAATGGGTTGACCGTCCCCACGTATGACGTCAACCAGTTCAGCCTGCGTCAGGCAGTAACCCCACTCCGCCTGCAAGGGCGAGTCAATGCCACCATGCGGACGCTGATTCGCGGCACGGTGCCGCTGGGCGCCTTGCTCGGCGGCATCCTCTCCGTCTGGCTCGGCCTGCGCGGCGTGATGCTGTTCGCCGCCCTCGGCGCGCCTGCCGCGTTCCTCGCCATCTGGTTCTCTCCCGTGCGCTTGCTGATCACCATGCCGACGCGGATGGAGGAATGAGGGTCGGGTGTCGGGTGTCGGGTGTCGGGTGTCAGGAGAACGACGATCCTCTTCCTTGCCGACTTGCCGACTTGCCGACTTGCCGACTTGCCGACTTGCCGTCTTCGTCACTCCACCAGCGGACTGATCGTTACGTGCTGACCGGTGCGCGATGCGGTGTCTACGGCGTGCATGATCTCCAGCACGTGGTACGCGAGGTCGCCACTGGCGCGGTGCGGGGTTCCAGCGCGGAGCGCGGCGCACATGTCCGCAAGACCGAGACCGCGGCTGTTGTCCGTCCAGGGATGAGTGATCGGGATTTCTTGCCAGTCATCCTCCCCGGCGCGGCGAAGGCGCACCGGACCGCCGAAGGTGTTTGGATCGGGGCAACTGAGGGTCCCAGCCGAGCCATAGATTTCGAGCAACGGCGTTTCCGTCGCCCAGACATCGAAACTGGTGACCAGGGTGGCAATGGGACCGGCGGCGAAATCGAGGACCGCGGCGAGATGGGTCGGCACCTCGACCGGGATGCGCTCTCCGGTGCGCGGTTGACTGCGGATCGCGCGCTCCGGAAAACTGGCCCGCGTCGACCCCGTCACGCGCCGCACCGGACCGAGCAATGACACGAGCGCAGTCAGGTAATACGGCCCCATGTCGAAGAGCGGTCCACCGCCAGCCTGATAGTAGAAATCGGGATGGGGGTGCCATCCCTCATGACCGGGTTCGAGCATGAACCCGGTCGCCGCCACTGGCACGCCGATCTCTCCACCCGAGATCAGGTCGCGGCAAGTCTGCCAGCCACCGCCGAGAACGGTGTCCGGCGCTGCACCGAGCCGCAAGCCGTTCGCCCGCGCGGTCGCCACCAGGTCCGCCCCGTCCTCCAGCGCGATTGCCAGCGGTTTCTCGTTGTAGACCCCCTTGCCGGCTTCGAGCGCGGCGCGCGCCAGCGCGTAGTGCGCGCCGGGAGTTGTAAGGTCGAGCACTACCTCGATCTCCGGATCGGCCAGCATTTCGTCGACACTGACCGCGCGCGGGATGCCGAATTCCGCGGCGCGCGCCTGTGCCCGCGCTCGCTCGAGATCGGCGCAGGCGACGATGGTGAACTGCGGAAAGCGTGGGGCATTGCCCAGGTAGCGCGCGCTGATATAGCCGCAGCCGACGAGGCCAACGCGAACCGGGTCGGCGGTCATCGTATTCGCGCTGCCCAGTGCATCCCGCGGCGGACCAGTTCCCGCGCCTCGGGGACATCGAAATCGGCCCGAGTGTGACCGAGCGAGCAGTAGAAGACGCGGCCCTCTCCCCAGCGCCGTTTCCAGGCGACCGGCATTACACAGCCAGCGATCCACGGCGCGCCCGCGCCGCTGAAGGTGGTCGTGGCGAGCACCTCGTTTGCGGGATCGACATGCAGGTAGTACTGCTCGGAGTGCATCGCGAAATCCCCGAGTCCGGCAGTGATCGGATCATCGTGGTCCACGATCTCGACGGTGTAATCGATGATATCGCCAGGGTGCGCCACCCACTGCCCGCCGACCATGAACTGGTAATCGGGGTTGTCACGGAAGGCATCCCCCATTCCGCCATGCCAACCGGCAATCCCCGTTCCGGCCGCGACCGCCGCCAGCAGACCACGCTCCTGCTCCGGCGTGATCGTGCCCATGGTCCAGATCGGGACGATGAGATCGCTATCGCGCAGGAGCACCGCATCGAGATAGACATCGAGCGTGTCGCTCTCGGTCACCGTGAAACCATCGTCGCGCAGGATACCGGCGAAGAGCGCCGCGCACTGACGCGGCTCGTGCCCCTCCCAACCGCCGGCGACGATCAGCGCCCGCTTGTCAAAGGCCAACATGACCATGTCCGTTCTTATGTCGTCACTTGGGTACCCAATCTGCCGGTAGACTAACACGGTCTGCTGTCTTGCCCGGACACCCGCGAGTTGCGCAGGAGCGGTCATTCATGATCCGATTCTCGATCGACGCGTACTCTCGTCGCCACGCGCTTCTCGGTCTCATTGGCTTGGGCGCCTCCGTCATCGTGCCAAGGCAGACCGGCGCACAATCGGTGGCGGCGCCGATCTGCGATCCGGCATCGCCGCTACCACTCACGCCAGCGCAGACTGCCGGTCCCTACTTCAAGGAGGGCTCACCGGAGCGGACCAATCTGCGCGAGCCGGGAATGGACGGCATACCGTTGACTGTCACCGGGCAGGTCGTCGATGCCGACTGCACGCCTCTATCTGACGTGAAGATCGATGTCTGGCATGCCGATGCGGCGGGAACCTACGACAACGACGGGTACCGGCCGCGGGGCCACCTCTTCACGGATGAGGAAGGCGCCTACATGCTGGAGACGATCGTGCCGGGACTCTATCCGGGCCGCACCCGGCATATTCACGTGCGGTTGACCACCACCGACGGCCGAGAACTGACCACGCAGCTCTACTTTCCGGACGAACCACAGAACGCTAGCGACTCGATCTACGATGCCCAGCTGGAAGTTGTACCCCTGGTGGTCAATGACAATGGCACGAACGTCGGATTCACATTCGTGCTCGAAGGGTGATAGGGTATCGGTCGGGAGACGGGAGTCAGGAGACGGGAGATAGGAGACGGAAGTTCGTCATTCCTGGCCGTCTGGCCGTTTCTTCTTGCCGTCTGGCCGACTCTTCAACTTCTCGACTCCTCGACTCTCTGCGCGGGAGGAATAGATGTCTACGGATATTGCCACATCGACGCGGCCCCTGAACCTGCACGAATACGAGGAGGCGGCGCGCGCGCTGCTGCCCCGGATGGTCTTCGATTACGTGGCCAGCGGCTCGGGGGATCAGCGGACGCTGCACGGCAACCGCGAGGCGTTTGACCGCTGGCGTCTGCTGCCCCGAATGCTGCGCGGGCTGCGCGAGGTCTCCACGGCCACCTCGGTGCTGGGGCAGGAGATCGCCTTCCCGGTGCTGGTGGCCCCGTCCGGGCTGCACCGTCTGGCGCACCCGGATGGCGAGCTGGCGACGGCTCGCGGCGCGCGCGCGGCCGGCACGATCTACACCATGAGTACCGCCTCCACGGTGCCGATGGAAGAGGTGGCGCGCGAGGCCGGGCCCTGGTGGTTCCAACTCTACGTCTTTCGCGACCGCGAGATCACCCGAGATCTGGTGCAGCGAGCCGCGGCGGCAGGTGCCGCGGCGCTGGTGGTGACAGTCGATGTCCCCCTGCTGGGGCGGCGGGAGGCGGACGAGCGGAACGGTTTCACCCTCCCTTCGGGAGTGATGATGGTCAACCTGGCCCGGCCGGAGTACCAGATTTTCCCGCCTGGCGAGACAGGATCGGGATTGCCGCGGTACATCAGCGCGGTCTGGGAGCCAGCACTTGCCTGGGAAGATCTCGACTGGCTGGCCTCGCTGACATCTTTACCGGTCATCCCCAAGGGAATCCTTCATCCGGATGACGCGATCCTGGCCTTCGAGCACGGGGCGCGGGCGGTGATTGTCTCCAACCACGGTGGCCGCCAACTCGATAGCGCGGTCGCCGCGCTCGATGCCCTCCCCGCCGTCGCTGACGCGGTTGGCGATCGTGGCGAGTTGTATGTCGATGGGGGCATTCGGCGCGGCACCGACGTGCTCAAGGCGCTCGCGCTGGGCGCGCGCGCGACGCTGATCGGCCGCCCGATCTCCTGGGGACTGACGATCGGCGGTGAAGCGGGTGTACAGCACATCCTCGAACTCCTCCGCGCCGAAATCGCGCTCGATCTGATGCTCTGTGGACAGGCAAGCCCGGCCGCGGTGACGCGGGACCTGATCGTGCCGAACGGGATGGTCGGGTAATGCGGAATCCGGGTCATCACCGTCGCTTCGTCGTGGCGCGCACCCTTCACCGCTAACTCCTGACTCCTGACACCTGACACCCGTCTCACTCCTCCATCCGTGGCAGGTAGTGCTGGGCAAAGAGATGGGCGACGAATTCGCGGCGGCTGTGGACTCCGGTCTTGTCAAAGACCGCTTTGAGGTGCTGCTGCACGGTCAAGGCGGAAATCGACACGGCATCGACGATTTCCCGCGTCGACAGTCCACGCAGCACGAGGAGCGCGACCTGGCTTTCCCGATCGGTTAGCCCGTAGGCCTGGAGCATGAGCGGCGCGATGTCCGCCGCGGCGGCGGATTCCAGGATTACCGCGATCTGCCCACGTCCCACCGCGCCAGAAAGCCGGGAGGGGTGCAAGACCAGCCATCGCCCCGAGCGCGTCTGTACTCTTGTCCGCAGTCGCGTCGTCGCCGGGGCGGACTCGCTCGCCAGATCCATCGCCTGGAACCGCGCCGCGACCGCGCGAACCACCTGAGGCAGTTCATCACGCCGCGGCCAGTCACCCATTTCCGCCAGCCAGCGCTCTGCCGGGGCGGTCACGGCCACGATCGCGAGATCGTCGTCGAGCAGCACCAGCCCTGGCCCATCAGGCGCGGTGGTGGTGGTGGTCTCGGCAATGAGAAGCGCCGTCCGCAGACCGACGGCCAGGTGCGGAGCGAGCCGTTCCAGAGAAGCGGCCTCGGCCGCGGTGAACGCCGAGCCGGTCAGCTCGCGATGGAGGCAGAGCACACCCCAGGTAGCAGGTCCGGCGCGGAGCGCCGCGCGCAGCTCGTCCCCAAATCCCAGTGGGGCCATGATCTCCCGAAAACGTGGACTCCGCGCCGGTTCGCCTCGCGTCGCCTCGTACAGACTATCCACGGGGCACGCGGTACGAGCGAGGTGCACGAACTTGTTGACGTCGTCCTGGAAGAACTCGTTCGCGAGGAATGCCTGCGCGGCAGGCTCGGGGATGGCCTCGGACAGCGATCCAGTGAACAGCATGGTCGCCGGGTCGACCGTGGCAAAAAAGACCGCGTCGACCGGGATCACCCTGCGCAGCCGGCGCAGACCTTCGACTCGCAACGTGCGGGCATCGAGTCCCGCGTAGCAGACGCGCACGATTGCCTGCTCGTTGCGCCGAATGGTCGGGGTGTGATTCATGGTGTGCTCCTGGCCGCGCCGCCAGTGTAGGAGCCAGGATCGCATCGGGAAATACCACAACAATGGTATGGACCGCGGCGAGTCGCCGTCGCACGCTCCACCTGACGCGGCGCCTGCCGCGCCATCGCACACGAGTGGAGAACATCCCGATGGCAGCAGAGCTGCAGGCCGAAGCGCAGCGGGCATTGGTGCGCCAATTCGTCGACGAGTTCTGGAGCAGCGGCAACCTGGACGCCGCCGACGCGTTGATGACCGCCGATGCCGTCATCCACGAACCGGTAGTGAGAACACCCGCAGACCTCAAGGCAGTCGCCGTCATGATCCGAACGGCGTTTCCCGACTGGTGCTCTACGGTCGACGAGATGATCGTGGAAGGAGACCGCGTCGTCGAGCGGTGGACAGGCCGGGGCACGCATCGCGGCGAGTTCCAGGGCATCGCGCCGACCGGGAGACGCGTGGCTGTGCCTGGTGTGGTCTTCTACCGCATCGCCGACGGCAAGATCGCGGGATTTCGTGGACAGTTCGATCGGTTGAGTCTGCTCCAGCAACTCGGCGCGCTTTCGGCGTCCTAGCGCAACACTTCCGGAATAGAGCGCACGAGATGACAAGGATCGGAGGACGCGATGGCGCCTGATGGTCTCGACCGGTTGGTACGGGTGATCGACCGTCTCCCGACGCGCCGCACGCTCCTGCAGGTGGTGGTCGCCGGTCTCGCCGGGTCCCGAGAATTCGTCACCCTTCCCGCTGGCGGAGCGGCACGCAAGCACACGCAGCGGTGCGGGCCTTGCCGGCGCCACCACCATGGCCGCTGCGCCCCGAAGCCGGACGGCACCCCCTGCCCCACCGGCGGCTGTGTCAACGGCAAGTGCCGTGCGATTGGACGCCGGTCAGCGTGTGGGTTGCGGCAATCCAGGGCGCCCTCATGAAACCGAGCGCACGATCAGCACCGGCGCTGGTGAGCGGCGCGCCACCTCTTCCGCGACGATGAGCATGAACATCAACGCCGAATCAGTCTGGCACGTACAACGCAAGCCCCGAGATGTCTTCGTAGTCCTGGCGGTTGCGAGTGACGAGGGTGAAGCCAGTCTCCAAAGCGATGGCCGCGGTAACGAGATCGAGCGCTAGCGCGCGGACACGGCGACCTTGTCGGGTCAGCTCTTCCCGTAACTCGGCGCAGCGGCGAGCGGCGGCCAAGGAGAAGGGCACGACGGGCACCCCGGCGAGGAAGATAGCGAGGTTCACTTGAGCCTGTACGGGGTCCGGGCCGCGCAGCGTTCCCTGGTAAACCTCCATGTAGGTGACGATCGATATGGCCAGGCCGGCCGGCGCTAACTGCTCGAGCACGACGATCGCGCTCGCCTGCCCCTCGCGATGTGCAATCAAAACATCCGAATCGACCAAGTACGACATCGACTATACCGACCGTCCGTGGCTGTCCTGCTCCCGTTGCGCGTCCAAGTCGCGTAGTAACGCCGCGCGGTCGATCCCGGAGAGGGCCTCGTTCAGGGCGCGCAGCCCGGCAACGGCAGTTTGTGGATCGTAGTCAGCAAACACGTCGCGAGGCGCATCCGTGATAGCGACATAGAGCGTGTACCGGGTTTCGCCAGTATCCACGATAACCGGGTCGCCGCTCGCCTGGGCCGCCTTCAGCGTCAGGCCAAGCTCGCTGTCCGGAGGGCTGACAAGGGGTTGAGGTTGGGTCCGCATCTCCTGCTCGCTCTCCGTCCTTGCAGCATCGTTGAGGCCCTGCACCAGCGGGACCACACCAGTGCCGCGACAGTCTACGCCGAGCGCACGATCAGCACCGGGGCGGGCGAGCGGCGCGCCACCTCTTCCGCGACGCTGCCGATGAACCAGCGCTCCAGGCCATGCCGCCCATGGGAGGAGACGACGAGGATATCGCTCGGCGTTACCGCCTCGATCAGTTCCCGCGCGGCGAAGCCGCCCCGGGCCTCCGTGGTGATGGTCAGACCCTCGCCGCGGAGTGGCGCCGCGACCGATTCGAGATACGTCGTCGCTTCGTCCTTCTCGCCCCGCATCTCGTCGGACAGGGCGGCGTAGGCCTCGGCGGCCTCGGTGATTCCCCAGCGCACGACGGAGAGATCGGCGACCCGGATCAGATGCAGCGGCACGTTCAGCCGCTTCGCCAGTTCGGCGCCCTGGCGCAGCGCCACTTCCGATACGTCCGATCCATCCAGCCCAACCACAATCCGCTCGATCATCATTCGCTCCCGTCAGGCATCCGCTCGCATCGTTCTGCACTCACCATAGTGGAATATCCCGCGGCGGGACCACGGTGCATCGCCATTGCTCCGGTATCATCCATGGGTTGCGTCCGGCACGAGTCCGGGAAGAGGAGATGAGACCGCACGTCAGGGGCGCGAGGCGTCCCCTCATGCGGCGGAGGAGTACACGAAGATCATGGCGGAGCGGATGACCGGCGGGCAGGCGGTGGTGCGGGCCCTGGCGGACCATGGAGTCGAGGTTGCCTTCGGTATCCCCGGCGTACACACCCTGGCAATCTATGACGCGCTGATCGATGGCCCGATCCGGCATGTCCTCGGCCGTCACGAGCAAGGCGTCGGCTTCATGGCCGATGGCTACGCCCGCGCCTCAGGCAAGCCGGGCGTGGCCCTGGTGATCACCGGTCCGGGCGTCACCAACGTGGCCACCGCCATTGGCGAGGCGTACACCGATTCCTCGCCGGTGCTGGTGATCGCCTCGGCGGAAGATCAGCGCTGGGCCGGCAAGATGATGGGGCATTTTCACGATATCCGCGACCAGACCGAGGCGATTCGCCCGGTGACGATGTCGCAGCAGCAGGCGACGAGCGTTCAGCAGGTCGCGCCAGCGATCGGAACCGCGCTCTCCCGGATGGCGAGCGGGCGGCCGCGCCCGACCTACGTCGAGATTCCGCGCGACGTGCTCGAGTCCGAGGCAGAGGTCGTGCTGCCCGCGCCGTCCAGTGCCGCGCCTGCCGGACCGAATGTAGCGGAGATCGCCGCCGCGGGGCAGGAGATCGCGGCCGCGAAGCGCGTCGTGATCATCGCCGGGGGTGGCGCGGCGAATGCCGATGCGGGAGCGGCGATCGCCGCCATCGCCGAGCGGTTGGGCGCACCGGTAATCACTTCCCAGACTGGCAAAGGGGTCATCCCGGAGGATCACCCCTACTCGCTGGGCAATCTCTGGGCCTGGGACAACGCCGTCGATACCATTTTGCGCAAGGCGGACCTGGCCCTGGTGATCGGCACCAAACTTGGTGGCTCCGAAACCGAGGACGGCGCGATGCGGCTGCCGGCGAAGGTGATCCGGATCGACGTCGATCCAGAGGAGGTCGAGCGCAACTACCGGCCGACCCGGGCCATCGTCGCCGACGCGCGCAAGGCGGCCGAGGCGTTGGCCGACGCATTGGCGACTGCCGGGACCAGTCTCGATGGCTGGTCAAAAGACGATCTCGCCAAGACCCGGCAATCCGCCCTGGAGACGGGCTGGGGGAAGGAAAACGCTCACTACCTGGCGGCGCTGCGGCGGGCGATCCCGCGCGACGGCATCCTGGTCAATGACACGACGATGATGACCTACGCCGCCGCCAAGCATTTCCCGGTCTACGCGCCGCGCTCGTTCATCGTCCCCGCGGGGTATCTCACCCTCGGCTTCTCGATGCCCGCTGCGATCGGCGCCAAGATCGCGCAGCCCGACAAGACCGTGGTCTCGATCGTCGGTGATGGTGGTTTCCAGTTCACCATGCAGGAGCTGGCCACCGCGAAGCAGTTCAAGGTCAGCCTGCCGATCGTGATCTTCAACGACTCGACCTACACCGCGGTCAAGATGGATCAGGCGATGCGCTTCGATCGCCGCTACATCGCGGTCGATCTGGTGAATCCCGATTTCCTGCAACTCGCGGCGGCCTACGGTATTCCCGGCGTACGCGCCAATGCTCCGGACGAACTGGAGGCGGCGGTGGTCAATGCCGCCAACCACGACGGCCCGACGATCATCGACGTGCCGATCAGTTGGACATATTGACGGAGGCGGGCGTGAGTCGAGAAGGCGAGGAGGCGAGAAGTCGAGAAGGGAAGACGGCAAGACGAGAAGACGGCAAGACGGCAAGAATGGGTCGGAGGTCGGAGGTCGGAGGTCGGAGATCGGAAGTGGAAGGGCGTCTCCTCCTCGCCTTCTCGACTCCTCGACTCATCTTCTTGCCGTCTTGCCGTCTTGCCGTCTCAGGTGATAACGCGATGCAACTCTGGCGACAGGGAGACGACTACGAACCGTTCGTCGGGCGGTGGAGCCGAGTGGTGGCGCGGGAGTTCGTGCCGTGGCTTGGGGTGGCTTATGGTTGTCGCTGGCTCGATGTTGGCTGCGGCACTGGGGCGCTGACCGAGACGGTCCTGGCGCTGGCAGCGCCGGAGAGCGTTGTCGGTGTCGATCGCTCGGCCGATTTCGTTGCCTTCGCCCGCTCTCGCATCGAAGATCCCTGCGCGCGTTTCATAGTCGCCGATGCGATGGATCTACCGCTGCCGGATGGCGCCGTGGACGCGGTCGTCTCCGGCCTGGTGCTCAACTTCGTCCCCGATCCGGGGCGAGCAGTGCGCGAGATGGCGCGGCTGCTGCGGCCCGGCGGCACGCTCGGCATCTATCTCTGGGACTACGCCGGCGAGATGCAGATGCTGCGTCATTTCTGGGACGCGGCCGTGGCGCAAGATTCCGCCGCGCTGGCCCATGACGAGGGCGAGCGCTTCGGCGCCCTCTGCCGGCCAGACGCGATGACCGTGCTCCTCCGTGACGGCGGTCTCACGAATATCGAGACCAGTGCCATCGACATCCCGACCCGGTTTGCTGATTTCGACGACTATTGGACCCCGTTCCTGCGGGCGCAGGCACCGGCGCCCGCCCACGTCGCGTCCCTTGCGGAGGAGGCGCGCGCCGCGCTGCGCGAACGCCTGCGCAGACGGCTGCCCACCGCGCCGGATGGTTCGATCTCGCTGATCGCACGCGCCTGGGCGGTCAAATGCGTGCGCTGACTGATGGGTATTCCCGCACCCCGCGACCGAACGAAGAACCCCTCTCCCGCTTGGCGGGAGAGGGGGTTGAGGTGAGGGCGCGCGCCGCATGGACGCGGCTGCCCGCGTACCGTGGCTTAGCTCGGGCGGATGATCAGCAGTTGGCCGCTCTCATCCTCGCCACCGAACTGCGGCGCGGTGATGGAGTGCGCCTGGACATCTGTCAGCCAGGTTCCCTCGCCGAAGATCTCGGAAACGTTCAGGATCCCGGATGATTCCCAGGAACCGGCCTTGTCACCTGCGTCCACCAATCCGTCGCCAGCCGACTGGTCGAGCAGCGCCACCGGGGTGAGCGTGCCGTCCGCGATCGAGTAGGCCCAGATCCGCGCCACCGCGTCGGAGTTCTCGGCGCGGTTGTAGCTGTTGAGATCCTCCTGAATCATGATCGTGGATTTGTCGGCGTCGATGTTGTCCGGGTTGCGCAGTTCGTCACCCGCATCGCCGTCGAGCAGCACCGTGAAGGCGGTGACCTTGGTCGGATCGGCGGGATCGAGGGTCAGCGAGTAGAGTCGGCCATTTTGGGTGAACGGGGCGCCGTCCCCGGCGAGATTGGGATCCTCGTTGTCGCCGGTATCGGTGAAGTAGAGGATGTTCGAAGAATTGCGATCGTAGGTGATGTCCTCGGTGCGCACGAAGCGGAAGGCGCCGTCGGCCCAGACCTTGTCTTGTAGGGTCTTGGCGTCGGTGTTGTTCGCCTGATCGACCGGGATGAAGGAGCCGGTCAGCGTCGTGCCCTTGGCGATGTCCGCGGTGCCGGCCGCATTGTCTGCCTTGAAGACGTAGAGTTGGCCTTTGCCGGCGAGGAAGTCGGCCGGGCTGGCGGCGATGTACATGTAGAGTTCGGACCCGTTACTGTCGTCATCGGTGGCGACGACCACCGTCTTCCCCTCGAAACCGGGAACGGCAATCTGATTTTCGTGCGAGAAGTGCCCGAGCCAGGGGAGTTCGGTGATCGTGCCGTCGACGGCATTGATGGCCATGGCCAGTCCGCCTTTCGGCCCCTCGGCGGTCTCCTCGCCGGTCAGGAAGACGGGCGGATCGAACCCGACCTCCGGACCCGCCAGCGAGGCGGAGCAGAGCGACCAGTATCCTTCGGTTCCCGTGACCACATAGGAACCGGAGAGGACCGCGCCGGTGGCGGGATCGAGCACGAGGCGGGAGACGCGAGAATCGCTGAGGTTCTCGTCCCCTTCCTTCGAAAGTTCATGGTTCATGAAGACCACGGCGCCCTCTTCGCCGAGGTAGGCGCCAAGTCCGTCCGGCACGCCGGCCATCTGGTAGTCGCCAACCTTCTCGCCGGCGGTCAGCAGCGGCGTGATCGTGATGTTCGCGCCTTCGGCGGGGATCAGGAAGGGCCGCTCGATGGTGAACTGACCCGCTTCCAGTACCGTCGGCGTGGCCATCGCGCCGGTAACTGGAGTCGCATCTTGCGCCGCGGCGCTGAAAACCTGCGAACTGAGCAACATCGCCGCGGCGCCCCAGGCCACGATGCGGCCGCTCATGCGCGCCGATTTCTTGTGCATCACTGTAAGAACTCCCTTTTGACGATACCGAACACCGTGGGAATCGTTGCTCCCCCGCGTTCGACTCTATCGGTCAGGGAGTCGCGTGATGTGAAGGTGATGCGAAAATCGCACCATGACGGAGCGGAAGCGGGTTCTTCCTGCCTGCACGCGGTTGGCATAACAGAAAATGAAGTGCTGCTCCTCCGCCTGGGAGTGTCGCCAACGCAATCAGACCGCGAATTCCGTCTCCGGATCGAGGGGAAAGATCGGGCGGCGAATCTGCTGATACGGAAAGCGCGAGAGATCGACGCTGCCCAATCCAGGGGTATCGACGTAGATGGCGTGCTTGGCGATCGGCTCGAAACCGCCTCGCCAGCGCACCGCCGCCTTGACGACGATGATGTGCTGCCGCAGGGGGTCGATGCCGACCGACTTGAGTTGTTGCTGATCGCCGGGCATCGTCTTGCGGGAGGTGAGCACCAGATTCACCCCGCCACAGCGCAGGACGGCGGTGCGGCCCATGCTCACCGGCACCTCGGCGTTCTCCGGGCCCTCGTGCACCCACTCCCCATCGCAGAGGAGACGGACGCGCCCGACGACTGGGGTCGGGGCGCCGTGGAGGGGGTCGGTCTTGCCGCCCACATCGAGGTGGACGGTCTCGCCGACGCCAGCGGCGAAGGCGGCGGCCACCGCCGCGGGATCGGCGACGAACACGGTCGCCTCGCGGGCGTCTTGCGCGATCAATTCGGCGAGGAGCACCGTGCCATCGCCGGGCGTGCCGCCGCCGATGTTGTCCCCCACGTCGACCAGCATCACCGGTCCCTCGGGAAAGGCAATCGCCTCCGCCACCGCTGCCGCTGGCGGTGTATTACGGACCACCATCTGTGCGCGGAGCGACCAGGCGAGCGCGGCCAGCTCGTCGGCCAGACGGCGTGCGGCGGCTTGGTCGTTGTCGGTGGTGACCAGGAACGAGACGCCGGCCTCCGGGACGTCGGCGTAGGCGAACCCGCCAGCCACGGTCACCGTCACCGCCTCGCCCGATGCTTCCATCGCGTGGGCGCGGTCGAAAATCGTCTTGAACGGACCTTTTCCCGTCGCCATCCCTTGCGGTACGGGCATCAGCGGCGGTTTGGCGAGCGCCATCGTGGGCTGCAACTCGCCGCGAATCGTCCGCGCCAGCAGATGGACGGCTTCCTTGGCCCGCTCGGCAGCGTCAGTGTGGGGATACGTATCGAAGCAGGTCACGATATCCGCGGCATCGACCATCGCCTGACCGATGTTGGCGTGGAGATCGAGGGTGATCGCGATCGGGACATCGGGCCCGACGATCTGGCGCACGCGGCGGGCGATTTCCGCTTCGGCGTCGGGGAAGTCCTCCGCCACCATCGCGCCATGCAGGGTGAGCACCACGCCATCGGCGGGGAGCGCGGCGGCGATACGGTCGCATAGCTCGCCGACGAGGGTCTCGAAGGTGGCCCGCTTGGGGACGCCGGTCGACATTTCACCGGCGTACAAAGTGGGCGCCAGCTCGATCCCCAGCTCGCGGCAGGCATCGACCACTCCGCCGACAGAGTGATTGGTCCCCGCGAACTCGAGCAATTCGTCGCCGCGAGCGATGGTATCGAAGGTCTCCACCATCGTCGGCTCGACCGAGAACGTGTGCGTTTCGTGCATGATCCCGCCCGTGATCAGGCGCATCGGTCGCTCCTTTCAGCCTTCGCCCGCGAACGGCAGTGTTACCGGATGCCCGGAGCGGAAGGATGCCTTCATTGCCGCTACCACCTCCTGGGCGGCGAGGGCGTCCTCCAGCGACACTGCCGCCGGCGCACCGCGCAGGAGGTCGGTCACGAACCCGGCAATGGCCGTCTGCAAGTCGCCAAAGACCCCGCGCGGTCCGACCGGCCAATGGGTCAGATCGGGGCGGTGATACCCCGCATGATCGACAATCTCCAGGCCATGGTTGGCTCCCGTGATGACCGCGCCACCCTCTGTGCCGACGATGTCCAGCACCGCGTCGAGCGGCGCCGGAACGGTAGGCGGCAGGATCCAGCTCGTCTCCAACGAGCCGATCGCCCCGTTGGCGAAGCGGAGGAGGGCCATCACCGCATCTTCCTTGCCCCAGGCCGCGCTCTTTCCGGCCACCGCCTCGGCGTAGACCCGCTCGACCGGGCTGCCGATGATCCAGATCATCGCGTCGATATCGTGGATCGCGGTCGAGATCAGGAGGTCGGTCCACGGCGCGTAGTTTTCGAGACCGGCGCCCGTGCCGCGGCGGCGGGCGAAGAAGGTGCGCGGCGTGCCGATGGTGCCGTCGTCCACCGCCGCTTTGACGCGCTGGTAGCGCGGATCGGAGCGAAGGGTGAAGTTGACCGTGGTCCGCACTCCGGTCGCCGCGACCGCGGCGGCCAACTGCTTCGCCTCGCCGAGCGTCGGGGCGAGCGGCTTCTCCAGCAGGAGATGGGCGCCCGCCGTGGCGCAGGCGACGGCCGGGGCGAAGCGATCCTGCTCGCGCGTGGCGATCGAGACGAGCTCGGGGGTGTCGCGGGCGAGCATCGTTGCCGTGTCGGTGTACCAGGCGGCGCCGAGCGGTTCTGCGACGCGGCGGGCGCGGTCGGCATCGGGATCGACCACCGCGACGAGGGTGGTCCGCGCATCCTCGGCGTAGACCCGGGCGTGCAGGCTGCCAATCATGCCGACGCCGACGACGGCGGCGCGAAGTTCCTTCACCTCAGCTCTCCTCTGGCCGAAAGGCGCGGTCGTGGCCCGGCAGGACCAGGGTTGGCCGCCACGCCTGGAGCCGCTCCCGGCTCGCCGCCAATTGCGCGCGCTGCGACGCGTCGTACCAGTGCGAAAACTCGCCGCTCTCGTACTCGGCGCGGGTCATCGTCGTATCGCCCGCGACGACGATCCGCTCGTCGTCGGTCTTGATGAGGACGCTGACGTGGCCCGGCGTGTGGCCCGGTGTGGCCACGACATCGACGCCGGCCATCACGGGGTACCCCTCCGCGGCGGCGACCTCGGTCACCGTCGCCATTCGCCCGAGGTGGGCGTCGGTCGGCGCCGTACCAGAGATCTGGCGGGCATAGGCGATCTCGCCCGCGCCCAACAGCAGGTCTTTGCCCGCAAAGGGGGCCAGGCTTGCCAGATGATCGTGGTGGGAGTGGGTCGCGATCACCAGATCGACGTCGTCCGGGACGAGCCCGTAGCGGGCCAATGCCCGTCCCAGGAGGCCGTAGGCGGCAAGGTGGTGATTGCCGGGATCGACCACGATGGTGCGCTCGCCGCGGATGAGGACGCTGGTTGCCACCGGGAGGAACCCGAGGTTGCAGTCGAAGATCGGCTGCGCGGCGGGATCGATTCCCATCAGCCGCTCCATCCGGTCGAGCTGCATGTCGGCGTGCCCGGCGACGTGGTAGACGATCTCGTCCTCCTGCAGGCTGAAGCGCAGGCAGAACGGCTGAATCAGAACATCGACCTTGGGTCGTGGCGTCATCGTGCATCCCTACCTTTGAGTCGGCAAGTCGGCAAGACGGCAAGTCGGCAAGAACGAGTCGAGGAGGCGAGAAGGCGAGAAGACGACGAGAACGAATCGGAAGTCGGAGGTCGGAGGGCTCCTCCTCCCCGACTGCTCGACCGCTCGACTTGCCTTCTCGCCGACTCGCCGACTCTCCGACTTGCCGTCTTGCCGTCTTGCCGTCTTGCCGACTCGCCGTCTTGCCGACTCCGCCCATCTCCATTTCACCGCTGCGCTCCGGCCGTGATCACCTCGGTGATCATCCGTTGAAAGAACGCGGTCAGGGCCAGCACCGGCAGCGCGGTCAATACCGCGGCGGCGGCCAGTTGCCCGATCTTGATGTCGTAGGTCGAGCGGTAGAGCCCGAGCGAGACGGGGAGGATCTTCAGCTCGCTAGTAAACAGGAGCGGAGTGAGGAACTCGACCCACGCCAGAATGAAGACCATCAGCAGACCGGCGACGATCCCCGGCCGCATCAACGGCACCACGATCTGGGTGAACAACTGGAGGTGGTTGCACCCATCGAGCTGTGCCGCTTCCTCGACCTCGACCGGCAGCGAGACGAGGAAGCCGTTCATGATCCAGATCGTGAAGGGAAGGCTGAAGGCGACATAGGGAATCAGCAGGCCCAGGAAGGTGTCGGTCAACCCCCACTGCACCGCCTGGATGTAAATCGGCAGCACGAAGAGGAGGGTCGGGAAGAGATAGACGGCGATCAGCGCCGCGACGATGACCCGCCGCCCCGGTAGACCCAACCGGGTCAAAGCGTAGGTCGCGGGGAGGGCGAGGACGACGGTGACGATCGCGGTCAGCACCGAAATGATCACGCTGTTGGTCATCGCCTCCCGAATCGGGACGATGTGACCCGGCCGCAGCACCTCGGCGAAGTGCTCGAAGGTGACGTAGGTCGGGAAAAACTTGACGTCCGTCGAGCGGACATCCTCCTCCCGCTGCAGGCTCGTCAGCAGCACCCCATAGAGAGGGAAGGCCATCACCACGAAGACGAGCAGCGCGCCGAGATAGACGACGACCCGCTCGACGACGCGCGTCTGCCGCAGAGACACTACCCGCCTCCCCCGGCGCGGACGCCGATCCGCCAGCGCAGAAAGGCGAACACCCCGATCACCGCGAGCGTGAGTAAGGTCAGGGTGTAGGCGGTGGCCGCGGCGGGCCCGAACGCCAACTGCTCGAACGCCTGCTGATAGACGAGATAGTTGAGCGTGGTGGTGCCGTTGGCCGGCCCGCCGCGAGTGAGGACGTAGATGACGTCGAATGCCTTGGTCGCGGCGACGAACTGGAAGATCAACACCGGCATCGCGATCGGCGCCATCAACGGCAGAGTCAGATCCCGGAACCGGCGCCAGACCCCGGCGCCGTCGATCGCCGCCGCCTCGTAGATGCCGTCGGGCAGCGTCTGAAGCCCGGCGAGCAGGAAGAGGGCCGAGAGTGGCAAGGCCCGCCACGCCTCGGCGACGATCAACGCGTGCAAGGCCTGCCGTGGCTCGCCAAGCCAGATCGTCCGCCCCTCGCCACCGAGGGCACGAATGAAGCCGTTGAGAAACCCGTACTCGGCGGCGTAAATCTGACCCCAGAGGACGCCGGAAACCACGGGTGGCACGGCCCATGGGAGCAGGACGACCACCCGCAGCACGCCTCGCCCGACGAACGGGCGGCTGAGCAGCAACGCAATGGCGAAGCCGAGCACCAGGGTGAGCAGGGCCACGAGGCCGCCGAAGTAGAGCGTCCGCCACGCCACCGAGCGTAGCGTTTCATCGCTGAGCAGGGCCTGATAATGCGCGGCGCCGACGAAGTGGTCGACACCAAAGGTGGCGAGATCGACCTCGGCGACGCTGAAGACCAGGGTCAGCAGCGCCGGGTAGAGATAGACGGCGGCGACGACGAGCAGCGCGGGCGCAACCAGGAAGATCGCGAGCCGCGTCCGTGGGTTCAGCCCGAGCTGGCGGCGAGCGACGTGTGGAACTGCCGGCGAGGCGGTGTGCAGCATGACTCGGTCCACGGCAGACCGCACCCCCGCCCCCGCGCCCATCGCGATGAGCGCGGGGAGCGAGCAGTGGGATTAGGCGCGGCTCTCGATGATCTTCTTCACCGCGTCGTCGAGCGCGGCCTGCGCTGTTTTCTTCTCCGCGAGCGTCTCGTGCACCTCCGTCTGCAAGATCTGAATCCAGGTCGTCCGGTCCGGCGACCAGCCACCATCGACCGGGTACTCGTACGAGGTGGCGATCGCGGTGTAGAACGGGAACTGCTCGAGAATGTCTGGTTCCTGCATCACATCGCTGTAGATGCCGGCCCAGCCGCCCTCGGCGACGACGCGCATCCCTTCCTTGGACACCATGAACTCGAGGAAGTCGTAGGCGGCCTGCTCGTTATCGGTGAAGGCGGGGATGCCGAAGAACTCCGAACCGTCGACGGTGGCGGTCGTCTCCAGCGCCGGGTTTGGCGCGAACCCGCTCTGGCCGGCGATCTTGGAGCCTTCGGGATCGTTGGCAACGCCGGCGATAAACGGCCAGGACATGAAGAAGCCGCGCTTGCCGTCGAGGTAGGCCGGGGAGGCATCGAAGACCCAGGTGTAGGTGATGCACGCCGGGTCGATGCACTTGTGGACGTGGAGCAGATCGGAAATGAACTGCAGGGCGGCGACGCCCTCCTCCGAATTCATCACCGGCTGCAGATCATCGTCCAGCCAACGCCCGCCGTTGGCCTGGAGGAGCGAGCCGAAGAGGTAGAGGACGTGATCCCCCGCCCAGGCGTCGGTGAACCCGTAGATCTGCTCGCCGTTGTGCTCGCCGGTCATTGTGACCGCCCACTCGACCAGGGTGTTCCAGGAGTTTGGCGTGTCGTACCAGGCCGCTGGCGCCGCGGGATCGAGCCCGAAATCGGTCAGCAATTGCTTGTTCCAGTGCAGAATCGGGCCGCCCATCGCCCAGGGGACGCCGTAGGTGTGGCCCTCATAGAGCGCGGCGCCCATCCCGTTCTCCAGCAGCTGCCCCTGGCCACCGTTGCGCACCTTGTTCTGGACGAAGTCATCGACCGGCTTCAGCCAGTCGTTGCTCGCGATGCTGGCGACGAGCTCGGCGGTGAGAAACGTGGTATCCCACGGGGCGCGCCGCGCCAGGAACGCGCTGGTCAACTTGTTCTGCAGGTCGGGGGTGGTGATCTCCTCGGCTTGCGGGGCAATCCCGCGCTGCTCGCTGTACATCGTGACGAGTTGCTTGATCGGGTCCATGTGCGAGCCAATCAACAGACTGGGCGGCTCGCCCTGCGCTGCCGCGCGGCGGGGTAGCGCGGCCAGCGCCGACGCCCCGCCCATGCCGGCGGCGAACGTGGCGCCGCGCTTCAGGATGTCGCGGCGCGAGATCGGGGAGAACGGTCCGGGAGCACGCATCACTTCCTCCTCCAATCGCTATCGACCACCGATTTCAATGCCAGTGCCACCAGGCGCGAGCCATCTCTCCCGTCCGCGTCCACCGCTGGCGTCGAGCGGCGGCGAGATGCCCTCGTCGTGGGCGCACCATGGAATGCGCCACATCGTCGCTCGCCAGGCAGATGCACTCACCCCGCACGCTCCAATGGGCGCGCTAAGCCCACGACGACGCACCGCGGTGGCGCTGCCCCACCCTGGCTCCCGTCGTGTGGCGGAGCGAACACCCAGGTGTGGTTCCCCACGGTACACCTCTGGCCTCAGGTTCGCCGGAGCGCGGATGCCCGGCGCGGGCTATGACCGCAACTCTCGCGCTACGTCCTCCACCACATGCAGCGTCTCGGCGAAGTCGGCGTCGCTGTGGGCCAGCGAGAAACCGGCGTGGCCGGGAGGTCCCTGGCGGGTGTAGCCATGGAAATAGATGCCGCGGTCGATACATCCGGCGGCGAACCGCCGGTTCGTCTCGTGATCGTGACCCATGGCATCGGTCCAGGTACGGACCGGGCCGGTGATCCCGAAGTAGATGCCGAAGCGGGCACCTTGCCCCTGGACGCGGGCGGGCACGCCCGCCCGATCGAAAATCGCCTGCAAGTCGCGGTAGAAGGCCTCTCCGGTGGCGTTGATGCGGTCGAACACCCCCGGCTGGGACAGTTCGTCCAGCGTCGCCAGCGCGGCGAGCACACTCAACAGGTGCCCGGAATAGGTGCCGCTGTGGACGACCGGACCCGTCGGCGCGAGCAGTAGCATGAGATCCTCGCGGCCGGAAACGGAGGAGAGCGGCAATCCGTTGGCGAGCGCCTTGGCGTGGGTGGTCAGATCGGGCGTGACCCCGCTCTGGGCCTGTACTCCCCCGAGGTGGGTGCGAAAGCCGGAGAGGACCTCGTCCATGATGAAGACGATGCCGTGCTCGCTGCAGCGGGCGCGCAGCAGTTCCAGGAATCCCGGATCGGCGGGAATGCAGCCGGCGTTGTAGTGGATCGGTTCGCAAATGACCGCGGCGAGTTCCCCGCCGTGGCGGGCGATCGCCGCCTCGAAGGCGGCGACATCGTTCCAGGGAACCATCACCACGTCGTCGCCACCCGACGCCGGCACCCCTCCCGACGAGGGAACGATGGCGCTTTCGGCATCGAGCGGATCGGCGTGGCGATAGAGCCACGGCTCGACGAGGCCGTGAAAATGGCCATCGAACTTGAGGTACCGATCGCGTCCCGTGGCCTGGCGGGCGATCCGCAAGGCGACCAGAGTTACCTCGCTGCCGACACTGGAGAAGCGGACCCGCTCCGCCGCCGGAATGATCGCGATGATGCGCTCGGCGAGTGCTTCGTGATAGGGGGTCTCCGCCGCGCAGATGATGCCGAGATCGACGCCCTGGAGGACAGCGCGCTTGACGGCGGGATGATCGTGACCGAGCAGGGCCGCGCCGTTCGACATGTTGAAATCGATGTAGCGTTTGCCGTCGAGACCGTAGAGATAGGCGCCCTCGCCGCGCGAGACGTAGAGCGGTCGGCCCAGATAGGGATGGAGCCGCATCGAGGCGGAGACCCCACCCGCCAGGACCGCCTGCGCGTCGGTGAATAACTGCTCGGACTGCGCAACTGCCATGTCACCCTCCACCTGTCACGAGCGGCGGAACCGTCTCCTCCGCATGCTCGATCGGCACACTCAATCCCAGGCGCCGCGACAACTCCCGGCTCGCTCGCCATAACCGCGCGGCGAGCCATGCCGCGCGTTCCGGGTCGATCCTCGCCGCTGGCCCGGACACACTGAGCCCGGCCAGTGGTCGTCCCGCGCTGTCCAGCACCGGCACGCCAACGCAGCGCGCACCGGATTCGTTCTCCTGGTCGTCAAGCGCGTAGCCGCGCTCCCGCGTGAGTGACAGGTCGCGCGCCAATGTGGCGGGATCGGCGATGGTGGCCGGGGTCAGCGCCCGCAACGGAAGGAGCGAGGTCACGATCCGCTCCCGCTCCTCTGCCGGGAGGAAGGCGAGCATCGCTTTGCCGAGCGATGTCGAATGGGCCGGATCGCGCCCGCCGAGTCGGGCCGCCATCCGGAGCCCGAGCGGGCTCTCCAGCATCGCCACGTAGACGATTTCGTTGCCGTCGAGCAATCCGCAGTTGACGGTCTCCTGCGTTTCCTCCCGCAACTCCGCCAGGAGCGGCCGGGCCACCGTGGCGATCTCCAGCCGCGCGGTGACCGCCGCGCCGAGTTGCAGCAGCCGCAGCCCGAGGGCGTAGCGCCGGGTTGCCGCATCGTGGCAGACATAGCCGGTCTCGCCGAGTGCCCGCAGCAAGCGATACGTCATCGTTCGGTTGAGCCCGGAGGCCCGCTGTAGCTCGGCCATCGAGAGCGGTCCCCGCGCGGCGAGGAGATCGAGCAGCGCCAGCCCCTTGCGCAGGGCGGGCACGTCATCGTGCGCCGCGCCGTTGCCCACCGCGTCATCGGCAGACGACATCGCGAAGTCCATTGCCAGCGTGGCCGAAGCATCGTGTTTCATATATGCCACTCTTGTGTCAAAAGCGATATGAGCGTATAGTGCGGCGCCATCACTGTCAAGACCTTGTCCGCTCCGTCGCGGAGGCCGGGATGAGCCTGCAAGCCTATGTCGCTCGGCGCGTGCTGCTCTTGCTGCCGCTGATTGGCGGGATCACCCTGCTGACCTTTGTGGTCTCCCACTTCGTGCCTTCCGATCCCCTGGCCGCCAATCTCGGCGATCGCGCCCTCGCCAATCCGGAGATCGTTGCCGCGTATCGCCGCAAATGGGGTCTGGACAGGCCGCTGCCGGAGCAATACCTGCGCTATCTCGGGGGGCTGGTCCGCGGCGACTTCGGCGATTCCCTCTCCTCGCGGCGACCGGTGCGCGACGATCTCCGCCAGTACCTGCCGGCCACACTGGAGCTGGCGACGACGGCGATGGCGATCAGCGTCATCGTCGGCATCCCGCTCGGCATCGTCGCCGCGGTCCATCGCGGGCGGTTCGCCGATCAGGTGGTGCGCGTCGGCACCCTTCTCGGCGCCTCGGTGCCGATCTTCTGGTTGGCGCTGCTGGCGCTGATCCTCTTCTACACCCGGCTCGGCTGGGCGCCGGCGCCGGGGCGGCTCGACCCCCGGCTCGATCCGCCACCGACGGTGACCGGGATGTACACCGTCGACGCCCTGGTCGCCGGAGAGTGGCGCACCCTCGGCAATGCGCTGTGGCACCTGGCGCTGCCGGCGCTGACGCTGGCCGCCTATCAGCTCGCCTACATCGTGCGCGTCACCCGCTCCTCGATGGTCGAGGCCATCGGTCAGGACTACGTGCGCACCGCGCGGGCAAAAGGGTTGCGGGAGCGGGCAGTGACGTTGCGCCACGCGGCGCGCAACGCGATGATCCCGACTGTGATCTACCTCGGTCTCGGCTTCGGCGGTCTACTGGCGGGGACGGTGATCACGGAGACGATCTTCTCCTGGCCGGGGCTCGGCCGCTACGCCTTCCGCGCCACCAAGACGCTCGATTTTCCCGCCATCATGAGCGTGACCACCGTGATCGCGGTCATCTACGTCACCGTCAACCTGGTCGTCGATGTGATCCAGGTGACGATCGATCCACGGGTGCGGGTGGGGTAAGGGAGATGGCCGGGAACCGACGAGCGCCCTCACCCCAACGAGCGCCCTCACCCCAACCCCTCGCCCCGCGCACGGGGCGAGGGGCTCGTTCAGGCATCGTCGGAACCGGATCGTCACTCCTTGTTCCCGAGCCAGAGGTCAAGAACCCAGACGGAGCGGGTCCGGCGAAAGCCCCTCTCCCCGCGCACGGGGAGAGGGGTTGGGGTGAGGGTCATTCGAGGGGTTGGAGTGAGGCCCGCCGATGGCTGTAACCACCGCCACCCTGCCCAGCGCCATCGCGCAGACCGGTGGAAGGCCGGCGCGATGGCAGGCAGTGCGCGCGCGGCCACTGGCGGTCATGGGAGGGCTGGTGCTGCTCGCCTGGCTGGCGGTCATTCTGCTCGCGCCGCAGTTCGCCACCCACGATCCGCTGAAACAGAACCTGGCCGCCCGCCTCAGTCCTCCCTCGCGCGAGAACCTGTTCGGGACCGACAAACTGGGGCGCGATCTCTATTCCCGGGTCGTCTACGGCGCGCGGGTCTCGATTCCGGTTGGCCTGATGGTGATCGCGCTGGCCGCGGCGCTCGGCACCGCGCTCGGCGCGCTGGCGGGGTTCTCGGGCGGCGTCCTCGACGAGGCGCTGATGCGCGTGACGGACGTCTTCCTTGCCTTCCCGCCGATCATCCTTGCCCTGGCAATTGCCGCCGCGCTCGGTCCCGATCTCAAGAACGCGATGCTGGCGCTGGTCGCCGTCTGGTGGCCGTCGTACGCCCGGATGATGCGCGGCGTCACCCTCTCCACCAAGCAGCAGGAGTACGTCCAGGCCGCGGTGGCGCTCGGTGCGCCGCGGGGCCGGATTTTGCTGCGGACGATCCTCCCCAACGCCTTCATGCCGTTGTTGGTGCTGGCGACGGTCGATGTCGGCAGCGGCGTGACCGCGGCGGCGGCCCTGTCGTACCTCGGACTCGGCGTGCAGCCGCCCACGCCCGAGTGGGGCGCCCTCGTCGCCGATGGCGCGGAGGCGCTCGATCAATGGTGGCTGGCCACCTTTCCCGGTTTGGCGATCCTGACGGTGGTGTTGGCCTTCAACCTCGTCGGCGATGCGGTTCAGGAACTGCTGGACCCGCGCCTGCGCGGGGCGTAGGCGACCGCCGGAGCGGTCGAGCCGTCACGGCGGGCGTGGCGGGTGTGGTGCACACGAGAGGAGTAGACAACGATGTCGAACGAGGCGACGCGCGCGGGTTTCGCTGCGGCACTCTCGCGACGGACGGTCTTCAAACTGGCCGCGGCGGCCGGCGTCGGGGCGACAGGAATCGGGGCGGCGCCGCAAGCGCCCGAGGCGGCGCCAGCTGTGGCCCAGGAGGCGGCGCCACTGGTCATCGGCCGCAACATCGACGACGTGATCACTCTGGATCCGCAGGTCGCGGGCGAGGAGACCTACACCATCGTGATGCGGGGGTGCTACGACACCCTGGTCTCCACCGAACCCTCCGATCCAGGGACGCTCGTCCCGATGCTGGCCGAGTCGTGGGAGATTTCCGACGACGCGCTGACCTACACCTTCAAACTCAAGTCGGGGGTGAAGTTTTCGACCGGCAACGAGATGACGGCGGACGATTTCAAGTTCAGCTTTGACCGCCTGCGCGAGCTGAAAGCGCTCCCCGCCTACCTGATGGACCCGGTCGCCTCCGTCGAGGCGCCCGATCCGCTGACTCTGGTGCTGACCCTGAAGTCGCCGGACGCGGTCTTCCTGACCGCGCTCTGCTCATCCAACTTCAGCGTGATCGATGCCAAGGCGGCGCAGGAGCACGGCGCCACGGATCAGCCGGGGGCCGACACCGCCGACACCGCGGTCGAATGGCTGACGCAGAACTCCATCGGCACCGGACCGTACGTCCTGACCGGGTTCACTCCCAAGGACCGGATCACGATGACGGCCAACCCGAGTTCGTGGCGGCAGGCGGCGATTCCGGATGTGGTGATCCAGGCGGCGGCGGATACCAGCGCGCTCAAGCAGATGCTGGAGCAGGGGGACGTCGATCTCGCCTGGGGGCTGCTCAACGAGCAGATCGCCGAGTTGCGCGACAATCCCGACATCGCGGTGGCGACGACCCCGATGCTCGGGTTCATCGCTCTGGGGATGACCTGCGATCCAACCCGCAATGAAGCCGTCTCCAAGCTCGAGGTGCGGCAGGCGATCAAGCAATCGATCGACTACGATGGCATCCGCTCGCTGCAGGAGGGGGCGTTGACGCCGCCGTCGCTGGTGCCGATCGGATTGCCGGGAGCGCTCGACCCCGCGACGCAAGGATTCAAACGTGACGTCGAGGCGGCGAAGGCGGCGATCGCCGCCGCCGGCTACCCGGACGGGTTCTCGGCCAGCCTGGCGACGAGTGCCACCGAGATCATCGGCGGTATCGCCCTGGCGCTGCTGGCGGAAAAGGTCCAGGCGGACCTGGCCGAAGTCGGGATCGACATCAGCCTGGAGGTCGAGGACGAGGAAATCTTCCGCCCGAAGTATCGGGCCGGTGACATCGATCTGGTGATCGGCGCCTGGTACGTCGGCTACCCCAATCCGTTCGACCTGCTCGACAACTGGGGACCGACCGGCAACGTCTCGATCAACCGTTTCCGCTGGGACGCGCCGGACCATCCAGCGGTTGCCTTGCTCGCCGAGGCGCGCAAGACGGTCGATGCCGCGGCGAGGGACGAATTGGTGCGTCAGGCGCAGCTCGCACTGCAAAAAGACGCGCCGTACACCATGCTGATCCAGCCGGTCTTCAGCTACCCGTACCGCACCTCGATCACCGGGCTGGTGCCGAACCCGACCTGGAACTTCGACCCCTCGACGATCTCACGGACATAGAGTTGGAGAGGCGGTGGCAACCCGATCAGAGGTTGCCGCCGTAGAGGCGCCACCCGTCGCAATCTCTTGGAATCACAGGATTGTGAATGCCAAGAGCGGACAACCCCCACGGGAGTCGTCCGCTCTTGGCGCCCCAGCTGGAGCGCCCCTAACCACGCGAGGGGAGGGGCATGTCCGGTTAGTCGGCGTCCATCGCCTCGGCTCGCACGTTGACCGCACGGCGTCGCGACGCATCACGGGGGTCTGGTTCTTCGTCAAAGCTGACCCGCTGACCTTCCCGCAGTTGATCGAACGTGGTGCCGACCACCCCGGTACTGTGAAAGAACAGATCGCCACGTCCGGTCGATCCGTCCGCCATGATGAACCCGAAGCCCTTGTCGCGCAGACTGGCAATTGTGCCTGTTGCCATCGTGGTACCCCTTTGCAATCTCGCGTTCGCGGACGACAACGGCACGGTGCCGCTGCTGTCCCGGCAGGCCAGTCAGTGACTACTGAGGGACCCGATCGGCAGGCAAGCGCGAACTTGCCATGGTGAACGAGGGAACTCTAACATCGCAATCAGTAATAATGCAATAGTAACACTGTTATAGTAATAGCGCGCGATTAACGGAGGGGGTCGCAGGGTGAAGTCGATCCGGCAACTGCGGCGAGAGCGAAACTGGACGCAGTTCGAATTGGCGCTTGCCGTCGGTGTCCAGCCGCAGACGGTCTATCTCTGGGAGAGTGGACGGCGGATTCCCCAGGTGCCCCAGCTGCGCCGGCTCGGTCAGGTGTTTGGCATCTGCTCTGATGAGATCATGCTCGGGCCTCTGGACGATGCAACGGCCGCGTTGAAATCGAAAACTCACTCGCCTCGGCGGCTGAGGGAGCCGACGCTCGACCAGGATGCGGAGGCGCGGGGGGTCACGCGAGGGGGAGACGTCGCCAGTATCGGTACCGGCGATTGAAATGGAATCGCGCAAGGCTGACTCATGCCGGGCGCGGCAATTGCATCCGGTAATTCGATGCGCGGTGCCTTCTCCCGGCGTCCTTCTTGCCTTCTCCGATGGGAAGCACCTCCCCGAAATAGTGGTTGCCGGGATGAGCAGCCTGGTCGAAGCCAGTCAAACAGAGTCGGCGCCCAATGGCGCACCGCCCGGTGGCCCCATCGGTGCGTTGTGAACGCGATACGTTGCGAGTTGGAGAGGTTGATCGCATATGACGCACGGGCGATGGGACGAACCGCAGATCACCCAAGGGACCTTGGCCGCGTGGCGCGCACAATTGGTGCAGATTCGGGTCGAGGAGCGGCAGCGTTACGTCCACGCGCTGCCCGAGACAGGACGGTTGCTGGAAATCGTCGGGCAGGCGCTGGCGCAAGGCGGTGGATCGCTGCCGGCCGATGACATCACCCGCATTGAAGAACTCACCAGCGTGGTGGCCGTCTACCAGAAGACCGACCAGCCATAGTCTGGTGTTGGACCTTCGGTCTCGGATGATGAACTTAAGACATTTCATGAACAGGCACCACTATTGAGTCCGTGCCTCTCGGCGTCGCCGCGTCCGATATGAAGACACCAGGCACCTGAGTATCCGGGGAAGACGACGAATTTCGGTACGGTGTACGGGACGTTTGCGTCCTCCGCGCCGCAAGGTGCAGGTAGGCTCGTGGGAGAACTCCACGTGGAGACCTCACGATGCATTGAGCCATGCCACGACCAGAGGCGTGAAGCGCGGTATGTCATGGAGCGAGCCCCGGCTTGTGCGGTTCTTGCGGATGACAAAGCAGGATCGGCTCGCCCGCTGCCTCTCCGTCTTGCTGTCTTGTTGACGTAGATAGTGGCTCGATCCTGGCAACGTGGTGACGCTCGTGTAGTGGTGGAATCTCGTATTTCTGCTTCCCGCCGCGGCCGCGCTGCTCTACCTGCGGTTGCTCGTCCTCGGCGCGGCGGCGATGGCAGGGCACAACGTCGGTGGTTATCCCGGTGTCGATCAGGCAGAGGTTGCCGGTCAATCTGGCGCGGTCACCACAATCGGTATCAAGAATGGCGACAAGCAGCATGCGGCAGATTCCGGCTCCCGGGGAACGTCGTCATCCGCCTGACGCGTTTCCATGTGGGGTGATCAAGCGATCTCGCCGCGCTGGCCCTCACCCCAACCCTGGCTCCCTCCCAGTTCTCCCTCCCGTGCCTCCCTCCACGGGAGGGAGGAGTCCCCCGTCGAGCCGGGAGCGGGGCTCATGTCATCCGTTTTCGCCCACCGCGGGATCAGCGGGCATTGGGATAGGCAAAACCGATCGGGGCCGGCTTCGGCTGTGGCGGTTGCGGACCGGCGATGATCGTGCACTGCAGCGCGAAGGCGGCGCGGCGATGCTCGCGGGAAAGGCAGGCGAAGTCGACGATCAACCCGGCGCGGCTGAACCGTTCAGCGGTGCGGCGGAGATTCTCGGCTTCGATGCGTAGTTTGGCGTCCATGTTCTCCTCCTCGAACCGATGCGGAATGGTGACTTCGGTGTTGCTTCGAGATTAGGAGGAAGCGTCTCCGCCGGCTGCCAAGGGCGGGACTTGGCGAGCGTCAACTTGGGAACAGCGCAGTGCGTCCCCGTAGCGGACGCATCGGGGTGACCAGCGCCCCCTGACCGGGATTGCGAATGGACATCGCGCTCACGATGAACCAGGACCGCACGTCGGTGTCGACCCGACGACTTTGCCGCACCTCGGCGGTGTCGCCCGCCAGGATTTCGCGCGGCCGTGGTCGTTCACCACTCGCGGCGGCCGTCAGTGGCAATGACCCGACATCGGTGCGGTTTGGCTCCGCCCGCGCGGCTCCGTCGGCCGCCGCGATTACCAGGGCCGGCGCCCCGGCATCAGGGAACCGGGGCGCCGGTCCGAAGGCGCCGTCGGGGCTGGCGATTTCCCGCGCGAACCAGGAGAGCGACCCGGCGAAACTGGCGACAAGGAGCCCAAGCAGCAGGGTGTTTCGCGCCGCCAGCAGGCACTCGGCGGTCGTGGTGATCGCAGCATTGAGCAACATGATGCCCTCCCGGCAGACTGTCTCGCCGACAGCGCCCGCCAGCTGGAGCACCGACGCCACTCTGTGTGGCGCCCACGCAGCATCGGTTGTCGCAGCGGAAATGACCTGAGTGAGATGTACTCGGAAAGGTACTCAAACGGCTTTGGCTGGGTGGCGCGCCTGAGGCGTTGCCTCGCCCGAGCCGCCGGATGGGGTTGGACAAGCGCCGATCCGGGCCGGATCGAGCGACTCGATCCAAGAACAGATACCCGATGGCCTGGAGCACCGCTGGTTGGGGCCGCGGGCGACGCAAGCGTCGCACCCTACGAGGAATGTGGTGTCGGGCGGGACGGTTGTGCCTGCGTCGCGAATTCTTCCGGCCGCGAGACCATGGTTCGAGCGTGGAGGTCAGCGCTCGCGGTCTCTTGATCGGTGGTGCGCTGAAGGACTCCGCTTACCCATACACCTCATCGGTGGCGCTCCAGCCAAGGAGGAGGACGGCAAAGAACCCCTTCCAGGCGTCGATAGCGGTGCGGGCGCTGTAGAGGACGGTGCGCGGGGTGGCCCGCACGCTCCCCGGCACCAGCGAGGCCATCAGCGCCTCCGCCGTCGAGGAGAAGGTGACCGAGAGGGTCACCGGGCCGTCGATCCGATACGGAACAAACTCCCCGGCGACGGCCCGTTCGATCGCGCGCTGCGCGGCAGCGCGGATATTGGCGTGGCTGCGCTGCGGCGAGAGGAGGCGCGCCGTCCAGCGATCGAAGGCGTACTTGGTCAAGCCGAATTCGATGTCCGGGAGGGTGCGGCGCAGTTCCTGTTCGTAGAGATCGTCGCCCGAGGCGAAGACGACCGGCACGCCGAGTTCACCGCAGACGGCGGCGTTGATTTCTGATTCCCCCACCGGCACGCCGTTCATGCGAATCTCGACGATCTCGCGGCCGAGAATCGTCTCGTTGCCGACGCCGTCCGAATCGCCGGTGCGGCAGTGGTAGCCGAGGAAGAAGGCGGCGTCGGCATCCTGCGCCCCCTCGACCATGCAGAGATGCTTGTGGAACCCCTTGATCAGTTCGGCGCGAGGATCGAGTCTTTCAATCTGCACATTCGTCATCGTCCAGTGCGCGTCGTTGACGACGACCGAGGTTGCTCCGCCGGCGAACGCGCCATCGACCGCGGCGTTGACGTCGTCGGTCATCATCGTGCGCATGAACTCGTAGTATTGCCGGCCGATGAGCAATTCGCTGGTATTGGTTACCCCGGTGACGCCCTCGGCATCGGCAGAAATCAGTACGCGCATCAGGTCCCTCATTCCACGCTACCTCGACCCAATTCGGATTCCGCATCTTGTCGCGCCGGTTCATGCGCGTAGCCGCCGTCGGCGCGCTGACGCCGGGAATCGGCAATTGACACGTGAACGGGACCGTGCCGGCATCCGGAGAGCCGACCAAGACCAGATTCATCGGTTCATCCACCCGGCCCGCGTGACGTGATCCCAGCGGTGGAGCAGCGGCGAGCGCGACGGACCGGTCATGCCCCGATCGCCGACAATTGATTCCGCCCCCTTGGCAACGTCCTCTTCCACGTTGCGGAGGCCATGCTTGAGTCGACTCGACCGGAGTTGGGAGCGCGCCCAGGCTGACCTCGCCGGGGTGCGGGCGCACCGCCATTATCACCTTCGGTCGCAGGGTGAGGATCTTGCCACACTCGACCCCACGCTGAAGGATCACCTTAAGCAACCGGCATCGACATCATCACGGCGCCGGGTGCACTACCGCACGCGGTGCCTGGCCCGCTTCGATCGCCCAAGCGGTGATGACGGTAGTGGGCTCACCCTTGGAGCAAGACCGCATCAGGATGTCGCCTTGGCCATCTTCGTCGTGCTTAGCCCGTGAAACCACACGGGACCTTGCACGAGGCGGTGATCGCCGCCGATCCACACTCCTCAGGCGAGATGTGCACACAGCGCCAGGCCGGATTGGCGCAGTCCGTGTGTGTCTCGCACTGCGCACAGACCGGCAAGATTCTGGTCGAGGCGCAGAATCCCGTGCCGTCGATGGTCCGCCCACAGGCACAGTTGACCTCGCCGCACGCCGTGCCGGGACAGCAGGTGCCGGGAAGGCATGTCTTGCCGCACCGCGTCTCGCTCGCCTTGCAGCGGGGGTGGCGGTGCCTGCGCCCCGCGGTCGTGTCCGGGGCATGGGTCAGCGGCAAGAGGGAGGCGACGAGCCCACCGGTCGCGCGACCGAAGCGACGACGGGTCCAGGCATCAAAGCGGGCATCGTCCATCCATGGCCTCCTCTTGGGGGCGATCGGTCCGCGCCACCATGGCGCGGACCGCAGCGTAGCACCTCGATGCGACACAACCGCAGTGAGGGTCGGGACCACGCGCGTCGATCCTGATGACCGGCGCCCTGTGCCGGAGTTGACACCCGTCGTGTGCCGGACTTGGCGGTCGCGCCATCCCCGTCGTCCTACGCTCGGTACCAGGTGCTGGGAGGGACCGGCCGGACATGGAAACGAGGGGAGAAGACGATGCCACCAGTCCGTTTCAATGCCCATGGTCTTGGGACACGACTCGTGCTGGCCCTGACCATGGCGTTCCTCATCGGCTCGCTGCTGCACCCCGAGGTGGGCGCCACCAAGCGGGCTCCCGTGGTCAGCGTCAGCAAACGCGTCGAGACGATGCGCGACGTCTGTGAACTGGTCGGCCGGGGCATCCTCACAGTGGAGAAGGTCGGCAAGAGCACTGTCACCCAGTGCAACGGGGGCACCTCGGATGGACAGCGGTGTGTGATCTCGAAAACGAGTACGAAATGCCATCAGACCGTGACGGCGCAGCCGACGGGGCAAGATGCGGGCTCGCCGCCTGGCGGCGACGCTGGGGTGGTCACGGATCCCACGGGGGGACACGTGCGGGGACCGCATGCCGGCGATATCGGCCAGGGCGATAATGCCCCGATCGACGACACGCCGGGACCGGTGTTGCGCTGACCAGGGTGAGGGTGCGTCGCGGGAGCGCGGCGCGGGTTGGCGAGCGCCCGGTGACGACCGGCATGGAGTTCGCGCCGGAGGCGGGCTACCACCCCATCTCACGCTCGACAGTGGCGAGCCCGGCGGCCACCCGCCGTCTCTACGAGCGGACCGGGGCGCAACTGATCGCGGCGGATACGGAGCATGCTTTCGGGCAGGACATGATCAACGAGACCCGGGACTTTCGTCTGCGGGACGGTGAGTAACAGCTCCTCTTGACGCTGCTTTGCCACCGGGCTGCGGGCGCCACGCTATCAGGGTTTCGGAATGAGGTGCAGGAGGGTGAGCGCCTCCAGCGTGAGTTGCAGGCCAAGGGCAACCTGCAACACCCCGAGCACCGAGCCGACGAGACTGAGCAGTCCGCCGCCCCATCGCACGATCTGCGATACGAACCACATCACGAGCAGATCGAGCAGCATCACCACCAGGAAGAGCGCGAAGACCATCAACTGCCGTTTCAGGTCGTGGGTTATGGCCAGGATCAGGATGAAGATGGCGATGCCATACGGCGTCAGGATGAGTGGCACCGCCAGCGGGGAGAGGGCGGGATGGGGCGGCGGGACCGCGGGAGCGTGGGGGACCTCCGGTGGGTCGTACGACGCAAGGGTCTTGTGCAGGGCCACGATGAACAGCAGGATGCCGGCCGCCAGAAGCAGGGCGGGTCGCGTGATATCCCAGCGAGCCAGGGCCCGTTGTCCCAGGATGGCCGCCACCACCCCACCGGCGCAGGCCAGCCCGACTCCCTCGAGCGCGAGTCGCCGCGCCGCCTGCCGCTCGAGACCGGCAGTGAGACGGGCAAAGGGAGCGATCAACTTCGCTGGCCCAAACATCACCAGGAAGGCCGTGAAGTACATACCCAGGCTGAGCCGCTGCGAGATATCCACGATCCTCCCTGCTGACCCGGAGCATGATGCCGGGGACGCCGCCATCGCGCCGCTATCAGGTCGTGCCGGCCACACCATCCGGACGCATGATCTCAGAGCGGGCGCGCAAAGGACCAGTCATACGGAATCCGGAAGAACACTTGAGCGTTGGTTACGCCGGGAAGCCCCTCTCCCTGCGTACAGGGAGAGGGGTTGGGGTGAGGGTGCGCGCCCTGAGGAAGGGTCAGTCATCATCCGGATGCCGTATCAGCAGGTTGCCTCCTTCCCGGATCGAGTGACGTCCACAGTATTCCGCGCTGAATCGGGCGTCCTTCCGCAATCAACCGCGCCATGACAGGACCCGTGCCCAGGATTCGGCGCGGGTCCTGTCTGACGGTGAGCGGAGAATCGATCTGACCGGTGGGAGCCGGGTTACTCCTCGCTCTCGTGCGGCTCATCGCCGAAGTGCATGCCGGGGGTGACGATGTACCAGACATCGCCAACTTCCTGGCCGTATGTGTCGCCTGGTTCGTCATCCTTGGCGTAGTAGTAGAGCGGGATGTCGTTGTAGGCGAGTTGCTTGCCGCCATCGGCGCGATCGATCGCGGTCAGCGCGCCCGGCACGCCTGCCGGCAGGAGCATGGCGTCGGCCGCCGGGACAGGCGGCCAAGCAGCGGCGCAATCATCGCTGCACGCGCTCTTGCCCTTCTCCGTGTCCTTGGTGAAGAGGTAGACCGTGCGGCCGTCGGCGTCGGTCAGGAACGGTCCGAGTTTGTCGGTAAATCCCACGCGCAGCGTCGAGGCCGGAGTCGGCGTTCCTTCCCCAGGAGCCGCCGCATATGGACCAAGGGCGGCGCCGGGCGCGACGACGAACCAGACGCCGCCGACGCCTTCGCCATAGACATCCCCGGCTTCGTCATCCTTGGCGAAGTAGTAGAGCGGAATATCGTTGTAGGTTGCCTGTTTGGTGCCGTCGGCACGATCGATGCTGCCGAGCGTGCCGGGAACTCCCTCCGGCAGCGTCATTCCGTCTGACGCGGCGAGGGGCGGCCAGGCGGCGGCGCAGTCGTCGCTGCACACGCTCTTGCCTTGCTCCGTGTCTTTGGTGAAGAGATAGAGCGTCTTTCCCGCGGCGTCCGTGAGGAAGGCGCCGAGTTTCGGATCGTTGGCAATCTTCAGTGTCGCCGTGTCCTGCGCGGTCGTGCCGGGAACGAGCGGCGTCATCAGTATCAGGGCGGCAACCAGGGCAACGAACCATCGCATCATCGGGCATCGATTCCTTTCTGATCGCTCCGAATACGGTTGGGGCCATCCCAATCGTGCGCTGAGAGGAAGGGGCGGAGTCCGCCGGTTGGCCGGACCCACCCCGTGTGCGACGATAACCCGGTCTCCCGGCCTCCGAATCGGCCGACGGTCGCAGGGGGCATCGGACTTTGGTCCCAGGGTTTAGGGATGCGCGGTTCAGGGCCGCGGAATCTGCGCGCAGGCGAGAAGGGTGAACGTGCTCGCCAGACGCACCGAGACCGAGCCGATGTCGCCCAAACCGTCCTTGACGGTGCTGGCGGTGCCGCCCGTGCCGGAGGCGTCACCGGAATAGGCGGCGCCGACGTAGTCCTTGCCGCTGTATGCCTCGAACGCGCACGTCGTGTTCTCGTAAACGAGCGAGACGTATTGCGTACCCTCATCCAGACCGGTCGCCGCGATGCTGACCGCGGTGCCGCCGTGCCGCAGGCGGCGCAAGGTAACGGTCCCGACCACCCCGGAGTTGTCGACAGCCACCAGGGACCGCGATATGGGTTTGGCGGGGTGGCGCTTGTGTTTTGCATCAGCGGATCTGGCGCTGCTTGTGACGCCAGTCAGGACGAACAGGGCGCCCACGGCGATGGAAAGGCGGCGGCGCGACCAGGTGACGAAGTGGTCATCCATCGCGGATATCTCCCCCTTGCGGCTGGACCGCGCATGTGCGGCACGACTGCCACGAAGCGGCGCACTCGTGGCTGCTCACTGGAAAAGACGGCGCCAGACTCGGGATTATTCCCAGGGGAAGAACACTGATGGATGAATTCAGTTCGCTCAGTGGAGAAAGGGATGTGTCGGTTGGAGATGCGGGCGATGCAAGCGTCGCACCCTACAACATCCGCGTCCTCCCGCGCCGTGCGGAAGGTGTGTCGTCCCGAGAAACGAGGGACCTCGGCGTCTGTCGCCATCATCGCCAACGCCGAGGTCTCTCCTCCGTCGGGACGATACCCGTGGCGCTCGTCTGAACGACACAACCTCTGTACGTCGCTGGAGGGTGCGTCGACTGCGTCGCCCGCGCTCCTGTCCGCCCAGCCTCCTTGTCTGGCAGCAGGCCGCGTGGCAGCGCCTGGAGCTCCGCGCGAGCCAGATCGGAATATGCCGTGCTCGAGGAAATGAGGGCAAGTGCGGGCCAAGCCCTGGGTCAATCACGACCCAGGGCCCGGAGCGGTGATCGGTTGGTCCAGCACTGCTGGATGGCAGGAAAGAAGAAGCGCTAGCGGCCGGACGCGTGGCCGCGCTGCCACTCCGAGCGTGCCGCGGCGATGAGCCCGATGGCCACCACCGCCAGAGCGGCCACGATCAGCCACTCCAGGGAGCCGTTCCCTGCGTCTGGTTCGACGTGGAAGATGCGCTCGATCCAGTCTCGCGAAACGAGCGTCAGGAAGAACAGTCCCGTCGCCAGCGCGGCCAGCACCGCCTCCACCCAGAAGCGCACTCGTGCCTCCATGTTTCGCCCTCCTCGCATCGTGCCAAAGGTATCACCGTCCACTCTCGGACAGGAGGATCATTATCGCCGACATGCCCCCGATGTTGCCGGTGCGGCAACCCGGTCTCGGGGCCAGGTCGATCCTGGTGGGGACTCGCAAACAACGCTTGGCGCTCGGTGCTAGCACCCGATCCCGGGTCCCGCTCCCCGTCATGCAGTTTCATCAGCGCTGCTCCTTCGACGGCCGATCGCGACCGCTTGACAGCCTCCGGAAGGTCACATACGCTCCCTATGAAGTGGATAATCACACATTGACTAGCAAGAGAGTAACCGGATGGTGGTCGGCTGGAGGAGGGAGTCCTTGGGAACAGGTTTGACGCGCCGCACCGGGTTGGCGCTGACGCTGGGGCTGGCGGCGATGAGCCTGCTGGGAGGCGTTGGCAGCGCGCCGGCCGGGCGTGCCCAGGCGGCCTTCGAATGCCCCGCGCCGGCCGCGGCCAGTGCCTCGCCCGCAAGCGGTAGCGCCGGGCCGGCCTCGCCCGCCGCGCTGGAGGAGGTGGCGTTTCCCGCGGGCGGCGGCGATCTGACCGTCTTTGCCGCTGCCTCCCTGACCGATGCCTTCGGGGAGATGAAGACCGATCTGGAAGCCGCGCATCCGGGTCTGACCATCACCTACAACTTCGGCGGGTCGCAGGCCCTCGTGACCCAGTTGAAGGAGGGCGCCGCGGCCGACGTCTTTGCTGCGGCGAACGCCACCCAGATGAAGGCGGCCGCGGCGAACGGTTCGATTTCCGGCGAGCCCGAAACCTTCGTGCGCAACGAACTGGTGATCGTCACCCCGGCGGATAACCCGGCGGGCATCGATGCCCCCGCCGATCTGGGTCAGGACGGATTGCGCCTGGTGCTGGCGCAGGCCGAAGTGCCGGCTGGCCGCTATGCGCGGGAGTCGGTCTGCAAGATGGCCGAGGATACCGCCACCTTCGGCGAGGGGTTCAGCGATCGGGTGGCGGCCAATGTCGTCTCGAAAGAGGAAGATGTGCGCGACGTCCTCACCAAGGTCGAACTGGGCGAGGCCGACGCCGGTATCGTCTATGTCTCCGATGCCTTCGTGGCCGGCGACAAGGTGAGGCTGATCGAGATCCCCGCCGACGAGAACGTGATCGCGACCTATCCGATCGCCACGGTCACGGGCGGCGACGAAGCGCTCGGCGATACCTTCATCAGGTACGTCCTCAGCGGCGAAGGACAGGCAACGCTGCAAGCGTTTGGATTCACTCCGGCGAAGTGAGGCCAGACACGTTCCGAGGACGTGCCTTGAAAACTCGGAATGTGCGCGCTACCGCCGTGGGCCAACCCTGTGTCGCTTCGAGCCGCGGCGACGAATCTCGTCGTTCGTTTGGGATGGCACCCGCGCCGGGTCCCCTTCCGCCTCGGCGCGACACCCATGGGAACGACACGACCGTGCCACGACGCGGTAATCGGAATGCTCTCGGAGCGGCATGGGATACTCAGCGTATGCGCGAGCCGCGGATGCACCAGTCGGGTGGGCGTGGTCTGACCGACCGCGAGCCGCCGATTCCCGAACAGCCGGCCGAGCATGCTCTGCTCGGTCTACTAGCCCTTGTCGGCGGCACGGCGCATGGCTACGAGTTGGCGCGGCAGTTTCGCCGGGGCCAACCGCTGGGCGAAATCATCCGCCTCGAATCGGCCATGCTCTACAAGCATCTCAAGAAACTCGCCCGGCTCGGCTGGCTGACGATGACCATAGAGGAGCAGGCCCCTCGCCCGCCCCGGCAGGTCTGCACCCTCACCCCGGCCGGCGAGGCCGAACTCCGCCGCTGGCTGGCGGAGCCGGTGGCGCGCACCCGCGAGATTCGGCTCGAATTTCTGGTCAAACTCTACTTCGCGCGCCGTCTCGATCCCGCGCTCGCGCGGCGTCTCGTCGCGGAGCAGCGGGCTGTCATGACCCAATTGGCGGAATCACTCGATGCGCAACTGGCGGAAACCGAAGATCCGGCGGACGATGGCGCGTTCGCCCGCATGGTCCTGGATCTACGTCTTCGCCAGACACACGCCGCTCAGGAATGGCTGACGGACATCGCCGAGATGGTTCCGATGGCGCCTGCCGCCTCAGAGTGACGGCCAAAGCGCAGAGGTCCGTGCTTGCCGAGGCCAATCCCTGAACCACGAGAGCGTGCGTGGATCGATCCGAACAAAACGGAATCCGGATGAAGACTTGCGCATTGGGCCCAGTGACAGACGCACGATGCCCCTCTCCCGGCTCGACGGGAGAGGGGTTTGGGGTGAAGGTGCACGCGGCGAGAACGCGATAGTCATCATCCCAAATCGATGTAAGGCGGTCCTGGCCCCCTCCGATCAGAGTTCGCGGCGCTCCAGGTCGATCGGGTCCGCGGCTGCCTTCGTGATCGGTCTCCTTGCTGCTTTCAACTCCGCGGGATCGCCGGTAGCGGGCCTTGATCTGATCCGGATCTTGAGGCCCGGCGCGCTATGGCTCGATGATGATTGGCTCGGCAGAATGGCGTTCGCCCGGCACCGATACCGGCGCGTCAGGATCGGCCAGTTCGATGCCGAACGCCAGCGGCAACCGGACGGTGAAGGTGCTGCCGCATCCTTCCGTGCTGGCGACGTTGATGGTGCCGCCGTGCAGGTCGATGATTCGCTTCGCGCCGGCGAGACCGATCCCGGTGCCGGCGATGCTGGTGACGTTGCGGGCGCGGCGGAACCGGGCGAAGACGAGCGGCAGATCGGCGGCGGGGATGCCGACGCCCTCGTCGCTGACGGCCAGCACCGCCACTGGAACCGGACCAGATCTGTCCTGATCCACGGAGACGGTGATGGCACCTCCATGAGGACTGTACTTGATGGCGTTGGCGAGGAGGTTGGCCAGCACTCGTTCCAGGCGAGGGCCGTCCCACTCCCCGACCAGCACGTCGACCGTGGTCTGAAGTTCGATCGCGTGCCGCTCGGTGGTGCGGGTGTAGGTGGCGATGCCGCGGCGTACAATCTCGAGCAGATCCGTTGGCTCCCGGTGCAGTTCGATCTCTTCGCCCGCGCGCAATCGCATCACATCGGCCAATTCGTCGAGCAACGTCGTCATCTGGACCGCCGAGGTGTCGATCGTTTCCAGCGCCGATTCGAGCCGCGCGGGGTCGGGAATCTGGCCGCGGTCAAGCCGGCGGCGGAGCAGTTGCGTCTGACCGCGCATCGCGGTGAGGGGGTTCTTGAGGTCATGCGCCACGGTGGCGATGAACTCCAGATGGCTCTGCTCCAGGCGCTTCCGCTCCGAGACGTCGCGGATGACGGCGACTCGGACCAGGCCCGAGGCCAGTTGAATCGGGGTCAGGTCTGTTTCCACGGCAATGGTGTCGCCGTCCTTGCGCCGCAATTCCCACTCGGAGCGCCGCGCCCCGTCCGGCCCTAACTGCCACTCTTCAGGCGGTCCCGGCTCCGGATCGCTAGCACGCAGCGCGCCAACTCGCATCGTGAGCAATTCCTCACGGCTGTACCCGCTCAGTTCGGACATCGCCGGGTTGGCGTCGATGAAGCGGCCCTCGGCATCAGAGACGAGGATGCCGTCCCGCGTGCCCTCGAAGAGTCCGCGATAGCGCGCCTCCGCTTCGCGCGCCTCCTGATACAACCGCGCGTTCTCGATCGCCGCCGCCGAACGACGGCCCAGTTGCACCGCCAGCCCCAGATCGTCCGAACCGTAGTACCGGCCGGAGCGCGCGGTGGTGAAGAGCGTCATGGCGCCATGCACCTGACCGGCGACATAGAGTGGCGCGACGATCACCGACAGGGGGGCGATCCGTTCCAGCATCTGCTGGTGCTCCGCGGACTGCTTTGCCGTGTCGATGAACGAGGCAGCGGCGCGTTCGATGAGCATCGGTTCGCCGGTGGTCATGCATCGCCAGGCGGTGGCGGGCACTCGCGGCGTTGGTGGGTAGCGCATTGCCATGGCGGCGAGATTGGCATCAGCCGGGTCGGCGTAGGCGACGGCGACGCGCCGCGCCGACCCGTCGCGGGTCCGCAGATCGACAAAGCACCAGTCAGCCAGCGCGGGTACTGCCAGCCAGGCGACCCGCTGCAACGTCTCCTCGTAGTCGAGCGAGGCCGCCAGTTCCCGGCCCGAGGCATCGAGGAGGCGCAGCGCATCCTCCGCGCTCGTGCGCGCGGTGATGTCGATGGTGCTGCCGACCACGCGCGTAATCTCGCCGGCGTCGTCGTACATGACCCGCCCCTGATCGAGCACGGTGATCCACCGTCCGTCCCGGTGACGGATGCGATACTCGTTCGCAAAGCGGTCGCCAATGGGACCGGTGCGCGCCGAGATCGAAGCAACCCGGGCCCGGTCATCCGGATGGATCCGCTCGTGCCACCAACTCCGGGTATCGGGAACTTCATCAGGGTGAAAGCCGAGCAGAGGCATGAGGCCGGCGCTGCGTACCACGCGATTGCTGAGAACGTCCCACTCGTAGATCAGCGACTGCACGGCTTCGGCGGCGAGCGCGAAGCGCTCGTTTGCCTTGGCAAGGTCTGCCTCGGTGCGGCGGCGGGCGGTGACATCGGTGTAGAGACCGAGCGCGCCGACGATCTTGCCATCACCATCTTGCACCGGGCTGGCGCTGGCAAGCACCATCACCTCGCCGCCATCACGACGGCGCAGCCGGAAATCGAACACCGCCGCTTCGCCGGCGAGGGTGGCGCGCAACCGCTGGCGCATCGCGTCCCCATCCTCCGGGTAGACGTAGTCGAACATCGTGGTGGCGGCCAGATCGGCCGGGGTGACGGCGAGGAGCGCGGCCATGCGGTCGTTGGCGAACCGGGTGTTCCCGGCGGGGTCGAGCAGCCAAACGCCCTCGTTAGCTGTCTCCAGGAGGGTGCGAAAGCGCCGCTCGCTGGCCCGGAGCGCGGCGTCGGTGCGGTCCCGGCTGGCGCTCAGCATCACGATCAAGGTCGAAACAATGGCAAAGGTGATCAGCCGGTTGACGTCGACGCCGGATGAACTGGAGAGCGGCGCGGGCGCATCGAGCACCACGACAATGCCGACCAGGGAAAGCGCCACCGCCAGGAGCGCCGGACGAAGACCGCCGTACCAGGCCGCGATCGCCACCGCGGCATAGAACGGTCCCACCCGTCCGGGGACGTCGGTGTGCTGCAAGGCAACATTGATCGCCGCGGCAAGCGCAACGACAAGAATGGCAACGCCATAGCGGCGCCAGGCTGGGCGGCCGGCGCTGTATTCCACCAGAGTTCCCTACCCCCCGCGATGGGCCGACGCGCGGATGTCCAACGAGAGCGTCTTCTCGTCGAAATTCGGGCGCTTCACCGCATACCAACTGTACCCGAGGGCCGGTCCAACGATGAAACCGCGCTCGCGGCTCGCTCCGGTCTGTGCTAGTGTACGTTCAGATATTCGCACATCTGTTCGGAGGATAACCGATGCACTTCGGATACACCATTCTCTACGTGCGCGACGTGCTCCAGGCGATCGACTTCTACGAACGCGCCTTTGGGTGTTCTCGCGGATTCGTCGCTGATGATGGGAGTTACGGCGAACTGGGGACTGGCGAGACGACGCTCTCCTTCGCGGCACACGATCTGGTCGGCTCGTTTCTCCCCGGCGGGTTTCGCCGCAACGATCTGAACGAGTTGCCGCCCGCGGTGGAAATCGGCTTCGTCACCAACGACGTGGCAACTGCCTGGGAGACCGCGCTCGCGGCCGGAGCGACGCCGCTGGCGCCGCCAATGACCAAACCATGGGGGCAGACTGTCGCCTACGTGCGCGATCCCGAGGGGATGCTGGTGGAGTTGTGTACCCCGGTGGGAGGATGAGCGAGCCGATTGGCGGCGGTTGCCGCCAGTGCCCTATTTGAAGTCCGCGGGCACATCGACGGTGCAACTGAATTCAGAATCGCGCTTTATGTCGTGACGGTCGCGGCAGGAGTCGAATCCTTCTCCCGTGTTGCCTTCCCATTCGATGACCTCGACCTCGAAACTGGCCATCAGACTGCCGCCGCGCTTGGCCGGCTTGCAGAACGCCGCAATGGAGAGGCTGTCCCCGTTCCTCTCCGACTCAAAGTCGTAACACCAGGTCCCCTTGCCTTGCTTGACTGGAACCCAAACAGCAGCGAAGAGTTCGATCCGGGCGCCCTCGGACCGAGGCACGGTGTGGATCAGCACGCCAACAGCCTGAAAGGTGCGTCCTTTGCTGTCCGTGCGGACATCGCCGACGTGCACGGGCACATGGCCGCGCTCTTCTCGAGCGCTCGCGCCAAGACCGGACACGACGAGCAGCGCCAGGAGCGCACAGACCGCCAACGTCCGCATGATCGTCTCCTTCTGTCAGGGAATCGCCTTCACCTCGAACGCGGCGGTCGCCAGGGCGGCAATGCCCATCCGTCGCCAGTAGCGATAGTTTCCCCGGTGTAATGTCGCTGTCAATAGCCATAGCCAGAAATGGGATCGTCATGGGCGGGCGCCGCGTGGCTCCAGACCATGGCAGCAATCGTGGGATCGGGTCTGGCAGGGGCCGCGACGCCCGCCGGTCATGGTGGTCCGGAGCGTCTCCACCCAGCCCTACCGGGCCACGGCTCCGTTCCACCATCGAGGGTAACGGCTGGTGCTCGCCGCGCCTGTCAACCCATTGGCGGAAATCGTGTCAATTGGGTGGCTGGGAGCGGGCCGGTTCCGCCTTGCTCAGTGACACTTGCCCGTGCCGCTATCGGCGGTGCCGCTCGGGGTGGTGAGAAACTCCCAATCGTAGTGATCGGGGTAGAGGGTCAGTTTCAGGACGCCAAACTGCTTGATGCGCACCTGGCTGTTGTCGACCGGTTTGTGGAAATCGGCGAGTTCGCCGCCCCCGGTCCCGACCACGAATTCCCGCATCCCGGTCTTCCCATTCTTTTTCCCGGCGGCATCCATCGGCGCGAAGCGCTCGTAGTCATGAGAATGGCCGTTGAGCACCACATCCACCCCGAACTTGGAGAGAATGCGCCAGAACGGTTCGACCTCCGGGTTGTTGCCGTGCGCTCCGGAACTGAAGCGGGGGTGGTGCCAGTAGGCGAGCGTGCATTTTGCGGATTGCGCCGCTTTTGACTTCAGATCCTGCTTCAGCCAAATCCCTTGCGGCGAATTGCCGGTGCAGGAAACCCACCCGCACGGATCGCCGACCGGTTCCGACCCGCTCGAATTCAGGGCGATGATGTGCCACCCGGCGTAGTCGTAGGAGTAATACCCCTTGCCAATCGATCCCGCCCGGCTGCCAAAGTAGGTGAAGTACGGCGAGGCATCACATGACGTGCTCTGCGGATTGCAGTTGTAGAAGTACTCGTGATTGCCCGGGACGGGATACGTCTGACTCTTGAACGCCGACAGATACTTGTCGTAGCAGTAGTGGAACTGGTCTGGCGTCCCGGACGAATACGCGAGGTCCCCCATGACCGCCAAACGACCATTTGTCGGCAGCACCTTACCGAGCAGGGTCGAAACGGCGATGACGCCCTTCGATTTCTGGGGGTCGGGGTTGTTCTTGGGATCGCTGCCGCAGTTGGCAATATCCCCGACGGCGATCAGGACTTCGCCTTGCGGCGCGGTATCGGCCAGCGCCGTTTTGATCTACCAGCGCGACACCAGCACAAGAACAAACGGGGAACAACCCCAGGTGCGCGGGCCGCGTCTTCCCGATCTTCCTCATTCCCATTTTCCCTTTTCATAATTCACACGAAGAGCCGCGGAACTGTAACACATCAGCAGCAGGTGAACGCACAAGATGACCGTCCCAGACGGTCAGACATGAGCGTGGGGCGGTGTTGGATTGTCCAATTCGATGCCGTTTAGTCCGCATGCGAAGACTCCAGGTAGCCAAACTCCTGGAGCAGATCGTCGAACCGGGACGCAACTGCCGCGATCAGGTCAGGCGAGAGGTCCTGCTGCCAGCGGCCGATCGATGCCGCCGGTGACGCGGCGGTGCCATGCCCCCGCAATTCGGGAGCATCAGGGGCGGCGGCGGCGATCATGCTGGCGACCGTTGCTGGAGCGCTGTCCAGATCGAGAGCCGCGAGCAGCGGCGGCAGCGTCGTTTCCGGGGCACGCACCAGATCCTCGTAGCGCACCAGCAGTTGAGATGACCCGCGTTCCCGCCAGGCGTCCCGCAGGGCACCGACCGCCCGGTGCAGATCGTCCAGCCATTCGCGGTCGCTCTCCGCCGCGTTGCGGCCGAAATCAGCGAACCCCTTGCGGGCGTTGTAGGCAACCATCGAGGCGATCATGTCGCGGCAGTCACGCACGAGGAACAGTTCTCGCGCCGCCGGGTAGATCTCCCGCAGCAGGCGCGGATAGTCGTCCGGAAAGTGCTTTTCGGCGAAGCAGACCAGGGGCGCGGTCTCCTTCCCCTGCGCCGCGGCCACGGTCAGATACCAGCCGTCGATGCTCTGCTGGCAGAAGGCGGCGAGAGCCGGGACGTACTCGGCGTCGGCCCAGGCGGCGACTTCCGGCCAGGGATCGAACGCCGCGCTGGTGAACGGATTCCCCCCGACCGCGAGTGGTTCGAGGTGGAACTCCATCGGCGCCCCGACCCGTTTGGTGGCGTCGGTGGGCGCCGCCAGCGTTTTGAGCAGATGCATCCAGTATTTGCCGGCGCGGACTTCGTACGGTGGCCGCGCATACGCGATGACCGCCGGGTGGGCGGCGAGCATCCGCATCAGGACGGTAGTCCCCATCCGCCCCAGCGAGGTCACCAGGAGCGGCTGCAACCGCGGCGTGTAGCCGGTGCCGAGCGGCTCACGGATGCCGCGCACGGTCGCCACCTTGTGCCGCTCGCCGTCGGCCAGGGTCACCCGCAGGCGGAAATTGAACTCGCGTGGTAAGGGAAGGGTATCGACGGCGAGGGTGAATCTGGCGTTCGCCAGGGACGGATCCGGCTCCGGCTGCACCTGCGACGCGTCAGGGACCTGTGGCCGTACGGTCGCCAGGATGCGTCCCGGGATGACCGCCTCGATCGCCTGCACCGGGGAACCGGCGCTGGCGACGCTGCCGCTGATACGGATCGTCCAGCCGGGGCAGGTGTCGCCACGCCGGGGAGCAGCGACGGCGAACGCGCGCAACTGGCCGCGCCTCTCCCCCGCGACCCGGACATGCAGATCGCGAACGGCAGGCGGTAAATCCGGCACGGTTCCTCCCAGGGCGCAACAAACCCGCCCCGCATCGCGCGGGGCGGGTCACGGGATGATAAGGTGCGGCGACCGAGCGTTGGTAGGGGAAAACGAACGCGGGTATTGCGCGCCTCACCCGTTCCTGTCCCGTGTCACCCTGATGCCCGCGTCTCCGTCTGCAGCCGCTGCCACGGCGTACCGAGCGCGGGGAGCAACCAGCGGTCGAGACCCCAGAAGCCGGCGATCTTCCAGGCCAGGACGAGGAAAACGCTGAGCCCGAAGAGAACCGGATTGGTGGAGGCGGTCCCGGCCAGCATGAAACTGAAGTTCATGATCGTGCCGAAGAAGGCGGCGATGCCGACCAGGGCGCCGACAATCAATCCGACGCCAATCAGGACTTCGCCCCAGGCGACCAGTTTGGCGAACCACGTGTACCAGCCGTTGTCGAGCATGTACTGCAGGAACTGCCGGAACCAGTCATAGGTGATCGGCGGCCGTCCTTCCTCGGGAATCGCCACCACGCGCTGCCAGAATCCCTGCAGCGCCGCTCCCCCATCGACCCAGGCGGGATCGGTCACTTTGTGCAACCCGGCGGTGAACCACTCCCGCCCGACGAAGAAGCGGACCGGCAGCCAGATGAGAGCGTAGAAGATATTGCCCATCAGCAACTGCCAGGCAATCGGGTCATCGACCTGCCCCGGCGTCATTGGCGTCGGGTCGATGCGCAGGGGAATACCCTCCGCGGGGAGGCTCTGGGCCTGCCGCCAACCCGCAACGAGAATGAGGATGATCATGATGTACGTAATGAGCGGAGATGAAGGCCACTCCTCGCTGTTCCAGAGGGAGGTGCCAAACATGCCGTCGGCGAAGACCCAGGAAAGAAGGATGAAGATGATGACGGCAATCGCGGTCAAAATCCACGTTCGTTCGCGGGTAATGACTCTGACCTTGGTCTGATCTGCGCTTGCGCTGCGCGCCGTCATGTGACCTCTCCCTTCGCCTTTTCTCTTGGGTTGGTCGCGACCAGTTGCTCCTCACATGGTATCACACTGTCCACTCCAGATGAGTGGTATTTAAAACTACCTCATTTTGATGCCGCTGTTACCTACGGCGAATGTGTCGCAATTGGCGTAAGATCGGCGGCACGAAATCGCTTGATGTTCGTGCGCCGCTGGCATCGGGCAGGTCGTACGGGAGGAACAGGCATGGATCAGTGCGGACAGGCGATTCAGCGCCGGGACGACGTGAATCCGGAGCAGGGGGTGCGGGAGTACGGTGACGTCCTCTTCGCCGATCCGGTCAACAACAAGTACCCGATCGATACCGAGAAACACATCCACGCCGCCTGGAGTTACATCCATCACGAGCGCGACGCGGCGTTCTATGCGCCGGACGACGTGGCCTGCATCGAGCGCCGCATTCGCGAAGCGGCCGCCGCCGCGGGGATCACTCTGGGGTCCTGACCGCCGACACCACACCGATCAGGTGGTGTCGGCGGAGCGAACGGCCGCACGGGCAACGTCGCTTCTGCCGCAACTGAACAGGTGCAGGCACGGCCCACATCGCGGTTGCTCCTGCGCCCAGACCGCACGAATAGGCGACGAAAAGCCCCTCGCCCCGCGCACGGGGTGACGGGCAACGCAGAACGACCGCCACATCCCCCTGCGCACCCCTTTCACTGGCCGCAGCGCAGGGAGGGAGGCGCATCGTCTCAGACGCTGACGAGCAGCACCCCGATGACGGCCAAGGTCGCACCCGTGGTCTGCAACCGGGTCAATCGTTCGCCGAGAAGGACGGTGCCGAGCAGGGCGGTGACGACCGGGTAGAGCCCGAACAGGATGGTGACGATGCCATAGGCATCGGTGACCGCGCCGATGCCGAGCAGCGTGTTGGCGCCCTGATCGAGCGCGGCGGCTCCTGCCAGCCGGGGCCAGAGGGGACCGGGCCGATCGACGCGGCGCGAACTGAAAAAGATGAGCACCGACTGGATGCCGAACGCGCTGACCCGGGAGGCGCTGGTGGTCCAGAGCGAGCCGGCGCCGCTGCCGCTGACCCCGAAATCGATCAGCACCAGAAACAGACCGAAGGCGACCGCCGAGCCGATGGCAAGCATGATCGCTTGCCGATCACCGGCGGCGTCCGTATCGGTCGGGTCGCCCACCACCGGCGCCGGTTGCAACGAGGCCAACACAATGCCCGCGAAGACGGCGACAATCCCGGCGGCGGAGAGGGTGGTGACCTCCTCCCCCCGCGCGATCGAGACGATGACCGGGAGCACGACGGCGCAGGCCACGATCGGCGAGACCAGCGACATGGCGCCGCAGGCGAGCGCCCGGTAGAGCAGCGCGAGACCGATGCCGCTGCCGAGGCCAGCCGCGAGACCCCAGCCGAGTTGCCACACTTCCAGCGGAGGACGCACGATCAGCAGCATGATGGCGGCAATGGGCAGCGCCAGCAGTTGCACCCAGAAACCGACTTGCAGGGGAGCCATGCGGCGCGCCGTCAGCCCGGCAATGAAATCGCCGACACCGACGCAGGTCGCCGCACCGAGTCCACAGAGGATGGGCAGCATCTAGCGCGCTCGCGGATTGCGTCGCGGCGCAACGTGCTCAGGAACGGTGGCGATGGCAGTGCGTGGCGCGATCACGACTCCTCGCGCCCGGGCGAGACGCGAGCATCGGCACTTGCCGGATCCATCTGGGCCAGTTGATCGCGGACTTGCTGAATGGTCTGTTGGTAGGGGTTCTCCGAGAGCGCGCGGATGTCCCAGGTCATGAGATCGATATAGGGCCGCAGCATCGAGGTCAATTCCCGCACGTCATCGGTCTCGACGATGAGGAACCCGGCGCCACCTCCGGCGAAGTCGTACCAGCCCCGGATCAATTCCGGCGCGTTGTCGCCGCGCTCGTGCTGGTGAATGAGCCGTTCCCAGACCGTCTCCGGTCGGGTCGTCGTGTGCCAGGTGTATGCGCAGTAGAAGAGCATGCCGATCTCCTCTTGCCGTGGGCTGTCGCCAGTCCGCGCCAGCATGGTACGAAAGGCGCTGGAGCAACGCCACCCGACCCGGGTCCCACCGTGCCCGGACTCCACCCCGAATCAACCAGAGCGACATGCAGAAATGGTGTCGATCTGGCGAGGGACATGGGTGTCGTCCCGGCGCAGGAGGGACCTCGGCGTGAGCCGCGGCCTGGACCGACGCCGCGATTCCTCGCTGCGGCTCGGAACGACACGTCGTTCGCACGCCACCCTAACGGACGTACTGCGTCTCTGCTCCCGGCTTCGGCGGATGAAACAATTGGTCCTCCAGCGGCACGTGGATGATCCCCACTGCCAGCCAGACATATGCCGCCATGGCGACCAGGTCGGACACCCCACCGTTGCGAAAGGCAAGCAGACTGCTCGGATCCCGCGTGCCAATCTCGTTGGCGGCGGCGAACAGGAGATCGGACACGGTGGCCAGCGCCAGCCCGAGAGCGATCGCGCGGAGCGCATTGCGATCGCCGATGAAGCGAGCGCCGATCCGCCCCCGCGATGCCCGGAAGATGAAGAATCCGTTCACGGCCCACGCGAGTGGCAGGAGTGCTTCGGTCACATGCTGGACCAGTTGCTCGCCGGACCAGAGCACCTTGCCGTAATCCTTGCCTTCGGACACGGTCAGGGTAAAGAAGACCGCGACGGTGATCAGCGTCAGGAAATAGGAACTGTGCGCGACTTCATCGAGGAAATCGTCCACCGCGGATTCGTAGAGGAGCCAGACGCCGATCGTCCAGAAGATGGCGCTGGCGTAATTCGGAATGTCGAGCGGGGATGGGAATTCCAGGACCGCGCCGCCGAGCGAACGGTGAACGACATAGGCGATGCCAGTGATCGACCAGGAGAAGAGCCCAAGGGAGAACGCGGCCAGAACAGCGTGAGCGCGGCTGGGACCGGCTTCCCACGCCGCTATCAATCGCCACGCGCCCAGGATCGCGCCAATGAGTGGAATCACGCCGAGCGGCAGGCTGGCCAGGGCGAAGTCCTCGAAGCGATGTTCGGCAGCATAGAGCGAAAGCATGATGCCGATGGCGAGCACCAGCGCCACGGAAAGGATCGCCCTGCGTCGGAAGGAGGCGTGGTGATGGTGGGGGTATCGGACGACGGAAGTCTGACGAATCCCGATTGCTCTCCCGCGACTCATCGCTGCGCTCCCGGTGCGAAGGGTCAGGGCGTGGCGGAGGCATCGTATCGGAGTGGAACTCTGAGTGCCAGTTGACTGGCGATCTTCCGGTCAGGACAGTCAGGCGCCAGAGAAACAACCGATGGGAGCAGCAGGATCGGTTGGGGGGCGGCACGCTGTGGTTCCGTTTTGGCTCACGCTCGCACGTGCTGACCCGGTTCCAGGTACGGCATGTTGTGCCCCTACCTGCGCATGCTCCACCTGCATCCGCGCTGGCATGGTCCGTGCGAAAGGGCAGCCTGAAATGATTATCTGGCATGGTGAGGCGGAAGATGGCAGGCGAGACTGACTCGCCCCATGTCGAGCAAGATCTCGCGTTTCAGCGCCGCGAGTGGCGACTCCAGCGCGTCGGATGGAGCCTCATGCTGCTCATCGTCATCGCGGGGTTGCTTGGGCTGCTGGGCCCCGGACCGCTCAGTTGGACGAACGCCACGGCCGGACCCCTGACCGTCAATTACCAGCGCTTCATTCACCGCAGCGCGCCGTCCGAGTTCGAGGTTCTGGTGGCGCCGGAGGCGTTCGCCGATGACGCCGTCACCGTTTGGCTGGGTGGGTCGTTCATCGAGCGGGTCGACATGGAGCAAGTCTTTCCCGAGCCGGAATCCATGGACGCCGCCGCCGACCGCGTTGTCTACCACTTCGCGGTCGATGCAAACGGCGGCCCGGCGCGAATCGAGTTCGATTTTCAGCCGCGGGAGGCGGGGCCGACCCAACTCCAGGTCGGTGTCCATAACGCGGCGCTCCAGGACCTCAATTTGATGGTGTTTCCATGAAGACCCCGTTCCACGGTCAGGGGGAATAGGTGGATTCCGTCCTTCGCGCGGTCATCGCCTACCTGGCGCTGCTGGTCATTTTCCGGATCGCCGGCAAACGGTCGCTGGCTCAGATCACGACCTTCGATTTTGTCTTGCTGCTCATCATCTCCGAAGCGGTGCAGCCTGGCCTGACCGACAACGACAACTCGCTCACTGGGAGTTTCCTTCTGGTGCTGACGTTGTTCGGGCTCGACATCGGGCTTTCGCTGCTCAAGGGCCGCTTCTCCTGGCTGGAGAAACTGGTGGACGATCTCCCCCTGGTCATTGTCGAAGACGGCAAACCGATCGCCGCACGGATGCGCCGCGCTCGTGTCGACGAAGAAGACATTCTCTTTTCGGCACGCTCGACGCAGGGCCTGGAGCGGATGGATCAGATCAAATACGCCGTCCTTGAACGGAGCGGCGGCATCTCGATCATCCCGAAGCAGGCGGGATAAGGGCGGCTCCAACCGTTGCGTTCCGCCCTGCCTGATACGCCGATATTCCACAGATGGAGAGGCGCACTCGTTGCGAGTGCGCCTCTCCACGGATACGCGATACGTGCGAATGCGCATCAACTCCCTTGCGGACCAGCGCAGAGAAAATCCCAGACGTGTGATTCGTTGTCCGCTTCGACGATCACGTTGCCGCTCGGATCGACGCGATCGCTTTCGGCGTAGCACCATGCGGTTCCTTCCGGTCGCACCTGATAGACGCCCGGCTCCAGGTTGCCGAAGCGCGCCCGTCCCTGGTCACCGGTGGTGGTCGTCGCCAGCGGTGTCGTGCCGCCTTCCTGTGGGTAGAGACTGAACGACTGGTCGACGGCCGGTGTCGCGCACTGGCCGAACCAGTCAAAGCCGGGCGTGGCCTGAGAGACATTGCAGGTCCACGTCTGGATCACGATAGCGCCGCGGCCACTCGTTTCGTCGGCGACCTGGACCAGAGACGGTCCCTGCGCTGGACGCCGTCCGGCGTCGGTATCGACCCAGTAGGTGGTCGTCTTGCCGGGGACGACATTGCCTTCCAGGGTGACGGTGATCGTGCTCGGCTGGACGACCTGCTCGACGACATCTTGCGAGACCTGTCCGCCGCCGACGGTCGCGACGTTGTTGTCGCCGCCGGAGGCGTCAGCATTAGCCGTTCCCCCACTGGCGTCGATCGCGACGTCGTTGTTGCCGCTGATGTCACCAACGGAAACGGAGCCGCCGTTGGCTTCGGCGTTAGCGACGCCACCGTTACCGGCGTTGGCCTGGCCAGAGGTCGTTGCTGGCGCCGGCCGCCGGACCTCCTCGCGCCGCTCCGGCTGCGTCTCTTCCCGGATGACGATGGCGCAGAAACCGGAGGTCGGCAGGGCGATCTTGCTGATCGCTGGGGCGCCCTTGCCGCCACGGCCGGTCCCGGTGCAGGTGGTGCGGTAGGACGGCGCGTCGAAATCGCAGGCCATGTCGACCCAGTAGGTCGGCGGTTGGCCCGGAGCGGCGGTGGCGCCGGAGATCACGGTCTGGTTGACCGAGTTGTCCACGACCTGTTGGTTGGTCTGATCGCAATTCCCGGCACAGACCTGATTGTTGGTCTGCACGACCTGGGTGTTGGCGGCGGCGCCCTGGGTCGCATCCGCGCTGGCGGTCCCGCCCGCAACGCCCGGGGCGCACCGCGCGGCCGCTCCCGGGCCAAACGCCAGGCACGCGAGGCCGGGACAGCAGTCCTGGACGCCCGCGCAGGGATGGCCGAGGTCACCACAGACGCTGACGCCGCGTCCTTGCGCGCGACCCTGCTCCTTGTCCTTGTTCTTGTCTTTGTCCTTGTTCTTGTCCTTCGCATCGGCGGCGAGCGCGGCGTCGGCGGCGCCCAGGCCAAGTGGCCCGGCCATCGCCGATCCGGCAACGCGCCGCAGCATTGAGCGGCGCGACAGCCCCTGCGCGAATCCGCGCGTGAGCCGGTCGAAATGGTGCTGATCCACGGAGTCCTCCTCTTTGGACGCGGTGACGGCGAGAGCGTCAGCCAGGTTTGGTCAACCTGAAGCGCAGGAGGCATGCCACTCGTTTCGCTCTTGCCACATGGAACGACACGTGCGAGGAGCGACAGGCGGCGGCCGATATGCACTGGCCCGAGGTCTGTAGCCCGAGTCTGAAGGCGGTGCGGTAGCATGAAGCGGGTTGGGCCGCCCAGTCCGCCTCGCCAGGAGCGACATGCACACCGAGACTGCAATCGACATCGCCGCGCCGCTGGAGCGTATTGTCGCGCTTGCCGCGGACATCGAACGCTGGCCGGAGATCCTCCCCCACTACCGCTGGGTTACATTGCTCGAAGGCGGCGGTGACCGCAAGGTGGTAGAGATGGCGGCACGCCGGGGACGCATCCCGGTCCGCTGGCGCGCGGTGCAGGAGATCGACCGCGGCGGCGAGACTCCGGTGATTGCCTACCGCCACATCTGGGGCGTTACCGAGGGCATGGATGTCGCTTGGCGGTTCGAGGAGACCCCGGACGGGGTGCACGTGACGATCAGCCACCGCTTCCGCCCACCGTGGCCGCTGGTCGGCACCGCCGTTGCCGATCGTGTCATCGGACCGCAGTTCATCGACGCCATCGCCGGGCGGACCCTGCGCAGCATCAAGGCGATCGCCGAGTGGGAAGCGACCGTGGCGGGAGGCGCCGCATGAATCGCCACCGCGTGGCGATTACGGGCCTGGGGCCGATCACCCCGATCGGCAACGGGGTCGATAGCCTTTGGGACGGGGTTCGCCGCGGTGAATCGGCCGTGCGCGGCATCACTCGCTTCGATCCGGGGCAGTTCTCCTCGCGCGTTGCCGCCGAAGTCACCTTCGAACCGCTCGATTTCATGACCCCCAAAATGGCGCATCGCCTCGATCGGTTCTCCCAGATCGCGCTCGCCAGTTCGCAGATGGCGCTGGCAGACGCTGGACTATCCGCGAGCGAGGCCGCGGCGGCCGGAACGGGAATCTACACCGGTTCCGCGCTCGGCGGGGTCGCGTTCGCCGAGGAGCAGCACGCGGTTTTCGTCGAACGCGGTATCCGCGCCATCTCCCCGATGCTCGCCCTTTCGGTCTTCGGCGGCGCCTGCTCCTGCAATATCGCCATCGATCTTGGCCTGACCGGTCCCACGGTCGCCAACGCCAACTCGTGCGCCTCGGGGGTGATCGCCATCGGCGAAGCGACGCGGTTGATCCGTGACGGTCGGACTGCGGCCATGCTCGCGGGCGGGGTGGAAGCACCGCTGGCGCCGCTGACCTTCGGCGCCTTCGACATCATCAAGGTGCTGACGAGCCGCAACGACGATCCGGCGACGGCATCCCGCCCCTTCGACCGCGACCGTGACGGGTTTGTCATGGGCGAAGGGGGCGCGATGCTGGTGCTCGAAGCGTGGGACCACGCCGAGCGGCGCGGCGCGCACATCTACGCCGAGATTCTCGGGTATGCCACGACCAACGATGCCTATCACATGACGGCACCCCGCCCGGACGGCGAGCAGGCGGGGCGGGCCATGCGGGAAGCGCTGGCTGACGCCTCACTCCCTGCAGAGGCGATTGACTATGTCAACGCCCACGCCTCGTCCACGCTGCTGAACGACTCGGTGGAGTGCCTCGCCATCCGCAAGGGGCTTGGCGCGCACGCGGAGCGGGTGGCGGTGAGCGGCACGAAGGGAATGCACGCGCACGCGCTCGGCGCCACGGGGGCGATCGAGACGGCGATTTGCGCGCTGGCGTTGGAGCGCGGCCATCTCCCCGGCAACGCCAATCTGCGCGATCCTGACCCGGCCTGCGACCTCGATCTGATTCCACCTGGTGGCCGTGACGCGCCGATCCGCGTCCTGATCAAGAACTCCTTTGGCTTCGGTGGGATCAACGCCTGTCTCGTGCTCGGCGCGGCGCCGGCCTGATCGTGTGCTCTCGCACACGAAGCGATGTTGGAACACGGATTCGCGATGCCGCGCATCGATGGGACCAACCTTCGCTTACACCGGTTGACATGCGTGGGGGTGGGACGAGGAGACGGCGCCAAGGAACACCAGCGACCATCCGGTGTCCCCTGGCGCCGATGAATCCGGGACGTGCTTCCCCGTTCCGCACTAGCAGAGAGAACCGCGAAAATCCTCCGTCGTCCTCAGCCCGGTCTCTCGATCCACCACTTCGACCCGGCCCGTAAAGATGCAACCCAGCGGGCTGATGTGGACGGTCTCGTTCAACTTCCCATGGTTGTTCGCGACAGCGACGGTCCTGGTCGATGCAACGGACCATGGCAGGCTGTAGTCGAGGTGAGGGCTACCCGAATCGATGGTGATGTTCACGCGGGCGTTCTCCGCGAATCGCTCACCATCGATGTGCAGCGCGCTCGACAGGCTGTCGAACCGCACCGAGATCCGTGGCTGCCGCGGGTGGCGCTCCCGGCGCCGGGGGCGTTCATCGCGCCGTTCCGCCGCCGGAGTTGACCGGCGTGCTTCGGCGTGGGCGATGAGATGATCACCGCGTGGCGCCGCGATTGCCGCTCCGATCCCTGCCAGGTATTGCATCGTCTGGCGGCGAGTCAGGGACCCCGATGTTTTCATGTCGATTGCCTTCATGGATGCGCTCCTTTCGGCGTTCTCGAACCGCGATCCATACGGATCAGGGGCGAGACTATGCGGCGGCGATGCCGTTCGCGTGGATAGCAGGCACCCATTGCCTGTGCTCCGCATCACAGACACTCACCGATGCTTGGGTTCGCAATGGCCGGGTCATTCCCGTCCTGCGCTGGTTCGGGGTGATCCAGACTGGTGTGCGAAGTCCGCGTGCTCGGGCGATGAGGGCGTCCGCATCTGCACCGCGTTTGCGATTTCGCTGAACTGGTGGGCGGCTTCTACGCCATGCCGCGCGATCCACGGGGAAGCCAGAGATGCCCTTGACGATGTGCGCAAGAGCACATTCACCGCGTGATCCGGCGTACATCGGGTATGGGTCGCGCTCATTCAGCATGGCGCGGGGATGACGCGGACGGCACAATGGCCAGAGCATCCGGGATCGAGCGTGCTGCGACAGGGAGCACCACCATGAGCGACTTCGTCCTCGAGAGGCTTTCCGCCCGGCTCGCCAGCCGCCGCGTTCCGTTACGGCTGGGTGTGGCAGCGCTGATCGGACGACTGGTTGTCGCCACCTCGCCCGCTGCGCGCGGAGCCTGTGGTGGTCTTGGGGGACGATGCCGAAAGAGGCAGGACTGTTGCGCTGGCGCCCGCTGTTCGCACCGCCGCTGCAAATGTCGTCGCGGCCGGGTGAACTGTGGCGAGACCGGCCGATGCGTCGATCTGAAGAGTGATCCAGACCATTGCGGTCAGTGTGGCCACGCGTGTCCGGACGGGCGAGGCTGCGATAATGGCGTCTGCTGCAAGACCGGTGAAACCGGCTGCAGTGGCGTCTGTTGCTCTCGTCTAGAGCAATGTCTGCCCAAAGGGGTTCCCGGCGAAGATGTCTGCTGCCAGGCGGAGAATGTCTTCGTCCGATGTGACAACGCGTTCATCCAACTGCGCGATGGCCACTACGTCTGTCTCGCCCCGATCGATCTCGCCGATCGCTACGGACAGATCTGCTGTCCGGCGGAATCGCTCTGCGGCGACTTCTGCTGCGAGCCCGTGGTCGTTGGCGATACGTCTGTCTGCACCACGGAATCGCTCACGTGCGAAACCGGTTCGAACTATCCCGCATCGTACGTCCGGCCCCGCGGCAGGGGGCCAAACTAGCGGATCGACGAAGGGCGAACGCGCGTCAGCAGGGAAGCATGGCCTCGCGAGCCACGTCTACGGACAGCGGTCCGCTGGCTAGAGCCTGGGTGAAGGCGTCATCACCCAGCGCCACTCGCGCTGCCGTGGCTGTTCGTTCGAGGGCGGGACGATAAACAGGCGCCAGCGGCACGTCATGGGTCGTGCGAATGCCGTTCGCCACCCCGAGCAAGCGCGCCGCCAGTGCCGCGAGTCCCTCCTGCATGGCGATCATCGCCATGGTTTCGACAATGAACGCCTCGGCCAACGGGTGGCGTTGTTCCCGCGCCAAGTGCAGCGCATCGGCCAGATGACGGCGTGCCGAGAGCCGGTCGCCAGCGATCATGGAGGTATAGCCGAGCCCGGCCAGGTCGGCCGCCAGCGCGCGGCGGTCGCCGATGTCCTGATGGAGATCGTGGGCCTGTCGCAAATAGGTCGCGGCCCGCTCCGCCTCGCCGCTCATCATCGCGGCCTCACCGAGATTGGCCAACACCACGGCGATCATGGTTGGCGAATTGACCCGCGTCCACAGGGCAAGGGCTTCGTTCCAGATCTGCGTCGCGGCAGCGAGATCGCCGGCATCGAAGACGAGCGTGCCCAGATTCGTCAGGCTCGCCGCGATCCCGTGCGCATTGCCAAGGCGACGCAAGATCTGCAAGGCGCGGTCCATATGGGCGCGAGCAGCGGGTGCGTCTCCCCGCATCGCGGCAATCGCGCCAAGATTGAGCAGGGCATGGGCGACACCCTGATCATCCCCGACGCGAGCGCTGATGGTCATCACCTCTTCGTGAAAGTGGCGGGCTTCGTGGAACCGCCCCTGATCCTGCGCCATGCCGCCGAGACCTTCGAGCGACTGGCAGATTGTGAAGTCATCACCCTCTGCCCGCGCTAATGCCAGGGCCTCGTGATAGCGCCCGGCCGCCTCGTCAAACTCACCATCCGCCTCTGCCAGACGGGCTGCTGCCACGGAGAGGCGTGCCCGGTCCACCGGCGTGGCGTGATCGGCGACGGCCAGTACCGCATGCAGCGCTGGCCGCGCGGCGTGGAGTTGGGACCGGGTCTGCCACAGATGCGCGAGGATGGCGGCCAGCTGCACCGCGGCGGCTGGATCGTTCTCGGTCAGCCATGTCAACGCCGCCTGGTAGTTGTCGTGGTCTCGCTCGATCAGATCGAGAGCATCCGTCTCCCCTGGACTACCGAAGCGGGCCTTCGCCTCGACCGCGCGCGCGAAAAACCAGCGCGCATGCCGCTCTCGGATTGCCTGTTCGTCGCCGCTGGCATGGAGCAATTCCCGCGCGTACTCGCGGATCGTTTCCAGCATTTCCACGCGGGGCCCGGAGGAGTGATCGGCGATGCGAATGAGGCTCTGTTCCGCGAGGTTGGCGATGTAGTCGGTCTCGTCCTGATCGGTGGCATGAAGGCTCTCCCCCGCGGTGATTGCTTCCGCGGCCTCCAGGGTGGCCCCGCCCACAAGAACAGCCAGTCGGGCGAAGACGTCCCGGGTAGCCGGCGGCAGCAGCGCGACACTCCAGGCAATCGCGTGACGCATCGTGCGCAGGCGTTCCGGAGCGTCCTTCGGGCCCTGGGTCAGCAGCGGCAAGGCCGGCTCGAGCCGCGCCAGGAGCGTCGCGGGCGGCAGGGCGCGCACGCGGGCCGCGGCCAACTCGATGGCCAGCGGCAGACCATCGAGCCGCCGGCAAATCATGACGATGGGGGTGGCATTGTCATCGGTGAGGGTAAAGTCCGCCCGCACCGCCTGCGCCCGCTCGACGAACAACCGGACGGCCTCGAGTTCACCAGCAGACGCCGCCGTCCAGGTGATGCGCTCCGCGGGCACCGCGAACGGCGGGACGGTCACCTCGCGCTCGGCGGCAATGCGCAGTGGCGCCCGGCTGGTCGCCAGGATGCGCAGACGTGAGCAGGTCGTCAGCAACGTGCTGATCGGCGCCGCAGCGCCGGCGATCTGCTCCAGGTTGTCGAGAACCAGGACCACCTCCTGGTCGGCCAGCCAGGCGGCGATGGCGTCAAGTGGTGAGCGTTCGCTCACATCGCGCAGGCCAAGCGTCGTGGCAATGGCGGTGAGCATCGCCTCGTGCTGCGTGACCGTCGCCAATGACACCCACCACACGCCAGCGGGCACACGCGGCGCGAGGCGGCGAGCGACCTCGCGCGACAACCGCGTCTTGCCGACGCCACCGGGACCGGTGAGCGTGACGAGGCGGCGTGAATCCGATTCCAGCAAACCAGCGATCGTCTCGATCTGGGCTTCCCGCCCGACGAATGGTGTCGCCTCGGGGTCCAGGTTGTGGACGTGCTGCGGCAGCGATTTCAGCGGCGGAAACTCCTGCCACAGTCCGCTCGCGGCGATCTGCCCGATCTGTTCCGTACCGGGCAAATCGCGCAGCCGGTGGCGGCCGAGATCCACGATGCGGATCTCTGCGGGCAGGGCGGCGGAAACCGCGTCCCCGATGGCCGCGGAGAGGAGAACTTGTCCGCCATGACCCACGGCCAGCAAGCGTCCCAGCCGGTTCAGATTCGGCGTTCGGTAATCGCCGGAGGGCTCGGGTTCCGCCGGACAGAGGTGCAACGCCATCCGCACACGAAGCGGCTCTGTGGTCGGCCAGGACGCCGCGGTAAGCGCCCGCTGGGCCGTGGCTGCCGCCTGTACCGCGGCCATGGCGTTGGGGAATGCGATCTGAAAGGCGTCGCCGATGACCTTGTACACGACACCCCCGTACGCGGCCACGGCGGCGCGAAGCAGGTCGTCGTGGAGCGCATAGGCGTCGGGCATGCGGCCGGGGTCTTGCTCCCAGTGCCGCGTGCTCTCCTCGAGGTCGGTAAAGAGGAAGGCCACCAGGCCTCGCGAGCCGTTGTCCACGGCGCCTCCGAACCTCCCGTCGTCTCCGCGCAGTTCGGCGGCTATACGATTGGCCATCCCGATCATATCTGGCGCGGGAACGAATGCGCCAGCCCGCCGGAATCGGTAGTGACAGGGTGTGTCCGAGAACACACGGGTTCAGTGTCGCCAGCACCGACAGCCGTTGCGGCCGCCCCATAGTCTCAGCGCAGACCCGGAACCGATCCGGGTAACGCACAGAGGGGGCTACGCATGAACTGGGCAAACGTTCTCCATACGGGTCGCGGTGGTAACTGGTGGCATGCGGTCATTCCGCGGATCGTGCTGGCGACGGCGCTCCTGGCCGCGGTCACAGTTGCGTTGATGTCGGACGCAAGCGCTGGTGGCGCGCGCATTGCCTCGTCCTACTCCCTGAGCGGGGGCACCATTCGTATCCAAGGCTCGAATTTTCGCGCCAACGCCAACATCCGCGTCACGATCGTCGATACCAGCCAGGGAGCAGGCTTCGAGATCACGCGGGAATTGACCGCGCGCTCCAACAATCGGGGCGCGTTCAGCGTCTCGAGCGAGGGCTGGTGCCCGCGCACCGTCGAGATCACCGCCACGTCCGGGCGAGGCAAGACGGCTCACGACACCATGCGGAATTCCGATTGTCCCTGGTAACGGGATCGACTCGCGGGGACAAACGCCAGCGAGGAGGGAGATTGCCTTCCTCGCTGGCGTTTCGTGCGCTACGGCATCGATCTGGTCACGCCCGGTGGGCGAGACGGCGAGGAGTCGAGACGGCAAGACGGCAAGTCGGCGAGACGGCGAGGCGGCGATAGCAGGCTATCGCGGATAATGCGCCGATGGAGCAGGACGTGATCCCGGTTACGCCGGAGTTCCCGGAACCATATCCTCCGGCCGCGACGGAGGCGGTGGCGCCGCGGTCCGCGATCCGGGTGCTGCCGACCAGCGTCGCGGCCGGAATCGCCGCCGGAGAAACGATCGAGCGGCCGGCCTCGGTCGTCAAGGAGTTGGTCGAAAACGCCCTCGATGCTGGCGCGCGCAGCATCCGGATCGATATCCGGGGTGGCGGACTCGATCTGATCCGGGTCGGCGACGATGGCTGCGGGATTCGCGCCGCCGATCTCTGGCTTGCCTGCCAGCGCCACGCGACGAGCAAATACCCCGAGGCGGGACTGGCGGCGGTGCGCACCCTCGGCTTCCGCGGCGAGGCGCTGCCGAGCATCGCTGGTGTTGCTGAACTCGATCTCCTCACCGCCACCCGGGACGACGACAGCGCCTGGCGCCTGACCTTGCGTGGTGGCCGCGTGCTGCGGGATGAACCGGCGGCGCGGCCGCGCGGCGCCACGGTCACCGTGCGGGGCCTTTTCGCTGATCTGCCGGCGCGGCGCTCGGCGTTCGCGGGCGCGCAGGTCCGCGGTGAGTCGTCCCAGGTCACCGCCCTGGTGCGGCGGCTGGCGCTCGCCGCGCCCGGTGTGCGCTTCGCTCTCCACATCGAAGAGCGGTTGGCGCTGCAAACCTCCGGGTCGGGCGATCTTCTCCGCGCGATCGGGGAAACCTGGGGTGAGGCACTGCGTGGTTCCCTGACCGCGCTGGGACCGGTCTCGTGTGCGGGAGGAGAGGTGAGCGGCGCCATCGCTGGCGCGGAGGTGACGCGCCCCGGCCGCAGCGGCGTGACGCTGATCGTCAACGGCCGTCCGGTCTACGGCCGCGGTCTGATGGCGGCGATCGAGGCGACCTACCGCCCGCTCCTGCCGCGCGGGCGCCACCCGGTGCTGGTGCTGCGGATCGAAGCGCCGCCTGATCGCGTCGATGTCAATGTCCACCCTGGCAAACATGACGTGCGCCTCCGGGACGAACGTGATTTCGCCACGACGATTGCCGACCTGCTCCGCGCCACCCTCGGCGCGCGGCCGCTCACGTTTCGATGGGAGCCGGTCTCCGGCGTCGCCGCGTTGGCGCAGGAGGCCGACGTCCTGATCGCGGAATCACCCGCGGCCTGGGATGACACCTCGCCCATCGTCACCCCTTCGCTGCCGCCGTTACGGCTGATCGGGCAGGTCGGCGCGCGGCTGCTCCTGCTGGAAGGGGATGCCGGGCTCTTCCTGGTCGATCAGCACCGCGCCCACGAGCGGATTCTCTACGAGCGGATGCGAGTTCGGGGCGTTGCCGAGGATCCCAGTCCCGATCCGGTGACCCTCCCCGAGCCACTCCTGATCGAGGTCAGCCCACCGCAGGCAATCGCCCTGGACCGGCGAATTGGCGATCTACGCACGCTTGGTTTCGCGCTGGAGGAGTTTGGCGGGCGCGCGTTTCTCCTGCGCACCGCGCCGGTCATGCCGGGCGTCCTGCCGCAGGGAGATGGGGTTCTGCCCGGACTGGCCGGACTGGCCCAACCGGATCGCCTGAGCGCGGCGCTGGCGCTCGCCGCCGACGAGGCGGAGCAGGCTGGAGATGGCGAGACCTGGCAGGAGCGGTTGCTCGTTCGTCTCGCCTGCCGCTCTGCCGTGCGGCGCGGCCGCGTGCTCGACCGCGCCGCAATGCGAGCCCTGGTCATCGGGCTCGGTCACACGGCAGCGCCCGCGGTCTGCCCCCACGGCTCGCCGCTCCTGATGCACGTCGGAGCAGAGACCCTGGAACGCCAATTCGGCTGGTCGTGATCCGGCGCACCAATTGACGCGGATCCCACCTGTTGATAGGCTTCCGAGTGGATTGGATCCAAAATCCAGAAGCGCGGAAAGGAGCGGTCCTGTGATGCTCGTGAACCGGCTGCGCGTGATGTGGTTGACCCTGGTGGTCGTGTCCCTGGTCGTCCTCGGCGGTTTCGCCTCCGCCCTTGCTCAGGACGCCACCGTGGCGCCGCCGGAAGGCCTCGTCACCGACGGCAAGTTGACCTATGGCGTTGCCGCCTCGTTTCCACCCTATGAGTATCAGGAGAATGGCGAGTACAAGGGCTTCGACATCGAACTGGGCGCCGCCATCGCGGCGCTGATGGGGCTTCAGCCCGAGATCGTCGACATGCAGTTCGATGGCCTCATCCCTGCTCTGCAGGGCAACCGCATCGACCTGATCAACTCGGCGATGTACATCAAGGCCGAGCGGGAAGAGCAGGTTGATTTCATCCCCTACATGATCATCGGCGAAGCGATCGTGGTGCCAAAAGGCAACCCGCTCGGCATCACCTCGATGGACGATCTGTCCGGCCGCACCGTGGCCGTGACCGTGGGCGCGATCGAGGAGATCTACGCCAATGAGGCCAACGCGAAGTTGAAGGCCGCGGGCAAGCCGGAGATGACCGTGCTGACCCTGCCCACGGCCAACGATGCCGTCCTGGCTACGACCCAGGGGCGCGCCGATGCCTACCTGCATTCCACCCCAGGCGCGGCGTTCCTGATGCAGGAGATGCCGGATACCTTCGAGGTCGCCGGAATCTTCGCCCTCGATACCCGCATCGGCATTGCCGTGCGCAAGGGCGACACCGCAATGAAGGAGGCGATCCAGGCCGCCCTCGATGCGTTGGTGGCGAACGGCACCTATGATGAATTGATGGCCAAGTACAACCTTCCCGCCGACCTCTCGCTCTTTGCCGAGGGCGCCGCGACGCCGGAAGCGTCTGGCGCCGCGACACCGGAAGCATCGAGTTAGGCGCGCTGCTCACGCGGTCCTCAGCGCCGTCCCGCCCACGGCGCGGCCGACGACGCCTCTCCCGATGAGGGAGAGGCGTTCGGCTGAGGAACCGCCGCACGTCCCCAGCAGTTCGAACCTCTCCCGGTCGTCTGCTTCCTGAAGGAGCATCGTGTCCGAGTTCTTCGAAAGCGTCCGCACCTATGTTCTTTCCGGAGTCTTCTTTCGCGGCGCGCTGATCACGCTAGCGCTCACGATCCTGTCGGAGACGCTGGGTATCCTGATTGGATTGGTGATCGCCCTGGCTCGCGCGTCGCGCTGGCGACTGGTGCGCGACGCGGCGGCGTTCTACGTCTGGTTCCTGCGCGGGACGCCCGTGCTGTTGCAGTTGATTTTCGTCTTTGCCGCGTTGCCCCAATTCGGCATCCGGTTCACTGCCTTTCAGTCCGCGGTGGTGGCGCTGTCGCTCAATGAAGGCGCGTACATGGCGGAGATCATCCGCAGTGGTATCGAAGCGGTCAGCGGTGGGCAACGTCTCGCGTCGCGCGCGTTGGGGATGCGGGAGTGGCAGGTGATGCGCTATGTCATCCTGCCGCAGGCGCTGCGGGTGATCGTTCCCCCAACCGGAAATCAGTTCATCGGCATGTTGAAGACGTCGGCGTTGGCCTCGGTCATCTCGGTGCAGGATCTGCTGCTGACCGCCCAACGCACGGCGAGCGCGAATTTCGACTATGTGCCGGCGCTGGTCTCCGCGGCGATCTACTACCTGGCGCTGACCACGGTCTTCACGTTGCTGCAACGGCGGTTGGAGCAGCATCTCAGCATCGAGCATCGCCGGCGCTCGCGGCCAATGACCGGCGCCGCGCCGGCGCCGGGAGCGGCTACGCCATGAGCGCCGCTTCCTCCGCGGCGAATGCGACCCTGGTGGCGCGCGAGGTGCGGAAGCGCTATCACGGCGCAGAGGTGCTGGCTGGTGTCTCGCTGACCGTTCTCCCCGGCGAGTCGGTAGTCATCATCGGCCCCTCCGGTTCGGGGAAATCGACGCTCTTGCGCTGTCTCGCCGGACTGGAAGCGGTCGATGGCGGCCAGGTCATCTTCCGTGGCGTCGATCTCGGCACGGTCGGTCGCGCCATCCACCGCTACCGGGCCGATATCGGCATGGTCTTTCAGTCGTTCAATCTCTTCCCGCATCTGACCGCGCTGGAAAACATCGCGCTCGCCCCGGAAAAGGTGCGTGGCATCCCGCGTGACCAGGCGCGAGCGCGGGGCGTCGCCCTGCTGGAAAAGGTGCATCTGCTCGAAAAACGCGACCACTACCCGGAGGAGTTGTCGGGCGGACAGCAGCAGCGGGTGGCGATAGCGCGGGCGTTGGCGATGGATCCGGTGTTGATGCTCTTCGACGAGGCGACCTCGGCGCTCGATCCGGAGATGACCAAGGAAGTGCTCGACGTCATGGTCGAACTCGTCGACGACGGAATGACGGTCATTGCGGTCACCCATGAGATGGGATTTGCGCGGCGTGCCGCCGACCGGGTGATCTTCATGGACGGTGGGCTGATACTGGAGGAAGCGCCGGTCGATCGCATCTTCACCGCCGCGGTGCATCCGCGCACCCGGCAGTTTCTCGAACAGATCATCACCTATTGAACGCCGTGATGGATTGCTGGCAAAGACGTAACCTCGTGACCGGCCGCGTCTTCATATCTCCGATGGGGAACGGCCTCCGGCTTCGGGGGGTCGCGCCCGCACGCCAATGGACGTCCTTACCCCAACCCATCGGACTCCCCTCACCCCAACCCCTCTCCCCGTGCGCGGGACAGGGGCTCCGTGTTGGTTGCAGCGCTGCAAGAGTCCCGGAAACACTCGCGTCCAAGATTTTGGATCGAGGCTGGAACGGAGTTTCCCCACAAGAGCCCCTCTCCCCGCGCACGGGGAGAGGGGTTGGGGTGAGGGGTCTCGTTGGGGTGAGGGGTCTCCCTGGCGTGAAGCCCCCTGCCACGGTTCCGCCGCGCCGGCTTCCCCGGAGCCGCGGCAATGACCTCTCGCTCCATTACCCAGGACAGCGCCGAATCCACTCCGGTTGCTCCCCTGGAGTTTCGCACCAAGACCGCATTGGTCTACGAGCAATTGCGGCGCGCGATCGTCTCCGGACAACTTGCGCCGGGACAGCGACTCGATCAGGAGTGGCTGGCGGCCGAATTGCGGGTGAGCCGGATGCCGCTGCGAGAAGCGCTACTCCGCCTGGAAGCGGACGGGTTGATCCAGAACGAGCCGCACCGGAGTGCCGTCGTCGCCCCCTTGACCGTCGCCGAATTGACCGACATCTATGCGGCGCGGGAGGCGATGGAGGCGATGCTGGCCGGGGCGGGCACGGCTCATGGCACGGGTCACGATTTCACGGTGATGGGCGAGGCGATCGCGGAGCAACGCGCGGCAATCGCTGTTGGCGATCTGGCGAGGTTCGTCGCCGCCGACCGCGACTTCCACTTCACGCTTTATCGGGCCTCCGGATACGGGCGCGCGGTCGCGATCACGGAGCGGCTCCGCGATCAGGCGGATCGCTACATCTGGCACTACGCGCGGTACCAGAGCGGCGCGGTGCGTTCGATTGCCGAACATGACGACATTCTGGCGGCGTGCCGGAAGCGCGATGTGGGTGCGGTCGGCACCCTGACCCGGGATCATGTCAATGAGGGGTTACAGGTGCTGCGCCAACTTGTCGGTCAACCATGACGGCAGGCGATTCCGCTCATCGTATTCAGCGGCTCGATTGTTATCGGATCGCCCTACCGCTGGCAACCCCACTCGCCCACTCCCAGGTCGCTACCACTGTCCTCGATGAACTCGTGCTGGTGATGACGTTGGCCGATGGCACGCGCGGTTTCGGCGAGGTGCGCGGCAATGGCGCGTACGCTACCGGTCACGATGCCGCTTCGGTCCAGGCGGCGCTGGCCGCATGCGCGTATCTGCTGGTAGGGACTGCCGCCGACCTCGCAGGCGCGACAGTGCTCCATCAGACCGGAAATCGCCTCGCTGCCGCGCTGGTCGAACTGGCCGCACTCGATGCCCTGTCCCGGCAGGCAACACTGCCGATGTGGCGCTATCTGAAAGAATATGCAGAAGACAGGAGTCGCGGCACCAACGGTTTTGCGAGCGAGGAACCCGGCCGTCCCAGTGGGACGACGACCATAGAGGTGATGCCAGCGTCGCCCGCGGCGCCGATACCGCCCCGTCTGGAAACCCACGCCTCGGTTGCCTTCATGGCACCAGTGGATGCGGCGGCGCGGGCGGGAGAGGCCACCGCTGCCGGCTTTCGTCGTTTCAAGGTCCGGGTGGGAAGTCCGGACCCAGAGGACGATGTCGCGCGCGTCGCCGCCATTCGCGCGGTTGCCCCCGCGGCGAGTCTCGTCATCGACGCCAACGGCGCGTGGAAGGTAGACGAGGCGATCGCTCGTGTCGACCGACTGCGGCCGCTGGGCATCGCCTGGGTGGAGCAGCCAACGGCACCTGGCGATGATGCCGCACTCCGCGCCGTGCGCGAGCAGTCGGAAATCGCTGTTGTCGCGGACGAAAGCGTCCGCGCCGCGGCGGATGTTTGCCGGCTCGCCGCGGCGGGCGCCGTCGATGGGGTGCATCTGAAACTGGAAAAATGCGGCACCGTGGCCGAACTGCGTGCCGCGGTCCGGGCGGCGCGGGAGGCCAGGTTGCTCGTCGAAATCGGGATGATGGATCAGGGACGGCTTGGCAGCGCCGGCATTGCCGCCATCGCCAGCACGGTAGTCGCTGACGCCTATGAACTCTGGGGATTCGAGCGGGTGGCACGCGACATCGCGCACGGATTGGAGATGCAGGAAGGGGGCATCGCCTTGAGCGATCTGCCGGGGAACGGGATGATGGTCGATCTCCCGGAGGAAGCGCGGGTAGCGACGTGGCCCTGAGCGAGGTCGCCGCCCTGCTGCAAGCACTCGTGCGCTGTGATACGACCAACCCCCCTGGGCACGAGACAGCCGCCGCGCAGATGCTCGCCGCCTGGCTCGGCGAACGGGGCGTCCCTGCCGAGATGGACGAAGTCGCGCCGGGCCGGGCGAATCTGATCGCCCGTGTCCGATTCGGCGAGGGTCCACGCCTGGTGCTGAATACCCATATGGATGTCGTGCCGGCAGGCGGCGGCTGGGCTTCCCCGCCGTTCGCGGGGGAGATCGTGGCCGGGCGTTTGACCGGACGCGGGGCGGCCGATGCCAAAGGATCGCTGGCGGCGATGGCCGCCGCGCTGGCGCTACTGCGGGCGCGGGGCGACAGGACGCGAGGCGAGGTGATCCTCGCCGCGGTGACCGACGAGGAAGGGTCGAGCGCGGGTGCGCGGCACTTGCTGCGTGATTTGCGCGCCGACGCCGCGATCGTCGGGGAGCCGACCGCCCTCAACCTGATCACCTGTCACAAGGGAAGCGTGCGGCCAGTGGTGGAGATTCGCGGCCGCGCCGCCCACGCCGCGCAACCGGCGGGAGGCGTGAACGCGCTCTACGGCGCGGCGCGATTGCTCCTGGCAATTGAAGAACATGCCGCCGCGCTCACGGCGAACGTGCATCCCCTGGTCGGCGCGCCGACGATCGTGCCAGTCATGATGAGCGGCGGGGAGGCGCTCAACATGGTCCCCGAGCATTGCCGCATCACCTTCGATCGCCGTCTGACACCCGACGAGCGCGAAGAGGAGGTGCTGGCCCGGTTCGCGGATCTCCTTGCTCGTTTCCAGCGCGATCACCCTGAACTGACGGTCACTCTGGTCGAATTGGCGCCGAGCACCGGCGGTCCCTCGCAGACCGCGGATGACGATCCGTTCGTGGTGTGCTGCCGCGCCGCATTGCGCGAGATCGGGCAACAGCCGGAACTGGGCGGGATGCAGGTCAATTGCGACATGTCCCATTTCCGCCGGGCCGGTATGCCGACAGTGGTCTATGGTCCCGGCGATCCACGCGCCATGCACGTCGTCGATGAAGCGATCGACCTGGAACAACTCGACACCGCGACCGCCGGCTATCTGGCGATGGCGGTTTGCTATCTCGATGGAGGTGCAGCGTGACCACGACCAGGATCGCTGTTGGCCAGGCAGCCGCCGAAACCGGAAACATCGCCCACAATGTCGCGACCGCCTGCCGTTTGGTGAGGGGGGCAGCGGAACGCGGCGCGGCCCTCCTGCTCCTGCCGGAACTCTTTCTCTGCGGCTACGACCTGGGAGCCATGGCGCGGAATCCAGACGCGATGGCGATCACTGCGGACGATCCGCTGCTGACGCCGCTGCGCGCCTGCTGCCGCGAGTACGCGATCTCGCTGGTGGTCGGCGCCTGCCTTGCCTCGCAAATTGGCCGCACCAATTCCGCGTTGGTCATTGGCGCCAATGGCGAAACGGCGGCGGTCTACGACAAGATTCATCTTTGGACGACAGAGATGCCCCACTTCGCTCCTGGCGACAGCCGCCGGTTGGTAGATCTCGACGGTTTCCACGTCGGGCTCGCGATCTGCTACGACGCCGGGTTCCCCGAACACTGCCGCGCCTTGGCGCTCGCGGGCGCGGACCTGATTCTCTGCCCGTCGGCCTTCAGCCGGGGCGAGGAGGAGCGCCGTTACGATCTCTACTTCCCGATGCGGGCGCTCGAAAACACGGTCTACCTGGCGGTCGCCAACCTGGTCGGCAGTGCCGATGGGCAGAACTTCTTTGGCCGTGGTGCCGTTTTCGCTCCATCCGGCGCCGCGCTCGCCACCGCTGGTGCGGCAGAAGAGGTGATCGTCGCGGAGATCAGTCACGCGATGCTCGCGGCGACGCGGCGCGACCTGCGCTATCTGGAGCACCGGCGCCCGGCGATGTATGGCGCGCTGACGAAGGAGGAGATGGAACATGAGTGAGCAACGTTTTCCGCGCGCTGAGTTCGACCACCGGCTGGATCGGTTGCGCGCGGCCATGGCCGAGCGTGGCGTCGAGTTGGCGCTCATCCACAGTCCGGAAAACGTCTGTTACCTGACCGGGCACGAAACACCTGGCTATTACGTCTATCAGTGCCTGCTTGTCCCCGCCGCGGGTGAGCCGGTGTTGCTGATGCGTGAGACAGAAACGGTCAACGCCCGCATCTTCAGTTATCTGAACGACGTGCAGGGCTACCCGGACACTGTCGATCCCGTCGATGCCACCCTGGAGGCGATTCGCTCGCGCGGATTCCCGCTGACCACCATCGGCCTGGAAGAGCGATCCTGGTTCTTGCCGCCCCTCGCCTACCGGCGCGTGCGGGATGCGCTCGATGCGGACACGGTGGTGCCAATCGACGATCTGGTCGCCCGCTTGCGCCTGATCAAGAGTCCGCTGGAAATCGCCGCGATCCGCGAGGCGGCGCGGGTGACGAGCGCGGCGATGGAAGCGGCGCTGGCGACCGTGGCGCCGGGTGTCTCAGAGCGTGAAGTGGCAGCGACGATCTTCGCCACGCTGATGCGCGAGGGGTCAGAGTATCTCGGGATGGAGCCGTTTGTCGCTTCCGGGCCGCGCAGCGGCGCCATCCACGCCAGCTGGAGCGACCGCATTATCGGCGAGAACGAGACCGTGCTCGTCGAAATCGGCGCCGCGGTCAAGCGGTACCACGCGGCGCTGATGCGCACCGCCGCGGTTGGCGCGCTGCCGGACAAACTGCAGCAGATGGCGGACGTCTGCATTGCCGCGCTGACCGCCGCCGTGGAGCAGGTGCGCCCGGGCAACACGCCTGAAATGGTCGATCGCGCCTGCAAGGCGGTGATCGCTGAAGGCGGGCTGCTCGATTGCTATCGCAAGCGCACCGGCTATTCGATCGGGCTGGCCTTCGCTCCCGACTGGGGCGAAGGCCATATTCTCAGCCTGCGCGAGGGTGAGCATACGGAGTTCGCGCCGGGCATGGTGGTCCATGTCGTGCCGGCGCTGCGGCAGGTCGGGCTGGGTGGTGTCGGTTTCAGCGAGACCATCCTTGTCACCCCGGACGGGCACGAGGTGCTGACCAGCGTGCCACGCACTCTGGTGCGGAGAGGTGGTTGAGTCGTCGGAGCGGAAGATGCCACATGGAGTAGGTCGCTCATTGTCATGTGTCATGCTGACGAAGGAAGCATCGCGGCGGATTGCAGGGATCGCACGCGAGGAGCCAAGATGCTGAGCCCGCGGGCTCAGCATGACACATCATGGTGGACGGAGTATTGAGTCACACCGGAGAACGAAGCATGGCTGAATCTGGTCTTCTTCCCGGCGTCCATATCATCACCGCGACGCCGTTCCTGCCCGATGAATCGCTGGACGAGGCGAGTGTCGCGACGCTGGTGGCGGCGTGCGCCGCGGCTGGCGCCGAGGGGATGGTGATCCTCGGGGTGATGGGTGAGGCGGACCGCCTCAGCGACGCCGAGCGGGAACGGGTCATCGACCGCTTCGTGGCCGAGAACGCGGGACGGATGCAGATCACCGTCGGAGTCACCGCGGCGGGAACCCACGCCACCCGGGAGCGGGCGCGGGATGCGGTTCGCCGCGGAGCGCAGGCAGTGATGGTCTCGCCGGCCTTCGGGATGAGCGCCGGTCCATCCCTGCGCGATCACTTCCAGCGGATCGGAGATGGCCTCGCCGCGCCGGTCGTGGTTCAGGATCATCCGCCCTCTTCCGGGGTGAAAATGCCGATCGCCTTCATCGCTGAGTTGGCCGAGGTGCTCCCGCCGGGATCGTCCGCCAAACTGGAAGATCCGCCGACCTCGCTGCGGATGGCGGAGTTGCGCTCGCTGACCGATGCGCTGAGCATCTATGGCGGCTCGGGCGGTGTCTACCTGCTGCCGGAACTGGATGCGGGCGCGGATGGGGCAATGACCGGCTTCGCCTTGCTCCCGGCGCTGGTCCAGATCGTTCGCGACTTTCGCGGCGGCAACCGGGAGGCGGCCCGAGCGACCTACGAACGGTTGCTGCCGTTGATGCTGCTCGAAAGCCAGCCCGGTCTCGCCACCGGCATCCGCAAGGAGATCCTGCGCCGGAATGGCGCCCTCGCCCACCCCACCGTCCGCCAGCCGGCGCCTCCCCTGACTCCAACTACCCTGGCGGAACTGGACAAACTGCTGGATGAGTTGAGTCGGCCAGACTGAGAGACGGCAAGACGGCAGGACGGCAAGTCGGCAAGACCGATAAGATGACCGTCGTGTCGATCGCAGATGGCGGAGGTGAGAATCGCGGTGGATCGCCTATCCGGCTCGCCGTCTTGCCGACTTGCCGGCTCGCCGTCTTGCCGACTCGCCGACTCGCCGACTCCGTGAAGGGAGAGTGCCATGCCGATGCTCTGGGGGAAACAGTACACCCGAACGGAACTGATGCAGCACATCGGCCGCCTGGAACAGGTGGCCGGGGTGCGCCTGGTCGAACGTGGGGACGGGATGGAGCGCGGCGTGCGCGTGCTCGAGTTCCGCACCGGGTCCGGGTTCAGTTTCGACGTGCTGATCGACCGCGCCATGGACATCGGCCGCTGCGAGCACAATGGCCGCGCCCTCGGCTGGCAGAGCCCGACCGGGTTCATCGGTCCCTGGTACTTCGAGCCGGAAGACCTTGGCTGGTTGCGCGGGTTTGGCGGCGGACTGGTTACTACCTGCGGCTTGGAACACGCGTTGTTCATGGCCGAGGACACCGCCGCCCATTACAACTACCCGCCTAAGGTCACGGTGCGGTTTGGGCTGCATGGCCGCGTTTCGTATCTCCCCGCGACCCTCACTGGGTATGGCGCCGCGTGGGATGGCGACGACTGCACCCTCTGGGCGGAAGGCGAGATCGCCCAGGTCGCGATGTTCGGCGAGAACCTGGTGTTGCGCCGCCGCGTCGAGGCAACCGTTGGGGAGAACCGGCTGCGCATCCATGACGAGGTCACCAATGCCGGCTGGAATCCGACGCCGCACATGTACCTCTACCATGTCAACGTCGGGTTCCCCGCCCTGGATGATGGCGCCGAACTGGTGATCCCGGCGAGCAATCCCTCTCCGCGGGGCGATCACCCGGTCGCGGGATACCGGAAATTCCACGGACCGACCGAAGGTTACGTCGAGCAGGTGACCGAGCATGATATCCATGCCGAGGCGGACGGCTCCGTTCCGGTGGCGATCGTCAACCGCAAGGCTGGATTCGGCGCCTACGAGGTGTTCAACCAGCGCCAGTTACCGCGCCACTTCATCTGGCGCATGCTCGGTCAGGGAACCTACGTGGTCGGCATCGAGCCGAGCACGAATCGGACTTCAGGGCGGCTCCCGGCGCGGGAATCGGGCGAGTTGATCATCCTCGGTCCCGGCGAAACGCGTCAATACGACCTCGAACTCGGCGCGCTGCCCGACGCCGCGGCGATCGATGCCTTTGCCGCGCGCGTCGCGGCGATCGAGAGTTAGGTGTCAGGAGTCAGGTGTCGGGAGTCAGGAGACGGAAGTTGGAGAGGAACGTACGATGGTGCGGACTGGATGCATCGAACTTCGGTGTCTCCTCCTCGACTGCTCGACCTCTCGCCTTCTCGACTCGCCGTCTCGCCGTCTCGCCGTCTCGCCGACTCGTCGAAAGGAGCCATCCATGGACCTCGGATTGCAGGACAAGGTGTTTGTCGTTGGCGGCGGGAGCAAAGGGCTCGGCCGGGGTATCGCGCAGGCGCTCGTTGACGAGGGGGCGCGGGTGCTGCTGATGTCGCGCGATGCGGGGAGTCTGGCGAAAGCACGCCAGGAACTTGGTGACGCGGCGCGCAGCGTCGCCGCCGATATGGCCGATCCCGACGCCCCGGGCAGGGTTGTGACGGCGCTCGAAGCCGAATTCGGCGGCCGCCTGGATGGGATTGTGATCAACGCGGGCGGTCCCCCCGCCGGGAAAGCGCTCGCCCTGGACGATCAGCAATGGCTCGGCGCCTATCAGTTGCTGATCGGCGGCCCGTTGCGAATGCTGCGGACCCTGCTGCCGAAGATGACCGATGGCGGCGCGATTCTCTTTGTGACCTCCACCTCGGTGCGCCAACCCATCGGAAATCTCGACACGTCCAACGTCTTGCGGCCGGGAGTTGCGGCGCTGGCGAAAACCCTCGCGCATGAGCTCGCCCCGGCGATCCGGGTCAACTCTCTTGCCCCGGGTCGGTTCAATACCGATCGTATCCGTACCCTCGACGCGGGTCGTGCCGAGGCGCTCGGCATTTCATCAGAGGAGGTTGCCGCCGAATCGAGCAAGGCGATCCCCTTCGGTCGCTATGGGGAACCGATCGAGTTCGGCCGCTTCGCCGCATTCCTCCTCTCCCCCGCCGCTTCCTACATCTCCGGACTGAATGCCCATGCCGACGGCGCGTTGGTGACCGCGCTGCCATAGCGCGGCAGCGGTCACGGATCACCGCGCGACCGTGAGGAACGCCTACGGCGCGTCAAAAAAGCCCCTCGCCCATCGCAATGGGAGAGGGGTTAGGGTGAGGGCTCCTAATTGGGACGAGGGCGCTTGAACCGAAATCCGGTCAAGGGCGATGCGCCGGCAGGCGCGCAATGACTCCGTTTAGCGGGCCATCGCCGCCCGGAGGTGGGCCGCGCCGACTTCGCTGGCGAGCATCCGATCGCGTTCATTTGGCACGATGCCCCAGGTCATACCGCGGCCGGCAAGATCCCGTTCCTTGCTGGGAAACCCTTCCCGGCTGTCGACGCCGAACCGCTGCGCGGTGATCGCCAGCAGGATCAGGGTGGCGATGGCGACGATCATGATCGTGAATTCCATGGTGAGTTGCATCTCCATTCGTTGGTGTGTCGCCGGGATTGAAGGTTCACCTGGCGGATTGCGGATGATGGCTGTGATGCCTTTGCGGGTGGGTCGGTCCGATCGTCCGCGTTCGCCGCGCTACAGGCAGATCGCGGTGCGGCATTCCGCTTTCATCGCTGGTGTGAGCAGGAGGCGCGGTACGGCGATGCCGCGCAACCGGGCCGCTAGGGCCTGGGTGAGTCCCGGTCGCGATCTCCGGGTCGGAGTAGCGATGGCCTCCGTCGCTCGCGCGTCCCGCTCGACTTCGCGCTGCCACTCACGCCGCCGGAGCGCCGATTCCGTTTCAATTGCGTACCAGTTCTGCATTGCTGACTCCTCGTGCTCAGCTGCTCCGTGGCGCGTTTCCCGGGCTGCGCGCGTTCAACCCGTGCCACGCTCATAGAACGTCAGAGCGTCCAGTGCGTGAGATGGTGGAACGGTCTGATCCGCCAATTTCCGACAGTCAAGGACCAGGAAACTTGGGTGAGGATCGGGCTATTCGAGCCCGACTGGGAGGGCTGCTGTCGACCGTCAAGGTCATGTCCAGAAATGGCCAGCCGTCCGCCGATAGCCGCGTCCCGGATGTGCTAGTGTCTCGTTGTGGCTGAGCGTGAATCCGGTGAACAGGGATCCTTGGCGTGGGCGGTAGAAGAAGTGGCCCGCGCGGAAGCCGTGGACGCCCCCGATGGCGCTGCCGCCGTGCTCGCCGGGACCTCGCGCCGCGGCAAACTGGGCCAGTTGCTTCCGTTCCTCGGCCCCGCCTTCATCGCCTCCATCGCCTACATGGATCCGGGCAACTTCGCCACCAACATCCAGGGCGGCGCGCAGTTCGGCTATCTCCTGCTCTGGGTAATCGTCGCCTCGAATCTGATGGCGATGCTGGTGCAGACGCTCTCCGCCAAACTCGGTATCGCCACCGGGAAAAGTCTGCCGGAGATGATCCGCCAGGAGTTGCCGCGGCCGCTGGTCTGGGTGCTCTGGGCGCTGGCCGAGGTGGTGGCGATGGCGACCGACCTCGCCGAGTTCCTGGGCGCGGCCGTGGCGATGAATCTCCTCTTCGGGATCCCGCTCCTGCCGGCGGCGTTGCTGACCGGGGTGGTGACGTTTGCCATCCTCGCCCTGCAGCGCTACGGCTTCCGGCCGCTGGAAGCGGTGATCACCGCATTTGTCGGCATCATCGGGGTCTGCTACCTGATCGAGACGGTGCTGGGACGCCCCGATTTCGGCGCCGCCGCGCAGGCGGTCATCCGGCCGCAGTTCGCTGGGACCGAAAGCGTCATGCTCGCCGCCGGCATCCTGGGCGCCACGGTGATGCCCCACGTGATCTATCTCCACTCGGCGCTGACCCAGAACCGCATCGTCGCGCCCACTCCCGCCATGAAGCGGCGGATCTTCCGCTATGAGTTGATCGACATCCTGATCGCGATGGGGATCGCCGGATTGGTCAATGCGTCGATGCTGATGATCGCCGCGGCAACATTCTGGGCGACAGGAATCGAAGTCACCGCGGACTCGGACATCATTCGTGAGGCGTATCGCACCCTGACGCCGCTGCTCGGAGGCGCCGCGAGCACCATCTTCGCGGTTTCGCTGCTCGCCTCAGGTCTGTCATCGTCGACCGTTGGCACAATGGCGGGGCAGGTCATCATGCAGGGATTCATCCACCGCCAGATTCCGATCTGGCTCCGCCGCCTGGTGACGATGGTCCCGGCGCTGATCGTGATCGGGCTCGGGATCGATGCCACCCGCGCGCTGGTGGTGAGCCAGGTGGTGCTCTCGTTTGGTATTCCCTTTGCCCTGGTGCCCCTGGTGCTCTTCACGCGCCGCCGCGACCTGATGGGCGATCTCGCCAACCGGGCGTTGACCAACCTCGCCGCCGGGATCGTGGCCACCCTGATCATCGCGCTCAACCTCTTTCTGCTCTATCAGACCTTTCTTGGCTGACGCGGAGAGGCATCACCGTGACGGATACGATTCTCGTTCCCCTCGATGGTTCGCCCGCGGCGGAGGCGGCGCTCCCCGTGGCCGCCATGCTGGCGCAACGGCTGCCGGCGAAGATCAGACTGCTCCATGTGCTGGAGCGGGACGCGCCGCATCGCATCCACGGGGAACGGCACTTGACCCGGGAAGCGGACGCGGCCGCTTACCTGGCCGAGATCGTCGCTCGCCTCGCGCGTCAGGGAATCGATGCGGACTGGCATGCGCATGAGGTGCCGGTTGGGGATGTGCCGTTGAGTATTGCCAGTCACGCGGCGGAATCGGGCGCGACCTTGATCCTGCTGACCGCGCATGGCGGGAGCGATGCGCGGACCTGGCTCAGCGGCGTGGTAGCCCAGGGCGTAATCCGGCACGCGGCGCCCCCGGTGTTGCTGATGCGCGTCGAGCCAGGTCAGGACGAGGCCGCCTTTGCCCCGCGCGAAATGCTGGTGAGCATCGATGCCGATCGGCAAGGGGCGGTGGCGCTGCCGATCGCGGCGCGGCTGGCGCGAGCGCTCGACATTCCCCTGCGCCTGCTCGCGGTGGTCCCGACCGTGGAGACGATGCCCGGTGACCGCGCCGTTGCCGCTCGTCTCATCCCGAGCGGCGCGGCGGTGGCGCTCGATCTCGAAGCCGAGGCAGTGGCGCGGGCGCTGCAGGAGATGGCGGCGCGGCTCCGCGCCGCTGGTCTCCCCGTGGAAACCACGGTAGCCCGCGGTGATCCGGCTCAGATCATCCCTACCGTGACCAGGGCGCAGTCGGCGCTGACCGCGCTGGCGACCCACGGCCGCGTCGGTCTCGATGCATTCTGGTCCGGGAGCGTCGGCGCCCGGATCATCGCCCGTGGCGATGGTCCGTTTCTCCTCGTCCATCCCGAACCGCCGGACGCCATGCCGATCGCCGAGAGCACGTCGTCGCGCCGCTAGCGGGCTCCGCCGTGTTCTAGCCGGTCTGGAGCGAATGGAGGCCTGAACCTCGACCAGGTGAAGGCCGCGGACCGAGGGCGCGGCGGTTGGTCAGGCCGAGTTTGTCGAGAACGGCCGCCACGTGACTCTCCGCCGTTCGCACCCCGATGCCCAGGTGCTCGGCGATCTCCTGGTTGGTCATGCGCACGCGGAGCAGCGCGAGCACTTCCTGCTCGCGCCGGGTCAAAGAGGCCAGCGCCGGAGCCGCGGGGGCGATCCCGGCGGTCCTGCTGTCGGTCGTGGTGGACGTTCGCGCTGCTGCCATCTCATTATGAGTGAACGTCAATCCGGCCATTTTGTAACGAGGGAGCTTGGAATCTCGCGTTTCCGGGATGTCGTTGAGCCATCGGCGCGCGCGCGGAGCACACGTTCTCATGAAACGAGATCACTTCAGGTCAGCATTCGAGCGTGCGGGGAAGCCAATGCAGCTGCACATTCGGCCAGCGACAGCGCGCGATATCGCGGCGATCACCCGGATCTACAACGAGGGCATCCAGGACCGTCTGGCGACGCTGGAGACCGAGGAGCGCTCGGAGGCGGAGCGGCTCGCCTGGCTCGAAGAACGTGATGATCGCCATCCGGTGCTGGTCGCGGAGCGCGCTGGCGTGGTGGCCGGTTGGGGATCGCTGAACCTCTTCAATCCGCGGCCGGCGTACCGTCACGTCGCCGATTTCTCCGTCTATGTCAGGCGCGACGCGCGCGGCGCGGGCGTTGGCGGCGAGTTGCTGCGCGCGCTGATCGAGACCGCGCGCACGATCGGCTATCACAAACTGGTGCTCGCCGCCTTCCCCTTCAACGCGGCCGGCATGCGCCTCTATCGCCGCTTCGGGTTCCGTGAGGTCGGCATCTACCGCGAGCAGGGCCAACTCGACGGCCGCTGGGTCGATGTCATCGTGATGGAGTTGTTGCTGGACCGTGACGCGGCGGGCGAACCGAGCAGCGAGAGGGATGCGACATCCTGATCGCGGCGAAAGGTGGGAATGATCACTACCAGCGCCGGAGATGGCGGCCGCTTGATTTCGCAAGCCGGCGACGACGGTGGGACAATACCGCCGCGTGCAACACTCGTGTCATGGCGAGCCGCCGGGACGCTCGACCGTTCACGACGGCGGACCACCACGACGAGGTCCCTCGTTCCTCGGGACGACACATCCTTTGCCCGTCGCTGTCGTGCCACCTCGCCTCTGATCCGGCTCAGCGCGATGGCAGCTCGCACGTGACGCCTCAAGGTCACCCGGACATCCATACGTCGTGCTGAGTCGAGCGGTGAGGCGTCTCGGCTGATCGGGGCGTGTCGAACGCGTGCCGCCGAGATGCTTCCTTCGTCAGCATGACACATGGATGTCACGGTCGACATGAGACGCGGCTGCCACCGGTTCAATCGCCGCATCGATGGTGAAACCTTGGCCTCAGTTACTCCAGGGCATCGATATCGCCCATTGGCATGGCGACCCCGCGCTGCGCGTCGTGACCGACGTCCTTCGGCTTGGCGAGTTCCCAGGCCGTCCAGAAGACCCCTTCCGATAGGGTGGGATAAGCATGGAGCGTGTCGCAGATCGCCCGCGCGGGGAGTCCCAGCCGCACCGCCAGCGCGATTTCGCCCAGCAGTTCCGCGCCGCTACTCGCCAGCACCGCGCCGCCAAGGAGACGCCCGGTCAGGGCATCGGCGGTCAGTTTCACCGCGCCATGGGTTTCCCCAGAGATGACCGCACGCGCCAGATCCCGCATCGGCACAGTTTCGGCCCGGACCGTGAAGCCCGCGGCGCGCGCTTCGGCCTCGGTCATCCCCACCCGTCCCAACTCGGGGTCGGTAAAGATCGCTGAAGGCACCACCGGGTCCACCGCCTCGGCGCGCGGCGTCCGTCCCAGCGCGTTATGCACCGCGATGCGCGCGTGCCGGTCCGCCAGCGCGGTATAGCGTGGTGCCCCCGCCACGCAATCGCCGATCGCCCAGATGCCGGGTGAGGTTGTTTCCAGGGTGTTGTCGGTGAGAATCCCATGCTGGTTGGCGGCGACCCCCGCCGCCTCCAGACCGAGACCATCGAGATTCGGCGTGCGGCCGGCAGCGACAAGAATCTCGTCCGCTTCGACGACGAGCGGGAGCTGGCCGTGATGTCCGGTGATCCGCTTCACGCCGGAAATGGTCTCCACCTGCTCCAGCGCGACCCCGGTTTCGATGCGGATGCCTTCCGCTGTCAGGGCGGAGCGGAGCATGTCGGTCAACTCCGGTTCTTCGTTCGGCAGGAGATGGGGATTCCGTCCGAGTACAGTGACCGGCACCCCGAAACGCGCGAAGATTTGAGCGAACTCGAGGGCGATGACGCCGGAGCCGATAATGGCCAGGGAGCGCGGCAGGCGCGGCAGGGTCACCGCATCGACATTGGTGAGGAAACCAGTCTCGCGGAGTCCGGCGATGGGCGGAATCGACGCCCAGGCGCCGGTGGCGAGGATGATCGACTCGCCGCGCAGGACGTCGCCTTCGATCTCGATCTCGCGTGGTGAGAGCAACCGCGCGCTCCCCTTGCGCAGATCGATGCCCGCTTCCCGGATGTTGCGGTCGCCGTCGCCGCCGCGGATGGTGTCGATCACCCGCTCGACGCGGTCGATGACCGCCGCCCAATCGACCGTTACCCCGGCGACCTCGATGCCAAATCGTTTGGCGTGTTGCGCCTCGTAGAGGGACCGCGCTGCCCGTACCAGCGTCTTGGTGGGGTCGCAGCCGGCATTGAGACAGGTGCCCCCCACCTTCCAGCGCTCGGCAAGCGCCACTCGCGCTCCCTGACCGCGCGCCTCGAAGGCGGCGGTGCTTCCCGCCGCTCCAGCGCCCACGACGATCAGGTCATACGTCGCGGCATCGCCGCCCATGGTGCATCCTTTCCGCTGTCTTGCTCCTTCTGGAGCGTTTCGTAATCTGGTCTCGAAGTCGCCAATGCCGATGATTCATAATGCGCGGTTGGCGCCTAGGCTGATCTTCGGCCATCGCCATGGGCACGGGCCGCCGTAAGCCGCGTTGCTTGTCACTCGCATCGTCGTAGACGTGGAGACCGATCGCAGTATGCCGCACGATCCAGCGCCGACGTTCTCGCTCACCGTTCCCCCTCTCGTCGATGCCTCGCCCCCGGCGTTTCTCACACACGCATTGATGAGCGCGTTTGGCCACTCCGCGGTTGGTCTGGCAATCCGGACCACGTCCGGACGCCTCGTGGATGCCAATCCGGCCTATTGTCAAATGCTTGGGTATTCGCTGGATGAGATCCTGCGCATGGAGTTTGCCGCCATCGTGCATCCATGCGATCTTGAAGCGCATGCGCGGCGCATTCGACAGATGGAGCGCGGTGATCTCGATGTGATGCAGTTCGAGCAGCGCCTTTGCCGCAAGGATGGCTCGATCTTCTGGGCGACCGTGTCGGTCACCACCATCCGTGACGACGATGGGCAGTTTGTCGGCATGTTTGCCCTTGTCCAGGATGTCAGCGCTCGCAAGGCGATGGAAGCGCGGCATCGCGATCAGGAAGTCCACCTCGCGGCGCTGGTCGACCGTCTGCCGATCGCGCTCTTCAGCCACGATGTGGGAGCGGATCGCACGTTCCCCTTTGTCAGCCCCCGGTTCGTCAGGGCCACCGGGTATGGCGCCGATGACCTCTCCGGCCCATTGGACCACTATCTCGACCATGTGCATCCTGACGATCGCGACATGGTTCGCCGGGCCGGCGAACGCGCTGATCGCACTGGCGAATCGGTCAATATCGAATACCGGCTGGGTGGCCGCGGCGGTGAGTGGTGTTGGGTTGACCAGCGATCCGAATTGATACGCGATGAAGTTGATCGTCCGGTCGCCTGGAAAGGGATTGTGCTCGACGTCAGCGAACGGCGGCGGCTCGAGGCGTCGCTGCGCGACAGCGAGCGGCGGTTTCGCCGCGCCTTTGCAGAGGCCGCCATCGGCATGACCCTCGGCGGGCCGGACAACACCTGTCTCGACGCGAACGCGGCCTATTGCCGGCTCATCGATCTGCCACGCGAACGAGTCATCGGCCAGAGTTTTGTCGAATACACGCATCCGGATGACCGGCGCCGCGAGGCAGCACTCTACGCGCGGTTGCGCGCGGGAGAAATCGATTCCTACCAGATCGAAAAGCGTTACCGTCGTGGCGACGGCGGGTACCTGACCGGGTTGCTCACGGTTGCCGCGGTGCGGGACGAGCAGGGCGAGTACCTCTACGACATCGGTCAATTGCAGGACATCACCGCGCAGCGGGACGCGGAAGCGGCCCTCCGCGCCAGCGAGGCGGAGTTGCGCACGATCATCGAGCAACTCCCCGCGGCGGTCTACCGCATTGACCAGGACGCTGATGACTACGCCTACGTGAGTCCGCAGTTCACCGAGTTTACGGGCATCGGCAACGACGGGCGGGAAGGGCGGTACGCCGACTACTGTCGCCTGGTGCACCCGGACGATCAGGCCGATCTGAGACAGGCGGACGACGTCGCGACCGGGTCAGGCATGCCGCTGGACGAGGAATACCGGATTCTCGCTCCGGATGGCTCCTGGCGGTGGGTGCAGGATCGCGCTCTGCTGATGCGGGATGAAGCGGGGCATCCCCGGTCGTGGCTCGGAGTGCTCCTCGATGTCAGTGAACGCAAACGGCTTCAGGAAGCATTGCGTGACCATGAGACGCATCTGGCCTCGGTGGTCGAGAATCTCCCCGCCGCGCTTTACCGCATCGAGCCCGGTCCCGAAGGCCGCTACAGTTACGGCAGTTCCCGTTTCGTCGACCTGACCGGCCTGTCGCCCGATCGGGATCATGTCGACGCGGCCACCTATCGCGCGCGCATTCATCCCGACGATCTGCCCGCGGTCGTCGCGATGGATCGCGAATCCGCGGCGACCAATCGCCCCTTTGACTGTGAGTACCGCCTGCGGGGGGCAGACGAGCAGTGGGTGTGGGTGCATGACCGCTCGCGGCCCGCGCTCGACCCTGACGGCAATCCTGTCGCCTGGTACGGCATCCTCATCGACATCACGGCGCGAAGACACCTGGAGGAGGCGCTGGCGCAGAACGACGCCCGCCTGCGCGCCATCATCGAGCAGCTCCCCGCGGCGGTCTATCAGATGAACGCGGAGGGCGAGTTTACCTATGCCAGTCCTCGGTTCGAGGCCTTGACCGGACTCTCGGTCACGCAGGGGACGCTCGACATCGAGCAGTTTTTTGCGCGGCTGCATCCGGACGACGAAGGAGCGATCCGAGACCTGGATGACGAGGCGGAGCGCTCCTCTGGCGCGGTCAAGGGTGAGTACCGGATTCAAGGTCGAGACGGCGATTGGATCTGGCTGGAAACGCGCTCGACGCCTCAACATGATGACGCGGGCGGGGCGATCGCCTGGCACGGGCTGATGCTCGACATCACCGAGCGCAAGCGCCTGGAAGCGGAACTGGAAAAGAATGAAGCCCACCTCCAGGTGCTGGTCGAACAGGCGCCGGCCGCGCTGTACACCCTGGAAGTTCGGCCAGAGGGATGCCGCTACACCTACCTCAGTCCGCAGTTCACGGCGCTGACCGGACTCTCGCTCGACACCCATGCTTCAGGCTTCAAGGCGTTCATGGAGCGCGTCCATCCGGATGATGTCAAGACGTACGAGGCAATCGATCAACAGGCGATCGAAGCGAACGCCGCATTCTCACACGAATACCGCCTGCGCGACCCGCAAGGAAACTGGATCTGGATTCACGAACGGTCGGTTCGTGCTCAAGCCGAGCATGGCAAGCCGCGCGCCTGGCACGGCGTGCTGCTCGATGTGACCGAGCGGAAGCAACTTGAAGCAACGGTCCGGGAGAACGAAGCGCGGCTCAAACTGCTCTTCGAGCAACTGCCAGTGGCGCTCTACAGCCTGCAGGCAGGTCCTGACGAGCGGTTCATCTACGCCAGTCCCCAGATGGAGACGCTGCTGGGAGTGACGCCGCGCGATCTGGCGCGCGGGATATCGGCGTTGAACGAGCGAGTCCATCCTGACGATCGGGAGCGGGTCATTGCCGCCGATCAGCACTCGCAGGCAACCGGTGAACCATTCACACTCGAGTACTGGGCCGAGAACAGCAAGGGGGGATGGGGCTGGATTCACGAGCGCGCGGTGCTCACCCATGACGACGACGGGCGCCCAGCGGCATGGCACGGCATTCTGCTGGATATGACCGCACAGAAGATGCTGACAACAGAGGTTCACGAGAAGGAGGCCCTCGTCCAGTCGATCTTCGAGGGCGCCAAGATTGGTATGACATTGGTCGATCTGGACGGGGTGGTCGTCCTCGCGAATCCCGCCATGGGCGAGCTCTTGGGATACACGCCGGACGAACTCATCGGTCGCAATGTGAGGGAGTTCACGCATCCGGATGATATCGGCAGCCAGATCTCGCTGCGGCGCCAGTTGCAGGCGGGAGACATCAGTTCCTACCAGCTCGAAAAGCGATACCGGCGCCGGGATGGCTCGTATGTATGGGGATTGCTGAGCGTCGCGCCGGTTTGGGATGCGCAGGGCAACCTGAAAGCGTCGACCGGTCAAGTCCAGGACATCACCACGCGCAAGAAAGTCGAAGCGGCATTCCGGGAGAGCGAGAAACGCTTCCGGACGATCTTCGAAAGCGCCGGGATCGGTATGGCGCTAGGAACCCCGACGGGAGAAGTGGTCCTGGCCAATCCGGCCCTGGAGCGGTTTCTCGGATACGCGCCGGAGGAACTGGTGGGTGTGCCCGTCCGGACGTACACCCATCCCGATGATGCGGCAATCCAGGAAGAATTGCGGCGCAAGATGCTGGCCGGTGAGTCCAGTGGTTACACCATGGAGAAGCGCTACGTCAGGCGCGATGGCTCGCTCTGCTGGGGCCTCGTGGGAGTGACCGCCATTCGCGACGAATACGGCCGGCTCACGGCCACGATCGGCCAGGTCCAGGACATCACGGCGCGCAAGCAGGCCGAAGCGGCGCTTCGCGACAGCGAGGCGCGGTTCCGCGCCCTCGTCCAGCATGATCCCGATGTCATCCTCGTGGTCAACGAAGCCCGGGAGGTCATCTATGCCAGCCCCTCGGTGGGGCCGATCTTCGGGATCGCTCCGGATGATCTGCTTGGGCCGACGCAATCACGGATGGCAGGGATTCACCCCGAGGATCTCGGCGCGGTCAGCGGTTTGGTGACGCGGATAATGGGAACGGCCGGGGCGACGGCGACAACGGAGTTGCGGCTGCGCGATGCGTCGGGTTCGTGGCGGTGGTTTCAGCTCACCATCTCCAATCACCTCGACACACCGAGCATTGGGGGCTTTGTCTGCAATCTGCGCGATATCTCCGAACGGAAGGAGAGCGAGATCGCGACCGCCGCCGCGATGCAGACGCAGCAAGCGGCGATCGCCGAGTTGGAGCAACTCAACCAGAGCAAGAGCCGTTTCCTCTCCACCATTAGCCACGAGTTTCGCACCCCGCTGACGGCCATCATCGGCTATAGCGAAATGCTGACGCTGCACCCCGACCCGAAATCGATTGCCGAGGATGCTGGCATCATCCATCGGGAGGCGAGTCGCCTCAACCGCATGGTCAACGATGTTCTCCTCGTCGAGCAGATCGACGCGGAACGATTGGTGCTCAAGTTGCGGCCGACCGAACTTGGCGCTCTGGCGCGTCACGTGGTCGACGCCTGCTGGCCAATCGCGGAAGATCACCCGCTGGCGCTCGATCTCGATTCGCACCTGGTTCCGGTCATGATCGACGGCGATCGCGTCGCGCAGGCGTTGACCAATCTGATCAGCAACGCGATCAAGTATTCGGCCCCGGGTAAACCGATTATGGTTTCCACATGGCGCGATGGCGATCAGGTCTGCCTCGCGGTACGCGACGAGGGCATTGGCATTGCCGCCGCGGACATCGAACGCATTTTCAGCCGGTTCGAGCGCATCGAACAGGGGATGGCCGGCCGCATCGGCGGCACCGGACTTGGCTTGGCGATCGCCCGCGATATCGCCGAGTTGCATCAGGGAGCGTTGACAGTCGAAAGCGAACTCGGGCACGGTTCGACCTTCACTTTGAAATTGCCCGTCTCGCCGCTGCCGGGACCCTCCGAGGCCAAGAACGGCCCCGGTGGCGCTCATGGCGCTGGTGTTCTGAACTCAAATCCCGCTTAATGGCCGTCGGGCGTTCGCGGAAGCACCGGTGGTGCAGAGTCTGGCCGAGACGCCTGACGGCATCGTGCTCAGGCGAGATATCGTCAGCCCGTGCATTGACGCGGGCTGGCTCCGGGGCGATATGCGCGCGTTGGTGACGTGTTCCTGGCGAGTCTGGTGCCGCGTCCTCCTGGTTGTCGAGTGTGCCCTGCTCCTCAGCGGGCAAGCCGCGTTTGCGCGTCAGCGTCTTTCCCCCGCCGAAGAGTTGGCCACGCGCTTCGCGCCGGTGATCATGCTGCAGCAACAGGCCGGCCCTTGCGATGAAGAGGGCGAGCCGTTTCTGCCGGCGCCGGTCGACGTGGTATTCAACGACAACACCGTCATCTTGCGGGAAGGCGAGGACCAGCATCCGGTCCTGAGCCCGGTCACCAACGCCGCGCTTGCGGCCGGCGCCAGCGACTGGGCCATCGATCTTCCCGGCAAACCACGCGAGCCCGGCTGCGACTACGAGACGCACTTCAAAGAGGTCATGGGCGATCAAAAACCGGTCATTTACGCCCACATCGCCCAGGAAGAGGGCCGGCCGGGAATCGCGCTGCAATTCTGGTTCTTTTACTACTACAACCAGTTCAACAATCTGCACGAAGGGGACTGGGAGATGATCCAACTCCTCTTCGATGCCGACAGTATCGAGGGGGCCCTCGCCCAGGACCCGGTCGAGGTCGCCTACGCGCAACATGAAGGTGGCGAGACCTCGCTCTGGAACGCACCCAAACTGGAGCGGGAAGGGACGCGGCCGGTCGTCTACGCCTCGCGCGGCTCACACGCCTCGTATTACGGGCCCGGGCTCTGGCTCGGATGGGGTCAGGACAATTCCGGTCTCGGCTGCGATATCGCCAATGGCGAACTCGTACGGATCGACCCCGAGGTGCGGCTGATCCCGGAGACCATCACCGGGCCCGAGGATCCCTTCGCCTGGTCGACGTTCGCGGGGCGCTGGGGCGAGCGCGACAGTTCGTTCTACAACGGCCCGACCGGCCCGGCGTTCAAATCACGCTGGACCGAGCCGATTACCTGGATGGAAGGGCTACGTACCGACTCCATCCGTGTCAACGCCTCCACGCTGATTGGCCCCGCTCCGAGTGACATCTTCTGCAACGGGGTCGGCTTCGGATCGATGCTGTTCACGCTCTTCAAGCCATACCCATGGCTGGTCGTCGCGATCATGGCCGCCGGGGTCGTGCTGATTGTGGTGGCGTTGCGGGTGACGAAGCCGGTGCTGCGGGATACCTGGACCATCTACCGCCCGCATTTCCGAACATTTGCCACAATCGGCGGCATCACGGTGCCGATCACGCTGACGGTGAGCCTGATCCAGTATCTGTTGGCGACGAGCCCCGGGTTTGCCGCCCTGACCGGATGGTCTGAGGATGGCCCGATCCAGGAATGGCTCGACCTGGCGTCCCTCATCCAGCAGGGGTTGCTGCTCCTGCTGGTGATTCCGACCGTCGTTCTGGTTACCGCGGCGGCTGTCGATGGGAAAACCATGTCCGCTAGCCGCGCATTTCAGGCATCGCGGCGCCGGGTCTTCGATCTGATCCGGACGCTCCTGCGCGGATTTCTGATCGTCACTGGATTGACCCTGACGGTCGTCGGCATTCCGTGGGCGATCAACCGCTCCGTGCGGTGGATGTTTGGGCCGCAGGCCACCATGCTCGAAGCGCAGCGAGGCAAGACCGCGCTCGCCACCTCGTCGGAAGCGGTGCGGGGTCACTGGTGGCAGGCGGCGCTCAGTGGCGCCACCCTCGGGTTCATCGGCGGCGCGCCGGGGGTGATTGTCGGCCTGCTCCTGTTCATCCTGGTCCGGTTGCCGGTCGATGTGGCAAACAGCATTTCAACGCTGGTTTACGCCGTGGTTGTGCCGTTTGCGATCGCCGGGTTGACGATTCTATTTCTGACCTGGCGTGGGTCCAAGGGGATCAGCCGGGATCATGAGTCGGCGGAGTCCTCGCGCAGGTAGGCCACGAGATCGTCTTCCAGCGCATCGACATCGATGATCTCGATCAAGCCTTCGCCCAGGTTCTCGCGCAGGTAGGCGCCGGTCTCCGCTTCGGCGATGGCGCGCACGCGGGCTGCAACCGCGTCGCGGTCGACCGCGTCACGTTCGCCCAGTTCGGTCGCCAGCGCGCGGAGCCGAATCTGGTTGACCGTCAGTTGAGCGGCCAGATGGGCCACCGACCGCGCCAGGAGTTCGGCCCATGCCTCGTCCTCGTGTCCGTGTCCGTTGAGATCGGCGGCATCCCCACCCGGTGGCAGCCGTTCCATGCCGCAACATCCTCCGCGATGAGCCATGACGCGGCGCGGCGCGCTGGCAACCAGATCCGAGACCGAGAGGATACGCCAATCAGGCACGGGCAGCCGGGTCGCCTTGGTCGGTTACAATGGCATCCCGCCCACTTGAGCCAATTGTGCTGTCTCGCCGCGCTGTCCAGCAGGCCACCGAGGCGATCCAATCAGGAGGAGTGATGACGCGGAGTTGGTGCGAAATCCTGATCTCACGTGCGCGGGGCGCGGCCCCCGCCCTCCTGATCGCCGGTCTCATGACGGCCATGCCCCCCGCGAGCGCCTCGCCGGTGCTGGCCGCCGCGTGCGCGGTTCCGGCCGTGGCCGGCGCCCACGGACTTGATAGTGCGAAAGCCTCTGGTTCCGGTGCAGGCGGGGGATCGAATGCCATCGAAGTCGAGGGAGGCACGGCCTCTCCCGTGGCGTCGCCTCCGGTCGTTACTGCCGCGCCGGTCGATCCCGCGCGAACCCTGGATGGGGATCTCACCGCCGTCGCTGAGGCGCTGGCGGCCTGCCTCTCAGCGGGCGATGCCAAGATGGTGACCGCTCTCGCCGGGGAGCGGTACCTCGGACAGTTGTTCGGCAGCAGCGTGCCGATGTCGTCGCAGGAATACGAGTCGATCGCCGAGGAGCTGACCCCGGTGCCAACCCGGATCATCGATCTCGAAGAGGTGACACCGGTCGATAGTTCGCATGCGACGGCGCTCGTCACGCACGTGGTCGGCAATCAGCTGATGGAATCCGAGTGGACGTTCGAGCAGGCGCCTCAGGGCGATCGCACTGCTGGTCAGTCGCCGTGGCGCGTCGCCGGGGAGCGGCAATTGCCGGCTGAGCCGCCACGCGGCGCGGTCGCGATCGCGGTCACGATCGATGACAACGCGTTCACGCTCGATCGGCCAGAGGTCAAGGGGCCGGATGTCGTCCTGCGGGGAGAAAACGACGACAGCATCGACCACGAGATGCTCGTGGTGCGGCTCGCCGAGGGCTACACCACGGATGACCTGTTGCGCGCCAGCGGTCCGGACCTGCCGCAGGAAGTGACCTACGTTGGGGAAATCCCCGTACGCGCCGGGGCATCGCGCGATCTCGTGCTGGTTGGCCTGAAGCCGGGGGTCTACACGCTGATCTGCCTCTTTACCGATAGTGACGGAGTGCCGTATCTGGCATACGGCATGTCCGCGGAGTTCAGGGTGAAGTGAGAGCGGCGGCTGGCCGCGGTCCGGCATGAACGAACAATCCCCGGCAGGGTGGATAGCGTTTAACCCAATTATCGCTACAATGGCGCGGTGATGGCGGCAATGGGGCCGCGTCAGGTTCTGCCCGGCGCATGAGCCGGGTCTATACCACAGTCAGGGAGGAGCATTCCCGCGATGAGTGAAATGACCGTGAAGGGACCATTTGCGTCGCTGCATCAGTTGCTCCGGAGTGGAGCGATCAGCCGCCGTGAGTTCACCCTGCGCGCGCTGGCGCTTGGTGTCTCGATGCCGGTGATCTCCTTTGTCCTGCGCGCCGAGAAGGTGCGCGGCATGCCCGGCCGCCATGTTGGCTGGGGCGTCGCGGCGCAGGATGTGGCCGGCCCGCCCGATGCGGGTATGGATGGCGTGACCCGCGGCCAGGGCGGCGAATTGAAGTTGATCCAGTGGCAGGCGCCGAGCATGCTCAGCCCGCACGTCTCCACTGGCACCAAGGACTATCTGGCGGCGGCGCTCATCATCGAGCCGATGATGCACTACCTGCCGGATGGCACCCTGATCCCGAACCTGATCACCGAGGTGCCGACGGTCGAGAACAAGCTGCTTGGCGAGGACCTCAAGAGCGTCACCTACAAGTTGCAGGAGGGGATCAAGTGGGCGGATGGCGAGCCGCTCACTGCCGATGACGTGGTCTTTACCCACGATTGGGTCGTCGATCCGGCGAATGCCTCGGTCTCCGCTGGCGTCTACGCCTCGATCAGCGCGATCGAGGCGATCGATGCGCAGACCGTCCAGGTCAGTTTCAATGACCCGAACGCCAACTGGTTCGAGCCGCACGCCGGTACAGTCTGGGGCGCGATCTACCCGAAGCACATTCTGGATGCCGAGGACAAGAAGGCCGCCCATGACGCCTTCCTCCTCAATCCGGTCGGCACCGGCCCCTACAAGGCGGAGTCGTTCACCCCGAACGATCAGGTCGTGTACGTGGTGAATGACAACTACCGCGAACCGAACAAGCCGTTCTTCGCCAAGGTCAACCTGAAGGGTGGCGGCGATGCCGCTTCGGCCGCGCGCGCCGTGCTCCAGACCGGCGACTTCGACTACGCCTGGAACCTGCAGGTGGAGCCGGATGTCCTGGCGGAACTGGAAAAGGGCGGCAAGGGGACGGTCAAGGTCGCCCCTGGCACCTCCGTCGAGCGGATCGAGATCCAGTTCGCCGACTGGAACAAGGAGGTCGATGGCCAGAGGGCCGAGAAGACCACGGTCAACCCAACCATGGGCGACAAGGCCGTCCGCCAGGCGCTCAACATGGCCACCCAGCGCGACGTGATCTCCCAGCAACTCTACGCTGGCGAGGGCGAGCCGCCGACCGCCAACATCCTGACCGGCATCGACGCGATGGAATCGCCCAACACCTCCTGGTCCTTCGATGTCGAGGGAGCCAAAAAGGTTCTCGAGGATGCGGGTTGGGTGATGGATGGCGATGTCCGCAAGAAGGGCGACGTCGAACTGAGCATCACCTATGTGACCTCGATCAACCCGGTGCGCCAGAAGGAGCAGGCGATCATCAAGCAGGCGCTGGAGCAGATTGGCTTCAAGGTGGAACTGAAGCAGGTCGACGCCGCGGTCTATTTCGATGGCTCCCCCGGCAACGAGCAGAACATCAACCACTTCTACAACGACCTGCAGATGTACACCAACAATGCCACGACGCCGATTCCGGTGGCGTACATGATCGGGTGGTACGCGGGTCCCGACGGCGAGAACGTCGCCCAGAAGTCGAACAACTGGAACGGCCAGAATTACAGCCGCTTCCAGAATGCCGACTACGACACGCTGTTCGAGCAGGTGCGGTTGGAGACCGATATCGCCAAGGCCGCCGAACTGTTCATCAAGTTGAATGACATCGTCATCAACGAGGTGGCGGTGGTGCCGTTGGTCAACCGCGCCGCTGACAAGTACGGCATCTCGAACACGCTGCGCGACGAGAACATCGCGGTGAGCGACTTCGAGGTCAACTACTGGAACATCGCGAACTGGAACCGCAACGCGTAGCGTTCCTCGGCGGGTAGTTCCAGTCACATCAGGGCGGGCCGGCAACATGCCGGCCCGCCCCGTTGTTTTTTCCCTAAAGGGCGGTTATCGCCCCGCGTCCGTGCGTGCTACGATGCCCCTGGGAATGGATGTCCTGTTCGCCGCTATTGGGGAAGATTGCGGCTGCAGGGAGGGATCGGGTCGGCGCCGCGATGAAGCGGGGCAGACCACGGACGGTGGGGAGGATCTCGATGGATAACGCTGCGTTCGACCGCTTGACGCGGCTCTTCGCCGCCACGGGTTCGCGCCGGCAGGCGGTGAGCGCGCTGGTTGCCGGGCTGATCACGGGGGGCGCCGGTGAGGCGTTGCTTGCCGCTGACAAGCACCACGGCAAGAGCAACGGCAAGGGGAAGAGCAAGCAGCACGGCAAGGCGGAAGCCGAGGGCAAGAAGGGCAACGGCAAGGGGAAGGATAAGGGGAAACGCAAGGGGAAAGGGAAGGGCAAGAACAACCATCAGCACAACAACAGTTGTGCCAACACCCCCCTCGAGCCAGGGCAGGACTTCCTGAACTGCGATTTCTCCAATGACAACCTCAGCGGCGAAAAACTCAACTCCTCCTCTTTCAGGAGCGTCAAGTTCGTCGGCGCCAATCTCTGCGGCGCCAATCTCGCCTCCGTGAGCGTCAGCGACAGCAATTTCACCAATGCCAATCTGACCCAGGTCGATCTGCGCCAATCGACGCACAGCAAGAGCACCTTCCGCGGCGCCAATCTGGCGGGCGTGCAACTGCAGGGCGCGACGATCAGCAAGAGCGATTTCACCGGAGCGAATTTCAGTTACGCCAATCTGCTGGGGGCGAATCTCGCCGACGTCGACCTCTCCGATACGGTCTTCTGCCAGACGACGATGCCCGATGGTTCGGTGGACAACAGCGGTTGCGATAGTTGCGAGAATACCTGCGGCTGTCTCTCCTGCGACGAGGAATCGTGCCTACCGCCTGATTGCTGCGAAGGCGCCTGCGTCGATACGCAGAATGGCGACACGCACAACTGTGGCGGCTGCGCCGTCACCTGCTTCGAGAATCTGGCTGACAACTGCCGGCAGGGGAAGTGCGTTTGCGGTGAAGAACCGGAATGCGACGGCGTCGAGCAGTGCTGCAACGGCTCGTGCATCGATTTCGACACCAGTTTCAACAACTGCGGCTCCTGTGGATTCGCCTGCCTGAAAGGCAAGGCCTCCCAGTGCGTCGGGGGCGAGTGCCAATGTGGGAGCGAACCGGCCTGCGGCGCGGGCCTGACCTGCTGCGGCGAGGGCACCGCCGCGCAGTGCGTCGATCTCCAGACCAACGTGAATTTCTGCGGCTCCTGTGACCGGAGTTGCGCCCTCCCGACCAACCCCTGTTTCGAGGTTTCGTGCGTCGACGGCGAGTGCATCCTCAGCCCGAAGAATGACGGGGCGACCTGCCGAATCGGGGGCGAGAATGGCGTCTGCTGCGCCGCCGGCGACACGGTAACCTGCGTTGCCGGCGCGGTCTGTTGCTCGGCTGCTCAGTGCGAGACCGGAGACACCTGTTGCAGCGGGCAGTGTGTCGATCTCCAGACCGACTTCGACAACTGCGGCGACTGCGGCGATTTCTGCCCGCCTGAAGAGTCAGATATCTGTTCCGGCGGCGAGTGTCAGTGCGGTTCGGGTCCGGCGTGCAACGAAGGGTTTGGTTGCTGCAACGTCGGCGGGGGATCCGCCTGCACCGATCTGCAAACCGATTTGGACAACTGCGGCGCCTGCGGCAACGCGTGTCCCGCGTCGGCCAATCCGTGCGCCGAGGCAATCTGTGAAAACGGCTCGTGCGGATTCGTCTCGAAGGCGACCGGCACCGCCTGCGAAGTTGGCGGCGAAACCGGGATCTGCTGCAATTCCACCGAGGGCGTCGTCTGCTTCGCCAATCTCGAATGCTGTTCATCCGCGGACTGTACCGGGGGGGACACATGTTGTAGCGGTCAGTGTGTCGATGTTCAGTCCGATCTCGATAACTGCGGCGAGTGTGACTTCATATGCCCCGCCACCCGCGCCGATGTCTGCATCAGTGGCGGCTGTCTCTGCGGCTCCAGCCCGGTGTGCCCGAGTGATGGGCTCTGCTGTAACGGCCAATGCATCCCCGAGAGCATCACCAACTGCGGCGCCTGTGGCGCCACGTGCCCGGAGAACAAGGCCGACACCTGCTTCAACGGCAAGTGCATGTGTGGCAATGGAACACCATGCCCCGGAAGCGAATCCTGCTGCGGCGCCGAGTGCACCGATACGACGTCCAACTACGGTAACTGCGGCGGTTGCGGGCAGCAGTGCAACCTGACGAGAACAGACAAGTGCGTCAACAACACCTGTATCTGTGCCGCGCAAGGTGCCGCGTGCGAACAGGGCTTCAGCTGCTGCGCAACCGGCTGCAAGGATGTCTTCACCGACTTCAACAACTGCGGTACCTGCGGCCTTCAGTGCCCGTCATCGCAGACCAATATCTGCTCGAATGGGGACTGCATGTGTGGTACCAACCCGCCGTGTCCGGAAGGCACGCTTTGTGATGGCGGAACATGCATTGACTTGTGACCTCTGGTTAGGAACAGTTGGAGACGATTACCGCGGTGAGAACGGATTGCTGAGGACCGCCTCGCAATCAGGAACGTCGCACCAAGCATGCGAAGCGAGACCCGGGAAGGCCCCGGGTCTCGTTTTCATCCCTCGCCACGCGCTGGAGCTTCCCTCCGTAATAAGCATCTGATATTCTGTCAATAATCTGAACGTAAACCAGAATCCTCTAGGTTCGCTGGCAGAGGGAGCGTCCCCGATGGACGACAACCGATTCGATCGCATCACCCGATTGATGGCCACTGGCCAGACGCGGCGAGCCGCCGTTGTCACGCTGGTTGTTGCCGGCCTGATCGGCGTGGCGGTCCGTTCCAACCATGATGAACCGGCCGCGGGAAAGCGCAATCGACGGGGACATGATCGTCATCGGTCGTCAAAGAAGGACGAGCATGACGCCAATGACAAATCAAAACGGGACAACGCCCAACACGAGTCGCGGCGATCAACGGCGCATCGCGAGAAGACCGTCGGGAATCGCAACGGGCGAAAGAAGCGCGATGTGCGCGCTGCCGCGACGAGCTGCTTCACCGGCAGTCCCTGCGTACCGGGCGCCGGTCAGAATCTGGCCAAATGCGACTTTGGTGGATCCGACGCACTCCGTGGCGCGACCTGCTCGACCTGCAATCTCGGCAAGGCCAATCTGGCCGGGGCCGATGCGAGCGGCGCCAATTTGAAAGGAGCCAGTCTCGATGGAGCATGCCTCGTCGATGCCAATCTCCGGAACGCGAATCTGACCAACGCCGGGCTGAACGGTGCGATCCGCTGCCGAACCACCATGCCCGATGGCAGCGTCGATGACTCCGGCTGCGCCAAGGGAACGGAGTGCTGCCCGACCTGCAAGGCGATCGGGCAAGCCTGCGTCGCTGGCGCCGGTGGCGGCTGCTGTGGTGGTTCGGTCTGTACGGGCGGCGTCTGCGCCTGCCCTGCTGCAACCCCGAACAGTTGCAACGGCGTCTGCAAAGCCTGCTGCAACGACGCGCAGTGTGGCGCCAGCAGCGTCTGCTGCAATGGAACCTGCAAGACCGGCATTTGCTGCAAATCGAGCCAGTGTCCCTCCGGAGCCACCTGCGTCAACAACCAGTGCATCTCGCCAACGGCGACCCCGACCGATACGCCGACCGCGACTCCGACCGATACGCCGACTGCGACCCCAACCAGCACGCCAACTGCGACTCCGACCGTGACCCCGACCAGCACGCCGACTGCCACGGCAACAACGACACCAACGAGCACGCCGACCGCGACACCAACCAGTACACCCACCAACACGCCAATTCCACCGACCGCAACGCCAACGAACACCCCGACGAATACGCCAGTGCCACCAACGGCGACGCCAACCAGCACACCGACCAACACACCGGTACCGCCCACGGCGACACCGACTTCAACTCCGACAAACACCCCAGTCCCGCCGACGGCGACACCAACATCGACGCCCACGAACACGCCAGTGCCGCCGACAAGCACGCCGACGAGGACACCAACCCCGACGAGCACGCCGACCAGGACACCAACCCCGACGAGCACGCCGACCAGGACACCGACGCCGACGAGCACGCCAGTGCCGCTAACCCCGACGCCGACGAATGTCCCGTTACCGCCGACAGTGACGCCAACTCCGACAGGATGATGTCGCGACCAGCGCCGGTATCTGCGCCTCAGCATTAGGCCGCTTCGGAGCCGCCTGATCCTCGCGGAGCGCTTACACTGGAATCTGACCTCGGGGTTCTGCTGGCCCACGGCAAACGGTTCCAGTCGCTCGCCCCGTGTCTTGGCGGGATCGCCGCTGTTTCCTCGTGCCAGATTGCTCCGCGTGCCGATCCCCGGTGCGTGCGATCGAGCAGCAGAACGTACTGACTGGTACCTGTTGCGAACGGGGCAGATGCTCTCGCGGACCTGGCCCACGGTTCATGCGTTGACCCTCGCCTGCCAGCGGTGTACAAGAGTGTCTTTGTCGATGTTCCTGGTCACGATGCGGGAGAATGAACGGTGGTTGAGTCGATGATCCCGGTGATGGACTGCCCATGACCGATCGCCTCCCCCTCCAGGCGGGACTCGATGCGATGGCGCTGGTCGAGGCGGCGGCGGTGACGCTGATCGGTGTGGCCCGGCAGCGAGGGCTGGATGGAACACTCGACGTCGGGGAAGACGCCGCCACCGTACTCCGCGCCGCGCAGTGCCAGGACGAACAGCACTATCACGCCCTGCGCGCCGCCGGCGCCGCCGAAGTGAGCGATGGGTTCACGATTCCCGCGACCGTCGTCAGTGATCGCGCGTTGCTGATGATCACCTTTCTCGAATTGAAAGCGGCAGGCATCGCCGGCTACATGGCGCTGACGCGGGAGTGGGCGGCGCGCGGCGCCCTGTCCCAAGTCGAGATCACGTATGCGATAGGCTCGGTCGAGGCGCAGCATTTGACCCTGGCGCACGCGCTGGTCGGTGTCACCCCGGCCAATGACCGCGCCTTTACCCGCTGGCTCTACGCCGATGCGCGGGACGCCCGGGAAGGCGTGCGCGCCCTCGGACTTCTGGATGGCCCGGACGAACCGATCTTCTTCCCCGGTCCGATGGACCGCATCTGCAAGGGCGTCTACGGGCTTACGCCGGAAACCACCGCCATGATGACCCTGCCGCGCCCGCCGGTCGGCGTCGCCGTACCTGTCGGCACCCCGGTCGCCATGACCGATTCGTAGCAATCCACCCCCACGGAACGTTGACGCCGGAGCGATGGCGCGCACCGTTCCTTGTGGCCCGGGTCCCGGCGGCGCATTTGCCCATCACGCGGCTCACCCCTACACTCATTTCGCGTTGATGGGGAGTGGGGCGAAGAGCGTGGTCTGGCCGCGCGGGAGCGATCGCCGCGATGACCCAGGGTGGAGACTTCGATGAGAACGGCATCACCAGGGCCAATGAGGAAATCAGCGTGACCAATCCGCGGCGCTTGCTCGGCAAGCGGCCTCTCTCGATGTACATCGTGCTCATCGCGGGCATTGGTGTGCTGGCCGCGTTGGTCGCGGTTCTCATCGTGACGACCCGCGGCGACGAACCGCCGCCGATCACCTGTCTTCCCATCACCGTCGATGAAGGTGAGTCCCTCATTCGCGATGGCAAGGTGGCGCGGATGAGCGTGCTCACCGTGCGCGGCCGGCCCGAGACCGGTCCTATCGCCGTCAGCATGGACCTGCAATCGGGCAGTTGCCGGGAATTGCCGAAGGGGGTTGCCGGGCAGCGCGATCTCTATGAAGCGGTCGGCGTCGTCACGGTGCACAACCAGAGTCAGCCGGCGGATAACCGCATCCGGATTGTCTGGGAAGAGCAGGACGACATTCCGCAGTTGCTCCTTGCCACCAACACGCCGACTCCCACGCCGGCGCCGCCCACGTCGACACCGACGGAGACGCCCCCGCCCACCGCCACTGCCGAACCGCCGACAACTACGCCGCTTCCCCCGACGGCGACCGCGGCGCCAGCCACGCCGACCCCGGCGCCGACGGCGACTCCTGTCCCGGCTACCCGGACGCCCGTCCCCGCTACGGCGGCCCCCACCCGCGCGTCGGCGACGGCGACGCCATCCCGCGTTCCGCCCACTGCCACTCGCGCCGCCCGTGCCACGCCCGATTCGTGATGCAATGGGCCGGTCGCGAGCGAAAGTCGGCCCGCTGCAGCGCCGGGCGGCAGGTGTGTCGTCCCGAGGAACGAGGGACCGCGGCGTTCGGCACGGGCCACAACGGACGACGAGATTCCTCCGGCGTCGGCATGACTCATCTTCGGCACGCCGCGCTAGATCGACATCTGCGATCGACATCGCGTCAGGGAGTGGGAGGCCATGACCACGTATCCTGAGTTCACCCTCGCCGCAGTTCAGGCAGCGCCGGTCTTTTTCGACCGTGATGCCTCGACCGAGAAAGCCTGTCGTCTGATCGACGAAGCCGGCGCCGCCGGCGCCGATCTCGCCGCGTTCGGAGAGACGTGGCTGCCCGGCTATCCCTTCTTTGCCTTCGCCTCGCCATCGGCGCTCTGGTGGGAAGCCGCCGCCGCCTACCTGGCCAATGCCGTCGACATCCCCAGCCCGACCACCGACAAACTCTGCCATGCCGCGCGCCGCGCCGGGATCGATGTCGTGATCGGCGTGGTCGAACGTGATCCGTGCGCTCACGCGACGGTCTACTGCACCCTGCTCTTCATCAGCCGCGAGGGGAAGATCATCGGCCGGCACCGCAAACTGAAACCGACCTTTGTCGAGCGCACCATCTGGGGTGAAGGCGATGGCGTTGGTCTCATCGTCCACGAGCGTCCGTATGCGCGGATCAGCGGCCTCAACTGCTGGGAACACAACATGGTCCTTCCCGGCTACGCGCTGATGGCGCAGGGGACGCAGATTCACGTCGCCGCCTGGCCGGGCCGCGAGCTCGATCCGGCCCCGGCCGCGCCAAATGCGGTCTGGACGCGCCAGGTGCTCCTCTCCCGCGCCTTCGCCTCACAGGGAGCGTGTTACGTCATCGCCGTGGGCGGACTACGGCAGCGGGAGGACGTGCCGGAGCAGTTTCGCGAACTCTCCGTCTTCGATCACACCGGTGACAGCTGCATCATCGATCCGCGGGGTGAACTGATCGCCGGACCGGTGCGCGGAGAAACCATCCTCACCGCGCGCGGCTCACTGGAAGCGGTCTACGCGGCGAAGGCGGCGTTTGATGTCGCCGGGCATTATTCCCGCCCTGATGTGCTGCAACTCCTGGTCAACCGCCAGCCGCGGCAACGGATGATGTCGAATCAGCACTTTCCTGGGATGGAGTCTTTGGAAGCCGTGGGACGTGATGCAGCCGAAGGCGATCGCCAGGATGGCAGCGAAGATGGCCTATCCCGGTTCCGCGGCATCCAGACGCCACCTCGGTGATCACCCCGCTCTCGCTCGCGACCTACCGTAGTGCGCAGTCGAGTGCGGCGAGACCGTGCCATGGCGAGGCATGGTAGCCTCCGGCAGATGCTGTACTGGCGATGCGTGACGAGACTGCCGTGATGGAATCGATGGCCCCTGTTGATGTCGATCCTCGTGCCGCGCTGCTTGGCTTTGTTGCCGGGATGCGCACCCAATTGCCATTGGCGATGCTCGCCTATGCGGCGCGCGAAGGCCACTTCGCGACGGATGACGATACGTCGGTGAAACTCCTGCGCGAACCGGCCGCATTGCCGGTGCTGGCGCTTTCCGCCGCCGGTGAGCTGGTAGTCGACAAACTCCCCTTCACGCCGAGCCGTCTCGATCCCGGCCCGCTCTTTGGTCGCCTCCTTTTCGGCGGCCTCGCTGGCGCGGCGATTTCGCGTGAGGGGGGAGATCCGCCCCTCGCGGGAGCGCTCCTCGGCGCGGCAGGCGCCGGGCTCGGGGCCTTCGTCGGGTACCACGCGCGGCGCTGGCTCGGTGAGACGACCGGCATCCCCGATCCGTTCTGGGGGTCGGTCGAGGATGTGGCCGCGTTGGCGATCGGCGCGCTCGTCTTCGCGGGTGGTCGCGACCACCGCTAACTCATCGTCTCCACACGGGACCGCGCTTCCGCCCCTGCCCCACCGTCGGTGCCGTTCGTCCTGACGATTCCTGGCGGAAAAGCGCCATCCTTCGTCAGAGACAATGGAGACCACAACTGCTGCGGCAGGAGACCAACTGGATGCTACCGGCAGCATATTTTCGCTCGCACCGCGCTTTGCAACGGCGGTTCTGCCTGTGACATCTCTTCGCTTCGGTCAACTGGGTTGTGAAGATGGGGCCGATCACCCCCAACCCCAACGCACCGAGTTTCACCAATGCGCCCCGGCGTGAAATGCCAGACTTGCGTGATCCACTGAACCCGGCATCCTGTGCGTTCACGAGCATCCCCCTTGACGCAGCTCCGGCGCTGGCGAGGAAGCGCCGCTATCCCTGTCAGCACTCTACGCCCTTATCGGCCTGTCAGCCGCCCGTACAGCGTACGGGGATGCGCGTGGGTAAAGGAATGCTCGCGTTTCTCCCGGCGTGTGACGGCAAGGCATCGTATCCTTGGCGCACCCCCGCTCCCCGCCCGCGTCGGCATCCTCGGTGTGCCCAGCAGTGCATGCCCGAGGGAAGGAGTTTCCATGGACGCGCAGCGATTCGATAACCTGGCGAGAGCGCTCGCCGGGCGCTTCTCACGCCGGGGAGCGCTGCGGCAGGCCGGGGCCGCGGCCTCCGCCGGTCTGCTCGCCTCGGCCGGCATACGGCAAGCACCGGCGCTCGCCCAGGATGAGGGCAACGGCGAAGCGGTCTACACCGTCATCCGCCGCTATTCCCTGAGCGAACCGACGGCCCAGGTGCGCCAGGCCCTGCAGAAGGGGTACGTCGAAGATATCTGCAAGGCGAAGGGGTTCATCTCCTACTTCGTCGTCGAAGACGAGGATGGCGATTTCGTGACGATCGCCGTTTTCCGCAGCGAGCAGGATTTCCAGAATTTCGCCGACGACGAGGCCGCGTGGATCGCGGCGAATCTCGCCGATCTGCTCCCGGCGCCGGACGAGGCGATCTCTGGCGCCACGCACATCCACGTCGGGATGTCGCAAGCCTTCCGCAATACCTGTCCTGGTGCGCCGCTCGAGCCGACGACCTCGCCAGCGCAACCGACCTCAGCGCCTCCGACCGCCGCGCCCGTCACCCCGACGGCGACACCTCCTCCAGCCTGCACCGGCGAGGGCTGCGTCTGTTCGACCGGCACCCGGCGGCCATGCGACCGCGGCCTGGTCTGCTGCCCGACCACCGATCTCCTGGGCGGTCCCGGCATCTGCAAGACCGAGCAGGCCTGCCACCCGAACGCTTGCCCGGCCAACGGTGATCCCTGCCCGGATACCTGCTCCGCGAACGAAGCGTGCCCCGGCTGCTGCAACGGCTACTGCAATGCCAGTAGCCAGTGCGACGATCCGCCCGCGCCTCCTTGCACTGGTGAGGGGTGCGACTGTAACGGTGGTGTCCAGGGCGCGTGCGACGCCGGGTTGATCTGCTGCCAGACGCCCCCCTCCAGCCCAGGTGGACCGGGCGTCTGCAAGACCGAAGCGGAATGCAATCCAGCCTGCACCGGTGAAGGGTGCCAGTGCGACTACAACGATCCCAGTTCCTGCGACCAGGGTCTCGTCTGCTGCGCCGTCCAGAGCGGGTTCATCTGCGCCACGGCCGGTTCCTGCCCTTGCACCCGGAAGGGGTGCCCCTGCAACGGCGGGGTACAGGGAAATTGCGACGCCGGGCTGGTCTGCTGCCAGGATGGACAATCGATCCCTGGCGGCGCCGGCACCTGCGAGCCAGAGGATCAATGCGCGCCACCTCCGTGCACCGGGGTCGGCTGCGACTGCAACGGCGGGGTACTCGGCGCCTGCGACACCGGTCTCGTCTGTTGCCAGAACGGCCAGGCGATTCCAGGGGGCGCCGGCACCTGTCAGCAGGAGAGCGAGTGCCCGCCGCCACCGTGTACCGGTGAGGGATGCGCCTGCAATGGCGGCGTGCAGGGCGCCTGCGATGACGGTCTGGTCTGTTGTCAGGATGGACAATCGATTCCGGGCGGCGCGGGGACCTGCACCGCGGCGGCGAACTGCGCCCCCCCGCCCTGCACGGGTGAAGGATGCGATTGCAATGGTGGGGTGCAAGGGGCCTGCGACGACGGGCTGATCTGTTGCCTGACCGATCCCTCCGTGCCGGGTGGCCCCGGCACCTGCCAACCCGCGGAGGCGTGCGGGCCGCCGCCCTGCATCGACAATGGCGGCGCCTGCGACGCGACCTGCAACTGGGGCGACAGTTGTAGCGGCTGCTGTTCCGGCTACTGCAACGACACTGGCCAGTGCGACAACGCACCGCCCGTGGTCTGCACCACCGCCGGTTGCGCCTGCACCACCGGCACCGAGGGCGCGTGTGACGAGGGCCTCTCCTGTTGCTCCACCGGCGGCGATCCCGGTGCCACCGGGGTCTGTCAGGCGAGTTGCTGATCGGGGAAGATTCGCCTGGTTGCCGATCCTGGCAACCAGGCGGAGGTTTCGGTTGAGTACGCGGGCGATGTTGGCATCGCCCCGACGATGATATGTTCGTAGGGTGCGACGCGTGCGTCGCCCGCCCTCCTCACGACGATGGCGATGGTTCAGAACCGGGCGCAAGGCCATCCCGGACAACAGAGCCGCGGACAAGGTGTCATCCGGACCAGCGCGAGGAACTTCGGTGTGCGCCGTCAAGGCGAACGCCGCAGTCCCTCCCCCGAGCGGGATGCCACGATATCCGCGCGTTGCTCTCGCCTGGCTATCCGATCACCGCCGTCCGCGCAAGGTGCCGAGCAATGGCGATCCGGCGCCGACGAGGAAACCGAAGTCGTACCAGTTGCCGGCGCGGGCGACGTTGTAGAAGGGAAATCCCTCCCCCGCGCCGAAAATGTGCGCGATCAGGACGACCCACGCTGTCAGACCATTCCAGAGCCCCCAGAGCAGATCTTGCCACCAGATGTTCATCCAGTTCTCCTTGTTATCGGTTCAGCCGCCACCAGTGTCGAAGATCGACCCGTTCTGTGCCGAAACGGAGCCAGCCGGCCGCAGACGGAATCGCACTCGACGCCCTTGACGGTGTGGACGACGAGATTCCTCGGCTTCGCCTCGGAATGACACCCTTTTGCTGTCTCGGCGTTGAAGGTATCTCTATCTTTTCGGACGGCTCATGACCGTTATCGGTTCCATCGTCACGGCGGCGCGGCATGGGACAATCAGAGCACGGAGCCGAGTCCAGGTGGCTGGGAAATGATCGAGCATGGGAGTCACCAAATGACCGTTGATGTTGCGAGGGCGAGGAAGGAAACCCCCGGCTGCGCCAACGTCCTCCATTTCAACAACGCCGGATCGGCTTTGATGCCGCGGCAGGTATTGGACGCGACTGTTGCGTACCTGAACCTCGAGGCGGCCATCGGCGGTTACGAGGCGGCCGATCGGGAAGATGCCACGATCGAGCGCGTCTACGATGCGGCCGCGGCTCTACTTGGCTGCGCGCGCGACGAAATCGCCTTCATCGAGAACGCCACCCGCGCCTGGGACATGGCCTTCTATGCGCTTCCCTTTGGCCCCGGCGACCGCATCCTCACCTCCCGCGCCGAGTACGTCAGCAACGTCGTCGCGTTCCTGCAGGTCGCGCAGCGGACGGGGGCGGTGGTCGAGGTGATTCCCAGCGACGAATCGGGCCAACTCTCCGTACCGGCGTTGGCGGAGATGATCGACGAGCGGGTCAAATTGATCGCCGTGACGCACGTGCCGACCAATGGCGGTCTGGTCAATCCGGCCGCTGCTGTCGGCCGGATCGCGCGGGAGGCGGGAATCACCTACCTCCTCGATGCCTGCCAGTCGGTCGGGCAGATGCCGGTCGATGTTGGCGAAATCGGGTGCGACATGCTCTCCACCACGGGGCGGAAGTACCTGCGTGGACCGCGGGGAACCGGCTTGCTCTACATCAGGCGGGATCTCTGCCAGCGTCTCGAACCACCCTTCCTCGATGTCCATGCCGCGTCGTGGGTCGCGGTTGATCGCTACGAAATCCGCGTTGATGCGCGCCGCTTCGAAAACTGGGAGACGAATTACGCCGGCAAGGTCGGGTTGGCGGTCGCGCTCGATTACGCGCAAGCATGGGGGATGGCGGCGATCTGGCAGCGCATCCAGGCGCTCGCCTCGACGTTGCGCGCAGGACTCACCGCGATCTCCGGGGTGACGGTGCGCGATATCGGCGTCGAGCGGTGCGGGATCGTGACCTTCACGGTGGACGGCGTGTCCGCGTCCGCGGTCCAGCAGGCGCTCGCCGCGCGGGCGATGAACGTCACGGTATCAACCGTGGCTTCCACCCGCTTCGATATGGAAGCGCGAGACCTGCGGGACGTGGTGCGCTCGTCGGTCCACTACTACAACGACGAGGACGAGATCTCCCGCTTCTGCGCCGCGGTAGCGGCGATTCGCGGTTGATACAGATTTCGGATGAAGACAACCGCGATCCACGACACCGCCCTGAGCCCCTCTCCCGGCTCGACGGGAGACTCCTCCCTCCGTGGAGGGAGGCATGGGAGGGAGCCAGGGGTTGGGGTGAGGGACGGCGCCGCGAGGCAACAGCACGCAGTATTCGCCGGCACATGACAAGAGCCCGGCACAAACCGGGCTCGATGTTTGCTCTGTGCGCAGATGGGACCTGCGTACGACCCTGCGCGTCTCCGCGGGCCGCACCACCGGGCGATTCAATCCGTGAATCGAAACGCCACTGATTGCCTGACGCGGTGACCCGCTCCGCCTGGCGATAAGGCCGGAGCGATTAGCGATGGCGGAAGGTAATGCGGCCGCGGGTGAGATCGTACGGCGACAGTTCGACCACCACCCGATCCCCCGGCAGCACGCGGATGTAGTTCTTCCGCATCTTCCCACCGAGGTGCCCGAGCACGGAGTGCCCGTTCTCCAACTCGACCGTGAACATGGCGTTCGGCAGCGCTTCCACCACCCGGCCATCCATCGTGACGGCATTCGGGTTTTCGCGGCGGACTCGCTCTTCCGTAACGTCAGTCGGCGCAGCCGGCTTCACCGGCCGGGGTGGTTTACGATACTGTTGCTTCTTTGGCAAGGCATTCTCTCCTGATAACTCGTACGACCAGTCCCTATTTTACTGGCCGTTGTCAATATGGTTGATCCGGCTGGTCGATCCCGAATCCAGACGCGCCACACGAATCCGTGGCGTGGTTAGGTGTCAGGGGGAGGCCGGTCCGATCAGCAACGACACGGCCCGCGATCGATGCAATCCAGGAATTGGCATCCGCGATCGGCCGTGATGATCCCCGCCGTTCGCTTTCCAACACCCGAGGAAATCATCCTGAACGCGTGCCTTGCCAAGTATAGCAGAAGTCGTGCCCGTTTATTGTTCACAGGATGAAGGGTGATGTGGTGTCTGACCGTCTTCTGGTGGCGTTGGAACGGCTGATGCTGCCACAGCAGCGTCAGATCGGCTGAGATTGCTCGCAGATCGAGAGCGCCAGCGCGACCGCGCCGTCTATCGAGGAGTCCTCGCCAGGTGGTCGCGCGGCGGCGGATGCCTCGTTCAGTTCCGCGGCGACCCGCTGATACCCCTGTGCCGCGGCGAGGCGAGCCGCAGCGGCCAGCGCGGACGTCGCCGCTGGGCGATCACCGTGGTGCCGCGACAGGCGCAGGCATTCGGCCAGGCGTGCCGCTGCCGCGGTGGGCTCTCCCTCGTCCAGGGAGAGGGTCGCAAGGTGGGTCAGCATGGTGCAGATTCCCGGCTGGTGCTCCACCTTGCGAAAGAGAGCGAGCGCTTCGTCGTAGGCTGCTCGCGCCAGGGGGCGATCACCCAGGCCGCGCCGCGCGTTCGCCAGGGCGGCCAGCGTCGTGGCAATCGCCTGCGGGTCGTCCAACTCGCGGAAGGTCACCAGGGCCTCCGCGGCGAGACCCTCCGCTCGGGCGTGGTTGCCTTCCTGATTGGCAAGAATGGCAAGATTGGCCAGGACATCCGCCGCGGTAGCACGCTCCCCCAGTTCCTGGAAGGTGGCCAGCGCTTCTCCAAGGAGCGCTTCCGCCTGCTGGAGATCACCCATGTTCTGAGCGATGCTGCCGAGATTCCCCAGCGAGCAGGCCACGCCGCGGCGATCGCCGACCGACCGCTGCAGCGCCAGCGCTGCTTCATGCAGGCCAATGGCCTCGTCGAAAGCGCGCTGATTCCTGGCGATAAAGCCCAACCCGCTGAGACAGAGCGCGGCCAGACCGGCATCGCCCGCTTCGATGGCCGCCGCCTGCCCCGCCATGAGCAACGGGCGCGCCGCGAGATAGTCCCCCTGTTCCTGGGCCAGATCGCCGGCCACATGCAGCGCCCGCGCCCGTTCACCGGCAGTTCCCCCCGGCCGCGCCAACGCCGCTTCCGCCCATCCTCGCCCCTCCTGCAGGTGCCCGCGCATCCACCAGAAGCGCCACAGCGCACCGGCCAGCCGCAGGGCCAGTGGTGGATCGTTGGCAATACTCCAGGTCAGAGCCGCACGCATGTTGTCGTACTCGCGCTCCAGGAGATCGAGCCAGACAGGTTGACTGGCGCCGGTGAGGTGCATCTCGGCTTCCCGCGCCAGATCCAGATAGAACCTGGCGTGTGCCTCGCGGACCGTTCCAGCCTCGCCACTCGCCGCGAGTCGCTCCTCGGCGTATTCGCGGATCGTCTCCAGCAGAGAGAAGCGCGGTTCTCCGTCAGAGGAAGGAACTGCCCGCACCAGACTCTGATCGCAAAGCGCGGCAACGAGAGCGAACGCATCAGGAGCAACGGCCGAGTCATCGCTCGCGGCCATGACGGCATCCGCGCCCTGGAGCGTGAATCCGCCAGCGAAAACGGCGAGACGGCGAAAGAGCGCTTGCGCCTGCTCCTCGAGAAGGTCGTAACTCCAGTCGATGGTGACCCGCATCGTCTGCTGGCGGATGGGAAGGTCGCGCGCGCCGCCGGAGAGGAGCGGCAGCCGGCGTTCCAGGCGCGTCAGCAGCGCGGCTGGTGGCAGGAGCGCGATGCGCGCCGCGGCGAGTTCGATCGCCAGGGGCAGGCCGTCCAGGCGGAGGCAGATCGCGGCGATAGCGGCAGCATTGTCCGGGGTCATCGCGAAATCCGCGCGGACCGCCTGCGCCCGTTCCATGAACAGCCGCACCGCGCCCATCCCGACCAGCGCCGCAAGCGGCGAGCCAGTGGCCTCCGCCGCGTCAGGTACCGCCAGGGGCGGCACGGCAAACTCCCGCTCGCCGCGAAGATGCAGGCGGGAGCGGCTGGTCGCGATCACCGAGAGATTCGGGCAGGTGGCGAGCAGATTCGCAACCAATGGCATCGCCGGCAGGACCTGCTCGCAGTTGTCGAGCACCAGCAGCAGGCGCCGGTCCGCCAGAGCGTTCTGCAGGGCATCGGTGATTGGAACCCGGCCATCGGTCTCGATGCCGAGTGCCCGCGCGATCGCGACCGCGACGAGTTCGGGATCACGCAACGGCGCGAGATCGCTCCAGACAACGCCATCCGTAAATTCGTCTGCCAGTTCGGCCGCGACGGCCAGCGCCAGTCGCGTCTTGCCAACCCCTCCTGGCCCGGTCAGGGTCAGCAGGCGAACCCCCGGCCGCTGCAGCAGGCTACAGGCCGCGGCCACCTCCTGTTCGCGGCCGACCAGTGGCGTCGGCGGGATGGGGAGCGTCGACTGCACGCGCGGTGTCGGCTGCGGGGGGGCGGCGAGACCCGGATGTGCCGAGGCGATCAACTCCGATCGGGCACGGTCATCGAGGCCGAGGGCGTCGGCAAGCAGGCGAATCGTGTCAGGACGAGGTGCGCGGCGCGCGCCGCGCTCCAAATCCTGCAGCCCGCGCACGCTAATGCCCGCCCGCTCCGCCAGGTCCTCTTGGGTCAATCCGGCGGCAAGGCGATATCGGCGGAGCAACGTGCCCAGATTCATGGGAGCGGTGGCGGTCATTGCGACGGTCTCGACTCGACGTCTCTGGTCGCCAGCATGCGATCCCTGAGTGCCGCGATTGTACTGTCATGCCCGGGTGGACAGCAGTTCATCTTCGTTCGTCTCAACACCTGCCGATGTCCACCGCTCGTTGCCGCATTGGTGAGCGAAATGTGTGTGAACTGCGTCCGTTGTGCGTGGCATCAGGGACCCGTGCGGCTCAAGATGGCTGTTAGCCGGGATTGAAGCGCCCTGCCGCTGCCGGGCAACCGCGAGCGAGACAGGATCTCGACCCGCTCATCACTTCAGGCGCCGTTCGATATGGGAAGGAGTATTGCGTGGACACGTTGCACTTCGATGATCTGGCACGGGCGTTGGCCGTGGACTCGCGCCCCCGCCGCGCCGCTGTGCGTCTGCTAGCGGGGAGCGCCCTCGCCGTTCTTGCCGCTCGATTCGGTCTGGCAGGTGATAGTCAGGCCAAGTCCGGGCGGCAGCATGACCGCAATCGCGGCGGACGGGATGACCGGATTCAGGCCTCTGCGGAGAAGCGAAAGAAAAAGAAGAAGGACAAGCCCCATCCTCCGCCGGCTGCCGACTTTGACTGTACCGCAACAAGTTGCCACACCATCGCGGTCGATCTCGACGAAGTGGAAGCCACGGTGCAATCGTGCCAGCCCGATGGCACGGCGCAAGTCGTTTGCAATGACGCGATCACCAACGAAAAAGTCCGCACGCTATCGGCACACTTGCGACAGGCCGGTTTCACGCCTGCTGGCGGTGCGCGACCGATGCCCGAGTATGTTGTGGTGTTCGAAGATGGTGCGATCAGTGAGCGAGTGATCGGGCTGCGCTTTGTCAGACGCCGCGACGGACAGGAGGCGCTGGTGCGGTACGGATCGGGT
>JAXLWU010000017.1:0-111561 GCA_046328335.1 Thermomicrobiales bacterium
TTGGCCAGCACGTCGGCCCAGGCTGCGCGTGAGGTGCGGCGGAATCGAATTGAGAAATCGCGAGGGGACGGAGTACGCGAAGCGCCCGTAGGCGGCGCGGGAACTCGCGTGCGTCAAGTAGAGCAGCCTCTCGGCGCGCGTCATTCCCACGTAGAACAGACGCCGCTCCTCTTCCATCGCCTCCGGATGGAGGTGCTCGTTTTCCACTGCCCGGCTGATCGGGAGCAGCCCTTCTTCCACGCCGGCGACGACGACAATCGGAAACTCCAGTCCTTTGGCCGAATGGAGCGTGATCAGCGTCACCCGGCCCCGTTCGTCAGTCTCGAGCGAATCGACGTCTGCTACCAGAGCGACTCGCTCGAGATACCTCGGCAGGGTCAATGAGGCAGGGTCGGGCCCCATCTTCTCGAGTTCGGAGCGAAGTTCGAGCAGGTTCGCCCAACGATCGAGCGACTCTTCCTCGGTCCGGTCGAATGTCGCCGCATAGCCGGTGCGATCGACGGCGGTGTCAAAAATAGCGGTCAATGGCTCGGTTGGCAGATCGTTCCTCAGAGCGCCAAAAACAGAACCGACGCGCGACGCGGCACTCTTCGCGGTTCCGGACAACGTTGGCGCGGACCCGACATTTATTTGACCAGCGCTGGCCAGAAACCCATCGAGCAGGGGGCGGCGCTCGCCATTGGCCCAATCCCGGATCGATTCCAGCGCGCGCGGTCCAAGTCCGCGTCCAATCGGGAAGTTCCCGGCAATGCGTTCCGCGGCGATCACATCGGCCGGGTTGTGCAGAAGCCTCAGGATCGCCAGAACATCCTTGATCTCCTTGCGCTCGTAGAATCGAACACCACCCACGACCTGATACGGGATGCCCCGGAACCGGAGCGCCTCTTCGATCGCTCGGCTCTGCGCCGTCGTGCGGTACATCACGGCCACATCGCTATAGGCCGCCTCGTCGCGCTCGGCGAGCCGGCGAACCTCGTCGGCAATGAACTGGGCTTCGTGTCCCTGGTCAGTCAGTTCACGGACGATGATCGGTTCGCCTTCGACATTGTCGGTGCGAAGCCGGCGATCGATGCGAGCTTGATTCTCCCGAATAACCCGATCTGCCGCCTCGACGATGCGAGCGGTGGAGCGGTAGTTCAATTCGAGGTGGATCTGACGGGCGTCGGGATAGTCCTTCTCGAAATCGAGAATGTTGCGGATATCAGCCTGTCGCCAACCGTAGATCGATTGATCCGGATCACCGACGACAAAGAGGTTGCGGTGTCGCTCCGCCAATGCCGAGACGAGGACATACTGGACGCGGTTGGTGTCTTGATATTCGTCAACCAGGATGTGGAGATAGCGTTCCTGGTAGCGCTCCAGGAGATGCGGCGCTTCCTCGAAGAGAAAGATCGGCTGCCCGAGCAGATCATCGAAATCAAGCGCGTTGGCTCGGCGCAGCAACCGCTCGTATTCCCGGTAGACCCGGGCGACGATTTCTTCGTCATACGTCGCCGCGGCCGATCTCGCCTCGTCTGGCGAAACGAGCTGGCTCTTCGCCGCAGAAATGCGCGAGAGAATGCGCCGCGGCTGATAGAGCTTCGGATCGAGATCGAGTGTCGACAGCGCCGCCTTGGCGATATCGATCTGATCCGCGTCGTCGTAGATGGAAAACTGCGGGAGTATTCCGAGCCGATCCGCGACGACGCCCGGGTTTTCTCTCAGGATCCGCACGCCGAAGGAGTGAAACGTGCCCATGGTGATGCCGTCAAGTGGCCGACCGTGACGCAAGGCTTCGATGCGGGTTCGCATCTCACGCGCCGCCTTGTTGGTAAACGTGACGGCGAGAATCCGGTCTCCTGGCACGTTGAGCACGTCCATCAAATAGGCGATACGGTGCGTCAGAACGCGCGTCTTCCCCGAGCCCGGTCCCGCGACGACCAGAACCGGACCCTCGGTGGCGAGGACGGCTTCGCGCTGCTCGACATTGAGGCCGGCCAGCAGGCGATCGCTGGTCGAGGCGGAGGAATCATTCACGAGAGGACATGCACCTTTCCCAGGAACAGACTTCGCGGGGCAGCCGCTGGCGAGTCTAGCATCGAACGACCGCGCTCAAAGTCGTCATAACACCAAAATCGTTGACGCGTCGTCGCTGCAGCAGGTACTCTACGCGGCGATTTGCCGACGTAGCTCAGAGGCAGAGCAAGGGACTCATAAGCCCTTGGCCGGTGGTTCGATTCCACCCGTCGGCACCAGGTGAGTCACCCTCAGGTACAGAACGGCGGGAGTTCGGCCGTGCCGAAATCGGCAGATCGTTGTCGATCCGTCCGAGCATTCCCTCGCGCGCCGCTTGGTCTTGAACAACGGCTGCTGAGCCGGGCGATCCGTGCTGGCATCACATGCGGAGACCACCTCATCATTGCATTTTCCGCAGGGCGAGATTCTTTGGCGCTTGCGGCCGCTTCCCGCTGGCTGGTCCAGAGAATTGAGGTCGCGGTTACTCTCGTACACATCGATCACAGATTGCGCCATTCCTCCTCGGCGGAAGCACAACAAGCGGTCGAACTCGCGAGTTCGCTCGGACTGCCAATCGTGGTGCGCGAGATTTTAGGCGGGTTTCGCGATCGACACCCCGGTGTCGGACTTGAAGAGGCGGCCCGCAGAGAGCGTTATCGATTGCTGTTCGAGGTTGCGCACGATTTCGGGGCAAAGGTAATTGCCACGGCACATCATCAACAGGACCAAGCGGAAACCGTCTTGCTGCATCTCCTCCGCGGCAGCGGGCTGCATGGCGCTGCCGGCATGGCAGAATGGCGACACTTGGACTCGGTTGTCACTATGAGCGACATATCCCAAAAGCAATCCAACATCCTCATCTGGCGACCACTCCTCCACGAAGAACCTTCTCAAATCACCACCTACATCGAACGGCTTGGTCTCCATCCGATCATTGATCCGTCCAATACGGACCACCAATTCAGACGGAACGCGGTGCGCCATCAGGCACTACCGTTACTCGAGGATTTGGCGTCTGGCGCCGTAGCCGCACTGGCCCGCTACGCCGACATCGCGGCCGAGGAGGACCAGTTTCTTGATTTGCTGGCGCGCGCCGCGCTCGACGCCGCTCGAGACTCTGTGTGTGCGCTGCGAGTGGACCGATTGCTGGCGGAACCACGTGCTCTGCAATGCCGGATGATTCGGCTCTGGATTGGCGAGGCAGCCGATGGACTTGCCCCAAGTTTCAATCGGCTCGCCGCGGTCCTCGATTTGGCTCGTCACTCGGCATCCGGGCGTGAGATCGAGATCGGGGAGGGGTGGACGGTTCGCCGGTCGGCGGCGATGCTGCACCTTCGCGGCGAACAGCCGACAGGGAAACGAACGGAGGAGGACGCCGATGGAAGATAAGGAACCGCGAGCGACGGGGGTGGCGCGAATTCTGATTGAGGATGGTGCCATTCACGCCCGCACCGTCGAGATCGCGCGCGATCTCGACGCGATCTACGGGAACGAAACGCCGCTCCTGATTGGCGTCCTCAATGGCGCAATCACGTTCATGACCGATCTGATGCGGGCGATGACCATTCCGCTCGAGATCGATTTCATGGCGGTATCGTCGTATGGCGCCGCGACGCAGAGTTCCGGTGTCGTCCGCATTCTCAAGGATCTTGATCAGGAGATTGAGGGCCGGAGAGTTGTTGTTGTCGAAGACATCGTTGACAGCGGACTGACGTTGCAGTACCTGCTCGATGTGCTGGAGCGGCGAAACCCGAAGGATATTCGAGTCGTTGCTCTCTTGAAGAAAGACAAACCAGACGCCGCGGATATCAAGGTCGACCAGATCGGGTTCAGCATTCCCGACGAGTTCGTGGTTGGCTACGGGCTTGACTATGCCGGCAAATACCGCAACCTACCGTACGTTGCCGTGCTCGACCCGAAGATGTATACGGGGGAGTGACGCCCGAGCCACCATGCTACCCTTGCATGAGCCGGCGATGAGCTTTCGGTAAGATGTCTCCTTTTGCATTGTCGGAGTGCGTTTCGTGCCAGAACAGAAGTGGATTCGCAGTAGTCTTGTCTGGATCGTCCTGATCGTTGGCGTCATCGCCGTATGGGCCACATTTCTCGGCAGCGAGAGCGCGCCGACCGTCCGGACGATTGGTCAGGTCGCCGAAGATATTCAAGCGAACCGGGTATCGCGCCTGACCCAATCGGATGGAAGCCGCGAAGTCCGCGTTTCCTATCAGCCGGATGCTGGCCGGAGAGATGCGGTCACCACTATTCCGGATGGGACCGATCTCATCTCCGTTTTGCAGAATCTCGGCGTCAACACATCCAACCTGTCGCCGACATTGTTCACGTTTGAACCGCCCAGCAAGTGGGGAGCGTTACTTGGCGCGCTGACGTTTCTGCTTCCCACGCTCTTCCTGGTCGGGATCTTTGTTTTCATGATGCGCCAGACCCAGGGGACGAACAATCAGGCGATGTCGTTCGGCAAGAGCCGGGCCCGGCTCTTTACGGCGAACCGTCCCTCGATCACCTTCTCGGACGTGGCCGGAGTGGAAGAGGCCAAGGAGGAACTCGTCGAAGTCGTCGAGTTCCTCAAATACCCAGAGAAGTTCGCCGCGCTGGGGGCAAGGATTCCGCGCGGCGTGCTCCTTGTCGGACCGCCGGGAACCGGCAAGACCCTCCTGTCGCGAGCAGTTGCCGGGGAAGCCGGCGTGCCCTTCTTCAGCATTTCCGGTTCCGAGTTCGTGGAAATGTTCGTCGGCGTTGGTGCGAGCCGGGTGCGTGATCTGTTCGACCAAGCGAAGCGCCATGCTCCCTGCATCGTCTTTGTTGACGAGATCGATGCCGTCGGCCGACAGCGCGGCGCGGGTCTTGGCGGCAGTCATGACGAACGAGAACAGACGCTCAACCAGATCCTCGTCGAAATGGATGGCTTCGATTCCTCGACGAACGTGATCGTCATTGCCGCTACCAACCGGCCGGACGTGCTCGATCCAGCGCTGCTCCGGCCAGGTCGATTCGATCGGCAGGTCATCCTGGACCGGCCGGACATTCAGGGCCGGGTCGCCATCCTCGAAGTCCACATGCGCGGCAAGCCGCTGGAAGAGGATGTTTCGATCGAGAATCTGGCGCGGCAGACCCCCGGGTTCTCCGGCGCCGATCTCGAGAATCTCGTCAATGAAGCCGCCATCCTGGCCGCGCGGCGAAACCGCAAGATGGTGAGCCGCGACGAACTGACCGAGGCGATCGACCGGGTGATCGCTGGTCCTCAGCGCAAGAGCCGGGTCATTTCCGAACGGGAACGGGTGATGACCGCGTTCCACGAGGCTGGCCACGCCCTGGTCGCGCGGATGCTCCCCAATGCCGACCCGGTGCGGAAGGTGAGCATCGTGGCGCGGGGGATGATGGGCGGCTACACCCGGGTCGTTCCGGACGAGGATCGGTTGTTCAAGACCAAGGCGCAGTTTGTCGACGAATTGGCGGTCTACATGGCCGGGCATGTGGCGGAGGAACTGGTCTTCGGCGAACAGTCGACTGGAGCGGCGAACGACATCGAGCGCGCCACGGCACTGGCGCGGCGGATGATCACCGAATTCGGCATGAGCCGGACCTTGGGACCACGCGCCTTCGGGAAAAAGGACGAACTGGTGTTCCTTGGCCGGGAGATCAGTGAGCAGCGCAATTACAGTGATGAAGTCGCCTTTCAGATCGACCAGGAGATCCGCGAGTTGATCGACTCGGCGCATGACAGAGCGCACGGCATCGTTGAAACCCAGATGGACAAACTGGAGGCGATCGCCGATCTGCTCCTCCGACAGGAAACGATCGAAGGGGAGGAACTCGAGGCGCTGTTCGATGCGCCGCGACCTCGCCCGGCGCTGCAAGGGCCACCCATCGGTCGGCCGGCTGGGGCGCCCGATATCGCACCACGCGCGGACGCGGCATCGCATCGGAGCGAACGCGACGCGCCGCCCAGCGCGGGGCAATTGCGGCCGCAACCTGCGGATTGACGCACCGCGGGGCCAACCATACGGGCAGTCAAACAAAGAACCCGGTCACATGACCGGGTTCTGCGCGTTGCACTCGGTGCATCGTGGGGGTGGAGGCGGGGGGATTCGAACCCCCGACCTCTACAGTGCGATTGTAGCGCTCTCCCAGCTGAGCTACGCCCCCAAGCGGAGTCAACACGCCGGAGTATACGGATTCGCGGATTCGCCCGTCAACGCGGTGATTTTTTCGCCCTCGCGGGCGGTTCGATGCCGAACGGGGAAGGCGATTGGACACCGGGGTTGGTGCGCCGTATACTCGATTCCGCCTCGCGGGGGTAACTCAGTCGGTAGAGTACCTGCTTCCCAAGCAGGCTGTCGCGGGTTCGAGTCCCGTCCCCCGCTCCAGCAAGGTTGCTCACACACCCGCCCGTCTTCAGAACCCGGTCCCATGGTTGTACCGTACGGCCAAGGATCGGCTGCAATCACTGCTGCCACCGGTTGCATCCTCCGTCAACCAAGATCGCCGATTCCGTCAGGGCCAGCATTCCATTCGGTGGGAGCGGCGGCAACACAAGCACATCTTGCCGACACCTTTCACCCTGGTAGTGCAGAATCACAATTGGACGGTTGTCTCCTCGATGGCTGGGCGAGCACGCTCCGGCCTCTAGCCCACTCGGCCGGTGTAGGCTCCGCGCATCGGGCGACGACTCTCCTGATCGACTGCGACAGCAGGTCGTATTGCTCCAACCGGCATCGCTGCGGCGGTATGCGATGCTTGGACTATCAGTCCGATCCGAACCTGAACAAGGGGATGAAATGAGCGAGAAGCAGTCGGCGAAGCGATTCTTGAGCCCAGCAACGATGCCAAAGCCCTTTGGCTACTCGCAGGTCGTCGAAGTTCGGGCCACCCGGACCGTCTACCTCGCAGGCCAGGTACCCTTCGATGCCGAGAACAATCTCGTCGGGGAGGGAGACTTCAGCGCCCAGGTCCGCCAGACGTTCGAGAACGTGCGACTCGGACTGGAAGCGGTCGGGATGTCCTTCGCCAATGTCGTCAAGATGCAATTCTTTCTGACCGACATCGCCAACCTGCCCAATGTGCGAGCGATTCGCGATTCGTTCATCAACACGGCCGAGCCCCCCGCGAGCACGTCGGTCGAAGTTGCGGCGTTGTTTCGGCCGGACGTCATGTTCGAGATGGACGTTGTTGCGGTGGAGTAGTCGTGTTCGTCGTGCCAGAACCATGACAAGAAGCGGTGCGACGACCAGGGTGGTTGCTGGAACCACCAATCAGCGGCAAGAACCGCGTTCGCTTGATTTCCGTCATCAGATGACTTCCGTCAACAGAATAGGACTTCCGGGTACACCATTGGCGAAACCCGATTCTCTAGCGGTGCGTTCCATTCGGTGAGGGTGGTGACACTGCGCCATGTTGGTTCAGGGTTGGGCGGCATGGAACAGATCTTGCCACGACATGTCTTGGTGAACGCGGCGCGATGTCGCGGACCAGCACACCGGAAGTCGGAGGGATGAACCGCATGAATACCCCGCGCGTTACAGGGATGTCTCGCAAGACGCTGACCGCGTTCGTGGCCATGGGGCTGCTTGGCGCGGCGCTGGCGGGACCGGCGAGGGCCCAGGATGACGACACCATTGTCCTCACGGCCGGCGGGTCGACCCTGACAGTGAGCCCGGGCCATGCCGATGCCGTCTCGGCCGTTGCCGAAGCGCATGCCTCGCCGGGCCACGCCCACACCAAGGGCGCGGCGGCGGAGGCGATCGCGGACTGTGAAGATGGCGCCATGACACGCGGTGCGGCGGCCTTGGCGGTTGCGCATCCGGACGAAGGCTCAGCCACTGAGACGCTCGTCTCCGAGATTATCGCCTCGACCAAGAAGGATGCGGAGGACAACTCCATCCGCAAGGTCGTCGAGGACAAGTGCCATAAGGAGAAGGAAAAGCCGGAGAAGGTGATCGAGGAAACTCCGGTCGAAACCCCAGCCGCGGAACCGACCGTGGTTGAAGTCCCCGTCACCGGTGCCGGCGGCTTTGGTCTCGCCGGTCTGAGCGGCCTTTTCGCCGCCGCGGCCATCGCCTCGGGCTGTGGTGCGGTTGGCCTCGCGGATCCGCGCCGGTTCTTCCGGGCGGCTCAACGCTAACTACCGGCCAAACCAGACGCGGGCAAGTGAACAGGGTGCTGGCGGAACCGCCAGCACCCTGTTTTGTGAAGCAGACCACGGGCTTGGTGTTGGTTCCGGACCCTCGCGCGGGCAGCGCCTCATCGTCCCGTACCGCAAGAGCGAAGATCCGCCATATCACCGGACATGGCGTGTTGCGGTGGTGCCCTCTAACGAATAGTCGAGGGAAGGATGTGCATCTGGCTGCGGTACTTGGCAACGGTGCGGCGGGCGATGCGGATGCCATGATCGAGGAGCCGCTCGCTAATCTGGGCATCGCTCAGGGCATGGCCCGCCGCCGCTTCCTGTTGGATGATCTCCTGAATGACGTGCTTGACGCTGAGCGATGCCGTGAACAGATCGCTCATGGGGATGACCTTGCGTGACGGAAGCATCATGAACTTCCCGGCCACCGCGCGGCTGCACGTCGATTCATGCACGCCAAGAGCGTTGGCGACATCGCTGCGGGTGAGCGGGCGAAGCCCTCGCGCGTCGCCGCGGATGAACGCGTCCTGATAGGCACATACGTATTGCGCCACCCGCAGCAGCGTCTGGCGCCGCTGGCGCACCGCCCAGATGAACTGCTGGGCTCGGGTCACATGCGACTTGGCATACACCACAACATCCTGATCGATCGGCGCCGGCTCGGTAGCGGGAGCACTGCCGTTGGAATCAGGGCGCGCCGTGCGTGACTTCGCCATCTCCCGATAGAAGTCGTTGGTTTCGAGACGATCGTAAATCGCGTGCGGCACCTCGATAACCAGTTCATCGCCCTCGAAGCTGACGACGACATCGGGAACGATATGACCTGAGGTCGACGGCGCCGTCCAGGTCGCAAACTGGTGCGACTGTAGCGGATGCGGCGTCAGTTGACAGCGGATGAATTGCTGTGCCGCTTCGATCTCCTCGATATCCATGGTGAGCGCCCGCGCAATCTTCGCGAGCCGTTTCGCCGCCAGATCCTCCAGGTGATGCTCGATGACGGGAAGAACCGCGGGAGGCACTGGCACCCCATCCGCAATCAGGAATCGCGCCTGGAGCGCCAGGCATTCGTGCAGCGTTCGCGCGCCAACCCCCGGCGGAGAAAGTTCCTGGACGACATCGAGCACTCGCTCGACATCGCTGACATCCTCATCGACCATCTCCGCGATGTCAGGGAGTTCCAGCGTGAGAAACCCGCGATCATCGATGGCGTCGATCAACACGAGGGCAATCGCCTGATCACCGCCCTCATCGAGGGACGCCAGCACGGCTTCGAGCACCTGTTGCCGCACGTCCTCCGCGCTGGCGATAATCGACATCGGATCGAAATCAGGATCGGACTGGCGGTTGGGTCGGGTGCCTGTTTCATACCGGCTGGCAAGATCGCTCGGTCGAATCCGCTCCGTTAGGCCATTCAGCGCGACGCGACAGGTGGGACACGGTTCGCCACTGGTCCTTCGCCCGCAAACCGGACAGGCCGGGCAGTCTTCCAGTTCGAGCGCGGGATTTTCCTCCATCGCATCATTGACCGCCGACTCGAGTTCAACCTGGGACAGACTCAGGATATGATTGGCCTGCATCAGGAGCGGCGAGAAATTCTGCTGAACTTCGATTGTCTGTTCGAGGACCGCTCGCTGCATCGGCGACTTTCTCCACGTACGCGGCCAGCATGGCCGGTTATTGAGGTCTCGAGCGTTTCGGGCCGGGTGTCCCGTGGAGGACACGGCGTTGGTTCCACGCCGATGGCGCATGGCGTTCATCACGGCGACGACGTGCTCAGGATTCGGAGCCCTTACGGCTAGTCTATAGCAAGAACTGTGCCATATTTGAATTGCCCAATTTTGCGCAGTTTTACCGCGAAATTCACGGCCCGGATGCGACGCCGCTTGGCTAGTCCCGCGGCATCCTGAGCCTCCACTCGTGCCTGAAAGGAAACCGACGCCTTCCGGAACAATGGTCGGCAACGATCAGTCAATTCCGCGGCGGAGAATTCGTCCTTCCGAAGACCGGGGGGACAAGCTGGGCCCGAGCATTCTGCTCTCATCGTGGTCCACCCGGACCTCGCCGTCAACGTGAGTGGTACAGTCAATACGGGACGCGGTCGCAGCGCGCTCGACGATCAGCCAGTGAACCACCATGAACAGCAAGGAGTTGAAGAACCATTGCCGTACCGCATCCTTATCGCCGACGACAGCGCCGCCATTCGTTCCGTTCTCGCCGAGGGCCTCACCGACGAAGGCTACGATGTGCAGGAAGTCGCTAGTGGCGACGAGGTACTGACCGCGTTTGCCAACGAAGCCGCCGCCCCCGATCTTGCCCTCATGGATTTTCGAATGCCTGGCAAAGACGGACTGGAGGTTCTGCGCGATCTGCGTGCCAGGCGGGCCGACAACCTGCCCATCATCATCATGACCGCGTATGGCTCGGCCTCCACGGCGATCGAGGCGATGAAACTGGGCGCGTTTGATTACATCTCCAAACCGTTCGAACTCGACGAGGTGGTCCTGACGGTCGAGCGGTTCTTCGAGCGGCGCGATCTCACCGATCGCGTCGTCCGCCTGATCGCGGAATCGAACAAGGATGAGATCCTCGTCGGTTCCAGCCCGGCCATGCAGAACATCTACAAGGTGATCGGTCAGGTTGCACGGTCAGACGCGACGGTGTTGATCACCGGTGAGACGGGCACTGGCAAGGAACTGGTCGCCACGGTCATTCACCGCAATTCCACCTATTCCTCCGGACCCTTGATCAAGGTCAACTGCGCCGCGCTTCCGGAAACCCTCCTCGAGAGCGAACTGTTCGGACATGAAAAGGGAGCATTCACCGGCGCCGTGGCGCAGCGTAAGGGACGATTCGAGCTCGCGCACAAGGGCACCATCTTTCTCGATGAGATCGGCGAACTCTCTCTCTCTACACAGAAGAAATTGCTTCGTGTCCTCCAGGAGCGGGAATTCGAGCGGGTCGGCGGGACAAACACGATCAAGATCGACACCCGTGTCGTCGCGGCGACGAACAAGGATCTTACGCGCGAGATCGAAGTGGGGAACTTCCGCGAAGATCTCTACTACCGGCTCAATGTCATTGCCCTCCATCTGCCACCGCTCCGAGAGCGGCAATCGGATATTCCGCTCCTGGTCGAACACTTCCTCACCAAACATCGCTACAGCCGTGGTTCTTCTCCCGCTCGCATCAGTCAGGAGGCGATGGCGAAGTTGCTCGCCCACCCCTGGCCCGGGAATGTGCGAGAACTCGAAAACACCATCGAGCGGGCAGTCATCATGTCTCGCGGCGGCGTCATCGCGCCCGACCATGTGACCTTTCCCGGGCAGGAATCAAGACGGTCACCCGATGTCGCTCAGGCGATCAGTGATGGCATGCATCTCCGGGAATTCCTGAAGGAGATGGAATCCCGCTTCCTGGAAGAGGCATTGCGTCAGTCGGGCGGCAATGAAGTGGTCGCGGCCGCGCTCTGCGGGGTTTCGCCGCAGGAATTTTCCAATCGCATCGACCGCAAGGCCGCGTCTGTTGCCTGAGCGGCAGACGGAAGGGGCGCCTATCTGATAAAGATCGATCCGGTGGAATGCTGGCACGCACCCTGCACGACCACGTTCGCGGAAGGTATGACTCAGATTTTGGCAGTGTGATCGAGGGTGGAGAACGATAACCCGGGGCAGGTCCGCGGCCTGGTCCTTGTTGTGGATGATGATATCGGCGTCCGCATGGTGATGGCGGCGGCGCTCGAGGATGACGGCTGGTCGGTCGAGACCGCCGAGAACGGTCGGCAGGCGCTCGACATCCTTCGCCGCGTGCGGCCGGATGTCATCGTTCTCGATTTGCGCATGCCCGTAATGGACGGACTTGACTTCGCGGAACGCTACCGCGAGTCCGAGCCAGCCGCCGCGCCGATCATCCTCGTCTCTGCGACGGTAACAGAGGCCGCCGCGAGGCGAAGCGGCGCCACCGCATTTCTCCGTAAGCCAACTGATCTGACGCTCCTGCTGGATGCCGTCGCGCGCGTTGCTGGCGGCTGACGAACGCCGGCCGGTCAGCGGTCGCAACAAGGGCAACGCCGCATTCGCCGCTGACTCCGTGCGTGCCTCCTGCTCGGACGGTCAAAAACCAGCATTGTCAGGAACTCGGATGAAGCACTTGGCACCGCCCGCCGCTACGGACAGCAAAAGCCCCTCTCCCTGTGCGCAGGGAGAGGGGTTGGGGTGAGGGCTGGCGTCGCGAGACCTCCGTACCTCCTCCTGTCAGCCCGCGCACAGGGAGAGGGGTTGGGGTGAGGGGACGCCTCGCAAGCAAACGCCCGGAATTCCTCCGGAATCAGCGTTAGGGAGTCGCCACAACACCCCTTCGTGACATGACCACCCGATTTGCCTGACCGGCCACGCCGCCAAGTACCGCGGCACCGATGGCGAGAATGATGGCGATCACGGTGCCCCAAGCGCCAGGACCAGCGGATTCCGCCGCATCCGCGGCCGCCGCGGCCGGATCAGCGGGCAGCGCTTGATCGATCGTCTCGCCGGCGTTTGTCGCCGCATCCTGGACGGTGTTCGCCACGGGAACATTGCCCTGATTCGCAGCAGTGGTGACCGCGGGCGCGGCGGCAGCGGTCAGGTTGGTCACGGTCGAGGCGAAGAATCCCAGGGCCCCAGTCAGGGCGGACGTCGCCAACCAGATGAGCACAATGAGCGTCGTTGCGCCGGTGACGAATCCATTGAGGACACCGTTGCGGTCCGGACCATTCGCGGAACCGCGGCCCGCCATCCAGCCACCGAAGAAGAATGAAAGCAGCGCGCTGATTGCGCCCCAGATGCCAGCGGCGGTTCCCCAGGTCTGGATATCCCGTGCGTCGCCGATCGCCGACAGACCAAGGGCGAGGCCGAGAACCGTCAAGAAGAGCATGACCGCGAGCGCGGTCACCACGCCTGCGACGATCGGACCCCACCGGATGATGTCGCGCAATGACGATCGGTCCGCCTCGCCCATGTAGACGGCCTGAGCCGTGCCGTAGTCCGTGGGCAGACCATTGGCAACAGGTTCGGTCCAACCCGGCGCCGCTCCGGCAGGTCTGCCGGTTGCCGTATCGATACTCACGATAAACCCTCCTGGTGTGCGTTCCGCCTTCGTTCGGCGCGGACGCAAATCCAATTCTCCGTGCCGGCCAACGTCCCCATGCACAAAGGCGGGGACTTGGTCGAACATCGGGCCGTCGCAAACAGGACGTTGTCCGCACGGAGCAATCCCGCGAAGTTCGCGCCGTCCCATGGTCCGGCGCTATCCGATATCGCAATCGCTATGCCAACGTGAGCGTGCGGGTCAGGTCACGAGCAGCCGCGCCCCGTCGGTGGGGCAATCGACCGACGATCCGGCTCATGCGCCAACCAACCCACATGGTCAGACATGGAGAGGAAGTCGGTGCGACAGCCCTAGAGTCAGATCGGGACCGCGTTCAACCAGACCGCGCTGCTGACGCACCGTCAGCGGGTGCGCCCGGCCGCCACGCGACGCCGTTGCCGTTCACACGCTGGTATGGGGGGGCGATGCTGGGGTCGATCAATACGTCGTAGGTGTCAACGCGCCGGAAGGCATTTCCCAGCGCCTCCCGTTGGCGAAATTCCCGGAGCGCGTCGAGATCGAACGGCGCCAGGTAAATCCCTTCCACCTCGCCAGCCTCGATAACCAGGTTGTCCCGGCTCGCCCCATCATCCCGGAAGACGATGGGATCGAAGGCCACGGAGTGACCGTTCTGTTGCGGCGCGGCGTAGTTCGCCAGCGCCACCGCGGTGAGGTTCTCCCAGGCCCGCGACCGCAATTGCCCAATCCGGTGCATCTCCATGGGGCAGGCGTTCGGGATCAGAATCACCTCGGCGCCATTGAGCATCAGGATGCGGGCGCTCTCGGGAAACTCTCGGTCGAAGCAGATCATGGCCCCAACGCTGACGTCTCCCGCGGCGGTGTCAAGGCGACAGACGGGAAAGGCGTCGCCCGGAGTCAGGGCGTCTTCCATCAGGCCAAAGCAACAAGTGTGGACCTTTGCGTATCTCAGGACGATGCCGCCCCTCCGATCGATCAGACACATCGTGTTGCGCGGCTTCCCCGGCCAGCGCTCCAGAAACGTCAACCCGATCGCCATCTCGAGTTCGGCGGCGAGTTCCTGGAACCGGCGCACAAAGGGGCTCCCCAGGTCGATCGCGTGAGACTGCCAGACATGGCGTGCCGCGTCGATCTCACCTTGATCTTCAATCGGTCCTGACGAAGACCAGAGCGCCGGGGAGCGCCAGAGGTCCTTTTCGTCCTCCGCCGGAGAGAACGGCGTGTATCCGATGTTCCACATCTCCGGGAACAGCGCGATATCGGCGCCCATGTCGCGCGCGGTACGGCACGCCGCCTCGCCTTTGTGGGCATTGGCATCCTGATCCGTGCCGTGGGCGAGGAGTTGCAGTAGCGCGACCCGTAGCCAAGCCATGCGAGCGGATGGCCTACGACGATACGACGCCGCACCAGGCGGCGGCGGTCAACGCCATGGTAGTGCAGGCGGTGCGCAGTTGCGCGGTCTCGACGTATTCGTTCGGGCTGTGCGCCTGCGCGATGCGGCCGGGACCGAAGATCGTTCCCGCGATGTTGCGCTCCGCGTACCACGCCAGTTCTGATGCCGCGGTGAAGGCGGTCACCGTCGGCGCCTAGCCCGCGGTTTGCACGGCCGCCGCGACGGTCCGGATGAACGGATGATCGGGCGGAGTCTCGGCCGCGGGAAAGTAGATGTTCCGCAGTTTCCAGGTAAAGCGCGGTGGGTGCTCGCGCAGCCATGGATCGGCGGCGCAGATGATCGCCACGTGTGATTCGATCTCGTCCCGGATCGCCTCGAACGTCTCACCCGGCAGGAACCAGAGGTTGTATTCGATCGAGCAATAGTTCGGCGCGGTACCCGGGTTGGCGATCAGGTTCAGCCGGCCATCGGTCCCGCCGCCCGGTCCGCCGGCGATGATGCCGGGCATGATCGAGTTGAAACCGGCCGGAAGCATGGGATGATGGCGCAGATTGCCCCATTGCCGCTCCAGATCCTGCAGCCCGGCAGCAATGCGCATCGCTTTCTCGATAGCGTTGATTCCCGCCTGCGCGCCGAGTCCGCCCGCATGGATCGTCATGTAGCGGTTGCCAGCGTGGCTCTCGCGCCCGGCGACCTCGATGCGAAAGTGAACGAGTCCGCCTTCGACCGGCATGAGGGTCAAATCGGTTGGCTCGGCCACCAGCACGGCATCGACCGCTGGCAGCCGCGCCAGCAGATGCCGGGTGCTCTGGCCGACGACCTCCTCGTCCGCCACCACGTGAGTCCACACGTCGCCCTGCAGGTGCAGACCCAGGTCCTCCAGGACCCGCATCGCCATCAAGGCACAGGCGACGCCCCCTTTCATATCCGCCGCGCCACGCCCCCAGAGCCGATCGGCCACGACTTCCCCGGCCCATGGATCGTGCGCCCAGGCGGCCGTATCACCCACCGGGACAACATCGATATGGCCGTTGAAGGCGAGCGATCGGCCGCCGCCCCTCCCTCTCCGCACCCCGGCCACGACCGGGTAGACCGGCGCTTCGGTCCAGCGCTCGACCTCGGCCCCGGTCTCGTTCAACCAATCGGCAACAATGGACTGACAGCGGCTGGCCTCCGGAGCAAACTCGGCGTTCTCCTCCGATTGGCTGTCCGTTCGGCAAGCAACGAGATCGCGGGTGAGCGCCAGCAGATCGGCGAAGCGCGCATCCACGCCCGCGACAATCTTTTCCGCGATTCCCGTGTTCAACAGTGCCACTTGTCCTGCCGACATCGTCGCTTCCTACGCGGTGAGCGCCAGATTCCGCCCGTCTGAACCAAAGAGGTGGGCTCGCTGCAGGTTGAGATCGAGACCGATCGTTTGGCCAGGGATGACGTCCAACCGCGCCTCCGCCCGCGCCGTCCAGGAGCGACCCGCCGCCGTGGCGCTCACGAAAAGGTCCGACCCCACCGGTTCCACAAGTGAGACCGTCGCTGGAATCGTCGCCCGCCGCTCCCCGGCGCCATCGAAATCGCGCACGACGCGGATGTCCTCCGGTCGGATACCAATTGCCGCCGCGTCGGCAACCCCGGGTCGTCGCGCCAGTTGCGCGATGCGGCCGGAAAGGGGAATCGCCCGATCTTCGAGCCGGAATGTCGCGACGCTGCCCGAGCGGTCCAGGATGCCTTCATGGAGATTGATCCGGGGGCTGCCGAGGAATGCCGCGACAAAGGTGTTGGCGGGTTCGTCGTACACCTGCTGCGGTGGACCGACCTGCTGCACCACACCTGAGCGCATCACGACAATGCGATGCCCCATCGTCATCGCTTCGATCTGGTCGTGCGTGACGTAGATCGTTGTCGTTTGCAATCGGGCGTGGAGCCGCAACAGTTCCTCGCGGGTCTGGACGCGAAGTTGCGCATCCAGGTTGGAGAGCGGTTCGTCCATCAGAAAAACGGATGGTTCCCGGACAATGGCGCGGCCAAGCGCGACCCGCTGGCGCTGACCGCCGGAGAGTTGCTCCGGCCGGCGGTCGAGGAATGCCTCGAGCCCGAGTGCTGCCGCGGCGCGCTGGACCCGTTCCGCTGTCTCGGCCTTGCTCACCCCCGTCATCTTCAGCGGGAAACCGATGTTGTCAAAGACGGTCATGTGCGGGTAGAGCGCGTAGTTCTGGAAAACCATCGCCACGTTGCGATCCGCCGGCCGCGCGTAATTCACCATCTTGCCGTCGATATAGATTTCGCCGTCGCTGACATCCTCCAGCCCGGCGATCATCTTGAGCAGCGTGCTCTTGCCACACCCGGATGGGCCGAGCAGAACGAGAAATTCATGGTTCGCGATCGCGAGCGAGACATCGGAGACCGCCCCCGATGATCCATAGCGCTTGCTGACCTGAATGAGTTCGACCTGACCCATTGCTATCTGCCACCGATTCCGTGTGAAACGAAGATCGCCCACCGAGGCCCGTCGCCAGCGGGCTGGCTCGGAACTCGCTCTGATCGCGACGCTCCCGCCGGTGTACTGCGGCCCCTCAGTATGCGCCTACTCCTTGAGCGCGCCGGCAATCGATCCCGCGATGAAGTACCGCTGGAGGAACAGGAAGACCAGGACCAACGGCAACATCGAGAGCACCGCCCCGGCAGAGAGGACACCCCAGTTGACCGTGAACAGGGACCGCAGACTCTGCACCCCCACCGTCATGGTGAACATTTCCTCCTTGGTGCCAATCACCAGCGGCCAGAGATAACTCGTCCACTGTGTCATGAAGGTGAAGACACCCAGCACCACGAGACCCGGCCGGATCAGCGGCAGGATTACTTTCAGGAAGACCTGGAATTCGGAGCATCCGTCGAGGCGCGCCGCACTCTCCAGGTCGTTGGGAAGGGTCTCGATGAACTGCCGCATCATGAAGATGCCGATTGGACTGGCCAACGCCGGCAAGATCAATCCCGGATAGGTGTTGGTCAGGTGCAAATCACGGACGATGATGAAGAGGGGAATCAGGGTGGCCGCGAACGGCACCATGAGCGTCATCAGAACCACCAGGAACAAGACGTCCTTTCCCGGGAAACTCATCTTCGCGAAGGCATACCCCGCCATCGAATCGATGATGACCTTGATGGCCGTCACGGACGAGGCCACGATCAGCGAATTGATCATCCACCGCGTGAACGGATAGTCAACGAGGAGTTCCTGGAAGTTCGCCAGGGTCGGTTCTTTCGGAATCCACTCGGGAGGATATTGGAAGAGCGACACCGTGTCCTTGAGCGATGTCGAGATGACGTACAGGAACGGCACCAGCGAGATCAGCGCGGCGACGATCACGATGCCATAGGTCACGATGACGTAGACCGAAGGTCCGCGCCGTCGTTGCTCCGTCCGAGCAGAGGACGCCGCCCGCGTGCCCTGAAGTTCGGCGAATTGGGTCTCGACCGCCACGTCTGCGCCTCCCTCGCTACGTTCGCTTCCGCAGGAGACGAATTTCGATCGACGTCAGGATCAGGATGAACACCAGAAGCAGAAAACTCAGCGCCGCGGCGAATCCGGTCTTGTCGTTGAACTGGAACATCGCCTTGTAGATGTACCAGACCACGGTCGCGCTGGCGTTCGTCGGTCCGCCGTCGGTAAGAATGCTCACCGAATCGAACAATTGCAGGTTCCAGATCGTGGCCATCACCACCGCGAAGAAAAAGGTCGGCCGCATCAGCGGCAAGGTGATGTGCCGGAACTGCTGCCAGCCGCTGGCGCCGTCTATGGTCGCCGCTTGATAGAGCTCCGGCGGTAGGGCCAGCAACGCGGCCAGAAAGAGGAGCGTCCAGAAGCCAACGCCACGCCAGACCTCGAGCATCGCGATGGAGGGCATCACCAGCGTTGGATTCCCCAGCCAGTTCTGCGGCGGCAAACCGAAAACGCCGAGAAACATGTTGAGCGCGCCGAAGTCCCGCTGAACGACAAACAGCCAGATCAGCGCGGCGGTGACATACGGGGTCAGCGTCGGCAAGTAGAAAATCGACCGAAATACGCCGCTCCCGCGCGGAATTCGCTGCAGACAGAGGGCAAGCACCATCCCGATGAAGAAGACCGAAGGTATCGCGAGAAGGCAGTAGTAGACCGTATTGCCGATGACGGTCCTGACCAGCGGATCGCTCCAGACGTGTTTCCAGTTCTCGAGCCCGACGAAGCGAGCCGGGGTGATAATGCCCCCTTCATGAAATGTCAGATAGAAGAGAAAGACAGTTGGTGCCAGGAGAAACGCGACGAAGAACACCGCGTTCGGCAGCAGAAACGCGTACGCCGTCAGCGCCCGGCCGCGTGACGCGCGCCGCCGCAGCCGCTCATGTTCCGCCGCTGAAAGACGGAGCGTCGGAACCGCCGGCGACACAGAACTCGCCCGCCCGGGAGATACGGTAGCCATTGCGTACTGACCCGAGGCGAGCGCCTCCTCGGGACGCTCGCCTCAACATTTCGTGCCCTATGAACCGAGCAGCCCGGTAACGACCTTGCCCGCGTTGACCATGGCATCCGCGCCGCTCTGCTCGCCGCGATAGGCCTTCTCGACCTCCGGCCAGAGATTGGTGAGCATCTCGTAGTAGTTCTCGGTGACCTGGATTCCCTGCACCGCCGGCACGTACTGCTCCTGGACCTTCTTCAGGAGTTCGCTCGTATACGGCGGCGCGGAGTCGATACGGACCGTCTGCAGGCCAATCTTGGCGGCGTACGGATTGATGACATCCGCGCTCGTCCACCACTTGACCACTTCCCAGGCCGCTTCCTTGTTGGCGCTCTTCTCGGAAATGGTCGCGTAGCCGAAGTTGCCCATGGTCGATTGCTTGCCGCCCTCGGTGGTGGCGGGGGCCTGGGCGACATCGATTTTGAACGGGACGGGCTTGTCGACTTCCCACACGACGGCCTGCGGATACTCGTCATGCAGAATTGCGATGCGCCCGGCCTCGAACAGGGCGCGGGAGCCGTTCCAGTCGTAGGCGCCGGCCTCCGGCGCGACCTTGTGCACCAGCCGCATGTCCGCCAGATACTGCGTGCCCGGTCCCGCCAGGGGATCGAGATTCTGGGCGGTCAAGTCCCCGGTCATGATGTCCGCTTCATCGTTGTGGATATAGGGCAGCCAGTCCCAGTGAGCGTAGTCCGCGAACGCGTCGCGGAACTGGAACCCCCAGACCTGATCAGTGGTCAACTTCTTGGCGGCCTCGACGAGTGCGTCGCGGGTCTGCGGGAACTCGGTAATCCCGGCGGCCGCGAGCAGATCGGCGTTGTAGAAGATGCCGAAGGCCGCGCCGAGCGCGCCGACGCCATACTGCTTGCCGTCGAAGTTGGTGACGTCCCAGGTGAAAGGCGCGATCGCGGCCTTCTCCGCCGCGAAGTCCTCGGCCTCGGTCCAGGCGGAGATGTCCGCCACCTGACCGGCGTTGACAAACTTGGCGAGAACCAGATCCACCAGGTAGACCACGTCGGCCGGTTCGGACGCGTAGCCGGCGGTCAGTTCCGCATCCATCGTCTGCCACTTGAAGAACGTCGGGTTGAGGGTAATATCGGGATGCGCCGCTTCGAAATCGGCCTTCATCGCATCCCAGAACTTGGCATCGTCGGGATGGTGCGGGCCCTTGATAATGGTCACCGTCGCTTCGGCCTGCCTCTGCCACCGGCTGCGTGTCGGCGCCGGCGCCGGGGCGGCAACGGCGTCGGCAATCTTGCCGGCGAAGAGCGCCGAAACGCCGACGGCGGTGGCGCGGGCCATGAACTCGCGGCGGTTGATAAAGCCGAGCCGGTAGTCGATGATCGCTTCATCGCGCAATCGTTCGCGGTCGGCACGAGTCAATGGATTCCTGGCCATGGTCCTGACTTCCTCCCTGACGAGCCTTGCGCGCGGTCGAGTCCCGCCGCCGCGCCGTTTCGCCGCCTCCCGGTGGACGCCACCACCTGCCGGAGTGCATCGTGTTCTGGCGAATACGGTGGGAGTCTATGGGCGTGTCCGTATGCTGTCAATCAACGGCAGGGACCATCGCAGGAGGAACAACGTGCAGGGAGTGAAGGCGTAGATGGAGGCACCGGGCGGCAAGTTCCTGGTTGGAATCGACACGGGAGGAACGTTTACCGATCTCGTTGCCTATGACATGACGACCGGCGCGGTCTCCACCGCGAAGTCACCCTCGCGGCCCGGGGAACCGGGACAGGCGCTGGCCGAGGTGATCGCCGCCGCCGGGATTGCGGCCAGCGATATTGCCGGTCTGGTGCATGGCACCACGGTTGGCACCAACGCCCTGATCGAACGTACCGGCGCCCGCGTCCTGTTGCTGGTAACCGCTGGCCATGAGGATATTCCCTACATCCAGCGCATCAATCGCAAGACGCTCTATGACCTGCGCTGGCAGAAACCGAAACCGCTGCTGCGTTCTCGGCGCGACAGCGTCGGCGTGCCGGAGCGGATCGGCGCTGAAGGGCAGGTGATCCGTCCGCTCGCACTGGATGACCTGGCCGCGACCCTGCGCTCGTTCCAGGACTCCCCGCCGGAATCCGTCGCCATCTGTCTCCTCTTTTCGTACGTGAACGGAGACCATGAGCAGCGGGTCCGGGAACTCGTCGCGCGGGAGTTGCCTGGAGTTCCCGTGTCGGTCTCGCACGAGGTCGCGCCGATCTGGCGCGAGTACGAGCGCGCCTCGACGACCGTGGCCGACGCCTATCTCAAGCCGCTGATGCAGCGCTATGTGCGTGATCTCTCGCACCGCCTTGGGGAGACCGGACTTCGCGGTCCCTGGACGATCATGAAATCAAACGGCGGCGCGATGCAATCCACCGCCGCGGCGACGCATCCGATCCATACGGCGCAGTCGGGTCCGGCGGGGGGCATGCTTGCCGCCGCCGCGCTGGGCAAACAGGCGGGCTTCGCGAACTTGCTCACCCTCGACATGGGCGGCACCAGCGCCGATGTCGGGATCGTTCTCAACGGCGAGCAGAAGCACACCACCGAGTACGAAATCGAGTGGGGCGTTCCCGCCGCCATTCCCCTGATCGATATCAAGTCGATCGGCGCTGGCGGCGGCAGCGTCGCCTGGATTGATGCCGGTGGTTTCCTGCGCGTCGGTCCGGAAAGCGCGCGCGCCTTTCCCGGCCCCGCCTGCTATGGCCTGGGCGGGACGCGCCCGACCGTTACCGATGCCAATCTCGTCCTGGGACGACTCGACCCCAACTACTTTCTCGGTGGGCGAATGCGGCTCGATCCGGCTCTCGCCGAGTCCGCGCTGGCCGCTCTCGCCAGTGGAACGCGGATGTCCGTCACCGAACTCGCATCATCCATCGTCGAGATCGCCAATGAAAACATGGCCAGCGCGATCAAGATGATCTCGCTCGAGCGCGGTCGCGACCCCCGTCAATTCGCGCTCTTTGCCTTCGGTGGGGCTGGTCCGCTGCACGCCGCCGCGGTGGCGAAGGCATTGAAGATCCCGCGAGTCTTGATCCCTATCTATCCCGGAAACGCCTCCGCGCTGGGGATGCTCCTGGCCGACCTGCGCGTCGACAAGGTGTGGACCAAGGGATTCCGCTCCAGCCAGATCGACGCGCAACTCGTTTCCGACCAGTTTCGCGCCATCCGCGACGCGGCGGTTGCCGAACTCCGGGAAGAGGGGTTCACGGGCGAACCCGAAGTCACCTTTTCGATCAGCATGCGCTACGCGGGGCAAAACTACGAACACGATGTGCCGATCGCTCCCGAGGCGATCGACGAGGCGTCGCTGACGCAGGCGCTGCGGACGTTCGAGACCATCCACGCCGCGCGCTATGGCTACGCCATCGAAGGCGAAGAGATCGAACTGGTTGCCTTCCACGTGACAGCGACCGGCCGGCGCGCCTCACCTCCCCTGTCGGCCGAGACCGAACCGGCCGATCCTCCTCAGGGAACGCGCGCGGTCTCCTTCCGCGGCCACGGCGAACTGGAGACCGCGGTCTTCCGCCGCTACGCCCTGCCCGCGGGATGGCAGAGCGCCGGCCCGTGCATCCTGGAGGAACCGGGATCGACGACGCTGGTCGAACCCGGAATGCGCGTCGCGGTCCTTCCCGACCGTCAATTGCTGATCACGATCGATGCGACAAACTGAGTGGGAAACATCCCAGCGAGGAGTGGAACCGTGAGCCTTGCCGGCGCGCTCGATCCCGTTACGCTGACGGTCATCGACAATTTCCTCACCGCGACTTGTCGCGACATGGGCGTCACGATGATGAAGACGAGTTACTCGCCCATCTTCAACGAATCCCTCGACTTCTCGTGCGTGATCTTCGATCCCGACGGGCAGATGCTGGCCCAGGCCGAATTCTGCCCCTCGCAGATCGGCACCATCAAGTTCACCGTGACCTGGACGCTCGACGAACTCGGACGCGATGCCTTCGCGCCTGGCGATGTGCTCTTGCACAACGATCCTTACCGCGGTTCCGGCCACGTCCCCGAACACATGATGCTCAAGCCGGTCTTCTGGGAGGGCGAACTGTTCGGCTTCGTCGCCAACGTCGCGCACATGTCCGAGCCTGGCGCCAAAACCCCAGGTGGCCTCTCCGGAGATGCCACCGAGGTCTTTCAGGAGGGACTCCTCCTGCCGCCGGTGAAGATCAAGCGTCGGGGAGAAGATGTCGACGATATCTGGAAGATCATCCTGGCCAACCACCGCACGCCCAAGGTCACCTACGGCGATTTTCGGGCGATGATGGCCTCGCTCGATCTTGCCGAAGAGCGGCTGCATGAACTCCTGGCGCAGCATGGGATGGCGACGGTGCGCCAGGCCTCGCGAGAATTGATCGAGATTGCCGAGCGGCGAATGCGCGCCGAGATCGCGGCCATTCCCAGCGGGGTGTACACCTTCGAAGACATCATCGAGGACGACGGCATCACCGATCGCCAGTACCCGATGCGGTTGAACCTGACCGTCGGCGCTGGCGAAGTCGTCGCCGATTTTACGGGATCGGCGCCGCAGGCGATCGGGCCGGTCAACGCCATTTATGCCGTAACCGCATCGGCCGTCTACAACGCGATTCTGCACCTGACCGATCCGACGATTCCCCGCAACGAAGGCTGCTACCGGCCGATCACCGTCATCGCCCCGCCGGGAACGATCGTGAACTGTACGTTTCCCGCTCCCGTTGCCGGAGGCAACACCGAGACGAGTCCGCGCATTACCGACATGGTGTTTGGGGCGCTACAGAATGCCGTTCCCGATCGCGTGGCGGCCGCCTGCGGCGGCACATCGTCTCCGTTCCTCTTCGGCGGTGTCGACCCGCGCAGCGGCGGCCTCTACGCCCATTTTCACTTCGAAGGGGTCGGCTGGGGCGGCCGGGCCGGCCTTGACGGGAACGATATGGTCGTCACCATCAACGGCAACTGCCGCAACACCCCGGTCGAAGTGTTCGAGTCCCGTTATCCGGCGTTTCTGATCGAGGAGTACCGGTTGCTGGCCGACTCCGGCGGCCCCGGTGAATTCCGCGGCGGCCTGGGAGGGGAGCGCATTCTGACGGTGGTCAACGAGGTTACGGTCAGCGCGCTGCTCAATCGCATGAAAGCCGATCCCTGGGGCGTCCTGGCGGGCGGCAACGGCGCTCGTGGCGGAATCTGGGTGAAGCGCGCCGACGACGACGAATGGCGCACCTTTGTCGAGGTCTTCGGTACGCTTTCGCCCTCCAAATTTTCGGGGATCAGGCTGCACCCGGGTGACCAGGTGCGCCTGGCCATGCCTGGCGGCGGTGGCTATGGCGATCCATTGCACCGCGATCGCGATCTCGTCGTCAGAGATATCGCGGAGGGGTTCGTGACCGTGGAACAGGCGCGGGCAGCGTATGGGTTCGAGGGATGAAGGCGGAACGCGAAGCACGAAACCATGTCGAACCGAGCGGCAACGGGGCAGGCCGCTGGGTGGTGCCGCAGGTCAGTTACGTTTCACCGGAGCGGCGGTTCTGTGCCTATTGCGGACGCCCGATCGCGCGGCAGTACTGGGTCGCAAGAACCGGGAACGGGGACGACGTATTCTGCGGCCCTGACCACGCGGATCGCTATAGCGCAGGTGCGGCTGGACGGAAGTGATGCGACGGGGCCGGAACGTGCCGACGCCCCAGCCAGAGCCGGGGCGTCGCGGGATGGGTGGTCCGGTGTGCGGACCGGCTCGGCGACCGGGAGGGAAGGGGAACCGATCGACGATGCCATTATGATCGGCGGTCGTGCCCAGGTGGCAAAGGACCGTTCGTGTCGCGCGCCGGGACCATTCGTGCTGCGTACTCCCTCCCGCCGCGGCCTCGCGGAACCGACGTAGCGATCGTGTTTCAATACCAACAATGTCGTGCAGCAACAGCGTGCAGCCTGGGTGGGTGCGGAAAGGATCGGCACGGTGGGAATCTACGAGCAACTGGGGCTGAGGCGGGTCATCAATGCGGATGCGACGCTGACCAAATTGGGCGGTTCCGTCATGGAATCCGCAGTCCTCGACGCCATGCGTGACGCCGCCAGCAGTTTTGTCGACATGTACGAGTTGCAGCGCACGGTCGGAGAGCGCCTTGCCGCGCTCACCCGCAACGAGGCCGCCTATGTCGCAACCGGCGCCTCGGCCGGGATCGTTCTTACCACCCTCGCGACGATGAATGGTGGAGACCTGGCGACGATCGCCCGCATGATCGAGGGGCAACCCGCGCCGAAGGATGAAGTAATCATCCACAACACCCATCGCATCCCCTATGACCCGGCGATTCGCCTCGCGGGGGCGCGGATTGTTGGCGTCGGCGATCGCCTCCAGACCTTTCCCTGGGAACTCGAAGCGGCCTTCACGCCGCGCACGGCGATGGTCTTCTACGCCGCCGGCGTCCACCTGGCGCCCGGCGCTCTTTCCCTGCCGGAGACAGTCGAAATCGCCCACGGGCACGGCATACCGGTGGTCGTCGACGGTGCGGCGCAGCTGCCGCCGACGGAGAATCTCTGGCGGTTCACCCGCGACATGGGCGCGGATCTCGCCATCTTCTCCGGGGGCAAGGACATCCGCGGGCCGCAAGCCAGTGGTCTCATCGTCGGCCGCGCCCCGCTCATCGCGGCCATTACCGCCAATGGCAGCCCGAACCAGCGCCTGGGCCGCCCCATGAAGGTCGGCAAGGAGGAAATGGTCGGTCTCCTGGCCGCGGTCGAGCGGTACGTTGCCGTCGACTGGCGGCTCCGGGTGGAGCGCTACGAGTCGATCGTTTCGGCCTGGCTCGATCACTTCAACCAGATTCCCGGCGTGCAGGCGGTGCGCGAGTTTCCCAACGAAGCCGGCCAGCCGACTCCACGCTGCCGTATCACCCTCGGCGGCGACATCGGACTGACCGGGGCAGAGGCCGCGCGGCTCCTCTGGGAGGGTGACCCGCGCATCGCGGTCGCCGTCGCCGGCAGTGACGCGATCTCGCTTACCCCGGAACTGCTTCAGGAAGGTGAGGAGTGGGAACTGCTGGCGCGAATTGATGCCCTCGTTGGCGTCGCCGCTCCTGTCGCCTGATTCAGAATCCAGTTGAACTATTTGCCGTTAATCCCCAATAGGACATCAAGCCCCTCTCCCAGCTCGACCTGATTTGGAAGAGGTACTGCCGCAATCGAGCGTCGCCACCCGTTCAGGACGGCACGAATTGGGGTGAAAGCCCCTCTCCCGGCTCGACGGGAGAGGGGTTGGGGTGAGGGTTCACGCGGCGAGACCGCCTCCCCCTGTCAGCCCGTTCGCGGGGAGAGGGGTTGGGGTGAGGGCAGGCGTCTCGATCAAGCGAAAGTCATGATCTACAGCGACGTGCGTGAGATGTGTCGTCCCGAGGAACGAGGGATCTCGTCGTGGTGGTCCGCCGTCGCGAAGGCCGAGATTCCTCGCGGCGGCTCGGAATGACACAACGTCAGCACACCGCTCTCGGCGACAGTCACAATCCAGAAGGGCGAAATCATCAGCCCTGTCCCTCGCCCCAGTCGCTACTCCTCGCGATCCGGTTCGTAGCGGGCGAGGATCAGGCACGCGTTCTGCCCGCCGAGTCCGAATGAATGCTTGGCGACGACATCGATCTCCGCCGACCGCGGCGCACAATGGACGATATCGAGTCCAATCGCCGGGTCCGGATTACGGTAGTTGAGCGTCGGAGGAATCGTCTGGTCTGAAATGGACCGCACCGCGGCGATCGTCTCGAACGCCCCCGATGCGCCCATGCAGTGCCCCAGGGCGCCCTTGATCGACGTCACCGGAATTGCAGCCGCCCGCTCACCATAGACCGTGCGAATCGCCTCTGATTCGGCGAGGTCCCCGGCCGGGGTCGATGCCGCATGGGCGTTGATGTGATCCACCTCGTCTGGCGGGACCCCGGCGTCCTCGAGGGCAGAACGCATCGCCCGCGCCGCGCCCGACCCGTCCGGCAGCGGCGCAATCGGGTGATAGGCATCATTGGAGGTACCGAAGCCGAGCACCTCCGCATAGATGTGCGCCCCGCGGCGAACGGCGTGCTCCAGGTCTTCCAGCACCAGCATCGCCGCGCCCTCACCCAGGACAAAGCCGGCACGGGTGGCATCGAACGGCCGGCTGGCCTCTTCCGGCCGATCGTTGCTGTCAGTGGCGAGTGCCCGCATGACGGCAAATCCAGCCGCGTACATCGGGTGATGGGTCGATTCCGACGCACCGCCGATCATGATCGGCGCCCGGCCATCGCGCACTTCCTCGAAAGCCTCCCCGATCGCTTGCGCCCCGGTCGCGCAGGCGGTGGTCAGCGTCAGGCTCGGCCCACCCAGACCAAATCGGGATTGAATGCCGTAACCGGCCAAATTGTGCGGAAACGAGACGTGCAGGTGAATCGGCACGCCCCGCACGCCGCGCTCCTGATAGCGATCCCAGGCATCGAGAAAGTCGTCATGGGTTCCCGCGCCGCAGGTGCCGATGACGGCTCCGGCCGCGTCGAGGGGCTGTACTGGTTCATAGGTCTCCGGGTCGATCAGCCCGGCGTCGATCAGCGCATCGCCCGCCGCTTCGATCCCCATGCGGGCGAAGCGTGACGTATTGCGGTAGGTCTTGGCATCGAGAAACCGGTTCGGCACCGCGGCGTCATCGACATCCCCGCGCACGGTGCAGTTGATGATGGCGGGGTCGAGATTCTCGGCGTGGCGAATGCCCGATTGCCCCGCGAGCAGTCCTTCCCATAGATCCTTCGCGCTCGATCCCAGCGAAGAAACGGCGCCGAGCCCCGTCACCACCACGCGCCGCCGTGGCCGCCGCTCGCTTCGCTCAAACGATGTCATCTTCCTGTTCCTGTCCAGACGCGAGCGGTAATCGGCATCGCTTCTTGGAAGTCCACTAGGACTTCCCACTCGATCCGTCCATGCGGGACGCGGATCGTTGCCTTCACTGGCATTTCACGGTGACGAACAGACTCCGCGGTCATCACCGGCGCAAATGATGAACGGACGCTACGCTGGCGCGCAACTGTTTCCCCGGTGGCTGTCCTAATCGGAATACGCTGCCAGCCCGGCTTCGTAGGTCGCTATGTAGCCATCGACCGTCCAGCCGGATCGCCCGACCAGCAACCCGTCGATGTCCTCGAGGGCGGTGAACGATCCCGCATTCGAGGGATTCACGCTCCCCCCATACAGCACCGGCACCTGACGTCCCACGTCGCCGAAGCGATCGGCGATCGTACTCCGGATCACCGTGGCGATGGGTGCCACATCGTCCGGACTCGCGGGTGTCCCCCCGGCGCCGATCGACCAGACCGGTTCGTAGGCGACGGAGAGGAGGGCCAGTTGTTCCACCGGAACATCGTACAGCGCAATCTTGAGTTGGCGGGCAACCGTCTCCGCGCTGACCCCGTACTGCCGCTCTTCGCCCGTTTCGCCCACCGCCAGCAGGACACGCAACCCGGCCGCGAACGCCGCTTGCACCTTGCGGTTCAATTCCGGGTCACCTTCGTGGAAGAGACCGCGTCGCTCGGCATGGCCGAGCAGCACCAGGTCGACGCCCAGCGCCAGCAGAATCCGCGCCGAGATTTCGCCGGTATACGCGCCTTCCGGCGCCCAGTGCATGTTCTGGGCGCCAATCCAGATCGGGATGTTGTCGCGCCGCGCGAGTTCCGTCACCGCTTGCAAGGAGGTGTAAGGGGGGATGATGTAGCAATGCACGTCGGAACGCGGCGCGATCCGCGCCGCCACCTGCTCGAAAAACGCCGCGGATTCCGCTGGCGTCTGGTTCATCTTGAAATTGGTGCCGAAGATGTACGGCCGTCCCATTACGATTTCATCGCTTCAGACGCCATCCCCAGCGCCGCGTCGATCCGGGTTCCGTCAGCCCCAAACAGGCTCACGTACGGGAGTGGCAATGCGATCGTCACATCGCCGCTGGCGGGGAGCCGCTCACCACTGCTTGCCGACACTTTCGCTTTCAACCTCAACCCTTCCACCTCGAGGGCAACCAGATACTGACCGCCAATCTGAACGGTCTTCCGAATCAGCCGCGCGCGGACGCCTTCACCGGACTGCGCGGGCCGCACCAGGATGTGCTCCGGCCGGATCCCGATGGTGACGGAATCAGCGAGATGGTCGCTCGCCGCGACCGTGACCGGTCCCGGAAAGAGCGGCGCATGGAGCAGCATCCCTCGCTCGCGGCGCTCGATCGTCGCTTCGCTGAAGACCATCCCCGGGTTGCCCAGAAACCAGCCGCCGAACCGGTCCGCCGGATGATTGTAGAGGCCGCGCGGCGGCGCGGCTTGAACGATCTTGCCATCGCGCATCAGTGCGATCTGATCCGCCAGGGTCATCGCCTCGGTCTGATCGTGCGTCACGTAGATGATCGTCTGGCGCAGCGCCCGCGTCAGTTCCTTGAGCGAACGCTTCAACTGGAGTTTCGAGGCCGGATCGACATTGGTGATCGGCTCGTCGAACAGGATGAATTGCGGCTGCCGAGCCACTTCTCGTGCGACGGAAACCTTCTGGCGAGTGCCGTTATCCAGTTTCGAGACGTCGAGGTCCACACTTGCGGCCAGTCCCATCAGGTCGATCGCCGCTTCGACGCGCCTGGCCCGCTCCGCTTTGGAGAGTCTCATCGACTGCAAGGGCAACTCGATATTGCGCGCCACGGAAAGACCGCGATAGACCACCGGGTACTGGAAGACCATCCCAATATCGCGCTGGCTGGGCGAGAGATTCGTGACATCGCGATCGCCGAAGGCGACAGTTCCCGCGCTCTGCCGCTCCAGCCCGGCGATGATCCGCATCAACGTCGTCTTGCCGCAGCCGGACGGCCCCAGGAGGCAGGTGACCTGCCCGCTGGCAAAGGCGAAGGTAACATCATCGACCGCGCGCAGGTCTCCGAACGTCTTGGTGAGCTGGGCAACCCGGATTTCAGCCATGGATCACCCCGACCGCGGGAGCGATCACCCCGGCTGCTGCATTTTGGGCGCCGTGTCCGATCGTTCTTCCACTGGCGGCATCGAACAGAACCAGATTGCGCGGGTAGAGGAAAATGGTCACTTCGGCGTCGAGATCGTCGCGACGGGAATGATCGCGATCGACGAGGGTGAGCGGTGTACCTCCCGCCAAAAGGTAGACGATGTCCTCGCCACCCAGGTCCTCGCGCAACAGCACCCGCGCCGCAAACTCGAGCGCGCGTTCGGTTTCCAGAACCCGATCGAACTCCCGATGGGACAGATGCAGCCGTTCCGGTCTGACCCCAACGAACACGTCGCCTTCGCCAGTCCCATCGACGACGGTGACCGGGAACGCGATCAGCGCCGTGTCGCACCACAACTGTCCATCGCGGCGGCGAAGCGTGCCCCGCAGGAGATTCGCGGGCGGGAATCCGACCAGCGCCATCGTCCCTACATTCTCCGGTTCGCGGTAGAGCGTCTCCGGCAGACCGGAGGCGATGATCCGGCCCCCCGCCAGCACCGCCAATTCGTCCGCCAGCGTCATCGCCTCGACCACGTCCGACGTCACATAGAGGACACTCGCGCCCGTGGCGGTGTTCAGCCCTCGCAAGTCGTCCACGAGTTGCTCCCGCAGCTTGAAATCCAGGCCGGCGAGCGGATCGTCGAGGACGAAGAGATCGGTCCGCTTGGCGATGCCGCGGGCGATGGCGACGCGCTGCTTCTGGCCGCCACTGAGTTGATCCGGAGTCTTGTCGAGATGCTCCTCGATCTTCAGCATCGTAGCCGCATCGGCAACGACGTCGCGGGTTTCCGCCGCGGGGGCACCGGCAAGATCGAGCGGGTAGGCGATGTTCGCGCGCACCGACAGATGGGGATAGAGCGCGAACGACTGCGGGACATACCCGATATTGCGCTCCGCGGGAGACGCGTGCGTCACATCGGTGCCGCGCAGGATCACGCGCCCGGCGTCCGCCGTCTCCAATCCGGTCAGAATGCGCATCAGCACCGACTTCCCGGAGGCGGGCGGACCGTACACCACCGTCAATTGTCCGGCGTTCGCGGTAAGCGAGAGATCGCTGAGGACCGGCGTGCCCTTGTAGGCCTTGCTGATGCCTTCCAGGTGCAGGATCGAGGCGGAGTCGCTGGCTGTCACGTAGCCGCTCAGTTCCGTTTGCCGAGTTGAATGAGATTCGGCGTGATCTGGACCGACACGAAGATCAGCACCGCGACGATCGCCCACGTCAGCACCAGCAGCGCCATCGAGCGGCGAAACCCGGAATTCGGGGGGATGTTGCCGAAAGCGATCTGCAGGAATGCCGCGGCAACCAGCACGGGCAGCCCGATCTGGTACAGCGATTTGTTCCACTGCTGCAAGATGAGCAGGAACGAAACGAACATAACCGCGATCAACGCTGCCTGAAACGTCGCCGCAAACGGCAACGGACGGCGTGCGTACTCGATTGGCAGTTCTCCCGGGTGAACCAGACCGGGCACGCCGACGATCGCGCGGCCCTGCTCGGATGCGGTCTCGATCAGTGGGCTTTCGGTCACGATGGCCGGAGTCGGCGTTTGGACCGGATGCGGCAGCACCATGGCTCAGACCTCGCCCCGGACCGTGCCGAACGTCATCCCCACCAGCAAGTACTTCTGGAAGAGATAGATGACCAGGATCGGCGGCAACATGTAGATGAACGAGATCGCGGCGATGAACGACCAGTCGGTCATCCCTCCCTGCTTGACCCCGGTTGCCAGCAGCACCGGGATCATCGTCGTCCCCTGCCCACCAAGGATGTAGTTGAAGAGGAACTCGTTCCAGACGAAGAGGATGTTGAAAATGAAGGCCGCGACCAGTCCTGGTTTCACCTGCGGCAGCACGACGCGAAACATGGTGTGCAGGCGTGAACCACCATTGACCAGTGCTGTCTCGTCATAACGCATGGACACGCCGTCGAGAAAACCCTTCAGGATCCAGAGCGAGAAGGGGATGCTGAACATGGCGTAGAAGAGGATCATGCCGTGAAATGTCTTGGACCAGCCGATCGCGGTGTACATCAGGAAAATTGGCAGCACCACCGCCGAGGCCGGCACCATGCGCGTCGACAGCAGCAGAAACATGATGAAGTTCGTTCCCGTCGGGCGGTAGCGGGAGAAGGAGTACGCGGCGAGGAATGACACCCCGATCGCGATGAGGACCGATCCGATGGAGAGGATGAAACTCATTTTCAGGTAGCCGAGGAAATTCGGCTCCTGCACCACGCGGATGATGTTTTCCATCGTCGGCTGGAAGAAGAACACCGGCTGTGGACTCACGATCTGCCCGGCAGATTTGAACGCCGACAGGAAGATCCAGAAGACCGGCGCGAAGAACGCCAGCGCGACCAACCACAGCAGAAGATGGTAAAGGCGCTGCCGCCAGGGGTGTGAGGTCATTTCAGTTGCGCCCGCGTTTCCCGATAGTTGAGCACATAGAGGTAGATCGAAGCGAAGGCTATGGCGATCAATAACGTGACGATCGCCAGGGCCGAGGCATCACCGACCTGGAACGCTTCGAATCCAGTGCGGAAGAGCGAGAGGCCAACAAACTCGGTGATATTGCCGGGCCCGCCGTTGGTCATCAGATAGGGAAGATCGGTCGTCTTGAAGGCATCGATCGTGCGCAGGAGGATACCGAGCATCAGAATGAACTTGCCGTGCGGCAGAATGATGTACCAGATCCGTTTCAGCCACGGGATGCGGTCGATTTCCGCCGCCTCCAGTTCGGCTTTCGGCACCGAACCCAGTGCCGCCAGCGTCATCAGGATCATGAACGGGGTCCACATCCAGATGTCGACCGCGATGGTCGCTCCGAACGCGAGGTCCTTGTTGCCAAGAAAGTCATACCGCTGGCCAACGACCTTCTCGGCGAGCCAGTTGGCGATACCGAAAATCGGGTCGTAGATCAGCCGGTAGAACGTCGCCACCGCCACCGGCGGCAGCACCATCGGCGTGAAGAGGAGGGTCAGCGCCAGCCGCCGGCCCGGCATGCGCCCGCTGCCCCAGAAGAGGAACCCCAGGACCATGCCGAGCAGCGTGGCGCCGCCAACCGTGAGGATCATGAAGGTGAGCGTGCGGCCGAGCAATTCCCACATCTCGGTCGATTTCCAGATGTCGATGAAGTTGTCGAACCCGACGAATTTCGGCGGCCGCGCCGCCGTCACCTTGTACTGGTAGAAACTGACCCCGAGCAGCCACAAAAGCGGCACGACATTCAGCACCAGAAAGAAGATGAGAATGGGCCCCAGCAGGATGGTCGGGAAGAACCGGCTCTCGTCGAGGGCGCGGGTCATCGGCAGCCGCTGGCGTGCCTGTTGGGCGGCCGCGGCACGGGTGTTCTCCGTTGGGTAGGTCGTCTGCGCCATAAGGTGCGTTCCGCCTGTGGGTGTTGCCCGCGGTCAGTCCGAGAACCAACCGCGAGGGAGCATCGTGTCGCTCCATTTCAAGGGGTGACCACCCGACCGTGCGGACGGTCGGGTGGTCAAACCGGCTACAGGCTGATATCGGCGCAGCCTTCGGACGGTTCGATGTCCGAGCGGCCGGCGTCGTACAGAATCTCCTGCTGCTTGCAGGCGGTGTAATCGAGGGCCAGTTTGGCGTCCGGCACTACGTCGGAGATGTAGCCGTTCCACGCCTCCTGCTGCGCCAGGAGCATCTGCGAGTAATTCGGATCGTGCCAGAAGTCCTTGGAGCGGTTCTCCCGGATCATGTACTTGTAGGCGCGGAAGTGCGGCTGCAGGTCATCGTAGGAAGGATCATCCAGCACCGCGGTCACCGCGCTGTTGCCACCCCGCTTCGAGAACTCGAGTTGGGTCTCCGGCAGGTACCAGAACTTCATGAAGTCGATTGCCACCTGCATGTGCGCCTCGTCGTTGAAGGCGTTGATCACCCAGGGCTGACCGCCGAGCGTGTACACCCGCTTCAGCGTTCCATCGCTTTGCTTGAATCCCGGCGGCGGGACAATCGCCACCATATCCGGCTTCACCGGCCGTGCCTCGTCGGCGACTTCGCCCGCGGCGGCGCCGGCCTTCTGGTTCATCATCTGGGGACCGAGTGCCGACCACTGCCAGCAGGTCGCGACATTGCCGGCGGTGAAAACGTCGACCTCCTCCGCGATGCCGTAGTTCGCGGCTCCTGGCGGCGCATACTGCAAGAACCGCTTGTTGTGCTCCAACCCGGCGATGTTGATCTCCGAGTTGACGATGCCCTCGACCTGGCCCGTCGCCGGATCCCAGGCCTCGCCGCCATTGGAGAACATGAAGGGGTAGGCGTAGCAGGAGACGAAGTCGTAGACCTTCGACCATTGCAGCGCCGTGCCGTACAGATTGTCGTCCGGCCGCGTGAAGTGCTGGCAAATCCGCTCGTAGCGGTCGATATCGACTTCGAGCCACTCGTCGTAGGTCTGCGGCAAGTCCTCGTCGGCGTTCGCGGCCTTGTAGGCGTCGCGCTCCTTCTGATCGCTCATCAGATCCTGGCGAACGAAGAGCGCGATCGTATCGCCTTCCTGGGGGAAGCCGTAGATATTGTCGGAGCCGTCCGGGTAGATGCGGTAGCCGATCGCCGCCGCTTCCTCGAACTTGATATCGAGATCGGGATTCTGGGCGATGATCTCGTTCAGTTTGACAATCCAGCCTGGCTCGGCGAAAGCGCCCAGCCATTGGCTGTCGGAGATGATGATGTTGTACTGCGCCGAACTGGACTGGAGCGAGGTCGCCGCCTTCTGGAACAGCGCTTCAAAGGGCGCTTCCTCGAAGGAGAAATTGACGTCGTAGTTGTAGGTTTCCTTGGCATACGGCTTGAACAGTTCGTTCGCCATATCCACCCCGAGCCGGCTGGGTGGCCAACCCGCGATGCCAAGAATGGTCATGTCGATCGTCTGCCCGGCGAGTGAGCTGTCCTGCGCCCCGGCCCGCTCCGGGCGCGACGCGGCGAGCACGCCAGCGATCGCCGAGGCGCTCAGGCCGAGCGCGAATCCCCGCTTGACCAGTTCACGCCGCCCCAGCGCGCTGGAAGCCGCGGCTCTCAGCAGGGCAGTCTGTTCCGTAGACCAGTTCTGTGGCGTCACCCGGTGACTCCTTTCGCAAGCGTCCCGCGTGGCCGGGGACGCTCCCGTGTCGCCGCCCACACTGGCGGCGCCGTGTCCGACGACGACTCTTCGCTCCCATACGCCAGGCGAGTTGGGGCGCGCTGCAATGACGGCCAACTCGATTGCGAATTGCGTTGCCGCGACATGGAGCCCCACCGCGCGGCTTCGAGGTTCAATTCAGGAGCAACAGACTCTGCCGGACGCCCGGAACGCTATCAAAGCAGGATGCCGGGCGTCAAGCGTGGACGACACAAAATGGCGCTCACCCGCCGAATATCGCCCGGCCGATGCGCACGGCCGTCGCCCCCTCGGCGATGGCCACCTGATAGTCATTGCTCATTCCCATCGAGAGGGTGTCCAGGGAAAGTGTCGGAAACACTCGCCGCAATTCGTCCCGCACGTCTCGCAACCCGGCGAACACCGGTCGAGCCGCCTCGGGGTCTGCGACCACCGGCGCCATAGTCATCAATCCGCGCGGGTCGAGCCAGGGCGAATCGATCATCTGCGCCATTAGCGCAGGCGCATCCTCCGGGGCGCAGCCCGCCTTCTGCGGTTCACGCGCCACGTTGACCTGGAGCAGGACGGCAACCGGCGTGCCGACTCGCTCACCTTCCTTTGCCAACGCGGTGATCAGGGAGGGCCGGTCCACCGATTCGATCAATTGGAAGAGCGCCACCGCCGGCCGCGCCTTGTTGGTCTGCAACTGCCCGATCAGGTGCAGGCACGCCCCTTCGGCCAGCGGATCGCTGAACTTGCTGACCGCGTCCAGCACCCGGTTCTCGCCAAAATGGCGCATGCCAAGCGCGAACGCCTCGTCCACCGCCGCGCGATCGACCGTCTTCGATACGGCGACAATGGTGATCTCCGCGGGATCACGGCCAGCCAGCCGCGCGGCGCGGGCCACGTTCTCCCGCACCGCGAGGATACGGCTCGCCAGTTCCTGATCGCTCGCCACGCTCATGTCGCTGAATCCGTCCTCTTGCTCGCATCGATCGCAATCAACGCCGCGAATCGGCCCGTATTGGCGCCCTGGCCGCGATGGGAGAACCAGTGGTCCCCTGCGCATCGGGTGCATACCGGCGATCGCTCGATATGGTCAGGCAGGATCCCGATCCGCGCCAGCAGGATGGCATTTGCCTCCGTCAAGGACAAATGGACGCGATCGCCAGACGGCCTCAACGCGCCCGCGGCATCCGCGCCGCCGCGATCACGCCACGCCGCGGCAACCTCGTCGCCGACTTCATAGCAACATGCGCCGATCGCCGGACCGAGAAACACATGAATGTCGGCCGCATCGCTGCCGTACACCGCGTGCATGACCGCCACGGCCCGGCCAACGATATTGGCGACCGTTCCCCGCCAGCCGGCATGGATCGCGGCCACCACCGGACCTCGGCGTCGCGTTCCAGGATCGACCATCAGAATCGGTTGGCAATCGGCGTGGAGTGTGACGAGCACGGGGCCTTCAGCATCTGTCGCCAGCGCGTCGGCGAGTCCAATCTGCGGCGTACCGGGCATGGCGCCCCACCCGGCATGCCGTGCCTCCGCCACCAGCACCTCCGCGCCATGAATCTGACCCAGGGTCACCAATCGCCGCGCCTCCAGACCCGCCGCGGCGCACCACCGCTGGCGCATTGCCCAGGCATCGTCCCGGTCGCGCGGCGCGCTGAACCCGACATTGCCATCGGCGCGCCCCATTCCGGCAACTCGCCCGGTCAGAGCATGCCGAACGCCCGGAATCGCGTCCAGCAATCCACTGCGAAGAGGAGCAACCTCAGGGATGCGCATTGTCTCGGTCATGAGCCGGTCAGACTCCGCGCCGCGTCCAGGATCATGGTGTCGATCAGCATTTCGACCGGCGCCCGGTCGTCGGTGTAAACCGTCCCGCCCGGTTCGATCGCGCGCACATTTCCTGTGGCCAGAGCCCAGTTGGCCACATCGCGCACGGGAGAATCCTCCGGTTGCTGCGCCACGTTCGCCACGAGTGTCGCGCTGGAGAGCGCGGCCTCGCTGCCAACCAGCATCGTATTCGTGTACCGGTTGACATCGATCGCGGTGACCGAGGGGAAAACGTCGCGCATCGTCGCGCCCAGCGCGTCGACCAGGCGAAAATCGGTCGCCGTCCGGCCGGCATTGACCAGCACCACACCGCCGGGGCGCAGCTTCGCCGCGACCTCCTGAAAGAATTCTCGTGACGTGAGTTGAAACGGAATGTACGGCTGACGGTAGGCATCGATGACGATCAGGTCATAGGCATGATCGGCCGTGCGCAACGCATACCGGCCGTCGGCGATATGCACGCTCACGTTGGCCAGGTCGTCCAGCCCGAAATACTCCCGGCCAATGGCCGCGATCTCGGGATCGATTTCCACGCCATCGATCGGAATCGGCCCGTATGCGGCTGTTAGTTGCCGCGCCATGGTTCCCCCCGCCAGACCGATGACCAGCGCGTCGCGCGGTCCAACCGCGGCAGCGCCCTCCGCCAGCAACGGCGCGATCATGACATAATCCCACGGTCCACCGGTCAAGAGCGCGCGGGGATCATAAACAGAGTGGACCGCGTGACCCTCGTTCAGAATCAGGTATCGCGCTCCCGCGTCATCGGCCACCACCTGGATGTAGTTGTAGGCCGACTCACGTTCGGCGAGCAACGTGCCGCGATCGGGAGGCCGAATCGCTGCGGGTGATGCCAGGGCCAGGGCAGGCACGGTCAGGGCGAACAGCGCCACGACCATGACCAGACGCCCCGCCCGCGCCAGAGCCAGACCGGTCAGCGATGGAATCAGCAGCACCAGGGCGAGGGTAAGAAATGTTGCGTTGGTCCCGAGGAGGGGAATGAACACCAGGACCGGCAGGAAACTTCCCGCGATCGAGCCGACCGTGGACAAGGCGTAGAGGCCGCCCGCCGTCTGCCCGGCCGAATCGACATCGGTCAATTGCAGCCGGATCGCGAATGGCGAAATGAACCCGAGCAGGATGATCGGCGGGGCGAGCAGAACGAGCGTCCCGAAGAGCGAGCCATAGAACGCGCCCGCGTCGAGCTGCTGAAATGCGGTCAGCGATCCCAGCAAGAGCGGCCTCGCCACCAGCGGCAAGAGCCCGATGGTGACCGCGGCGAGGGCGCAGGCCGCGTACAGCACCTGGGGATCGGGACGCCGGTCCGCGATACGCCCTCCCAGCAGGTAGCCGAGGGAGAGAAAGAGCAGCGTCAGACCGATGAGGGACGCCCAGATGAAGGTCGAACTGCCGAAATAGGGCGCCATCAGCCGACTGGCGGTCAACTCCACCCCGATCGAGGCAAATCCGCCAACGAACACCAGCATGTGCAGGAGAATGGAGGAAAATCGGCCGGTTCGCGCTTCGGCACGAGCCCCCCGGCCCATCTCGACCGGCGCCGCCGACTCAACGATCCCGGGTTCAACCATCAGAGCGAAAAACCAATCTGGAGACGATGTCTCTGGCGCTGCGGCCCGATCGCGCGTCCCGGCAATCCCGGCGCGGCCACACCACCGGTGCCACGCGCCGGGGAGGAGTATAGATGGCGCCGCAATTGAACCTTCCTGCAATGGGACACCGCGCTCCGTGAGTCCGGCGAAACCGGAAGCCGCGGCGAGGCGTTCACAGAGTTACGTTCACGCTTTTTTGGGAACGATGGTGGCTTGACATCGTACCGGTAGCGTGTAGGCTTGTGAGTGGCCGCATGCCGTGGGGTGGCTGAGGTGTGGCGATACCCCAGGCGGGAAGCCCGCTTCCGCGCTGGCGGCAGAGGGGCAGCACGAGAGGGGAGGATCGATTCCAATGATGGGCAAGCTTGTGAGCGGACTGGCCGTCGCCGGCATCGCCGCTTCGGCGTTCGTGGGGGTCGCTTCGGCCCAGACGACTGATACCGCCAGCGGCGGCAACGGCGGCGTCTCGACCGCCAACAGCAACGGCGGCGGCGTCACCATCGGTTCGACGAACAGCGGTGGCTCGTCCGGCATCCAGTCGGCCATCAACGATGCGCTGGTTTCCGGTGACGACATCGCCGCCGCGGTGATCGAGGCGATTTACGGTCGCTAATCGCTCGCGATATCGAAATTGCGGGGACCGATCCAACCGGATCGGTCCCCAGCCGTTTAATCTTGCCGTGCGTACGCGCCCGATCGCGACCAGGCATCCTCGACCACGAACGCCCGCTCGAGCAACGGTTCCCACCATTCCGGGTGGTCGCGATACCAGGCAACCGTTTCCCTCAACCCTTCCGCAAGAGCGATCGTTGGCGCCCAGCCCAACCCGTTCCGGATCTTGCTCGCGTCAAGGAGATAGCGCCGATCGTGCGATGGCCGATCCGGCACGGTCGTCTTGAGTGTCCGTGGCTTCCCCAAGGTATCGAGAATCAGGTCGGCGATCGTTTCGATGTCCGCTTCTTCGCCGCTGCCAACATGGTAGGTTTCTCCAATCGCTCCCATTTCCAGCGCCGTCTCAATGGCCCGGCAGTGATCGCGGACGTGGAGCCACTCCCGCCGATTCCGCACCGAGGCATACAACGGCAATGGCTGATCGCGTAGCGCCCGTGTCGTGAAGAGCGGGATGACTTTTTCCGGGAACTGGTACGGCCCGTAGTTGTTTGCGCAAATGGTGATCGTGACCGGTAGCCCATACGTGAGGTGATAGGCGCGCACCGCGTGGTCGGCTCCGGCTTTCGAGGCGTTATACGGGGTGCGCGGCCGGTACGGCGCCTCCTCGCTGAACGCGCCAGTGTCGTCGAGCGCCATATCGCCATACACCTCGCAGGTCGAGATGTGATGGAACCAGTCGACGCCAACCTACCGCGCCGCTTCCAGCAGCGATTGCGTCCCCATCACGTTGGCCGAAAAGAAATCACCGGGACGCAACACCGCCAGACTGTTATGTGATTCGGCCGCGAAGTTCACGATGACATCGACGCCGTGTTGCCGCAACAGGTCTGCCACCAACGCCTGATCGCGAATATCGCCGTGAACGAACGAAATTGCCGGGCGCAGATCCTCCAGATTGGCCAGGTTTCCGGCATAGGTGAGTGCATCGAGCGCGACGAGGCGATCGCCAGGATGGTGCTCGTGCCAGTAGCGTGCGAAATTCGACCCGATGAACCCGGCGGCCCCGGTCACAAGCAACGTATGCGGCACGATATCTCTCCCTCCTGACGCAATTGTCCCATCCTGGGCCCGAGCATACTGTCCGTTCCAAGACAGGCTATCGCGAGCGGGGTCCGTGAGCGCTATGATCCTGTCTCAGAGGACCAACTCGCGCAAAGGAGAGGCAATTGGCGGCGATCCGCGTCGGAATCCAGATTCAGCAGCAGCACGCGACCTATCCCCAGATGCGACGCGCCTGGCAGGCGGTGGACGCCAGCGGCGCCGACACCCTGTTCAATTGGGATCACTTCTTCCCGCTGTCGGGCGATCTGAACGGGACACACCACGACAACTGGACGGCGCTCGGCGCGATGGCGGAGGTCACGGAGCGGGTCCAGATCGGCTGTTTGGTCGCCGCCAACAGTTACCGCAATCCCAATCTCCTCGCCGATATGTCCCGCACGCTCGATCACATCTCCCATGGCCGCTTCATCCTCGGCATCGGCAGCGGCTGGAACCAGCGCGACTACGAAGAGTACGGCTACGAGTTCGGCACGGCCATCTCGCGCCTGCAGGACCTCGAGCGCGACCTGCCCGTGATCGTCGACCGGCTGGCGAAACTCAATCCGCCGCCGATCCAGCAACCCCTGCCGCTACTCATCGGTGGGGTGGGGGAGAAATTCACCCTCCGTCTCGTCGCCCAGTACGCCACGATCTGGAACGGTCAGGGCGAACCGGAGTACCTGGCGCACAAGAGCCGAGTGCTGGACGAGTGGTGTGAGAAGATCGGCCGCGATCCCGCCGAGATCGAGCGCTCGGCGCAGATCTTCGGTCCCCAACTCGACAAACTCGATGACTATCGCGACGCCGGAATCACGCATTTCATCTGCGATGCGGGCGGACCCGACTACGACCTCACGCCGTTGCAGAAACTGATCGACTGGCGCGACCGGCACGCCGGCTAATCGTCGTCCATTCGCGGATTCACGACATAAGAAATCAGCGCGCAAAAAGGCTGGAAAGGGAAACGCGATGGAACGGGTGGCGTACTACAACGGTCAAATCCTGCCAGAGTCACAGGTGCGCATTCCCTTCCGTGATTCCGCCGCCATCCGCGGCGTCGGGGTCTACGATACCGAACGCACCTTCGCCGGCAGCATCTTCAAATTGCAGGAACACCTCGCTCGGCTCTGGCGCTCGCTGGCCTACGTCCGCATCCCGCCGCCGTTGCCGCAGGAGGAACTTGCGGCGATCACCGCGGAGGTCGTCGCCCACAATCTCCCCATCGAGGGGAGGGACCTGTGGGTGACGCAGCGCATCAGCCGCGGCGCGCCGGTGCACGAGGGTGGCGACGGCCGGCCAACGGTGATCGTCGAATGCCTGCCGATTCCCTGGGATTTTCGCGCGCCGTACTTTCGCGACGGGGTCAATCTGCGCACCCCGACCGCGCGGCGCACGCCGCCCTGGGCGCTCAGTCCACAGGCGAAGACGACCAACCTGCTCAATCTCTGGGTGGCCGATCAGGAAGTGCTGAGTCAGGATCCCCGCGCCTGGCCGCTGCTGACCGACGAATTCGGCTGCCTCGCCGAGGGCGCGGGCGCCAACGTCTTTATCGTTCGCGACGGCATCGTCATGACCCCGCCAGCGCGCCACGTCTTGCCCGGCATCACCCGTGATACGGTGATTGCGCTGGCGGCCGACCTCGGTATCCCGCTGCTGGAAACGCCCGTCGATCTCTTCCTCGCCGCCACCGCCGACGAAATCTTCATCACCTCGACCAGTCTCTGCATCTGCCCGGCCGCCAGCCTCAACGGGGCGCCGGTGCTGAACCCCGCCATCCCCGGCCCGATCACGCGGCGCCTGCAGAACGCATTTTCCGACCTCGTCGGCGTCGATGTCGTCGCGCAGTATCTGGCGCATATGGTCGATCCTGTGGCAATCGACGCCTAGAGCAACGGGCGAACGTGGTGTCGTCCCGAGGAACGAGGGATCTCGTCGTCATGGTCCACCGTCGCCAAGGACGAGATGCCTGGCGGCGGCTCGGCATGACACTCTAGATGCACGGCGCTCTAATCGTGTAGTCACACGCCGCACCGTCCATCCACGCGCCAATGCGCGACGCAGCAATCGCGGAAGAACGGGACATGGACAGGATCACAAGGGGCTGGATCAGCGGGTCGGTGGGCGTGCTGATCTTCAGCGGCTCCCTTCCGGCCACTCGCGCGGCGGTGCTCGATCTCGATCCGTTGTTTGTCACGTTTGCGCGAGCGGCCATCGCGGGTCTGTTGGCACTTTGCCTCCTGCTCGTATTTCGAGCGAAGCGGCCGGAACGGCAAGATATCGGTTCATTGCTGATCGTTGCGGCGGGCGTCGTCGTCGGCTTTCCGCTGCTGACGGCATTGGCGCTCCGGCACATCACCTCGGCCCATTCGATCGTGTTCATCGGGCTGCTGCCCCTCTCGACGGCGATATTCAGCGTGCTGCGCGGCGGCGAGAGGCCCCAGCCGATCTTCTGGCTCTTTTCGGTGTTGGGCAGTTTGATTGTCGTCGGATTCGCACTATCGCAAGGGTTTTCCACCTCGCCAGTCGGTGATGCGCTGATGCTAGCCGCGATCGTCGTATGCGGACTTGGCTACGCCGAGGGCGGCCAGCTCTCGCGCCGGCTCGGTGGGTGGCAGGTCATCTCCTGGGCGCTGCTGCTGGCGCTACCGGCCATGGTTTCGCTCGCGCTCCTGGTGCGGCCTGAGTCATTCGCAGTAGTCAGTGCCCGTGCTTGGATCGGGTTGGCCTACGTCTCGGTCTTCAGCATGCTGATCGGCTTTGTCTTCTGGTATCGCGGTCTGGCGCTGGGCGGCATCGCCGCGGTCGGCCAATTGCAGCTGCTGCAGCCAATCTTCGGACTGGCGCTCGCGGCGGCGCTCCTGCATGAACCGGTGACGCCGCTCATGCTCTTGGTCACGCTCGCGGTCGTGCTTTGCGTCGCCGCGGCCCGCCGGTTCGCGCGGCCACAACGCGACGTACCAGGACTCATCGTCCTTGAATCGCTCTCATCTCGCGAGCCGGTATCGCCAGTGCGTTAGCGATCAACATGCCCACTTGAATGGCGCTAGCCGGTCACCATTTCCCGGCGCGGTGGCGCGGACCGCTCACCAGGTCCGCGCCGCATTTGCGCACAATCCACGTTATCCGCAAATCGCGCACAGGAGGCAGGGAACAGGTGATGTGGCCTCGCGCGGCTCACCCGGCCGTTGGCTCCCGTCTCGGCTCGTACCGCATTGCCACCGCACCCGAGTCGAACTCCAGCCGGCTGACCAGTCTCAAGTCGATCGCCTTCGCGAGTCCCGCGAACACCGTCGGCCCATGGCCTGCCAGCCGGGGATGCACGATAAACTCGTACTCGTCGATCAGTCCCCGTTCCGCCAGCGCCAGCGGCAGCGTCACGCCGCCCACGAACAGACCCTCGCCCGGCTCCCGCTTCAGTTGCTGAATCACCTCGACCAGATCATCCCCGCGCACGAGTTCGGCATTCCAGTCAGCCCGTTTCAGCGTGGTCGAGACGACGTACTTCCTGGCCGCGTCGATCGTCTGGGCGAAGGGTTCCATCCATGGCTCCATCCACTCGGGCCGCACGCCCGTCCGCGCGAATGGCCGCCACGCGGTCTCCATCATTTCGTAGGTCACCCGGCCAAAGATGAGCGCATCGGCCCGGGCAATGGCCTCGGCGGCGTGACGATGCAGCGCTTCATCCGGGTCCATCGCCCGGTGATCGCAGCAGCCATCGAGGGTGATATTGATCGAGTATCGCAGCGGTCGCATGCTGTTAGCCTACCGCGATCATGGTTCGGGTGGAAGTCTTTTCACCAGCTCGTCCCCGCGTGAGAATCTCGGCACGTCTCCCCGGTTGCGGATAAAGACACATGTCGTGAACCAGACGCGGCGACGCGCTCTGTGGACCGTATTTCATTCCTGATGCGCGTTCTCGACGGTGTGGCATTGCCTCTACCGATACAATCCGGACAAGTACGGTAGCGTAGTCGACGCGCGGCCGATGCCGCCGGATTTCTGGCAATCATGGGACATCTGAGGCGCGGGTATGGGCCCGCGGGGATGAGCCCACCCGGTGTCGCCCGGTGTCTCATCCATACTTGTCGCCGTCTGTGCGGAGGCGCATCAGCGGGATGGTTGCAGACTCGGGTTGAGTCTCGGTACGCTGCGAAAGGGGGCAGGATTGGTCATCGTCGCCGGAGTCTTCACAGTCGAGCACGGGCAGCGGGACGCCTTCATCGATAGCAAGATCGAGCGGATGCACTCCTCCCGCGCCGAGCGCGGCTGTCTGGAATACACCTTCAGCGCCGATCCGCTCGTTCCCGGGCGCGTTGTGCTCTACGAGCGCTGGGAATCCCAGGAAGACCTCGATGCCCATCTCGCCGCGCCGGTAGCGCCATCCGCGTCACCCGGCGCCGATATCGTTCCCATCTCGGCGACGATCATGGTCTACGACGTTACCGGAGAGCGACCGCTGGGCGGCTGATTGACCGCACTCCGCGATCGATCCCAGAGTGAAGAGACGGGGCTTTATGTCGTACTATGCGATGTACGGCGAGTGACAGTGCGACAGTAGCATCATTTTGCCACTTCGGATGCCGATCTTGTCGAGGGAGGTGACCTGGTGAAGCGTCTCGTGATCGCCGTCGGTTTCGCCAGTGCGCTGGCCGTTCTCCCGGCGAGTGAAGCGCTGCACGTCACCCTGACGGCACAAGCGCACCGCGCCTCTGCCCACGCCACCGCGACCGTGAGCAAGGGTCAGGTCTCGGTCTCGGTCTCATGTGGCGGCGGCAAACACCACCGGGGCGGCGAGCGGGCTTCGGTCCACTGTCGGCGCTAGGGCTGCCGCGGACCATTTCATGGCGTGTCGGTCACGGGATTCGCATCGCGCCAGTGGCGCTGCCTCCGCTCCTGCGGGCATCCACGTCGCCGCGCGCCTCGTCACAAGCGGATGCGGTCAGGCGGCCTCATGCATCGTGACCACGACCGTCGTGGCGATCGTCGGGTGCGTTTCGTCCGGAACGTCCTCGCCATCCGCCAGCAGACTCTCGACGAACCCGGCGATGGCCTCGCGCGCGTTCGCCAGCGCGTCGTCAACGGAGTCGCCCTAGGTGAGACACCCGGGAAGCGCGGGACCCAGCACATTGTAGCGATCGGGTTCCTCCCGATCCGGTTCCAGCACCACGGTGTATTGATAGCGCGTCATGGCCTCTTCCCTCGGATCGACGCGATCGACTCCTCGGCCGACAGAATAGTCTCCACGCTCCCGGTCCAGGTACCAGCCAGCGCGCTCCCGCGCCCGCACCACCTCCCGCCCGGAAACCCGTGGTGCCGATGGCAACGGCTCATACGAAATCCGGATGAACACTTGATCTCTGATCGCGACGTCACGCCCCTCTCCCTGCGCACAGGGAGAGGGGTTGGGGTGAGGGTGCGCGCCGTGAGGAAGCGTCGGTCATCATCCGGATTCCGTATCAGGCCACGAACTTCCGCTTGTTCGCCACGTAATCGACCAGGATGTACTCCCCCAACCGGTCCGGCGTGGCCACGAACACCCGCCCGGTATTGATCCGCATCAGGTCGTTGATGAACTGCACCATGTACGGCGAGCGCTCCAGCATGAAGGTGTTGATCGTGATCCCGTCCCGCGTGCAGCGGATCACCTCGCGCAGGGTCTCCTGGAGCGTCTTCGGGGTCGGCGGATAGCTGAAGCGGACGTGCCCATCGTCGAAATGGGCCGTCGGTTCGCCGTCGGTAATGACGATGATCTGCCGGTTCGCCCCCTTCTCCCGGCCAAGAATCTGCCGCGCCAGTTGGAACCCGTGCTGCATGTTCGTGCCGTAGTTGTATTCGTTCCAATCGATCGAGGGGAGTTCGCTCGGCTTGATCTCCTGCGCCAGATAGGAGAACCCGATGATGCTGAGATGGTCCCGCGGGTACTTGCCGCGGATCAGCGAATCGAGCGCCAGGGCCACCCGTTTCGCGGCGTTGAAGCAGCCGTTGTAGAGCATCGAACGGCTCATGTCGACCATCAGCACGGTGGCGGAGCGGGTCGAAAACTCGGTGCGGTAGACCTCGAAATCGCGCGGCGATAGCCGCACCGCGCCCGTGTCCTCGGGTCGCTCTCCCCGTTGCACCGCGTTCATGATCGTCTTCGGAATATCGAGCAGGAACGGGTCGCCGAACTCGTACGGCTTGCTGTCGTCGGTGCGGTCTCCCGCGCCCCCCTCCCGCCGGAGATCGTGCTGTCCGCTGCGGTCCCGCTTGAGATCGGCGAAGATGTCGGTCAGCGCCTTCTCGCCGATCTTGCGCACCCCTTGCGGCGTCAGTTCATATCCCCGGCGCGTCTGCCGGATGTACCCGGCGTCCTCCAGCATGCGGGCGATCTGCCGCAACTGCTCCAGTTGCTCGCCCTCTTCTTCACCGAGCAAATCGCGGATCTTGTCGTCGTCCATCCGCGCCAGGTCGTTCCAGTCCCGCACATCGCGGAACTCCGCCTCGAGCTCGTCGTACTCGTTGAGGCGGTCCATCAGCCGCATCGCCTCCGCGAGCGTCAGTGATTCGTCACCGGAAAACTGGAAGCCGCGGCGCCATTGGTCGGGTGGAATGAGTGCGCCGAGGTTTTCGCTGAGGCGACCCATCTGCTCGCGCAAGCCCGGATCCTGCATCGCCGCCTGCATCATCCCCTGCAGTTCCGCCTGTTGTTCGGCGCTCATGCTCTGCATCAACTGCCGCATAGCGCCCATCTGCTGCTGCATCCGCTCGATCAGGTCATCGAGCGAATTGAGGCCAGGGCCGAAAAACTGCCCCCAGCGGTGCATGAACTCCTGGAACCCGGTCTCCTCGCCGCGCTGCTTCGCTTCGAGCATCTCGTTCAGTTCTTGCATCATCTGCCGCATCTCGGCCAGATCGTCCGGCGTCATCTGCGACAGCGCCTGCTGCATCCCCTGGAAGGTCTGCTGCATCATCTGCTGCTGCAGCATGTCGAGCAGGTCCTGAAACTGCTGCCGCGCCTCGGGCCACATGAAGTCGTAATCGGTCAGCCCGCGGATCGCCCCCGGCGGATCGTCGGGCAGCGCGTCGAGTTGCTTCAGCCGCCGCTCGGCCATCGCCTCCAGCAGGCGCAACAAATCGGGCTCCCCGCCCTCACTGGACGCCCCTTCGCCCCTCTCGCCGCCGGACTGATCGGCCCCTGGCTGATCTTGTCCCTGCGCCGCTTCCCCGTCGCGGCTCGCCTCGGCGCGGTTCACGCCGCTTTCGCCCGAATCCGGTGTGCCTTGCGATCCGCGTTGCTGCTGTCGCGCCTCGTCCAGCCGCCGCGCGATCCCCTCGCGCTCGGTTTCGACGATCTGCTCCAGTCGCTCCTGAATATCGCTCAGCATCGACTGCAGGTTGAAGCGGTCCAATTGCTCCTGACGGCGGTCGCGCAGCCGTTGCAGCAGTCCTTGCAGACCCGGCACATCCTGTCCGTCCGGTTTCTGAAACCCCCAGCGGAAGAGCCGCTGCATCGCGCGGTTGACGTCGCCGTCCTGCATTAGGTCGTCGGACATCGCCTGCATCAGGTCCTCGGCCGAGAGCGGCCCGATCTGCTGGGTGCCATCCCACCGGGAGTAGCGGGTGCCGAAACGATAGATAGGCATGAATTCCTCCACGTTGGTCCGCGTCAACAGGTCCGCCCCAAGACGAATTCCCCGACGCGCTACCGGCGGTCGTACGCTCCCGTGCTGCGCGCCGATGGCGGCATCGCCGGCAGTTCGATATCGAGCATTTCGCTGGCCACGGCCAGATCGACGATCTCGCCCCGATGCAACTGATCGTAGAGCGCATCCAGACGCGCTTCGATCTGGGGCAGATTCTCCGCTTCGACCCGTCGCAGCGTATCCTCGGCGCCCGCGATGTCGCGGCCGCGCAACCGGGAGTAGCGCGACAACAAATCTTCCGTCGGCGCGAGCAACTGGGCGTCGAACCAGGCCACCGTTCCCGGATCGGTGCGGTCGGTGCTCATCACTTCCGCCACCCGGTCCGCCGCGGCGCAGATGCGAAACGCCTGATCCCGCACCGGCCCCTCCGGAATCTGCCGCGCGGTGCGCCACAGACGTTTCACCCGCTCCTCGACCGATTCGAGCGCGGCCGGTCCTGCCGTTTCACGAACGTTACGTCCTGTTTGACCCGAGGCCGTTGACCCCGCGCCCGGGACCAGCGACCGCAGCGTTGCCAGGACCTGCGCCGGAGCATCGGCGCCAAAGGTCTTGACGGCCTGAAACACGAGTGCCCAGCCCCAGAAGAAGAGCGGCCAGTAGAACCAGAGGGAACGCGGGCTGGTCAGCAGGTTCAGCGTCACCAGGAACACACCCGTGACCAGGTAGATCATCAGGTGGTTGCGGAACGCGGCCCCTGGCCGCGCCGCGGCATCATCCCGCTCCGGCTCTGGCACAGATCCCGGTCGCTGGTTCATCACCGCCTCTCCGGACCGGCTACTACCGGTGGTAGCGGGCCGGTCCTGAATAGGTGCGTTCGTCCTTGTTCAGCCGCCGATTCAAATGGAGTCCTTCCAGCACCAGCTCGATCGCGGCGGCAACCGCCGCCGGATTGCCGCCGACGTTGAGGCGAGACACGGCTTCCTTGACGCCGTCGAGATGACTCAGCTGGTGGACGTAGTCGAGCGACGGCATCAACTCCGACGCTTCGACGGTCAGACCGTTATCGAACGCCAGCACCAGGCGGTCGAAATCGCGGACCGAGAAGTAGCGGTTGAAAACCGCCACCACCGCGCCCTGGATGAGTTTGTCGACGATCTGGTCTTCGCGAATCTCGCCCAGACCCTCGATCTCGATTTTGCCGGTAGTGGAGGCGACGACCGCGGCCAGATCGGAGATGCGGGGCGCCGCCTGCCGCTCGCCAAGCCGAATCGCGCGGCGGGTGGCGTTGGAGACGATGTTCTCGTAGTTGGCCACGCTCATCCGCACCGACACCCCCGAGCGCTGCGACACGTCGTGCGAGCGTCGCGCCAGATGGGTCAATTCGGCGACGATCTCCTTCATGAACTCCGGTACCGTCACCTCGATGCCCGGCGTCGGGTAGACCGCCCGTTCCTGATCCATGATCTCGATCTCGAGCTCCGCCGTCTCCGGATAGTGCGTGCGAATCTGCGATCCGTAGCGGTCCTTCAACGGGGTGATGATCCGGCCGCGGTTGGTGTAGTCCTCCGGGTTGGCGGACGCGACCACCACCACATCGAGGGGAAGTTGGATCTTGTACCCGCGAATCTGGACGTCGCGCTCTTCCATCACATTGAGCAGACCGACCTGAATCCGCTCGGCGAGGTCAGGTAGTTCGTTGAGGACAAAGATGCCGCGGTTGGTGCGCGGGATCAGTCCATACGAGATGGTCAATTCATCCGAGAGATAGCGGCCCTCGGCGACCTTGATCGGATCGACTTCGCCGATGAGATCGGCGATGGTCGTATCCGGCGTCGCCAGCTTTTCCCCGTAGCGCCGCTCCCGGCCGACCCAGGCGATCGGAGTGGCATCGCCCCGCTCCTCGATCAGATCGCGGGCGAACTTCGAGACCGGCCGGAAGGGATCGTCGTTGATTTCCGATCCCGCGACAACAGGAATCGATTCGTCGAGCAGATTGACCAGGCTCCGCGCCAGGCGCGTCTTGGCCTGTCCGCGCTCTCCCAGCAGGATCATGTCCTGGCCGGAGAGAATCGCGTTTTCGATCTGCGGGATCACTGTTTGCTCGTACCCGATGATGCCGGGAAAGAGTTGGTCCCCTCGCCGCATCCTGGCGATCAGGTTCTCGCGCAACTCCTCGCGAATGGTGCGCGGTGCGTAACCGGAACTGCGGAGCTCTCCCAGGGTCGCGGGTAGCGCGGCTCCATCAGCCCGGCCTGGGGCGACGTCGCTCACTGGTCGTCATCCTCTCTGGTGGTTGGTCCGTCGCGCGGCTCTGGCTTGGCCAGTGGAGTTCGCGGGAGGGATCGTGGCTCGATGCGCCATCCGGCGCGTGACCACGATGCTACTTGCCCGCGCAATCCCGGCTCAAGGCGGCCGGGCGATTCCCTCCCCGTTTGGCTAGGTTCCATCGGGCAGAATCGGCAGTGGCGGCAACACCTCGATGCGTCCAGCGCGCAATTGGCCCAGCGCGTACTCTCGCGCGCGAAGTTCCTCCGCGGGGAACCACGCGCCGTTCTCGCCCTCTTGGGATATGTTGCTTCGCTCGGGGGGAGGGTCGAGCGCGATCCCCGCTTGCGTCGCGGCCATCCGCCACAGCCCGACCACCCGCGGCGCCTCCCCCTTCGCAGCGGGTGCCGCGAGGGCCGTGACGAACTCGATCGCCGCAATCTGTCCCGGCGCGAGCCGCAGCGGACTCCCCGCCAGCATGACGACGAACTCCTGGGCATTGGCCGCGTGGGCGGTCGTCAGGAGTTGATACCCATCCCGGCGGCATGCGAGAAAGGTCGCGACCCCCGGACCCCAGAGATAGACCGGCAGGTGCGGACTCACTTCATTCGCCAGCAGCGCGGTGTGGTTCGGGTCGACGTGCGGATCGGCGCGAAACGCGAAGGTCTCGTAACACCCCTGGACATGAATGGGCGTCGTCGCTGCCGGAAGGAAATCGAGCAGCGCGGCAAGCAAGGTCGATTTGCCCGCGCCGCTGGCTCCCGCGACCACCGCCAATGAGCATCTCCGGTACAGCGCGCACCAGAGGTACGACGCCGTCCGGAGATCGAGCGTTTCCGCGACCAGCAACTCGCGCAGGGTGCGCCGGGGTGGCGGGTTCCAGCCTGGTCCCCACCAGAAGAACGGCTCCTCCCGCCGCGCCTTCCCGCCTGACAAGGTCATTGCGCGCCCAATACGGGACGGCCCCACCAGAGCCACCTTTTCTTGAATCGGGTCAGTTTTCCTCGACTTCGGCAATGTACGGCAGATGCCGGTGTACATGCCACCGCGAAAGGCCAAATCCGGCGAGGGCCACGTCTGGCGCCATGATGCCCCGGCTGATCACCGGCACGTCCAGGATGCGCGCCGCCTCCCGATCGAGCAAGGCGCAGACCGACGCATTGGCGGCGCCGTTTCGCCGCAGCCAGGCTGCAAGGAACGCCGCGCTCAGCCCGGTGCTCAGAACTTCCTGCACGATGACCACCAGTCGCCCCGCCACATTCACGTGCGGCTGCCGGATCAACCGCGCCTTGGCGCCATCGTCACTCAGCGTGAAGCGATTGACTGCCACCTGGCAACTGTCGATCGGTGTTCCGGTCTCCCGCACCCGTTCACTGAGCGCGGCCAGAAAGCGCCGCGATCCTGGGCCCAGCCCCATCAGCAGGGGCCGCTGTTCGCGCTCTTCCCGCGACAGCGACTGCCAGATCTCGATGAGCTCCCTCGCCATCTCGCCGATGCGCTGGTAGACCTCCGCCTCTGCCACTACCGTGCGGGCAACGCGCGATTCGCGGTCCCCGTCCGGCAGCCGATAGGTCTCGCGTAAGCGCTCGAAATCGCGCAGGTAGAGCATCCGGACCCGCACATTCGGATAGTGCTCGCGCAGGTGCCGGAACTTGCGGTTCTTTCGGGTCACCAGGCGTTGCCGCATCGTGGTCAGTTCGACATACGCGTCGTGGTCCGGCAGGTAGAAGTCGGGCGTCACGAACTCGACCGGATTCCCGTCGTCACCCCAGCGCACGGCAAACGTTGTCGGTTCATACGCCCACCGGATCCCGTAGAACGAAAGCAGTTTGGCAAACTCGACTTCCGCCTCGTGTGCGAACCGGCACTCATTTGGCTGCATCAACCATCGCAACGGCGGCAGACTTGCCTGTGCAATCAGATCGTGGCCATCGTGCTGTTTGTCTCGCGCGAACTCCTCCCCATTGCGCCATTCGCCATCGACCAGTTCCCGCGTCCCGGTGGCTGTGCCGGACATGGGCTCCCTGCACCACGCGCCATCGCTTCGCCCCACACGAAGCGATACCGCCGTGGCCGATCAACCGTGCTCTCTTGCGGGGGATGGTCTGATTGTGGCACTCCAATGCCACGATCGCAACAGCCAGCATGGCACCGATTAGTGGGAAAAATGGTCATGATGACGCGGAATTTTCCGCATCCCGCATCGCCCTCAGGGATCGCCGACGACTGCGTACGGACGTGATGACGCGGCAGAATCACCCGTCTTCATCCGTCTCATTCGGCTCCAGCCACATGTGCCCCGGAGTCAAGATCGAGAGATGCGTGAAGGTCGCGCCGGACGCCGCGCCATGCCAGTGACGCGTTCGCGCCGGAATCAGCGCGACATCGCCCGGGGCCAGCGCTTGCCGCTCCTCTGACGTGGCGACAAACCCCTGACCGCTCGTCGCCACCAGCACCTGATCGGTCGAGTGAGCGTGGGGGCGATTCTCGGCCCCGTCAACGAACGTGACCGCCGTCACCCGCAGCAGTTCCGCCGCGGCATCGTTGACCAATTCCTGGATCTCGACCCGGCCGGCAAAGATGGGATCCGCGGATACGCTCCCGTGCGAGCGATCGATCCGGGTTACCTTGATCCCCGCCATCGCGTTCCCCTTCGCTGTGCGCCACCGGCAACCTGTTCGTCGCGAACCTTCCATTCGTAGTATGACGATGACATGTTCAGACCTTGTGATCGCAATCTCCTCCCGGAGGAAGACGTCATCGACGATCTCGATGACGAAGATCCGACGGACCCCTCGGTACCCGGTGATCTCTGGTTTCGCGATGCCTCCGGTCATCCAGGCGGCACCCCGCGGGTTCGGATGTGTGACGAGGGCGTCGTATACTGATCGGTGGCTCCGCGCCTGAGCGGAGTCGTTTCAATGCCCAGCAAAACACGGCAAATAGCAACAAGAGGGAACCCTATTCATGGCAGAGGAGCAGCGGGCCCCGCGGGACGGCCAGGCCTTTGACGTCGTCCTGATCGGCGGGGGCACCGGGGGCTACGTCGCCGCGATTCGCGCGAAGCAACTGGGACTGGATGTCGCGGTCGTCGAATTGGACAAGATCGGGGGCACCTGCCTCCACCGCGGTTGCATCCCCACCAAGGCCTTTCTCAAATCCGCCGACGTTGTCGAGGAAGTGCGCCACGCCGCGGAGTTTGGCGTCGATATCGCCGGAGACATCGCCTTCAACTACCCGGCGGCCCTGACCCGGTCACGTAAAGTCGTCAACGGCCAGTACAAGGGCCTCCAGTACCTGTTCGACAAGAAGTACCAGATTCCGGTGTTTGCCGGATTCGGCAGCATCGCCGGGCCCGGGAAGGTCAATGTCCGCCCCAATGACGGCGGCGCGGACTACACCCTGGCCGCTCGCAACATCATCATCGATACCGGCACGCGGCCTCGCGCCATCTCGGGCGTCCCCTTCGACGGTAAACGGATCATCAACTCCGATCACGCCGTCGAACTGGAAACCTTGCCACCGAGTTTCATCATCCGCGGCGGCGGCGCGGTCGGTGTCGAATGGGCATCGATCTACGGACGCTATGGCGCGAAGGTGAGCCTTGTCGGCCGCGTGGTGCCTGCCGAAGACGCCGAGGCGGCGACGGTCCTGACCCGGGCCTTCGGCCGCCAGGGCATCGCCGTCTACCCCTCCTCCCGCCCCACCGCCAACGACATCGAGGTCACCGATTCGGGTGTCCGCATGCGCGTCAGCGACCCCCGTGGCAAGGAAGAGACGATCGAGGCCGACGTGCTGTTGGTCGCCATCGGTCGCCAGGGAAATGTCGAGAACATCGGGCTGGAGTCGGTCGGCGTCACGACCGAAGACGGATTGATTCCGGTCGATGCCATGATGCGGACCAATGTGCCGAATATCTACGCCATCGGTGATATCAACGGCCAGCAGATGCTCGCCCACACCGCGATGCACATGGGGGTCATCGCCGTCGAGCATATTGCCGGTCACAACCCCTATCCGCTCGACGTGCGCAATTCCCCGATGGTCACGTTCTGCCGTCCCGAGATCGCCAGCGTCGGCATCACCGAGGCGCAGGCGGTCGCGGACGGGCGCACCGTCAAGACCGGCAAGTTCCCGATGCGGCCGAACGGCAAGGCGGTGATCGAGGGTGAAACCGACGGTTTCGCCAAGATCGTGGCCGACGCCGAAACGAACGACATGCTCGGCATGACCATTGTCGGTCCCCACGCCACCGAGTTGATCGGCGGCCTCGGCATGGGCCGGCTGCTGGAGGTCACCCCGGAAGAAATCGCGATCAGCGTCTTCCCCCACCCCACCGTCTCCGAGGTCATCCACGAAGCGGCGCTCGATCTCCTCGGCCACGCCCTCCATATCTGATTTTCCCCGTCATTTCGCATGGCAACGCAGAATGAAAGCCCCTCTCCCTGCGCAGAGGGAGAGGGGTTGGGATGAGGGTTTACGCGGCGAGACCGCGATACCTTTCCATTTCAGCAAATGTGGTTGAGAGTAATGGTTCTCGTTGTAATCAGGGACTGCGCAGCGAGCGTCCCGCGACTACTCCCGCGACTCCGCGTCCCGCCGCGCCAGCCACGCCTCCAGAATCTGCCGGTCTCGCGGAAAGGCGAGTTCCGGCAGTTCTCCGAGGGAAAACCAGCCGACATCGGTGAGATCATCCCCGGCCGCCGGTTCTCCGTCGCCAGTTGCCGCGTAGACCGCCAGCACCACGGGATCGCCTTCACAGGAGAAGAGCCCGACAAGCGGGCCGAGCGTCAGATCGAGACCGGTTTCTTCTCGGCCCTCCCGGACCGCGGCAACCTCGACGCGCTCCCCTCGCTCCACGAATCCAGCGGGAAAACTCCACTTGCCTGGCTCGCGCGTGCTGGCGCCTCGCTTGCCGAGGAGGACCAGATCATCCCTTACAACCAGCACAGCCACCGCAAGTTTCGGGTCGACATACGTCACCCGGCCGCACGCTTCGCAGACCGGCCGCGGTCGTCCTTCGATCTCCCGCGCTTCCGTCCGCGCACCACAGGCAACGCAGAACAGCACCGTGCCCGGTTCTGTCACGTCAACGGGCACGGTGCATTGCGCTCATTTCACCCTCGTGCTGGCTTATCGCTGCTTCGCGACCCTGGTGCCTCGCCGCAGTCCCCAGACGCTAGCGAAGACCCAGGATTGACCATGGATTCGGCACCTTACCGATCGGCACCGAAATCAATGTTGGCTCGTTCGCCCGCACCGACTCTTCGATGGCCCGCGTGAGTGCTGCCGGGGTCTCCACCCCGCGCCCAGCAACACCGAACGCATCGGCCAGTTTGAGGTAGTCCGGATTGTTCAGATCGGACGCGATCGTGCGCCCATTGAACTGCTCCTGCTGGATGCGCCGCACGTTCCCGTATGCATTGTCGTCGAACACGACAACAACCGCCGAAATGTTGTGCTGCGCCATCGTCGCCAATTCGTTCAGGCAGAAGCCGAAGCCGCCATCGCCGTTGATCGACACGACCACCTTGTCCGGGTGAGCGACTTTGGCCCCGAGCGCCGTCGGAAAACCGTAGCCAAGCGTGCCCTGATAGCCGGGCGTGATGTACGTTCGCGGCTCGTAGACCGGCAGCGCCAGATTCGACCAGTACCCGACCTGGGTCATCTCGGAGATCAGGATGCCGTCATCCGGCAGGGCCTGGCGCACCGCGAGGCCATAGTCTGCCTGGGGACCGATCGCCGCCGTCCGCTCGGCAATGCCCTTCTTCAGTTCGCTCAGGTCCGCTTCACGCCACTCGGCGCCTCCTGTAGTCCGCTCCAATAGATCGGCCAGCGCGGCCAGTCCGGCCTTGGCATCCGCCTCGATGGCCACGGTTGCCCGGTAGTTGCGGTTGAGTTCCTCGGGATCGATGTCGAGTTGAATGACGGTCCGGTCCGGGCCAAGTCCCCATTTTGCCGTCGCCGGATCGACGAAGCGCGTGCCGACCGCGAGGACGACATCAGCCTGCGCCAGCAGTTCCCTGCCGCCCAGGATCGACTGCGCCAGGTGATCGCGATCGGACAGCGCCCCCTTGCCATTGGAGGTCATTACTACCGGCGCCGGCAGCAGGTGGGCCAGCCGCCGCAATTCGTCCCACGCGCCGCTGGCGATCACGCCACCGCCGGACCAGATCAGGGGACGCTTGGCCGCAGCCAGCAGTTTGGCCGCGCGATCGAGCGCTTCCGGATCGCCGGCATGTCGTCTTGGCAGTGGGGCAGCCGTTTTCAGGGAGACATCGCCCTCGGCAAACAGCGTATCCGGCGGAATCTCGATCTCGACCGGGCGCGTGCGTCCGCGCCGGACCTCGCCAAAAGCCCGCTCCACGACCGCCGGAATCTCGTCCGGCGTTTCCGCGCGCTCGGCGTGCTTCGTCACCGAGCGGATCATCCCCAGCTGATTTGGAATTTCGTGCAGCAGCCCGCGGCCAAACTCGATCAGATCGGATTGAATCTGGCCGGTGATGCACAGCACCGGCGAATTGCAGGCGTATGCGGTGGCAAGCGCGGCGGTCGCATTCAGCAAACCTGGCCCCGGCACGACCATGCAGACGCCGACCTCGCCTGTGGTCCGCGCGTAGCCGTCGGCCATGTACGCCGCCGCCTGTTCGTGCCGCGGATGAATCACCCGCACACGATCTGTCACGTCGTACAGCGCATCGAATGCCCCATCGAGTTGAACACCCGGCAACGCGAACAGCGTATCGACCCCGTTCGCGATGAGCGACGAGATCAACGCCTGTCCACCCGTCATCGACCGTGGGGCGAGCACCGCGGTATGTCCATTGGCCCCTGCGACTCGATTCTGAACTACGACCACTCCTCGATCCTTCCTGAACGCATCCCGAACGTCGCACCGTCGCGACCGCATGGTCACCTTGGCGGAAGTGTAATCCGCGAGGCTTTGACCGACCTTTGGTTACCCCCTAGACCTAATGCTTCCCTTTCGCTAGTATTGCGCCAGTCAGGTTGCCGGTTCGCTGGAAAGCGCCGGGGGAACTATCAGCTCGGTGGTACACTCCCGCGGCTGAGCCTGCACCCCCGCCATGGCGATTCGTCGGACCAATTGCCTGACGGGGTTTTGCGTTTCGTCGTGCAGGGGTTCGTGTTTATGGAAGCACTGTTGCTCGCGGCGCGCCTGATCCTCGCCGCGGTCTTCGTGGTGTCGGGGGTCGCGAAATTACTCGATCTCAGCGGCGGTCAGAAAGCCATGAGGTCGTTCGGTGTGCCGGAGTCGATGACCAGCTCGGCGGGAATTCTCCTCCCGATCGTCGAGCTGCTGGTCGCGGTGCTCCTTATCCCGACGGCCACCGCGAAGTGGGGAGCGCTGGCGGCATTTCTCCTGCTGGCGGTCTTCACCATCGGCATCAGTTACAACCTGGCCCGTGGCCGCAAGTTCGAGTGCCATTGTTTCGGTGAACTGACCCATTCCGAGATCGGGCCGTCGACGCTCATCCGCAATGCCGTTCTGGCCGTTATCGCGCTCTTCGTCGCGTACAACGGATTTGCCAACGACACAATCGGACTTTCGGTCGCTGAGGGGTTTGGAGGGCTTGACGTGTTCCAATGGCTCGTCTTGATCATCGGCGTTGTGATCCTTCTCGCGCTTGCCGGAATCGCCTGGCTCCTGGTCCATCTCCTGGGACAGAATGGCCGGCTCCTCGTCCGAATCGACGCCATCGAATCGGCGCTCGAGGATGCGGATATCGCTCTTCCCAGCGATGATGATGAAGACGAGGAGGATGAGGAAGAAGAGGAAGAGGGTCTGCCTTTTGGCTCTCCCGCACCAGCCTTCAGCCTCTCCGGTCTCTATGGCGAGACGATGACGCTCGACGCGCTGCGCGCCGCCGAAAAGCCGGTCATGCTGATCTTCTCCGATCCCGGCTGCGGCCCCTGCAACGGGCTCATGCCTGAAGTCGGCAAGTGGCAGCAGGAACACGCCGACAAATTGACCATTGCCGTGATTTCTCGCGGTTCCCTGGAAGACAACCGCAGCAAGAAAAAGCAGCACAATCTCGGCACCGTCCTGATGCAGAAGGACTCTGAGGTCGCTGATGAATACCTGACCTACGGCACCCCGACGGCCGTCCTCGTCCGCCCCGACGGCACGATCGGTAGCGGCGCGGCCGGCGGCGCCGATGAGATCCGTACCCTGCTCAAGCAGGCCCTGGCCGGCAAGGTTCCCGTTCCCGCGCCACGAGCCGCCGCCGCGCCGCGCCCAGCCGCGGTTCCCGCGCCCGCTCGCCCAGCCGCTCCCGCGCCGCAGCCGCAGGCGGCGCGCGGCCTCGCCAGCATCGGCCGCGACGCGCCGGTGGTCGAGTTGAACGATCTGGAGGGCAAGCCGGTCAAACTCGCCGACTTCGCCGGCCACCCCACGGCGGTCCTCTTCTGGAATCCGGGGTGCGGCTTTTGCCAGCGCATGGTGGACGACCTGAAGGCGTGGGAATCGAATCATCCCGCGGATGCGCCGAAACTCCTCGTCGTCTCCACCGGCGAAGTCGATCGCAACAAGGAACTCGGACTCGGGTCACCAGTGGTTCTCGACGGTGGCTTCAACACCGGCCGCGCCTTTGGCGCCAGCGGCACGCCATCGGCGGTTCTCGTCAGCGCCGATGGCAAGATCGCCTCCGGACTCGCGGTGGGTGGGCCCACGGTCCTTTCGCTGCTTCGCAATGAAGCGCCGCATCTGCTCGATCCCTCCGCGGCGGAACCGGAAGCCGAAGCGCCGGCGGCGCCACGCGGTGTCGGCCGTGGTGGCAAGGCCCCGCAGGTGGAACTGCCCGACCTCGATGGCAAGCGCGTCGCGCTTGACGACATTCGCAACGGCCGGACCGCGCTCCTCTTCTGGAATCCCGGCTGCGGCTTCTGCCAGCGTCTCGTCAGCGACCTCAAGGAGTGGGAGACATCGCGCGGTGACACCGCGCCGCAGTTGGTCCTGATCTCCACCGGCGCCGCTGACGCCAACCGCGCCCACGGATTGTCCTCGACGATCCTGCTCGATCAGGGCTTCAGCACCGGCGAGAAGTTCGGCGCATCCGGCACTCCCTCGGCGATCCTCATTGACGCCGATGGCAATGTTGCCTCCGATCTCGCGGTCGGCGGCCCGGACGTGATGTCGCTCCTCCGCTCATAGCGGCCGCGATTTACGTACTTCGTCAAACGACACGGGGCGGTCCGATTGGACCGCCCCGTTTGCCTTCCCCAAGAACGCCAGGCCAAACAGCAACGAGCGGCTCTCATGGCGTCCCGACGCAGGAGGGACCGCGGCGTTTACGCGGTTCCCAACCACCGACGAGGTTCCTCGTTCCTCGGAACGACACCGGTCTTGCGCGCCTCTCGCTCGCGCCCCGATGAGATCCTCTCCCGGAGCGCGTTCACAGGGGTAAGAAAGGTTGAAATCAGGCGTTCGCTTCGCGTTGGGAAGGTCATGACGCGGCACAAGAGCCTCTCTCCCTGCGCACAGGGAGAGGGGTTGGGGTGAGGGCCAGCGCCGCGAGACCACCATACCTGCCCTTGTCAGCCGCCTCGACGGGAGAGGGGTCGGTATGAAGGGGGCGCCGCGAGGACGCGGCATTATTCATCCGCCTTCGATCGCCGGATCCCTACCTACCCGGCTCTCCGATGGCGGGTTCGGACACGGTTCCACATGCCAGATCACCTCCGCCCCACCCGCCAGGCTCACCTCGGCCAGGAAATCGGCCAACTGCTCCCGCGCCACGTAGTAACTGTTCTCGTGGGGATGCAATTCCGCCGATTCCAGCCTGGTCACCACCCGATAGAACGTGGGCAGCGTCGTTCGTTCCTCGGCCATCGGCCCGACATGGCGATAGTGATAGCGGGAACCCTTGGCCGCACTGACCCAATCGACATCCGCCCAGCCGCTGCCATCGGGGTTGTCCGGGATCCACAGCCGGTCGCTGATCGCGCGGTCGGGGGTCACGCGCTCGGCCCCGCTCGGTCGAGGTTGTCGAGCACGATCTTCGCCTGTTTGACGATGGTGTCGACCGCCCGTTCCAGTTGATAGTCCCGTGCCCGGCCACCCGGCTCGCGCACATGCAATTCCAGATCGGGGTGGAGCATGACTCGCCGCCAACGGTCCTCTGGTGGCGCCGTCTCGACCTGGAGCATCGCCGCCAGATCCGACTCGCGGAGTCCGCTCAATCGCTCCCTGATCTCATCCAGCGGCAAGTGATCGTCCTTCAACCGCGCGATCATCTTCAGCCGCAGGAGATGCCCCGGTCCGTAGGTCGCCCCCACCCCCCGACCGCGTGCCGCGGGCAAAAGTCCCTCGGTGATGTAGTAGCGAATGGTCCGCGGCGAGATTCCCGTTTCTCGTTCGAGATCGGCGATGGTGTACCGGTACGGCTCAGCGGACAGCGTGCCGATGGCGGCACTCCCAACCGGCAACGATTCACGGCCTCGCTCTCGCACGATCCTTCACCAATCTCCGCCGCGCCGCACCGGGGCGACGATCATGTTCGATAGCGACAGTCATCCTGTCGCTACCAGTCTAACCGATGGCCGTGGCGATCGCGCTATCATCTCGCGAGAAATCGCCGGATTGGCCGGCGATTGGTGTGTCAGGGATCATTCGACTCGTGGGTCCACAAGCTATCCTCTGGTTCGGCATCGCGGGTGGGTCACTCGCATTGGCGGTTTCGCTGCTCTATTCCCGCTATGTGCGCAAAGATCCGCAGGCCGTCCGCTCCGGTAGCGGGTTCACCCTTTTCGCCGTCTGTCTCGTGCTCTTTGGCATTGGCGCGGCTGTAGCCGGTCTGGCTTCGGCTCGGATTGGACGTTGATGGAGACCGCGATGACCCATCGGCAGCAGATCTACCGCATCGTCGGCGTCATTCACCTACCCGCGCTCCCGGGATCGCCTCTCGGTCCCGCCGCGTCAGAACTGCCGCGACTCATTGATCGAGCCCGGCGTGACGCCGCGACCTGGGCTGAAGGCGGCGCGAACGCGCTGGTCATCGAAAACTTCCATGACGTTCCGTTCGCCAAGGAACATGTCGGTCCCGAGACGATTGCGGCAATGACCCTGGCTGTCGCCGCAATCATCGCCGAATCCGGTCTTCCCGCCGGGGTCAACGTCCTGCGTAACGATGTGCTCGGCGCGGTAGGCATTGCCGCGGCCACGGGCGCGGCCTTCGTGCGCGCCAATGTCTACGTCGGCGCCGCGATCACCGACCAGGGCCTGATCGAGGGCCGCGCGGATGCCGTGCAAGCGCTGATTCGCCGCCTTGGTGCGCCGATTGCGGTGTGGGCGGATGTCGATGTCAAGCACGCCGCGCCGCTCGCGCCACGGCCGCTTGGTGAACTGGCTGAGGATGCCGTCAAGCGCGGCCTGGCCCGGGCGCTCATCGTTACCGGGCCCGGCACGGGGCAGCCCGCAAACCCTGACGATCTTCGTGCCGTCCGCGCGGGGGTTCCCGATGTGCCGCTCTATGTTGGCAGCGGCGCCAGTCCGGCAACGCTGCCGGGGTTGCTGACGATTGCCGACGGCGCGATCATCGGCACGGCCGCCAAGCAGGACGGTCTCGTCATCAATCCGGTCGATCCCGCCCGCGTGCGCGCTCTCGTCGCCGCGGCCGCTACCGTCCGATGAATTGAGGCGGACGCCGTTCCGCGAACGCCGCCAGACCTTCCGCATAGTCAGCGGTCTCGTCGAGCGATGCCCGGAGATCGTTGACGATCGCCCGCGCCCGATCGAAGGGCTGGCCGTGACTATCCGCCAGTCCCCGTTTCACCGCTCGCACCGCCAGCGGCGCGTTTGCCGCGATCAGGCCGGCGATCTCCTGCGCGGTCGCCATCATCTGCTCCCGTGCCACCAACCGGTCGATCAGGCCGATCCGGTAGGCTTCGGCCGCGTCGATCTGACGCCCGGTGAAGAGCAGATCGCGGGCAGCGCCACCCCCGACAATGCGCGGCAGCCGTAGCGCTCCGCCCGCCCCAGGGAAAATGCCGATCTTGACTTCTGGAAAGCCAAATGTCGCGTCGTCGCTCGCCACCCGCAGGTCGCAGGCGATGGCCAGCTCGCCGCCACCCGCCAGCGCGTACCCGCGAACGGCGGCAATGGTTGGCATCGGTAGCGCGGCCAGGGCTTCCGCGGCGGCCTCGATCGCGGCGGTGTGTGCCGCCCGTTCGTGTCCGGAGAGGATTCGCCGCTCCTTGAGATCGGCGCCAGCGCAGAACGCGCGGTCTCCGGCGCCGGTGACAATCACCACGCGCACGTCGCGCCGATCGACCAGCGTTTCACACACCTCGAGCAGGTCGGCGGCCAACTGGCGGCTGATCGCGTTCAGCGCTTGCGGCCGGTTGAGCGTGACCGTCGCGACTTGCCCGTCTGCTTCGACCTCGAGCCGCACCGCCCGCTCGGCTTCGTTCTCTGTCATCGCTCTCCCTCATCAAACCCAATCTCTGCCAGCGATTCTCCCATGCGCACCAGCCTGACGCCGAAACCGGCATGGTAGGATCGCGCCGCTAGGACGACTGGGATCGAAGCACGGGAGCGAATGCGAGATGGACCGCACGCACGCGGTAAGCGCCGGCAGCGGCGATCCGTTTGCTGAACCAGAGCGATTGCAACAGTTGCGCGCGGAGATTCGCGAACTCTGCGCCCGCTTTCCAGAATCCTACTGGCGCGGTCTCGACGCTCGCCGCGACTATCCCGAAGCGTTCGTCCAGGCGATGACCGCGGCGGGTTGGCTCGGCGCCCTGATCCCGACGGCGTACGGCGGTCTTGGCTATGGTCTGCAGGAAGCGTGCGCCATCTTGGGGGAGATCAATCGCCAGGGCGGCTACGCCGGGCCCGCCCATGCCCAGATCTACATGATGAGCGCACTTCTGCGACATGGCAGCGAGGCGCAGAAAGCCCGGTACCTGCCACCCATCGCGGACGGCTCCCTGCGGCTCCAGGCCTTCGCCGTGACCGAACCTGATGCGGGCACCGACACCACCCGCATCTCGACCCAGGCGGTCCGGGAAGGCGACGAGTATGTCGTCCATGGCCGCAAGATCTACATCTCGCGGGTACAGCAGTCGGACATGATGCTTCTCCTCGCCCGCACCGCGCCGCGCGAGGAGGCCAACCCCACCGCCGGCCTCAGTCTCTTCCTCGTCGATCTGAAAGCGGCGGGAGACGCAATCCGGCTGCGCCCCCTGCGGATGATGATGAACAACGCCACCAACGAGGTCACCATCGATGGCCTGCGCATCCCCGCGGAGAACCTGGTCGGAACCGAGGGGCAGGGTTTTCGCCATATCCTCGATGGCTGGAACGCCGAGCGGATTCTCATCGCCGCCGAATGCGTTGGCGATGGCCGCTGGTTTGTCGACCGCGCCGCCGGATATGCGCGGCAGCGCATCGTCTTCGGTCGTCCCATTGGCGCGAACCAGGGGATTCAATTCCCGCTGGCCACGGTCTGGGCCCAACTCGAAGCAGCGGACCTGGTCACGCGTCGCGCCGCCGCCCGCTTCGATGCCGGTCTCTCCTGCGGTCCAGACGCTAACACCGCGAAATTTCTGGCTTCAGAGGCGAGTTGGGCCGCCGCGAACGCCGCCGTCGATACCCTGGGCGGCCACGGCTTCAACGCCGAGCACGACATCGAGCGCAAGTTCCGCGAGACCCGCCTCTACAAGGTGGCCCCAGTCTCCAACAACCTCGTCCTCGCCTACCTCAGCCAGCACGTCCTCGGCCTCCCCCGGTCGTACTGACACGAGCCTCGCCCGGCAATGATCTCATCCACAAGCGGGTAACGATGGTCTCGTCCCGACGCAGGAGGGGCCTCGGCGATCGTGCTCCCACCGACGCCGGTCGAGATGCCTCCTGCGTCGAAATGACACCACGTTCGCGCCGCGCTTTGAAATCCGACTTGGGACTTCAGTTCGGTACTGGCCTGCAACAAGAAAGCCCCTCTCCCGGCTCGACGGGGGACTCCTCCCTCCGGCGGAGGGAGGCTCGGGAGGGAGCCAGGGGTTTGGGGTGTGGGCTCGCGCCGCGAAGACGCAGCATCGTCCTTCTCATACGGAATTCGGGTAGACACCCGGTCCTACCGGGCGCCACGTCTCACCGAACGAGCCCCTCGCCCCGTGCGCGGGGCGAGGGGCTCACGGCCAACGTGGACCGCGACGGATTTCCCAAGCGCTCATCCGGATTCCGAATGAGGCATTGCGCTGCGACAAAAAAGCCCCTCGCCCCGCGAACGGGGCGAGGGGTTGGGGTGAGGGGCGTCATGGGTTGTAGTGAGGCCCATCTCTATCCCCCCACCCGCTCCAATGCCGCCGCCAACGCCCGCCTGGTGAGGCCCCGGCAGACCCGCTGCCGGTACGCCGCCGACCCATGCAGATCGTCGAGCATCTCGACGCCACTGTCGGCCTGCGTCGCCGCCGCGGCGATCGTCTCCGGGTTGAGCGGTTGGCCGCGAAGCGCTGCCTCGGCCGCCTCCGCGCGCCACGCGACCGCTGCCACGCCGGTGATCCCGATGCGCACATCGCGACAACGCCCCTCGTCATCCCGGTCAAGCAACGCCGCGACGCCGACAATGGCGTAGCCGGAGGCCTGATTCGCCAGTTTCTGGTAGTTCCATCCGAACCCGGAGGTCTGCCCCGGCACGCGAATCTCGGTCAGCACCTCGGTCGGTTCCAACGCGGTCGTCAGGAAATCGACGAAGAAATCGCGCGCCGCGATTTCACGGCTGCCCCGCGGCCCCCGCGCCACCATCGTCGCTTCCAGTGCCAGGATTGCCGCCGGATAGTCGGCCGCCGCGTCGGCGTGCGCTAACGCGCCGCCGATGGTGCCCCGATTTCGCACCTGGCGGTCACCGACGCGCTCCGCTGTCGCGGCCAGGAGTGGCGCCGCCGCGCGCACCAGATCGCTCGAGGCGACCTCGCTATGGGTCGTGAGCGCTCCGATCACCAGAGCGTCGCCATCCTGCCCCACTCCCCGCAATTCGGACAGCCGGCCGATGTCGATCAACCGCTCCGGCTCCGCCAATCGCAGTTTCATAATCGGAAGCAGGCTGTGACCACCGGCCAGAAGTTTGGCCCCCTCCCCGTGTTCCTGCAGGAGCGAGATCGCCTCGTCGAGGTTGGCCGGGCGGTGATACGCAAAGATCGCGGGATTCATCGCCGCCCTCCCATTACCGCTGGATCGCGCTCGACCACCTGCATCGGTTCCGCCCCGGCCGCCAGCATCGCCGCCGCGCTCTGCACCGAGCGGACGATGTTCTGATACCCCGTGCAGCGGCAGATGTTCCCCTCCAGACCATGCCGGATCTGCTCCTCGGTCGGATTTGGCTCGTCCCGGAGCAGGGCCACAACTGAAAGGACCATACCGGGAGTGCAGAACCCGCATTGCACCCCATGCTCGTCCCAGAACGCCTGTTGCACCGGGTGCAACGTGCCAGTTGGGGCCAGTCCTTCGATTGTGGTGATGCTGACGCCATCGGCTTGCACGGCCAGCACGGTGCAACTCTTCACCGCCTGACCATCCATCAACACCGTGCAGACGCCACACTGGCTGGTCTCACACCCGATGTGCGTCCCGGTCAGGCTGAGGTGATCGCGCAGGAACTGAACGAGCAACGTGCGCGGTTCGACCTCCGCGCGGCGCTCGACGCCATTGACTGTCACTGAAATGGGCACGTGCATCTCCGCCATCCCTTCACGCCCAACAAGTTCGCATGGGTTCACTGCTCGGGAGAATCACCAGGATCTGTTCCACGCGACGCGGCTGAACAAGATGTCTGATCTCGCCGCTGCGACAAACCCCTCTCCCAAGCCGCTGAGAGAGGGGTTGCTTGAACGATTCATGTGAGGAACGCGGGGCATCCGGTGGTATCCGCATCAATCCTGGAGTTTGCCCTCGAGGCAGCCAAAGAACTGACCAACGATCATCTTCGCCGCGGGCTGCATCACCCGCCCACCGACGCGCGCCAGCGTACCTCGCACGTTCGCCACGCCCGACCAGTGCACCACGGTGCTGTCGCCATCGCCGGCCAGACGCATCGTGGCATCACCCGAGATCTGCCCCGCGGGACCTTTGCCCTCGACATGCATCTTGTAGGAGTTCGGAGCGTCCTGATCCTCGATCTTGACGCGTCCCTGGTAGGTGCCACGGATGGCGGCAACGCCGATCTTCATCCGGGCTTCGTACTCATAGGCGCCAACTTCGTCGAAGGACTCCACCCCTGGCAAGCATTGCTGCAAGATATTGGGATCGAGCAAAAGCGCCCATACCCGTTCTCGGGGCGCGGCGAAGCGGTGTTCCCCGCTCAGTTCCATGTTCGGGGTTGCTCCTCGTTCCTCATCGGCCCGGGAAACGGGTCAATCGTGATGCGCCACAGACATCGTTTTCACGATCCTGCAGCGCATTCCGAACCGCCACGTATCTCGGCCGATCGCCAACTTCGGCGTATTGACGCCGGAATTTCACCTGCGGCGAGTGTAGCACGCGGCCTACCCGTCCCCAGTTTCGACAGACTCTCCCCGTGCGAAGGATAATCAGGCTGTGTGCGCATCGGAACCCGGCATCGTGGCCGGGTACGTTCGTGAGAGGAAACGTTGAAAATGGTGACGGCGACACCGGTTCGCATCGATCGCGGCCGCATCGAGGAATTGTCAGAGCGCGAGCAGAAGCGGCTCGACGAGAGCACCCCCAAGTCCGGCGAGATGTACGAGCGGGCCCGCCGCTCGCTGGCCGGCGGCGTTTCCTCCTCCTACCAACTGCGTGATCCGTGGCCGATCTATCTCGATCGCGGCCTTGGCTCCAAGGTCTGGGATGTCGACGGCACCGAACGCATCGACTACCACAACGGCTTCGGTTCGATGGTCCAGGGTCACGCTCACCCCGCCATCGTCGCCGCTGTGCAGCGTCAGGTTGCGCGAGGCACCCACTTTGCCGCGCCAGTCGAAGACGCCATCGCCGTCGGCGAGGAGTTGACCCGCCGCTTCGGTCTTCCGCAGTGGCGTTACGTCAACTCTGGTTCGGAAGCGACCATGGATGCCATCCGCATCGCTCGCGCTCACACCGGCCGTGACCCGATCGTCAAGATCTTCGGTTCGTACCACGGTCATCACGATTACGCGATGGTCTCGATCTCCGTTCCCTACGAGAACATCGGCGATCCGGAAAACTACGCCTCTCTCCCGTACGGCGCGGGCATTCCGAAGGCTGCTTCCGATCTGACCATCGCCGTCCCGTTCAACAACGCGGGCGCGATGGAGCGCCGCATCCAGCGCCTCTTCGAAGAAGGGCGTCCCCCCGCCTGCGTCATCATGGAACCGGCCATGATGAACCTCGGCGTGGTTTTGCCCGAGCCGGGGTACCTGGAGGCCGTCCGCGAGATCACTCGGCGCTATGGGATGGTCCTGATCTTCGACGAGGTCAAGACTGGTCTCTGTGTCGCCGCCGGCGGCGCGACGGAGAAATTCGGCGTCCTGCCCGACATGGTGACCATGGCCAAGGCGCTCGGCGGCGGTCTCCCCTCCGGGGCGATCGGCGGCAGCGAAGAGGTCATGGCGGTCGTCAACAACGGCAAGGTCTATCAGGTTGGCACCTACAACGGTAATCCGCTGACGATGGCCGCCGCCCGCGCCAGCCTTGAACAGGTGCTCACTCCCGACGCCTACGTCCACCTCGATATGCTCAATGACCGCCTGATGGCCGGCTGCGACGCCGTCCTCGACAAGTACAACCTGCCGGGCTACACCGTCGGCATCAGTTCGAAGGGGTGCGTAACCTTTTCTCCGGCGAAGATCGTCGACTACGCCTCGTTCATGGCGAATCACACCGGCGAATTGACCGATCTCGCCTGGCTCTACATGATGAACCGCGGCGTCTACATGACGCCCGGCCGCGAAGAGGAGTGGACCCTCTCCGTGGCGCATTCGGTCGAGGACGCCGATCGCTACATCGCCGCCTTCGAGGAGATGGCTCACGATCTGGTCGCCTGACCATCGTTCACCAATCACCGGCGCCGCAGCGTGTTCGATCTGACGCAGCGACTGACTCCGAACATCCCCCGGTTTCCGGGGGATCCGGAGGTCCGGATCGAGCCTCTGCCCGACATGGAACCCTGGCAGGTCAGTCGGCTCGCCCTGGGTACTCACAGTGGAACGCACATGGATGCCCCGAAGCACCGCATCGCGGGCGGCGCCGGCATCGACGCCTACGACCCCGAACGATTCCTCGGCGCCGGTCTGGTGATCGACGCCACCGGCTTCCCCGACAATTCGGCCATTCCCGCCTCGGTGCTCGATGCGATCCGAACCCGCGTCTGGCCCGGCTGGTTCGCCGTGATACGCACCGGCTGGGATCAGTACTGGGGCGACCCGCGCTACTTCACCCACCCCTGGCTCTCCCCGGAACTTGCAACGGCGCTGGTCACGCTCGCAGCCGGTCTGGTCGCGATCGATGCCTTGAGCGTCGATTCCACCGTGGATGCCGGATCTGAAGCGCACGAAATTCTCCTCGGCGCCGACCGGCTCATCGCCGAAAATCTGCGTGGGCTGGAGAGACTCACCGCGCCTTCGCCGTTCATGTTCGCCTTTCTGCCGCTCGCCCTCGCCGGCGCCGATGGCTCTCCCGCTCGCGTCGTCGCCTGGCGACCCGGGGAGATCGCCACCCCTTGATTCGGGTGAACCGGGACTTCTGTCCCTTTCGCTCGATTGAGTGATGGCCAGCCCCTGACCTACCGTATCGTCGGGCCGGGTGCCGTGGGAGGGCGCGTTCCGGTCCTGGGTCCCGATTCGGGACATGATGCCCCGCCCTCCGCCGCTGGACTCCGCGGTCCCAGCTGGCACGCGTCATGTCGCGTCACTGCCCTCCCGACGACTCTGGGAGGGGTCTATCCGATGAAGCAGTGGTCACTGGGGAATCGAGCCGGGCGCATGATGGCCGCGCCCATCGCGGTGCTGACCGGGGTCGCGTTGGTCGTTCCGGGCGTCGCCGCGGCGCCAGCAGAACCACTTCCCACAACAACCGGCACGTATGCGGTCGAATCGGGTGATGCCTGTCTCGACAACGAGGAAGTCGAGTTTCTGGCGCTGATCAACGACTACCGCGGCGCGTCTGGGCTCGGCCCGCTTTCGGTCTCGACGTCGCTCTCGTCGGCAGCCGCCTATCACAGCATCGACATGGCGGCGAACGGCTATCTCGATCACACCATGATCGATGGCACTACTGTTCTCCAGAACATGGCGAACTTCGGCTATCAGGGCGATCTCTACGGGGAGAATATCGCCGCCGGGATGGCGACCGCGAGCGAAGCGATGCAGGTCTGGCAGGGAAGCCCGGAGCACAATGCCAACATGCTCAAGGACGCCTACGGCACGATCGGCATCGGTCGCGCCTATGACGCCAACTCCCAGTATGGCTGGTACTGGACCACCATTTTCGGCGGCGCGAGCGATGGCCCGGGGTGGCTTTGCGGTGAGGCCGCGCCCCCGAGCAAGAGTCTTCAACTCTTCCAGTCGGTCGACAGCGCCACGGCCGCCAGCGATGTCAATCTGCGCACCGGACCAAGCGAAACCTACCCGGTGGTCGCCACCCTGACGCCTCAGACCGAGATGACCGTTACCGGTCGTGCCATGGACAACTATCTCCCGGTCAATGTCGATGGCCAGTACGGCTGGGTGGCCTCGGAGTGGGTCGAGAAGGGGGCAGTATCCCTCGCGCAGACTGCTGCTCCGTCCTCTTCCACGCCTGGCACCGCCACCGCCGTCGGCGACGTGGAATTCCTCGGGCAGCCGGCCCAGGGCAGCGCACCGATCGGCGCCATTCCCGCGGTGAGCGTGGTCGAATTGACCGGAGAAGCGCAGGACGGCTTCCTCGGCGTGGTCTATAACGGCCAGACCGGTTGGGCCGATGCCGCATATCTCGAGGTCGCGGACGTTTCCGCTAGCGACACGGCCCTGCTCCAGGAGACTGCCGCCCCGGTGAGCAAGGAGAACTCGGCCGCGCCGCAGGGGACGGCGGCGTACGCCAATACCAATGTCAACCTCCGCGCTCAGCCGAGTCAGACCGGCGCGATCCTCAGTGTCGTCCCCGCCGGGAGTCAGGTCTCCCTGACCGGTTCGAAGGCGAACGGCTACGTCAACGTCCGCTACAACGGTCAGGCTGGTTGGATCGACGAAACCTACCTGCAGTAGCGCTAGTTTCGGCTCTTCCCAGGAAGCGGCCCGCGCCACCCTCCCGGCGCGGGCCGCTTTTTGGCATCGCCGCCGCAGGCAATCTCGAAGTGATCGGTTGCCCGCGGTCCTCTTTGATGCGGCTAAATTCTGCTGGATCGTAGCGGCCAACGCCATGCTGCCCTTGACGTCTGCGCGCAACCCCGGCACGATGCAGCGCGTCGTTCCGGGAAGGGGACTTTGCAAAGATGGAGGATCGAGCGCCGTTGGATTACGCATCTCTCGCTGACGAAATCGCCAGTTGGCTCCAGGCCCACATGCGCGAGGCCGGCGCGACGCGGTTGGTTCTCGGCTTGAGCGGTGGCATCGACTCCGCGGTTGTCTGTGCGCTCTGCACGATGGCAGCGGGGCCTTCACAGGTGATCGCCGCGATCATGCCGATCAATTCGAACCAGCATGACCAACGCGATGCGGAGGATGTCGCCCGCCACTACGAGGTGACGCCACACGTCATCGATCTCGCGCCGGCGTATGACGCATTGCTCGCGGCGCTACCCGACGAGGATGCCATGGGGCTCAGCGACCCGGACGGTAACGACGAGCGCCGTCGCGCCCTGGCGCTCTCCAACCTCAAGCCGCGGTTGCGGATGACGACCCTCTACGCCCTCGCCAACCGTCACAACGGTGTCGTTGTCGGCACCGGCAACAAGACCGAATTGAGCATCGGCTACTTCACCAAGTACGGCGACGGCGGTGTCGACCTCCTGCCGATCGGCGATCTCGACAAGACCACGGTCCGCGCGCTCGCGCGCGAACTCGACGTTCCGCCGCAAATCATCGCTCGCGCGCCCTCGGCAGGCCTGTGGGATGGACAAACCGACGAGAGCGAGATCGGGCTTACCTATGAGCAACTCGATCGCTCCCTTGCGGCACTCGCCTCGGGGGAGGCGGCATCGCTTGCGCCTGGTGTCCGCGACCGGGTTGCCCACCTCGTTCAGGTCTCGGAGCACAAGCGGCGACCGGTACCGGTCTTCCACCTGGAAGAAGTCTCCTGACCGAGGAAAGTGAACCGATCGGAGAAGGTCAGTGGCTGCTCTGGCAAAAATCCTGAACGCGAAGCAACTCGATCCGGTGGCGATCGTCGTATCCGGCTTGGCGGCCGGAGCCGCGTTCGCCGCCGTCCTCGAAGCCGACTTGCGGCTGACGGGGCGGAATGTGGATGACTACATCATTCTCGGCCGTCCCCTCGCGCGCAATCGCAACGATGCCAGGACGATTGGCATCGCGATTCATGCGGTCAATTCCATTGCGCTGGCCGCCGTCTACGCCGCCGTCGAGGACCACCTTCCCGGACCACCCTGGTTCAAGGGAACCCTGTTCGCGAACGTGGAAAACATGATCCTCTATCCGCTCACCGCGCTGGAAGACTTGCACCCTGCAATCCAGGATCGCCAGGTCGACCGCTACTTCAACTGGCCGGCGTTCTGGCAATCAGTGCCCCGCCACGTCGCCTACGGCGCGGTCCTTGGCGTCCTCTACGACCGCCTGCATCACCAACCCGACCCGTCATAGGTCGAACTCGACCATTTTCACCGCTCCGGGACGGCGCCAATCGAGACAGCAGCCCGCCACCCCTTGCGATCTGACAGCGGGCGGGACAGCGAGAATCGGCGCGATCCCCGACGCAGGTCACCGAAGTGCCGGTCAAAAAGCCCCTCTCCCGCTCGGCGGGAGAGAGGTTTGGGGTGAGGGCCAGCGCGGGGAGACCACGATATCCCTTGTCAAGTCTCGCATGCCGAGAGATTGAGGTGACGAGGCACCGCCACGTGGAACCGCGAGTCATCACCCACAATCGCTAAGACTCCGAGCCGCTACCTGAGATCCTCGTCCTCAACTCCCAACTCCGGCCAGGAACGTGCGCAATCGTTCTCCCAGCCGCTGCCAGTGGTCGTACCGGGTTCCTCGCTCTCGCTCACTGAGATCGCTGAGCAGCCTGCCATCGAATTCCGGACACTGCCAAAGCAGCGGCAACCAGAATCCATCCTGACCATCCACGTGCGCCGGTGCTGATTCGGCGAGAAGTCCCGCCGGCCCGGTCTCTTCCCAGCAAGCGATCGTCTCCCCGTCACGGGCGATGGCCATCGCCTCACGCCAGGCGATGGCGCGGTCGGCGCCGGCCAGCTGACGGGTCCGCGCCAGCAGCGCCCGCATCCGGTCGGCGTTGGTCGCATCCGGACCGGCGAAACGGCGCGTCAGAACCGGGTTCCAGTCAGTTCCCAGAGCCGGGATTTCGAGCCCGCCATCAGTAGCAACCACCAGCGTTCCCGGCACCTGACGCGAGACGTATCGCGCCTTCTCCTCGGCGTTGGCACCAAGCGAGTCATGGGATTCCCCTGTCTCCAGGGATATGCCGCGCGGAGCGGGCATGACTTCCGCCGCGGCGCCAACCACTGCGCGGACCACGGCCGCCTTGTCCGGGTTGTGCGAGGCGACGATCAGTCGCAGTTTGGGGGCGGCGGTCATGCTATGGACTATGCGCGCCCGTGCCGCCGCGCCACTTCGCGGGCAGCGGCTTCTCCCGTTTCCCACGCGCCGTGACAGGTCGAGTAAAACCCGGGAGATGTCGCTTCTCCCGCGAAAAAGAGGCGGTCCGCGATGGGAGTGCTTAAGTCCGCGCGGCGGTCCGCCTGACCGGGTTTGGCCGCGGCATAGGCGCCGCGGATGTACGCCTCGTTGGCCCAGTCGGAATGAATCGTCGCGGTGATCCGGTCGCGAACATTGCTGCCCAGCGCCGACACCAGGGCGTCCACCGTGACGGCGATCATCGCCTCCTCGCCCGCCGCCGCCAACTCCGTGGCGAGCGGCCCGGCGAGGTACGCATCGACCAGCGGCCGCCCATAGGGCCGGAAGCGCAGGCTGATCATCTGCCCGCGATCGATCTTGACAGACAGGTTCTGTTCCGGAACATCCACAAGGGTCCGCTCATCGCACAACAGACCGACCTTGTCGGCCCTGCCGAGCGGAACGGCGGCGAATGCCTCCTGCTTCCAGTGCGGAAGGTCTGGAATGAACGCGATCACGCCGTCGGCCATCACATTCGTCGACGCCGTGAAGATCGCGGCCTTCGCCGTCACGGTGCCTTTGCTCGTCGTAACCCGTACTCCGTCACCGGACCAGGCGATTGCCAGCACCGGAGTGTTCAATTCGACGGGAACGTCACCGGCGACCGTGGCCGCCAGCGCGCCGTAACCGTCGATTACCGGCCAGTTCTCATGCGTGTCGCGATAGCGCGCAATATCGACCGTTGAAACCGCCCGAATATCGACGCCCCATTCGTTGTTGATGTCCTGCCGGAGGATATCGATCCAGGGACTGTCGATGTCGACGACCTCGGCTAGAGCGGTGTCGATGCCCTCATTGGCGCACCGCGTCGCCGCGGCCATCGCCGTCGCCTCGAATTCGTCGATCGCGGCGATCTCGGCGTCGCTGGCCTGACGGCCGTCGCGCCAGTAGTTCCAGGGCGGCGCCGTCGTGGCGTAGCGAAAGCCCAACCGATCGGCAAAGGTCCGGAAGGGATTGATGCTGGCGGAATGCAGCCAGTGGCATCCCGCATCCCAGGGAAATCCAAGCGTCCAGTGATCAGTGTGGGCGCGGCCGCCACTGCGGTCCATCGCTTCAAATATGAGCGTTTCCAGGCCGAGTTCGCGCGCGGTTCTCGCCGCGCCCAGCCCCGCCGCTCCGGCGCCCACCACGACCAGATCCACCTCCGATCGACGGGGCATGCCCTACCGACCTGGCGCCGAGGTACGCGGCTGCTTTTCCACGGCCCGTTCCACCGTGCCGGCGATGCGTTCGAATCTGAGTCCCATCGGGCGCGCCAGAGCGAACGAGACCGACCGGCCTCGCTCGGGAATCGCGGCGCTCTCGGTTTCCACCCAAACTTCGGGAAGATCCGACGCGTGGATGAAGACCCGCTCCGCGGGCAAATCCCCGGTCTGAGGCGGTCCCGGTAAGAACGTGGTCGCTCCCAGATAGACCCTGATCGTCATCGCCTTTCCGCCGCCTCCTCTCATTGTCCCGCGCATCTTACCCGCGATTGGATGTTCGCCGAAAGTTCGCGCGCTCTGCGATCGTTGCCTGACTCTCTCCCCGGAGACGGGTCGTCGAGTGGCGGGAAACCGCCATGGGCGCGATGATGGGATCGAGCATGATTCGCCGGAGCGGGGAGAAAGACACGTGAGTTCCGACGCGATCCACCCCTGGGTGGGCGAGTTCACTGCGCGTATCGGCTGGGGAGTGCAGATCGTGCCACACGGGGACGATCCTGACCCCGCGCGAACGCTCCTGCGCGCTGGCCGCCTCGCGGAGGATCTCGGCTTCGATGCGTTCTTCATCGGGGATCATCCCGGCTACATGCCGGATGTCTGGCTTCATCTCGGCGCGATTGCCGCTCAGACCTCCCGGGTGCGCCTCGGCTCGATCGTCCTCTGTGCTGGCTATCGACCTCCGGTGGTCACCGCACGTCAGATCGCCGATCTCGACAACCTCTCTCAGGGCCGCGCCATCCTGGGCCTGGGCCACGGCTGGAACGGCGGAGAATTCGCCCAACTTGGCCTCCCGTTTCCTTCCGTGTCGGAACGACAGGCCGCGCTCGCCGAAACGATCGAGATCATGCGCGGGGTGTGGTACGCCCCGCCATTCACCTACCACGGGCGGTATCACTGGTGCGAGCAGGCCGGCATCGCGCCAGCGCCTTCGCAACCTGGGGGCCCGCCGCTGGTGTTGGCTGGCGCCGGTGAACGGACCGCCCTTCGCCTCGTCGCCCGCTATGCCGATGCCTGCAACTTTGGTCCGGGTCACGCCACCGGTCTGGCGCGAACGCCGGAGGAGGTCCGGCGCAAGAACGACATCCTCGACCGTTACTGCCATGAGGAAGGTCGCGATCCGCGCTCGGTCCTTCGCACGCACTTCGTCAGTTGGGTCATGCTCGCTCCAACCGAGGCTGAGGCCGCGGCGAAACTCGCCCGCTATTACCCCAACGGACTCAACGAGGAGCAGCGCTACAGCCGCCTTGCCGCGGGTCCAGAACGAGCAATCGCCTACTATCAGGCGCTGGTCGACGCAGGCATGTCCTATTTCGTGGCCCAGATCCAGGACGGTTTCGATACGGAAACGGTCGAAATTCTCGGCCGGGATGTCATGCCATTCGTCCATCCGGCCCGCTCGACGTAGCCGCTGCCGGGGACGGCCCATCACGGATCTCGATGCTGTCGCCGAGTAGCGACTCCAGGAATCGCGACGGCCGCTTGACCCAACCATGTCTCGCTGCGGCGGAAAAAAGAAACAGAAGGTTCCGCGCTCTGGTCATTGCCACGTAGAGCACGCGCCGCTCCTCGGCCACGGCCTCGTCGGTGCTGGCGCGGTAGTGCGGAAACAGGTCATCTTCGACCCCGGCGAGGAAGACAATGTCCCACTCCAGCCCCTTGGCGCTGTGGACGGTCATCAACTGCACCCGCTCCTCACGCCCCGCCGCGGCAGATTCTGCCCCGTCCGGTATCGATCCGGTTCGTGGCAGGGCGTCGATGGGCTGGGCGAGCGCGACATGGCGCAGAAACGCTGCGATTCCGCCGCCCGGAGATGTCAGCTCGTACGCGGCCACCACCGCCCGCCATCCCGCTTCCAGTTCCTGCCAACGGGCATCCTCTTCCGGTGCGGAAGCAGGCCATTCCCGCAGCGCCGCGCAGACCGCCGCGCCCACATCTTCCCCGACCGCATCCCGCCACCGCGACAACAGCGAATGCCCGATTCCCTGCGCGAGCGCTCTTGCCCCAGTCTCCACCAGCAGGGTGTTGTCGTAGACAACGTCATGATGACTGGCCAACGTCGCCGCGGCGATCAGCGGCAGCGCTTCCGGTAGAACGTCGATCTCCCGTTCCCGCAGCGATGTTGCATGCAACTCCCGGAAGAGTTCAATCGCGAGCAAACAATCGTCGTGGGCGCGATGCGTCTGGGTCGCGCGCGGGTCGATCCGCCGCGCCAGATCCTCCAGCCGATATGAAACCTCGCCCGGCCACAGTCGCTGCGCCATGCGCCGCGTGTCGATGCTGTACAGCGGAACCATCGCCAGTCCGACCCGATCTGCCACGCGTCGCAGCACCGGCAGATCGAACTCGTCGAGGTTGTGCCCGACCACCACGGCGTCATCCAGGTGCGACAAGAGTCGTGGCAGGCAATCTTCCGGACGTGGCGCGCCACTCAGGTCGCGCCAGCGCAGGCCGTGCATGTCACTCGCTCGTCGGTCAATCGCGTCCGGATGGGATGGTTGCACCAACCCGGTCACGGATTCACCCGGGGCTCCATCCTCCGCGAGGGCGATGGCCGCGTATTCGACGATCTCGGCATGGCGCGGGTCGATGCTGCTCGACTCGATGTCGAATGCAACAACACGATCGAAGCCTCGGCTCTCGCATGCCATCAGCACGAGTTGGAGGAGTCGCCACGTCACCGTGGCGACAGAAAACGTGACGGTCCGCGTCGCGACCGCCCCGATGGTGATCCCACTCGGTGCTGCCGTGAGCGTGTCGCCAAAGACAACGTCAAACCTCGACTCGAAGACGACCTCGTTGTTGTTGCATGAGACGCTGATCCCGAAATACTCCTGCAGGACGTGGGTGAAAAGCATTGCCGCCGCAACGCCATCGGCGTCACCTGCTGGTGTCAGTCTGATCGGTTCCCCCCGCGTGATCGCCGCATGGAGCGCCGACAGCAACGGCATCAGCGGCCCGACCAGCAATTGGCATGTATCGCGCAGTTCTTCACGCTTCGCTGCCGCTACGGGACTCCTGCGGCCGGCCAGAATCGCCAGAAAGGGCTCGAGCGCTTCGCGCATGGAAACCCCGGTTAAGGGCTGAAGATCGCGGGCGGCGATGGCGACGACATCCCGCAACGCGTGCCTGGTCAATGGACTGATTTCATCGGCAAACTGGTCCGCGCTGCGTATCAGCCGGTCGAGCCCGATCCCTCGCCTCGCCGCCATTCTTCTCAGGCGCGCCATCGTCAGTTCATCGACGATCGCTCGCGGCCAGTTCAGGACCGGCACCAGATCAGCGTCGGCCAGATAGAATCCGAGTTCCAGATAGCGCAGCGACTCCCGCGCGTCTTCCCGATCGAAAAACCGGTCATCCTGAACGCGCCACAGCGGAATGCCGGTGCGAATCAGTTCCGCCTCGATCGCGTCGCCAATGTGATGGGTGCGATACAGGACGGCGAAACTTCCAAGGCTGCCCACGCGGCCCGAATCCATCGCGCTCCGAATCAGGGAAGCAATCAGCCTCGCCTCGTGCTCTGCGTCACAGACCTGCCACCACATCGGTTTGGCCTTCCCACCGCGCCGGGGCTGGCTCGGCCGCGAGCGCCCCGCTGCCGCCATGCACCGATCGGCGGCACGGACAATGGGTTGCCGCGAGCGGAAGTTGATCGTCAGGGAAAACTCACGGGGGTGGTATTCGCGGCGGAACCGTTGAAAGTGATCGCTGGCGTTGGCATCTCGCCACCCGAAAATGGCCTGATCGAGGTCGCCCACGGCGAAGACCTCCCCCTCGCCATGCGGGGGCGCCAGCAACTGGATCAGCGCATACTGCTCCGGGGATATGTCATGAAACTCGTCCACAAGCAGGACCGAAAGTCCATTCCGCCGTCGCTCGGCGGTACCCGCGTCTTCCCGCAGCAGCCGCACCGCTTCCGCCACCAGATCGGCGAAATCGAATGCATTCGCCTCCCGCAACATGCGGCAGTACCGATCATCGACGCGGTTCAGCACGTCCACATCGAACAATTCGAGTTTGGAATACGCGGGCTCCACGCGATGCTCGGTCAGCCCGCGTCGCTTGCGGCGATCGATCCTTGCCGCGAGGGCGGCGAGATGTCGCTGCCGCGCTCGCTCGTCCTGGGGCAGCGGCACGCCGGAATGCGTGAGGGCATGGACGAGAAACTCTCGCGCCCGCCGTTCATCGACGATCCGGATTGGCGCCCGAATCCCGATCGGCGCCCCGTCGCGTTCCAGCATGTCGGCGCAGATGGCGTGAAACGTCCCCGCCTGAATGCCGGTGCGGCCGAGGCGATCCTGGAGCGACGCCGCAGCACGACGCGAGAAGGTCATCGCCAGCAGTCGCTCCGGTTCCAGACCGGACTCCAGTAAATGCCGCGCCCGGGCCACGAGGGTAAATGTCTTGCCGCTCCCCGGACGTGCCACGATCAGAACGTGGCCGCCTCCCGGAGCACAATGGACGGCCGCTTCCTGTTCCGCGGAAAGTTCGGCTCGCTCTCCCATACGAGGACCCCATCCGCACGACGTCAATCATGGCACGACCAGACTATCGTATCGTTCCTGCCGCCTCTACTCTCGCGGCATGGTGGCTGCCGCCCACTGATGGAGTTATCGTGCCGTCCACGTGCATCACCGCATATCCCGAACTCGACACCGCCAGTACGGCGGCGCGCGCGGCCGGCGCCATCATTCGCGATTTCTACGACCGGGCGGCGGCCTCGACCTATGAAAAACAGGATGGCTCGCCGGTCACCGATGCGGACCTTGCCGCGGACCGCGCCATCCGAGAGATTCTGGGGGACCGCTTTCCTGCCGATCCGATTCTCAGTGAAGAAGGCCTGGATGATGACGCCCGCCTCCAGAGCGAACGCTGCTGGATTGTCGACCCGCTCGATGGCACCGAGCAGTTCATCCACCGGACCGGGGAATTCGACGTTCTCATTGCGCTTGTCGTCGCCGGGCAGCCGGTACTCGCCGCCGCGTACCAACCCCCGACCGATACGCTGATCACCGCCACGCTCGGCGGTGGCGCCTGGCTCACTCGCGGCGCGGGAGGTACCAGCCGCATTTCGTTCGATCCGGCTCCCGCCACCCCACGCCTGGCGTCGTCGAAGTGGTTCGGTTCGCCGGAGAACGTAGCGCTGGTCGATCACATCGCTGCGAACCTCGCCGTCGGCACGCAGCCGCCGGCGGTGACTGGCTTCTCCCCGCGGATCTTCCTCACTCCCCGCGTTATCGACGTGATGATCGGCATACGTCCCGGCCGGGAGCAAATCATGGCCTCGGAGTGGGATTTTGCCGCACCCGATCTGATCATCCATGAAGCGGGCGGGCGCGTGACCAACTTGCGCGGCGATCGCTACCGCTACAACAAGCAGATCCCTCGCAACGTTGGCGGACTCATCGCCGCGGCCGACCCGGAAACCCATGCGCGGGTACTCGCCGCGGTGACCGCCGTGGATTTTCCTCACCTGCGTGGCAACCGCTGAGCCTGACGAACTCCCGGCCGTCAAGATCTACGGCGCCAGACGCACCCGTTGGGAGAAGGCCGATTTTCGGTGACCGAACCGCCCGCTTCTGAATCGAACCTCCACGTGCAGAGCCTGCGCCTGCGTCTGGCGCTGTCGCTCCTCGCTTTTCCGGCCTTGGCCGCGATCGGCGCGATGGGCTACATGCTGATCGAGGGGTGGTCCTTTTCCGATGCGTTGTTCATGGCCGCGACGACGATCACGACGGTCGGCTTCGGCGAGGTTCAGCCTCTGTCCGAGAATGGGCGCATCTTTACCATTGGACTCCTCGTCGTGGGTCTCGGGGCGATCTGGTACGCCCTCAGCGTCCTCGTCGGAATCGTGGTCGAGGGAGAACTCGGGCATCGTCTGGAGAAACGCCGCATGGAGCGTCGTGTCGCCGATCTGAGCGGACATCAGATCGTCTGCGGCTTTGGCCGCGTCGGCAGGCAGACGGCGGAATCGCTGCGCCGCCTTGGTCGCGAGGTGGTGGTCATCGACCGCGATCCACTTGCGCTCAGCCTCGCCAATGGCGCGAAGTTCCTCACCGTCGAAGGCGATGCCGCCGAAGATGCCAGCCTCGTCCGCGCCGGCATCGAACGCGCGGGGGGCCTCGTCACCGCCCTCGGCAACGATGCCGAGAATGTCTTCGTTACGCTCTCCGCGCGTGCGCTCAATTCCGGGTTGTCCATCGTCGCCCGCGCCAACGAGGCGGGGTCCATCCCGAAACTCGTGCGCGCCGGCGCGGCGCAAGTGGTCTCCCCGTATGACATGGCCGGCCGCCAGATGGCACGTCTCGCGCTGCGGCCGGCGACCGTCAACTTCGTGGAAGATCTCTTCCGGGGCGACGGCGGCGGGTTGCTGGTGGAAGACGTTCGGATCGAGGCAGGTTCGCCGCTGGACGGCCTGACCATTGCGGAAGCGCATCAACTGCTGCCGCGCATGCTCATCCTGGCGATTCGCCGCTCGCAGGAAACCATGGCGCCACCACCTCCCGATTTGCACCTTGCCGGGGGCGACCTCGTTGCCGCGGTTGGCGCGGAACCCGATCTCCTGCGATTGGAGCGGAATTCTCAACAGTCAGCCATCGCTCCCTCGGGAGGACGATCCTGAACGTTTCGCCGCATCGTAGCGAATGCACCTTGGCATGGTGAACTGGCCGCGAGGAACCGTCGTCTTTCTCTTCACCGACATCGAAGGCTCCACCGTACTCTGGCAGCAGGACCGGCGGGCGACGGCGGCGGTCGTCGCGCGGCATCTTCGCCTGCTCAGGGAGGCGATCGAGGCCCACTCTGGCGTTCACTACAAGACGATCGGTGATGCGGTTCAGGCCGCATTTCACACCGTGTCGGATGCGCTCGCCGCCGCCGTCATCGGCCAACAGGCCATCCTGTCCGAACCGTGGCCACCGGAACTTGATCCCATCCAGGTCCGTATGGCCATTCACGTCGGCAGTGCGGAACCAGTTGATGGCGACTATCTCGCGCCCGCGCTGAATCGCTTATCGCGCGTGCTCGCCTCCGGTCACGGCGGACAGATACTGGTCACGGAAGCCGTGCGCCAGTTGGCGGGCCGGGACCTGCCTGACGGTGCTCGCTTCACCTCCCTTGGTGTGCATCGATTTCGTGATCTGGTCGAACCGGAGGAGGTCTTTCAACTCGACGAGCCGGGCTTGCCGCACGATTTCCCCGCGCTTCGGTCCCTCGCCCTCCATCCAACCAACCTGCCAGAACCGGCCGCTCCACTCCTGGGTCGCGACGCCGATCTCGCGACGGTGCTCGCGCTCTTCCGAAATCAGACGGCGCGGCTGGTGACGCTGACCGGTCCCGGCGGCACCGGCAAGACGCGGTTGGCGATCGAGATCGCCAGGACGTTGCGCCAAGACTATCCCGATGGCGTCTTTCTGGTCGATCTGGCGCCGGTCACCGACCCGGCGCTCGTACTCCCGACGATCGCATCGGTCCTCAACATCCGGGAGCAGTCGGATCAGGCATGGTCCGAGACTCTGGCGGCGTATCTCGCGACCAGGACGATCCTCCTGCTCCTCGACAATTGCGAGCAGATTCTGGCAGTCGGTCCCGAACTGGCAGCGTTGCTCATGGCGTGCCCAATGATCGCGATCCTGGCAACCAGCCGCGAACCGTTCCACCTTCGTCCTGAACAGGAATACCCTGTCTTGCCACTCTCCCTGCCCGATGTCGATGCGATATCGCCCGCGGAATTGTCGTCGGTGCCGGCAGTGGCGCTCTTTGTCGCCCGTGCAAGTGCTGCCGACCCGCACTTTACGCTCTCTGAAGCCAACGCGTCCGCGGTCGCCGAAATCTGCCGTCGTCTCGATGGTCTACCGCTCGCGATCGAACTCGCCGCGGCGCGGGTTCGCATCCTGCCTCCTCCTGCCCTCCTCGAGCGGCTGGAACGACGCCTTCCGATGCTGACTCGGGGTGGGCGCGATCTTCCCGCTCGCCAGCAAACGATGCGGGACGCGATCGCCTGGAGTTATGACCTCCTGGACGCCACGGATCGGCATCTCTTTGAATACGTGTCGGTCTTCCCAGACACGTTCAGCTTCGAGGCCGCCGAATTCATCATGACGGCTCAACCGGAAGCGCCGAATGATCAACTAGTGAACGCGAAAACCGGTCTCCCGCCTTCGCCGCTGGCCGAAACCGGCCTCCGTGCTACCGGGTCGTCACTCGATGTTCTCGACTGCCTAGAGTCGCTTGTCGCCAAGAGTCTGGTGGTCAGCCTGGAGGCCAGCAGCGGCGACGCGCGCTACACCATGCTCGGCACCATTCGGGAGTTTGGGCTCGAGCGACTAACCGCCGCCGGAGATGGGCTACAGGCGCGTTCTCGGCTCGCCATGTGGGCGCTCGCGCTGGCGGAGCGCACCGCCGCGGGCCTGGCCAGGGCCCCAGACGACGTCTGGTTTGCCCATCTGGAGCGTGATCAGCCAACCCTGCGTGCCGGTCTCGCCTTTTTTGCGGAGCAGGGAGCGGCACCATCTCTTGCGCGGCTCAGCGGTGCGCTCCGCCCGTTCTGGCAAGAGCATGCCCATTACACCGAGGGCCTCCAGTGGATGAAGCAAGCCCTCGCCGAGAGTGATGATCTTCCCGACGATTTGCGGCTGCTCATCATCTGGGGGACCGGGAATCTCGCCTGGTATCAGGGTGAACTGCCGCTCTCACGCCAGATGTTCGAGCAGGCAATCGTGCTCGCGCAGAAACTCGGCGACCGGGGCGCCGAAGCGTTCATCCTTGGCAGCCTCGCCTCCCACGACAGCGAAATGGGCGACGATGAACGCGCGGAAGCGAGATTTGAAGCGAGCCGCGCGATCGCCGCCGATATTGGCGAGCCGATTCCAATCGCCTTCGCCTTGCACAACCTGGCGCACCTGAAATGGCAACAAGGGCGACGCGAGGATGCGGCGAGGTTACTCCGCGATGCTCTCGCAGTCGCGAAGACACACAACGTGATGTCAATCATGCCGAGCGTGCTGGTCGGACTGGGCACGATCAGCACCGACCTCGGCGATGCCGCGGCCGCGCTCGACTACTTCCGCGAAAGCATCGCGCTGGGCGAGAAACGGGGAAACCTTGACGATCTCTCCAGCAGCATCGGGGGGATCGCCCGGCTTGCCGCTTCAATCCACCGGCCGGACGACGCGACGCGACTCTTCGCGGCCGCTGACGCGATCCGGGAGCGGCTGCATGTGCCGGTCATGCCGGACGAGCGCGAGGAACGGGAGGCGATCCTCTCCGGTCCGCGCACCGCGCTCGGAGACGAGAGATTCCAGACACTCTGGAACGAAGGCCTGTCGTTGTCGAGCGAACAGGCGATCGATCTGGCACTTGCCTTCCGACTCGATATCGCGGCCAACCAGAATGAACCTGAAATCGCAAGCCAGGGCGATACGCCCGCAAATAGCGGATAGGTTGTTGGTCGTTGGCATATGGAGCATTACTGGTCAGGGAAACGGGCGCCGCAAGCGTCGCACCCTACGGAAGCCGCGTCGTAGGTGCGACGCTTGCGTCGCCCGCACACCCAACCGCGGCGGCAATCCTCCAGATTCCAGCGCCTACCCACTAATGCCGACTGGTCTTCCTGGGCGCCATCCCAGGTGCTTCGGCAGCGGCGGCGCCCGCCCCTGCGTCCTGGTGGGAAGTGGCGGTAGTATGACGAAAGCAGGTATCAGGTTGCCGTCTCGCCGGCCTTGAATGAGGGAGAATTCCGTGTCACTGCTGCAACCGGTCCAACGCGCGAAGCGGCCCGCGCTCTGGCTCCAGGAGGCCCTTGTCCGCGAACCGGACATGATGCGCACGGTCCCCCTGACCGGCGCTCATCGCACCGATATCTGTATCGTCGGCGGCGGTTACACCGGTCTCTGGACCGCGCTCCAGATCAAGCGCATGGATCCCTCGGTCGAAGTCATGCTGCTCGAAGCCCAGTTCTGCGGTTCTGGCGCCAGTGGCCGCAATGGCGGCATCGTCGGCGGCTGGTGGTCGAAACTCGAATCGCTCGTCGCCAAATACGGTGAGGGCGAAGGGTTGCGGCTGGCGCGCGCCGCCGGGGACGCCGTCGGAAACATCGGCCGGTTTTGCGACGATCACGGCATCGAGGCCGACTTTCGCCGAGCCGGGGCCTTCTGGACCGCGACGTCTCCCCCGCACGTCGGATCCTGGCAGGATGCCATTCGCGCCACCCGGGATCGCGGCATCGATGTCTACGTCGAGATGAGTGCCGAGGAAATCGCCCGCCGCACCGGTTCCGCAGTCCACCTTGGTGGAGTCTGGGAGCCCGGCGCCGCTCGGGTGCAACCCGCCTACCTGGCCCGCGGTTTGCGGCGCGTGGCGATCGAGCAGGGTGTTCGCATCTGGGAGGGCAGCCCGGTCAAAGAGATCCTGCGCGGCCGCCCGCCCGCGGTCCGCACCGCCTACGGCGCGGTTGTCGCGGACAAGGTCGTGCTCGCCACCAACGCCTGGATGGTCTCTCTCCCCGAGATACGTCGCGCGGTGCTCCCCATGAGCAGCGATATGGTCGCCACCGCCCCGATCCCGGACCGCCTGGCCGAGATCGGCTGGACCGGTGACGAGTGCATCGGCGATGCCCACCTGATGGTGCACTACTATCGCACCACGTCGGACGGCCGCATCGCCTTCGGCAAGGGTGGCTGCTCCCACGCCTATCTCGGCCGCATCACGCAGCGGTTCGAGGACCCCGGCTCCCGCGTCGAGCGCACCATCCGCTCCTTCCGCCGCATCTACCCGAATTTGAGCGATGTCCCGTTGACCAACACCTGGACCGGTCCCATCGACCGCAGCGAAACGAACAGCCTGTTCTTCGGGCACCTGGATCAGAACCCGGACATCATCTACGGCGTCGGGTATTCCGGAACTGGCGTGGCGCCGAGTTATGTTGGCGGGCAGATCCTCGCGTCGACCGCGCTCGATCGCCACGACGAGTGGCAGGACAGTCCGATCAACCGCGGCCCGCGCTCCCTCTACCCCTACGATCCCGTCCGCTATTTCGGTGGGAACATGGTCCGCGCCGCCGTGCTTCAGCAGGAGGCGGATCTCAATGCGAATCGCCCGTCGCAGCCGGTGGTCGAGGCGCTGTTGACATTCCTCCCCTCCGGGCTGCGCCGCGGACACGTGCAGAAGCCGCCGGTGTAGACCTCGCGCCAGTGTGGCTCTTGTCGAGAGCGGATAACGACGGTACGCTGCCAGAGCGCAAGTTGATGGCCGTGCGCGGGAGGGGAGTGTCTTGGAAACGTATAACATCTACATGGACGAAGCGCCGGCGACGAGCGACGCCAACGGCGACGAAGCGTGGGAAGTCGAATTTCGGGTCGTGGCGCAAAGCATCGATGACGGCGATCCGGAGAATAACGCCGTGCTCGCTGGTCTCGATCTCGTCGATCTCATCAACCTGCGCGATGCCTTGCAGCAGGAGATCGACAACTTCGCGCTCTCCGCGCTGGAAGCGCAGGCGATGGTCGCCGAACCGGGCGAGGAGTTGATGCCCTAACGCGGCAGCGACCTGGACTGGCATCGAACGCGGTTCCCGTAATCGCGCTCCCGCCTGGAAACCGCTTCCGGCGGGGGCGCGATTGTCTCAATCAGGACCTGTATGAAGTCCTATGCATCGATCGCCGAATCCGAGGTGGCGCCGGGAAGCCCCTCTCCCCGCGCACGGGGAGAGGGGTTGGGGTGAGGGCGTCAGGGCTCGGGGCGAAGGTGCGCCTCACGAGCAAACCGCAGCAATCATCCGGGACTGGCATCAGCTAATCGTCGGCAGGATCGCTTGCTGCGGCCCGGCGAGACGAGTCATGGTCTGCATCCAGTCCGCCGGCAGCCGGTAGCGCTCCATGAGCCAGGCATGGATGTCAAACGGCACTTCGTCCTTGGCGGGCCTGATCCGCCGGAAAGCGCCATCGGCGCCGAGTTCCCAGGCATTGGTGGTATCCCGGAAGTAGGCCGGCATCACTTCGTCCCGGATCTTGCTGGCGAGTGAGGCGTCTTCCACGGGAAAGACCACCTCCACGCGACGATCCAGGTTGCGCTCCATCAGGTCCGCGCTCCCCAGATAGACGCGGCGCTCGCCGCCGTGATGGAACGCGTAGACGCGGCTGTGCTCCAGGAAGCGGCCGACCACGCTGATGACCCGGATGTTCTCACTCCAGCCTGGTACGCCTGGTCGAAGACAACAGGCTCCCCGCACGATCAGATCGACCTTGACTCCCGCCTGGGACGCCTTGTACAGCGCCCGGATCAGCAACCGGTCGACCAGGGCGTTGACTTTGAATTGCAGGTGGCCTCCACCATAGCGGCGATGCGTCTCGATCTCGTCTTCGATCGCGGTCAGCAGATCGAGCCGCAATCCATCCGGTGCGACCCACAGAGAACGGTAGCCTCGCTGCTGGGCGAATCCGGTCAGGACATTGAACAACTCGGAGACATCGGCGCCGAGGTCTTCCCGCGCGGAGAAATAACCGTAGTCCTCGTAAATGCGCGCCGTCGAGGCGTTGTAATTTCCAGTGGCGAGATGCACGTACCGGCGCAGTCCGCCCGCTTCGCGCCGCACGATCAAGGTCGCCTTGCAGTGCGTCTTGAGCCCAGTGAGGCCGTAGGCGACATGCACGCCGTGGCGCTCCAGTTCTTCCGCCCAGCTGATGTTGTTCTCTTCGTCGAATCTCGCCTTCAGCTCGACGAGCACCGCGACCTGAGTGTCATCGTCCCGTGCCTCGATCAGCGCCGGGATCAGCGGCGAGTCCTTGCCCAGGCGGTACAGGGTCTGCTTGATGGCCACCACATCGGGATCCGCCGCCGCGGCGCGCAGGAAATCGACAAAGGCGCCGAACGACTGGTACGGATGGTGAACGAGGATGTCGTGATCGCGAATCTCCGCGAACACGTCCTCTGGCCGCTGGCCGGGAACAGCGGTGAGCCCCGGCGCCGCCGCCGGCGTAAATGGCTCGAACTTGAGATCGGGCCGGTCGATTGATCCAAGCTGCATGAAGTCGTCGCAGGCGAGCGGTCCATCGACCACGTAGAGATCGCGCCGGTCGGCATGGAGATGCTCGACCAGCCATTCTCGCAACTCGTCGGGGGTATCCTGCGTCACCATCAGGCGCACGACAGGACCGAATGCGCGCTTCGCGATCGATTCGCGCATGGTCGACATCAGCGCGCCTTCTTCCTCGTCGCCGTCATCCTCGTCCAGTTCGATATCGGAATCACGCGTCACGTGGAAGACATGGGACGCGGTGACCCGGGCGCCGGGAAAGAGCCGCGGCAGGTTGGCGGCGACGACATCCTCCAACCAGGTGAAGACCTGCTTCTTGCCGGAAGAACCGTCCTCGGCCGCTTCGACAGGTACGAAGCGCGGCAACGTCGCTGGAATCTTGATCCGCGCGTAGCGCGACCCTTCCGGTAGTTCGAGCGCGGCGATCAGGTTAAGGCTGAGATTCGAAACGTGCGGGAAACGCCGTCCCCGATCGATCGCTTGCGGCGTCAGGATCGGAAAGATCTCCTCCTCGAATCGTCGCGTCAGCAGCGCCTGCTGTTTTCGCGTCAGCGCCGCATACGGCACGATGGCAATGCCGGCCCGGGCGAGGAGCGGCAGCAGATCATTCCGGATGAGACCCGCCTGGCGATCGAGCGCCGCCTGCGTCATCTCGCGCACGCTCTGCAATTGCTGCGTCGGGGTGCGCCCATCGGGACCAGGCAGAGCGATGCCGGCGGCGATCTTCCGCTTGATCCCGGCCACCCGGATCATGAAGAACTCGTCGAGATTGGACGAGAAGATCGCCGCGAACTTGACCCGTTCCAGGAGTGGATTGGCTTCTTCCTCGGCCTCCGCCAGGACCCGGGAGTTGAACTCGAGCCAACTCAATTCCCGGTTGATGAAGAGTGCTGGCTCCAATGGCGGCAATTCACCCCGATCCGCCACGATCGCCTTTGCCCCTTTTCGTTTGGGAGCATCCGCGACCCGCTCTCCCGCGACGACAAGCGTCTTGACGCGATCCGCGGCGCGACCGCTCTCTTTGCCCCGACGCCGCGACCGTTTCTCACTCACCTTGGTATCCACGTTCGCACCCTCGTCTGTGCAGGCGACGGGAGGCGCTGCCATGCACCGCCCGCTGGACGCGGATTACGCGCCCTCCGGCCCGCTGACACTCGGCTAGACTCCTCCTCGCAGTGTAACGCGCCAACCGGCGATGAAAAGGCGATGGAGTAGATCGATGACGATGACCAACACGACGAACGGTGCGACGACGACCCTCGACGCTCGCTCCGTCGAAGATGCGGTGCGCGATCACGCCTGGATGCATTTCACCCAGATGCGCGATTACCAGCAGCGCGAGCGGCGACCACTGATGCTGGTCCGTGGTGAAGGGTCCACCGTCTGGGACATCGACGGCAATGCCTATCTCGATCTCCTCGCCGGCATTTACTCGGTCAACGCCGGCTACGGCCGCAAACGCATCGCCGAGGCGATGGCCGCGCAGGCGGCGCAGATGCCGTTCGTCAATCCCTTCGGCTATGTCAGCGTTCCTACCGCCGTCCTCGCGGACCGGCTCGCCATGCTGGCGCCGCTGGGCGGTGAGGCCCGCGTCTTCTTCACCTCCGGGGGGTCAGAATCGGTCGAATCGGCCTTGAAGCTCGCCAAGCAGTATCAGACCATGCTCGGCTTTCCTCACCGCTACAAGACCATCTCGCGCCGGGTCGCTTATCACGGCACCACGCTGGGCGCGCTTTCCGTCAATGGCCTGACCGATGCCCGCGCGCCGTTCGGCCCACTGGTTCCCGGCGCTCGTCACGCGCCGATGTCGCACCGCTTCCGTTGTCCCTATTGCCAGCATGCGCCGGCCTGCAACCTGATGTGCTACGACGAAATCGAGCGGCTCGTCGAATTCGAAGGACCCGATCAGGTCGCCGCGATCATCACCGAGCCGGTGCAGAACGCCGGAGGGTGCATTCCTCCCGGATCGCCCGAATACTTCCAGAAGATCCGCAAACTGTGCGACGAAACGGGCATCCTGATGATCATGGATGAGGTGATCTGCGGGTTTGGCCGCCTCGGCACCCTCTTTGCCTCCGAGTTCTACAACGTCGTGCCGGATCTGATCACCACCGCCAAAGGCATCACCTCGTCCTATGCCCCGCTCGGCGCGGTGTTGGTCCGCAAGCAGATTGCGGATGCCTTCAGCGAGCCCCCGCCGCCGGACGTCACCGCTCCCGTCGCGGCCGCCCGTAATTCCGGCTTCCTGCACGGGCTGACCTTTGGCGGTCATCCTGTTGCCTGCGCCGCCGCCAACGCCAATCTCGACATCATGCTCGAAGAAGACCTGCCAGGACAGGCGCGCGAAACCGGAGCCTATCTACGCCAATCGCTCGAAGCCGCCCTCGGCAATCACCCCAATGTCGGCGACATCCGCGGCGCCGGTCTCTTCCTCGGGGTGGAACTGGTGGCCGACAGGGCGACCAAGGAAACCTTCCGCGACAACGCCCTCCTTGTCTGGCTCACCGACCAGATGCGGGAGCGCGGGCTGATTTTGCGCAACGACAGCCGCAACGACCCGACGACCCAATTGTGTCCGCCCTTGGTGATCACCCGCGAGGAGTGCGACCGCACGGTCGGCATTCTCGAAGAAACGATCACCGAACTCGGGCGCCGGCTCGGCACCGTCGGCACGCTCGCCGCCGCACGCGTCTGAGCGAGCGAGGAGTTCAACGATGAGTGACTTTTCCACCGCGCCGCGGGTCGTCGACGTCAAACCGCCGAACATCCTGCTGCGCATCATCTGGTTCGTGCTGATCGGCTGGTGGCTGACCGGCGTGCTCTCCGCCGCGGCCTGGGCGCTCAACGCCACGATCATTGGCTTGCCGCTCGGCTTGTGGATCATCAACCGCCTGCCGCTGGTCGCGACATTGCGCCCTGTCGAGTCGTTCTATGTGATCGAAGATGGCCAGGTGGTCAGTGGCGTCACGCAGCGGCCATTTCTGCTGCGGGCGCTCTACTTCCTGCTCATCGGCTGGTGGTTCTCCGGATTGTGGATGGCCGCCGCGTACATCTTCCTCGTGACCATCATCGGCATGCCGATCGCCTTCTGGATGTATGGCCGCATCGGTGCGGTAACCACCCTGTTCCGCTCCTGACAAGGCGAGAATTCGTATTGGAGGGTCTGAACGGCTCCATCCTGTCGGAACCTCCCAAGGGGAGGGACAGTCGCGTCCCGGTTTTCCCCCTCGCCCGCTACGCCAGCGAGGACGCCAAAGCCCTTCTCCCCGCACACGCTGACAGGAGGAGGTATTGGTAACGAAGAGACGATCCGGGGTTTCCGCGCCCAATACAATGAGCCCAAAGCCCCTTTCCCATCGCAATGGGAGAGGGGTTGGGGTGAGGGTTCACGCGGCCAGAACGCCAAAGCCCCTCTCCCATTGCGATGGGAAAGGGGTTGGGGTGAGGGGCGCTCCAGAGACAGAGTTGAGCGCCTCTTGTTGCGGTGAAGCCTCACCACTAAGCCGGCGTCGTCTCCGCCTCCGCGCTGGCCGCGGCCAGCGATCCATTCGCGGCAGGCTTGTCGCCATCGGCGGTAGCCAGTCCATCTGGCGAACCCCCGCCTTGCAGCAAGGTCGCCTCGATCGTCGCCGGCTGCTGCGGTTCGATTCCGGCTTCGATGTCGTAGCCGACCGGACGGCCGAGAATGTCGATCACTTCCTTGCCGTCAAGCGTCTCCCGATCGAGCAGCGCGGCCACTAGGGCATCGAGCCGATCGCGATAGTCCTTGTTCAGTTCGACCGCCTTGGTCAGCGCGGCTTCGACCATCTCGCGCACCGCCGCATCGAGCCGGTTGGCCGTCGCGTCGGAGAATGCCCGCTCTTGCACGATCTCGCGGCCGAGGAAGACGTGCTCCTCGCCGGTGCCGAGATAGACCGGCCCGACGTCGGGACTCATCCCCCACAGCCCGACCATGCGGCGAGCCAGTCCAGAAGCTTCCTTCAGGTCGTTTTCGGCGCCAGTGGTCACTTCATCGTAGACGACCATCTCCGCCGCGCGTCCGCCAAGCAGCATCGCCAGCCGCCCGACGAGGAAGGTCCGGCTGTAGTTGTGGCGGTCTTCTTCCGGCATCTGCACCGTCACGCCCAGTGCCCGCCCCCGCGGCACGATGCTCACCTTCCGCAGGGGATCGGCGCCCGGCGTGAAGTGCGCGACCAGCGCATGGCCCGCCTCGTGATAGGCGACCACCTCGCGCTCCTTCGGATTCATCAACCCGGTCCGCGTGGTACCGAGGAGGATCTTGTCCAGCGCCTCGTCGAAGTCGGCGCGAGTGATCTCCTTGCGGTTGCGACGCGCGGCGGTCAATGCGGCTTCGTTGACGAGGTTCGCCAGATCGGCGCCGGAAAAACCGGTCGTCGCCCGCGCCAGCGCGCTCTTGTCGACATCGGAGGCGAGGGGCAAGCCACGCGTGTGGATGTTGAGCACGGCCTCGCGCCCACTCTTGTCGGGCAGTCCGACCACCACCTGCCGATCGAAGCGGCCCGGCCGCAACAGCGCCGGATCGAGTACGTCTGGGCGGTTCGTGGCCGCCATGACGATCACTTCCTGGTTGGTCTCGAACCCGTCCATCTCGACGAGCATCTGATTGAGCGTCTGCTCCCGCTCGTCGTTCGACCCCCCAAGCCCGGCGAAGCGCTGCCGGCCGACGGCATCCAGTTCATCGATGAACACGATCGCCGGCGCGCTTTGCTTCGCCTTGTCGAACAGGTCGCGCACGCGGCTGGCGCCGACACCGACAAACATCTCGACGAATTCCGACGCGGAGACGCTGAAGAACGGCACGCCGGCTTCACCCGCGACCGCCCGCGCCATCAAGGTCTTGCCCGTTCCTGGGGGGCCAACCAGGAGGACGCCGCGCGGCAACCGCGCGCCGAGTTGGTGGTACTTGGCGGGATTGCGCAGGAAATCGACAACCTCGGTCAATTCCTGCTTCGCCTCTTCCTCGCCAGCCACATCGGCGAACGTCACCTGGGGTCGTTCCGGATCGTGCTGCCGGGCGCGGGAGCGGCCAAAGCCGAAAACGTTCTGCTGACCGCGGGACATCTGCCTTCCCATGAAGACAATCAGCCCCAGAATCAGCAAGAACGGCAGGAAGGCGACGAGCAGGCTTGACAGCAGGTTGGAACCGTCAGACTCGGCGCGCACCGTGACGTTGTGCTCCTGGAGGAGCGGCAGCAGCGCCACGTTCTCGACCGGTGGCAGATTGGCCCTCAGCCGGCTCCCTTCGACCACGCCCGCGGGGCGATCGTTTCCGGCCGGCGGCGTGACTTGCGTTTCATTGGCGCGATCCCACGCCACTGACTCTTTCAGGTCCGCGTCGATTGTCGTGTCGGACAGGATGACGGACGAGACGTTGTCGTCCCGAACCTGTTGCTCCACGAACGAATAGGGCACCGTGATGCGCTGGGGATCCCGCTGCGGATCGAGAAAGTTGTAGACCTGGATGGCGACAAATCCGAGCAGAACCAGTCCGAGCACCCACGGTGGAATCCGCGGTTTCCCCTTGCCGCCCGGTCCGCCCGTTGGAAACCGCGGGCGCCCTGGCAGGCCGGGCCGCTTGCTGTTCGATTTTCCATCTTTGTCGTTGTCGTTATCGAGCAGGTGGAGGCGCGCAACCTCCGGCCGGCGATTCGATCTCACGTCTGATCCATTTCCATTTCTTGATTCTTGCTGCGACGTCCGAGCGAGTCGAGCAGGGAAAACCCGCGTTAGGGACATTTCCGCTCGCTGAGATGCTACCCGATCTTTCACTTCAACCATGATACGCCGAGAAGTCGCTTATGTCGATTCTTATGGCGAGTTCACCCCGGTTGCCGAGGCCAGCAGCCGCCAGCGCGCGGGAACCCCATACGGATCGTCCTCGCCATGTGCGAACCCGATCCATTCGACGAGGCCGGATTGGCGGAGAACGGCAGGAATCACCTGTCCATGCACCACCATCTTGGCATACCGCTCGCCCTCGCCCCAGCGGCGCAAGGCCTCCCGGTAGGCCGCATCGCTCGCCGGATCCATCTCGATCACCGCGATCAGTTCCGGCGTCGTGAATTCTTCACCCTCGATCCGGCACAACAGATCCTCGATGGCCGGCGCCAGAAACGCGATAATGGCGTCCATTCGCTCAGGACGGTCAAGCGGCTCACCCGCGGCTCCCGAGGTTTCGCTCATGAATCGATCCGCACTCCTGTTGCTTCACCGCGTGAGACGCGCCACCGTTCTCATTGTGCGCGCGTCGTTGGTCTTGGTCGTTGTGATCATGCTGATAATGTGCCATGCCGCCTCATCCCCCGCGGTCGCGAAGAGCGTCCCCCTTGCCACCACCGTCGCCCCGGTCGAAATCCTGAGCGAGCCAGCGCTCGACGCCATGGTTCTGGGCGAACTGAGCACCGGGATCGATCTCGAATTGACCGGCGCGGCGCAGCCCGGATTCCTCCAGGTGTATTACGCCGACGGGGTCGGTTGGGTTCCCGCCCAATATCTCGCCGTTGGTCCCCGCCCCGGAATCGATACCGCCGTCGCCACGGTCGATCTTCCCCTGCTCGATGCGCCAGCGTCTGACGCCGCCGTTCTCGCCACCGTCCCTGAGGGGGACACGGTTCTTCTCACCGGCGCTCACCTCGATGGGTATGATGCCGCCGCCTACGGGGGCGTCGGCGGTTGGGTTGATGCGCGAGGACTTGCCCGATGACCACTACGCCTTCATCGAATGGGTTCGGGGCGGACGAACTCCCGTCCGCCGCATCGGTCGTCGTCATCGGTGGCGGGGTCATCGGGCTCTCCACCGCCTTTCAGCTCGCCAAACGCGGCCAGCGCGATGTCGTCGTGCTCGAACGCCGCTATCTCGGTTCGGGTGCAACCGGGAAATCAGGCGCGCTCGTGCGCTGCCACTACGCCAATGTCCCGGAAGCGCGCTTGACCCACGAGAGTCAGCGCATCTTTCGCGCCTGGGATGACGAAGTGGGGGTCGGTTCGCCCGGATTCGCCCAGGTCGGCTTTGTTCAGGTCGTGCCGCCCGAATACGAAGACCGCCTCCGCGCCAACATTGCCGACCAGCAGGCGCTTGGGATCGACACGCGCGTCGTCGATCGGAACGAACTGCGGGAGATCGAGCCGTTTCTCTCTGTCGATGACATCACCTACGCCGCCTTTGAACCGCACAGCGGCTATGCCGATCCCAATGCGACGTTGCAGAGTTTTGCCCGGGCGGCGCGGCGTCTTGGCGTCCGCATCTTCGAAGAAACGCCCGCCCTCGCCATCCAGACCTCTGGCGACCGCGTCGTCGGGGTCGAAACCAGCCGCGGCACGATTGCGGCCGATCACGTCGTTGTCGCCGCCGGCTCCTGGGCCGACCGCCTTCTCATTCCACTTGGCATCGATCTTGGTCTCGAACCGGCTCGCACCCAGGTTGTGCTCTTCCGCTGGCCGCCGGAATTGGAAGGGCGCGGTCACCGGGTCGTGATCGACGCCATCAACCATTCCTGGCTGCGCCCCGAGGGGGGCAACTGCACGTTGATCGGCGCGGAGCGTGGGGTCGCCACCGCCGATCCCGAATTCCTCGATGAGTCGGTCGATGCCGCGACCATCCCGCTCGCTCATCGCGCATTGACAGCCCGCTTCCCGATCTTTGCCCATGCGGTGATGCGCGGCGGGTGGTCAGGCACCTATATGCGCAGCCCCGACCGCCACCCGATCATCGACCAGATTCCATCAGTGCCTGGTCTCTGGGTGATGACCGGCGACAGCGGCACCTCGTTCAAGACGGCGCCCGCGATCGGGGTCTGCCTGGCGGAATGGATCACGGAAGGGGCGCCGCGTCTGGTCGATCTCACACCATTTCGCTCGACCCGCTTCGCGGATGGCCAGCCCTGGCTCGACGAGCGCTCCTACGGGGACGACCGCCGGCTCACGGTCTCGCGGTAGGACGAAATCCGCATCGTGACTGCCGTCAACTCATGGGACTCGCCGTCACCCCGACCCCGGCCTCGCTCCCCAGCCTCCCTCCCCGGAGGGAGGAGTCTCCCCGTGCGCGCTCACCGGGGGGAGGTCCGACCGTCGTCAGGCGTTCGCGTAGCCTCGGGACGCCCGCGAGGCGGCCAAAAGCCCCTCTCCCTCGCACAGGGAGAGGGATTGGGGTGAGGGCACGCATGGCGAAACTGCCATACCTCCCCTTGTCAGTGCGCACAGGGAGAGGGGTTTGGGGTTGAGGGCCGGCCTCCCGAGTAAAGGGCAGTAACTATCCGGATTCTGTATCAGCCAAGCTACAACGTCACCGTGGCCACGAAGCATTGCAGTTGAGTTTCGCGATGATCGTTGGCCGCGAAGCCGCCGCGATCAATCCTCGCCCAGATCACCCCGGCGGAGCGCCACGAAACTCTCGTACCGCTCCCGGTCGATCTCGCCCCGTTTCACCGCCTGGCGCACCGCGCAATCCGGTTCGGTCAGGTGCTTGCAGTTCGCGTAGCGGCACTGATCGAGATACGGCCGAAACTCGGGAAAGAACTGATCCAGGTGCTCCAAGTCGACGCCCTGAAGCGAGAGCGCGCGGATACCGGGAGTGTCGGCAAGATAGGTCATGCCCGCGCTGGGAACGCGGTGCAATACCGTGGCGACGGTTGTGTGACGCCCCTTGCCGGTCGCCTCGGAGATGGCCCCGACCGTTCGTTCCTGGCTCGGATCGAGCGCGTTGAGCAGACTCGACTTGCCGACCCCGGATGGCCCCGCCACCGCCGTGATCTTCCCCTGCAACACCCGCCGCAAATCATCAAGACCGGCGCCGGTCCGGGCACTGAGATAGAACACCGGGTACACCGCTTCGTACCGGCCGAAGATTTCGCGGGCCAGAGACCTGCCGTCATCCTCCTGATCGAGGTCGATCTTGTTGACCCCGATCAGCGCCGGGAGCGCGCGAGATTCCGCCATCACCAGAAAGCGGTCGAGCAGCCGGGGGTGCGGCTCCGGGTTGCGGACGGCGAAGAGAAACAACGCCTGGTCGGGATTGGCCAGGATGACCTGCTCGACGTCGTCGGTATGGCGCGCCAGTCGCGACAGGGAGCGCGCGCGAGGAGCGATCTGTTCGATCCGGCCCTCCCCCTCCCCCACATCGCTGACCATCACCCGATCGCCGACCGCGACCAAATCGGTGCCCCGCCGCTGCCGCTTCAGACCACCACGAATGGTCGAGAGCAACTCCTGTCCATCTTCGAGTTGCACCGTGAAGAACTTGCCGAACGCGCGGACCACCACACCCGGCATGGCATTGGGCGGAACCGGGGGCAGCGCGATCTCGCCGGTGATCTCAGACGGCCGCCGCTCGTTCGGCCTCCCGTTCAACGCCCACCTCGGTTGACATTCGTGCTGGCAAGAATGACCGACAACGACGCTTGCCTCAGATTCATACGAAGTCCGGATGAAGACATTCGCATTGAACTCAGGTACTTACACCCAAAGCCCCTCTCCCGGCTTGATCTGACAGGGGGAGGAATTGGCGACGAGGAGGCTACCCGGAGATTCCGCTCCTCACGAAATGAGCCCGGAGCCCCTCTCCCATTCCGATGGGAGAGGGGTTGGGGTGAGGGTCCGCACGACGAGACCGCCATACCTCCCCTTGTCAGCCAGCTCGATGGAAAAGGGCTGGGGGTGAGGGAGCGCGCCACGAGGAAACGGCACGCGTCATCCAGAATCGGTTCGAGCCACGTCAACGCGGTGATAGATGCGCAACGGGGGCGCCGCATGGCGCCCCCTTGTGCCAAGACTGGCCTCGAACCGCGCACTACCCGCAAAGGCCCTCACGACAGAGCAGTCCCGCGCAGCACGGCGTCGGGTGTGGCTGGCCGTGAGGGCGGCATTGGTTTGAGCCCCACCCAGTCGGCCATTTTGCCCCGGTCGTCCCCGGTTCGAGAACAAACCCGGTGAGAAATCCGTTTCCTGCCCTGGCTCCTGGCGCAGCCCGTGCCACAACCGGGCGAGCGACCAGCGGTAGTACTGCCGCCCCCACCACCGTCCTGGGGCGGACACCGGTCCCGGTCCCAGCCCCCAGGCGCACCCCTGCCAGGACCAGGATGGCGTAGACCCAGGCCGCCCATTGCACGGTGAGCACGGCGGCCACGGGACTCCACGCCTGCAGCTCGCCGAGGCCGAAGGTGGTTTTCAACTCGCGGTGGGCGACCTCCAGTTCCCAGCGTTGCCAGGCCCAGGCCAGCAGGTCGGCGGCGGGCCAGGGCGGCGTCAGTCCCCGTCCCATCGGCCACGGTAGAGACCAGAAAGAAGCGGGCCACCCGTTTCGCTTGCCGCGCGCGGGATCGCTGCCCTCGACCGCCAGCAGGAAGAGCGGCTGGTCGGGTGCCCCGTGCACCAGCAGGGGGCCGGCGACGCGAAACTGGATCAGGATCTGCCGCCCCCGCACGGTCAGGGTGACCGCCGCCAGCCGCTGCGCGGCGCCAGACGGCGTCGGGGCGGGGCTGCCGCTCGCCATAGCGGCGGGGCCGGCCCGTGGCGCCGGGAGCGACCGGCGGCAGGGCAAACAGCGCCCGGTTCTTCGCGCAGCGGGCCAGCACCGTGACCCGGTCCGGCAGCGCCACCCACAGCGACGCGGTGCTGTAGGCGCCGTCGCCGAGAGCGAGGACCCGCTGCGTGGTCCGTCCCCGCCCCCATCCGGGGCCACCCGCCGCCACCGCAACGCCGCCACTCCGCTTCCCATTCTTTTCGCGGCGGGTGATCCGGCACGGGGACCGCCTTGGGGGGAAAAGGCCGGCACGAAGCGCAGCGGCCGCCGGCTGTACCCGGTCGGCGAGGGGAGCGGCAGCCAGGCCAGGTGCACGAAGCGCTGGGCGCGGTGCGGCCCCGGACGGAAAGATGGCGGTCCCCAGGTGGCGCAGCCGGGTCGTCCCCGGCATGGTGCGGCTGTGCCGCGCAGTCGGGTGGCGTCCACCCCACCAGATAGGGATCGGTCGGTGCACTCAGGTCCAGCGTCTGCCCAAGCACGCAGGTGGTCGGCTGGTCGTAGTCGATCCGCCCCGGCTGAAGAGGCGGTGCCAGGCCGTCCAGTCCACCGCCCCCATCCCCAGGACCAGCAGCACCCCGGTCGTGTGCCGACCAAGGCGCTCAGCCAGCCCAGCACCAAGGCCACACTGCGCTGATGCGTGCGCTCCTGGCGAACGCGGGACGATGCGCGGCGAGCAACGCCCACAGTTCCGGCAGCAGGGGACGGGCGGCGGCGGACGGGGTAGACTCGACCATTGGGGGTGGCCTTGCGGGAGGTTCGGCGCGACACAACCACCGTCCAGCCTACCAACGCCCACCCCCATCTCCAAGCCCCCGCGCGAAAGGGCCAAAGTCCAGGGGCGCCATGCGGCGCCCCCTTGTGCCAAGACTGGCCTCGAACCGCGCACTACCCGCAGAGGCCCTCACGACAGAGCAGACCCGCGCAGCAGTGATAATCGGAATTGCAGCCACCACCTTCGTAGCGACAGCAGTTGAGCCGGCCGTCGTCGGAAACACCGTTGTCCCGGCAGAACGAGGCGCCGCCCGCGGCCGTGCATTCAGCATCCGCCGCACACGCCTCGCCCAGGGCGATGTTGCCGCCACCCTGGCCACCGCCGATCGGGGTACAGACACCACCGGTGCAATCGAGCCCGCCACAGCAGTGCGAACCGGTCGCGCAACCACCGCCTTCATATCGGCAGCAGTTGAGGGCGCCATCGCTGGCGATGCCGTTGTCATCGCAGAAGACCGCGCCGCCATCCTGGCTGCACTCACCGGTGGCATTGCAGGCGCCGCCAAGCCCGATCGTCCCTCCGGTGCCACCACCACTACTGCACGCGCCGTTGATGCACGTCAATCCACCACAGCAGTTGGTGTCCTGCGTGCAGGTGCCGCCGTCGTTGCGGCAGCAGTTGAGCGCGCCGTCGGCGTCGATACCGTTCGACGCGCAGACCACTGCGCCGCCGGCCTGGCTGCACTGTCCAGTCTGGTTGCACTCCGCGCCGACCGCGAGCCCGCCGGTCCGGTTGTTGGTGCAGACGCCATTGACGCAATACAGGCCACCACAACAATCGGCGCTATTGTTGACCCCGGTGCAGGCGCCGCCTTCGTTGCGACAGCAGTTGAGGGGTCCGTCGCCATCGAACCCGTTGTCCGCGCAAACGGTCGCTCCGCCCTGCTGCGTACACTCTTCGGACCTGCTGCATTGCGCGCCGAGCGCCAGCCCACCAGAGGGCGTCGTCCCGGACGATGAGCCGCCGCAGATGCCGTTGACGCAGAAGAGATTGGCGCAGCACTGAATGTCCGCCGTACAGGCGCCGCCGGTGTTTCGACAGCAGTTGCGAGCGCCGTCGGCCGGGATGCCATTACTGGCGCAAACGACCGACCCACCCGCCTGGCTGCACTGGCTGGTCGAGGTGCATTCAGCGCCGAGGCCCAGTCCGCCCGTACCGCCACCGCCGCCGCACGCCCCGTTCACGCAGATGGCGCCGCCGCAGCAATGGAAGTCGGCGGTACACGCCCCGCCCGCGTTGCGGCAGCAGTTGAACTGGCCGTCGCGCGCTACCCCGTTGTCGCTACAGACGACCGCGCCGCCCGCCTGGCTGCACTCCGAATTCGCGCCGAGGCCCGAGCACTGGCCACCCAGCGGTACCGTATTCTGGGCGCTCGTTCCTCGCTTCCAGCCGACACTGAAAACCGTGGCCGCGAATCCTGCGGCGAGCCCTTTTAGCACCCTGCGCCGGGAAGCCCCCACGGCCACCGCCCGCGCCAGATTGTCGAATCGCACTCCGTCCATGCCGGCGAATGTCTCCTTCAGCCCGCCTGCGCGGGCGCCCACCAGCCCTCTTCCATCACGGCCGTCCGGACGGTCGCCATGCCCCGCGGGGAGTTCCGCACCGCACCGCACGGAACCGGGCAGGCGCACCGCGCGTGCGCGGCTCGCCAGACGTACGTACTAATCATGTCAACGCAGAACGGGGTAGCAGGGTTTCCACCTGCGGGGTAGACGTTTCCCAACCCGATCATATGACCGTCGAGTGACTGGTGTCAACAAACAACTCGCCGCGACGCTGCCACGTTGCCTGATTAAACCAGAATCCGTGCCAGGTGGTCACTGTGATTCCACCGATGTCGACCTTGCTTACTGCAGGTAATGTGTCCACGACCGGGCGGCGAAGTGCTCCTTGGCTCGCTGCTCCGCCGCGGCGAGTTCCTCAGGAGTCACCTCGTCTGCTTCCAGGCCGAACCGGGCGGCAAACGATTGCACCATGTGCTCGATGATCGCGGCGCGCGGCAATTGTGTCTGCTGCCGCAGCGGCGCGACGCGTTTGTCCGCTGAGGCGACACCCTTGTCGCTCAACTTTTCCTTGCCGATGCGCAGCACCTGGAGCATGAGCGGGACATTCATATCGTAGGCGACAGTGGTGTGGTGCAAGACCGCGCCCCCACGGCGGGCCTGCGCCGCGCCGCCGATCTTGCCGGCGGATGACGTGATGTCGTTCAGCGGGGCATACCACGCATCGAGACCGAGGTCGCGCAGCGCCTCGACGACCCAGGCATCGAAGAAACGATACGACTCGGCGAAGGTCATCCCGGCGACGAGCGACTCAGGCGCGTACAGCGACCAGGTAATGGCTCCCTGCGGCTCGATAAACATGGCGCCGCCGCCACTGATCCGCCGTACGATCTGGATACCGAGCCGCGCCGCCGCCGCTTCATCGACCTCGTTTCGGACCGACTGGAACCGGCCCAGCACCACGCACGGCGCGCTCCAGCCCCAGATCCGCAACGTTGGCGCCCGCTCGCCCCGGCTGACTCGCTCGGTCAGGACCTCGTCGAGGGCCATGTTCAGGAGTGGTTCCCGTGGAACCTCCGGCAGCAACCGCCACGGCAATTCCCGCCAGCGAGCGACTTCTTCGCTCGATAGCCCCTGGGGGAGTTCAGCCATCGCCGTGCTCTTCGCTCATCTCGATCGCCCGCACCACCGCCGTCGCCAGCCCCTCCGCGGATGAGCCGAGCAGTTCCACCCCCGCGTCGAGCTCCGTCTGGATCAGCGCGGCATAGTCTTCTCGCACGAGCGAGGCGGGACTGCCCTCCAGCGTCCGCGCCAGCACCGAGAGCGCTTCCTCCGGATAGAGGAAGAAATCCCCCGTCACCACCACGTTCCGCAGCGTTCCATACACCACGTCGAATTCGACGGCGATCAACTTGCCGCCCGGCGTCTTGAACTCTCCACGTGCCGGCACCGAATCCTCGCTTCAATGCTCGCGCGGAAATGCCAAGTCGCGGCGAACGATGCCCGCGACGGTTTCGCCACTCGTCATTGCGCCGTTGTAGGACGAATCGACCGTGGCTTCGCTCGCCAGATAGAGCCCCCGTATTGGAGTGACATTGCCGGGCAGGCGGCGATAGATGCCGGGTGGTTGAGCGAACTGGGAATATGGCACCACGACCGTCTCCAGCACGCGCCAATCCTCAGGGGCATGACCGAGCATGAGCGCGGCCTCGCGACGCGCCGTGGCCGCGAGAGATTCGACATCGCGGTCCGCCGCCGCTTCGCCAATGACTTCCGCCGCCAGCAGGTACTGCCCCGGCGGCGTATAAGCCGGTTGCGCTTCGGACAGCGGCGCCAGACTGTTGATCGTCATCCGCCGCGTCGCGTCGAGCACGAGCCGCGGTCCCGTCCCCGGATTTCGCCTTCCGGCAAGGAACACGGTGATGGTTGGCGAACCGCGTTCCGCCGTCGGCAAGATACGCACGCCGGTCAGCCCCGCCGCGGCCGGGGGATCGGTGGCGACGATAATGGCATCGGCATTGACCGTCTCGTCGCCAACCCGAATACCGGTCGCTCGCCTTCCTTCAGTCACGATCGCGGTCACCGAGGAGTTGAGGCGTACCGCATCGGCCGGCAAGCGTGAGCGCAGTTGCGCGGGCATTGCCCCGACCCCGGTCGACGGAAGCACCGCCCGTCCGTGCAGGAACATCTTGAGCGTAAAGAGCAATGGACCGGCGCTGCCGGCGAGATGCCGATCGAGCGTGATCCCGCCCCAGAATGGCCGCGCGAAGCGATCGACGAACCGCTCGCTGAATCCGCGTGACCAGAGAAACTCCGATCCGCTCACGTCGTTTCCGAGCGCGGTCGCCGCCGCATTCGCGGACTGCCACGGCGCCATCGCGGCAAACGCTGCCAGCCTCGCCAGTCGTGCCTTGTCCGATGCCGGAAAGAGACTCGTGCTCAGGTCGCGTACCAGTGCCGATGGATGCCGGAGCGGATCTGCAAGCGGGACCAGCCGCTTCCCGGTCCAGAGCAGCGCCCCGGCATCGAATGGCCGCGCTCGCATCGCGTCGTAATCGATCCAGCGCTTCGCCGCTGGATAGGCATCCAGCAACACCTGGAATCCACGGTCGATAACGAACCCATCCGGTCGATAGTCGCTACGGATGCGCCCACCAACCCCATTGCTGGCTTCATACACGCGAACCGGCACCCCGGCCTCGTGCAACGCTACCGCCGCGGTGAGTCCGGCCATGCCGGCTCCAACAATGACCACCAATGTGTCCTGAACGTCGGGAGTCACCTGCTGATCGCGCATTTAGTCCTGCAACATCTCGCGCAGCAAGGCCCGCTGCGCTTCGTCGAACTCGACGTGCGCCTCGACCTCGTCCGCGAGAGTGATCGCCCCACCGGATTCCAGGAACGCTTCTCGTCCCCAGTCCTTCAGCGTCAGATTCATCAGAATGGAGACCAGATCGCCCCGCGCCACATCCATCTCGTCGAGGAGCGCCTGTGCTTCGCCCACGGCGCCCCCGGTCGAGTCCGCCGGAGTTTTCAGCAACGGCGACGATTGCCGGATCATCGTCTGCACCCGGTCGAGCACCATCCGGTCGCGATCGCGCAAACGGGCAACGGCGCCCAAGGCATCCGGCGACGATGACCGGCTGGACCCTTCCACCAGACCGCGGATTTCGGCCGGAGTTTCCAGCAATTCGTCGATCAGATCGCGATAGGCGTCGAGCATGCTCGCCTCGGTCCTGGCGCCGATTAGACCGGCAACAGCGGCACGGATCCCACGACCGAAATGTCCCAACGGACGTTGAACGGATCGCGGAAGACAAACGATGCGATGCCGGAACGCAGCACCGTCAGCGGCCGCATCAGGACCTGACCCTTGAGGGATGCAAACGTGGATGAGTCAACCCCGAGCGAAACCAGTTCCAGCGGGCCGTCGCCAAGCCGGACGGCGAGACCAACCCGTTCCACGGCGAGTGTCAGCGCGCCATTGCTCAGAAAGGTGATGTCCGCCAACTCGCCCGTCTGGAGCGCTCGCTCCCAGCTGTAATTCTGGGGCAGCGGCATCAGGTTGCCGCCAGGACCGCGCCGCACCCGGCCGATCAGGTTCATGCCGAAGAATTCCTGATAGAAGCCTTCTGCCTTTGGCAGGTCATTGACCCGCACCAGGACGTAGTTGATCGCCCGCACCTGCGGCCGGTTCGCCATGTCCAGGACATCGACACCGGTCTCGGTCGTGAAAGGCACCGGTGCATTTCCCGCCACCGCATCGATCGAGAGCGCTTCCGCCGAGACGCCGGGGCCCGTCGAGTACCCCGCGGGTTCGTTCGTCGGTTCGTGCTCGCCGATGCGCGGGATGCTCCGCTCCACCCATGGTTGATCGCGCCGGATCATCGCCACCAGCCGGCCGCGATCGACCGCTTCCAGGGCGTGACGCGCGCCGCCGTGCAGGACGACGCGAATATCGGGACGCGAGGCCCCGATGCTGTCGAACCAGTCGTAGATGGAATCGACCACCTGCAGCGAATGGGCAGCGACAGTGAGATCGCGATACGGATCATCCACGCCAAGACCGTGCGACGGACGGTTCACCACGACCTGCGCATCACCGACCCGATCGACCGCGATCGACGCCGCCTCCGCCAGGTCTTCTGGCACCTCCAAGAGAAACCGGTAGGCCATCCCGCTCGCACCCTCCGCCGGCCGCGCCCGGGCCGATCTCTTGTCACCGCATGCGGCGCTTCGCGCCGTCCGACCGGCGCGATTGTACCGTACCGGAGTTACCCCCCTGTGCTGACCGGCTTGCAATTCGATCCTCGGCCGAGATTAGCCCAGAAGTCCCAATTCCGGCGCTCCCGCGCCAAATGTCGAGACCATAACGCACGTACCGGCGTTTCCAATCCAGACACGCCACGGCACCCCGCGCCGACCCCCAGAGGAGAATCGATGTCCGATACGCGGTCCCATTTCAGTACCGGTCTGTTCGCGCGACGCCGCGTATTGGCTCTCGCGGCCACGGCGCCGATCGCTCTCATGCTCCCGGCTCTGGTCGCCAGCGCCAAGGGGAATGGCAAGGACGTTGTCAAGATCGCCATGAAACACAAGGGCGACAAGTACAAGTGGGGGGGAGCGTCGCCCAAGGGATTCGATTGCTCCGGCTTCACTTGGTACTGCTACAAGCAGGCCACTGGCATGGATATCGGGCGCACCGTGAAATCCCAGTGGAAACAGGGCAAATCGGTCGGCAAGAACGACTGGCAGGCCGGCGACATCGTCTTCTTCAAGAACACCTTCGAGAAGGGACTATCCCACACCGGGATCTTCATCTCGGGCGAAAAGTTCATCCACGCCGAGAACGAGCGCACCGGGGTGGTCATCTCCACCCTCGATTCGGACTACTACAACAAGCACTACGCGGGTGCCCGGCGTCTGGTCTGATCAGACGCCAGCGGCGCGCCGAGCGACGCCATCGTGCGGACCGCTCGCCCGCTCAGCGCGGATACGAGACGAGCCTCGCGCCGCCTGCCAGCGGCGCGTCGCTGCGTTCTCCACCTTCCTCGGTAGTCGGTCGGCGCAGGAGGAAATGGTGCTCGATCGCCGCCCGCATCGCGAAGGGATTGCGTTCGCAGCAGGCGGTGCCAGTTTCCAGTTTAAGGAAGATCCTTCCCACGAGGAGGAATCGGGGGCTGCTAACCTCGATGGAACGTGGGTGAAGCAAGTCACCATCTTGGGTGATGCGGCCCGCCGCACGTCCCTCTCCCATCGGAATCTGGCAGGGTAGGTACGGCCGAAATCAGACGTTCTCGTGGCGCCGGATGGCTGCTCACCCGATCGTTCCACTATGAAATTGCCACGATATCCCCCAGACTATAGGGAACGTTCGTTGCCCACCGTGGGGAGGCGGGGTACGCCGTGACTGTCGCCGCATCATCCCTCCTGTCATCGCTTCCCATTCTCCGGACACGCCTCATCGGTCGCGACGATGAGCGCACTGAGGCACGGGCGTTGCTGCTCGATGATGACGTCCCGCTCTTGACCCTGACCGGACCTGGCGGAGTTGGCAAGACGCGCCTCTGTCTGGCCATTGCCCAGGAAGTTGCGTCGCACGTTCACGATGGGGTGGTGTGGGTCGATCTGGCGCCGATCAGCGATGCGGCGTTGGTGCCTGCCACTGTCGCGCGTTCCCTCGGCCTGGTGCCCCTGCCGGATATCCCGCTCACCGAGCAACTGACCCGCGTTCTCCGTCCGCGCCAGACATTGCTGCTGCTCGATAACTGCGAGCATGTCCTCCCAGCGGCAGCCATGTTGGTCGCCGATTGGCTCGCGGCGTGTCCCGCCCTGCAAGTTCTGGCGACGAGCCGCGCTCCGCTTCACGTGCGAGGCGAGCACCTGCTGGTGGTCGAACCACTACCGCTGCCGCCATTGGAGGCCGCATCGTCTCTCCCCAGACTGGAACAGAACGAGGCGGTGACGCTGTTCGTCGAGCGGGCGCGTGCCGTGCGTCCCGGCTTCGTCGTCACTGCGGCCAATGCAACGGCGGTGACCGAGTTGTGTCGCCAGTTGGATGGGCTGCCGCTGGCGATCGAACTGGCGGCAGCGCGCCTGAAGATCCTTTCACCGGATTTGTTGCTCACGCAAATGACCGACCGGCTGCGACTGCTCCGGGGAGGAGCACGTGATCTCCCGGCTCGGCAGCAGACGATGCACGACACGATCGCCTGGTCCTATGACCTACTCGCCCACGAGGATCAGCGCTTCTTCCGGTCGCTCGCGGTCTTTTCGGGTGGCTGGACATTTGCCGCCGCCGCCGCGGTCGGTGACCTCCCCCTCATGGAGGTGATCGAGCGCCTGGAAAGCTTGGCAGACCAGAGTTTGGTGCGACCGCTGCAGTGTGAACGCGAGCCCCGCTTTACGCTTCTGGAGACCGTGCGCCAGTTTGGCTGGGAGCAACTTGTAGCGCATGAGGAACTTGCGTCCGTCTGTGCCCGCCATGCGCGCTATTTCGAGCAGCTGGCCGCAGGAGCCGAACCCGGTCTCGCGGAGTGCCGCGTTTCTATTGAGTGGTTTCGCCGCTTGGATGATGAGCGGGGCAACCTCCGTTCCGCGCTGGCCTGGTACATCGCGCAGCGGGCAGCTGAGCCAGCAATGCTCTTGGCAGGAGCGCTTTCCGAGTACTGGTGTTTTCGCGGCGACTTCGCCGAAGGCCGGTCCTGGAGTGAACAGGTACTCGCCCTTGCTGACCCAGATCAACACACCGCTGCCCGCTGTGCCGCGCTCTATGGACTGGCGATCCTGGCCAGCTTCCTGGGCGATCATGCTGCCGCGGTAACCGCCGGTGAAGCAATGCTGCGTCTCGCCGAGGAGGCAAACGCGCGCATCGACGTGGTTCGCGCGCATGTCGCCCTGGCTCTGGCACTTCGGAACCACGATCACTTCACTGCCGCCTACGAGCACACTCAGGTCGGACTTGCTCTCGCAACTGACCTCAATGCAGCGTATTGGCATGCCTGGACGCTGATCCAGCGGGGATTCATTCCATTGGGAGAGATGACCGACGCCGAAGCCGCTGGCGAGCAAGCGCTCCGTCTGTTTCAGACCGTGGGCAGCGAGTGGGGCCAAGTCAATGCCTTGCTCGTCATGGCCTTCGCGTGCGCCAAGCGAAACGATACCGCGCGAGCAGCGGCCCTCTACCTGGAAAGCCTCGCGTTGCGGGAGACCATCGGCGATCGTTGGGGCCTGATCGACACGCTCTTTCACACTGCGGCACTGGCCGCCAATTGCTCCCCTTACGAACGAGCAGCGGAACTCCTTGGCGCAGCCGCGACCGGGGCCGCCCAGATGGGCTACGACATCGCCGGCAGGGATCAGACCTCGCCCGCGGCCGCAACGGACCTCATCCGGGGCTATCTCGATGAAGTCACCTTCGCCGCTGCCTGGTCCCGAGGTGCAGCCATGCCCTTGGACGAGGCGATTGGGCTGTGCCGCGAGATCCTGAGTGGCTTGGTCCGCCCTGTTGAACTGGAGACTGCGGGAGCCAGCATTTCGACGCAAACGGTGGCACGCGATGTTCTGTCGCGTGACCGCTCATCGTCTTTCTTGCGTGCATCCGCCGCGTATGCTCCTTCGGCTCAGGCACAGTTTGACCTGACGTTCCGCGAGCTGGAGGTGCTGGCGTTGCTCTGTCAGCGATTGACCGACTCCGAGATTGCCGCACACCTCTTCATCAGCCCCAGGACCGTGGGCAAGCACGTCAGCAACATCCTCGACAAAATGGGGGCCAGCAACCGCCGGGATGCGGCCGCGGTCGCCGCCCGGCACGCGCTCGTCTGACGCCCATACATCCCTCCTTTCCCCAGATGGGGAAAAACTACGGAACTCTTCCCCATGTGCATGGCGCTCCCCAGGCGCACGCTTGGAGCGTGCCAAGCGGAAGCAGGCTTGCCCGCAATTGATTGACACCGGCGGCGACAGCGCTGTGCGGAAGACGAGTCATGCGGAGTCGCCGCGAGGAACCGCGGTGGCGGTCGCCATCACCGCCAACGCCGAGATCCCTCCTGCGTCGGGACGACACCAATGGGGTTCCTCTGAACGACACAACGTTTCCACGTCGCTGGAGTGGGAATGCGTCCGGACGGGCGCGAAGGCGATCCGCCATGCTTGCCGCCGTCGGTGTAATCCTGGCTGCCGTCGGGCTTGCCCTCTTGGCCGCTTGCGTCGCCGATCATGTCCCGCCGGCAGCCCGCGGCGGGGACACCGCCCTGGCGACCGAGGACGGGAGGCTCCTCCCCGCCCCAGGCCGACACGGACTCGCGGTTAGGAGCATGGAGCGCAAGCGAGCTGAGGGGGAGCACGGAGGGCGTCTCGAGTGGAACGCGCGCTTCGCCCCTGACATGGCGCGACAAGCGCCGGCCCTCCGACCAGAGCCAGCCGCGGACCGCTTCGCGGCGGCATCCTGCCCCAAGCAAGCTGCGCTCGCCACCACGTCGGATCTGCGCTGCCATCTCGCGGCCATGGCCGCCTCTTCCCGCCGCGCGGGCTTCGTCTATGTAGGACCACGCTGACCCGCTGAAAACCCTGACGGGACGCGAGAGGGTGGGCGCTTTCAGCGGCCGCTCGGCAGGGTGACGATCAAGGTGGGGACCAACGTGCGCCCGTTCGCGCCGCTGGCCCCCTTCGCTAAAAAACTCGGTTTCGGTCTAGGCCACCGCCGCTTCGCGCCCTGCAGTGTGGAACGTCAGGTGCCCGCCCTCTTCGTCGATCACCACGGTCTCGCCGTCCCGCAGTTGACCGCTCAGCACCAGTTTCGCCAGTTGGTCGAGCACTTCGCGCTGAATCAACCGCTTCAGCGGCCGCGCCCCGAACGTCGGGTCGTACCCCTTCTCGCCCAACCACGCCATCGCCGCCGGCGTCACCTCGACATGCATCTGCCGCTCAGCGAGGCGGTCGTTGATCAGGTCGAGTTGAATCTTGACGATATCGCCGAGCTGTTCGCGCGAGAGCGGGCGGAAGATGATGATTTCGTCGATCCGGTTCAGGAACTCCGGCCGGAAATTGGCGCGCAGGGCGTCCATCACCCGCGTCCGCATCTCCTCCTCGTCCCCTTCACCCAGGTTCATGATGTACGCCGAGCCCAGGTTCGAGGTCATGATGATGACCGTGTTCTTGAAATCGACCGTCCGGCCCTGACCATCCGTCGCTCGCCCGTCATCCAGAATCTGGAGCAGGACGTTGAAGACATCCGGATGCGCCTTCTCGATCTCGTCGAGCAGGATGACGCTGTACGGGCGCCGCCGCACCGCCTCGGTGAGCTGTCCGCCTTCCTCATAGCCGACGTATCCCGGAGGCGCCCCGATCAAGCGGCTGACCGAGTGCGGCTCCATGTACTCTGACATGTCGATCCGCACCATCGCCTGGTCGTCATCGAACAGGAACTGAGCCAGCGCCCGCGCCAACTCCGTCTTGCCGACCCCGGTGGGTCCGAGGAAGATGAAGCTGCCCAGCGGCCGGTTCGGATCGGAGAGACCGGCGCGGGAGCGCCGGATCGCGTTCGCGACCGCGGTAATCGCCTCGTCCTGCCCGATCACTCGCTCGTGGAGGCGATCCTCCATCTTCATCAGTTTCTCGATCTCGCCCTCGACGAGGCGGCTGACTGGGATGCCAGTCCAGCGCGAAACGATTTCCGCGATATCCTCGCCGTCGACCTCTTCCTTGAGCATCCGGCTGCCCTGCGCCGCCGCTTCCTTCTGCTCCGCCTCGCGCAGTTGCTGTTCGAGTTGAACCAGCGTGCCGTACTGCAATTCCGCGGCGCGGTTCAGGTCGTAGGCGCGGGTCGCCTGCTCGATTGCCACCTTGGTCTGGTCGATCTGCTCGCGCAGTTCGGCGACCTTCTGCAGCGCCTCGCGCTCGCCCTGCCAGCGCGACCGTAGCGCGTCCCGCTTCTCCTTGAGATCGGCGAGTTCCTTCTCCAGCGCCTCGAGTCGATCGCGGGAAGCGGCGTCCTTTTCCTTCTTCAGCGCCTCACGCTCGATCTCGAGTTGCATGATGCGGCGCTCGGTCTCGTCCAGTTCGACCGGCAGCGAGGTCATCTCCATGCGCAGTTTCGACGCCGCTTCGTCGACGAGGTCGATCGCCTTGTCCGGCAGGAAGCGGTCGGTGATGTAGCGGTTGGAGAGAAGGGCCGCCGCCACCAGCGCGGAGTCAAGAATGCGCACCTTGTGGTGGGTTTCGTACCGCTCGCGCAGACCGCGCAGAATCGAGATGGTGTCCTCGACCGAGGGCTCGCCGACGAAGACCGGCTGGAAGCGCCGTTCCAGGGCCGGATCCTTCTCGATATGCTTGCGGTACTCGTCGAGGGTCGTCGCGCCAATCGTGCGCAGTTCGCCGCGAGCCAGCATCGGCTTGAGCATGTTCGAGGCGTCCATCGCCCCTTCCGCCGCCCCGGCGCCGACCACCGTGTGCAACTCGTCGATGAAGAGGATGATCTCGCCGGCCGCGTCGGTGACTTCCTTGAGCACCGCCTTCAACCGCTCCTCGAACTCGCCGCGGAACTTGGCGCCCGCGATCAGCGACCCGAGGTCGAGCGCGATCACGCGCTTGCCCTTGAGATCTTCCGGCACGTCGCCGCGCACGATCCGCTGCGCCAGCCCTTCCGCGATGGCCGTCTTGCCGACGCCTGGTTCGCCGATCAGCACCGGATTGTTCTTGGTGCGCCGCGAGAGGACCTGCATCACCCGCCGGATTTCCTCGTCGCGGCCGATCACCGGATCGAGTTTGCCCTCGCGGGCCAGTTCGGTCAGGTCGCGCCCGTACTTCTCCAGCGCCTGGTACTTGTCTTCCGGATTGGCATCAGTCACGCGCTGCCCTCCCCGAATCTGGGTCAAAGCCTCGTAGACTCGATCCTTGGTCACGCCGGATCGAGTCAGCAGTTTGGCCGCGCCGGTCTCAGGCGAATCGAGGATGCCCAGCAGCAGGTGCTCCGTGCTGACATACTCGTCACCCATCCGCTTCGCTTCGTCTTCTGCCTTCTGCAGCACCTTGCGCAAGCTGTTGCTCGGCACCGGCTGCGCCGCGTACGACAGTTTCGGCAGCCCATCGAACTCACTCTTGACCGCCGCGCCGACCGCCGCGAGATCGACATTGAGTTTCTGCAGGACCTGCGGCACGACGCCATCGCTCTGCGCCAGCAGCGCACGCAGCAAGGCAATCGGCTCGAACTGTGAAATGTTGGCCGCCTCGGTTTCCCGTTGCGCGGCGATGATGGCCTCCTGGGCCTTCTCCGTCAGTTTGCTACTACTCGCCATCCCTCGTTCCTTCCCGTCCCGGCCTCTTGCTCAGTAAGGTTCATCGCTCCGAGGAGCTATCTTCGACTCCCAGGTGCGCCAACAGCGCGGCGACTTCGCCCCGCATGCCTTGCACGGCTTCACCCCCGATAGCGGCATCCTGCTCGGCCAGCCAGCCCTGGAGCGCCTTCAAGCGAAGAGTCAATTCCAGAGCGAGTTGCACCCCGGCGAGGTT
>JAXLWU010000018.1:0-103866 GCA_046328335.1 Thermomicrobiales bacterium
GTGCCAGGTGACCGTCAACGGCAGGCCGATTTGCGCCCTCACGGGGGATGGCATCTGTACCGAATGCCGCAGCAACGGCGATTGCGTCCCCGTCGAAGGCGCCGGTGCGTTCTGCATCGTCTGCGACAACTGTACTGAGTCCACCAGTTGCGTCTGTCCGCGCACGGTGGCGTGAACGATCACCGCCCGGCTGCGGGAACTGAAAAACAGACAGGTCTCAGTGCTCGACACTGGGATGACAGAACACGTCAAGTGAGATCCTGGACGAAGTGCCCACCGATCCTCGGTGATCTGCTGGATTCACGGCTGCATCGCCTGGTCCAGCACCGCGGGTTGGAGGAAGTATTCCCGTGCCTCAGGGGAATCACCGTGCTCCTGTCCGCCACCGGTAGGGAATACCTAACGTCCGTCATTTTTGCTCCAAAAGAGTGTTTGACCGGAACCAAAAGCGTCGTACACTGCGTTATCCACAGGGGAGACGACGCCGCCTCCTTCGCGGTAGTCTGAGGACGACCATGCGGGATCGACAATTCGACGCCTTCGTCCGCTCGTTTGGGGCCTCCGGCAATCGGCGGCAGATCATTGCCGTGGTGGTTGGCGGTTTGTTCGCATTGCAACGAGTCACCACGGAGGCAGCGCAACCAGGCCCGGCCAGTTGCGCGGCCGAAGGTGATGTTTGCACCCTCCTCTATGGCTGTTGCGAAGGCCTGACCTGCGCCACCTCCGCCATCAATCCGAGTTACGGCGTCTGTGTCCCCGGCAGCGGCGGCATGGTCACCACGGGAACGGCGTTGGTCCTCCCCTTCGACGAAGGCGACGGCACGACCACCCAAACCCAAACGACCACCACGACGACGACATCCACCACCTCGACCACTGATCCAAAAGCCGAACGGCAGGCCCAGTTGCAGGAAAAGCGCACACGGCGTAAGTCAAAACAGAATACGCAGCAGGACCGGCGTCAACTCCACCGAACCGAACTCAATGACCGCCGTGAGGCTCATCAGGGTCCGAAGGTCGATTTTGAAGTTCTCAATGCGGACAATAGTTTCGATGCCGAGCTGGTTCGAGTGACAAATCGAGATGACGTGGGCGCCTATGTCACGAATCTCGAACCTATGAGATTCGCGAGCATCAGTGCAATGCTCGATGGTTACGTGTATATATCAGCAGGCACGTCACATATCTTCCGATCCGGTCGGACTGCACTGATTCCCGAACCATCCAATGTTACTACCTGGACGAGCGAAGAAATCTGTAAAGATGACAGTCTCGACGGCTTCATCTTTAGCGTCTCGTTTTCCTCGACCGGCTCGGCCAGAGAATACCGGTTGATGTGCGACGGTACACTTCGATCCGGTGACAACCATCGCAAGAACAAGCAGTCCCAAGGCGACAAGAGCAAGCGGCGCAAGCATCAGAAGTCGCGCGGCAAGGGCAAGTAGGGCAGGTCGGCTGTTGGGGTGGTTGCGTACGTTTTTCGTCGTGGGCTGCGCACCGCGCTCGTTCTGATAATCGCCTCCACCGCGGTCTTCTACGGTCTCCGCTTCGCCCCGGGCGATCCCACCGGCGGCGTCCTCAGCCCCACCGCGCTCGAGGAGGTCCGCGCCGCCTACCGCGAACGACTCGGTCTGAACAAGCCGATTCTCGTCCAGTACGGCGTCTATCTCGGCAACCTCGCCCGCGGTGATCTCGGCACCTCGATCGTCACCGGCAAATCGATGAGCGAGCTCCTCGGCTTCTATGGCCGCAACAGTCTCGTCCTCGGCCTTGCCGCCACGTTTCTCATCTACGCGATTGGTCTCCCCCTGGGCGCGATTGCCGCCGCCCGCCGCAACACCGTCATTGACCAATTGATCACCGGCATCAGTGTCGCCGGCATGGGGATCCCCAACTTCTGGCTAGCCCTCCTCCTGATCTTCCTCTTCGCCTCCCGCCTGCACCTGCTCCCGTCCGGCGGTTGCTGTTCCCCCGCCCAGCTCGTCCTCCCCGCGGTGGTGCTCGCGGCGGAAGGGACCGCCGTGACCATCCGCATGACCCGCTCCTCGATGCTCGAACAACTCGGCCACGATTTCGTCCGCACCCACCGCGCCAAAGGTCTCTCCGAGTCGGTTGTCGTCTATGGCCGGGTATTCCGCAACGCCCTCATTCCGGTCATCTCGCTCGCCGGGTTGCGGCTCGGCTGGCTCGTTGGCTACTCCCTCATCGTCGAAACCATCTTCCAGTGGCCGGGCGTCGGCTATCTCCTGGTCGATTCCGTGCTCCGCCGCGACTATCCGGTGGCCCAGTTCTTTTCGCTCCTGCTCGTCACCGTCGTGGTCGTGGCGAACCTGCTCGCCGACGTCGCCTATGGCGTTGCCGACCCCCGCATCCGGCATGCCTGAGCGAGTTCAGCGGTGGCGGTAGCCTCTCCCGGCGCTCCCTCCCTTCCTGGCGTCCTGCCCGCGCCCAACCCCGGCGCAGGTCCCCTGCTGCGCGCCTGGCGCCGCCTGTCGCGCAATCGCCTCGTCCTCTTCGGGTCGCTAGTGGCGATTATCTACATCCTGCTCGGCGTGATCGGCCCCGCCTTCGCGCCATATAACTACGCCAAGCAGAATTTGCTTCAGGCCAATTTGCCACCGTTCAGCAAGGGGCACATCCTCGGTACCGATCAGGTCGGGCGCGACATGTATTCCCGGCTTGTCACCGGCATCCGCATCTCGCTCTTTGTCGGATTCGGCATTACCGCGATCGCGGCGGTCGTCGGCACCGCTGCCGGTGCGATCGCCGGCTACCATCGTGGCTGGGTCGATTCCCTCATCAGCGCCATTATCGAGTTCACCTGGGGCTTTCCCCTGATTCTCCTCGCGGTGATCCTCGCCGGCTCGCTCGGTCCCGGTCTCCGCGCCACGATCCTGGCAGTCGGCTTCATCAACTGGGCGGGGTTCGCCCGCGTCATTCGCGGCGAGGTTCTCTCTCTGCGCGAAGCGGAGTTCGTGCAGTCGGCCCGCGCCTCCGGACTGTCGGAATCGCGGATTCTCCTCCGCCACGTCCTGCCGAACGTGCTCGCCCCGGCACTGGTGCTCGCTTCATATTATGTCGCGCTTGGCATCGTCGTCGAGGCCGGTCTCTCCTTCATCGGCATGGGCGCGCAACCCCCGTTGCCGAGTCTGGGCGTGATGATCGCCGAAGGGCGCAACTACATGCTCCAGAATCACTGGGTCACGACCATTCCCGGTTTGGCGATCGTCACCGTCGTCCTCGGGCTCAACCTGCTCGGCGACGGCCTGCGCGACGTCCTCGACCCGCGAATGCGCTAAGCCTGCACATGTCAGAATGATCGCAAGTTCGCGGTTTTTGTCGCACCAACATGAGCGATGGACTCCATCTCAGCCAATGTGATGCGCCCGATGCTTTGTGGCGCGATAACGACGTGCAACTCCCCCCGGATGTCGCCCCGAAGGTTCGGCAATTTCGCGAACGTCATCAACTTCACTGATCACCACCAGGACACAAATTTCCTCTTCCAATCGACCGCTGATACTGAATCCGGGTGAAGACTTCCCTATTGAACACCAGCAACGGGACCTTGAGCCCCTCTCCCTGCGCACAGGCTCACAAGGGGAGGTATTTTTTGGGAAGTATTGGACCGTCGGTCTCGCGCCGCGGTGCCCGCGACGCCAATCGGCGTCGCCACGCCGGTTTTCGTCCCTCCCGACCCGGCGTCGAGCCGACCGTCGGCCGCTCCGATGGGCGAGCCATGCGGCGTCCGATGGCGAGCATTCCGCGCCAGATCCATTGCTTCCCCAAAAATACCTCCCCTTGTCAGTGCGCACAGGGAGAGGGGTTGGGGTGAGGGCACACCCCACGATCAAACGCCTGTGGCCATCCGGAATCGACCCCACCTGGCACGAGTTTCGCCAATCGCGGATTGACGGGTCTTGCTAGCGTTTCCTGACCTTCGTCTCGATGCAGAGTTCCCAGCCAGCGAGACTGCCGGCGCCCGGCCCATCGGACCGAATGAACAGTTGCCAACGTCCAGCCGGGTTCATCCCGTTGAAGACGACGAGCGACGACCCAGGTATCCGCTCCGGCGCTGGTGCGGGAAAGGCGTCCGTCTCCAGCGAGCCATTTCCCCCCGGTTGACCATCGCCACCCGATTGCCCATCTCCGCCCGACTGTCCGTTACCGCCGGTCGATCCGCTGCCGCCGGTCTCCGGCGCGCCGGAAACTTCGCCATCGCGATAGTTGACTGGCCGAAAACTGCCGGATGAAAGTGCGCTGGCTCGCGGCAGCCGTGATTTGGCATCATTGTCCAAACGGATGGTGAGATCGGAGACATCTGTTTCGCCACCGGCATCGGCCATGACCAGTGCGGCACGGCCATTGGGGGCGACCAACATGACATCCACATCCTTCGGTGAGCCGTGGGAGAAGCCGATCAGCACGAGATCGAGATCGGCGATTTTTTCGTCATCCCGCCCGCGCACGTCGATCGTGTCGGGATAGCGGGTGGCGACGTTGACGCCTGGAAGCGAGAGGTAGGTGGAGGAATCGTATGACCGCTCCGACACCTTGTCGTCGGCGCGACCACGCTTGGCCCCGGTCCCGACGACAGGCAGCGCTCCAGTGATGACAATGGACAACAGCAACACGAGGACGCGGGCGTACATGGCGGGGTCTCCTCGCGACAGAGAACGGTTGTCGCAGAATAGCGCATGAAACACGCTCCGGGAACCCATCACGGCGAGGCAAGATGAACATGCATTTCAACTCGGACAGCATCCGGTGCGACGTAGCGATCGTCGGCGGCGGCGTCGCTGGATCGAGTATGGCGATCGCGCTGGCGCGCGCGGGCCGCTCTGTCGTCCTCATCGAGCGGGAAGCGGTCTTTCGTGACCGGGTTCGCGGCGACTCGCTCTTTCCCTGGGGTGCACTTGAAGCCTCCCGACTGGGGATCGCGGCGTTGCTCCCGCGATCAGGGGCACGTCCCCTGCCAATCTGGCAGTCCTACGACGGGAAGTCCCCGAACGCTCCCTATCGCTGGCGGGATGATGTGCCAAGCGGAGATGTGGTCTGGGGCGTCAATCACCCTGGTCTCCAAGAGACCCTGTTTGCGGCAGCCATCGAAGCGGGAGCCATGGCGCTGCGCCCAGCGAAGGCGGTCGCCCTTGGTGATGCTGTCGATGGCCATCATCGCGTAGTAGTTTCCGGCCCGTCGGGGCCGCTCGATATTCTGGCTCGTCTCGTCGTCGGCGCGGACGGCCGCGAATCGGGTGTCCGCAAGTGGATCGGGGCGGAGACGATCCGTGATCCGCTGCACCACGTCATCGGCGGTTGCCTCGTCGCCGATCTCGATGTCGAGCCGGACGCCGCCCACCGCGCCAACTTTCCCGGTGGCATGAGCCTGATCTTTCGCCATGCAAACGGCAACGCCCGCGCGTACGTCGTATGCGCTCCCGAACGAGCCGAGTCGATGCGCGGCGCTAACGCGCAATCGACATTCATCGCCCTCTGTGCCAGTGCGTTTCCCGATGGCGCCTTTGCAAGGGCCAGATCCGTCGGACCTGCCGCGTTCTTTCCGGGCATCGATGTCTTCGCCAGCAAGATCGCGGGCGATCGCATCGTCCTGATTGGTGACGCCGCCGGAGCAAACGACCCGAGCCAGGGACAGGGGTTGTCCCTCACGTTCCGCGACGTCCGCGAGTTGCATTCGCTTCTCGCCGAGGACGACTGGGACTCGGCAATCGCCGAGTTCGCGCGACGTCGTCCCGCCTGGTACGAGCCGCTGCGGGCGCTTGCCATGTGGGTTGGGCCGCTGGTTACGGATGTCGGGCCAGCCGCCGATGAGGCGCGAGAGCGCGCCGCCGCGGCCGAGGCCGCCGACCCATCACTCTGGGGCTATGCCGCCATTCATGCCCTCGGGCCGGAGGGCCTGCCGGTGTCGGAGGCAGCCCGGCGTCACGTCCTCGGCGAGGACGTGGCGGCGAACTAAAGCGACAAGCAGAAGCCGTGTCAATCCGACGCCGGAGGAATCTTGTTGTCCGTCGTGCCACATACCGAACGCCGAGGTCCCTCGTTCCTCGGGACGACACAACGTCCGCCCGTCGTTGTAACAACAGATCGAAATTTGCTCTCGAATCGCCAATCAATACCGGGGCGGCAGTTCCGGTCGTGGACCATGTACCGGGCGTAAATCGATCACTTGCCCGGCTCGTTTCCGCGCGGCTTTGAAAAACCAGGGCCCGGCCAGTGACAGATAGATCCGGCCCTCGAGACCGTCGATCAGGCGCTGCGGAATGCCCGACGCCCCGTTTGCGGCGCCTGCCAGCGCCCCCGTCAGCGCCCCGATCGTGTCCGTAGCGCCGCCAGCAGCCAACGCTGCCGCCACCGCACGCGCGAACTCCGGCTCGAGCATCGCGGCGGCGAAGGCGGCTGGCACCACCTGAATCGCCTCGGACCCGGTCCCACTCGCATCGAGAATCTCCGTCAGCGAGCATCCCGCTCGAATGGATCCGTCGATCTCTTGGAGACGAATCGCAAGATCGCCGGTTCCCAGAAATGCTGCCGTCTCGCCCGCCCAGGTCTCGCGCGGCTCGCCGCGGGCGGCGAGGCGAACGCCGAGCGCCACCGCGGTGGCCGCATTGAATGCGGCGGGAGAGCCATGTGTCAGGCGAACGACGGCTTCGACATCCTGCCGCAAACGATCTGGATCGAAGGTGCCCATCGAGTGTATCAATCCGATCGGCACCCCGCGCGACGCGACACTTCCCGTCGCCACGTCATCGTCCGACATCGGCACGGTGAATTCGAGCGTTTCCGCCGCGCGATCGAGCGCCGCCTTCGTCGAATCGTCCATCCAATTGCGCGACGGTCCGGCCGCAAGGTGGAGCATGCGGACTCCCGCCGTTTCCGGATCGAAACACCCTTCGTTGACCGTCATCGACTCGATGATGCAGAGCGCGAACTCGGTCTCGTCAGTGAACTCGCCGGGATTCACTTCCGCCGCATCGGGTATGGCGACCCCGTGATAACGATCCACTACTCCATACGTGCTGGCTATTTCGCCGCGGCTCAGTCCGCGCATGGGGGCGCCGAGCGCGTCACCGATCCCCATGCCGAGCAGCGCTCCCAAGAACCTGTTTTCGTTGCTGTCTGGCATCTGATCTATCCGCTATCCAGCCACATAGATCCTGCATGCGATCGACCGTCGATGGCCGAATTTCGGCAGGCCCAACTCAACCGCAACCCTAGCATCAACCCGCGGAGTGCGTTGTAGACTCCCGGCAGGCCAATTCCGGGTGCGAATGGCGCGAGAGGGGAGATTCGGTGGGGTCGGCAGAAACGACTGAGAACGCTCACATCGATCCCGCCCTGAGTTTCGCCAGTCGAGCCGTTCACGCCGGGGAACGCGGCCCCAGACCCGATTTCACCCCGACCGCATCACCGATCTATCCGGCCACGGCCTTCGTCTACGAGGAAACCGCGACTCTCGATGCCGTTTTCGGCAACGATCGTCCCGGATTCGTATACACGCGCTATGCCAACCCGACCACCAGTTCGCTCGAAACCGCCATCGCGTCACTGGAAGGGACCGAAGAGGCGGTCGCCTTTGCATCCGGTATGGGCGCGGTGTACGCGGCGATGCTGCTCGATGCGCGAGCCGGAAACACGGTCGTCGCCGCTCCGGACGTCTATGGCGCGTCCTACGCGATCTTGACCAAACTGCTGCCGACCCTCGGCGTCGAGACGGTTTTCGTCGATCTCCTGGATCTCGATGCGTTCGAATCGACCCTCAAACGCGTGAAGCCCTCTCTCGTCTACGCCGAGACCATTTCGAACCCGCTCCTCCGCGTCGCCAACCTGAAGTCGGTCTCCGATCTCGCCCATCGCTATGGCGCCAGAGTTGCCGTGGACAATACGTTTGCCTCGCCCTGGCTGGTCACCCCGGCGGCCCACGGCGTCGATTCCGTAATTCATTCCACCACCAAGTACCTCGGCGGTCATGGGGACGTCACCGGCGGCGTGATCGCTGCCTCGACCGAGCGAACGGCGGCGTTGCGCGAAATCAACAAATTGATTGGCGCCGTGGCCGGCCCGTTTGAGTCGTGGCTGACTTTACGCGGGATCAAGACCTTGCCGCTGCGGATGAAGCAGCAGAGCGACAACGCGCGCGACATCGCCACCTGGCTGGCGCAGGATGCTCGTGTTTCCCGCGTCAACTACCCCGGATTGCAGCATCTCGGCGGCGCGGAAGCGATCTTCAACCGGCCGGAACGAGGCGGCATGATCTCGTTCGAGATCGCCGGTGCGGACAGGGCGGCCGTTTTCCGGTTTCTCGAGGCATTGCAGATGGTCGTCCCGGCCACCACCCTTGGCGACGTCTACAGTCTCGTCCTCTATCCGGCGATCTCGTCCCATCGCGCCGTTCCTCCCGACGAGCGAGCCCGGATCGGCATTTCGGATGGACTGGTCCGGCTCTCGGTCGGTATCGAAGCGGTTTCGGACATCAGGTCCGATCTCGATCGGGCATTGGCAGCGGCAACTCGCGGCTAATTGGAGAACAGGAGACGAGCAGAGATCATGGCGATTGGTGTTGCAGCGGATTCCAGGGTCGATGCCATCCGGGCCCAGTTGCCCGCCGTCTTGACAACCGGGTACTTCAACGCTGGTTCGAACGGCCCCCTACCGACAGTGGCCTACGAGGCATCCGATGCCGCCGCCCGGAGGGAACTCGAACACGGTCGCATCATCCCCGGCACCTATGAAGGCAACCGCGACCGCAATCGCCGCGTGGCCTCACTGGCCGCGGAGATCTTCAACGCCGATTCCCTCGAAATAGCGCTGACGCATAGTACCTGTGAAGGTCTCAACGCCGCGTTGATGGGCATGACCTGGGACCGAGGTGACGAAGTGGTCACCACGTCCGAAGAACATCCGGGTCTCCTCGCTCCGCTCGCGCTGCTCGCTCATCGCTATGGCGTCATTACCCGCGTCGCGCCGATCGGATACGGAGAGGGCGATATCGTTTCCGCGCTCGAAGCGCAGATTACGTCCGCCACTCGGGTCATCGCCGTGTCTCACGTCCTCTGGTCCACCGGGGCGGTCCTTCCGTTGCGGGAGATATCCGAACTGGCACGGGCGAACGAATTGATGGTCATTGTCGATGGAGCGCAGTCGGGAGGTCAGGTGCCCATCGATCTCCACGCGTTGGGCATCGACGCCTACGCCATGGCCGGTCAGAAGTGGCTGTGTGGACCAGAAGCTACCGGCCTTCTCTACGTGCGCCAGGACCGCTTCCCCGACATCAGCCCGACGTACGTTCGTTACGGCCAGTCTGACATCTCGGGCTACTACCTTCCCCCTGCTGGCGCCGATCGGTACGAGATTGGCGAGTTCTACAGCCCGGCGGTTGGCGGTCAGGAGGCCGCGCTGCGCTGGTTGCGCGACGAGGTCGGTCTCGATTGGGCCTACAGCCGGATTCGAACCATGGGGGTGGCGTTCCGCGAACGGCTCACCGGTATCCCAGGTGTCACGGTCTTCACGCCCGAGAACGCGATGGCCGGCCTGGTCAATTTTGCCGTCGCTGGTGTGCGGCCTCAGGATGTCTCGTCCCGCCTGTTCGTGCGCGGTTTCACGATTCGCTACGTCGATTACAAGCCGTGTACGGTCTGTGCCCGCGCGTCGATCAGCTGGTGGAACACCGAGGACGAAGTCGCCGCTCTGGCGAATGCCATCGCCGACATCGTGAACGAGGCGGTCTAGGACCATGTCCGAGCGCGCGGCGGAGCGCTGGCCGGACCGGTATCGCTGCGCCCTCTGCGTTTCGATCGACGTCGACGGACGCTACGGCGAGGCGAATTATCGTTCCGCCGATGACATGTACTGGATATCTCAGACCGCGTACGACTCGCCCGGGACGCAGCGCCTTCTCGCCGTACTTGCGGATCGTGACGTGTCCGCGACGTTCTGCTGGGTCGGACGGGCGGCGGAAGATCATCCGCTCGATCTCCGCTCCGCGGTCGCCGCCGGCCATGAAATCGCCATCCATACCTGGGAGCACCGTCCCTACAACCGCATGACAGCGGATGAGCAGCGCGCGGACATGGCGCGCACGCTTGACCTGCTCACCCGGCTTTCAGGGACCACGCCGGTCGGCCACAAGACGGCGAGTTGGCGATACGACGAGTTCACCCATCGCCTCGCGCAGGAACTGGGTCTCCTCTGGGTCATGGACGAACCGGGAGGAGATCTCCCCTATCTCATTCAGCCCGACCCTGAATTTCCGCCACTGGTCCAGCTTCCGCCGTCCGCCTGGTTCGACGATTACACCTTCTTCGTGGAACAGGCACAGACACCGCGGCACGTCTTCGAGACCTGGCGAGACGATCTCGATGTCCTTCGCGACGAAGGCGGCCTGATGTGCCTGACATTGCATCCATTTGTCAGTGGCCGTCCCGCCGCTTCGCGCTCGCTCGCCTGGCTCCTGGATTATGCGATCGGCCTGGGCGATGTATGGATCGCTCGCGCTGATCGTATCGCCCACTGGTGGCTGGAGCAGGTCGGAGATCAGCGCTAGCCTTGTCAGTGGGGCGGCGACTGGCCATGATCGCTGCGGCAGACCCGTTTCGCTCATTCACCTGATTCCCACCTTCGAGCCTTTTGCGACGGCTATACTTGCGGGGACAAGGACGCCCCAGTAGCTCAGGGGATAGAGCAGCCGCCTTCTAAGCGGCTGGCCGCAGGTTCGAATCCTGCCTGGGGTACCACTGCTTCGATCCTGTTCCCCTCGATCGCGACACCGTCGGTAGCGCGTGAACTTGATCGGTGCGGGTCGGCTCGTTACCGTTCCGCTAGTCCAATGCATGTTTGTATCCTCCGATCGCCGAGGAGTACCGGAACCGTAGAATGCTGGCCGCCTGGCAAGAGCCCGCGTCGCGGGACCAATTTGACATGACGGATTCGCTCGAATCCGCCTTCGTTGGCCGCATTGCCGTTCTCGCCACGAAGCACGGCAAGGAGCGCGTCATTGCCTCCGCGCTCCGGTCCGGTCTCGGCGTCGAAGTAACCGTTCCCGAAGGGTTCGATACCGATTGCTTCGGCACCTTCACTCGGGACGTTCCCCGCCAGGGCTCGCAACGCGAGGCCGCCCGTCGCAAAGCCGAGGCAGCCCTCGCGCTGGCGGGTGGTGATCTCGCTATTGCCAGTGAAGGGAGTTTCGGCCCGCATCCCGAAGTCCCCTTCGTAACGATCAATATCGAGTTGGTGCTTCTTCTCGATCGCCTATCCGGTCTCGAAATTGTCGGCAGTTACGTCGCATCAACTGTCGTCAGCGGCCAGCGCTGGGTCGCCAGCCCCGACGAAGCCAGGACTTTTGCCGAGTCAGTTGGGTTTCCGGATCATGGCGTCATCGTGCGACGTGATCCCGACGATCCAGATCTGCTGTTCAAGGCGATCGAAGATGACGAGGACCTTCGCGACGCGACCGAGCGGGTCATCGCAGCGACGCCGGCGCGACGCGCATTCATCGAGGTCGATCTGCGTGCTCATCGCAACCCGACCCGAATGGCGGCAATCGCCGCCGCAACCGACGACCTAGTGGCCAACGCCATGCGACGTTGCCCACGTTGCGGCACTCCCGGATTCTCCCATCTGATGAGCCGACCTGGCCTTCCCTGCCGTTGGTGCCGAATGCCAACCAATCTGGTGCTCGCGCTTGAATTTGGCTGCGTCCGCTGCGGTGAACGCCGCGATATGCCGCGCCCCGACGGACGCGTTGTCGCCGAACCGGGCGAATGCCCAATCTGCAATCCCTGATGGCCACGAGGCGCAATCGACAGCGAGCGGCAACTTCGCGTGACAGCGGCTGGGCTGAACCGTCCCGTTGGCCGGTAGTTGCTCTGGTCGTCGCCATCGGGATCGCGGTCAGCCTCTGGGAGAGCAGGCGCTTTCTGTCGTCGCCGGCAGCGCCGATCGCCGCCACACAGTTGACGCCTGCTGCGACGGCGCCAGTTCCGATTGCTACGAAACCGCCTCCGCCCGAACTTCAGGCGCAAGCCACGAGTCCAACGATTCCCGCAACTTCAGTGCCGACGCCGCATCTGCGCGTCTTTACGGAGCAGGCGCCGCTCCTCCCCGCGCACCGCATCTTGACCTACTACGGTCATCCGCACGATGCCAATATGGGCATTCTCGGCGAGTACGACATCGAGGAATTGCATAGCCTTCTTCTGGCCGAGGTGGCAAACTATGCGGCCGCAGACCCAACTCGGCCAGTCATTCCCGCGTTCGAGATCATCGCCACCGTTGCCCAAGGGTCGCCGGGTGAGGACGGTAACTTCATCCTGGAGACTGACATGAAAACCTTGACCGCGTATGCCGATTTCGCCGAGGCGAACGGGATGCTTGTCTTCCTCGATCTTCAAATCGGCCGCGAAACGGTTGAGGACGAAATCGCCAAGGTTCGCGACCTCTTGCGGAGACCGCACGTTCATCTGGCGCTCGACCCGGAATTTGCCATTCGGGACGGAGAGACTCCAGGCATTCACATCGGCGAGCTCACGGCGGAGCAGATTCGAACCGCTCAGGGGGTATTGGCCGCGATTGTGCGCGAGGAAGGGCTGCCGCCCAAGGTGCTCATCGTGCACCAGTTTCGCGAGGACATGATCATCGGCAAGACCCGCCTGGGTCCCGTGCCCGGAGTTCAACTCGTGATCGACGCCGACGGCTTCGGCACGCCCAAGTTGAAGGAAGAGTCCTACGACTACCTCGTTCGCCTGCAGCCGGTTGGATTCGCCGGGTTCAAACTCTTCTATCGGCAGGACCAACCGGTGATGTCCGCACGCGACGTCCTCTCGCTCGATCCTCCACCGGACCTCATCATCTATCAGTAGCGGCACTCTCCAATGCGCGCGGGCAGCGACGATTCCAGGTTCTTGACCTTGGCGCCTGAGAAACGAACCCCCTCTTCCACCTGGATGGAAGAGGGGGTTCGCGCGAGAACCTCCGTTGCGAGTTGACCACTCGCCCTCAGGTGCAATTCCAGGAACTACTGCGCCAGCCAGACGTCGTTGTAGTGCGGATAGATGTCGTACTGATGCGGCAACCACCCGCGCACGTTCGGCCGCGCTACCCAGACGCTATTGCGGACCACCAATGGGATCGTTGGCAGATTCTCGGCGATGGCCAGTTGGAACTGGCTTCCCGCCGCTTTCAGTTCGTCTTCATTGGCAGCCTGCTGCCAGGCGGTGATCGCCTCGTCGACGGCGGGAATGTTCGCGCGGCTCCAGTTCGGGTTCGGAATCGTCGCGCTGCCCACGAAGAGGATCACCACGTCGATCGGCACCGGCCAGAGGTAGTAGAAGAGATAACTGTCCGGTCCCTCGGCGAGGCGGCCGAAGTAGGAACCCCGGTCCAGCGACTCGACGGTCACTTCCATTCCGAGTTCCGCCAGCGAGGCCTGAATCACCGATGCGAGATCGGTGTTGAACGACTCTGCCTGTACCACCAGATTGAACGCGTGGCGAACGCCGTTCTTGGTGAGGATGCCGTCGTCGCCAGCGGTCCAGCCGAGCTCGGCCACCAGTGACTTGGCCTTGTCGAGATCGAACTGATTGTATTCCTCGACCTTCGGCTCGTAGAACACATCGGCGGGCGTGATCGGCCCGTAGAGCGGACTGCCCAAACCGGCCAGCAAGGCGGTGACAATCGCCTGTCGATCGATTGCATGCGAGATTGCCTGGCGCATCGTGACTTCGTGGAAGTCGAGATCTTTCCGCTCTTCGTTCTGACCGAAGATGTAGCCCGACGGTTCCGAGAAGGACGAAACAGTGAGGTCCGCGTTCTGCTGCAGCCGCGCCACATCCTGGAGTGCCGGATTTCGCAGCGTATCGATCTCGCCGTTTTCGATCTTGACCGCCCGCTGTGCCGCTTCGAGGATCGCTTCCCAGCGGATGCCGTCGAGATACGCCTTCCCTTTGTTCGTGAAATACGGCACGATCGAGCCCGGATAGTCTTCCCAGCGGATGACCGAGGTGTGGCTGCCAGGCACCCATTCCTGGAACAGGAACGGTCCGGTTCCATCCACGCCGCTCTGGCCGTAACCTTCGGCCAGACTCTTGCGCGTTTCGATGTTCGGAATCGCCCAGTAGCCCGTCTTCACCACGTTGAGCACCTCGTAGTAGGGGTGCTTCATGGTCAGAATCAGGGTGCGATCGTCCGGCGCTTCCACCGATTCAACCGGCGAGAAGAGGGTCGACAGCGGGGAACCGCTCGCCGGGTCCATGATCGCATCGTACACCTCCTTGACCGCGCCGGCGGTCACCGCGCGTCCGGAGTGAAACTTGGCGCCCTCGCGGATCATGAAAGTTGCCGTCTTGCCGTCCTCGGAGACCTCCCACGACTCCGCCAGGTTCGGTTCGAGTTTTCCGTCGGGGGAATCGATCAGCAACGAGTCGTAGAGCGCGTGAAACGCGGGGTCGTACCAGGTCGTCGCCACTGGATCGAGCCGGGAAAAGTCGAGATCGTATCCCTCCCGTAGCGTACCGCCGGATTGGGGCTGATCCTGCAGCGCCGGCGCTGCGGCCGCCTCGCGCGCCAGACGTTCACTCAAGGCCGACGCCGAAACGCCCAGCGCCGCTGCGGCCACCAACAGTCCACGGCGCGACAACCGCCGCGACCGGTATCCATCCATCAGGACATCGAGACGATCGATATTGCCCACGCGGCACCCTCCAACTGAATTCCGATTCATCCGAAGTGAGACGTTCTGGATCATACCAGCGTCCCGCGCCCGCGCAACAGCGGTTACGATTCGCCACTACGTGAGGGCGCGCAGACTCCCGAGCACGTCTGTCACAAGTCGCTGCTTCGGCAGCGACATCGCCAGTTTCGCCATCTTCTTCAACTTGATCTTCTTGGGCGTGCCGTCGACTCGCAGGTATTCCTCGAACATCCCAGCGAGCACTTGCGGATACTCCCGAAACAGATGAGGACGAGGATGGGCGAATTCGGTCACGTTCCGGATTTTGTGGAGATCGCTCATGATCACGCTGTCATCGAGCAACTCGCGATAGCGAGACAGTTGCATCGCGGAAAAGTCGTCCGCCGCCTTTGCCTCGATGATCGCCAGAGCGGCGAGACGTCCCGAAAGCATTGCCAGATTGGCCCCTTCCCGGTTTAGCGGATTGACCAACTGGGCGGCGTCCCCAACGACGACCGCGCCGTCGCAATAAACCTGGGGGAGCCGCTTGTAGCCTCCTTCCGGGATGAGATGTCCCGAGTATTCGAGCGTTTCACCTCCCGAAACCAGCGGCGTGATTGCAGGATGAGCCTTGAAGCGGTCAAGCATATCGTTGACATTTCGGCCCGAGTGGATCAGATCCTGCAGCAACGCGCCGGTCCCGATCGAGATACTTTCCTTGTTGGTGTAAATGAACCCGTAGCCGAGAAGTCCTGCCGTCGATTCGCCGAAGATCTCGAGCGCGGTTCCTTTGCCAGCGGGAAGCGCGAAGCGGGCCTCGATCGTCTCCGCCGGCAGCGCGATCAACTCCTTGGCGATCAGAGCCTGCTCGATTGGTTCCCACTCTCGGTGCAACCCGATGCGCTGGGCCAGCAGCGAGTTTGCCCCATCGGCGATGACCACACATCGCGCGAGAAGTTCACCATCCGGATCGCCGGTCGTGACGCCGACCACCGCGCCATGTTCCCAGATGAGGTCGACCACGGTGAACTCGGGATAGACCTCGGCCCCAGCCTCCTCTGCCTTCGTGGCGAACCAGCGGTCGAAAGGGGACCGCAGGACCGAGTACGCGTTGTAGGGCGGCGTCGCCAGTGATTCAGAGCGGTAGGTCGCGCCAACCATTGCGTCTTCAGTCAGGAGCATGTAGCGCTGCTCGATGATCGGTCGCTCCAGCGGGGCTTCGGTTTCGAATCCGGGAACGATTGCTTCGGTTGGCTCCCGATAGAGGATGCCGCCCCAGACGTTTTTGGCGCCCGGATACTGGCCGCGTTCGAGCACCACGACCGAGAGGCCGGCCGCGGCCATTTCCATTGCCGCGGCCACCCCGGCTGGGCCTGCGCCGACCACGATGGCGTCGAATCGATCATCGCTCAATGCAGCATTCCTCCGCCCATTGCAACTGGGATTCGGCCGCGGGCGTTATCCGCCGCGCCGCTATACTCCATACCACGATTGCGCCGGGACCGCTCGCTCCCGAATCCGCGGTCTGGCGCGGATTTTCGATCATCATGAGGCAAGGGGCCGTCAAACCATGGATTTCTCCCTGACTCCGGAACAGACGCAACTTCGCGACACCGTGCGCGAGTTTGCCGCGCGCGAGGTCGCTCCCTTCATCCGGGATTGGGATGCCAAAGGCGAATTCCACCCTGAAGTCCTCGACAAAATGGGCGAGCTCGGTCTCCTGGGCCTGCCCATCCCTGAAGAATACGGCGGCTCCGGGTTTGACTATGTCAGTCTTGCGCTCGCGTGCGAAGAACTCGAATACGTCGATACGTTCCTGCGCGTAATCATGAGCGTTCATGTTGGGCTCAACAGCCTCGCCCTCCTGCAATGGGGCACGGAAGAGCAGAAACAGCGATGGCTGGTGCCCCAGGCACAAGGCCTGAAGTTTGGCACGTTCGGATTGACCGAGCCAAACGCGGGGTCCGATGCCGGCTCGATCGAGTCCACGTATGTCCGCGACGGCGACGCCTATGTCCTCAATGGCGCCAAGATGTGGATCTCGCTCGCGGCGAAGGCCGATCACTTCCTGGTGTTTGCCTCGTTCGACCGATCGCAGAAACATCACGGCCTGACGGCGTTCATGCTCGAAAAGGACATGCCAGGTCTGACCACCGGGACGATCAAGGGGAAACTGGGCGTCCGGGCCGGCAATACCGGTGAACTAGCCTTCAATAACGTTCGCATCCCCATCGAAAACCGCATTGGAGAGGAAGGCGAAGGCTTCAAGATCGCCATGAGCTGCATCGACCAGGGCCGGTTCACCGTCGGCGCCGGGGCGGTCGGCCTCATTCGCGCCTGCCTCGATGCCAGTGTCAAGTATGCCAATGAACGCTATGCCTTCGGCCAGGAAATCGGCCGCTTCGAGCTGGTCAAGCAGATGATCGCCAAGATGGTGGCGAGTTACGAAGCCTCACGGTTGCTCACCATGCAGGCGGCCGAACTCAAGAACCGTGGCATCCGAAACACCCGCGAGACCTCATTGATGAAGTGGTACGGCTGCGATGCCGCGCTGGAAGCGGCAAATGACGCCATCCAGATTCATGGCTCGTACGGCTATTCAAATGAGTATCCCGTCGAGCGCTTCTGGCGGAATTCCCGCGGCGCAGTCATTTACGAGGGCACCCGCGAGATTCACACCATTTTGCAAGCGGACTACGCCCTCGGCTACCGCCAGGACAAGCCGCTGCGCTGCCCGCAACTCCCGGCGGCCGGTTTCGAGCGCGCTGGCGAAGCCGTGCCTGCCCTTTCGCTCTGAGACCGTCGCGGCGACGTCGGAGGTGGGATCGCGCGGCTTGCTCGGTCCTATGGCATCGAGAATTGTTGAAGTAGAACGAGGCATTTTCGTCAATGACCGAACACATTCGCCGCGCGGTAATTCTCGGAGGAGCCCGCACGCCGTTCGGCAAAATGAACGGCGCGCTGGCTCCCTTGAGCGCGGTGGACCTCGGTGTCGTCGCCGCGATCGCGGCGTTGGAACGCTCGGGAATAGCCCCGGCGTCAGTCGAAAACAGCATCCTCGGCCAGGTCCTCCAGGGTGGGGCGGGGCAGAATCCAGCACGGCAGGTGGCGCTACGAGCGGGAATCCCGCGTGACATCCCGGCTGAAACCATCAACCGTGTCTGTGGTTCCGGCATGCGTGCGGTCACCCTTGCCGAATCGTTGATCCGCGCGGGTGACTACAACGTGATCCTAGCCGGTGGTATGGAGAGCATGTCCAACGCGCCGTATCTCTTGCGCCAGGCGCGCACCGGATACCGCATGGGCGATGGCGTGCTGGAAGACATGATGATCGGTGACGGACTCTGCTGCGCTGTCGCTGGCGTGCACATGGGCATCCATGGCGGCAACGTCTCCGCGGAGGAGGGGGTGACCCGCGAGGAACAGGACGCCTGGTCGCTGCGGTCCCACCAACGCGCGGTCGCCGCTCAGGATTCTGGCCGCTTCGAACGCGAAATCGTTGCAGTCGAGGTCCCCGCCCGGGGCGCGCCAGTCGTCGTCAATCAGGATGAAGCGCCCAGGCGCGACACCAGCGCCGAGGCGCTCGCCAGGCTCAAACCGGCGTTCGATCCCAGTGGCACCGTCACCGCCGGCAACGCCCCTGGGGTAAACGACGGCGCCGCGGCCCTGGTGGTCACCAATCAGGACTGGGCGACCGCGCAGGGGCTGTCACCACGAGCGCGGATCATTGCCCATGCCGAGGCGGCATGGGACGTCCCCTACCTCGCCTACACGCCCGCGATGGCGGCCGAGAAGGCGCTGGCGAAAGCGAAGTTGAAGGCTTCCGATGTCGACCTGTGGGAGATCAACGAGGCGTTTGCCAGCGTCCCCATCATTTCCGCGCGTCGGCTCGGGATCGATCTGGACCGGGCGAATGTCAACGGGGGGGCGGTTGCGCTTGGTCACCCCATCGGCGCCAGCGGGGCGCGTGTCGTGCTCACGCTGATTGAAGAACTTCGCCGCCGCGGTGGCGGTATCGGAGTTGCCGCCATCTGCTCCGGCGGTGGTGGCGGCGACGCGATCGTGCTGGAGGTGTAGAGCGCGGCATGGACGAGGGCACCGTTCTCCCCTTCAACGACATCTATCCGCGCATCGGGCGCGGCGTCTATCTCGCCCCCGGGTCCATGGTCATCGGGGACGTGGAAATCGGCGCGGGTTCCAGCGTTTGGTTCAACGCGGTGATACGGGGTGACGTCGCTCCGATTCGGATTGGCGAGCGATCGAATGTCCAGGATGGCGCCGTGCTCCATGTCGATACCGGAACCGCGTGCGTGATCGGCAACGAAGTGACCATCGGCCACAATGCCATCGTCCACGCCTCGGTTGTCGGAGACGGCGTGACGGTCGGCATGGGAGCCGTGGTTCTCTCTCGATCGAAGATCGGTGATGAGGCATTCGTTGCCGCCGGAGCGCTGGTGGCGGAGGACTCCGTCGTCGAAACTGGCACCTTGATGATGGGCGTACCGGCCAGAGAACGCCGGCCGTTGACGCCGGAAGAGCGGGCGGCGTCGCGCGAGAATGCCCTTCGGTACGTGCGAAACGCCGCGAAACATCGCGCGGTCGTGGTGGAGAATCGCTGACATGGCGGTGGATGTCGAAATCGCGGACGGCATCGCGGTCGTCACCATGAATCGGCCGCAAGCGCTAAACGCGTTCAATTCGGAGCAACTGGATCGGCTGATTGCGGCATTCGATGACATCGCCGACGACCCGCGGGTGCGGGTCGCCATTCTGACCGGGGCGGGTGAACGCGCCTTTGCCGCCGGCGCTGACATCAAGGAGATGGTCGATCTTGACCCGGCCGCGGGTCTGGCATTCGGACGCAAGGGGCACGCCGCCGCCAGCGCGATCGAGTTACTGCCACAACCGGTTATCGCCGCGGTCAACGGTTACGCCTTCGGTGGCGGCTGCGAACTGGCTATCGCCTGCGATATTCGTCTTGCCTCGGACAACGCCCGATTTGCTCAGCCCGAGGTTGGACTTGGCATTCCGCCGGGTTGGGGCGGGTCACAACGGCTGCCGCGTCTCATCGGGCCCGGTCTCGCCGCCGAAATGATCTTCACCGGGCGACAAGTTTTCGCAGACGAGGCGGCCCGGATCGGCCTGGTGAATGCCGTCTATCCACTGGCGGATCTCTTGCCGAAGGCCCAAGAACTCGCGGCCGCGATCGGTCGCAACAGCCCAGTCGCGGTTCGGGCCGCCAAACGCGCACTGTCGCTTGCGCTTGCGGGGAATCCTGGAGCCGGGCTTGCCGCCGAGGCGCGGATGTTCGGCGAAGCGTTTACCACTCCTGACCAGAAGGAGGGGATGCGCGCATTCGTCGAGAAGCGAGCACCGCGGTTTGCTGATGCCTGAGCCGGACTATGGAAATTGCACCGATTCGAGGCGGCCTCTGAAATCGTGCGTGCTGGGATCGAGTGCAGTCACGTAGATTCCGTCCTGGGTTCCGTGCAGGGGCAACGATGAAACTCTGATTTCCGCCGATTCCACCAGGCTATCGCCTGAATAGACTTCTACCCAGACTTCGGCCGACGTTATGGCTACCGAACCTGTGTTGCTGATGACGTAAGGAATAAAGTAGGTTCCATTACGAAGTTCAGCGTGATCGGAATCCAGAGCCATGGTGATTTCGCCGGCGATTCCTTCCTGGCGATTGCGGTCTTCACGCACCCCAACCCAAATCATCGCGCCGACGACCAGCAGGCTGATGATCAACGTCACCAACTCCGGTGATGTGAGGCCTCGCAAAGCGCCACGCTTCATACCGCGAGTCTCCCCGCGGCGGCTCCCATCGCCAGCGGAAACGCCAGCAGGACCACTTTGGCGTAGATAACCAGCGGCGCCATGTCGCCGTTGACACGCTCGAACAACCACAAAACGAACCAGGCAACCAGAATCGCAATAACGTACGCGGTCAAGGTCTCGACAACTGGGTGCTGGAGTGGACCAGGATTGTTCCGCCGGCGCCGCTGGCCGGAGAACCCCACGGCAAAGACAATCGCGTAACTCGTTGCCAGCGAGAGCAGAATGACCAGGGGCAATTGGCTCACCGGAACTTCGGTAATCACCTCACTGAAGTCGTCGACTGGCGCGATCGCCATACCGAGAAACATGGCTCCCGCGCCAGCCGCGAGAAACTCCAGCACCGAATGCCGCCAACCGGCACGCGTTGACCATCCTCTCAAGGCCGAGGCATCGCCCGCATCGGGATCGAGACTCGATGCGTCTTTGGGCAACAGGTGATTTGCCACCGCGATACCGAGGCTGACTGGTGTAAGGGCAACGGCGACGCGGCCGAGAGAACTGGCCGTCGCGTGGCCAAGGCCGACCTGCCCGAGTGTCAGAAGGATGATGAACAATGCCAGGATCGCGAGGGCGACGGCTTCGACAGCGTCGGCGAAGTACTGCAGGCCGTGCCGGCGATCTGTTCGAAAGTTGATCCAATAGACGGCGGCGAGCGTCAGCACGTATGCGGTGGCGAGAAGAGAAAGCGCATCCAGCGGATCGATCTGGTCCCCCAACCACCAGCTTTCAGCGGTGAACACGACAGGAATACCAACGAGGAGGCCACTGGCCAATCCCCGGATCGCATCGTCAATTTCCAGGATCCACTCCTGGTTCCGTCGAATTCCTCGAGAATGATGTCCTTTCCCGGCCATCAGTTCGGTCCACAAGTGGGAAACTGTGGAACCACAGAGCTCATGTGTCCCACTTCTCCAGACTGTCGCACCGGCTAGCAACGCCTAAGGTACGATGATGTTCCGGAACCTGACTACACCGAACGATTGGTCTCTCAACGAGTCTTCTCGGCTGCGTTCACTGAATTTATTGCACACTGCGAATCGGTCCAAATCGGGGAACAGCGACCATCGAGACTGCGATGCGGAAGACCGTTTGCACGTTGAATTACAGTTCTTCCCTCTCGATACCCGCAAATCGTCCGAATAGGGATTCGGCAACGCACCCATTGTCGCCCCATCGGCACCTTGGAAAGCCACGACGGACGTCCACCCTCTTGTTGATCCATGACATACCGAAATCTGACCAACCTCCCCGCTATGCCTGGACACCGACGGCAGCGCGATGTCTCGAGTGCTCTGCCTGGATCGATTTCCGGTTTCGGAATGAACCAGCAGACCACAGAAATGGAGGATTTCGTTCCATGACGGCGCTGTTCCCAGGTGCCGCGCGACGGACAACGCAAACTCTTGCAACAGAACCACTCCCGAACGGTCCCCGGTATAGTTTGGCAGTGTTGACACGAGGCAGGAACCGGATCTGGGAGGAATGAGTCAGCATGAGATTTGACGGACAATCGGCGATCGTAACGGGCGCGGCGCGTGGCATCGGCGAGGCCATCGCTCGCCGATTGGCGAGCGACGGCTGTGCCGTGATGGTCGCGGACATCGACGAATCAGCCGCCGCCGATACCGCGATGAGCATCGGCCACGGCGCGCTCGCGCAACGGCTCGACGTCACGAGCGCGCCTTCCTGGGAAAGCGCGGTCCACGCGGCAATGAGCACATGGTCCAAGGTTGACATTCTTGTCAACAATGCCGGCATCGCCGGGCGGTCCGCGCCGATATGGGAACTCGAAGTCTCGGAATGGCAGCAGGTTGTCGACATCGATCTGACCGGCGTCTTTCTTGGCTGTCGCGCAGTGCTGCCGGGGATGATTTCCGCCGGATTCGGCCGGATCGTCAACATCGCCTCGATCGCCGGCAAGGAAGGAAATCCCAACGCCGTTCCCTATTCCGCCGCCAAGTCGGGCGTCATAGGCCTGACGAAGGCGGTGGCAAAGGAGGTTGCGACCAAAGGAGTGCTGGTCAACGCGGTGGCTCCCGCGGTTATCGAGACCCCGATTCTGGAGCAGGTGAGCGAAGAGCACATTCGCTACATGACGAGCCGCATTCCGATGGGCCGAGTTGGAAAGCCGGACGAGGTCGCGGCCCTGGTGGCGTTCCTGTGCTCGCGGGATCTCAGCTTCTCGACCGGCGCCGTCTACGACATCTCTGGTGGCCGCGCGACGTATTAGCGCGGCCTGCGAAAACAGAGCCGTTGCCAATCGCCATGAGAAATCTTGTTCGTCGGTCCTCGGTACCCGAACGACGAGGTCCCTCGTTCCTCGGGACGACACCATTTTGGCACGCCGCGGTAAACCCAAGAGTTCGCCCGCGGCATCGAAGTCCAGTGCGCCGACAGACCCCATTCCACATCATGGCTGGGGTCCTTCACACCAATCGTTCTTGCGTTGTCTTCTGGTCCGGGGGGTAATCGGTGCTCGACTCGCGTGACACCAATCCGCGCAAGAAAATCTGGATGGCGCCAACCGTCTGCTCGGCGCCAGGTCCGAGAAACACATCGTATCCTGAGCCGATGATCGTTTGCACCGTTGCCCGCGGCATGACGGCCCGCATCCGCGCCGCGGTCTCCTCGGAGAGCGATCCTCGCTGGCCCCGCAGGACAAGTGCCGGACACCGGACCTGCGCCAACAGGTCCCAGTCCGCGCGTGGCATGGCGGCCGCTTCGATGCGAGCCACGATATCGAGGTCATGCCGCCAGCGGAGCGTGCCATCCGCAAGGGTCTCGAGGTCGCTCGGAATGTCGTGGTGGGCTCTGGCAATCGGTAGTCCAAGGACATCTTCGTAGAAGCGCGCCGCCTCGTCATGCGTCGCGAACGAGCGCGGCAAGGCCCGCGTTCTCGCAATGGTTCGCGCCGCGCGTTCCTCGCCGACTTCCGGGCTGACATCGCCGAGGACAATCCCCCGCGTGGCGTCGGGATGCCGCGCGGCAACGTGATACGCAACAAGACCGCCGTGGAGCCGCCCTATCAGCACCGGTCGATCCATACCCAGCGCCGCAATGAACGCCGCAACATCGTCCGCCATCGTCGCCGGGCCGTAACCGTCTTCTGGCCGGTCACTCTCGCCCCGGCCGCGCAGGTCCGGCACCACCACTTCACCGCTCAACGCCAGCTGGTCCGCGAGATGTTTCATGCCGGAGCCGCTTTGCAGGCCGCCATGAAGCAGCACCACCGGTGGGCAACTGTTGCGCGAGGGTGGTGGCCAATGCCGGAACGCAAGCCGGACCCCATTGACCGTTACGCTTCCCGTGGACGATTCGGTCATGTCGCTGCCTCGCGATAGATTCGATACGCCTCGGTCACGCGTTTCATACAGGCGCTGTCGTTCGGCATCGGCCAGACGATGAGGTGCCCAACCCCCTCTGCCGCGAACGCGGCGAACTCACTGGCCAGATCCGCGGGATCGGCGAACGAGATGTTCTTCAAGCGCTCCGCGTCATCGATGCCAGAAACCATGCCGGGAAACGTGACCATCTGGCCGACGGTGATTTGGAGCGAAGCCGGGTCACGACCAACCGCGGCACACGCTTCACGCAAGGGCGCGACTTTTTCGGGCAACTCGGCGGCCCGGCCGAGCCAACACGTATTCCAGGCGTCGGCGAACTCGGCCGTCAGGCGCAACATGCGCGGCCGGAAGGCGCCGATCAGGATCGGCGGCCCTCCGGGACGTGGGCCGCGCGGTGAACTGACGCAGTTGACCGCCTGCTCGTACTCGCCGCGGTAGTCGACGGCCCCGGTGCGGAGCAACGGCGCGATGATCCTCACCGCGTCCTCGAAGCGCCCGGCCAGGTGGTCGAAGGGATAGCCAAACGCCGCGAACTCGGGTTCATGCCAGCCAGCGCCGATGCCGAGGATCAAGCGCCCATTGCTGACCTCGTCCGCCGCGTCGGCCATTTTCGCCAGGAGCGCCGGGTTGCGAAACGCGGTGCACATCACCAGCGCGCCGATCTCGATTCGCTGGGTCGCCTCGGCCAGCGCCGAAATCAGTGTCCAGGCTTCCCAGGTCCCCCGGGTCGGCTGGTCCTCACCCCAGCGGTAGAGCAGGTGATCGGCAAGCCAGACCGAATCGAGGCCGTCGCGCTCCGCCTGGAGCACCGCTTCGCGAATTTCTCCGTAGCGAAAGATGACTCCGTCGTCGGTTTCCGAGACTGGCAACATCCGCCCGATCTTCACGACCCCTCCTCGCCAACTCATGCCGCGCATGGTCACGCTGGCAAATTCGTCAGCAATTCACTGTAGGCCGGTTCTGGCCGTCGCGCCAATCGCACCAGTGACACGTGGTGGCCGATGGTGAAGTCTCGGCACAGTACAATCCCCTGCTGCGGAGGCCCTCGGGTCTCGCGGGAGATGGATGGCCGGCGGCGGAATCCAGACGAAGACAGGAGCGGGGAAGCGGTGGCTTTCGGACGACAACGCGACGCGGTCAAGACTGGCGACTCCGCGGCGCTGCTCAACGATGTGACGTCGGTCTCTCCGCTCGCCCACGGCTGGCGGTTTTCCCTGAAGGGATCACCCCGGTTCTACGACGATGTCTCCAGGCTCATTGCAAGTGATGCCCGGGCGCAGGTCTATTTCGGCGAGGCACTGACATACGAGCGCGGCGCGGCGGTCGCGCTCTGGCGCATCCGCGCGGACAGCTTCGGTTGGCTGCCGGCGCTATACCGGTGGTGGGCCGATCAGGAGCGGATCGAGCCGGTCCGGTTCACGTTCCACCTGTACATTCCGCCGGAACTGAAATACGCCGCGCTCGACTTGCGAGACCACACCCCCGCCGAAGTCGAGGCGTTCATCAAGCAGCACGCACCGCGAGACTGAACCATCAGGAGTCGATCGAAACGGAACCGCCCCAGCAATTGTCGCTGGGGCGGTCGCTTTGGTCGGGGTCGAGTTGCCGTCAGTCTCCCGCGATGCGCATCGCGGAATTCTCGACAACCTCAATCACCTCGATCGCAGCCACGGCCGAGAGTCGCTCCGGGTGTGCTTTCCAGCAATCGATGACCGCTTCGGTCATGCGACATCGCGCCGCTTCGTTTTCACCGTGGAGGGCCCACCCCAGAGAGCACCGGAAAACCGGTTCGGCCCGTCCTCGCAATGGTCCGCAGTGCGCGCGCACTAACATCGGACACCCGAAACGCCCCGGCTCCGCCGATTGCTCATCCTCAAAGGAGAGCCGGCGTCGCTCGCGGCTCATCGTCTATCCACCCCTTCTGTTGGGAGACCTCCAGTCGTACACCAAACCCAGGAGCACGCCACTTCGACGCCTCCCTGATCGGGCGAAAGCAACAGCGAGATCGAGTTGCCGGCGGCGATTGCCTGCCGGAGCAGGCCCCCATCGAGCCCGCGACAGAGTATAGCGTGCCCCCCCTAATCTGCTCTCGTTCCGATCGCTCAGCGCGATCCCAGTTGGCGTACCACGAAGAGCGCATTCGACGGACGCTCGGCAATCCTGCGCGAGAAATAGGGGTACCAGTCGGTTCCAAAGGGCACGTAGATGCGCATCCTGTATCCGGCATCGGCAAGCGCCTGTTGGGCCGCTCGGCGGACGCCGTACAGCATTTGAAATTCCCATTGCTGCGGTGATAGGCCCATCCGGAGCGAGAACGATCGCGTGGCACGAATGAGCGTGTCGTCGTGCGTGGCGATAGCGGGGTAGATGCCATCTTCGAGCAGTCGTTCCATCAGGCGAGCAAACGCCAACTCGATCTCGTCACGGTCCTGGAGTGCGATGCTGGAGGGCTCGGCATAGGCGCCTTTCACCAGCCGCACCCTGATTCTCTTTTCGATGAGCCGCTCGACATCCCGTTCCGACCGAAGGAGAGCCGCCTGTATTACCGTCCCGACCCGCGAGGGGTAGTCGGCGTGCAGGGTCTCGACGATATCGAGCGTTCGCCCAGTGTAGGCCGAACCTTCCATATCGACGCGAACAAAACCATCAACCTTGGCGGCAACGGCGAGCAACCCCGACAGGGAATCGAATGCAAGGCGCTCGTCCAGATTCAGTCCCAGCGTGGTCAACTTGACCGAGACATTGGGCTGAAGCCGCAGCCGCGCCAGTGCCCGCAACGTCTCGGCAGCAGAATGCGTCGCGGCCTGCGCCGCCCCAACATTCGTCACCTCTTCACCGAGGTGATCGAGTGTCGCTGTCATCCCCTTGGCGGCCAATGCGACCGCGGCCTTCAGCGCCTCGTCTCGTGTCTCGCCAGCGACGAAGCGTTCGACCATGCGCCGCGAGAGAGGGCTCTGGCGAATGAAATCTTCGACCCAATCCTGGCTCGCCGCCTGCGTCACAACCCGGCGAAACCACCCTTCGGTCATGTCAGCCCTGGCCTCCGTGGCGGCAACCGCCAACTGATCAGGACCGCCACCGCCATCCCGGTCAGCATAACGACACCCAGCGCCATGAACGGCGCCGTAACGCCCGCCGCATCGGCCAACACCCCGACCGCCGCGGGTCCGCCAACCAGGCCAATATCACTGGTCAAGCGGACCGTACCAACCGCCCGTCCGCCGCCGCCGCCGAGACGGAGAATCAGGTCGCCACCGGACACATTTCCGATCATCTGGCCGATGGCATAAAGAGTGAGCGGCCCAGCCAGCCAGAGCGCAGTCGGCACCCACGGCACGAGGAGGATGCCCAGACCCGACAGGCCGTAGCCCGCGGCAAGCGACATCGTGCCGCCGAATCGCCGCACGGCGCGTCCGGCTGGAACGGCGCTCAACACGTGCAAGATATTCACGAAGAGAAGAAGCAGTCCAACCTGCCCCGGATTGAAGCCGAACCGCTCGGCAGCCAGGAGCGGCAATGCGACAACCCAAATCGAGTAATTGGCGAAGACGAGCAGGTTGCCAACACTCGCGGCTGCCTGCCCAGCCCGTGAAGTCGTTACTGGCTCGACATCCGCCGCTCCTGGACGGGCCGGTGTGGTTGGCGCTGGTCGGCCCCGCACCAACAATGAACCGAGGAGAAGAACCGAGGCGAGCGCCGCCGAGAGCAAGAAGATCGAGCGCCATCCGAACTGATTGGTCAGGAATCCCCCTAACAGCAGTCCGACGCTTCCCCCAACGCCGGTTGCCATGTTGAACGCGGTCATCGCGGCACCACGCTCCGGCCGGGCACGCAGCGCCGCCATGAGTCCGGCGGTCGCAAGCAATGAGGTACCAACGCCCTGGGCGACCCTCGCTGGCAGCAGCATCATCTCCGTCGCGGAGAGTCCGGCCCCGAGTGAACCGACAAGCAATGCCACCGCGCCGGCGAGCGCAGTCCAGCGCGTTCCCAGCCGCCCCGCCATCCAGGCAGCGGGAATGTTCGTCGCCAACCGCCCGACGAAGAAGACCGAAAAGACGAGTCCCGCGCCGGTGGCGCTCATTGCCAGCGATTCCTGAATCGCGGGCAAGGCGGGAGAAACGATGTCCACCGTCCAGTAACCAAAAAACAGGATCGCCAGCGAAAAAGCGAAGGGGAGTACGACGGGCGCGGCCCGCTCGATGCTCTTGGCAGCCGTGGCTGGACTGTTCTCTGCCGCTGCCACACCGGTACCCGCCACGCCAACTCCCCGTGTTCCCGTTCGCGCCGCTCATGGCAGGATAGCGGCCATCGTCCGATTCTGCCGCATCAGCAATTCATCACTCTATGCTTGCGTCATGATCGAGGATGCAGACATCGAACCTGGTCGCTTTCAAGCGCGGACGACGGTACGTGACGCGTTGTACGACCGCATTCCGCTCGCCGATCCCGAGATCGCGCTCCTTGGTACTGCCGCGTTCACCCGGCTCGAACGAATCCAACAACTCGGATTCGTTTCGCGGGTCTGGCCTGGGGCGCGTCATACCAGGTTCGAACATTCATTGGGCGTCATGCACCTTACTCGGCTCGCCGTCGCCCATCTGCGCGCCGCGCCCGGGGGCCAGTGGCTGAGTGAAACCGACGCCAGGGTGGCGATCGCGGCGGCGCTCTTGCACGACATCGGGCACTATCCGTTTTCTCACGCCATCGAAGAACTGGGTCTGCCCATCGTGCCGCACGAGCAGACCGGAGAAGCGATCATCACTGGTCCCGAAATTGCGCCGATTCTGGAGCGGGAGTGGCGCATCTCGCCGGAGCGCGTCGCAGCAATGGTCGCGCCTCGCGGCAGGTCCCTTCCTGCACCCGACCGCTTCCTGCGGGGCATTCTTTCCGGCACGCTCGACATGGACAAGCTCGACTATCTGCCACGCGACGCGCGAGCCTGCAACGTTCCCTATGGTGGAGTCGACGCGGCGCGCCTGATCGATTCGCTTGCGATCGCGTCAATTGACGATGGCGCGGGCGCGGCAGCGCCTCGGATTGTCATCGGCGAAAAGGGAATCAGTCCGCTTCACTCCCTGATCAATGCCCGGCAGGAGATGTTCGACAACGTCTATTGGCACCACACCAACCGCGCCTGTATGGTCATGTTGCTGCGAGCGACCCAGGATGCGGTGCTGGCGGATGCGATCGCGCCGTCGGAACTGGTCACGCACGACGACGCTTCGCTGCTGGCCCGGTTCGCGAGTGATGGCATGCCTGCGACGAGCCAGCGCCTGGCCCGAGCGTTGCGGGACCGCCGCGTGCACAAGCGAGCGATCGAAATCGGTTCGCGCGCCTTCGAGTTGTACGCCCGGCTCGGTAACCTCTTCTACGATCCCCGGTCGCGGCGGGAGGTGGAGATCCGACTCGCGGAGCGGCTCGCGGCCGAAACTGGCGAGGAGGTCCCGCCGGATGCGGTCCTGATCGACATCCCCAAACCGGAAAAGTGGCGGACCGATGTCTGGGTCGCGTTCTCACGGCCCCCGGTGGGCTTTGCACCGCTCATGCCCTGGCGCGAGGTCGTCGGACTGACCGACGACGATTTCAAACGCTATGAAGAGCACCGCCGCCTCATCCGGATTGTCACCGCGGAGCCGTATCGTGAGATGGTCTCCGAGTCATGGGAGCGCTTGCTCCTGCCGCTTCTCGGCGCCGCCTTCTAACTCGCCGGCTCCGGCGAAATCAACTCGACCTCGTTCCCATCCGGGTCGGTCACGTACGCGGTTCTCACCGCGAGGACGGGATGCTTGCCGCCGCGCACCTCCAGTCCAGCGCTCTCGAGAATCGCTACGGCTTCATCGAATATGCCGGCCGGTACGGTCAGAGCCAGGTGATGGAGAGCGCGCGGCGGCGAAAACTCACCAGAACCCAGTGGCAACGGAACCAACACCACCAGGGATGGGACGAGATCGTTGGCCGAACCGGCGCGAAGGAACATCGGGCCCGGCTGCCCTACTGGCGATATGCGCCGCAGCCCCAGCAGATCTTCATAGAATGCCCGGGATCGCTCTGGATCGCGCACGTTGATGACCACCTCGGCCAGTCCGTCGATCTCGATTGCCATGGCTACCTCCACTTTCGGGGACGCCGACTCCGGCAATACCTTGCTATGCTCCAATCATGGCGGAGCATGTCGATCGGGACCAAGCGGCGGATATCGGCTGGCGGTATGCCTGGGCGCTCGCCGGTGGTCTGATTGCGCTGCTGCTCGTCGGATTGATCGCGATTGTCCTGATCGCCGCCAGGAACGGTTGAGCCACGATCAATTTGCCCGGACGCGATACAGTCCGCCCCCCAGATCGACCGCATACATCTCACCGCCCGCGTCCTCGCCAAACGAACTGATGTTGAGCCCGGTCTCCACCGGTTCGCTGATGACCCAATCTCCGGTTGCATCACGTCCAAGACCCCAGATCCGTCCCGAACAGAAATCGGCAAAGAGATAGACGCCACCCAGGACAGGTTCACGCTCGCCGCGGTAGACATACCCGCCAACGACCGAACAGCCGAGATCGTGAGCATAGTCGGCGATCGGCAGGGTCAGTCCATCGCCATCACAGGTGGCTTCTCGATAACAACGCTTGCCTTCCATCACGTTCCAGCCGAGATTCGCGCCGCCTGCGTCCGCGAATGGCAGCCAATCGATCTCCTCGAATTGCCCTTGGCCGACATCGCCGATCCACACGTCTCCATTGTCCCTGTCGAACGAAAACCGCCAGGGATTGCGCACCCCCCACACCCAAACTTCCGGTGCGCCTGATTCACCATCAGCGAACGGGTTGTCGCTGGGTATCGAGTACGAGTTGCCTTCCGGCCGGATGCGAAGCAGGCTCCCGAGCAACGTCATGGGATTCTGCCCGTTGCCGTCCGGATCGCCCGCCCCTCCACCATCGCCAAGCCCGATATAGAGCAATCCGTCCGGACCAATCTGGAGTTGGCCGCCGTTGTGATTGACGCGGGAGTCAGGCACAGCCAGGATCACCGTGCCGCTCTTCGCGTCAGCGAGTCTGGGCTCGTCGCGCGATATCTGAAAGCGCGCGACCGTGTTGTCTCCGACGCCTTCATCGCTTCTTGCGGTGTAGAACACGTAGAACTCCCCGGAGGACTCGAAGTCCGCGGCAAACGCCATGCTGAGCAGACCTTGTTCGGACCCACCCGATTGAACGAGCGAAGTGATGTCGAGAAACGGCTCCGGCAAGATCAGGCCCTTCTCAACGAGGCGGATGCGGCCAGGACGCTCGACGACGAAGAGCCGATCGGTGTCGTCCGGCGCGCCGATGACGTATACGGGCTGGTCAAGACCTGTCGCGACAGGCTCGAGGGAAACCGCGAATGTCTCTGGGCTGAATGGGGCATCACGCGCTCGAATCGGTTCGCCTGCACCCGCCGAAAGCGTGAACGACACGAGTAGGAGTAGGAAGATTCTCAGCTTCACGATCACATCTGACCTCGCATCAACCAGAAATCGCATCTGACAGGTAAATGCGGCCCCGGTGTACCGCGACCCTTCCTGAGCATAGTCGCGAGGCGACTCAACATTTGCTAGGATGCATGACGGAACGCGGCGCGCGAGGCGTACGCGAAATCAGTCAGGAGACCTGGGAACGGCCGCACCCGCGGTCCGTGAGAACCGATCCGGAGGGAGCGCAGACATGACGAATCGCGATCCGCTGTCCATGTCGACCGACAACACGCCTGAAGGCGAGATGTACAGCGATACCGTCGAGGGTGGACCGATCAGCCTGGTCGAAATCGGCGATCGCGTGGTCGACGCCGCCGGTACGGAAGTTGGCAAGGTCAAGTTCGTCAAGATGGGCGATCCAAACGCCGCTACCGCCCAGGGGCAGGCGGGAAGCGAACCGCCGATCCTCTGGTTTGGCGATGCCTACGGCCTCGGCGATTTGCCGCCCCAGGCGCAGCATCAATTGATGCGGGTCGGCTTCATCCACATCGACATTTCACTCGCTCGCGACAAGTTCGCCGGTGCGGGAATGATCGACCGCGTGGAAAACAACACTGTCTACCTCAAGGTTACGGAAGACCACCTGCTGTAGCTGACACAACCGGTTGGATCCGGCACGAGAGCGACGGGCGATCAGTTGGATCGCCCGTCGCGTGTTTCCGGTTAGAGCTCCATCGTTGAGAATCGTGCGATTTGTGCGATGGCATATGATACGGATTTCGGGTGAATGCTCGCTCAATGCTTGGCGCCCCACCTCGTTTCGCGAGCCCCTCTCTCGCGCACGGGAGAGGGGTTGGGGTGAGGGCGCATGTCGCCGACAAGCGTCAATCATCATCCGCAAACGAAATAAGATCCTTGACTTGCCCGGACTACTCGAACTGCTGAGCTACGCCGGACTGAACAGATTACTGCTGGCATAGCGCGTCGCGGAATCACAGGCGACCGTGCCGACGACGTGACCTTGCGCTGCCAGTCGAAGCGCCGCCGCTACGTTGGCGCCGGTTGAGAACCCGGCCAGGACGCCTTCCCCGCGAGCGAGATCCCTTGCGACACGCAGTGCCTCGTCGTCATCGACCGGCGAAGTTCCATCGCACAAGGTCTGATCCCAGAGCGGCGGGATCATCGCGTAGCCTGCTCCTTGCAGCGTATGGCCAGAGGCAGTGATTGGCAGTCCGGCAATCGCCTGGGCGCCCTCCGGTTCCACTGCCACGCAATGAACGTGTGCATTTCGCGCCTTGAGCGCGCGCGCTGCGCCGATGAAAGTGCCCCCGGTTCCGACAATCGCGGTAAACGCGGATACGGTCCCCGAGGACTGCTCCCAGATTTCGGCACCGGTTCCCAGTTCATGGGCGCGGGGATTGGATGGATTGGTGAATTGGTTCGGCCGCCAGGCGCCGAGTTCCGCCACCAGTTCCTGCGTCCGCGTTTCGACCAGCGCCAGATCCTCACCGCTGACCTTTCCCGGCACCCCGCCCGGTACCTGCGGCACCAGGTCGATCTCCGCCCCGAATGCCCGCAGCAATAAACGTCGTTCCGGACTGTTTCCTTCGCTCATCACCGCGACCATGCGATACCCGCGAAGAGCGCAGACCATCGCCAGGCCGATCCCCATGTTGCCGCTGGTCAACTCGATCACGGTCATGCCCGGCTTCAGCATTCCCGCGGCTTCCGCGTCGAGCACGCACTGCCGCGCCGCGCGGTCCTTGATACTGCCGCTTGGATTCAGATATTCGAGTTTGAGCAGAACACGGCCGGGCATCTCCGCGGTAAGCCGGTCGAGCCACACCGCTGGTGTATTCCCGATGCCGTCGATGATCGATGTCAAACCAGATCCAGTTGCCATCAGTGCAGGCTTTCCCCGCTCGGGTGCGACCTTTTCCAACCCGAATGCGTCGGACCGTTCGCTATACTCGCCCGAGTATGCCTGAGATTACATTCCTCGGCACTGGTACCTCGAACGGAATTCCCGTCATCGGCTGTGATTGCGAGGTCTGCCGCTCTCCTGATCCACGCGATCGGCGGAGCCGGACGTCGGCCGTGGTCCGCGCGAGCGGCAAGACAATCCTCATCGACACCGCGACCGAACTTCGAACGCAGGCGCTCGCGCACGGATTGGCCAGGGTTGACGCCGTGTTGATGACCCATCCTCACGCCGATCACACCGGCGGATTCGACGATCTTCGGCGCTTCAATGAGTTGCAGCAGCAGCACCTGCCCGTCTTTGCCGATCCGGGCACCGCATCGATTCTCCGCGAGCGATTCGCGTACACCTTTGTCGACGCGTTTCCCTTCTACGGGGGCAAGCCTGATCTGATCCTCAACGAAGTCGACGGTCCGTTTCAAGCCGCCGGCGTCTCGGTGCTTCCGATCCCCGTCTTTCACGGGCGGTTGCCAATCCTTGGCTTTCGATTCGGCGATCTGGCGTATGTCACCGATGCGAAGACGATTCCAGACACCTCGCTCGATCTCCTGCGCGATCTCGACGTGCTGATCCTCAACGCGTTGCGCGAACGCAGCCACCCGACGCATTTGAGTTTTGGGGAGGCCGTCGAAATCATCACCGAACTGAAACCCCGCCGCTCGTACCTGATCCACCTGTCGCACGAAACGAGTCACGCCGCCGCCGAAGCGCTGCTGCCAGACGGCGTCTGCGTCGCCTGGGACGGTCTATCGGTTGTCTCGGCAGAGAATTCTTAGATTTGCGCGCTACAGGTTTGTATGGTGTTGACAATCCAGCCAGAGCCGATTCGCTGCCGGTTCGCCCGTCTGGTGTAGTATCGTCTCGCGAAACTCGGGATCAACGTCAGATCGAGACTCATGGGAGCGGTGCGCGGCAACGACGTTGTGCGTCGTCTTTCAGGAGCGCATGAGGAGATGACCGTGACACGAGACAAGGATCCAGGACGGGCATTCGATCTCAAAATGTCCGCCTACCTGCAGGAACTGCGGATGCACGCCATGAACCGGCGCGGCTTGCTCAAGGTGGCGGCTGGCGGCGGGCTCGCGGCGGCATTGGCAACCGTCGGCGAAGAGCGTTGGATCATGCCGGGCGTTTCCGTGCTCGCCCAGGACGCGTCGACCATCACGTTTGGTCTCCAGGGCGATGTGCGCGGTCTCGAGCCGGCGCTGATGTACGATTTCGTCGCCAACCCGGTCGGGTGCAACATTTCCGAGCCGCTCTTGCGCTTTACGATCGAAGGCACGCTTGAACCGTGGCTGGCCGAGAAATGGGAACAGCCGGACGAACTGACCTACGTCTACACCCTCCGCGACGAAGTCACCTTCTCGGACGGCTCCAAGATGACCGCGGATGACGTCGTCGCCTCGATGGCGCGCGTGCGCGATCCCGAGGTCGCCGGTCCCCTCGCCTGGATGTATGACGTCCCCGGCGCAACCGTCGAAAAGACGGATGACAAGACGGTCACCGTCAAGCTGGCCACGGCCAGCGCCCTGTTCCGGTATGTCGTCGCCACGACCGCCGGCCACGTCGTTCCCGCGGCGGCGATCGAAAAGTACGGGCTCGATCTGCTGCGCAATCCGGTGGGTAGCGGTCCCTACATGCTCGATCGCTGGGACGCCGGCAGCGAGATTGCGCTGGTCAAGAACTCCAACTACTGGGTCGAGGGCAAACCACACTTCGACAACTTCATCTTCAAGTTTGTGGAAGAAGGCACCACCCGCGTCACCGGCCTCAAGACCGGCGAACTCAATATGGCAACCGATGTCCCGCCAGATCAACTCTCGACGGTTGCCGGTTTCGAGAACATCAACCTCCAGGAAGTCGTCGGCTATACCATCAACCGGGCCGAATTGCGGTCCGACAAGCCGCCGTTCAACGATGTCAACATTCGAAAAGCCGTCAATCACGCCGTCGATATCGCGGCAATCATGAAGAACATCGTCCGCGCCAATGGCGTGCAGTCGCGCAACACCGCCGTTCCACCGAACATGCCGGGAAGCGCGTCAGATGAACTCGAGCCGGTGCCATACGATCTCGACAAGGCCAAAGAGCTGATGGCGGCATCGTCGATGCCGGACGGATTCTCCACCCAGATTCACTCCGCGGCGCCAAGTGACATCTGGGTGCCGCAGGCGATCGCGGTGCAGGAAGCACTCAAGGAACTGAACATCGACGTCGAGATCGTGCAGTACACCTACGCCGATTACATCACCCTGCTCCAAGGCGGCGAGTACGAGGGCATGGTCATTGTCCAGTGGGGCTCAGACTTCCCCGACGCCGCTGGCAACCTGATCCCTCTCTATCTCTCCAAAAACGTACCTCCTCAGAATAACCAGGGCTTCTACAGCAATCCGGAAGTTGACAAACTCCTCGACGACTCGGAGAAGGAACTCGACGCCGACAAGCGCATGGAAATGCTCAAGCAGGTTCAGCGGATCGTCTCGGACGATCAGCCTTCGATCTTCTTCGAGCATTTCAAATGGTTCATGCCGATGTCCTCCGACCTGACCGGCTACACCTTGTCGCCGCTCTGGTACTGGGATTCGTTCGGCCGCGATCTCGTGCCGGTTACGTCATAGGACAGCAATCGTTGTTTCGTGTGGGGCTCGCGGATGCTGCGAGCCCCGCACCGGAGTCAAAGGCCATGGCGACAACCGTCAAAGAACAGGGATACATCGACGTTGGTCCCGGTCGCGTCTGGTACGAAAGTGCCGGCGAGGGGCCGCGGACGCTCCTGCTCTTGCACGGTGGGCCCGGCGCCGATTCCAGCACCCTCGCCCAGTTTCTCGATCTCGCCGATCTAGGCTACCGCGTGGTCCGGTACAACCAGCTCGGTTCCTATCTCTCTGACCTCCCTGACGACGACTCGCAATGGCAGGTGCCGCGCTTCGTCGCCGAGGTCGAGACGGTCCGGCAGACGCTGAATCTCGGCACGATGCATCTCTTCGGTCAGTCGTGGGGCTCGTTCCTGGCGCTGGAGTACGCGCTCCATCATGGCGACAAACTGAAGAGTTTGACCCTCGCCTCGGGGGCTGCCAGCACGCGGCAGTGCGTCGACGGCATGAACCGGTGGCGGCTCGATCTTCCCGTCGCGACGCAGGAGATGATGGCCCGTTGCGAAGCGGCGGAGGATTACACAAATCACGAGTATGCTGCGGCGGTCGAGACGCTCTATCGCCGCCACCTGTGCCGGCTCTGGCCTTACCCGGAGGTTCTCGCCCAGGCCATGACCCAGATGTCCGCGCCGGTGTACAACTCCATGTGGGGACCGAACGAGTTCACCTGCACCGGCACCCTCATGTCATGGGAGCGCCGCGATCGTCTCCACGAAATCGACGTGCCGACGCTGATTACCTGCGGCGAATTTGATGAAGTGCATCCCGACTGTTCTCGCACCATGCACGAGGGCATTCGTGGTTCCGAACTCGTCATATTCGAGGGCTGCTCGCATCTCGCCGACCTGGAACAGCCTGAGTTGTATCGAAAGACGTTTCTCCGCTTTCTTGACCGCGTCGAGCACGCCGGTTGACGCCCTGGGCATGCGAGGCAAGCGCTAACCAATGGCCCGGCTAATCCTTACGCGGCTGCTGACACTGATTCCGCTGATGTTCCTGATCACCTCGATCGTCTTTTTCATGGTTCGGTTTGTCCCTGGCGATCCGGCGCGGATCATGGTCGGAGGCGCCAGGATCAGCGAAGCAAATCTGGCCAACATCCGGAAGGCGTACCGTCTCGATCAGCCGATTCTCGTCCAGTACCAACTCTGGCTCGGAGATATCCTGAGTGGCAAACTGGGACGTTCATATCGTCAGCGCACCGAGGTCTCGACGCTCATCATCGAGCGCATCCCGCTCACCGCGAAACTCGCGACCTATTCGTTTGCGATTTCGTTATTGATCGCATTGCCGCTCGGGATCATCGCGGCTGTGCGCCGCAATACCTGGATCGATGTCGCGGCAACAATATTTGCCGTTCTCGTCGCGTCCTCCCCCGTTTTTTTCACTGGCATCATCTTCATCCTGATCTTTGCGTTTCAACTTGGCTGGTTTCCGTCCATTGGCGATGGCGACGGTGGACTCGATGAGTTGTATCACCTGTTCCTGCCGTCATTGACGCTTGGACTTTCCCTGGCGGCGATCACCACACGGATCACGCGATCCTCGATGGTAGAGGCGCTAACGCAGGATTACATTGAAACGGCGCGGGCCAAGGGGCTTCCGGCGCGGTCGGTGATCCTGAAACACGCCTTGCGCAACGCGCTCCTGCCAATCGTCACCGTTTCCGGACTCTTGTTCGGATTCCTCATCGTCGGCACAGTCCTGGTGGAATTCACCTTCGGTCTCGGGGGATTGGGTTCGCTCCTGATCGATGCCGTTCAGGTGCGTGATTACCCTGTAGTCCAGGGAGCCACCGTCTTCATCGCGGCCCTCTTCATCCTGATCAATCTCGTCGTCGATATCCTCTACGGCATCATCGACCCCCGCGTGCGCTACGGCGGCAAGGCGTAGGGAGCGAGCCGGCCCAATGGCGACTGCCGCGATCCCGCTGCCACTGAGCGATACGCCTGAAGTCACCCACTCGCCCTGGTCGATGTTCTGGTGGCGAGTGCGGCGAAACCCGAAGGCGGTCATCGGCGGTACCATCGTGATCCTGCTCCTCGCGATCGCGATTCTGGCGCCGGTGCTGGCGCCCAAGGATCCGACCGATGGCGAACTCGCCGACAGTCTCGCGCCGCCTGGACAGGGCTATATCCTCGGCGCCGACAAGAACGGACGAGACATCCTCAGCCGCCTGATCTACGGCAGCCGTACCGCGCTGGGCGGGGCGGTTCTGGTTGTCCTCATTTCCGAACTGCTCGGCGTGCCAATCGGCATCTGGGCGGCCTACCGCGGCGGCTGGGTCGACGAAACGATCACCCGCATCTGGGACATGCTGCTCTCGTTTCCGCCGCTGCTCCTGGCGTTCGCGGTGGTCGCCGCGTTCGGTCCGGGACTGGTCAAGGCGTCGCTCGCGCTCGGCATCCTCTATGTGCCGTTCATCGCCCGCGTGGTGCGCAGCGTGACGCTGGTGCAAAAGGAGATGGCCTACACCGAGGCCGCGCGCGCCCTTGGCTACGGTCAGGGACGAATCGTGTTCCGGCACATTCTTCCGAACTGCATCTCCCCGGTGATCATCGTCACCACGATCGATATCGCCTACGCGATGCTCGATCTCGCGGCGCTATCGTTCCTCGGTCTGGGTGTCCAACCACCCACCCCCGACTGGGGCACAATGCTTTCGGAAGGACAACTCGTGCTGTTGGTGGCCCCCAATCTCGCGATCGTCTCCGGGGCGGCCATTGTGAGCGCCGTTCTCGGTTTCAATCTTCTCGGTGATGGGCTGCGCGATGTCCTCGATCCGCGGCAGGCGCAACGGTGAGCGACGCCCCGCTGCTCCAGATCGACGATTTGCGCGTTTGGTTCGAAACCCGCACGGCAGCCGTCCGTGCTGTTGATGGAGTCGATCTCCAGATTCGCGCTGGCGAGGTGCTTGGACTGGTTGGTGAATCGGGATCGGGCAAGAGCGTCACCGCGCGGTCGATCATCCGTCTCGTGCCGATGCCGCCGGGCAAACTGGTCTCTGGCCAGATCCTGTTCCATGGTGACGATCTCACCCTGCTGGACGAACGGGCGATGCAGGACCTCCGCGGGCGCAGTATCGCCATGATCTTTCAGGATCCGATGACCTTCCTCAATCCGCTCTACACCGCCGGGGACCAGGTCGCCGAGGCCATTCGCCGCCACCAGGGACTCGATCGCGCAGCAGCCAGAGAGGAGGTGATCCGGCTCTTCCGCGAGGTCGGCATTCCCAGCCCGGAGATGCGCTACGACGCCTATCCGCATCAGCTCTCCGGTGGTTTGCGGCAGCGGGTGATGATCGCTATCGCCTTGTCCTCGCGTCCGGAGTTGCTGATCGCCGACGAACCGACGACAGCCCTCGATGTAACCATTCAGGCGCAAATCCTGACGCTGCTCCGGGATCTGCAACGGGACTCCCGGATGAGCATTCTGCTCATCACCCACGATCTGGGTGTGGTCGCCGAGATGTGCGATCGGGTGGCCGTGATGTACGCCGGCCGGATCGTCGAACAGGCCCCGATCGACGAATTGTTCGATAACCCACGCCATCCCTACACCGTGGGGCTGATGAACGCGATCCCGCGCCCGGACCTGCCCGGCGTCCCGCCGCGGCCGATCGAGGGCGCACCGCCGGATATGGCTCATCCGCCGTCGGGTTGTCCATTTCACCCACGCTGCCCATACCGTGAGCAGATTTGCCTCGATCAGATTCCCGAGATGCGGACCATCGCTCCCGGGCATATGGCCGCTTGCCACTTTGCGGGTGTCAAGTCGTTCGTACCGCTGGCGAATCTCGCGGAAACCGCAAAGCGATGAAAAGCCACGCCATCAAACGGCAGACGCCGCTGCTCGAAGTGCACAATCTGGTCAAGCATTTCCCGGTGCGTCGCGCCGTCGGTGACATCCTGACACGGAGACCGGCGCCCGTCGTGCGTGCCGTGGACGGAGTCAGTTTTCAAGTAGCGCGAGGCCGGACGCTCGCTCTTGTCGGCGAAAGCGGTTGCGGCAAGACGACCACCGGCCGCTGCGTGCTCTATCTCCAGGTGCCCACGTCGGGAGAGGTCTTCATCGATGGCACGCGGATCGATCCCTCGGACGACAGTGCCATGCGCGAGCGCCGCAAGCAGATGCAAATCGTCTTCCAGGACCCGAACTCCTCGCTCAATCCGCGGATGACCATCGGACAGACGCTGGGAGAGGTACTCACGTTTCACACCATGGTGCCGACGTCGGGCAGAGACCACGCCGTCAACGAACTCCTCGAAACGGTCGGTCTCAGCGCGCGCCAGGCAGGGCGCTACCCGAACGAGTTGTCCGGCGGGCAGCGCCAGCGCGTCGGCATTGCCCGCGCCCTCGCCGTCAACCCGGAACTGGTGGTGGCGGACGAGCCCGTCAGCGCGCTCGATGTCTCGGTGCAAGCGCAAATTCTGCAACTGATGGAACGGCTGCGTGATGAGCGCGGTCTGTCATATCTCTTCATCAGCCACGACCTCGGCGTCGTTCGCTACATTTCGGATGACGTCGCGGTGATGTATCTCGGCGTCATCGTCGAACGCGCCCCGACGGCGACGCTCTTCGCCCAGCCACTTCATCCGTACAGCCAGGCCCTGCTCGCCGCGGCGCCGGTCGCCAATCCACGCCTGCGCCGAAAGCGAGTACCGCTCCCTGGCGATCCTCCCAGCCCGATGTCGCCGCCTTCGGGCTGTCGTTTTCACACCCGGTGCCCCTTTGCGACGGAACACTGCGCGGCGGAGGTGCCCGCCTTGCGGGAACTCACCCCCGGTCATCTCGTTGCCTGCCACTACGCCGAGCGATTTCTCGAAGCGGCCGCCACCTGAGGTTGGCAGCCCCTGTCGACTGGCCCGAAGGGCCAACGGTCGAACATTGCGATTCGGAAGTGGCCTTTTTTGAGAGGGCAACCCCATGGCAGTCGTGGATCCAGAACATGTAGCGCGAAATCGGGAACTTTGGCAGAAATGGGCCAAGGACTATGCCGGGTGGGCTCCGGAAGCGTGGGCAACTCCTGAGATTACCTGGGGCATTTTTCATGTACCGGACGACCAACTCGGAGTGCTCCCCGAGTCAGTGACGGGTCTCGATATCGCGGAGCTGGGCTGCGGCACCGCCTATTTTTCAGCATGGCTGGCGCGACGAGGCGCACGACCGGTCGCCCTGGATGCCTCACCTGTCCAACTCGAAACCGCCCGGATAATGCAGGAGCGAACCGGAATTTCATTTCCACTGGAGCTTGGCAACGCCGAGCAGACACCGTTTGCCGACGCGACGTTCGACCTCGTCCTGAGCGAATACGGCGCCTCGATCTGGTGCGATCCGTATCGCTGGATTCCTGAAGCCAGCCGCATCCTGCGCCCAGGTGGCCAACTCATCTTTCTGGTCAACGGGGTCATTCTTTCGATTTGTACGCCACCTGACGCCGGACCGGACGATCCGGCAACCCACCAACTCGAGAGAGACTACTTCGGCCTCCACCGACTTGACTGGAATGACGGCTCAACTACATTCAACCTTGGTTACGGTGAGTGGATCCGCGTGCTGCGCGCCAACGGTTTCGACATTGAGGATCTTGTTGAAATTCAGGCACCCGCCGGTGTCAGCGGCAAGTTCCCCGTTGTGACTAACGAATGGGCAATGCGATGGCCAAGTGAAGAAATCTGGAAGGCACGAAAGCGATGACCCGCCGGGAGTGGCGATTCTGAACTACCCACCTGAGAACGCCGGCAGCTGAACCGACAACTCGCTCAGACCGCCTGAAGGCGTGATACAGCCACGTCGGCGCGTTCTCGGAACCGCCGGACCGCCTTCGCTCGTTGCTTTGCTATGATCCGTCAGATGACGGAAAGAGCGTGGTCTGGCCCTTCTCGACCCTGTACGGTAGCGGCATTGCTGACCGCATGAACATCGTGACGGACCGTTGCCTGGTGATCGAGGCTCACACAATGCGTATCCGCGTCCCGTGCGGCTGATGAAGATCGCCCTCGTCTCGCCGTATGACACCGCGCATCCAGGTGGCGTGTTTGAACACATCGCCCATCTTCGCACGGAGTTCGAAGAAAAGGGTCACGACGTTACCGTCCTGGCCCCGCGTGGACGCAAGGGCGGTCTCGAAGTGCGTGAGGGCTATTACGGCATTGGCCGCACGGTTCCGATCCCGGCCAACGGCAGCATGGTGCGCGTTACCTTTGATGTAACGCTCTACAACGCCGTCAAAACCCTCTTGCGTCGCGAGCAGTTCGACATCATCCATCTTCATGAACCGCTGATTCCGGTCTTGCCCTACCTGGTGCTGCTCAACTCCCGCGCGGTCAACGTCGCGACATTTCATGCGTTCCGATCTTCTAGCGCCTGGTATACGGCGTTCAAACCGTACATGGCCTTCATGATGTCTCGACTCGATGCGCGCATGGCCGTCTCGGCGCCAGCTAGAGATTTCGTCTCCCAGTATTTTCCGGGGCAATATGAAATCGTGCCCAATGGCATCAATCTCGGTCGCTTCCACAACGCGGAACCGTTCCCGTGGGCGGGAGACGGCGCCCCGCGCATTCTCTTCGTCGGGCGGTTCAACGAGCCGCGCAAGGGCTTCAAGTACCTCTTGCGCGCAATGCCGCTTGTCCATCAGCAGTTTCCCGATGCTCGTCTCATCGTCGTCGGCGGCGGTGATCCGGAACGCTTCGAAGGGTTGCGCGAGCGCTACAACGTTCGCAACGTCGAATTCGTCGGACGCGCGTCGTCCGAAGATCTCCCCCGGTACTACGCGAGTTGCGACGTATTCTGCGCCCCATCCACGTCAGGCGAGAGTTTCGGCATTGTGCTGCTCGAAGCCATGGCGTCGCGTCGGCCCGTGGTCGCGGGTGACATTCCGGGCTATCGCAACGTGATCACCCACGCCCGCGAGGGGCTGTTGTCGCCCCCAAAGGACCCGCATGCCCTGGCCCTGGCGCTCGTCCGGCTGCTCGCCGACGCACCGCTTCGTGCTGACATGGCGGCAAGAGGCGAGGCGACCGCGCGCCGGTATGCCTGGCCAGAGGTCGCGAACCGGGTGTTGGGGGTTTACGACCGCGCGCTGCACGGCGCGGTTGTTCCATCGTTGACGGGATCCTGATGAGGGGATTGGGCCGGTGATTTCCGAACTGCTCGGTCCACGAGTCCGGGGCATTACGCTGCGTGTCGGTGAGATGCTCGCCCGGCTCGGGCTGACTCCCAATCTCCTGACGGCGATCGGGCTTATCCTGAATGTTATCGTGGCCATCATCATCGCCACCAGCAACCTCGTGCTGGGAGGCATCTTGCTGTTGATCGCCGGCGGATTCGATATGCTCGACGGCGCGGTCGCCCGCGCATCGGGCACCGTAACCAAGTTCGGCGGCTTCCTCGATTCGACCGTTGATCGCTACTCAGAAGTGGTGGTCTACGGCGGAGTCCTCATCTACGTTCTCGGCGGCGACGATTTCCGGGTCGGCTCGCTTCTCATTTATGCCGCGACCGCCGGATCACTGCTGATCAGTTACGCCCGCGCTCGTGCCGAGGCGGCGGGTTATCGAGCCTCGGTCGGTCTTCTCGCACGCCCGGAGCGGGTCCTGATCCTCGCGCTCGGCCTGATGTTCAATCTCCTGATCCCGGCGCTGTGGATTCTCGCCGTTGGCACCCACCTCACCGTCATTACTCGCATGGCCCACGTCTGGCGAATTTCGCGAGCGGCGGAAACGCGAGACGCTTGAACATGATGGACCGCAACCCTGTCGACGACCAGAGCGAAGCCGACGATCAGTTTGATTCCCCCGAAACGCGGCTGCCGGTCACCTCAGCCGCCGACGTGGAGTCCGCCGGGCGGTCCTGTATGGCGATCTTGCTCCTCGGAGGCGGAATCATTCTTGTTGTCGTGATCTGGCTCCTGTACCGGTCGTTCGTCGGCGGCTCATAGCGCAAACGCGAAGCCAACAATTGCGAGCGGTGATATGATCCGCCATAACGTGGATTCAAACGGAACAGGAGAAGAGCAGATCATGTCAGGACTCCACCTCAACGGTCATCACGACAGTCCGATCCAGGGCATATCGGTGGCCCTGGCCCAGATGAACTCCGGTTCCGATCGTGAGCAGAATCTCTCTGTCGCGCTCGATCTCATCGATCGGGCCGCGGCGGCGGGAGCGCGCCTGGTCGTACTGCCCGAAGTCTGGCTGTACCTCGGACCTGAAGAAGGAAATCGCGCGCACGCCGAACCGATTCCGGGCCCGATCACCGATCTCCTGGCCGAACGCGCGCGCCGCCACCGCATCTACGTTCACGGCGGTAGCATCTACGAAACTCGACGGGATGCCCCCGGGATGTTCAACACGGCCGTGGTCATCAATCCGGATGGGGATATCATCGCCAAGTACAGCAAGTTGCACATGTTCGATGTGGTCCTGGACGGCGTCGCCCAGTACACCGAATCGGCGACGGTCACCCCTGGCGATGGCCTCGCCATCGCCGATATCGATGGATTCCCGGTCGGGCTGGCGATCTGCTACGACCTTCGCTTCCCGGAGCTGTTCCGAATCCTCGCGCTCAATGGCGCCAAGACGATCATCCTTCCCGCCGCATTCACCATGATGACTGGCAAGGACCACTGGGAGACCCTCATCCGCGCGCGCGCCATCGAGAACGGACTCTATATGGTCGCGTGCGGTCAGTGGGGCAAGCACCATCCCGGAAACTGGTGCTACGGCCGGTCGATGGTCGTCGATCCGTGGGGCACGGTGATCGCCACGGCTTCCGATGGAGTCGGAATCGCGTTGGCGACCATCGAGCCGGATCGTGTCGAAACCGTCCGGCGGCAGATTCCGTCGCTCACGAATCGCCGACCAGACGCCTACCGGTGGCCGGAAGAGGCAACCCTCCTGGCCACGAGTCGCTCGCGATTCTAAGCCACCCCGTAGACAATTCCCGCTTTCGGGGCGCGGCGGCAATCGCCGCCTGCGCCCTGATGCTTTGCAGTTGCACGCGGGAGAGCGCCGCTCCCGCGCTGGGGCCGGCGCCAACCCTGGCTGTCGTCACCGCCACCCCCGGCCCGCCGGCGATCCCCACCCCAGGCATCGAACAGCGATACGTCGTCCGCGATGGCGACACCCTCTCGGGCATCGCTGCCAGGTTTGGCGTTCCAGAGGACGCCATTCTCAAGACCAACGGGATTTCCAATCCGGACAAACTCTTCGTCGGCCAGGAGTTGCTGATCCCGGCTCCGCAACCCTGAAGTCCGGGTTTTCGTCTGGATTCGCGAAACCGGGCGCACACACCTTGACCGTGTTTATCGCGCGTGGTACCTTGACGCCCACATCGCGAAACGCGATGAAACTCCAGGACCGATGAGGGTAAAGGAGGTGATGCCCATGAGTAGTCACGGTACCGAGGGCATCACGGTGGAGGCTGTCAGCCGCTAGGCGCAGTCGGCCGTGGTGCCACGAAACGAGGGCTGGACATGTCCAGCCCTCGTTTTTTTGTCCCTGAAACCCTGTTCGTGCGGAGTATCCGAGGTTTAGGACTCGGCCACTTCGCTTTCGCTCCCGGTCTCTTCGACCTCCGTCGCCGCTTCTTCCGCGCCGTCGGTTTCCGGTGCGACGTATACCGCTTCGATCTGAGCGACGATTTCATCGGCGTCGAGCACGGCGCTCACGCCTTTGGCAAACACAAGGTCGCCGACGCGCAAGACATCCCCTGGCTGGTTCAACCCGGAGACATCGACATCGATCTGATGTGGAATTTCCGCTGGCAGCGCTTCGACTTCCAACTCGCTCCGCGTCTCGGTGAACACGCTCCCCGCCGCCTGGTTTGGATTGTGGAAGACCAGCGGCACCAGCGCCCGCACCGGGTTGCGAAGATTTGGCGCGAAGAAGTCGATGTGGATCGGTTCCCGGCGCACCGGATGCATCTGCACATCGCGGATAAAGACCGCCTGCTCACCGTCTTCCCAGCGCAGCGTGAAGAGCGTCGAGTGCCCGGTCGTCTGGTAGAACTTCGCGAACTGGCGGTGATCGACAGAGACGGGGATCGTCTCCTTGACCACCGGCCCATACACGATGCCGGGGATGCGATTCTCCCGCCGCAACGCTTTGACCTGCTTGCCAATCACCGTACGTCGCTGGGCCTCGAATTCCTGAGCTGCCATCACCTTACCTGTTCGCTGCGCCGAAGCGGCCTGGACCGCGATATGCATAAGATCGCGGGACAAACGAAACCGGGCAGACCCGCCACGAGCCGGCCCGGAGATGCAACACGGCATCCTACCATATCGTGAGTGAAGGATTTGACGACGATTCCAAAGTGATTCACACCGTCTGGGCAATGTTCCTTGACGGTAATGAACGCTGGCCGTACCATCACCGCACTTTCCGGCCTGCTGGAGCGGTGAATCGCGTTTCATGACGTGTGAACGCGGGTCCGAGCCAGTCCACGGTTGACAAGGAGGTCGCCGCTTGGGACGGTTCCTCATCCGCCGCGCCATCATCTCCGTCATCACGTTGATCGCGATCAGCATGGTGATCTACGCGATTCTGGCGATCGCCCCCGGTGATCCACTCTCCGGTTTCGCCAACAATCCCAACGTGCCGCCCGAGTTGCGCGAGCGCATACGCGCCACGATGGGGCTCGAAGATCCGATTCCTGTGCAGTACCTGCGCTGGGCCAAGGCCTACGTCCAGGGCGATTGGTTGCACTCCTACTCCGCCCGCGTACCAGTGCGTGACTATGTCCTGAGCCGGCTTCCCGTGACGCTTTCGATTACGGGATCGGCGCTGATTCTCAGCGTTCTCATCGCCGTGCCAGTCGGAGTCATCTCCGCGCTTCGGCAGTATTCGTTCTTCGATCAGGCAGCGACGACATTCGCATTCATCGGGTTCAGCTTGCCAACGTTCTTTACAGGCCTCCTCTTCATCCTCCTCTTCAGCGTCAAGCTCGGCTGGCTGGACTTCATCTACGACTCCCAAGTAACGGGGTTCTGGGCCAACGCCAAGCAATCGATCATGCCGATCGCGGTGCTGGGTCTAGCCGGCTCAGCGCAGTTGATGCGGTTCGTCCGCGCCTCGATGCTGGAAACCATCAGTCAGGACTATGTGCGCACCGCTCGCGCCAAGGGACTCCGCGAGCAATCGGTAACGGTGTTTCACGCCATGCGGAACGCGCTGATTCCCGTGGTAACGGTCCTCGCGCTACAAATTCCCGATGTGTTTGGCGGGGCCATTATCACGGAGCAAATCTTCCGCATCCCTGGCATTGGACGTGCCCTGATCGACGGGATTTACAGCAAGGATGTTCCCGTCGTCATGGCGATCACCTTTGGCATCGCCATACTTGTCGTGCTCTTCAACGTGATCGCCGATCTCCTCTATGCGGCGCTCGATCCTCGCATCAGATACTCATAGCGAGGCGCGATGATGACCGAAACGACCGGGATTCCCTGGAAAGGAGCCCCCGCATGACACAAGGGGCCGAACTCGATATCCGGCGGCCGGCCGCGTCAACGCAGGTCAAAGTCGCTCCCGTCGTCGAGGAGATTCCCAGGGATCATGTGCCGGAACTTGCCGGCGAGTTGCGCGTCAAACCGCAACGCTCGCTCTGGAACAACGCCTGGCGGCAGTTCCGCAAACACGATCTCGCCATGGCGGGCCTCGTCGTCTTCATCTTCATGATTCTGGCCACGTTCATCGGGACCATGATCTATCCGCAGGACATCGATACCATCGATTTCATGGCGAGCGGCGCCGGACCTTCCATGGCGCATCCGTTTGGGGCGGATGACCTGGGACGCGACATTCTGGCGCGCGTCCTCTGGGGCGGCCGGATTTCCCTGGCGGTCGGCGTCGTGGCCGCGATGATGTCGATCGTTGTCGGCACAGCGATCGGCGCCCTCGCCGGATTCTTCGGTGGCGCGGCGGACAACCTCCTGATGCGGCTCACGGACCTCTTCATTTCGCTGCCGCAAGTGCCGTTGCTATTGGTCATCAGTTTTCTTTACCGCGATGCGTTCTATCAGTTCTTCGACGATCTCACTGGCAACGGTGTTCTGGGCATCTTTGCCCTAATCGTCATCGTGATCGGTCTCTTCAGCTGGATGCCAACTGCCCGGCTCGTCCGCGCCAGTTTTCTCGCCACGAAAGAGAAGGAATTCATCGAAGCCGCCGAATCGATCGGCGCAACGCGCGGGTCGTTGATCTTCAAACACATCCTGCCCAATGTTCTCAGCCCGATCATCGTGGCCGCAACGCTGGGCGTCGGCGGCGCGATCATCTCCGAATCGACGCTTTCGTTTCTCGGCCTCGGCTTCCCGTCTGATGTCCCCACCTGGGGCACAATGCTGCTCGAAGCGCGCGACCGTCTGGAGATCGCGCCGCACGAGGCGCTCTTTCCCGGCACGATGATCTTTTTGGCCGTGCTGGCCATCAACTACATCGGAGACGGCCTGCGGGACGCGCTCGATCCGCGCAAAACGTCGTAAATCGGAGTCATCGCCATCGTGGAACAACACGTCCTCTTTGTCTGGAAGGACTTCAGCCGGTTCGTCGAAGTTTCCCCCGTCGATCGCGGCTGGCTGGTCATTTGGGGCCGCTACCTCGATCAGGGTCGGGTCCGCGCCACGGCGGGCAACCGCACCTATCTCGATCTGAACGGCGTGCGCCGTCGTCTCGGCGATGCCGTGTTCGAATTGACGAACAACCCCACGCTCGTGGCCGAAGCGCTGGTCCGCTTCGACCGTACACCGTTCCCCGTTCACCGCCCGACGCCTGCGCTCGAGCCCTTGTAGCGCAACGGCCAGCGATACCACCGATTCTGGATCGACCAGGAGTACCCTTCAGAGAGAGAAGGGACGCGATGGTCGAAACACGGGCGCAACGAATCGTCGTTATCGGCAGCGGCTTCGGCGGTTTAGCCGCGGCGGTGCGGCTCGCCGCGCGCGGCCACCACGTAACGCTCCTCGAGCAACGCGACCGGCCGGGCGGCCGTGCCGCCGTCTACGAGCAGGACGGGTTCGTTTTCGACGGTGGACCAACCGTCATTACCGCGCCGTGGCTGCTGGAGGACCTTTTCGTCCTCGCTGGGCGCCGGTTTGCCGATGCGATCGATCTCGTCCCGCTCGATCCGTTCTACCGAATCTTCTTTCCCGACGGCACACATTTCGATTACAGCGGCGAATCAGACGCGATGGCCCGTGAAGTGGCGCGCCAGAGTGATAATCCTGCCGATATCGCGGGCTACCGCGAGTTCGTGCGCCGCACGGAGCCGATCTTCGCCAAGGGGTTCACCGAACTCGCCGACCAGCCATTCCTGCATGTGACGGATATGCTCCGCATCGCTCCCGATCTGATCCGGCTAGGCAGTTATCGCTCGGTGTATGGGATGGTCTCGCGGTACGTGCAAAATGAGAACGTGCGCCAGGTCCTCTCGTTTCACCCGCTGCTGGTGGGTGGCAATCCTTTCGACACCACGAGTATCTACACCCTGATTCACTATCTGGAGCGCAAATGGGGCGTCTGGTTCGCCCGGGGCGGGACGGGTGCGATCGTCGATGCGCTGGTTGGCTTGCTGAACGAACTCGGCGGAACACTCGAACTGAATGCCCGTGTGACAGAGATATGCGTCGCGGAAAACAGGGTGAACGGGGTGAGGTTGGCCGATGGCCGCTCGATTCCCGCAGACAGTATCGTCTGCAACGCGGATGTCGCGACAGTTACCGAGACACTGCTGCCACCGCGATTTCGCCGCGGTGCGACCATCCCGCCGTCACGAATGCGACATTCGATGTCGCTCGTCGTGATTTACTTTGGTACCGATCGTCTCTATCGCGGCCAGGACGGTCCGGATCTGGCGCACCACACCATCATCCTCGGCCCGCGATATCGTGAACTTCTCAGCGATATCTTCCGCGGGCGGCGGCTCGCGGATGACATGTCGCTCTATCTCCACATGCCGACCCTCACCGATCCCTCCCTCGCCCCCAAAGGGTGCGAAGCGTTCTACGTCCTGGCCCCCGTACCAAACCTCGGCGCTGCCGTCGACTGGCAACGAGCCGCGCGTCCGTATCGCGATCGAGTGATGCAGTTCCTCGAAGATCACTATCTGCCGAATCTCTCAAAGCACCTGATCACGGAAACCATGGTCGATCCCCGCTTTTTTCATGACACGTTGGGTTCACACTTGGGAGCCGGATTCTCGATTGCGCCGGTTCTCACCCAGTCCGCGTGGTTTCGTCCCCATAACCGGTCTGATACGCTCCCGAACCTGTACTTCGTCGGCGCCGGTACCCATCCCGGCGCCGGACTTCCCGGTGTGCTGACGTCAGCCAAGATCGCTGACGATCTCATTGCCGCGCATTCGCCCTGAGCGCGTGAAACGGTGGAATCTGGCCCGTGCGTGTCGTCATTGTCGGTCCCGGCGCCCTCGGCAGTCTTCTTGCCGCCACGTTCCATCGCCATGGCCATGAGGTGGCCCTGCTAGGCCGGGTCGGATCGGGCCATGAACCGTCCTCGATCCGGATGCTTCGGATCGAGCGGACTGATGGGGCGCTCGAACAGCTTCCGATGAGTATCGACCGCGACCCTTCAGTGGTGTCCAGCGCCGACCTGGTGATCATGCTGGTCAAGTCCGGTGATACCTCCGCCGCGGCCGCGGCCATCACGCCGTGGGTGAGCAGCGGGCAGCCGATCCTGACGCTGCAAAATGGGCTTGGCAACGCTGAGCGCATTCGGAAAGAGGTCGGCCCCCACCCGATCATCCTGCGAGGGGTGACCTCCCTCGCCGCGACGCGTTTGGCGCCCGGTCATGTGCGACACACGGGATCGGGCCCAACGCTCATCGGTTACTCGTCCGCCACCGAATCGACCCTGGCCCAGGAGATCGTCGCGCTGTTCACATCTTCCGGATTACCCGCCGCGGCTGTCGCTGATATTGATGGGTGGATCTGGAGAAAACTGGCGATCAACGCCGCGATCAACGGACTCACGGCGCTCGCTGGCGTACCAAACGGCACTATTGCGTCCGACGCGGCAATGCTGGATGCTGCCGAGATCATTGCGGAAGAGGTTGCCGCCGTGGCGCGGGCAAATGGTTGGGAAATCGGAAACACTCGCGAGATGGTGGCCGAGACGGCACGCGCGACGGCCGCGAACCGCTCATCGATGTTGCAGGACCTCGATTTCGGCCGTCCGACAGAGGTTGACGCAATTCATGGCGCGGTGATTACCGCGGCAGCATCGGCCGGCATCGCGGTGCCCGCAACGACCATCGTTACCTCCCTGATTCGCATGCGTGAACGTACGGTGACGGCCAGGAAAGGAACTCATGACCGATTCGAGTGATCAGTCTCGATCTCGCCATCATCTTTCGCCGCCGGAAATTCGTTCCCGCAAGGGCGGTGAGAAACTCACCATGCTCTCGCTGTACGATCATCCCTTCGCACGTATCGCAGAGAAGGCAGGAATCGACATCATCCTCGTCGGTGACTCCTTGGGGATGGTCGTACAGGGCCATGAATCGACGGTCCCCGTTCGCCTTGACGATGTGATCTACCACGCAAAGGCCGTGCGGCGTGGGGCGCCAGCCACACACGTCGTTGCGGACATGCCGTTCCTCACCTATCACATTGACACCCCGCGTACGGTCGAAAACGCGGGCCGGCTCATGCAGGAGGGCGGGGCCGATTCGGTCAAACTGGAGGGCGGGCAGGAGATCGTCGACCAGGTTGCGGCGTTGGTGCTCGCCGGGATTCCGGTCATGGGTCATATCGGACTGACGCCTCAGTCGGCGGGCGCGCTCGGCGGGTTCAAGGTACAAGGGCGCGATCTGGCCACGGCGCAGAAGATCCTCCTTGATGCGGCAGCCATTGAAACCGCGGGCGCCTTTGCCATCGTGATCGAAGCCGTCCCCGCTGAACTCTCCCGCCTGGTCACGGCCAAAGTCAGGGTCCCGACCATCGGCATTGGCGCCGGTCCTTTTTGCGACGGCCAAGTGCTGGTCGGCCATGATGTGCTCGGCCTCGAGGATCGCGTGAGCGCCAGGTTTGCCAGGCGGTTCGCGCACCTCGGCGAGGCAACCGAGCACGCATTCGCTGCTTATGCCGCGGAAGTGCGCGCAGGGTCATTTCCTGGACCGGAAAATTCCTACGGCATGCCGGATGAGGTGCTCGCCCGGCTCCGCGCCGACGCGAACGCGTGAGGATCGCTCCTGTCGTCACCACACGTTCCGCGCTGCGAGAAGCGTTGGGAACGGCATCGCGTGGACTGGTCCCGACCATGGGCGCCCTCCATGCCGGGCATCTCGCGCTGATCGCGCGTGCCGCGGAGGACAATCACCTGACGGTCGTCAGTGTCTTTGTCAATCCCACCCAGTTCCACGACCCGGGCGATCTCGCTAGCTATCCGCGGACTCTGGTGCAAGATGTTCGCGACGCGAGCATGGCGGGCGCGGACCTGGTTTTCGCTCCAGAAGTGACCACGATGTACCCTTCCGGGTTCGCTACCTCAGTCGAAGTTGGCGCACTCGCCACGCGATGGGAAGGCGCCGCGCGGCCGGGGCATTTTCGGGGCGTGGCGACGGTGGTCACGATTTTGCTCAATCTGGTGGCGCCGGACCGCTCGTATTTCGGCGAGAAGGATTTCCAGCAACTTCAGATCATTCGCCGCATCCACACCGACCTCGCGCTTCCCGGAACAATTGTCGGGTTTCCAACCGTACGCGATCCCGATGGCCTTGCCCTTTCCTCTCGCAATGAACGGCTGTCCCCCGCGGCACGAACCATGGCCCACGCGATACCCGACGCGTTGCTCGTAGCGCAAGCGCAGGTCGACGCGGGAGTACGCGACGTGAGCCGGCTCCAGAGTGACGCGCGGGCGTCAATCGCAGCGGCGGGCCTCGTCGTCGATTACGCCGCCATCGTCGATGACGCGACGCTCGAACCGCTCGAGACTCTACAGCCCGGCGCGCGATTTCTCGTCGCGGCAGAAATCGAAGGGGTGCGGCTCATCGACAATATCGCGTTGCGGTCTGATGGACGGGGGGATCTGTCGTGAAGGCGCCTACTCAGGACAGTACCTGACATGCCGATTCTGATCAGTATCGGAATCGCCAAGACGAATAAATACGCGTCACGCGAAAGCGGTGATACGGTTGAAATCGTCGAGCGCCCCGGCGGTGGGATGTCTGTCATCATGGCGGACGGCCAGGGGTCGGGTCGGGCGGCCAAATCGCTCAGCATGCTGGTCACCGCGAAGGTCGCCGCGTTGCTCAAGGAAGGAGTACGCGATGGCGCCTCGGCACGCGCCGCGAATGACTTCCTCTTCGCGATGCGGCACGGACAGGTCTCGGCGACGCTCGATATTCTTTCGGTCGACCTGAAGAGTGGCACCGTCGTGGTAACGCGCAACAGCGCGACCGATTGCCTGGTCTCGTCCGGCGACGGCGCCGCGGTGATACCAGGGAATGACCATCCTTTGGGTCTGCATGCCCGGACCAGACCCTGGGCCACCGAGTTTCCCACGGAATGCGGCACTCAGGTTATTCTGGTAAGCGACGGAATCGCCCATTCGGGCTCCAGGCGCGGGCTCCCTCGATTCGATCTCGGTGAATGTGCCCGTCAGACCGGCGCAACGGTGGATGCGCAGACCATTGCCGATTACATCCTGGCCGCGGCGATCGAACGGGATGCCGGCAAACCGGCAGATGACATGAGTGTTGTCGTCCTCACCCTTTCCGAGCACCATCAGGCTCTTCCGCTGCGCCGCATGTCAGCGGAGGTGCCTATTCCCTGACTGGAGGTCGCCATGACCGTGTCATCCACCCCAAGTTCCCAGCAATCTCTACCAAGACCGCCTCGGATCGTGATCGTCGGACCTTGCGCCTCCGGGAAGACCTCGCTCGTCCAGGCATTGCGCGCTCGTGGCTACGATGCGCACGCGACCGCCCAGGAGCACAGTGTCATCACTTCCCTCTGGCGAAACCGCGACCCAGACGTTGTCATTGCCCTTCAGGCCGACCTCGCCGCCGTCAGGCAGCGAAGAGGGTACGAATGGCCGGCTTGGCTGCACGACGTTCAGGTCGTCCGACTTCGTGAGGCGGTGGCCGCCGCTGATCTCGTCATCGATACATCGGAACTGGATGCCGACGCGGTGATGGATCGGGTTCTGGCGTTCCTCGCCGTGGGATATGCTGATCCTGGTTCAGTTGCTGGTGAACCGGCGGCCGGGATGCTCGATGAGCGCACCCCCCAGCCCGGCGGTCGCCAGTAACGCCCGCTCGCGGCGAAGCAGTTTCAGCAACAACTCGAGACGTGTGGCGGCCGTTGGTGCGGCAAGTAGATGCTGGCGATCGGAGAGGCTGAACGGCATCGCCGACGCAATCAGGTTGCCAACCCGCTCCGGCCTCTCACCGAGGTCCACCCGCGGGATCCGACGACCCGCAACACGCTCCAATTCCATGAGATAGGCATCAAAAGCCAACTTGACTTCGCTCACCGGACCTTCCGCGCCCGGCGTCACGGATTCCGTTGGCAAAGGATCGAGCCATGTCACGGATGCGATGAGATATCCCTCGCGCCAATCCTGATCGACAATTTGAAACCGCCTTCCCCCGCGCACCACGATGGACCATCGACCGTCGGCATGCTGCTCTGACTGAACGATCGTTGCGGCAGTACCAATCGATTCCACATCCGGTTGATCCGCTACTTCGCGCCCGCGTCTGACCAACACCACGCCGAACGCCGGAACCGCGTGAATCCTCGCCGCCAGCATCTTCCGGTAGCGCTGTTCGAAGATGTGGAGAGGGAGGAGTTCACCGGGAATGAGAACGGCGCGCAGTGGAAACATGGGCAACGTCTCGTCCGGTTCAGGTTCCATTCTTCCTCGATCTATTCAGGATCAGGACCAACATGATGACACGCGTTTGTTCCCGCTTGGGATCGCACACTATCATCGCCGCCATGAGACATGTACCCGCGACCCGCACGCGACGTCAGAGCATAGCCATTCTTTTTGCCGCGATTGCGCTTGCGATTCCCTTTTTCCCCAACACGACCGGAATGGAACAGGGTGCAGCCCGCGCGGCCGGCACCCCAATTCCCGGCCCGGTTGTCATTGCGGCCTCCGAACCGCAAACGAATCCGACGCCGACCGGCGAACAGGAACTACGCCTGGCAGGGACGATTCTCGATCCCGCACCTCTCGATCCCGCATTTGCCCGGGACGTCAATTCCGCGTTTCTGACCCGCCAGGTGTTCCGCGGCCTGACCCGATTCGACGACACCCTGCAACCGGTGCCAGAACTGGCGGAGCGGATCGAGATCAGCGAAGACGGGCTGACGTACCGATTCATCCTGCGCGATAGCGCGCGCTTCTCAGACGGATCACCGGTCACACCTGACGATGTCGTGTACTCGTTGACGCGCGCGTTGTCGCCAGCCACCGCTCAAGCCGAAGGCATGGCGCTGGCCGGACCCTCCTATCTGGCGGACATCGCGGGCGCACCGGAGTTGATCCGCGGCGAAACAGAGACGCTTTCCGGCGTCCGGGCCCTCGACGACCGCACGGTGGAAATCAGGCTCTCCGCTCCTCGGGCGACCTTCCTCATGAAACTGGCCTCCGCTCCCGGCGCGGTCGTGGACAAGGATGACGTGGCTCGTGGGGGCGAATGGTGGCGCCATCCGAACGCATCGGGTCCGTTCATGGTCGACTACTGGGAACCGGCGGAGGAACTTCGCCTCAAGGCGAATCCCAGTTTTGTTCGCGGCGAGCCCGCGTTGAAGAGCGTCGTGTTTCGCCTCGGTCCCAGCGCCGCCAATCCGTTCAACCTCTACCAGGCAGATGAAATCGACCTGGCTCCCGTCCCGATCAATTCGGTCGACCGCATCATCGATGAAAACAGTCCGCTCCGGGCGGAATTGCAGGTCTCGCCCATTCTGGCGACCGAATACATTGCTTTCCGTACCGACGTGCCGCCGATGGATGATCCGGAGATTCGCCGCGCCATCGAACTCGCCTATCCTCGCCAGAAGATCGCCGCGATCCTTCTGAGTGGGCGCCAGCAGGCAGCGAAAGGCATCATCCCACCGGGCACGTTGTCGCGTGATTGGCCCGCGTCGGCTCCCGATTATGATATCGAAGCGGCACGCGCTGCGATCGCCAAATCGCGCTACGAAAGCGCGGACAAGGTCCCCCCTATCCGGATTTACGGCTCGGGTCCCTTTGGAGCCGAAGTCTTGCGGGACGTACTCCAGGAGGAACTTGGGCTGAAGGTCGAGGTTCTCGACGTCCACTGGCCGGAATTCAACGCCGGTCTCGCCAGCAAATCGTTCCCGGCATTCGAACTGCAATGGGTCGGCGACTACCCCGATCCCGAAACGTTTCTCTGGGCCCTGTTCGATTCCCGCTCACCCGACAACTATTCGGGCTACAGCAACCCGAAATTCGACGCGCTCCTCGATCAGGCTGCGGCGACACTCGATGTAGAGCAACGAGCCAAGATCTACGCCGCAGCCGAAACCTTGCTCCTTCAGGACAATGTCTTTCTTCCGGTGGCGCATGATGTCCGCTACACCCTGGAAAAGCCGTGGGTACGCAACCTGAAGGTCACGCCGCTGGGACTGCTCTACCTCGATGACGCCTGGTTGGAGCACTGAGTGACCGCCACGTTCGCCGTCAATCGTCCAGGACGGTCCTGGATACCGGTAATCGAGACGCTCCGACCCGGTGATGTCCCTCGATTACGGCTTCCCAATCCCCGCGTCGCTGCCGCGATGCGGCGATCGTTGGAGCGATATCCCGACCGGTCAGTATGGTCTCCGGAAACGCTGGAGTACGCGATTCTCGCACCGTGGCGGCATCGGCCGGAGATCGCGCATGTGGACGAAATTTACGCCGTCCGCCACGTCGAACCGCTGCTGCAGGCGGCATTCGAGCGCTGCGCCGATCGGGGCGATGACCTGATGCTAGTGCTCGACTTCGAATCGGATCTCCTGCCCTCCCGATACGAGCGCGCCGGTTTGCATCTCCTCGAGGAAGTCGTTACCTACGAACTCGTGCTGTCCTACGGTACCCGGGAGACGTCGGGCTCTTTGCATGAGGAGCGAGTTTTCCCGGGGGACGTCGACGCGGTTGCCGAACTGCTGCGTATCGATCGGACCTCCTTCCCCTGGTTGTGGCAGAACAACAGGATCGAGTTCGAAACATATCTGATGACACCCGGCGTCACGGTGTCGCTCGTCACCAGGAACGCGGATCCTATTGGCTACTACGGGGTAACCCATTTCCCGGGATGGAGTCATCTCGACCGCATCGCGGTGCTTCCTTCGTTGCAGGGACTTGGCGTTGGTTCCCAAGTTCTTTCTCTCGCGCTCCAAAGCGCGCGCCATTCCGGATCGCGCCGAATCGGTCTCAGTACGCAGCAAACGAACCACCGTTCGCAGCGACTCTACGAGCGCTTCGGATTCCGGCGCACGCCCGATCTCGATTACCGGCTGTTCGGTGCCTGGTGTCGCGGCGATCGCACCGCGGTCGACCGCACCGGCGATACGCGAATCAAGTGAAGGCCTCCGGGCGTTTCATGCGTGGCTTCACAACCATTGGATCGAGACGGGTCGTACACGAATGAGCAGCAGTTTTGGCACCATCTTTCGCTTGACGACGTGGGGGGAATCACACGGCCCGGCGCTTGGCGTGGTAGTCGAAGGCACACCGGCTGGTATCCATCTCAGCGAGGCGGATGTCCAGCTGCAACTCGACCGACGCCGGGTCGGCCAGAGCAAGGTGACCTCGCCTCGCGGCGAACGCGACAGCGTCGAAATTCTCTCTGGTGTCTTCGAGGGCCGCACCACCGGCGCCCCGATTTCGATGATCACCTACAACAAGGATGTCGATTCCTCCAAGTACGACAACCTTCGCGATGTCTTTCGCCCGGGCCATGCCGATTACACCTACTGGGCCAAATATGGGCACCGTGACCATCGCGGGGGTGGGCGATCCTCCGCCCGCGAGACCTGGGGCCGGGTCGCCGCTGGGGCGATCGCCCGAAAGATCCTCGGTTCGGTCGGCGCGGAGGTCTACGGCTTCACCCGGGAGATCGGTGGCATCGCCATGGAATCGTTTGACCGGGACGAGATCGAACGCAATCTGGTGCGCTGTCCCGACCCCATCGCCGCGCAGCAGATGACCGACGCGATCCTCGCCGTCAAGGAAGAGCATGACAGCCTCGGCGGGATTGTGGAAGTGCGGGCTATCAACGTTCCACCGGGGCTCGGTGAGCCGACATTTGACCGGCTCGATGCCCTGATCGCCCAAGCCATGCTTTCCATTCCGGCAACCAAAGGGGTCGAGATCGGCAGCGGGTTCGCCGCGGCCCGCTCTCGCGGTTCGGCGAACAATGATTGGTTTTACGTCGAGGATGGCCGGGTGCGCACGCGGAGCAATAGCGCCGGCGGCTCACTCGGCGGCATTTCCTCGGGCGAGGAAATCATCGTCCGCGTCGCCGTGAAACCGACCTCGTCGGTCGCGCGGGGGCAGGAGACGGTCGATATCGACTTCGCTCCCCGCACCATTCTGGTCGAGGGCCGCCACGATCCATCCGTGGTGCCCCGCGCCGTACCGGTGGCCGAGGCGATGCTGGCGATTGTGCTCGCCGACCTCCTCTTGCGCAATCGCGCGGCGCGGATCTGATCAGCGGGTACGACTGGCGGCGGCCTCGGCGGTGACAATGAGCCGCTCGCTGCCATCCTCGTATGGATCGAGGTCGTACGAACCGTAAACCTGCCATTCGGCAAACCCGGCGAGTTCCAGCATCAATTCGAGTTCGGCCCGGTTGACGTAGCGCATCGGGAACTCAGTCGCGACTCGTTCGAGACGCCCGGCCGGGGTGACCACGTCGTACCAGAGCGTCGTCTCGATGCGCTGTGAGGCGGGCGCATGGGTCCGCGCCGCAAAGCGATCGACCCGCGTGCCATCGTCACGCCGCCATGAGCCTTCGTGCTGAACGCGGCCATCGAACGTCGCGAGGTGCGCTGGGTCAGGGTGGAGCGTATCGATCACCAGCATGCCGCGCGGGTCGAGCGCACGCCGTGCCGCTACAAGAACCTTCCGCTGTTTGCCAGGGCCGTCGAGGTGCATCAATCCATTCAGAGAGAGGAGAACCAGCCCGTATGGCCCGCCAGGAGCGGCGGCAGCGTCTTCCATTTCCCCTGCGACGAGGCTGACTCGTTCCGCCAGACCTTCGCGCGAAGCCGCCATTCTTGCCCGCGCCAACATCGACCGCGAGTGGTCTAGCCCGGTCACCCGATAACCAGCAGCCGCGAGCGGCAGGAGTACTCTCCCGCTGCCGCAGCCAAGTTCCAGAATGGGGTCGCCGACGACTTCCGCGAGTTGCCGATAGAGGTCGATATCCGCATCGAAATCGGCGTGCTCGAGATCGTAGAACTCCGCGATCGAGGCATATTCATCGTTGGAAGCCAGCCCGATTTCAGTCATAAGCGGTAATCCATCACACTGTCGCTCTTGAGTTTCTCAGTCATCCGAATCCATCAAGTTGACGCCCTGTTTCGCGCATCCCTATAGTGCCATGATGGCAACCAAGACCGCTTCTAAATCCGATGTAGACATGAATCGGCGCCACGACAGGGTCGTGACGACGAATCGGCGCGCGTTCCACGAGTATCACATTCTGGAGACGGTGGAGGCGGGAATCGTCCTCACCGGGACGGAGATCAAATCGATCCGCGAAGGCAAGATCACGATTTCGGAAGCCTACGCGCGGATCGAGCACGGTGAGTTGTGGTTGATTGGCTGCCACATCTCGCCCTATTCGCACGGCAACCGCGCCAACCACGATCCGGACCGACCGCGCAAACTCCTGCTCCACCGGCGCGAGATCGCGCACCTGCGGGCATCGATCGAGCAGAAAGGGTTGACCCTGATTCCCTTGCGGCTCCATCTCAAGCGGGGCCGCGCCAAACTCGATATTGGGATCGCCCGCGGCAAGAAGCTCTATGACAAGCGAGCGGACGATGCCGATCGGCAATCCCGACGCGATATCGAGCGGGCCCTGCGCGACCGGGAGTAATCATTCAGCGTCACCGACTGGCTTGTCGCTGCACGAGCGCGGCGGCAATCGCCGCCCCCACGGCGGCCGCCACGATCATCATCAACGGCAGGATCATCGCGGTTGGCGGCGGATCGGTCCGCATCGGAGCGCCATTCATGACTGCCCGGCCGATGCCGATGATGAGATGCACCGGCAGGTAGACACTTGGCACCAGGAAACCCCAGGCGCCACTGCGATCGCCAGCGACAAGTACCGTCAGCAGTCCGGCGATGCCGAAACTGATGATCGCGGCTTCCAGGGTTGCCGGACGAATGAAAGCGCCGAGGATGAAACCCGCGCCAGCGCCAACGACAACCCCCGGTACGGGGCGTTGCGCAGGCGGCAGCGACATGGCCAGCAAGACACCCGAGGCGATCCAGATCAGCCCGCCGATCGGGTTGAGGGACCGCGCCATCGTGCCACCGAGACTGATGGCAACTCCGACAATCAGTGACGCCAGAACGAGCCCAACGACAGCGGTTCGCCAACGGTGGGAATTGCGACGCGTCAGGTCAAGACTTCCAAATGTCATCACACACCTCCTGCCGGAACGCTACGACGGACGCGCCGCAATCGTCAAAAAAGGAAGATTGCGGCGTGGACGCTGCTATACTTTCCGGGCGGCGCGGTGCGCCGCATGCCCTCGTAGCTCAACGGACAGAGCGTCTGGCTTCGAACCAGAAGGCTGGGGGTTCGATTCCCTCCGAGGGTACCCATTGCTACCGGCAGTGGCAGCGCAAGCGCGAACCGCGAGACATTGCCCTCAGCGTCGGGTGTCCTTGGCCAGATTTTCCAGTTCTTCTGCCAACCGTTGCCGCCCTCCTGGTTGAGCCAAATTCGGGGCGCTCTTGTCTTCTGAAAATAGAGTTCCTCCTGTTACGATTTCCACGCAACTGCGGTCATGAGATCAGCCATTGCATTCACGCCGTCTCGCGCTTGTAGATCTGATGGCTATCCTTGTCGGAGTCCAACGGCGGCGAAGCAACGGATAGAGCGAGGAGCCAATGCGGGCCTATATCGTCTCGATCGGTACCGAATTGATCGGCGGTCACCTGACCGATACGAATGCCACGTTTCTCGCCCAGGAACTGGTCGCACAGGGAATCGAACTGCTCCATGTCGTCCAGGTCGGAGACGATCTTCCCCGGATTACCCGCACCTTGCGGAACGCGATCAGCGAGGCCGATCTGGTCATCTGTACCGGAGGCATTGGCCCCACCGACGACGATCTCACGCGTGAAGCGATTGCCGCGCTCGCCGGCGAGACCCCAGCGGTCGATCCCGATCTGGTCGCCGCGATTCGCGCCTTTTTCGCGCAACGCGGCCTGGAGATGCCGGAACGGAACGCGAAACAGGCGTGGATCATTCCTTCCGCCGAGATCTTGCCCAATCCGGTCGGCACTGCTCCGGGATGGTTCGTCCAGCTTGGCGAGGCGATCGTGATTTCGATGCCGGGTGTGCCACGGGAGATGGTCCGCATGTGGCGGGAGCAGGCCCTCCCCCGGCTCGCCGCTCGCCTTCACCATCGAGTCTATCGCTCGATCAATCTTCGCACGCTCGGTATCGGGGAATCGGCGGTTTCCAATCTCCTGGACGAGCTAACCAGGCTCGATGAACCGTACGTCGGAACCTATGCCAAGGATGACGGCGTTCACGTTCGCATCACCGCATCGGCAGACAGCGTCGAGGCTGCCGATGAACGGTTGGCGGAAACGGTCGCCCTCGCGCGGTCTCGGCTCGATGACTACATCTACGCGGATGATGAGCGCTCGCTCGCGGCTGTGCTGCTCGATACGCTTCGGGCGTCGGAACTCACCATTTCTGTTGCTGAAGCTGGAACAGGCGGCCGGTTCGGCTCCCTGCTTCTCTCCGAACCCGAGGCGAGGGAAATCGTGCTTCGCATCGAAGCGAAACCACCTCACCACGATACGACGCCAATCGAACTTGCCGACGCCGCTCGCCGTCAGTCCGGCAGCGATCTCGGCGTCGGTATTGCCATTGATCCAACTCCGGTGGCACTGGGACTCTTTGAAGGAACGATCGAAGTGGCAATTGCGGGCGCGAGGACAGGTGCAGAGTCATTTCCAATCCGCGCAACCTACCAGGAGATCCAACGACGCTCCGGCATGAATGCAGCGGATGTGTTGCGTCGCTGTTTGCGTTGAATCACAGATTTTGGGTCGCCCGGCGAATGCACCCTGCAGGCTGGCAATGGGCTGATCGAGGACGCTTTGCGCCACTACAGCAATGCTGTTGGTTGGGATAATTGTGGCCGTCTCGTCAATGAAGAAACCGCCTGTTGGCGTTCAGTTATCAGCCTAGCGAAAGGGCCGCCTCCTGGACGTGTGGAGGACCGCTCTAACCGTTCCGAATGCGCGAGTTCACCTGATTGTGACGCTCACATCCTTGCTCGCCAGCGGTCGAATATCTCTCCCTGACGCGCCAGCATACGTTCCCGCTTCGCGTCATCTTCGTCCGACCACCCCAGCAAATGAAGCGTCCCATGGACTACAAGAAATTCGACTTCCTCTGCTGGGGTAAGCCCCCACGCGGCAGATTGGGACAGGGCATGATCGACCGAGATCACCAGATCACCTCCACCCCCCTGGCGCCCGGGTTGATCGTAGGGAAAGGTCATGATGTCGGTCGGCGAATCGATGCCCATGAACTCGCGGTGAAGATCCTGCAATCGCCAATCAGATACCAGCGCGACCACTATCTCCCACGCACCGCGCGCCGATTCCTCCGTGAGCGTAAACGCGCAAAGAGATTCGAGATCGGCATCACGAAGGCCCCGCGGCCACTCCGCTTCGGCGGCCACCGAGAATTCGAGTGTCAGCGGTTCCATCGATCAAAGGGAGGGACTACTGCGCCAACGCGGTCTTGACCGCGGCGCTGACCCGGCGGCCATCGGCCGCGCCGGCGACCCGCTGAATGGCGACTGGCATGACCCGGCCCATGTCCTTCAGCCCACTCGCCCCGGTCTCGGCAATGACCGTGGCCACCAGGGCGGCGAGGGCCTCGTCCGAGATTTCAGCGGGCAGATACCGCTTGAGTACATCCAACTGGGTTGATTCGCGGTCAGCGAGGTCGTCGCGGCCCGCGGCCCGGTACTGATCGATCGCATCGGCAAGTTGCTTGCCGAGTTTGCGCAGCGCCGCTTCCTGATCGGCCGGACGGCCCGAACCGCGAGCATCGATCTCGGCGTTCTTGACTGCGGCCAGGATGTAGCGAATCGCGTCACGCGTCGTCGCGTCGCCCGCACGCATTGCGGTCTTGAGATCGTCGTCCAATCGCTGGCGAACCGTCGCTTCTGTCATTGCTTACCCTCTTCAGAACGCGTCGTGTCGGTCAGCCCAGACCGGCCTTCAACGGGGCGCCGCCGAGGACGTGGAAATGAAGATGATGGACGGTCTGCCCGGCATCCGGTCCATCGTTGTTGATGACGCGGTAGCCGCCTTCGTGCAACCCCTGTTCGGCCGCGACACGTGCCGCCAACAACACGGTGTCGGCGAGGATCGAAGCATGGTCCTGAGTCAGGTCTCGCAATGCGCTGAAATGATGGCGGGGCACGACCAGCACGTGAACCGGCGCCTGAGGACTGAGATCACGGAAGGCGACCGCGTGCGCGCTCTCCGCGACGAACTCGGTTCCCAGTTCACCCCGCGCGATGCGGCAGAAGATGCAATCAGCCGCGCCGGAGTCTGACATTTCCACGCTCCCGAATTCATTCGTCAATGGGCATGGTACGCTGCGCCCACCTTGACTGCCGCTTCGCCATCAGGCGAGCCCTTGGCGCGAGTATGCCAGAACTCCCCGAAGTCGAAACTGTCCGCCGGTCCCTGCTCGGCTCTGTCATCGGTCGCCGCATTGAACGCGTCCACTTGCGTGATTTCCCCGGCGTTCTCGGCGAACAGCGGCTCGATGATGTGGAGGCGCGTGTCGTCGGGCATGCTATTGTCGATGTCCATCGCCGCGCGAAATACCTCATTCTGGAACTCGACGATGGCACCGCCATCGTCATCCATCTGAGAATGACCGGCGTGCTTAGTGTGGTGCCGCATGAGACGGATCGATTGCGGTTCGAGCACCTGGCGATAGAACTGGACGGCGGACTCGACCTCCGTTTCTCCGATCAGCGCAAATTCGGTCGCGTCCTCCATCTCGACGCGGACGATGTACGGCGGCTCGAAGGCAAGCTCGGCGTCGAGCCATTGACCCCGCAGTTTTCCGCCGCTTGGCTCGCCGAGCGCCTGCGCCGACGCCCGGGAAAGATCAAGTCGGTGATCCTCGATCAGGGCCTGATTGGGGGCCTTGGCAACATATACGCCGACGAAGCGCTTTTTCGCGCCCGCATTCACCCGGAGCAGCGCGCGAACTCGCTGTCGCCAGAGGAGGTTCGCCGTCTCCACCGCGCCATCCGCGATGTGCTGCGGGCAGCGATCGGAGCGCGGGGCACGACATTCTCTTCGTTTGCCGATTCCGAAGGCAACCCGGGCCGGTACGGCGCCATTCTCTCCGTTTATGGCAAAGGTGGCAAGGGCGTATGCACACGGTGCGGGACGCCCCTGAGCCGAATTGTCGTCGGCGGTCGAGGCACGTCGTTCTGCCCCCGTTGCCAGATGTTGCCCCGGTAGAATCCGGAGGTACATCCTCCAGGAATCAATCCGTCCCGGTTCCTGGAACCGGGACGGACTTGTCGACATTTTGCGCGGCCGGCTGATTGCTCTGCTCGCCCCAGCAGGACGGGTTCCCAGGGGTCCTCCAAGACTGCTGGCATAGAACTAGGCGCCACCTCCTCTCCCCTCGAGGCGAGACGAGTCGGCGTGAAGAGGTTCAGATTGCCGTGATAGCGAAACGCCTGCGGGTCGCGTTAGACGCGCTCGACCTTCGCCGTGATTTCGACATTTCCTTTGAGGGCGGAGGAAATCGGGCAGCCTTGCGAGGCCTGGGAGACGGCTTCCTTCAATTCATCATCAGAGATGCCATCGACGTCAGCGCGAACCGTCAATTCGGAGAAACTGACTTCATACCCACCGCCGACTTTCGGATCGAACCCGACCGTTGCTGACACATCCAGGCTCTTCGGAGACGCCTTCCGTCCTTGCAACTCGTATGAGAGCGCCATCGCGAAGCAGGCGGCATGGGCCGCGGCCAGGAGTTCTTCCGGCGAGGTCATCGAATAGTCCTTGCCGGTCCGCGCGTTCCAGGTGATCGGCATCCCCGTCAGTTTGCCGCTGGTGCTGCCGTTGAGCGTCCCTTTGCCATCCGTCAAACCGCCTTCCCAGTGTGCGCGAGCTTCATAGGTCGCTTCCGCATGCTTGGCCATTCCCGGTTCCTCCTCGAATTCGCCATCCGCGATCACCCGATCGCGGCTCGATGCAAGTGAAGCATGAATCCGGCGACAGTCTGCCGGCGACCGGCTACGCCGAAGGCGGCGGATCGATGTAGACCGTTTTCGTTTGAGTGAAGAAGTCGCGGGCCGCCTTCCCTTGCTCCCGGGAGTAGGAGGACGAACCCTTCATGCCGCCAAACGGCACTTGTGGCTCCGCGCCCGGCGTCTCGCTGTTGACGTGAACGACCCCGGCCTCGATCTCGCGGGCAAACCGCAGGGCCCGACCCAGGTCGCGGGTGAAGATCGAGGCCGACAGACCGAACTTGACGCGGTTTGCCACGTCCATTGCCTCTTCGAGGCTATCGACCGGAATCACGCCCAGCACCGGGCCGAACAGTTCCTCCTGAGCCAGTTTGGATGACGGATCGACGCCGCTGAACAGCGCGGGCGTCACGAACGCGCCGCGCTCCAGATCGCCGCCGAGCCGCTCACCGCCGACGAGGAGTTGACTTCCTTCCTGCCTCGCGGCAGACACCTCGGTCGCGACGCGCTCCGCCGCTTTCTCGTCGATGAGCGGTCCGATCTGGGTTTCCGGCCGCAGGGGATCGCCGACCTGGAGGGCGGAAATGCGTTGCGCCAGCATCTCCGTGAACTGATCGGCGATGCGGCGGTCGACGATGGCGCGAGACGTCGCCGTGCATTTCTGCCCGGTGCTCATCATCGCCCCCGAGACAACGTGGCCGAGCGCGTGATCGAGGTCGGCGTCGGCAAGAACGATCGCCGGGTTCTTGCCGCCGAGTTCGAGTTGCAGCTTGGCGCCCCGCTCCGCCGCTGATTGCCGCAGGCTGGCGCCCGTCTCGTTCGACCCGGTAAACGTGATCGCGACGACGCGCGGGTCACGCACCAGGGGATCCCCGACCTGCCGGGAAGAACCGGTGACCATGTTCACGACACCAGCCGGCAGACCGGCCTCCGCCAAGGCCTCGATCAGGCGAACGGCGGAAAGTGGCGTCAGGCTCGCCGGCTTGAACACGACAGTGTTGCCGAAGGCGATCGCGGGCGCGATTTTCCAGGCCGGGATCGCGATCGGGAAGTTCCACGGTGTGATCACGCTCACAACGCCAAGTGGGTCACGCGTGGTGTAGAGCAGAGTGAGCGGGTTGGCGGAAGGGTAGTGCTCACCACTCGGCTGCTGCACCTCACCCGCATAGTACCGGAGAATCTGGACGGCGCGGGTCGTCTCGCCCATCCCCTCCTTGAGCGTCTTCCCCTCTTCGCGAGTCAGTTCCCGACCCACGTCAGGAATCCGCGACTCCAGGATATTCGCCGCCTTGTGCAGAATGTTGGCGCGGGCAATCGGAGAACTGAACCGCCACGTCCGGTACGCCTCGGCCGCCGCGCCGACCGCGGCATCGACATCCTCGGCGGTCGAGGCGGCGAAATGGCCGATCAGATCATCGCGGTCCGAAGGACTGCGATTCTCCATCGTCTCGCCGCTCGCCGCCGGCCGCCATTCGCCGCCGATGTAATTGCCAAACGTCTCCACACGCGGGGGTGCCGCTACCATCACTTGCTCCCTGCCTCGGCGCCGAGTCCTTGCCCGGCGCTCCCGTCGGCGTACCGTACGGATTGTACGCCGGTGACCGCGATTCTCATGAAGACGATCGATCAGGCATCGGCAGTCGCCACCCAGCGCCCTTCGCGGCGGCTCAACGTTGCTGCGGCAGCAATCCGCATGGCCTGCAAGCCATCGACGACTCCTGGTGTCGGCGCCGATCCGTCATGCAGGGCATCGACAAACGCCTGCAATTCCGCGACATAGGCGTCGGCAAAACGCTCGACAAATTGATCGTGGCGCGCGCTGACCTTGCCCCGCTCGTCATAGAGAACGGTCGGGTACTTTTCGTCGACCTCCGCCACCACTTTGCCCTGCGCGCCATGGACCTCGGCGCGGATGTCATACCCGTATGGCGCACGCCAACTCGCCTGCACGACACCGACAGCGCCATTGGCGAACCGCAACAGGACGACGCCGTAGTCAATGTCATCGAACGTCGCCAACTCCGGCGCGACAAGCACTTCACCGATCGCAAAGACCTCGCTGACCTCCTGACCGGTGAGAAATCTCGCGGCATCGAAATCATGGCTGGAAAGATCCATGAACAGACCGCCGCTCGTCTTGAGAAACTCGATCGGTCCGAGGCGGTCGCAGGAGATGCCCCGGAACATCTCGATATCGCCGATCGCGCCGGAAGCGATCAACGCTCTTGCCCGGGCGTAACTGCGGTCGTATCGACGCTGAAACCCGATCTGGAACGGAATGCCGGACACTTCCACGGCGCGCGCCGCCGCTTCCGCCTTCGGCACCGAATCGGCCAGAGGTTTCTCGGAGAAGATCGGTTTCCCAGCTGCTGCCGCTAGCGTGATGTGCTCATCGTGGACGACCGCCGGCGACGCGACGACGATCGCATCGACGTCAGGACGCCCCAGCAACGCCGGCACATCCACCTCTAGCTCGCATGGCTGCTCCCCGCTCGCCAGGATGGCGTCGCGGTGCGCGGCATCGACCGCGGCCGCGACCAGATGCGCACCGCTGATGCGGTCCCGCAACGAGCGGGCATGAAACGAACCGATGCGCCCCAGACCGATGATCCCGAATCCAATCGAGGCCAATGCTCCCTCCGCCCACCTCAAAGCACATCAGAAGATGATCGGATCAATGGCAAGACATCGCGCAGGACGCGCGGTCAGGCCTCGAGCAACCAGGAAGCGATGCGCTCTCCAACGACCACCGCGGGAATATTGGTGTTGGCACGGGGCACGACCGGAATGATCGAGCAGTCCGCGACATAGGCATTCTCCAACCCATGGATCCGCCCCCGCGCATCGGTCACCGCGTTCGGATCACTCACCAGCCCCATCGCACAGGTGCCGACCGGGTGGTAGTAGTGCTCGACCACGCGGTCGATCCACGATCGCAGGTCGTTGTCGTAGTTCACGTCAGCACCAGGCGAGATTTCCGGGCCGATCAGACTCCGCAACGGTTCCTGCCCCGCGATCCTGCGCGCGATCCGTACCCCTTCGAGCAACACCGATCGGTCGTAGCCCTCGGGATCGGTGATGTATCGGTGCTCGATCCGTGGCTCCCGTGTTGGGTCCGCCGCACGCAGCGTCACCTCACCGCGCGATCGAGGGGTCATGCAGGCGACCGGAATCGACCAACTCCAGCCGGTCGCGCTCGCCGCATTCGGGCCACCAACCGGGTACAGGTGCAGATCGAACCCTCGTTCATTCTTGGGATACAGCGGTGAGCGCAACTTGGCGATCGATTGCTCTTCGGGCATCCACTGTCGCGCCGCGAAGGCGGTCATCCTCTCGATCAACTCCGGCGTACCGCTGTACACGAGCCGCACCGAGGGATGATCGTGAAGGTTGCGGCCAACCCCGCGCAGGGGCAGCGTGGGTTCGATCCCGAGCGCTCGCAGATTGTCTGGATCGCCGATGCCGGAACGCAGCAGTACCGCGGGCGATCCGTACGTCCCGCCCGATACGACAACGCGACCCGCGGCAACGTCCCGCGGTCCGTCGTCGGTCAGATAGCGCACGCCGGTCACGCGGTCACCATCGATCAATAAGCGATCGACCGTCGCGTTGCCGATGACCGCCAGGTTTTCCTGGCCCCGCACTGGGTCGAGATAGGCGAATGCCGAATTCCAGCGAATGCCACTACTGATATTGACTGGGCTGGGCGCGATTCCCTCGTCCTCGTCGAGATCGTTGAGGTTTTCGCTCAGCGGTATTCCCGCCTGGACGGCGGCCTCGAGTACGGCCTGATGAAACGGCGTCACTTCCTCGGGCCGGTAGTGGTGTACGCGCATGCGGGCCGACGACTCGATAAAGAGTGGGAGGAGGTCACTGGTGCCCCAACCCTCCAGCCCCATTGCTGCCAGCACGTCGTAATCGACCCGGCTCCCCCAGATCGCGGCGCAGCCGTTGTGCGCGGAGCAGCCACCAATCACCTTGGCGCGTTCGAATTTCACTTCCCGGCCGGGGTACGTTTCGCCGGATGTGTATCGCCAGTCGTGGGTGTAGCCGAGCGCCCGAGCGTCGAGTAGATCGCTGGGCCAGGCGTCACTGGCGAGTGGCCCGAAATCCGGCCCCGCCTCGAGGACGAGCACGCGTTCCGCGCTTCGCTCCGCAAGCAATCCCGCGATGACCGCGCCGGTCGTGCCGCCGCCGATGATGACTGTATCCGCTCCACCTGGTTCGGCCATCTATGCCCCTCGATCGTGACTTGCGCCGGTTTTCCGTGTTCGTCGCCAATGTGCCCGGCGGCGCTGCGCGCTGAGGACGCGACGGCGCACACCGGCACTTGAAGAGCAGCGTCCGCGCCGAACCGCCCCTCCATTCTCCGCACGGAGCATCGTTTCAGGCTTGCGGTGTCGTCAGCCGCTTCAGCACCGTTTGCAGGATGCCGCCGTTTCGGTAGTAGGTGACCTCGACCGGGGTGTCGATGCGGGCGATAGCCTCGAACGACACCACCTCACCATCAGATCGCGTGGCGCGGACCGTCAGCCGCTTGCGGGGTGAAACTTCCGCGATGCCAAGAATGTCGAAGGTCTCGTGACCAGTCAGGCCATGAGTCGTCGCATTCTCGCCCGGGAGGAACTGCAACGGCAGAACGCCCATGCCGACCAGATTGGAGCGGTGAATTCGTTCGAAACTGTCGACCAGGACGGCTTTCACCCCCAGCAGCAGGGTGCCTTTTGCCGCCCAGTCCCGCGAGGACCCGGTCCCGTACTCCTTGCCGGCGACGACGACCAATGGAGTGTTCTCCTCGGCGTATCGCATGGCCGCATCGTAAATGCTCATCTCCTCGCCACTCGGCAGGTGCAGCGTCAGGTTGCCTTCCTTGCCTCCCACCAACTGGTTGCGCAGCCGGATATTGGCAAACGTGCCACGAATCATCACTTCATGGTTGCCGCGTCGCGCGCCATAGGAATTGAATTCATGCGGCGGAACGCCCTTCTCGATCAGGAACCGACCGGCGGGACTGGTCCTGGCGATGTTTCCGGCAGGCGAGATATGGTCGGTCGTTACCGAGTCCCCGAGGAGGGCCAGCACTCGCGCTCCGCGAATATCGCCGGGCACCGCGTCGACGCCATCCGCGGCGAAAAAGGGCGGATTCTGGACATACGTCGAATCCGGATTCCAGGCATACGTGCTTCCGGTGGGAACATCGAGTCCTTGCCAACGCTCATCGCCAGCAAAAACCACTGCGTATTCCTCACGGAACATCGCCGGATCGACCGCGGTCTCGATCGCCTGACGAACGTCGTCCTGCGACGGCCAGATGTCACGCAGATAGACCGGGTCGCCATTGGGATCGCGCCCAATCGGATCCTCGGCCAGATCCAGATCGACCGTGCCCGCCAGCGCATAGGCCACGACAAGCGGTGGCGAAGCGAGGAAGGCGGCGCGCACCTGTTGGTGAATACGGCCTTCGAAGTTGCGGTTGCCAGAAAGCACCGCCGAGACCACCAGATTGTTTTCGTCGATCGCCTTGCTCACCGGTTCCGGCAATGGACCGGAGTTGCCGATGCAGGTCGTGCAGCCGTAGCCGATGATGTGAAAGCCGAGCGCTTCCAGGTACGGCAGAAGCCCCGCTTCGGTGAGGTAGCGGTTGACCACCTGTGACCCTGGCGCCAGACTCGTTTTGACGTGGCCCGGGACATCCAGGCCACGTTCGACAGCGTTCTTGGCAAGGAGACCGGCGCCGAGCATGACCGAGGGATTGGAGGTGTTGGTGCACGAGGTGATGGCGGCGATCACGACGGAGCCGTGATCGATCTTTCCCGTCACGCCATCGACGAAAACGGAAACCCCGTCGCCGTGGTGTCCGTCACCGCCATTGGCTCCATTTTCGCTGAATGCAGCGGGATAGGTCTTGCGGAGCGCATCGCGCACCGCTGGCAATGGCAATCGGTCCTGCGGCCGTCGCGGACCGGCCACGCTCGGCGTCACGTCGTCGAGGTCCAGCTCGACCAGTTCATTGAATTGCGGCTCGGGTGTGTCGTCGGTCCGGAAGAGCTGCTGCGCCTTGCAGTAACTCTCGACGAGCGCCACCTGCGACTCAGCCCGCCCGGTCAGTCGCAGGTAGTCGAGGGTGACGGCATCCACCGGGAAGAGCGCGGCGGTGGCGCCGTATTCCGGCGCCATGTTGGCGATGGTGGCCCGATCGGCCAGCGAAAGTGCGCTGAGACCGGCGCCGCAGAATTCGACGAAGCGGCCGACGACACCGAGTTGGCGAAGCATCTCGGTCACTGCCAACACGAGATCTGTCGCGGTCGATCCCTCGGGGAGGGACCCTACCAGCCGCACGCCAACCACTTCCGGTTCGAGGAGATAGAGCGGCTGCCCCAGCAGAACCGCCTCGGCTTCGATCCCACCGACGCCCCAGCCCAGTGCGCCGAGACCGTTGATCATCGTGGTGTGAGAATCGGTTCCGACTAGTGTGTCGGGAAAGGCGACGGTTTCGGCGCCGATCTGCCGCGTCGCCACCACCGGAGCGAGGTACTCCAGGTTGACTTGATGCACGATGCCGGTGCCCGGGGGCACCACCCGGAAATTCTGAAATGATTGCTGCGCCCAACGCAGCAATTCGTATCGCTCGGTGTTCCGGCTGTATTCCAGATCGACGTTCTGGTTGAATGCCAGCGTTGTGCCGAATCGGTCAACGTGGACCGAGTGGTCAATGACCAGATCGGCGGGGACTAGCGGGTTAATCCTGGTGACATCGCCGCCCAAGCGGGCGACCGCGTCCCGCATCGCCGCGAGATCGACCACCGCGGGCACACCGGTGAGGTCCTGCATCAGCACCCGGCCCGGCATGAAGGGAATCTCCATGCCGGAACCTTCGCCTGATGGCCGCGGCACCCATCCCGCGAGTTGCTCCACCGTCTCTCGATCGACGAATTCCCCACCGGCATGCCGCAGCACGTTTTCCAGCAGCACCCGCACGGTAAACGGCAGTCGGTCGAGATCGGTCAGGCCCTGCTCTTGCAGAGCATCGAGGCGAAAATACGTCACCGTCTCGCCAAACGAGGTGGCGAGGGAAGCGCGCGCGCCGAAGGGGTCGGGCGCGACGGGAAGTGGCGCCGGGTCCATGGGTTTCTGCCGTCCTTTACGCGTCTTATGGGCAGTCGAAGAGACGCGATTCCTGGCTAGGATTAGTCTACTCCGGCGCCGCTCGCCGGTCTCCGCCCCGCGCACGTACCATGTCGCAAGTTTAGACGACGGCGCGTTACGGTGGACGGCGCGCTCGTACCCCGAGGAGGACCATGACCGGGAGGGCGATTACCTTCGATTTTCACAACACCATCGCCGCATGCCCGGAGTGGTTCGAACTGGAGGTGCGTCGTTTGCCATCAGCGTTTCTCACGTGGCAGGCGGGACCGGACGCCGCACCAGGGGCCGAAATGCTCACGGACGCGGACACCCGGTATCGAGAACTCCGGCGCGACATCATGGCCCATGGAGAGGAACTTCCCGCGGAAACGTGCCTGGAGCGGGTCTTTGGCGAGATGGGATTCACCTTCCCCGCGCCGCGGATCGCCGAAGGCGTGGAAGTGCTGATGCGAAAGACGCTCGCGACGACCACGCCGATCCCGGGGTCCGTCGATTCCCTCCGGGCAATTCACGCCGCTGGCGTGCCCCTCGGGATCGTCTCCAGCGCCGTCTATCACCCCTTTCTGGAGTGGACGCTGGAAGCGTTCGGTGTGCGCTCCCTGTTCACGACCGTGGTCACGTCGGCAAGCGCCGGCTTCTACAAGTCTCGCCCGGAAATCTACTGGCGCGCCGCCGAACTCCTCGCCGCGCCGACCGGGCGAATGGTGCACGTCGGTGATTCGCTCCGATACGATGTCGGCGGGGCTCGCCGCGCGGGGCTGGGGACGGTCTGGCTGCGGCATGACGGCGCGGAACCCGCGGCGGACGGTGATGTGCCAGATCTGACGATCGGGACTCTCGAGGCCGCCGCGCCGGATATTCTCCAGGTCCTTTGGGAAAGACTCGAGCAGGATGGCGAAGGATCTGACTGACGCACCTGGCACAGCGAGTGCCGCGGCGCCCGCACTGCGGTTCGATGTCTTCACCCTCTTTCCTGGCATCTTCGCCGGTCCGCTCGAGGAGAGCATCCTGCGCCGCGCCCAGGAGCGGCGGCAGGTCGCAATTTCCGTGCATGACATCAGGTCCTGGACGACCGATCGCCACCGCACCGCGGACGACACGCCATACGGTGGCGGAGCCGGAATGGTGATGACGGCGCCGCCAATCGTCACCGGCGTCGAGTCAGTCCTTGGCGAAGACCTCAGGACTGCCAGCGTGCTTGCTATGTCGGCAGGCGGGGTCCTGTTCGATCAAGCTATGGCGCGAGATCTCGCCACGTCGTCACACATCGCGCTCATCTGCGGGCGATACGAGGGAATCGACGAGCGCGCCATCACCCTTCTCGACGCGGCGCCCGTGTCGATCGGCGACTACGTCCTGACCGGTGGCGAACTGGCGGCGCTGGTGATCATCGACGCGGTGACCCGTCTCGTTCCAGGCGTGATCGATGCCGCGTCGATTGCCGAGGAGTCCCATGAGGAGGGTCTGGTCGAGTATCCGCACTACACCCGCCCGCCGTCGTTCCGTGGCCTCGGCGTTCCGGACGTGCTTCTCAGTGGTCATCATGCGGAAATCGCGCGCTGGCGCCGAGAGCAGTCCATACATCGAACCGCGCTTCTGCGCCCCGATCTACTGAATTACGCAAATCTCTCTCCGCGTGAGCGCGAGATTGTTGAACGTGACTCGGCAGGAGGAGATCGCTGAGGCCCGGCGCTAGCAGGACTCGGCAGTTTTGTGAAGGAACAGTCGGACCAGTTCCTCGATTGCGATCGGCCATGTCTCGGCGGCATTTCGCTATTCGGCGATTGATGTGGCCGATTTCTGATCCGAACCGGGGCGTAACCGAAACACCGCTAGCCGGCGTCGAAGACGCCCTCGCGCATTTCCCGCAAGACGCGCAGACTCCCCAGTTCACGCTCCGCAACCTGTCGAATGTACGCGGCCAGAGCGCCCTCGAGTTCCGCCCGAAGCGGATCGTCGACCTGGAGCCGCACCGTCGCGCTCAACCCGCCGCGATCGAGTGCCCGCAGATACCGTTGGGCTTCCACCGATACGATCCTGCCCCCGGGATCGCGGCCGCGACATCCCTGGCAGAGGAAGCCACCTGAGGCGACCGCGAGGAGATGCGGCGCCTGGGGCAACTTCGCGCCACATTCGACGCATTGATAGAGTTCGGGCCGAAAACCAAGCAACGCAAGCAGCGCGAGTTCGTAGTGCCGCGTTACATGAAAGGGGTCCACTCCATCCGCCAGCAGCCGCAGCGAATTCGCAAGCAGGTCGAATACAGCGCGGTTCTCTTGCCGATCCTCGGTCAGCCGCGACAGCATCTCGGCTAAATGGGATGCATGTCCCAATGCTTCGAGGTTCGCGCGAATACCGAGATAGGCATCTTCGGTCTCGGCGCCGGTAACGACATCCAACTCGCGGCCCCGCGCCAGCATCACCGACGTGCGACAAAAGTAATCGAGATGCGGCCCGAGCCTGCTCAGTGGTCTCCGCGCTCCCTTGGCGATGACGCGCAACTTGCCGTGCTCGCGCGAATAGAGCGTCACAATGCGGTCAGCTTCACCAAAATCCATGCGGGAAAGCACGATCGCCATGCAGCAGTACAGGCGCTGGGATGAACGAGTATCGTCCGCCGTCGCAGGTTTTGGATTGGCTGGAACGGCCGCCTCGTCCATCAGGCGTCAAGTCCTGCCGAGACGATGACAGCGGTTTTGACCGGCACATGGGGCGGTGGTACGGTTGCTGTCATGGGCGTCGATGTCTCGCTGATCGCGGCTTTTCTGGCAGGGGTGCTGTCGATTTCATCGCCGTGTGTCCTTCCCCTGCTGCCGATCTTCCTGGCCCACCTGGCGGGGACATCCCTTCACGATGCGGACCAGATCGATCGCCGTCGTGTGCTTGCCAACGCCGCTGCATATGTACTTGGCTTCTCTGTTGTCTTCATCGCGCTCGGCGTCGCGCTTGGGGCCGCTGGGGTGCTTGTTTCGACGGCGTCGGTCGTGTCGAGCAATCGGGGTTGGCTGGTCCGCTTCGGCGGCGCATTGCTCATTGTACTTGGACTCCACCAACTCGGCATCATTCGCATTCCCTGGATGGATCGCGATCGCCACCTTTCCGCAAGCCATCTCCCGACTGGACAACTGACCTCGTCATTCCTGGTCGGTGTCATCTTTGCCGCCGGCTGGTCCCCATGCGTCGGACCAATCCTCGGCGCGATTCTGACGATGGCCGCGGGGCAGGGCAGCATCGATCGCGCCGCCATTCTGCTGGCTACCTATTCGGCCGGTCTGGCGATTCCGTTTCTTGCCGCCGCGGCGGCTTTCGGCTCGTCACCCGGCATCGTTCAGCGCCTCCAGCGCCGCCTACCATTAGCTACCGGCGTGAGCGGCGGCATCATGGTCGCGCTGGGAGCGTTCATGGTGCTGGGCATCTACCAGCAGTTTTTCGCCCGGATCGTCGCGCTTTCGCCCTGGACACCGTGGGAACCCTCGTTGTGAGTGAGCGCCTCGCGCTCGCCGGATGCACCTGAGATCGACATGATCGACGCCTCGCTCAACCAACCTGCCATTGGCCGCCGCGCGCGGCCCGAGATCGTCGTCGACCGGATCTGGCGTTTTTTCTGTTCGGTGCGCGCCGCCATTGCCGAGATCGCGTTCCTGGCGTTGCTGGTGCTGATCGGCACCCTCCGCGGCAGTTCCGTGCCCCAGTCCCTGGCCGACGCGATCCCATTGACCGCGCCACTTGTCGAACGCTGGTACGCCTGGGATGTCTATCGCTCTCTCCCCTTCGCCGGCATCCTGACCTTGTTGGCCGTGGCCATCGCAATTTGCACGATCAACCGCGCGCCCGGCATCTGGCTGGCCATCGCGCATCCGACGGTCGCGACTACACACGGGTTCCTCCGCGGTGCCGAATCCTCGGCCCGCTTTGTCTCCGAAGAATCGGTCCCGGAATTCGCCGCTCGCATGCAGTCGGCGCTCCAAGCCAGCGGCTATCGCACCCTGACCGAACCTCGCGGCGGAGACGTGCACCTGTATGCCGATCGCTGGCGCTGGTCGCGTCTCGCGACCTTTCCGTTCCATCTCGCGTTGATCCTGATTCTGGCTGGCGGCGTCATCGGCGCTTTCTGGGGATTCCGTGAAAACGAACTGATCATCCCGGAGGGCTCGACCCGCCCCCTTGGCCACGGGACGGATATCTCGGTTCGGCTCGACGACTTTTCCGAGTTGTACCGTGAAGATGGGTCGGCGCAGCTGTACCGCAGCGATGTAACCGTCCTCAAGGACGGCAAAGAGGTCGGCGCGGGCTCGATGACGGTGAACAACCCGTTCACGCTCGGCGACATCGTCTTCTACCAATCAGGTTTCGGGCAGGCAGTGGCCCTGAAAATCGTCGCCAAGGACGGACAGGTGCTGTTCGACGATGCGCTGCCGCTCGGCATTTTCCGCTCCAAACTCAACGCCGACGCCCCCGCGGCACGAATGGATCTCCTGCCCGCGGGGGTCGCCCTGAGTGTTGTCGCGCCTGACGAGAACCTGGCGAATGAGCCCGAAAAGGACACCCTCCATCTCCAGCCCGGCGAGATGTTCTTCATGATCCGCCCCCTGGGGTCCGATAGCCCGATCGATATGCCGATAAGCGCGACGGTCGGGCAAGGGGACACCGTACAACTCGGTGATTTCTCCCTCGAATTCGTCCGAGAGAAGCGATTCACGGTGCTGCAGGCGGCGCGGAATCCTGGCATTCCCGTCTTCTTTGCCGCGGCTGTCCTGCTTGTCGGTGGACTGGCGATTACCTTCTACTTTCCGCACCGCCGTATCCGCGGGATCGTCAGTGCCAGCGGCAATGGAAGCGTCGCCCATCTCGCCCCGGTCGCCAAACGCGACTGGAGCGCGCGGCGCGTCTTTGCCCAGGTGACCGAAAAACTCGCCGCGCGGACCGGTATTTCTCCGGAAATCATGCAGAATGAATCATCAGCACTAGGATGATGGCAGGCGGGAAGACACTCCCCACATGCTGAACGTCAGGTAAGGAGTCGCGATGGATTCACTAGTTCGGCTGTCGTTCTACTGTTTCGCGGCTGCCTCGATTGCCTTTATCGCCGCGACGTTTTGCTATCTCGCCTATGCCATCGGCCGCATTCGCGTGCGGCGGATGGCGATAGCAACCCCGGTGGGACCCTCCGTCATCGGACATGCCGCAACCATCGAACCAGCGTCACAGGGCATCGGCCGCTTTGGAACATTGCTCGCCTGGTTCGGGGTCTGCTTCCAGGGGCTATCCATTCTCCTGCGGACTATCGCGGCAGGTCACCTGCCGCTCTCGAACATGTACGAGTTCTCCAGCACCTTCATCTTTTTGGCAGGCCTGATCTACCTGCTGTTCGAGCGGTGGTACGGCGTTCGCCATCTCGGCGCGATCGTGATGCCGCTGATCTCGGGAATGATCGCCTACGTCTGGACCCTCCCGGCAGAAATGCGAGAGGTGAACGGTCTCATCCCAGCCCTCCAAAACCGTCCATTGATGACCGTCCACGTTTCGATGGCCATTCTTGCGTACGCAACGTTCGCCGTTGCTTTTGCGGCGGCGGTGCTCTTCCTGATTGCGGATCGCTGGCGTGTCAGTTGGCTCCCCAGTGCGGAACTCCTCGATGATCTCGGGTTTCGGGCCGTCACCGTCGGGTTTCCGGCGATGTCCCTGGTACTGATCCTGGGGTCGGTCTGGGCCTATCGCGCCTGGGGTACGTACTGGAACTGGGATCCAAAAGAGACCGCCTCCCTCTTCACCTGGCTCCTCTACGGTGTCTATCTCCACACCCGATCGCTGCGTGGCTGGCGTGGCAGCCGGAGCGCCATGATTCTTCTTGTCGCGTTCTGCGCGGTGATCTTCACCTACTTTGGAAACTACGTCTTTGGGGGGCTCCACGCATATGGGGGCGTCTAGCGCCGCCTCGACACCTTCGCACCCCCAGACGGTGACAGGCGGCAAACCATCGAGCCGGGCGAGAACTGGCGCTATCGGTCTGGCCGTCGCCGTCGGGATCATCGTCCTGGTCATGGTTCTGGGTCAGCGAGCAGGCTGGAACCTGATCGGTACTGGCGGGGTCAATCAGTCTCTGTTACCGAAGGTCGGGCAGGTCGCGCCCGACTTCGAAACCGAGGATGTCTACGGGAACCCGGTCAAACTCTCGCAGTTCCGGGGTCAGCCGGTCTGGCTGATGTTCTGGGGTTCCTGGTGCCCTCCCTGCCGCGCCGAGTTCCCCGATATCCAGGCTGCCTATGCCGAACTCGAACCGAAAGGTATGCGCATGCTCGGGGTGAGCCTGCGGGAGACTCCGCTCGACGCGGCGAGCTATGCGGCGCGCAACGGCGCGACGTTTCTGGTCCTGAGTGACCCGGACGAACGCGATACCGGCTCCGCCTACCCGATATTCAATTTCCCGACGCACATATTCATCGACCGTGACGGCGTCATTCGCTCGATCGTGCTGGAAGATATGAGTACCGATCAAGCCATCGCCGAAGCCAGCAAGATTCTCGACACCGGCGACGAAACAGGCGCCTCTCCTGGCTGACACGCGGGCCAATTCGCCTCACTCCCGCCGCGACGGAACGGGAGTGATGGGACCAGGAGTAGTCCAGGTTTCCGATGCTGCGGAGCAATGGGGTAGCCAGAAGACCCTCTTCCCGTGATTGAGATGAAAAGGGGAGATAGGATAGTCTTGCCCCGTAAACTCTCTCCCCAACCCCTCGCTCCGTGCGCAGGGCGAGGGGCGTTCGGCTCAGTTCGTGCTTTCCCAAACGGATGAGACGGACACTTTCCGCCGTACCTCCCTGATCAGCGTGAGCGAGGTGAGAAGTTTTCGTGACAGGCGGCGCGGCGAGATTGGCACGCCTCTCCAGGTACGATGTTATTCGGAATCCTGGTGAAGCCCCACGTTGTGCATGCGGAAGCGAGCCCTTCTCCCGCCGGGCGGGGGACCCCTCCCTCCGGCGGAGGCAGGCGCGGGAGGGAGAACTGGGAGGGAGCCGGGTTGGGGTGAGGGTAGGCGCGGCGTCACTACGGCAGTCATCATCCAGATTCCGAATCACCCTCTCCTGAACTTCAGTCGCCGCAATAGAGCGCAATGCAGGCCCCGTCCGGAGGCGTGCAGATGCCGCAACTCTCGTTGCAGCAAACCTGGCCTGGTGGGCACGTCGTCCGCCCGCATGGCACGCCCTGATCTGGATCCTCGCAATACATCTCGATGCACATCGCGCCAAAAGGCGCGCAGATACCGCAACTCTCGTTGCAGCAGTACTCGCCCGGTCCGCAATGATTCGGTCCGCAAGGCCCGCCCGGCGCCGGGTTATCGACGCAGAACTCGCGCGTGCAGCCCTCGCCGAGCGGGACACATCGACTGCAACTCTCATTGCAACAGTATTCGCCAGGACCGCAGATCGCCTGATTGCAGACTTCACCACCGCAGAGGTCGTCTGAGCACGGTGTTCCAGCCGGCACACAGAGGCCACCACAGTTCGGGCAGCAGTCGGTACCCTCGAGGCAGAGCATTGCCGCGCAGGGATTTTGGTCGGCGAGAACGCAGATGCCCGGGCAATCAGCCCCACCCTGGTTGGGATCGCACCCGTCGTTGGGGTCCTCGACGCAGACGTAGCCATCGGGACATGGCGCGCCAATCAACCCTCCACAGGAGATGGGACCTTCCTGAGCGCGGACGCCTCGTCTCCCGAGCAGACCCGAACCCACCAGTCCCGCCGTCAACGCGCCAAGAAATCCCCGCCGCGTCCTGGGCGCAACGAGCGATCGAGTCCAGCGATCGAAGTCCTTGCTGTCCATACTCCACTCCCGTCTCTGTGCATCGACTCAACGCTCCTCTCAACGCGGGGCGGGCGCCGTCCGTTCCTCGCATCGGCATTCAGACGCAACGCACAATTGGATTTTATGTGAAGTCGATACCCCCTGCTATACTCGGCGGACTTCTGGCGGAAGAGGGACCGTCAGAAGTGTGAACGCGGTCCACCGGGCTGCTCCACAAGCGGGGGGAGAAGTGGCAGTATCGCGGAACTGGCGAACATGGCTCCGCCCGGGCATGCACGTCAAACGCTGGGCAGCCTTGTTCCTGTTCGGTACAGTTCTCTCCGGGCTCGCTGTCGCGATGGCACTCGTCTACTCCTACCGATACACGCCGTTCCCCGAGCCACTTTCTGAATTCGTCCAGGGTGTCACGCTGCAATTCCTGCCGCGCGAACTGCGTTTCGCGCTCGTGCTGCTTCTCGGCATCACCTGCATGGTCTACGGCTTCTACCGGTTCAGCCAGGGTCTGATCCGCCCGGTGCTCGCCCATAGCAAGTCCGACAAGGAACTGGTCGATATCGTCGCTGAGCATCGGTTTGGCGCCAGCGTTCCCGCGCTGAATGTCGTGGCGATCGGCGGCGGCACCGGCCTCGCGACGCTCCTGCGCGGCCTGAAACTACATGACATCGGGATCACCGCTATCGTTACCGTCGCCGACGATGGAGGAAGTACCGGGAAGATTCGCAGCGCGTACGACATTCCCGCGCCGGGTGACATTCGCAACTGTCTTGTCGCCCTCGCGGATGATGAATCGCTGGTGTCGCGCCTCTTTCAGTATCGATTTTCGAATGACGGCTCGGAACTCAACGGTCATTCGTTCGGAAACCTGTTCATTACCGCGCTAACGCAGGTGACCGGCAGTTTCGAGCGAGCGGTGATCGAGACGGCCACCGTGCTCAACATTCGCGGCCGGGTCCTCCCCTCTACGTTGGAGAATGTCAGTCTCGATGCGGAGTTGATGGACGGGACCATCATCAAGGGCGAATCGAACATCCAGCACAAACAGGCGCCGATCAAGCGCGTCATGCTGACCCCCAACAATCCCGCCGCCTACCGCCCAGCGGTGAACGCCATCCTTGCCGCCGATCTCATCGTGCTCGGACCCGGCAGTCTCTACACCAGCATCGTGCCCAACCTCCTGGTCCAGGACATCGCCAGGGCCATCCGCGCCTCCTCCGCGCCGAAGGTCTACGTCATCAACGTCGCGACCCAGGCTGGAGAAACCGACAACTTCACGGCCCTGGACCATGTCTCGGTGATCGCGCAGCAGCTTGGAGAAAACGTGCTCGATGCGGTGCTGGTCAACAGCAACACCGCCTCTGCCGATGCGATCGATCCGCGGTTGCCCATCGATCCGGTGCTCCCCGATTCACTGAGCGCGGTAACGCCGAATGTGCGGGTGATCGCTCGGGACGTCGTGAGCGACCAGAACCCGCTTCGCCACGATCCGGCTAAACTCACGTCCGCGCTGCTCGCATTGGCAAACGGCAACTGGTCCAGCGACGCGATACCGCAGCTCGCGTCCGGATTGACCTCAATTGATTTCGCTCCGGGGCGCGATCTGGTCGCTTCCGGCAGTTCCAGGGAGTGATTGATGGCGTACCGCGTCGGGATCAACGGTTTCGGGCGAATCGGCCGGCAGACATTCAAGGCGATCACCCAGGGCGGATTTGACGACCTCTTCGAGGTCGTCGCGGTCAACGATCTGGCGCCGCCCGCGGCGCTGGCGACAATGCTGACGTATGACTCGACGTACGGTCGCTTCGACGCCGAGATCAAATCAACGGCGCGGGGCATCAGCGTCAACGGGAAGAACATCGCGGTGCATGCCGAGAAAGAGCCGAACAAGATCCCGTGGGCGAGGAACGATGTCGACATCGTCATCGAATCGACCGGCCGCTTCACCAACGCCAAGGAGGCCGAGGGTCATTTCGAAGGCGCCGTTAGCAAAGTGGTGATCTCCGCCCCGGCGAAAGGCGAAGACATCACCATTGTGCTTGGGGTCAATGAATCTTCCTACGACCCCGAAGAGCACGACATCATTTCGAACGCGTCCTGCACCACCAATTGCCTGGCGCCGGTCGCCAAGGTCATTCTCGACAACTTCGGTATCCACCGCGGCATGATGACCACCGTTCACTCCATCACGAACGATCAAGTCGTGCTGGACGGCCCGCACAAGGACCTCCGCCGCGCGCGCGGTGCCAGCCAGAACATCATTCCGACCAGCACCGGAGCCGCGAAGGCATTGGCGCTCGTGATTCCCGAACTCGAAGGGAAATTCGATGGCACCTCACTCCGGGTGCCGACGCCCACCGTCTCCATCATCGACTTCGTGGTTGAAACCGATAGCGAAGTGACGCCCAAGAAGGTCAATGACGCCTTCAAGGCCGCGGCTGAAAGCGACCAGTTGCAAGGCATCCTGGGCTACACCGACGAACCCCTGGTCTCTTCGGATTTCCGAGGCGATTCACGGTCCGCAATCGTCGACGGTCAATCGACCATGGCCGTCTCCAGCAATCTGATCAAGGTCCTCGCCTGGTACGACAACGAGTGGGCCTACGCCTGCCGCGTCGCGGAACTGGTCGCGCTCATCTGCGAGCGTGGCATCGATGCGGACGACGACGACGAGGATTAGCGAGTAGGGCTCGGTCGACTGACAGCAGCGAAACAGTTCGTGGAGCGAGGACGACGCACATGCGTCGTCCTCGCTTGATGTAGCGAAGCAGCATTCAGATCATTCGCGTTCGAAACCTGGCACGCCGCGCGTGTCAGACTCCTCGGGGAGGTCGTGGTCATGGCGAAACGCTCGGTGCAAGATGTCGATGTCACTGGCAAACGAGTCCTTGTGCGTGTCGATTTCAATGTGCCACTGTCTGACGGCATTGTTGGCGACGACACTCGCATACGGGCGGCGCTGCCCACGATCGCTTCACTTCGAGACCGAGGGGCCTCCGTAGTCCTGATGACCCATCTCGGCCGCCCCAAGGGCAAACCTGATGCGCGGTATTCCGTGGCGCCGGTGGCTACGCGCTTGTCGGAACTTCTTGGCGCTACAGTGAAGACCGTTCCCGCTACCGTTGGGCCTGAAGCGGAACGTGCCGCCGTGGCGCTTCGATCTGGCGAGGTACTGCTAGTCGAGAACACCCGGTTCGATGCCGGTGAAGAGGCAAACGACTCGGACCTCGCAAGGGCAATGTCCCGGCTAGGCGATCTCTACGTCAACGACGCGTTCGGCGCGGCCCATCGCGCGCACGCCTCAACCGTCGGGGTCGCCCAGTTTCTCCCCGCGTATGCCGGTCTGCTCCTGCAGCGCGAGGTCTCCGTGCTGTCCCGCCTGCTCGACAACCCGGAACGCCCCTTTGTCGCTATCCTCGGTGGAGCGAAGGTCTCGGACAAACTTGCCGTCATTTCGCATCTGCTCGACCGCGTCGATGCGCTTCTCCTCGGGGGCGGCATGGCGAACACACTCCTGCTCGCCCAGGGACAGCAGATCGGTACCTCGCTGGCTGAACCGGATCTGATCGAGGACGGACGCGCACTGATCCTTCGCGCCGAAGAGCGTGGCATCGCGCTCGAACTGCCAGTCGATGCTGTCGTTGCCCCCTCGCTCGACAGTTCGCGGTCCACGGTCGTCCCGGTCGATGCCGTGCCGTCAGATCAGGCAATCGTCGATATCGGACCGGTGACCGTAAATCGCTACTGCGGGCAGATCGCTTCGGCGCGCACGATTTTCTGGAACGGGCCGATGGGTATCTTCGAAAAGCCCGCTTTCGCGGCGGGCACCATTGGCGTCGCCCGCTGTGTCGCTGATGCGGATGGGTTCACGGTCATCGGCGGTGGGGACTCCGTGGCCGCGGTCGAAGGCGCCGGGCTCGCGGATCGGATCGACCACATCTCGACGGGTGGTGGAGCCTCGCTCGAGTTTCTCGAGGGCCGCGTGCTGCCCGGTATCGCCGCGATTCCGGACTGGTGAGCCCGATGCTCCTTGCAGTGACCGTGGTAGAGTTTCGATTTGCCCGGACGGACCGGTGTCACCTACTGCCGTCACAAAGGTCGTGCCATTTCGATGCAAACCGCGCTCAATGTCGCGATGATCGTTGTCTCCATCGTGCTGATGCTCCTGATCCTACTCCAGACGAAGGGCTCGTCCTTCAGTGGAGCCTTCGGCGGTGATACCGGTTCGATCAACCGCACCCGCCGCGGCGTCGAGAAGACACTCTTTCAGTTCACCATTGCGACCGCGGTGGTGTACGTGTTTCTCGCGATCGTCAGCACCCTGGCGACCTGAGACAGGACGGTTGACTCGCGGGAATTCCTTGTTGTGTTAGGGCCCGAGGTCTATACTCGCGCCCGTTCGGGCAAAGCCGGAGGACCATCGCGCTCTGGCAGGAGGATGCAAAATGCTTGGTCTGGGTTGGCAGGAACTGGTTATCGTACTCGTCATCATCATGATCATTTTTGGCGCTGGCAAGCTGCCCGAAGTGGCGAAGTCGTTGGGTCAGGGCGTCAAAGAGTTCAAGACTGAGTCGAACGCGCCGATCGATGGGCTTGCTGCCGCCTCCGCCGCCGGCGATGGCGTCGACAGCGTCGATCGCGCCAAGAATCGCGCCGACGAGATCTAGTCACGAACTCACTCCGGGTTTGCGTTTTCGGAGCCGGCCAGGACAACACCTCACGAGCGGGGCGTTTTGCCCCGCTCGTGTTGTTGCCTGCCATTGGTGCGCTTCCGAACTGTAGAGGACCTTATGACCTCAGACGGTGACGTTCATCCAGCCCTCAATCCGCAGTCAATTCCAGATCCTGGCCCCGCGGCGCCGGTGGCCAAATCGAATCAGGCGGGTCAGGCCATCCGAGAAATCATCGAAACGCTTCTCCTCGCGGCGCTGATCTTTTTCCTGGTTCGGCTCGTCGTGCTCAATTTTCGCGTCGATGGCGAAAGCATGACCCCAAATCTTCATAATGAAGAGATGCTGCTCGTCAATCGCAATGCCTACCGGTACGTCGATGTCAATGGTGCCGACTTCTATCCGTTCGATCCTCCCTCCCGCGGCGACGTCATCGTCTTCGATCCACCGAATCGCTCCGACAAGCCGTATATAAAGCGCATCATTGGGCTTCCCGGCGAACACGTCACGTTTGGTGACGGCCACGTTTTCATCAACGATCAGGAACTCGACGAGGACTACATCGACCAGCGCACCCGCTGCGGCCAGCGCGATACCTGTGACGTGATCGTTCCCGAGGGATCGGTCTATGTCCTTGGCGACAACCGCGGGAACTCATCCGATTCCCGGGTTTTCGGTCCTGTTCCCCTCGACAACATCATCGGCAAGGCCTGGATTACCTACTGGCCCCCCAGCGATATTGGGTTTGTTCCGCACCGGACCTACGATGGCATCGCCAGCGCGGCCTCTCCGTAGCAATTTCCGGTTCGTTCTCGCCCCGCGTTGAAGTGCGATTACGGCTCAGAAGTGAACGCCGGTCGATGTCTTCCCCTGCACCAGAAACCGACATGGGTCTGCTGGCCCGGCCCGGAAGCGCGGTTGTAGACTTGCCCCAGGCTCATCGTTCCAGGCGAGCCAGAAGGAGTTGACAGTGGTATTCCTTATCCGGCCCCGGCTCCGCGGCCGGAGGGTTTCCTCATGATCGAGACGGTCGTCGAGAGCATCCGTGTGAGCTTGGTGACCCAACATCGCGTTGTCATCCTGAAGGAAGTCGATGGCGAGCGGCACCTTCCGATCTGGATTGGATCCTACGAAGCGGAAGCGATCGCTATGGAACTCCAGGGCGTGACCGCCTCACGTCCGCTGCCCTACGATCTGATGCGAACCATCATTGACGATCTGGGCGGCAACGTGGACCGCATTGTGGTTACCGACCTGTCCGACGACGTCTTTTACGCGCGTATTGTCCTCCGCCAGGAGGGCCGCGAAGTCGAGGTCGATTCGAGGCCGAGCGATGCCATCGCGCTCGCGGTGCGCGCCCGAGTGCCGATTCTGGTCGACGATTCGGTAATGGATAAGGCCGGCGTAGTGCTGAGCTCTGAAGAGGAGGAGGAAAGCGATGCCGAAGCAACGGTTGCGCATCCCGAGCTCGAACGCGCCGAGGGGGTCGATGAAGAGCGGCTCTCCGTCTTCCGGGACTTCATCAATACCCTGGATCTCGATGATTTTGACCGCAAATCGGGTAATTGAGGTTTTCGCCTCCTACGAAAGCGAATTTCATGGATACATCTGAGAAGCAAATCAAACGCATCGTGCTCGATCGGATGGAACGATGCAGCGTCTGCCATCGCATGTTTGAACCGGACGATGTCCACGTCCTGTCCCGCAAGTCCGATATGTGGATGTTGATGGTCACCTGCGAGGAGTGCCACGCAAGGAATTTTGTGGCCGCCGTCATCGGTGATGGTGATACCGAGGAAGCGCAACTGGCGCTACGTCGGCTTGGTGAGGAGCATGTTCGCTCCCGTGATACCTCCGAAGCGGAGGAGGACGAGATGCCAACCGAGGCCGTGTCAGTGGACGACGTGCTCGAAATGCATGCGTTCCTCCAGGAGTTCGACGGCGACTTCAAGTCCCTTTTCAGCGACTGACAGTCCCAACGACGAGCCCGAACTCACCCCGGTGAAAACGCGTGGCTAGTTCCAGATCGCCGTTCGCATCGGGGCAATTTCCGCTTTCTTACGAACATTTCGGTCGTTGACCGGCCTTTCCGGCGAGCCTATACTCGGATGCGAATCGCCGTGGACGGCGAACCGCTCATCATGCGTGGTCCTGCTTGGGGGCAAGAGAGTGAAAGATGCTGCGCCGACCAGTGCCGGGTCGGAACCGGCGGTCGCTGCAAGTCATGTGAGTGACCAGAACCGCGAAAACGACATCGACCTCGAAGAAGTCACGCGCATCCTCTCCCATTTTCATTACCGCGATTTTCAGCAGGCCCAGGAACTGATCCTCTCGGCCCTGCAGGAGATCAACGAGCACTTCGGCTGGGTTTCACTTCCGGCCGCGGAACTCGTCGCCGAGCACTTCGGGACTACGGCCAGCCGCGTCTATGGCCTGCTCACGTTCTATGCCGACTTTCGCACCAAGCCGCGTGGCCGGCATTTCATGCTCCTCTGTCATGGCATGGCCTGCTACGTGATGGGTTCGCAGCGGCTGATCGAAAACCTCGAGGACACCTGGGGGGTGTCGGACGGCGATACAACCGCGGATGGCGAACTGACGGTGCAAATCGTCAATGGCTGTCTCGGTGTCTGCGATCGTGCCCCCATCTGCAAACTGGACGCCGATTACTACGGCGACCTTACCGTCGAAAAACTGAATGATGCCATTCGGCGCGCCATCGCCGAGGGTGGCAGTTGGCGGGACGCGCACCATCCCGTCACCACGGGGAGTGGACATGGCGGATAGACTTCAATCTCGCGATGATTTTCTTCGTTACCAGGAGGCTGCCCGCCAGCGCTGGGACGAGACGTGGAATGGCAGTCGTCTCGTTGTCAGCGTTGGCATTGACAGTTCCTCGATTCCCAAGGGCGCGTTGCGCGTCCTCGCCGCCTGCCGCCGGGCGCTCGAAGGCACCGACGCCATCGTGCGGGAAGTCAGTGGCAATGGCGCCATGTGGATGGAGCCGTTCGTCGAAATTCGGCGGCCGGGTGAGCCGCCGATCGTCTACGGCTGGATTTCCGAAGACGAGGTTCCGGCCCTCCTCGCCGGCCAGATGAAGAGTTCGGCGGTCGGGGTGCGTGGCCCCGAGGCGTTCGACGGCATTCCGCCGCTCGACGAGCATCCCTTTTTCCGGCATCAACTCCGCATCGTGCTCGCCGAGGCAGGGATCATCCAGCCCGAGTCGATCGAGGACGCGATCGCGCGCGGTGCCTACAACTCACTCTTCAAAGTGCTGTTCGAGATGACCCCCGAGGAGACGATCGCCGAAGTCACGGCTTCCGGGGTCCGCGGTCGCGGCGGCGCCGGATTCCCCGCCGGAGTCAAGTGGGAGAGTGGTCGCAAGGCCCGCGCCACGCCGAAATTCGTCGTCGTCAACTCCCACGAAGGAGAGCCGAACGTCTACAAGGATCGCCGCATCCACGAGGCGGATCCGCACAAGATCCTCGAGGGGATGCTGATATCCGCGGTGACGTGCGGTGCCGAACGGGCCTACAACTACATCGGCGGCGAATATCCGCTTGCCATCCGGCGCTTCCGCAAGGCCGCCGCCGATGCCAAGCGACTCGGCCTGATCGGTGACAACATTCTCGGTAGCGGCAAGAGCGTCGAAGTCCGCGTTGGCACCGGCGGCGGCGCGTACATCTGCGGCGAAGGTTCCGCATTGATGTACTCCGTCATGGGCGTTCGTGGTCAACCGCGCACGAAGCCGCCCCGATCGGTTGAAGAAGGACTCTGGCGACGCCCGACCATCCTCAATAACACCGAGACGCTGTCGAACATTCCCGCGATCATCGACCGCGGTGGTGAATGGTTCTCCCAGATTGGAACTTCCACGAGTTCCGGCACAAAGTTGATGACTGTGCAGGGGCCGCTCAAGCACGTTGGGCTGGTCGAAGTGCGGATGGGCATCACCTTGCGGACCCTGATCGAAGAGGTCTGGGGCGGCATGCGGGATGGCCATGAATTCCGTGGTATCCAGACCGGCGGTGTATCCGCCGGTCCGCTGACCGAGGACTATCTTGGCTATGCGGTCGATTTCGATTCCATGACCGAGATCGGTGGCATGCTCGGTTCGGGCGGTTTCGTGGTGTTCGACCAGAATGTCTGCCCGGTCGATTTCGCGCGCTACCTGATGGCTTTCAACCGCGTTGAATCCTGCTCCAAGTGCGTTCCCTGCCGTCTCGGCAATCCGGCGCTCGTCGAGATTCTCGATCGGATTCGGCTCGGCGGCGGGTCCGTCGATGACCTCTCGTTGATCGACCGCACGTCGAAGCACATCATCGAGCTCTCGCTCTGCGGTCTCGGGCAGGTTGCTCCGATGCCGCTGCTCGGCATGAAGAAGATGTATCCCGAGACTTTTCGGGAGCACGCTGAAGGCCACGTCTGTTCGTCCGGCGTATGCCCGATGAGCGCACAGTCGATTCTGGCAACAGCCGCCGACTGAATCACGACATCGGCGAGCCGAAAGCGCCCCGGTCGCAACGCGACCGGGGCGCTCTGTCTCTGTCAATCCGCCGACGTACATTGGCAAACCGGAATTGTGTCGTCCCGAGGAACGAGGGACCTCGGCATGGCAATCCGCCGTTCGCGACGACCGAGCGTCCCCGCGTCATTTCAAAATGACACGATGTTTGCACGTTGCTGCAAACGCTACGTGAGGTCGATGTCCGTCCCGATCCCCCGCTGGCGGGCCAGTTCGACCGCGCGCTTGGCCACCACCACATCCTGCACCGCGTTGCCGACCGATTTGAAGAGCGTAATCTCGTCCGCCGCTGAACGGCCCGGCGCGGTCCCTCCGGCGACCATCCCCAACTCTCGCGCGAAGTGCTCCCGGTCGACCATGCCCTGTTCGAGCGGGATGATGAGGTCGCCCGCTTCCGCCAGCGCGGCATCGACGGCGTCGACCACCACGGTCGCGCGGACCACCGTTTCCGCCGGGAGCTCCTGCATTTCTGGCGTATAGGCGCCAACCGCGCTGATGTGCGTACCGGGGCGCACATCGCTGTCCTGAAACACCGGCGTCCTGGAGGTCGTCGCGGTACAAATCACGTCCGCCGCACGGACCGCCGCCGCGGCTTCAGTGGTCGTCTCCAACCGCTCGACGATCCCCGGCCAGTCACGGGCGAAGGCGTCCCGCATGCGCGTCAACGCGTTCTCATCGACATCGACCGCGATGATCCGCTCGATCGGACGCACGGCACACACCGCGGCGACTTGCGTGACGCCCTGGGCCCCGCCGCCGATAACGGTCAGGACGCGGCTTTCAGGCCGTGCAAGCAAGTCCGTCGCGGCGCCGGAGACGGCTCCGGTCCGCAGTGCCGTCAGGTAGGTGCCATCCATGATGGCGAGTGGTTGACCGGTTTCCGGATCTATCAAACCGACGATCGCATGGATCACCGGCAGACCCAGGTCTGGGTTTCGACGAAACACGCTGACCGTCTTCAATCCAAGCGCATCCATCGCCGGTACGAAGGCGGGCATGAAGAGCGCGTCCCCGGCCCGGTCGGGAAGCGAGATGACCGTCCGCAACGGCGACACGGTTCGCCCCGCCGACAACTCGGAGAACGCGGTCTTCATCAGTTCGATTGCTTCGGGCATCGGGACTAACTCCCGTACCTGGCTCCGGTTCAGGATCAACATCGTTCATCCCCTCGAAATCGCATCCGTCAGCGCGGAACACAACAATCGCGCCGTTCGTTCCTCTCAGGAATCGTGGCACGAATCAGGCAGTCGCGAAAGTGGCGAAGACACGAGGACCGGCCGAAAGGCTGTGTTATACATGCCTTCAGTGAGTGCACACGGCGGCCAGCGCCGCGACGGCGGGCCGAAGGAGACCATGTTCATGCCGTCATCCAGCGACTCCGCAACGGGCGCGGAGGAGCGAGCCACCCCGCTGCTCGACTCCATTGCGGGCCCCAATGATCTCAAGCGCGTACCACTTGGCAAACTCCCCGCGTTGGCCGCGGAAATTCGCCAGGAATTGATCGATATCGTCACGAAGAACGGTGGTCACCTCGGCGCCTCACTCGGGGCCATCGAATTGGCCGTTGCGCTGCATTGGGTTTTCGATTCTCCCGATGACCGCATCGTCTGGGACGTTGGTCACCAGGCGTATGCCCACAAGTTGCTGACCGGACGGCGGGACCGGTTCGATAGCTGTCGCCAGGAAGGTGGTCTCTCCGGGTTTCTCTCTCGTGACGAGAGCGAACACGACGCCTTCGGCGCGGGTCACGCTTCGACCTCGATCTCCGCCGCGCTCGGAATGGCCGTCGCGTTCTCGCAGACGAACCAGGGAGACCGGCACGTCATTGCCGTCATTGGCGACGGGGCGCTCACGGGCGGGATGGCCTTTGAAGCGCTCAACAACGCCGGCAGCCTCGAGTTGCCGCTCCTCGTCATCCTGAATGACAACGAAATGTCGATTGCCCCGAATGTGGGGGCTCTGTCCCAGTACCTCGACCGCGTGCGCACCGACCCCCGCTATCATCGCGCCAAGGATGAGTTGACGAGGATCACCGAGCGCTTACCCCAGGGTGATCTCCTGGTCGAATTGGGCAAGCGCTGGAAGGACTCGCTCAAGGAATTTCTCTACCACTCAATGATCTGGGAGGAACTTGGATTCACCTATCTCGGCCCCGTCGATGGCCACGATACACGGGCGCTGGTCGATGCCTTGCGCCAAGCCCGACAGGTGCAGGGACCAGTCTTCCTTCACGTCGTGACCGAGAAGGGCCGCGGCTTTGCTGGCGCGGCCGGCGACCGGGAGCGAGGCCATGCCGTCTCCCCGCCATCCAAACCGGGCGCTCCTCCGTCACCGCCGAAGTACCAGGACGTCTTTGCTCAGACCGTTGTCGAATTGGCGCGCACGGACCCACGTATTGTGGCCATTACTGCCGCGATGCCGACAGGAACGTCACTCGCCAAGTTCCAGACCGCATTCCCCGACCGCTTCTTCGACGTTGGCATCGCCGAGCAGCACGCGGTGACATTCGCCGCCGGACTCGCGGCGGCAGGCATGCGGCCCGTGGTCGGGATCTATTCGACCTTTCTGCAGCGGGCCTATGACCAGATCATCCATGACGTCTGTCTGCAGCGGCTGCCCGTACTGTTCGCCATCGATCGCGCTGGCTTTGCTGGCGATGATGGCCGCACCCATCACGGTGTGTTCGACCTTTCGTATCTGCGCTGTCTGCCGAACATGACGATCATGGCGCCAAAAGACGAGAACGAACTGCGGCACATGCTCTTCACGGCCCTCGAAACGATCGACGGCCCGGCCGCTGTTCGATACCCGCGCGGATCGGGGATCGGCGTGGCAATGAACGATCCGCTGCACGCGCTTCCTCTGGGGCGGGGCGAACTGTTGCGCGAGGGTCAGGATGTCGGAATCCTGGCCGTGGGCGCGATGGTCCTGCCGGCCGAACGCGCGGCCGCGCAATTGGCGCAGGAAGGTATTGCCGCCGCGGTGGTGAACGCGCGTTTCGTGAAGCCGCTCGACGAAGCGCTGATCCTGGAGACCGCCACGCGCTGTGGCGCCATAGTGACGATCGAAGAAAATGTCCGCGCTGGCGGCTTTGGCTCGGCAGTGCTCGAACTCCTCGAACAGCACGGATTGCAGATCCCGGTCCGAGTGCTCGCGATCCCGGATCGGGTGTTCGAGCAGGCGTCACAGGCACGGCTCCGTGAAATGGCGCATCTAACCGCGCTCGATGTGGCAAAGTCGGCACGAGAACTCCTTGCCCAAGGCACAAATCGCGGCACATCTCGATTCGTCGCGAGCAACCTCGTCGGGTAGACTGCCCCATCCCGAGGAGTCGCCGATCGGCCGCCCGCCCGGCTGGCGACTTGTACCGTTGAGGCGCACGTGACAGGTCCAACCGTCGCTCTGCGCGGTGCGGCCGCGCAACACAACCTCGAATCTGGCGCGGACGTGGTCGAACTCGCGTCCTGGCCTGGGCTGTCATCAGCAGCGCAATCGATCGACGTGCCGCTCGACGAGGGAGCGATCGCTCGGTTTGATCGCTACCGGAACCTGCTCCTCGAATGGAATGCACGCCTGAATCTCACCGCCATGCGCGATGCCGATGCGATCGACCGTGTCCTCATCCTTGACGCGCTCGCGATGATTCCGACGCTGGACCAGTTTCTGGATCGAACCGAGCGGGCCAAATCTGGCGTATCGCTGATCGACATTGGTTCGGGCGCGGGCTTCCCGGGCCTGGTGCTGAAGATCGCTCGTCCGGACCTGAACGTGACTTTGGTCGATGCAACGGCGAAGAAGGTCGCGTTTCTCACCGCCGCCATCGACCATCTCGAATTGACCGAAGTCCGAGCATTGCATGGACGCGCCGAAACACTGGGACAAGACCAGCGTTATCGCGGAAGGTTTGATCTGGCCACGGCCCGCGCCGTCGCGTCACTTCCCGTGTTGCTGGAGTATGTCGTACCTCTCCTTCGCATTGGCGGATCGGCACTGATGCCGAAAGGCATCGAGATTACGGATGAATTGCGCGCGGGGCGACAGGCCGCGGGGAAACTCGGCGCGCGGATCGTGTCGGCGGATCAGTCCGCGCTGCCTACAACCCGACTCGTGGTTGCCGAGAAAATCGCGCCTACTCCTGGCCGATACCCGCGCCGGATTGGCGTTCCGAGCCAATGCCCGTTGCCGGGGGAGAACTGAGCATCGTGGCGCCGCGGATCTTCTACCGCAAGGAGAAACTCCGGGGTGCGTGCTGGGAGTACCAGGTGGCTGGCGGCTGGATTGTCGCCCCCTCACCGGAAGGACCGCGCCGGCTGCTTCACCACCGGTTTGATTTCTACCGCGCCCGCGAAGTAGAAGTCAGAACTCCGGACGGCGTGGCTCGCCTCTTTCGCACCGGGGCAGAGCAGTGGTTCTTCCCGGATCGCTGGTTTTCGCTGCTGCGATTTACCACCAGCGAAGATCAAACCGTAGGATACTATGTCAATTTCTCGCGGCCGTTGATCGAATTGCGGCAGAACTATTACCGCGATCTCGATCTCGAACTCGATCTCTGGATCGAACCGGACGGTACGGCGACCGAACTCGACCGCGATGAGTTCAATGAGGAAGTGGCAGCGAATCGGCTCACCCCCGAATGGGCCGCCGCCGTCAACGACGCCTGCACGGCCGTCTCGCGTGCGGTCGAGGCCTCGCTAGTGCAGGTCGGGACGGATCTCGAGCGTGATCGTGATCCGGAAACGGGAATTCCCCGCTTCATCTTGCGCGCGTAGCGACGTATCCGGAACGGACCTCCCCGCCAATCCGTTTCAAGTGCAGGCAATTCCTTCACGGCGAAGGAGTCCAAAACAAGCCCGCGGGGAAGGAGAGCGAAACCGGTGCCGATCGGTCGACTGGCGGTTGTCGTCTTAGTGCTGCTTTTCCTGGCCTCGCCGTTGGTCCGCGCAATCCCTTCTCAACAACTCCCCGCGGGAATCAGCGCGGTAGAGGTTGATGGCCAGACCATTGACGCGGCGAACTCACCGGCGGCGAACAGCGCAACGCCAACAATCTCCGGGAAGTCCGACCTCGGCGTGCCTACGCTCGAGTTTAGCGTTGCAAGTGGCACACCTGTCACCTTCACCGACGATGTTGATGAAAAAGGAAAGTTCCGCGCCGAAGTGCCGCAAGCGCTGGCGCCGGGTGAGTACACCCTGACCATCTCCGGACTGGCGATTGGTACATTCACCGTACCCGATGGCGCCGCGGATCGCGCTCCGCGCCAGCCCGGCCCACTGCTCGATATCGCCAGAGTCGTTCCCTATCCCGTCGATTTCGACGGGGCAATTCCAGGCCTGGGCTTCCTCGATGGTCGTTTCTACACGCTTCCCGAGGAGGCGCAACGCGCGATCACCAATGGTGACGCCGAAGATCAAGGCAAGACCGAACGCGCGCTTGCAGAAGCCGGGTGGCTGCAACGCTACGAAAGCCGGCTGGCCGCCCCAGATCCCGACAATCCCGGTCTCTTCTCCGCGCAGTCGTCTTCGTTCGTTGTGGAGTACGCCACCCGATCCGATGCCGAAGCGGCGTTTGGCGCACTTGTCGACAGCGAAGCGGCCGCGACCGAGACGAGTATTGGTGACCAATCCTCGTTGACGCTCTTGTCCGGCAAGACGCCCGACACGGGCACGGAGTACCGGGCAGCGCGGCTCACATTCCGCGTCGAAACGATGCTGGCCGTGATCGTCTTCGCGGACCTCCGCAACAAGGAACCCGATCTGGTGCTGGTCCAATCGGTCGGGCAACGGGTTGCCGAGCGTGCCGCGGTTGTTGCTCAACGACAGACCACCTCGCTCGGGACCATGGTGTTACGGCTCGATCCGCAACCGGCCAAGGGCAAGATTGTCCGCCGCGATCTCTACGATGTGCGGGCTGCCACCCTCACCCCGCTGTACAACGAAGAGGAGGCGACCGCCGCCAGCCGAGTCGAACTCTTCACGGGAACTGTTGATGCGTTTGCCTCGACCACGGCGGGTTCTGTCGAGAGTCAGGGAACGCGGCAACGAGCCAGGGCGAGCAAGACGACACCTGCCGCGGAACCCACGTCTGTCATCTCAGTTGAAGGCGAATCCACAACCCCAGTCGTCGTTGCACCGTCGACTCCAGAACCGGCAACACAAGCCCCGACTGAGCCTGAAACGGCGCAGGTGTTCATGATGTCGTCACTCTTCGCCTTTCCAGGCGACGCGGAGGCGGATGCGTGGTTGTCTGACCAGGTCGCTCGTGTCCGCGCCAGCGCGGCATCCGACGATACCTACAAGGAGGCGACGGATGCCCCGCGGTTCGGGGATGCCTCCGCCGTCTTTGCGACGCATCGGCCCACGGGGGATGAATCGAACTCGAGTGAAGGCTTTCGCCTGTACTCGCGCGTCGGTCCAATCGCTGCTGTGCTCGATATCACCACCACCGCGACATTGCGATTGAATACCGCCGCGAAACTCATGGAGTTTCAGGTGGATTGTGTCCAGCAAGGGGCATGCACCGGGCTGGTCTCCTTGCGAGACAGTCTGTTTTCCAGTGATGAAGAACCGGTGCTGTTGCAGCGGACGCCTCTGCCCACGCGGGAGCGGACACCAACGGCCGCTGAGACACCCGTACCGCCGAGTTCTGCAGCACCGCCGCCAATCGTGATTACGGAGCCGACTCGCGAGGTCGTGGAAGAGGCGCCACCAACTGAAACCCCAGCGGAGCCACCCGCCGCCGAGACGCCCCCGGCGGAGGAACAAACGCCTCCCGCGGAAGAAGTGACACCGCCGGCAGAAGAAGCAACGCCGCCTTCCGTGGAAGAGACCACCCCGCCGCCTACAGATGAAGGAACGCCTCCAGCAGAGACGCCACCGGCGGCCGAGGAAACGCCTCCTCCGGCGGAGGAAACGCCGCCCGCGGCAGAGGAAACACCTCCGCCTGGGGAGGAGCCAACAGCCGTCCCCACCGCGGAGCCTGTCGCGGAGGAACCGACGGCGGTACCGACTCCCGCCCCTGACACGGAACCGGAGCCGACGGCGGAACCGGACAAGGGCGACCGCAACAACGATGGGAACAAAGGCGACCGAAACCGGCGCCGCGACCGAGACAAGGACAAGAAACCCTGAGATGCGGCGGCATTCAGGACGGGTCAGATGTCCTCGGCGCGAAGTCCTGGCGGGCGCCGCGCGATGCCGATCGAGCGATCGTAACTGAGCCGACGCTGCTGATCGCTCAGGCATTCTCTGGCTTCGATGATCTCGCGCATGCGATTCGAAGCGTCAGGATCCGTCGAGGTGTCCGGGTGGTACTTCATCGCCAACCGGCGAAACGCCGCTTCGATGACTTCGGGGTCCGCGGCCGGATCGACTTGCAGGATCTGGTAGTACGTGCGCTCTTTGCTTGGCGCCACGGCTGTCATTCCAATGTGGCGGAGGCGCGCCATCATCTCGTCTTCCGACAGGAGTTGGGAGAGAAACGTCTCCCGCATTTCCGGCGGAACGGCAAACCGCTGCGCGCAGGCGCGGCATTCGATCACCATCTGCTCACGAACGGACAGAGTCGGCAACGAGTAGAGTGTGACCTTGCGCTTGGTATCCATCACCAGAAAAGGGCCGGAGATATTGCACTTCTGGCACTTGAGAAGAACGAACCCCTTGGGTTCAACAAAGTCCTTGGCGCCCAGGCCATAGAGCAGTGGCAATACCATGGTCTGTTAAGTCCGCTCCTTGGTCCTGAGTGAATTGTTGGCGCTGATACCCGATGATACTGTCTCGAGCGTACGTCGAGGTGCGGCCAAAGTGAGATAGACCACCGAGGGGAGCGTACCGCTCCCCTGAACTGAGAACGGCGCTTCCCGCGGGAAGCGCATGATCGCCGCGGGAGGGTCGGAACCTACGAGCCGCGTCGAGCGATCGTGCAATCGAATTGGAGAGAACGGCGTTGAACTGCACCGAACGAGTTTCGCGGGGTCTACGTCCCCCGCCCAGGCCGGCCCGCGCGCGATGATTTCCGGAGTTTCTCGCGCTTGGCCTGTCGTTCGGCTTTCGCCTGTTGCCGCTCCGCCTTTTTCGAGGGAGTTTCCGCTTCAGGATGAGGCGGCGAGAGCCGCACGATGTTGCCTGCGCGGCTAACCTGAATGTTCATCCCCGCCTTGGTCGCGCGCCGGCTCGCTTGCGTCGCTCGCCGCTCCGCAATGCCTTCGTCCGCGCATTGAATCTCCACCGTCTGCCCGTTCGCGACCTGCTCCAAAAGTGACCGCCACTGCAGGTCTGCGCCCTCGCTCTGCCCTTCGGACATGGCGCTGTGATCTCCTACTCGTTCACTTGACCCAATTCGTGCACAAGCCGCACTACCTGAGCGAGTGTATCAGGATTAGTCTGGGGAATGATGCCGTGGCCCAGGTTGAAGATATGGCCGGGCCGGCCCTTGATGCGCCCCATGATGTCTCGCGTTGCCAGTTCCACGGCTGCCCAGGGAGCAAGCAACAGAGCAGGATCGAGATTACCCTGGATACCGATGTCGGGACCGAGAAGTCGCCATGCCTCGTCGATAGGAAGCCGCCAGTCGACGCTCACCGCGGTGCAGCCACTCGTCCCAATCTGTCGCAACAGAGGTACCGTGCCCGTGCTGAAATGAATCGACGGGGTCATTGGCGCAATGGCCGCGAAGATTCGTCGCGTGTATGGCAAAACACGGTCCGCATAGGTCACGGGGTCGAGCAGTCCCAGCCAGGAATCGAAGAGTTGCACCGCGTCGGCGCCCGCCCGAACCTGCTCCGTCAAATAGTCGATCGTGACCTCAGTGAGCGCGGTCATCAGGGCGTGCCACGTTTCCGGCTCGCCATACATGAGCGCTTTGGCGCGTGGAAACTCGCGTGCCGGTCGCCCTTCGATCAGATAACACGCAAGCGTGAACGGCGCTCCGGCGAATCCCAGAAGCGCCGCTTGCTGGCCCAGTTCTTCTCTAAGCATCCGCAATGCGGAAAACACGTACGGGGTCGCTTCCACCGCTGGCGCCGAAGCGAGACGTTGCACATCCTGCAACGAACGAATCGGTTCGGGGATGACGGGACCAACCCCTGGCCGAATCTCGAAAGGAACGCCCAGAGATGCGAGGGGCAACATGATATCGGCGAACAACACCGCGCCGTCGACCCCTAGCCGCGCCACGGGCATCATCGTCGCCAGGGCAGCGAGTTCAGGCGTGGTCGCCACGGTCATGAAGTCATATCGCTCCCGCAGGGCGCGGTATTCCGGCAACGAGCGGCCGGCCTGGCGCATGAACCAGACCGGGGTGGTATCGACGGGCTGCAAACGAACCGCCGCGAGAAATCGTTCGCGCCCTGCCATGGTTGCGCGGGGACGTGTTCCGCTCGTCGCTGTCGTGACCGTCGTCATTCCTTACGCCAACGCAACCGCGCGGCTGATCGCCAGCGCCTGAAGCATGCCGGCAGCGGGAGCGGTAACGCAGGTGAAAATCGGCACATCACTGAGGGTGTAGGCGCTGGATACCGAACTACGGAGATCCTGGACCAGATCGAGGAAATCTCCCGGCTCGTCAGTTTCAAAGGCGAGAACAAACTCCTGGTCGTCGAGACCGAAGGAGTATGTCGTGTTGATCTTGACCGAGGGGTACGTTGCGCCGATGGCAATGTGCTGATTCATGATCGACTGCCGTTCGTCCGCCGGTAGGCCATACCACTCCCGCATCTTGGTCAGGGGATAGACGAACAGGTACTTGTGCGAACCCGGGGCCAACGAGAGTCTCGTGGCGCGGTCCTGACCTGGGCCCGCATATTTCTCGACATACGCGGAATGCTTGGTCATCGAAAGATACGAGTACGGCGTCGAGAGATATCCTCCCATGCGAGAGCCAAGCAGTTCGCCGGCCATCTGCTGGATATCGGCGAGATCGTAACTGACCTGCCAGATCATGAAATCGGTATCACCACGGGTTCCAACCGTCGAGTAGGTGCGGATGAGGTTCCGCTCACCCCATGCCTCGACGATCTCGGCAAACTCGGCGATGTGCTGATCTCGAGTGTGGCCATCGAGTCGGCGCCACTCAGGCGCGGTCTTGAAGAAGGTGAACTTCACGATCTGACGCTTGCCGGGAATGGTCTGGAATCGGCTATCCATGGCGAAATCTACCTCTTGCGGCTGAGAACGGGATCAGGGATTCACGCGCCCCACTCGCTCAACATGTCGACCGGGCGACGGACGACCTCCTGTCCTTCTCGCAGCCACCGGACCGCATCCTTGGCGTGGTAGGTAATGATTCGTCCCGCTCCGGCACGCTTGATCGCGGTCAACGTCTCCAGGGCGACACGCCGTTCGTCGATCCAGCCGAGTCGGGCCGCGGCCTTGATCATGGCGTACTCGCCCGACACGTTGTACGCGATCAAAGGCACATCGAACGTGTCCCGCGCCATGCGGATCACATCGAGATAGGCTAACGCCGGCTTGACGATGACGATGTCTGCCCCTTCGTCGAGATCGATCGCGATCTCGGTCATGGCCTCACGCGCGTTGCCAGGATCCATCTGATGGGAACGGCGATCGCCGAACGCCGGCATACTGGCGGCGGCCTCGCGGAACGGACCGTAAAACGCGGAGGCGTACTTCACCGCGTACGACATGATCGGCGTATTGATGAATCCCGCCTGGTCGAGTGCCTGACGAATGGCCACTATGCGGCCATCCATCATGTCCGAAGGCGCGACAATGTCCGCGCCGGCCGCAGCTTGGCTGAGCGCGATCCGCGCCAGCAGGGCGACGGTGCGGTCGTTGTCGACGTCGCATCCATCGAGAATGCCGCAGTGCCCGTGGTCGGTGTATTCACAGCCACAGGTGTCCGCGATGGTCACCACGTCTGGATTCAATCGCTTGATGGCCCGGAGTGCCTGTTGCACCACGCCATTCTCGGCATAGGCCCCACTCGCCTCACGGTCCTTCTCTTCAGGGATTCCAAACAGGAGCACGGCGCCAATCCCGAGTTCCGAGAGTTCATCGATCTCCCGTGGCAACTGGTCGACCGAGAGCTGGTACTGACCGGGCATCGAGCCAATCTCATGTCGGATTCCGGTCCCGTGGGTGATGAAGAGCGGTAGAATGAAATCCTCTGCGGCCAGACTAGTCTCGCGCACCAGCCCTCGGATCGCGGCCGTACGCCGCAGCCGGCGCGTCCGCCGAATTCCACTCAGGATGTCCGAGGTTCCCGAAGCAAACTCCATTCCCATCAGCCCGCGCTCCCTACCAGGCTCTCGCCCTCGATCGGAGCGCGAGCCATAGCATTCTGACTAGACCGCTCGCGCCAGGAAGCGGCGACGGCGGCCACTACACGCTCAGAAGATGGATCATCGGCCACGACAACCTGATGAAAACCGACCAAGTCCGCTTCGTTGGCCGTGACCTCGCCCACGCAGACGGCAGTGACGTTGCGAAACAACCCCGGGTTTCCATCCACCAGTTGGGTATAGGCCCAAATACTCGACGGCGAGGCAAAGACGGCAATGTCGTATTCACCGCGGTCCAGTCGAGACTGGATGTCGGAGTCGATTTCGGGTTCCGTCACAATTTCGTACGCAAGCACCGCCATGATTTCGACGCCGTACGATCGGAGACGGTCGCTCAGTGTCTCCCGGCCGATCGCCGACCGCGGGTAGAGCACCCGGTCGCCGGTGCGTAGGCGGCTCTGCAGGGCCCGGGCTAGAGATTCGGCGTTTGATGTTGGAGGCACGACCGCCACGGCCAAGCCGCGTCGTTGCGCTTCCGCCGCGGTCGCATTGCCGACAGCCGCGACCTTGAGGTTCGCCAACCGCGCGAAGTCGATCCCTAGCGATGCCAGCCCCGCCGCGATTGCCTCGACGGCATTCACACTCGTGAGAACAAGCCACGTAAACTCGCCTCGCACAGCGGACATCAACGCATCCTGCAATGGCCTGTTGTTTCCGTCGAGAACAATCCGGGTCGTAGGAAACGCGATTGCTTCGGCGCCGCGCTGCTGCAATGCGGTCAGGAGCGTTTCCGCCTGCTTACGCGGCCGGGTGACCACGACGCGTGCTCCATGCAAACAACGTTCATTGGCGGCCCACCCCTGCCAGACAGAGGTTGCCCCACCTTCCATTTCCAGGAGCAACCGAGTGGCGATGGCCGCGGCATGTCCGGATTCATCGTGGCGATCGAGCCACTCGTCGATACGGGTTGATCGACTTGCCCGAGCGTCACCCAAGGTTGCCAGGAACCGGACGCGTCCGTCGACGATGCGCGCCAGAGCGCCGACTGGAACGGTGCAACCCGCACCAAGAGCGGCCAGAAACGCGCGCTCGATCCGCACGGGCCGTGAGATAAGCGAATCGTCCAGATCGCGCAGCAAGTCCGCCGTGGCCGAACCACTCGCCGCTTGCACCGCAAGCGCTCCCTGCGCGGGAGCCGGCACCATTTCTTCCACCGTAAAGTACTGAGCGATCTCGGCTTCGCGGCCCAGGCGATGCATTCCGGCGGCGGCGAGCACGATACCGTCAAGCCCACTTTCGGATGCCTTACGCAAACGGGTGTCGATGTTGCCGCGAAGATTCACCACTATTGCGTCCGGCCTCATCCCCCGCACTTGCATCGCGCGTCGCTGGGAAGAGGTGCCGATGACGGGAGAAGGCGGCAAATCGGACAACGGCAGGTTGTGACGTGATACCAGCGCGTCGCGCGGATCCTCACGCGCGAGGATGGCAACGATCGGCGCCTCAGGCTTCAGGGAACTTGGCAGGTCTTTGGCGGAGTGGACGGCGGCGTCGATCTGGCCTTGAATGATGGCGTCCTCGAGCGCGTTGGTAAAGACACCCCGGCCACCGATTTCGGTGAGTGGTGACGTCTTGTCGATATCCCCTTCAGTGCGGATCGTGACAACTTCGGCCGCGACATCATGGTGTGCGGCTTGCCAACGCGCGATCACCAGCGAGGTCTGCGCCAGCGCCAGGGCACTCCCCCGCGTGCCGAATCTGATCTGTTTCGGCCGGTCGACTCGCTGCCCGGGCACTACGCGGCCCGTGCAACCAGCAGCGGAGGAATACGGTCTTCGATGGCGCGGTAAGATGAGGGTATCCGTCGAGAGAATTGCGGCAGAAGCATCGTAAAACCTACTGAAATCTCTCTATTTTGTGCAAATCTCGCACGAATTCCGATTCTAGAAAGTGCGACTTTTGGTGTCAAGGGCCGAAATAACCGGCACCCTGTGGAACGTCCTGCTTCTTTTCGCACCATGTCCCACCGTGGAGTTCGCGGGGCAACAGAAAGGAGCCGGCTGATTCGCCGGCTCCAGGACATTCGCTCGCAAATGAGTGGGTCTATTGGCGAAGACGGAATCTCCGGGTGGCGAGGAGGCTGCTCGCTCCCGCCGCCATCGCGGCCAGCGCCGCCCAGGGTATCGACATCGGTCCCGCGCCGGTATTCGGCAACTTGATTGGCGCCACGTCCTGAGCCTGGGGCTCGGCGATCTCCTGTGGCGCCGCCGGCTCGGTGTAACCGTCGCCGGAATACGCCTCCAGATTTCCTTCCGTTGGCACCGCGTCCGCTGGCGCCGCGTCGCCGCCCTTTCGCGATCCCTTGTCGCTGCGGTCGCGGTCCTTCGATTGGCGCACAACGTGGCGTTCCTCGTTATTGGCTCCGCCGCCGTTATTGGACTGAGAGTTGCCGGGAGCGCGCGAAATGCGGACGTTATCGGCTCCTGCGGCGCTATTCGTGTTGTCAACGCCGTTGTTTTCGATCACGAGTCCGTTCTGCTGGGCATGTGTCACGATCGCGCCGCCGCCAAGAAGCAGCGTTGCCAGCGCAATCGCCAGCGTCGTACGTCGAATCATCCATCCCTCCTCGAAACACGCGTCCGGTCCGCCGGCTGCGTTGGTACGCCCACTGGATCGCCGCGGAACCGACGCGTCCGCATGGCACTACTCTCTATAACGTTGACCGAGTCCAATCTGGTTTCCTTCCCCATGCGCCGCGTGGCGCCCATTCGCAACACCAAACCGCCGCCCCGCGCGCTGTGAGATGTAATGGGCGAACGCAACAGGCCGTCCCACGCGTCCCGCGTGGTCGAGCCTGCTCCGTTCTCATTTCCAACCGTGTAGAATCGCGCACGCGGCGCCCCGCCCGCGCCGACGCCGCGTCGCCGCCACGGTCGACGCCAGGGAAGGATCGATGCGGGAAGAGGAACCCGGGCGTTCGCTTCACTCCCGGAATCCACATTTGGTTGCACGCTGGCTGACAGCCGGCCGGTCGTATGCCGCCGCCGCGGGCCTGCTGGTCTC
>JAXLWU010000019.1:0-101279 GCA_046328335.1 Thermomicrobiales bacterium
CGCCTATGGCGGAGAAAATGTGGGGACACGCGGGAGCGGGTGTGTTCGGTTACTCCCACCTGACCGGTGGTTATGCCGGCGGCCAGGCCGAGTTCGTCCGGGTACCCTTTGCCGACGTCGGGCCATTGAAAGTGCCCGACGGACTCGCCGACGAGCAAGTGCTCTTTCTCTCCGACATCCTCCCCACCGGCTACATGGGTGCCGAAATGTGTGACATCCAGCCGGGCGATACCATCGCCGTCTGGGGCTGCGGTCCCGTCGGACAGTTCGCCATCGTGAGTGCCTTCCTGCTTGGGGCGGAACGGGTGATTGCGATCGACCGCTTCCCCTACCGGCTGGCGATGGCGCGTGATCGGGCAGGAGCCGAGACGATCAACTACGAAGAGACGGACGTGCTCGAGGCATTGAAAGAAATGACGGGCGGACGCGGTCCGGACGCCTGCATCGATGCCGTCGGCATGGAATCACATGGGCACGGGCCGATGTACGCCGTTGATCGGGCGAAGCAGGCCGCCCGCATCGAAACCGACCGTCCGATCGCCCTGCGGGAAGCGATCATGGCCTGCCGGAACGGTGGCACGGTGTCCGTCATCGGGGTGTACGGCGGTTTCGTTGATACATTCCCCATGGGCTCGGTCATGAATCGTTCAGTGACGATCAAGACCGGGCAGACCCACGTCCAACGCTACATGCGGCCGCTGCTCGAACGCATCCAGAATGGTGAGATCGACCCCACGTTCATCATCACGCACACATTGCCCCTTGAGCAGGCGGCACATGGCTACGAGATCTTCCAGAACAAACTCGAGAACTGCGAAAAGGTCATCCTCAAGGCCTGAGCCAAAATCTGTCGTTGGGCGCCACCCGCGGATGAGTCCGGACGATCGCGGCAAGCCCCAGGCTCCTGAAAGGAACCCGGGACTTGCCGCTGGAATCGTATACCGTATACTGAAGCGTATCTGGAAGGTCATGAACCTGGATCGAGGAATCGTTGGTGGCGGACGCCGCGCTAACCGAATCGATCGCCATGCCGGTGCCCGCCCTCAACCGCGCCACCCTCGCGGAGCAGGTTTATGACTACCTCCGCCAAGAAATCCTCGCGGATGCCTATCCCCCTGGTGCGCCACTACCCGAGCAGACCCTAGCCCAGCAACTCAATGTCAGTCGCGTTCCCGTGCGGGAGGCACTCCGCCGGCTTGCCGCCGAGGGATTAGTCACGCTGCGACCCCGCCAGGGCGCCTGTGTCAGCACCTTCTCTCCCCAGCAGTTTCTCGACGCCTACCGGGTCCGCGAGGCGCTGGAAGACCTGGCCATCAAACTCGCCCTTCCCCATCTCAGCGCCGCCGATCTCGAGGAGTTGGAGACACTGCAGGACACCATGCGCCGTTCCGCCGGAGCGGGCGATGCCGACGCCTTCTTTGCCGCCAATCGCGCGTTCCACGCGCTGTTCGTGCACCGCTCGCGCAATGAATACCTGGCAAGCATGTACTTTCCCCTGCTCGATCAGATGAGCCGGCACGTTTCGTCGTCACTTGGGCTCCGCGGCGGCCTGGAACGATCGATCGAGGAGCACCAGGCGATTCTGGGCGCGGTGCGCGCCGGTGACGCGGAAGACGCGGCGCGTCTCCTCCGCGAGCACATCCACGTCCCCCAACGCGCCATCGAGGGGAGCAACACGCACAACCGGAACCTTGGCGCCAAGGGAGCGGAAAATGGAAGGCAGGCCGTGAAACCGCCACCAACAAAGGAAAATGGTACATGACTCGGAAGCCGGTTCAGTTTGGCGTCAATCTCAACAACCGGGAGCCGTTGATCGCGCCGGATTACTCGCTCCAGGATCTGCTCGCGCTGGCGGAGCGAGTTGAAGACCTCGGGTTTGACTCGGTCTGGGTGGGGGACAGTCTCTTCTCCAAACCACGCTGGGAACCGATCAATCTCCTCAGCGCGATTTCGCAACGGACGAACCAGGTCAAACTCGGTACAGCCTGCATGGTCTCGGGAACCCGGCATCCGCTGTACCTCGCGCTGGAGTGGGCCACGCTCGATCAACTCTCGCAGGGGCGCACCATTTTCGGTACCGGCATGGGCAACCCGGAGGAAGGCGTCCGCCGCGAATACGCGGCCGTTGGACTCGATTTCGACCAGCGCGCGAAAATCTTCGAAGAGGGACTGGCGGTTCTGCGCGAGGTATGGACCACCGGCCACACCAACTTTCACGGCGCTCATTACGCCTTTGACGATGTCGCCTTCTATTCGGGGACCGAAATGGCGCCCCTGCTGCCGGTGCAGACCCCGCCGCCGATCTGGGTGGTGAGCAACCCCAGATTGACGGTCGGCACAAAACAGGAGGACAGCACCCAGCGCGTGGTCAGCCGCGCCGCGCGGCGCATCGCGACCTACGGCGATGGCTGGATGACCTGCTGCCGCGCTCGCCATCCGGAAGAGTTTCGCGCCCAACTCGACCAGATCGAAATCGCGATCGCCGACGCGGGCCGCTCACGCGCTGAATTCGCGATGTCCTACCAGGTGACCATGAACATCGCCGACAGCCGAGAAGAAGCGCAGGCGGGAATCGATGCCTACATCAGCCAGTACTATCCGGAACTGAGCAAGGCCATGGACCTCGGCGAGTGGGGGCCTGTCGGCACCCCGGATGATGTCGCCGCCTGGATGCAGACCTTTGCCGATGCCGGCGTCGATTACTTCATTTGTCGCTTTGGCTCTCTCGACCAGTTCGGTCAGGTCGAGCGTCTCGCGCGGGATGTCCTGCCCGCGTTCCAGACCGCGGCAGTTGCCGTGTGAAATCGGTGTTGGCGAGTTGACTTCGGGTCGCGACGGAGGATTGACAGCATGGCTGAATTGAGCGCGGGTCTGCGACGGGATGCGGAACTGGTAGCCGCCGTGTGCATGTCGGTGGAAGCGGACGATGTGGTGACGATCATCACCGACGACGCTCACCTCGACGAGGCGAATGCCCTCGCACAGGTGGTCGTCGAGCGCGGCGGCTTCCCGGTCATCGCCAACAATGAACACCAGGTACGGCGCGCGGTTGCCGATACCCGATTCCCCATGGCGCCGCCGCGCAACCTGCACGAGGCGATGACCAAGTCGGACGAGATCATCATCATTACCAACCTGGAGTGGGCCAACCGCTTCGCCCACGTGTCAGCGGTGCGCGAGTCGTGCGACAACAATGCCAAGATCGCCTCGGTCGAGGAAGGGATTGGGTCCTGGGATCTGACCGAGGCCGACATTCGCGATGCCACCGACCGCGCCCGCGCCGCCATCGCCGCGCTGGAAGGCGCGAAGTGGTGCCGGGTCACCTCACCGGCGGGGACCGACGTCCGGGTCTCCATCGAGGGCCGGCCCGCGCTGGAAGTTACGCCGATCAAGAAGCGGGGCCAGATGATGGGCCCAGTACCGCTCTGGTCGGAAGTCGCCTTCGCCGCGGTCGAGGACCGCACCGAGGGAACGATCGTTGTCGACGGCATCATGCTCGGCATCGGCCTGCCCGGCCAGACGCCGCATCCAATCACCTGGAAGGTTCGCAACGGCCGCGTGGTCGAGATCACCGGCGGCGAGGAAGCGGAGCGCCTCAAGAAGGTGATCGATGGTGTGCCCGGCTCCGACGTCATCGGCGAGTTCGCCTTTGGCACCAGTGAGAAGTCCCCCACCGGTTCGCCGTCCGAGAAGGGGTTGCTCGGCACCGTGCACTTCGCCCTGGGCGACAATCACAACGCCTATCCGGGAGGACAGAATGTCAGCACCCTCCACCTCGATGGCAACTGCCTCAACGCATCGCTCTTGATCGAGGACACCGGCAAGTACATCGTCAAGGACGGGAAATGGGAGCTGTAGACGTCACCGCCATCACCGTCGTCAGTCGAGACGATATCGCGCCGATTCCGCTTCCCAATGGAAGTTGGAGCCGCATGGTGCTCACCGCCGAGAGTGTCCCGGCCATCACCAGTTCGCTCGGCTTCTCGGTGTTCACGCCAGGAACGGCGACCGGCATGGTCGCCCACGAGGTCGAGGAAGTGGCCTACGTCCTGGCGGGGAGCGGTGAATTGCGTACAGAAGGCGATCCCGTCCCCTTTCAGCTGGGGCAGGCGATCCACATTCCGGCCGGGCTCTGGCACGCCGTCGCCAATACGGGCAACGAGGATGTGATAATGATCTTCGGCTTCCCCCACCCTGGCTACCCGCCGACGGAGCGGCGGTGACCGCGCCGGACGCCAGCGTCAATGGCAGCGATGCGCGCGACAATCTCCTGCGCGAGGAGGTCGCCTGGTCGTGCCGCATCCTGGCGATGGGCGGCCACGGCGATTACACCCTCGGTCATGCCAGTGCCCGCGCGAGCGACGGGCGGCACGTCCTGATGAAGCCGAATGGACTCGGTCTGGAAGAGGTCACCCCGCAAGACGTACTGCTGCTCGACCCGGATGGGATGCGGGTGGCGGGCACTGGTCCCGTCCATCTCGAACAGGTGCTGCATACGGAGATTTACAAGGCCCGGCCAGATATCGGGGCGGTGATCCACACCCATGCGCCGTTTGCCACGGCGTTCGGCGCCACCGACGCCACACTGGAGTTGCTCAATCACGATGCGGTGCTCTTCCGCGAGGGTCTGGCCACCTTCGACGCTACCGCGGAACTGATCATGCGGCCGGATCAGGGCGCGTCCGTCGCCGCGGCACTCGGGAACCGTCGCGTGCTCCTGATGCGCGGTCATGGCGTGATCGTCACCGGCAGCGACGTCCCCTGGGCCACGTACGCCGCGCTGACGCTCGAACGCGTGCTCCGCATCCAGGCGATCGCGCGCTCGTTCGGCGACCTGCGGCCGATGACGGCCGAAATGGCCGATCGCGTCTACCCGGACAAATACCGGGACGAGCACCTCGGCGCGTACTGGACCTATCTCAAACGGCAGGCCGGCCGGCTCGGCTTCGGCGATGGCATGCCTTCGACGCCATCCACGGGGGCCCCGGGCAATGCTTGACCGGTTCGCCCTCCATCAGCCGCAGACCGTTGAGGAAGCCTCGCAGATGCTCGCCGCATGGGGAGAGGAGGCGACCATCTACGCCGGGGGCACCGAGTTGCTGATCGTCATGAAGGAGCGGCTTGCCAGTTTTTCGCACCTGGTCGACATCAAGCGCATCCCGGCGCTGCGGCAGACCGCCATCGATCCGGTCAACGGCGTCCTCCACTTTGGCGCCACCACCACCCACCGCGAGATCGAGCGGTCGCCGGAGGTGCGCCGTCACCTGCCTGCCTTCGCGGCGATGGCGGCACAGATCGCGAATGTCCGGGTGCGCGTCGCTGGCACGATCGGCGGTAATCTCTGCTTCGCCGAACCGCATAGCGATCCAGCCACACTCTTGACCGCCCTCGACGCGACATTGACCCTCGCATCGGCGGCTGGCCGGCGCCAGGTCGCTATGGCCGACTTCACAACCGGCCTGATGGCCACCGACCGCCAACACGACGAGTTGCTGACCCTCGTTTCGATACCGATCCCGGGTCCCCGCACCGGCGTCGCCTACGAGCGATTCAAACTGCACGAGCGGCCGACCGCGGCCATCGCCGCGGTGATCGCGATTACCGACGGGGTGATCGCTCGCGCCAGACTGGTTGCCGGCAGCGTGGGTGAACGACCGCAAACGCTGTCAGCGGCCGCACGTGTTCTCGAGGGCGCGCCCGTGAGTGTCGCGACCATCGCGGCCGCGTGCGAGACGGTCCGTGATGAAGTCGAAACCGTTGCCGACGTATTCGAATCCGAGGCGTACAAGCGGCAACTGGCGCGAGCGATGGCCAGCAAGGCGATCGCCCGCGCATTGAAACTCGCTGGCCATATGGAAGGCGGCCGACATGCTGCCTGAGATCGCCGGCGAGACGATCACGCTCACATCGACCGTCAACGGTCAGCAGGTGACGCTGGCGGTCGAGCCGCGCACGATCCTGCTCGATTTGCTGCGCGACCGGCTCGGTCTCACCGGCGCCAAACGCTCCTGCGACAGCCAGGTCTGCGGCGCATGTACCGTCCTGCTGAACGGCGCACCGGTTAGCGCCTGCAGCACCCTCGCGTGCGAAGCGGCCGGCGGCACCATTGAGACAATCGAAGGGCTGGCTGGTCCGGGCGGTCTCCATCCCATCCAGCAAGCCTTTGTCGATCGCGCCGCGATCCAGTGCGGGTTCTGCACGCCGGGATTCGTGCTGACCACGAAGGCGCTGCTCGCGGAGAATCCGCGCCCGACTCGCGCCGAAATCGAGCATTATCTCGGCGGCAATCTTTGCCGCTGCACCGGGTACTGGAACATCCTGGCTGCGGTCGAAGACGCGGCCGAACGGCTGGCCTCCATCCCGGCGGCAGCGGTTGAGGACGAATCGTGACCGCCAGTGCCCGTTCCTCAATCGGGAAGTACACGATCGTCGGCCATGACGCGCCGCGGATCGACGCGCTTGCCAAAGTGACGGGCGCGGCACAATTCGCTGGCGATCTTCGCGTCCCCGGGATGGCGTTTGGCCGGGTCCTGCGCAGTCCGTACGCCCACGCGCGGATCAGCTCGATCGATGCCAGCCGGGCCGAGGCGCTCTCCGGCGTGATTGCGGTCATGACCGGCGCGAACCTGCCGACCGCGACCCCGAACTACGGGCACGCGTTGAAGGACCGACCGGTGATTGCCACCGATCGGGTCCGGTTTGTGGGGGAACCGGTCGCCGCGATCGCCGCGGAAGATCCGGCCATCGCCGCCGCGGCGCTGACGCTGATCGACGTCGAGTACGAAGAACTCCCGGCGGCCGTCACGATCGATGCCGCGCTCGCTGCGGACGCGCCGCATCTTCACGATGTCGTCAACCTGCGCGCCGGGCTTTTCCATGGACTTGGCGAGATCAAGCTCGAACCCGGCAACATCTGCTACCACCACGCATTTGCTCGTGGGGATGCTGCCAATCTTTTCGCCAATGCCGATGTCGTTGTGGAAGGCGAGTATCTGTTTCCTGCGGTCTATCAATATGCGCTGGAACCGCACACCACGATCGCGCAGTGGACCGGCGATGACGACCTCACGGTCTGGTCCTCCTGTCAGCATCCGTTCCTCGTCCGGGCCGAACTGGCCGATCTCTTCGGGCTTCCCGTGGGAGCGGTGCGCGTGGTCGTGCCCTATCTCGGCGGCGGGTTCGGCAGCAAGTCGTACACCAAGATGGAGCCGATCACATCGGCGCTCGCCCGGGTCGCGCGGCGCCCGGTGCGGATCGCCAACAGCGTCGACGAGGCAATGGTCACGACCCGCCGCCATGGAATGAAGGCTTGGCTCCGCACGGCTGCGACCAGCGATGGGCGACTCCTGGGGCGCGAGGTGCGAGCCTGGTTCGATACCGGCGCCTATGCCGACAACGGCCCACGCGTCGTGGCCACCGGCGCCGACGCCGCGCCCGGTCCCTACCGCTGGGAAGCGGTCAAGGTCGATGCCTGGGGCGTCTACACCAACACCTCGCCCGCGGGCTCCTACCGCGCCTTCGGCGCCAGCCACCTACAGTGGTGCGGCGAGTTGCAAGTCGATGAAATCGCCCGCCGTTGCGGCCTCGACGCCCTGCAAATCCGCGAACGCAACCTGCTGGAACGGGGCGAGTACGTCCGTCCCGGCGGCAAACCGCTCGACGCGGACCTGGTGGGGGACATCCGCCGTGTGGCCGCGAGTCTCGACTGGGACACGCCCAAGCCAGCCGGAATCTCGGGCCGCGGCATGAGCGTCGGTCTCCTCGCGGCGGGAGCACACCCAGTCTCGACGGCAGCGGCGCGAATGGAGGCCGACGGCGGCGTGACGCTGCTGGTAAGTTCGACGGAGGTGGGACAGGGCGCACGGACGGTCTTCAGCCAGATCGTGGCCGAACAACTGGCGCTGCCACTAGACCAGGTGCGCGTGCTGGGCGGGGATACCCGGGTTACTCCGTACGATCGATCGACCGGGGCCAGCCGTTCGACGACCCTCGCCGGACTCGCCGTGCAACGGGCGGCGGACGATCTCCGCCAGCAGTTGCTGAGCATCGCCTCGCGTGTCTTCATGCTGCCCGAAGCGGCACTGTCGGTGCGCGCCGGGGCGATCTGGCACGAAAGCGAGGCTGTTCCCTACCCTGATCTGATCAAGGCTCACTTCGGAATGGTCGGCGGCGAACTGATCGGGCATGGCGAGGTTCGGCCAGAGCATGGGAGCGGTTCCTACGCGGAAGGTCCCGTGTTCTGGGAGGTCTGCATCGGCGGCGCCGAGGTCACCGTTGATCCCGATACGGGGAGAGTCACGATCCAGAAGGCGGTCAGCGTGGCGGATGTGGGCACGGCGATCAATCCGCGGCAGGTCGAAGCCCAGGAGATGGGTGGCGCCCTGCAGGGCATCGGCAACGCGCTCCACGAAGAGATGATCTTCGATGCCACCGGCACCCTGCAAAACGCGACACTGTACGAGTACCACGTGCCGACGATCGCGGACATGCCGAAGTCCTTCACGTCAAATATCGTCGAAAATCAGGACGGGCCAGGGCCGTACGGGGCAAAAGGTGTCGGCGAAGGGGCACTGGCCGGGGTAGCCGCGGCGATCGCCACCGCGCTGGCCGATGCTGGCGTTCCAGTTGACGAATTGCCGGCGACGCCGGAGAGAATCTGGCGCGCGCTTGCCCGATCGGCACGGGAATCAGGCGGGATCGCTCACGATCCGGCATCCGCAACAGGAGAACAGGGCTAGAGGAGGCATGCGATGAGCGAGATGAAGGTCTATCTGCTCGACAACGGCACGCTGCTGCTCGACAAATCGTTCGCCACCTGGAATCACAACCAGGGGGTCGAGTTCCGATTCCCGGTCTACGCCATCTATATCGACCACCCCGACGCCAAGGTGATGATCGACACCGGGTTCGACAAGGCGTGGGTCGAGCGCAAACTCCCGTTCGAAAAGCCGGAGCAGAGCGAGGAGCAGACGATCGCTGGCCAACTGGCGAAACTCGGCGTGAGCCCGGACGAGATCGATATCGTCATCAACTCACACCTCCATTTCGATCATTGCTCGAACAATAGACTCTTCCCGCAAGCGAAGTTCTATTTCTCCAAATCGGAGTTGCGACACTCGTATGTTCCCGATCCCTGGGAGCGGCTCGGCTACGACCCCGAACTGGTGATCATGCCGGGGATGACGATGGAACTGCTGGAACTGGGTCACTATGAATACGAGGTGCTGCCCGGCATCACGTTGATCGAGACGCCCGGTCACTCCGCCGGACATCTGTCCGCGATTGTCCGTCCCGGCGGCGATGCCGTCCCGCTCGTCTTTCCATTCGATGTGGCCTACACCCGGCACAATCTCGAAGACAAGGTACTCATGGGCCTCCACACCGATCCCGCCGATCTCCTCGATTCGATGGTGCGCATCGAGAACATCGCCCGCAAGATCGGGGGCAAGATCCATTACTCGCACGATCCCGAAGCATTCGCCTCGTATCCCTTGGCGCCGGCGATTTGCCTGGCCTGAGCGAAGCAGTCGAGCAGCAACGATGACGCGCGGCAACGGCCGGATCGATCGCAACCTGAGGGCGGGCAGTCTCCACGCTGTCGCTCAATCGGTCCTGCCAGAAACGAGCCGGGACCGCCACCCGGTGGTCGCCATGCGCGACATCAGCAAGCGATTCGGTCCGGTCCTCGCCAACGACCGCATTTCGCTCGATCTCTGGCCGGGCGAGATTCATGCCGTACTCGGCGAAAACGGCGCGGGCAAGACCACGCTGATGAACATCCTGGCCGGGATGTACCAGCCCGACTCCGGCAGCATCGAGATCGGCGGCGAACCGGTCCATATCGATTCTCCCGCCGATGGCCTGCGGCGCGGGATCGGCACGGTCTACCAGCATTTCACCCTGGTGCCGAATCTCTCGATCCTGGAAAATGTCGTCCTCGGCGCTGATTCCGGTTTAATTCTCCAATTCGGCGACACCGAGGCGAAGGTCGCGTCAATGCTGCGCGATTTCGGGCTGGACGTTTCCCCACGCACCGAAGTCCGCAATCTGGCGCTGGGGCAGCGGCAGCGGGTCGAGATCATCAAGGTCCTCCTGCGCGGCTCGCGTGTGCTGCTCCTTGACGAGCCGACGTCGGTGCTGACCCCCGGCGAAATTGCCTCGCTGCTCGACCTCCTGCGCCGCCTGCGAGACCAGGACGTCGCGGTGGTGCTAATCACCCACAAACTCGGCGAAGCACTGGCCGTCAGCGACCGGGTCACGATCCTGCGCGCTGGCCGCAAGGTTGGCGAGTTTGGTCCAGATGTCATGGCGGGGCAGAGCAAGGAAAGCGTGCGGCAGCGAATCGTCGAGATGATGTTTGGCGGCGCCCAACCAGGGGCTACCTCCGGGGAGCGTCGGGTCACTAGCGAGGTGCTGTTGACCCTGCGTAACGTTGCAACACTGCCGGAGCGCGGCGCGCCCGCACTGCACGATCTCTCGCTCGCACTGGTTCGCGGCGAGGTCTTCGGCATCGCCGGGGTCGACGGCAACGGTCAGCGCGAGTTGGGCGAAGTCATCGCCGGGCAGCGGCACGTCAGCAGCGGCCACGTGTTGCTCGGAAATCGGGACATCACCAATATCGGCGTCAATGCCGCGACGCGGCTGGGTATCGGCTACGTCACCGACGACCGTTTACATGAAGGGTCGGTGGCGAGCGCCACCATCGCCGAAAATGTCGCGCTGAAAGCGGTTGGCCGACGCCCGTTCTCGAATGGGTTCTGGCTCGATCGCGCGGCGATGGCAGCGGAAGCGCGGCAGATGATCGCTGACTACTCGGTCAAGGCGCCGGGACCGGACGCCGCGATCGGGACCCTCTCGGGCGGCAACATCCAGAAACTGCTGCTCGCCCGCGAACTTGCCCTCGATCCGGAGCTGCTCGTCTGCAACAAGCCGACGACCGGTCTCGATCTGAAGACAACGCGATTCGTGCTGAATGCGCTGCGCCAGCAGGCGAGCGCCGGCAAGGTGGTCGTACTCATTTCGTCCGAACTCGACGAGTTGCTCGATGTCAGCGATCGCATCGGGGTGATGTACAACGGCCAGCTGGTGGCGGTCATGCCCCGGGCCGAGGCCGATCAGGAAATCCTGGGCAATCTGATGCTCGGCGGCGAGCGCTCCTCACAGCGGATCCCGGCGTGAACCGCTCCTTGCCGCTTTCGTCCCGATTCGCCCCGCTGCTGACGTCGCTTGCGGCGATTGTGGCCGCACTGGTGCTTGGAGGCTTGTTTCTGCTCATACGGGGCAAGGACCCACTGGCGGCGTATGCCATGCTGTTCGAGCGTGGCCTCGGCACGTCTTACGGGCTCACCCAGATCTTCATCAATATGGCCCCCCTCCTGATCGTCAGCGCGGGTCTGCTGATCTCCCTCCGCGCCGGGGTCTGGAACATCGGCATCGATGGTCAATTGATGTTTGGCGCGCTGCTGGCTGGGGTGGCCGCAGCGGCGATGGCTGGCACGATCCCCCCGCCGTTGATTTGGTTGGCAGCGGCGCTGGCCGGCATCGGCGGCGGCTTGCTTTGGGCCCTGGTGCCGGGCATTCTCCGTGTGCGTTGGGGCTTGAACGAAATCATCACCACATTGATGATGAATTATGTCGCGCTCAACGTCACATCCTGGCTCGTCAAGGGGCCGGTCAAGGATCCAGCGGTGGTGCCGCCGCAGACCGTCCTCATTCCCAAGGAGTTGCGCCTGCCCCACATTCCCGGCACCGAAGTCCACATCGGACTGTTGGTCGGATTGGTGGTGGTGGCGCTGGTGACGGTCCTTTTTCGCTATACCGTCCCCGGCTTCATGCTCGACATCCTTGGCAAGAACCGGCAAGCCGCCATCCACGCCGGGATGCCAGTCAATCGACTTACCCTCGCCGCATTGCTCGCCAGCGGCGCGTTTGCCGGCCTGGCCGGAGCAAATGACATTCTCGGGGTCAAAGGACTCTTCCAGGGGAACTGGAATCCTGGTTACGGTTTCGCCGCGTTCGCGCTTGTCTACCTGGCGCGACTGAACAGTCTCTGGATCGTGCCGTTCGCCTTTTTTCTTTCGTTCCTCAGCATCGGCGGTGAGATGATGGCCCGCCCGCTCGGAATCCCGACCTATTTCGTCGCCATGCTCGAAGGGTTGATGCTCCTCTGTTTCGCGGTCGCTACCTGGTTCGAGCGCATCCGCTCGCCGTACGCTGCTGCCGACGAAGTCGACGTCGGAGCCGCCGCCGCGGGCGAACCACCCGGTCCCAGGTTGAGCGAAGCGGCGATTGAGTCGATCGTGCGTTCCACCGAGGCACGGCCATGAACGCGGCCGGGATCGATATCGTCCAGTTCTTGACCGCGATGCTCGCCGCCGGGCTGGTCGCTGCCGTTCCCCTCGTGTTGGCCGCGCTGGGCGAGGCGGTCGGAGAGAAATCGGGACTGCTCAATCTCGGCATCGAAGGGATGATGCTTGCGGGTGCGTTCTTTGGTTTCCAGGCCGCCTTCCAGAGCGAATCATCGCTGTGGGGCATCGTAGCCGGTATCGCGACGGGCGCGCTGTTCGGATTGCTCTTTGCCGTTCTCACCGTTTCGCTGCGCGTCGATCAGGTCCTCGTTGGTTTGGCAATCACCATCTTCGGCGGAGGATTGACGGCGTTTCTCTACCGGGACATCTTCGGTGGCCAGAATCCTTCGCTCTCGGTCGACATGCCTCGCCTCGAGATTCCGGTGCTCTCGCGAATTCCGGTGCTCGGTCCGGCGATGTTCGACCAGCAGGCGCTGTTCTACCTCGCGTTCCTGCTCGTGCCCATCTTTGCCTTTCTCCTCAACCGCACTCGCTTCGGGCTCGAGGTCCGCGCCGTAGGCGAGCAACCATTTGCCGCGGACGCGGCCGGCGTCAACGTCGCCCGCACGCGCTACTTCGCGGCGCTGATCGCCGGGAGCATGGCCGGTCTGGCCGGGGCGTTTCTCTCTGTCGCCGATCTCAAGATCTTCCAGGTCGGCATGACCGTCGGGATGGGATTCATCGCCCTCGCGCTGACCATGGTCGGCAGTTGGAATCCATGGCGCATCCTGATCGCCTCGGTGCTCTTTGGACTGCTGCGCTCGCTGGGCAACGGGCTGCAGATTCTTGGCATCGATGTCCGTACCGAGTTCGTGACCATGCTCCCCTACATCGGGATCATGGTCGCGTTAGCCTTGCTTGCTGGCCGAACCGCGATCCCGGCCGCATTGGGGATTCCCTATGCGCGCGGCCGGCGGTGAATGGCGGTTGCCGCTTCGATGATGAAGGAGGTGACCTGGAGCGAGATGTGCCGTTAGCCTTTGGACGTTCCACGTGTTGAAGGAGGAATCTGCATGAATCGCCATCGTGTCGTCATGGCCGCGTTCCTCGCGGTCGCGCTGCTGTTCCAGGCGGTCGTTTCTGGGTCCACGCTGGCCCAGGATGCCACGCCGGCCGCGGGCGCCGCGGTCGATCAGATCGCCGTCGTCGTGCCGGCCAGCCGCACCAACCAAGGTTGGGATCAGCAAGCGGCCGATGCCGTCGAAGCGGTCGCCAAGCAGGCTGGAATTACTGGCACCGTGGCCGAGAACGCCGGCTACGATGACATTACCCCGATCCTGCAGGATCTGGCCGCCAATGGCGCGGATCTGATCATCTGCCACGCATCCGGGTACCAGACGGTCTGCCCGGAATTCGCCGCCGAGTCGAACGTCCCGGTGGCGGTGATCGAGAACCAGGCCGCGGTCAAAGCCGGTCTTGTCTCCGACATCGAGACCCAGGCCCAGGAAGTGGCCTATCTCGCCGGTGTCGTCGCGGGCAAGGTGACCAAGTCCGGTACGGTCGGCGTGGTCGTCTCCGGCGAACCGCCGACCTGGAACTTCATGACCGTCGGCTTCGCCGAGGGTCTCAAGGCCTCGAACCCGGACGCCAAGATGCTCTACAGCGTCATCGGCGAAGCCGCCTATGACGATGCCGCGGGCGCCAAGCGCGTGACCGAGCAGCAGATCGCTGCCAACGCCGACGTCATCTTCGGCATGGGCGACGGCGCGTCGTTCGGCATGCTCCAGGCGATCGAGGATCACAATGCCGAGTCCGGGGCGAACAAGGTCTGGTTCATCGACGTGATCGGCGACAAGCGGGCCGACCATGGCGATGCCCTCCTCACCTCGGTGCTCTTCGATTACACCGACATCTACCAGCAGATGCTCGACGACCTGAAGAGCGGCACGTTCGGCAAGACCTACGTCATGGACGTCAAGAACGGCGGCGTGCGCCTGCTCGACCTGCCAGCTGACCTCGGTCAGGACGTCAAGGACGCGGCTGCTCAGGCCGAAAAAGACATCGTCGATGGCAAGATCACGGTCGATGCCATCGGTGACGCAGAAGGCATGAAGGCCAAGGTCGCGGAACTCTTCCCCCAGTAACGGATTGCAGGGAGCGGGTGACGGGTGGCGGGTGACGGTTGACGGGTGACGAATAACGAGCCGACGGTCTTGCCGTCTTGCCGTCTTGCCGTCTTATCGTCTCGCCTGCCACCTGTCACCCGCCACCCGTCACCCACCACCATCGGAGGCGGCGATGACCACAACGACACCCTGGCCCCGACTCAATCTCGCCGCCGGTCCGGTCGAGGTGACCGGGCAGACCCTGCGCGAGATGGCGCGGCCGGTGCTCTATCACTACGACCCGGCGTTCATTGAGCTCTTCGCGCACACCAGCGAACTCCTCAAGCAGGTGTTCCGCACCGAGTACGACGTCGTCATCATGCAGGGTGAGGCGATTCTCGGGCTGGAAGCCGCGGCGGCCGGTCTACTCTCACCAGGAGACAAGGTGCTGAACCTCGTCTCTGGCGTGTTTGGCAAATGGTTCGAGGATTTCATTCACAAATATGGCGGAGAAACGATCGAGATTGCCGTTCCGTACAATGACGCGATCGACCCGGAGGACGTACGCCGTGCGCTTAACGCCAATCCCGGCGTCAAATTCCTCTCAGTCGTCCACTCCGAAACACCCTCCGGCACCCACAACCCGGTCAAGGAAATTGGCAACATTGCGCGCGAGTTCGGCGTGGTGACGATGGTTGACACGGTCTCCGGCCTCGGCGGTGAATTGCTCAGCCCTGAAGCGTGGGGCATGGACATCGCTATCGCCGGCCCGCAGAAGTGCCTGGGGGGAACGCCCGGCCTTTCGATGATGTCGATCAGCCCGGCCGCGTGGCAGGCGCTGGAAGCGCGCAAGCCGGAGCCGCTCCGCGCCAGTTTCCTTTCCATTCTCGACTGGAAGACGACCTGGTTGGAGAACCGGCGGTTCCCGTACACGCCCTCGGTGAATGAGATTTACAGTCTGGAATCGGTCCTGAATCAGGCGCTCGCCACCGGGATGGAGCGCTTCGTCGAGCGGCAACAGATGATCGCGCGCGCCTGCCGAGCCGCGGTCAAGGCGCTTGGCCTGGAACTCTGGCCCGCGCGCGAAGCGATTGCCGCGACATGCGTCACGGCCGTGCGCTTCCCGGACGGCGTCAGCGACAAACCACTGCGGGACACCATGCGACATCGCTATGGCGTGACAATCTCCCCTGGCTACGGTGATCTGCACGGCAAACTCTTTCGGCTCGGGCATATGGGACCGGCGCAAGCGCACCCGACCGTCCTTGCCGGGCAACTGGCGGTACTCGAGCGCGCCTTGGCCGACTGCGGGTATCCCGTGCAATTTGGCGCGGGTGTCGGGGCGGCCATGGCCGCGCTCGAAGGCTGGAATGACGAAGCGTGAAGCAGTCGAAGGCTGATGGCCGATAGCCTCCAAGGAGAACTGAATGCCGATTTCTGTCAAGGGCAAGAGCGTGGTGATCACCGGCGGCGCCGGGGAGATGGGTTCGGCCATCGCCCGTCGCCTCGTCGATGAAGGCGCCAGGGTAGTGATCGCCGACGTGGCCGACGGCCGGGCGCTCGCCGAGGAATTGAGCAAGCAGGGCGACGCGATCTACGTCCGCACCGATGTGACCTCGGAGGAATCGACCGCGGCCATGGCGCGCGCTGCTGTCGACGCCTACGGCGAGATCGATGCGTTGGTCAACAATGCTGGCCTCTTCACGGCCAAGCCGTGGGACGACCTCACCCTGGCCGACTGGCGAGAGCGATTCGCGGTCAACGTCGAGGGGACCTTCCTTGCGACCAAGGCGGTCGAACCGGTGATGACCAGGCAGGGACGCGGCAAGATCATCAACATCGGGTCCGACACGGTCTGGATGGGCACTCCCGGGTTCGCCCACTACGTGGCGAGCAAGGGCGCAGTGCTCGCGTTCACCCGCGCCATCGCCAATGAACTTGGCCCGCGCGGGATTACCAGCGTCTACGTCACCCCGACCCTGCTCGATACCCCTGGCACCCGCTCCACCTTCCCCCAGGGCCACTTCGATTACGTGCTGGGACACACCCCGATCGGCAAGTTCGAGACGGTCGACGATGTCAGCGGCCTGATCGTTTTTCTCGTTTCCGACGATGCCGCGTTCATCAACGGCGCGGCGATCAATATCGGCGGCGGCATCAGCATGCATTGACGAAAGCGCCACAATCACCAGGTTCGTTCTTGTCGTGGATTCGGAACCGAGTTCGAGGAGAGACAATGACCGCGCGAGACGTGAAGCAGGTAGCCGTCATCGGCGCCGGCACGATGGGACCCGGCATGGCCGCGACCTTCGCCCGCCACGGTTTTGACACCACCCTGTTCGATGTGAAGCCCGAACAGATCGACAAGGCCAAGGGGAACGTCGATTTCGTCTACACCATTCTGACCAATGGCGGTTTCATGACCGCCGCGGACGCGGACGCCGGACGGGGTCGCCTCCGCTATACCACCGACCTCGCGGACGCACTGACCGGCGCCGACTTCGTGGTCGAAACCGTCCCGGAGCAGAAGGCGATCAAGCAGCAGGTGTACAAGGACATCGAAGCCAAGGTGGCGGACGATGTGATCATCGCCACCAACACGTCGGGCATCCCGATCACCGACATCGCGGCGGTCACCCAGGTGCCGGAGCGTGTCGTCGGCATGCACTGGTCAAATCCGCCCCATTTGATCCCGGTCATCGAGGTGATTCGCGGCGAAAAGACCAGCGATGAAACGGCGAATGCCACCGTTGCCATTGTCGAGCAGATTGGGATGGTCCCCGCCATCGTCGACAAAGATATTCCGGGCTTCGTGGAGAACCGGATCCTCTACGCCATCATGCGCGAGGCCCTGCACCTGCTCGATCAGGGCGTCGCCAGCGCGGAGGCGATTGACACGATCACCAAATGGGGCATCGGATACAAACTCGCGGTGATCGGACCGCTGGAATTGCTCGACGTGGCCGGTCTCGACATCTACTCCGCCGTCGCCAGTTACCTCAACAAGGATCTCAACGCCTCACCGGAGATCAGTTCGACCGTGACCAGCAAGGTGGCCGAGGGCAAGCTCGGTATGAAGACCCAGGGCGGGCTTTTCGAGTACTCCCCCGAGCGGATCCAGGAACTGCAAGGGAAGCGCGGGCGCAAACTCGTCGCCACCCGCAAGGCCTTGTCCGACAGTTAGACGGGCGGGATGAACGATCGACTGCGGTTCGTCTCGACCTTTACCGCGTCGGGCAGAAGCTGGGTCGTTCACGCGAGGGACGAGGGTGTCGTCCCGACGCAGGAGGGACCTCGGCGGTGGCGCGGGTGGTGGCCAGTGACGAGATTCCTCGCGGCTCGAAATGACCCATGTCTTGCACGCCGCTCTAATGGGAGAGGCGCCGCGGCCGATGCGGCCACAATATCGGCGCTTGGCTGTATGTCGTCGCGCGAAAACACCCGGAGTCTGATACAGAATCCTGTTGAAGACACGCGCTGTGCATACGGGAGCGAGCCCCTCTCCGGCCGGGAGGGGGACTCCTCCCTCCGGGGAGGGGGACCCCTCCCTCCGGCGGAGGGAGGCGCGGGAGGGAGAACTGGGAGGGAGCCAGGGTTGGGGTGAGAGTGAGCGCGGCGCCACAACGGCAGTCATCAGCCGGATTCCGTATGAATCCCCAAGATGCGTTGGCGAAAGCCACACGTACCCTCGTGCGCGTATGGGTAATCAGTTTGCTCCTGGTGTTGCTGGCGGTCAGTTCACTTTTGAACGGACCAACGCCAACCACGGCCTCCTCCGCAATCGCCACGGTCACGCTATCACCGCGTTGTGAGGTTCCACCACGGTCGGTGACCGAGATCGAGGCACTTCTGACAACCCCAGTTGCCACGCCGGCGGCAACGACCGGCGGTACGACGCTGCCCGTGGGTGAGCCGGTCGACGTAGATCAATCTCGATTGATCGCGGAAACCGTCGGCGGATGGCTGGTCTGCCAGAATCTCGGCGATCAACTTCGCGCCTGGTCGTTTTTCAGTGACGGATACCTGTACCGCCTGCTCAGCCGACAGGGAACGGTCGGCAACGTTCCCGCCGCCACGCCACAGACGTTTGCGGAAACGGCCCTGCTTCAGGAGATCTCGGGGGAACGCCTCCTGCCGGACGGCCGCCTCGGCGCGCTGGTGACCATCACCTACTCGTCGGTTCCGATGCCGAAGACGTTCTTCTTCTACTTCGTGCCGAAGGACGGCCGGCTGCGCATCGACGGTATTCTCGGTGAGATCTCGTTTTCCGTACCGTAGCCGGCCTGGGAATCACTGCTCCTAGCGGACCCCGCAAACGAGCACCTGTCCCCGTTCATCGGTCCAGTGCAGCAGTTCCGCCAGTTCGTCATCGTCGACGAGGAATCGCGCGTCGCACACCGGACAAATGACTGCTTGCGCGCAGTCACCCCGGCTTTCGCACCATTCCAGGACTCCGCCATAGGAACGACACCGTCCTGAACAAAGATGGCGCAACACAGCGAGAACGGCAGGACTGAGATCGGCGGTGAAGTGGGTATCCAGGGACATCGCATCGACCACGGGGCACCTCCTTCTCGGCGTCGCCCGTGGCTGTCGGGTCCCAGGTTGTGGCCACGGGAGACAGCGTCCAGACTACACCCGTGATCGGGAAAGTCAAGCGGCAAGGCGGTCAGGCGCGGCCTGCGACGGATCGGCGATACCGGCCGCAAGCCAAAAGGCGGCGCGATGCTTGCAGACCGGATCATCGAACGCGGCCGCCTGGCAGGCACAGCCATGCACATACCCGCCGGTGACTTCCAACTCGTAGGCCGCGTGGCGGTTTGTGCCACTCGTCGCGATCCAGCCACCCGATCCTACCAACTGGCGGACCTCGACCCCTTCCTTTTTCGCTCTCGCGATGGCGGCCTGCCAGCGCTCAGGCGTGGCTTCCCGCGGTTTTTTCACATCCATATCAGGACTCCCAATTCATAGGCAGAACATGTCCTTCTCGTTCGTTCAGCATCAGCATTATAGCACAAATGGTCTAATTTCTCTTGCGGAATCTGTTCTTGGCCTTTTTGCCCGACCCGTTCTGACAAGGGTAGATATGGCTGGATTGAGGCGGTTGCCCTCGCATGGGATGGCCACGACGTGGCCCGACGCCCCTCTCCGGCTCGACGGGAGAGGGGTTGGGGTGAGGGTAGGCGCGGCAAGACCGCCTTACCTATCCTTGACAACCCGACCGCTTGGGAGTGTCAGATCTGGCGACTCAGATGGCGAGGACAGCGACGATGGCGTGAGATCACCCGTGCCCGGCCGGGTTCCGTGCCGGTGCGTCATTCGGCTCCGTTGCCGTCGGCAACCTCACCGTACCGGGACATCAGTGGCGTAACCGAAATGCCGTGCACCAGGACCGAAACCGTCACCACCGCCAGCGTCATTCCGAGCAGCAGGCGTCCAAGCGCCGGCGAGATCGCGTGCTCGATGGCGTACATCAGGTAGTAGATCGAGCCGATCCCGCGCACGCCGAACCAGGCGATGAACGCCCGCTGCAGCGGTGACGTGGCGGAACCGATTGTGCCCAGACCCACCGCCGCTGGCCGGATGATGAAGAAGAGGAGCGGCACGAACCAGATCGCGGCGGCTGGCACGATCTCCCACGTAAGCATCGCGCCGATCAGGATCATGACCGCGACTTCACCGATCCGTTCCAGTTGCTCGGTGAATCCGAGAACCGCCTGCGCCATGTAGGCCGGGGCCACTTTTTCATCGGTCGCGATCGCTTCCTCATCTCCGGTGGCCGCAGCCTGAGCAATCATATCCTCGGGCGATTCCTCCGCCCCCAATTCCCATTCTTCGATTTTGCGGAGCGCCAGACCGGCGGCGAAGACGGCCAGAAACCCGTAGGCGTTCAGTATCACGGCCACGCCATACGACAGCGCAATCAATCCCAGGGCGATGAAGTCATCGAGCCCGATCGCCTCGCGATGCTGCCGCCGCAAGTGGAGGATCAGCCTGCCCATGGCCATCCCCAACAGAGCACCGATGGCAAGCCCACCCGTCACCGCCCAGACCACATCGACCGCGAGCCAGCGCCAGCCCGACTCCCCAAGGTCATGCAGTCCCAATAGACCCAGACCGAGCATCACGAACGGGAACGCCGAACCATCGTTGAGACCGGCCTCGCCGGTCAGCGTGAAGCGCAGTCGATCGCGGTCGCGCGGTCCAGTGACCTGGACGTCTGAGGCAAGGACCGGATCGGTTGGCGCGAGCAGCCCTCCCATCAGAATCGCCGCGCCAATTGGCAACCCAAGCAGCAGATGCGCGACGAGCCCGATCAGTCCGACCGTGACCACCATCGATCCCGTGGCGAGGACCACCGGTAGCCGCCAAAGCGGATCGCGGAGCGGGACGCGCAACTTCAGCCCAGCGCTGAAAAGCGAAACAATCACCGCGACTTCGGTGATCCGCTCCAGAGCCGCTGCATCTGCCATCGGATCGATGTGAACCAGACCGAAGCCATGTGGCCCGATCACGACGCCCACCGCGAGATAGAGCATCGCGGTCGAAAGCGGCAGCCGCTTCAGCACGCTGGCGCTGAGGGCCATTACGATCAGCACCGCGCCGATGACGATGTACCCGAGTGTGAATGTCATCGGGTTCCGCCGAGATTGATGCGAATACCGCCACTTCGCGTCACGTTGTCCTCTGGATGACTGTCACTGTGGCGGCACTTCGCAATACTTGCGCCAACACAACGGGCGCCGCATGGCGCCCGTTGCCGTCAATCAACGAATTGTGGTGTCGTCAGTCTCCAGACACTGGAGTTCTTGCGCGCCGTGAGCCCGAAGGGCGATGTCGCACCTTAATCGGCTGGCGCTCCCGCCTCGACAGCGCGGGACTGCCCGGTGTAGACCATGCCCGCAACGATCAGGAACAGCGCCTCGACCGCCAGGCTCAGCAGGCCCATTGGCTCCGAGAATTCCTCCCAGGAGTTTTCGCGGAACATCGGGATTCCGATCGTGCGGCTCAGCAGGTAGCCAACCAATGAGCCACCGGCGACCAGCACGCCCAGAGTCCAGCCCCATCGCTCGCCGCGCGCGATGCCGACCGCGGAAATTACCGATCCGACCACGCTCAGCGCGAACAGAGCGCCGATGTACTTGACCTCACCGAAGTACTCCTGCGTCTCCGCCAGGTGGATGAGGCCCGTCGCCAGAATCAACGCGATCCCCAGAAACATCTGCCAACTGCTTGCCATCATCTTGCCCACGATGTCTCTCCTCGCTCTCGCGGCAGGATTCCGGGCACCCGCCCCTCTTCCCTCCGCATCCTCTGGTATCCAATGTAGAGCCTGGAGATTTGAACTGGATTTGAGTGCGAAGCACGGTATCCCCGACCGCCAAAACGGCGCGAGGATTTACGCCATTCGTGCGAGAGGGAGGGCAAACCACACGCTGGTGCCATGACCGGGGCTACTCTCCAACCCTATTTCTCCGCCATGCGCGTCGGTCAGGGCCCTGGCGATCGCCAGTCCCAGGCCTGTTCCCCCCGAACTCCGCGAGCGGGAACGTTCGGCCCGGTAGAAGCGATCGAACACCTGTCGCTGCTCGTTCGCGGCGATACCGACTCCGGTATCGCGCACGGTTACGACGCCCCGATTTCCCCGCCGCGTGACCTCCACGGAGACACGGCCAGGACCAGACGTATACGCGATGGCGTTATCGAGAAGGATGCGCACGATTTGGCGCACGCGGTCGGGATCAGCCTCGACGATGACATCGGAGGCGATCTCCAACTCGAGGCCGAGTTTCGCCGCTTGCGCGATCAGTGCGAATGGCGCTACCGCGGCGCGCACGGTTGCGCCGAGGTCGATGAGCGCCTTGCGCAGTTGCATTTCCGAACTATCGATCCGGGCCAACAGCAGCAGATCGTCGACGAGGCGGTTGGTGGAATCGACCTCGCTCAGCAATTCCTTCAATTCGTCCTTCACCGCGGGTGAGGCGTCTGGCAAACGCTGCACCAACTCCGCGGTGGCCCGGATCAGCGTGAGTGGCGTTCGCAGTTCGTGTGACGCATCCGCGACGAATTCGCGCTGACGGGCGAAGGCGGCATCGATCGGGCGCATGGCCCGGCGTGCCAGGAAGAGCCCGGCGGGTATGGCGACAATGGCTCCCAACGCCACCCCCGCCAGCGTGGTCATCCCCACCAGCCGAAGTTCGGCGCGATGTTCGCGGTCGCTCTGTGCGGCCTGGACGACGCCCACGGTACGGTCACCCCGGAGCACGGGCTCGCTCAGGACGCGCATCGATTCGTCCGCAATGCGGACGGTCCGGGCATCGGTTGCGCCGCCAAGCGCGGCGTTGATGCTCGCTTTGTCGGGCAATCCAGGAACGGATAGGCCGCGCGCATTGGCGACGAGGCGGCCGTCCTCGGTTACGGCAAAGAGCAATACATCGCCACTTTCGAGCAAGTCCCGGGCTTCGTGATCATCATCGTCACCTTGCTCCCGATCGCTGCCCTGAAGATGGTCCTCACCTGTGGATCCCGAGGCCGACGATCCACTGTCGATGAGATCACCCCACGACTCTCTCGCGGACTCGACTCGTTCGGAGAGTACGCGGTCCGCTTCCCGATTGAGGTTCTGCAGGAGGAGCAGGTAGGTCACCAGTCCGGCCGCGGCGATGACCGCGACGACAACGACAGCGTTGAGCAGCGCGAGGCGACGCCCGATCTTCGCGAACATCCCCGCTACTCGGCGGGAACGAGATAGCCGGATCCACGCACCGTGCGGATCAAGCCGGTTGCGTTACCGCCGTTGTCGAATTTCCGCCGCAGGTAGTGGATGTAGAGATCGACAGTGTTACCCTGGGGATCGGCATCATAGCCCCAGACACGCTCCAGGAGTTGATCGCGACTGAGCACTCGGCCGCGGTTGCGGACGAGAACCTCGAGCAGCGCAAACTCTTTCGGCGAGAGGTCGACGACCTGCTCGCCGATGCGGGCCGTGTGCGACGTGAAGTCGATGGTGACATCGCCGATGGTCACGAGCGGCTCCAGGAGGGGGCGGTCGCCGCGCCGCAGTAAAGCGCGCAGACGGGCGATCAGTTCGGCAAACTCGAACGGCTTGGCCAGATAGTCGTCAGCGCCAGCATTCAGACCAGCCACCCGCTCCGGCAGTTCGCCGCGGGCGGTCAGCATCAGCACTGGCGTGGCGACGTGCGATTCCCGCAATTCCCGCAGCAGTGCGGGACCATCACGCCGGGGAAGCATCCAATCGAGCACGATGGCATCGTAAATGCCGCCTAGCGCCGCATCGAGGCCGCTTTCGCCATCGTGGGCGATATCGACCTCGAATCGTTCCTGGCGCAGGACTCGGGCAATGACGTCGGCGAGTCGAACGTCGTCCTCAATCACCAGAATACGCATTGGCCATCCGTCGGGCTGGCGCCTGCGTCCCCCCCCTCTGCGAACCCCTGGCGCCGCGCAAGACTCGATAGAGGGTGAAGGTTACTACCACCGCTCCCGTGGCCAGATAAAGCGCTCTCACCCAGGTCTGGCTGGTATCGGTCCCGGCGCCGACCCCATGCAGGAGGGCCATGCCAAAGAGGGGAAAGGTCAGCCAGTGCAGCGCCCGCCAGGTCTTCGTGCCGATCCGCGACCGCAGGCTGAAACTGACGCCGATGATAACGGTCAGTTGTCCAGCGAGAACGCCCAGCCCAGTCCATGGTTCGCGCCAGCCCGCCGCGAACGGCACCAGCAGTTCGCGAAAGCCGTAATTGACCGTCGGATCGGCGGCGATGCTGAGCATGTGCAGGGCGAGAAACCCATAGGCGAGTTGCGTGGCAAATGCGTGCACGCTCAGCACGCCACCCCGGCTCACCCAGCGATCGAGGAGCGAAGTAGTCAGGGCCAGTCCACCAACCGTCGCGACCCAGAGCGAAATGTAGAGGCTCAGACCAGATGCGCGGGCGATGTACCAGGTGAGTGGGCTGAGGGAGCGTCCGGTGAGTGCCGCGACCGCGAAAAGAACCGCGATGAGAAGCGCGCTACCGGCGATCAACCCTACAGAGAAACCTCCCGCCGGTTCAGGCCGCGCGGCAGGCGCAGCCGGCCGCGCCGTTCCATTCTTGTCCATAGTGATTCCTGTCAAAGATGCGGTAGTCACCATCGTCGAACACCACCACCGCGCACCGCGCGCCAAACAGGTCAGTAACCTCCTCCCGGGTGACGGTGAGCATCAGTCCTTTGGTCGCGATTTCCGCCGCGGTGACGCTGGCGGCAATTGCGGTCACCGCCTGCACGCCATTTCTGATCGGTTGCCCGCCGCGGGGATCGATCAGGTGGTGCATCGTCTGCCCATTGCTTCGCCAGCGGCGGCGGTAGGTACCGGAGGTCGCCACCCCGATTCCTCGCCCTGGCACGACGCGCAGACTGAGGATGTCCGTGTCCGGCTGTTGGGGATTCTCGACTCCTACGTCCCAGGTATCGCCGGACGGCGGGACACCCCAGACACGCATGTCCCCCCCGGCATCGACGGCGCCTCCTGGCCAGTCGCCCAACTCCGCCGCGAGCCGATCGACGAACGCGCCCTTGGCGATCCCACCGAGATCGATGCGCATGCCGGCAGGGAGTTGCACGGTGTCATTGCGGCGTTCGAGTACCACCCGGTGCCATGCCGCAAGCCCTGCCGCGCCCACAGGCGCATCCGCGACAACCGGCTCTGTAGTCACTTGTTCGATACTTCTGCTGTACCCGGCGGCCTCCAGCGAGGGGAGGATGGATGGGTCGAACATGCCTCCCGTACGCCGCACACCGGCCAAGGCGTCGTCCAACATTTCCAGGAACGTCTGGTCGACTTCGATTGGAATACCGTTTGCCGCGTTCAGCCGGGAAAGGATGCTATCTGGACGAAACCGGCTGAATCGGCACTCCCACTCCTCGGCTAGCCGCCGACCGGTTGCAAGCGCCTGTTGCAGAGCGGGTTCCGGCACGTCGACCCCGACGATTTCGATCCACGTGCTCATGGCTGTGAATCCGCCGCGCGGGGTCGGCCGCGTCGTCATGACGCCCTCGTGCGAAGGTGCCGCGCGCGGGGTTGTGCGGGCGCGGCGATGGCCTGGATCGGAGAGCCGAGAGTTTCATCGTCACTGAAGGCGGCGAAATCCGCGAGGCTCCGATCTTCACCCGCGGCGCCGAGATTTCCCTTGGACGGTGCGCTGCCAGGATCGACAGCCGCGGAGAGCGGCGGCGCGGCCGCGGCGTGTTGCACTGCCGGGTTGCCGCCAACAATCAATCCGAAGAACGCCACGAATCCGGCCAGGCTCGTCACGAAGAGCGTCCGCCGCCCCCGCGCTTCGCGTTCCAGACGTTCCTGGTTGCGCGCATCGCGATCCGCGGCGCGCGCGGCTGGATCTTTGGCGAGCCGAGGGGGGCGAGCGTCAGACGGCGGGTTCTGTAGTTCAGTCATCGTCGCCCTCTTCATGTTCGTATTGGTCATCCCGGTCCCGCGAGTTTCTCTTCCCGGCGCGCTCGTGTCTGTCGCGGTCTGACGTTTGATTCACCTCGCCGCGATCGTCGGACCCGGGCGCGAACTTGGAGGACTCAGCAGATTGCGGCTCCTCGCTGACGCGCGGCACGGTCTGCACCGCCAGGCTGGAACCGGGGGAGGACAGTGATGGCCTCTGGTCGCCGCCGGTCACAGTCGATTTCGACGTGTTTGACCTGGCTGGCGCCGGGTCCAGGACCTGGACGCTGGCGGCGGTCTGCCGGGCGAAGAGTTGGTCCGCTGCCGCAACGATCCCAATCGCCAGCAGGACGGTGAGAATAACCGAAGCAACAAGGGCCATCCGATGCGTCATCGTTTGCTCCTTTGCAGCGCCGCGACAGCGACACGCCTTGGATCGCGTCGCTGTCGCGGCATATGGTTACGAAACGCGTTCACCACTCCCGTCGTGGTGATGACCATGATTGTGATGGTCATGCCGGTCATGTCGTCGACCATCCCGCTTATGGTCTTTTCCGTGATCTCGGCTCTCCGCGGCGGCATCGGCGGCAAGGGCTCGATTGGCACGAGCACCAAGGCTGAGGCTCCCGGTAGCACCCGCGATACCCGCGGCCATACCCATAAGCACGTTGCGTCGCGTCACCATCGCGTTCTCCTCTCCCTGCTTCGGCAGGTGTGTTCGGCGCCACTCCGGCGCCCTTTCCATCTCCTACCAACCACCTTATCCGGCATACATTTGAGTGAGATTTGAGCCAGGCACATCGATGCCCAACTACCAGATTCCTGCTTTTGACATCCTCACGCGATCGACTGACACTGCCGCTTTGGGAAAACGGCGCGATTCAGAGTCGCGGACGAGGCGTCGGCGGAAAGCCGTGGATGGAACAGGGCGGGGCAAGCGATGAATCTGCACACGCTGGCGCGTGCCAGGGCAATGGCGGGAAACCCAATCGGCGTCGCCTTGATCGGCGCTGGCAAGTTCGGCTCGATGTTCCTGGCCCAGGCGCCGACGATGCCCGGTCTCGCCGTGCGCGCCATCACCGATCTCTTTCCCGATCGCGTGCCTGGAAACCTGCGTGGTCTGGGCTGGCCTGACACGCTCGTCGATGCCGTGCGCGTGAGCGACGATGCCACTTCAGCCATCGCGGGCGATGACATCGACGTTGTCGTCGAAGCGACCGGCGACCCAATTGCCGCCGTCAGCCACGCTCTCGCGGCCATCGCGGCCGGCAAACACGTCGTGATGGTCACCGTCGAGGCTGACGCCCTCGTCGGCTCAGCCCTGGCCGCGAGAGCCGCGGCCGCGAACACCATCTACTCGCTCGCCTACGGCGACCAACCGGCTCTGATCGCCGAACTGGTCGATTGGGGACGCGCCTGCGGATTCCGGGTCGTGGCCGCGGGGAAAGGCACCCGCTACCTGCCCGAATATCACACCTCAACACCTGATACTGTCTGGCACTATTACGGTCTGACGGCGGAACAGGCCCGCGCCGCGGGCATGAACAGCCAGATGTTCAACTCGTTTCTCGATGGCACGAAATCGGCCATCGAAATGGCCGCGGTGGCTAACAGTTGCGACCTCGATGGCGCGCCAGATGGTCTCGAATTCCCACCCTGTGGCACAGAGGAACTTGCCACGGTGCTTGCGTCGCGCGCCGGCGAACAGGGTTTCGTCGAGGTGGTGTCGTCCCTGCATCGGGACGGATCGCCCGTGAATCGCGACCTCCGCTGGGGCGTCTACGTGGTAGTCGAGGCGCCGAGCGACTACTCCGCGGCCTGCTTCGCCCAATACGGCATGGTGACCGATCCTACCGGACGCTTCGCCGCCCTCTACCGTCCGTTCCACCTGATTGGCATGGAATTGGGGATTTCGATCTACTCCGCGGTTCTCCGGCGCGAAGCGACCGGATCACCTCGCGCGTTTCGCGGCGATGTCGCGGCCATCGCCAAGCGCGATCTCCAGGCGGGTGAAGTGCTGGATGGCGAAGGCGGCTACACCGTCTGGGGCAAACTGGTCCCGGCGCGCCAGAGCATGGCGGCGGGTTACTTGCCGATTGGGTTCGCCAAAAACGTCCAGTTGCGCAATGACATTCCGGCGGGACAGGTGCTCCGTCTGGATGACGTCGTCCTCGCTCAGACCGGCGCCGCCTACCAGTTGCGGCAGGAAGTCGCCGCTCTCGTCGCTGGCGGAACGGAATCGCCAATCGAGCAAGACCTGTCGCGGTAAGCAACCGTTATGTTATTCCGAGCCGGAGAGAGGAAACCCGTCGTTCGAGCGCCGAGCGAAAACAGCGTCGTTCCGAGCCGCAGCGAGGAATCTCGGCGTCAATCCAAGTCACGGCTGACGCCGAGGTCACTCCTCCGTCGGGATGACACCCCTGTCCTACGGCGGAACGACCCAACGGCTGCGCGTCGCTGGCGGCAAACCAGTCATGCGCGCCGAGGTCCCTCCCGCGTCGGGACGACAGAGGTGGCGCCGCCCTGAACGCAACGACTGGCGCACGCATCAAATTGGGCGCGACCAACCTGTCTTGGAACGTGAGACGCCGCCGGGGAAGCGGAAGCATCGTGCCGGCTCAGGCCGGGCGAAGCGAATTCCCCGAAACGGGATCGAACAGGTGCAGTTGCCGCGGATCGACGTCCAGCACTGCATTCGCGCCAACGGCCATCGTCGTGTCCTTGCTGGTTTCGATCGCCACCAGCGTCTCGCCGAGCCGGGTGTAGACGATCGTTGATGATCCCATCGGCTCGACCAGGGTGATGTTCACCGGGACCGAACCGCTCGCTCCAACAGAGAAATCCTCCGGGCGGACCCCGATCACGATCGGCGTGTTGCGGGCGATTCCCCCGGCCCAATCCGGAAGTGGGAACGCGAATCCCGGTCCCCGCAGTTGTCCCTCCGCCACCTCGGCCTCGAGAAAATTCATTGGCGGCGAACCGAGAAAACCGGCGACAAAGCGATTGGCCGGCCGCTCGTACAACTCCAGTGGGGCGCCGACCTGTTGCACCATTCCCTTGTCGAAGATCGCCACTCGGTCGGACATCGTCATCGCTTCTGCCTGATCGTGGGTCACGTAGACGACGGTGGTGGCGAGGCGATCGAAGAGCAACTTCAACTCGGCCCGCATCTGCACGCGCAACTTGGCATCGAGATTGGAGAGCGGTTCATCGAGCAGGAAGATGCGCGGCTCGCGCACCAGGGCCCGGCCCAGCGCCACCCGCTGCCGTTGGCCGCCGGACAACTGACGCGGTTTGCGGTCCAGCAACTCGGTAATCCCGAGCAGCTGCGCGGCGCGGTCGACTTTCTGGGTGATCGCCGCTTTCGGTTCGTGCCGCACTTTCAGCGCAAACGCGAGGTTGTCACGAACGCTCATGTGCGGGTAGAGCGCGTAACTCTGGAAGACCATCGCCACGTCGCGTTCGCCCGGTGGCAATCCGCTGACCGGTTCCTCGTCGATATAGATTTCGCCCTCGGAGACCTCGTCGAGACCGGCGAGCATGTTGAGCGTCGTGCTCTTGCCACAGCCGGAGGGGCCGACCAGGGTCATGAATTGCCCATCGGGGATGTCGAGATCGAGTTCGCGGACCGCGTCGACCTTGCCATAGCGCTTGCTGACGTGGTCAAACCGCACCGAGGCCATGTTCAAACTCCGCATCGCAACGACGTCGCCGCCAGCCGCGCGCCGCGCACGCTCATTCCTTCACCGCCCCCAACGTCAGACCGCGGACAAGATAGCGCTGCACCAGGAGCGCGAAAATCAGCACCGGCAAGACGGTGATCACACCCAGCGCCGTCATCTGATCCCATTGCGTCCCCTTGTCGGTGATGAATCCGGACATCACCACCGGAAGGGTCTTGGCGTTGACGCGCGTCAGCATTACCGCGAAGAGGAACTCGTTCCAGGCGAGAACGGCGGAGAGAATCGCCGTGGCGACAAGTGCCGGGGCGGAAAGCGGCAGCACGATCTTCCAGAAGCGCTCCCAGACGCCGCAGCCGTCGATCATCGCCGCCCGTTCCAGTTCCGCCGGGAGTTCCTCGAAAAACCCGATCAGCAGCCAGACCACGAACGGCAGATTGAACGCGGTGTACGTGACGATCAGCGCCAATCTGGTATCGAGCAACTTCAGATCGCGCATGATCAGGAAGTACGGAATGGCGGTCGCGATGGCGGGATACATTCGCGTCAGGAGCATCCAGAAGGCGAGGATGCCATTCAGGCGGAACGGCAACTGCGCGCGGGCGAGACTGTAGGCGGCGAGCGCGCCGAGCAGCACGGCCAGCGCGGTGGACGTGAGCGTGATCACCACCGAGTTCATGAAGAAGTGACCGAGATCCTGTTGCTGGAAGAGGACCTGATAGCCCTCCAGGGTCCAGGCCGGCGCGATGAACTGCGGGGGATAGGCGAGGTAATCGACCTGGCGCTTGAACGATGTCGAGATCAACCAGAAGAACGGAACCACGGTCACCGCCATAGCAGCCAGGACCGTCAGCCAACGGAGCAGTTGCCAGGCAAACGCACGCGCACGGGCGCCCGCGGGTTTCGTCCGGGGCCGCCTGGCCGGAGTAGACGCGGGCAAGGTCGCCGCGGTCATCGCCACCCTCGCGAACCGGGCGCGGCGCGATTCATTCCACGCGCCCGATGCGAGACCGTAAGCGAATCATCACGATTGCGATGGCCACGATCACCAACAGGAACATCCAGGATGCCGCGGCAGCGCTGCCGATATTGAAGTAGCGCAATCCCTGCTTGTAGATGTATGAGGAGAGCATCTCGGTGGCGTACCCGGGTCCGCCGTTGGTAAGCACATAGATCGTATCGAAGACCTTGATGGCATCCATGAACCGCAGCAGACCAGTGACGACCAGCACCGGCAGGAGCATCGGCAGCGTCAGGTAGCGAAACACCTGCCAGCGCGAGGCGCCGTCGATCAGCGCCGCCCGAAACGGCTCGCTCGGGAGCGAGGCGAGCGCGGCGGTGAGGACGATCATGACGAACGGTGTCCACTGCCAGATATCGACGAGCATGACGCCGATGAACGCCCAGCGCGGATCGACAAACCAGAAGACCGGGCCGAGTCCCACAAGCGACAACAGGTAGTTCACCAGACCCTTGTCAAACAACAGGATGCGCCAGAGAACTCCAACCACCACCGGAGTCATGATCATCGGCACCAGCAGCAACGACCTTGCCACGCGGATGCCGCCACCGCCATTGGTCACCGCCAATGCCAGGATCAGGCCGAGGACCAGTTCGGCGGCGACGGTGCCGAGGCCGAATATCGCGGTGTTGAGCGCCGAGGTGCGGAAGACCTGATCGGCAAGCGTGGCCTGGTACTCGCCCAGTCCCACCCATTGCGGTGGCACATTCGGCTTGTTCATCAGCCAGTGATGGAAACTGAGCCAGAGGGTGCGGCTCAGCGGGTAGAGACTGGTGAAGGCCAGAAACAGAACCGCCGGGAGCAGGAAGAGGACGTAGACCGGTGTCTCGCTCCATCGGCGAGGCTTGCGTCTTTCTCGCACCGGAACGGCGGCGCCAGCCACGTCCTCGACTCCTCAGCGTGCCCTGACCAACCCCTCTCCCGCCGAGCGGGAGAGGGCTGTGTAACGAGGTGGGTTCGTTAATCAGCAGGGGTCGCGAATCTCGTCCGCACCGTCGCGTCCGACTCCCGACTTCCGACTTCCGACTCCTGACTCCCGACTCCTGACTCCCGACTCCTGTCTCCCGACTCCCGTCCTACTCGACGTACGGAACAGTCGGCGGATCCTGATCGAGCAGTTTGTTCCATTCCGCGGCGATCGTTTCCAGCGTGCCCATCGGATCGGCATCCTGGTAGACGGTCTTCTCCAGTTCCTTCTGCAGCACGTCCCAGGCCGCCGGGAACTGCGGAATGCGCCAGATCGGCTTGCCGGCCTCGATCGCGGAGAGGATCTGCGGATACTCCGGGAACCGCTCGACCAATTCGGCATCGGACCAGGTTGCCAGCTGTGGCGAGCCGATGCCGAACTGCAGCGCAAACCGCTTCGCGTTCTCAGGAGTGGTGTACATCTTGATCCACTCCCAGGCGAGATCCTTGCGCGGCGACGTCTCCGGAATCGCCAGATTCCACAGGCTCAATTCGGACGGCCCGGGGAACGGCGTCAGCGCCCACTTGCCGACGATCTTCGACTTGGTATCGTCACGCGCATCCGCCCGGATAAACGACGGCCAGAGTTCGGCCTGAGCGAGCTCGCCCGTCAGCACCGCATTCTTCTGGGTCGGGATATCCCACCCCGGCATCCCCTCCGGCGCGTACTTGAGGGCATCTCGCAGCAACTGGATGGCCTTGACACCGGCGTCGTTGGCGAACGCCGGGCGCCAGTCTTCCTGGCAGAGCGGCTGGCCCGATTCCCAGTAGCGGCTGATCCAGGAGCCCTGCAACTGCTCGCCAAGACCGACCCAGGAGGCGCCGTAGACGCCGTTGCCGGTCAACTTGGCGGCGTTGTCGTTGTACTCCTGCCACGTCTTCGGCACGCTGACGCCAGCCTCGTCATAGAGGTCGGTGCGGTAGATGATCCCCATCGCGTCATTCGCGTTAGGGATGCCGTTGCGCTTGCCGTCCCACAGGCCATTCAGTTTCCAGACGTTGGGGATGAAGGCGTCGCCACTGATGCCGTCCTTCGCCACGTACTCGTCGAGCGGGTGCAGATAAGGCGCGAATTCACCGTCCCACTGCCCCGCCACGTCGATCACGTCATACGCCCCGGTCTGGGTAACCAGGTCGTTCGCCGCATTGTCGTGAAGGTTCTGATACGGGAAGGCGACCACCTCGACCGTCGCGCCGGTGGCCTTTTCGAACTCCGGGGCCATCAGCCGGGCTGCTTCGTCATAGGTGCCCGACTGCATATAGAGCACGGTCAGTTTTTCGCCCTGGAACCGCCGCGGGGCGAAGTACGGCGCGGCGAACGTCGAGCGCTGCGATGTTCCGAGAGCGCCGACCGTGACCGCGGCCGCCGCGCCCTGGACCATCTTGCGCCGGGAAATCGATCTCCTGAGGAGTGAACTGCCGGACGTCATGTGCGTTCCTCCATATCCGCGCATTCGGGAAGCCGGTTTCCGCCGACCGGAAGCCGTTTCACATTGTCGCAAGAGTTGCGCAGGTTCGCCTACCCCCGCGGCGGTGATTCAGACCACATCCGATCCGTCCGCCATCCCCGGATGACGAAGCAGAAAGCCACCGTCCACCATCACCGTCGTGCCGGTGATGTAACTGGCCTCGTCCGATGCGAGAAATGCGACGACGGCGGCGACTTCCTCCGGGCGGCCGAATCGGCCGAGCGCCGTGGCCCGTCGCTGACGCTCCCGTACTTCAGGGGAATAGGCATCCGCGCCACCGCCTCCTAACCCAGAGGCGATGGGTCCGGGAGCAACCGCGTTCACCCGTACTCCGAATCTCCCGAAGTAGAGCGCCATGCTCCGCGTCAGTGCCTCCAGCCCGGCCTTGGCGGCGTCGTAGTGTGGGGTCAGGGCATTCGGGACATGGGCATGGACCGACGAGATATTGACGATCGCGCCCGATTGCTGTTCCCGCATGAACCGCCCGGCGGTCCGCGAGGCGACAAAGGCGCTGGAGAGATTGACGTCGATCACGCGTTGCCACTCGGCAGGAGCCATCTCGACGGCGGCGGCGAAGCCAATGCCGCTCATCGCGGTCAGCGCCGCGTTGTTCACGAGGACATCGAGCCGGCCAAACATCTGCTGGGTGTCGTTCACCAGCGCCTCGACCGCGGCCGAATCCGCAACATCGAGCACGCGGGCTAGCCCCGGCGCGCCGGTCGCGGCGATCGCCTGCATCGTCTCCGCGATAGCATCGGGTGAGCGCCCGCAAATCGCGACCGATGCGCCTTCTGCGGCGAGGCGCACCGCGATGTCGCGGCCGATCCCCTTGCCGCCGCCCGTCACCAGCGCGACCCGTCCTTCGAGCCATCGCCGCGTCATCGCTCTCCCTCCACCGTCAGCGCTGAGCCGTTGAGAAACCGTCTCAGCGCCGCTTCCCCATTCGACGCGTCGATCCGCTCCACATCTGCCTGGCCGCGCTCGACAAGCACGCCCGTTTCCCGATGTCCGGAGCCAGTGAGCACCGCGATGACCGACTGCCCCGGCGCAATATGGCCGGACGCGAGCATCTTTTCGATGGCAGCGAGCACGACGGTCGAGGACGGCTCGGCGTAAATCCCGTCGCTGCCGCCGATTCGCCGCTGCGCCGCGAACGCTTCTTCATCGGTCGCCACTTGAACCTGACCCCCGGTGGCCCGAATCGCCACCAATGCCTCCTCGCCATCGTACGGGTAGGTGTGTTGCAATTTGACGAGAACGGTCGGCGGTGTTTCGCCCCAGGTCAGGGCGCGCAATTCCGCGTCCGTGGCCAGACCGTCGCGCTCGGCGATCTCCAAGGCGTTGTAGGCGGCGGGTTGCACCCCGACGAGGCGCGGCAGACGATCGATCACCCCCAGCGCGCGCAGATCGCCCATCGCCCGCCAGATCGACCCGAGCGTGCCGCCACCGCCGACGGGAACCACGATCCAGTCCGGCACGCCGCCAAACTGGAGGATGATTTCATACCCGAGTGTCTTCGCCCCTTCGCTTTGGTAGGGGTTCGCCTTGCGATACGTGGTCGTTTCGTAGGCGCCGAGGGAATCACAGGCCGTTGCCAGCAACTCCAGGGTGTCCTCGATAGTCCCCGCGACCTCGAAGACCGCCGAGCCGAGCGTCAGCACCGGCATCACCCGCGCCAGCGGCGCACCGCGGCTCATCAAGACCGCGTGCCGCATCCCGGCTCGCGCCGCGTACGCCGCTGAGGAGAGTCCCGCCGATCCGGTAGAAGCGATGATTGCACTCGTGAACCCGAAACTTCGCCCCTTGGCGATGGCGACGGCGAGCCCACGGTCCTTTTGCGCTCCGGTGGGATTCGCCCCTTCCCATTTCCAGTAGAGATCGATGCCGAGACCATCAGATAGATTGGCGGCTAGCAGCGGCGTGTTTCCTTCCTGGAGGGAGACGATCTCGCGTTCATCTTCCACTGGCAGCAGATCGATGAAGCGCCAAATGCCAGGCAGGTCACGGTCGAGCCGCGCCCCTGCGAGGTCATAGTGAAACGCGATCTCACCGCCGCAGCGCGAGCAGACACGGTGGAAAACATCGCGCGGAATTTCGAATCCGCACCGCGCACACGTGATTTCGTACCGGCCCACGCTGGAGACCCTTCGCCTACTGCGACCACCTGCGCGGTTCGTTGCAACCGCGAGGCACGCGGACTATCGCAAACTGGACCAGGGGTCGCAATACGCTGCGCTCAAGTTGACTGATGTTACGAGGAAGGTGCCATGCCGAACCGGGCCAAGGAATCGCGGCGTCCGACGCGACCCTGATCGACCCCTATCTACGGCAAGCGGTTGGGATGAAAACCGCGATCGAGTTTGACCGGGCCATGGTCCATAAGCCCAGAAACAAACCGGCCGATCGCTGGGAGCGGCCAACGGGCGTCTTTGAACCGCATGCCAGCCACGTAGGCGGTCCTGACTGCCGAACGCCGGCTTGAAACCATCAAGCGTCAGAATCGTCACTTCGGCGACCCCGTTCCGCGGCCTCCAGTTCTTCGCTTGCATCCTGGCTGAGGTCCGCTTCGAAAAACGCCTGCGTTTGCGGCATCGCCAGCCGCACATCGGCCAGATCTTGCATCTGGACCCGCAGGTCCGCCCCGGTGCAGGCCAACACGTGCCCACCGGCGGCGCGATCGTCGCTGAGAAAGTGAAGATGCCACCCCTCGACATTGAGGGTGTCAGCGTAAGCGGGCGTCCAGAAGCCAACCAAGGTGCCACGGACAGCGGCGAGATCAGACTCGGTCTGTCCCGCCGCTGCCTCGATGAGTGGTGTCCCCGGCGCGGTGCGGGTTACGGAGCGGGTCGTCATCGCATCGAACACGCCGTCGATGCGGACCGCGTAGAAGAGATTGTCCGTCTGCCGCTTCTGGTCGAGTTGCGCGGCGAGATCATCCAAACTCGCGACCCGTTCAAGAATGAACGCGCGCTCGCATTGAAACTCGGTGACCACGGCAAACGGCGCCAGCATCTCGTCGCTCGCCGCGCGCACCACGCCATCGCCGCGCACCTGCCAGAAGGCGCCGTCGAAGGCGACCATCTCGCCATCGAGACCGTCGAAGGTGCCCAACCCGAAATCGCCGCGCAGTTTCAGTTCACCGATGCTGACGACGCCGCCCGAAACCCCCTCGACGAGCGCCGTCACCGTCGAGACCTGAAACAGCGGCGCCTCTTCGAGTTCAAGTTCCACCGCCAGCGCGGCACTGACAATCTCTGAGATCGATTCGCCGGTGCGGGTGCAGCGGTCCTTCAACGCCTGAAACAGTTGCTCTCGAATGGTACAGCTCAGAACGTGCATTCTGTGAATACTCCATAATCCTATAAGGAATTTTATTTTAGTTCCCATGTTCGCTGATCCCCACAGATCATCAACGGGGAGGTAGCCCCGTGATCCATCGGCAACAGTAGAACTGATCAATTACATTGAAGTTACAGACGGAGCGTGCCATCATGCCTCAACGTTGAGTCACCGGCGCAAGAGCTGATTGAAGACACAAATCATCACTATACAGATGATTTGGCATAAATGAAGTCAAGATCGTTCAACTGCAGCAAATCATCGAAAAGCACGGCCGGAATCCCTCGGTGCGAATATGGATTTCGAATTATCGACCAGCGGCGGCGGACTGTCTTGTCTTCAATGCCGCTCCAAAACATGACGACCGCGCCAATCCTCCGATTTCTCCCCGGTTGAAACCAGCGCTCAACAAGTTGCTGCCAGCCCGATTCTAATCCAGATATAGCCGAAGCATTAATCACCAGTATATTCGACTCGGCTGGCGAGAAATGCTTTGCCTCTGATTGCAGCAGTCGATGGGTTCGCTCATCAGATTCCTGATGCCGGACGATGACTACCTGTGCCATTTCAGATGGCCAAGAAAGATCTGCCATTTCAAGAAACTTCGGATTGAGTGATGAACCATGGTCGGGAGCGACTTGAAGAGTTCCGTCTCCTGGGAGTTCGTAAACTGCCTCGCCTGGTGCATCAACAAGTTGGCGTGCAAATTCCACGATCCTGCTTCTGTAACCGGGTCTTGGATCAGGTTCAACGTCGACGATCAATCTTACCGAACGTCCACTGGTGATCTCGTGTAGTTCGTTTAGGAGACGACTTGCGTCAGACCTCGCTCGCTCGTTTTCCTCGGAGAGATCAGGCGTGACGGTCTCGAAATACACTGGAACGTCGCCAACAATTACCATCCCATCGGGAGATTTGCCTTCGATTACTGGCTCGATAAGGGGTTGATATCCGGCCCTTAAGAGAGACGCGAGCACGGTCGCCTCCGAAAGCGCTGCTCTTGACTCGCTTTCGCGGTTGATTCTTGCGACAATCTTGCGAAAGCCAGGCAGGTCCTCACACGAAAGAAGGATCAATCCGGTATCGATAACTCCTGCCATTGTTAGTATGCCCTTAGCACTGCCACGGAGGATTCGGTCAAGGCGTCCCGGGCAAAGACGCTCAAGTGCAGCGAGTGCTTCCCAGGCAACATGCCCAGGGATCGGCGGTGATACTCCGAGGTACCAGTTTGCCACCACTTCTTCCCAACTCTCTCCAAATTCGCTGCGTGTTGCCACGAAACCCTCCTCAAGTGAGCCTAGGTCACAGATTTTTCTCTGTCAGATGCCCTTGCAACGGGCCCTTCGTTCTTCCAAGACCCACCAGTGTCACAAATCAAATTAATTCTGATCTCTAGCAAATAGAATCAATTGGGAAGCGTTCTGACTTTCGTTACTACTTAAATGCAAGTCGTACCAAGAAATCGCAATCATAAGATTGGAACTCATTAGCCGATATCATTATCGAGCACCAGGTGGGGGCAAAAACCCTTAGCATCTGAAGCCGAAGACCGAAGATCGATTTGATCTCGTATATTCGATTGTTCGAAACATGTCCCATCGGTTTCAAAACGAGCTCACATGATTCCGGCTATCTGGTCATATGTCTCAGGAAGAGAATTAGACATGGCCTGTTTGGCCAACCAGGCAAGCTTCAGTTCCAAGACCAATCTAGTCCGCGGGTTTCAGTGCGCTCCACTTTCTCCCTACTAGGCCGGTGTGCTAGATCGGAAAGGCCAAGGTCTTGATGTGGAGGGCATCGGGCCGGCCCAGGAGGCGATTGAGATAGACGCACAGGGTATGAGCGGTCAGCTTGGTTAGCATGCGCGCCGTCAGACCCCAGAAGCTCTGGGCGTGATTGACCTCGATCTGAAACTGCTCGGCCAATTGGCCGGTGACGGTTTCGACGATCTGGCGAGCGCCGTTGACCAGCCGCCGCACCGCCGGAGACACCTGCTGCCGTTGGTTGCGTCGCGGCAGCGTCAGCACGCGCACCCGGTTCTCGGTCCACAACCGTTCCGCCAGCGGGGCGCTGATAAAGGCCTTGTCGCCGACGGCTTCCAGGTCGGTGTGCTCTTCCAACAACTCGATCCCGGCGTGCAGTTCCAGCACGGTGGCCGGAGCCAGGACGAAGTCGAGGATCACTCCGTTCAGCGTCACCAGCAGGTACAGCTTGGAGCCGAAGATGGTCAGCTGCTTGGATGGCACCTTGCCAAACCGCGCCTCGTAGGCTTGCCAGTCGGCCCGGTTGGCACCGGCCACCAGGTGGAAGCGGATGACCGGGATCGGCAGGGCGTCGATCGCACACCGGCGGTCTTGTGCCAGATCGAGCAGCCCCAGCACCAGCCGGCGCAGTTCGTTGATGGCGCCTTGCAGGGCGCGCCGACGCCGGTTGAAACGGGTGCGGGAGGGCTGGCGCGGGAACAGGTCGCGGTGGGCGGCCCACGCACTGAGCAACTCCGTCTCCTGGTCCCACCCCTTGGCCTCGCCGACGAGGGCCATCGTCACCAACTCGGGATCGGAGCAGACCGGGGCCGGTCCCGGGCGCCGACAGCGTGGAGCGATCTGCCCCCACAATTCGTCGACGATGCAGTAAACCCACAGGCACAAATCCTCGAACGTCCACGCGTCAGCTCCGGCGGTCTCGACTACCATGGGGCGGGTCCTCCCTCGGGTCAGGCGGATGCAAGCACTCCGCTCTTACCCGATCGAGGACCTCCTCGCAACCGGAATCAACTAGCACACTGGCCTACTAGCGACAGTCAATATGATTCCGAAACCCAGAACCGTTGTCTTTGACTCTGATTGAATGTCCAGAGTGCGCTTGCCAAGGCCTCGGTGCCGGGAGAGGGATTCGAACCCTCACGGGGTCACCCCCGCCGCATTTTGAGTGCGGTGCGTCTGCCGTTTCGCCACCCCGGCCGGTGGGGTACTGCCCATTCTACCGCACCATGAGACAGGACAAACACCACCTCCGACATGACCGGCCAGCATGACCCGGTGCTATTCTTCCCGCCCGAATTGACCATTTCTGCGCCGAGTCGCGCTTCTCAGGAGACTCCCATTCATGGCCGTCGATGCCAGGACCCAGGTGAAGCACTACGATCTGCTGATCGCCGGCCAGAGCGTTCCCGCCGCTTCTGGCGAGACCTTCGAGACGGTCAGCCCGACGACCAATCAGCAGATCGGGATCATGGCGAAAGCGGGCATCGCGGATGTCGATCGCGCCGTCGCCGCCGCGCGCAAGGCGTTCGATGAAGGACCCTGGCCGCGGATGACCCCGCTGGAGCGCTCGCGCATTCTGCACAAGGTCGCCAATCTCCTCCGCGAACGCCTGCCGGAGATCGCCCGCCTGGAGACGCAGAACTGCGGCAAGATCATTATCGAGTCGCGCGGCGATGTCACCGCCTCCGCCAACTGCTTCGAGTACTACGCCGGTCAGGCGACGCAACTGTGGGGCGAGCAGATCCCGATGAACGGGCCGCTTCTCGACTACACCCTGCGCGAGCCGGTCGGCGTCTGCGCCCAGATCGTTCCCTGGAACTTTCCGCTGCTGATGGCGGCGTGGAAACTGGCCCCGGCGCTGGCGGCGGGCAATACGCTGATTCTCAAGCCGGCCAGCGCCACCCCGATCACCGCGATCGTGCTGGGCGAGATCTGCCGCGAGGCAGGGATTCCCGACGGGGTGGTCAACGTCCTCACCGGTCCCGGCAAGGAGATCGGGGAGGCGCTCGCCGCGCATCCCGGCGTCGACAAAGTGGCGTTCACCGGCGAAACCAGCACCGGACGCCGGATCATGGAACTGGCCGCGGGGTCGATCAAGAAGGTCTCGCTCGAGTTGGGCGGCAAGAGCCCGAACATCGTCTTTCCGGACGCCAACCTTGCCGAGGCGGTCGATGGTTCCCTTTTCGCCATCTTCACCAACGCCGGGCAGCGCTGCACCGCCCGCACCCGCCTGTTCCTGCACAAGGACATTCACGATACCTTTCTCAGCGAGTTCGTGAGCAAGGCGCAGCGTATCCGCGTCGGCGATCCGCTGGAGCACGAGACCCAGATGGGTCCGGTCATCTCCCCCAGCCAGGCGAACCGCATCCTCACCTACTGCCAGCGTGCAGCGGACGAGGGCGCGTCGCTGGTCGCCGGTGGCCGCCGCATCACCGAGGGCGATCTCGCCGCCGGCAACTTCATCGCCCCGACCGTCTTCGACCAGGTTCGCCAGGACATGCATCTCGCCCAGGAAGAGGTCTTCGGGCCAGTTCTGGCGGTGATCCCCTTCTCGACTGAAGACGAGGTCGTGCAGGCGGCCAATTCGACGATCTACGGGCTGGCGGCGACGCTCTGGACGAACGACATCAAGCGCGCCCACACCATCGCGCGGCGCTTGCAGGCGGGCAACGTCAGCATCAACTACCCGACCGTCAATCCGCCGGAGGCGCCCTTCGGCGGCTACAAGCAGAGCGGGCTCGGCCGCGAACTGAGCCGGCACGTGATGGACCTCTATACCCAGGTCAAGAACGTGGTGGTCAATCTCAACCCGCAGCCATTCGATTGGTACGGGCGCTGGCCGGAGGCGCCAAAGGCGTAGTCTTCAGCGGATCACACAGGTGGGCCGGGATCAGGGCTCAGGAAGCGGATCGCAGGTGCCGCGCGGCGTCTTGCTCGGCGATGATCGCCCGGTTTCGCTCCGGCGTGCGCTCTGGGACGACGAAGAGCGGCAGTCCTTCGTCGACCTGCAGATCGACGATACGGCTGAGATAGAGATCCTTGACTTCTCTTAGATCATCCGTATCGACAATGGCGATCAGGTAGATTCCGATCGGATCTTCCCCTTGATACTGCTCAAAGGTGGTTGACGGGAATCGGCTGGTGATTCGGGCCTTCATCTCTGCGATCGCTTCTTCCATGCGGGGGGTCATTGGGACGCGGCACTCGTAGATATCAGCGGTCATTGCGCTTCGTTCTCCTGCCGAATCGCCTCGACAAATGCGCGGCTTCGACGGATTGCATCCCGCGCATCGGCCCTTGTAATGGTACCGTCTCGGTAGTCTGCATCGCGGCGCAGAGACTGCAAATCAGACAATGCATCCCGGAGGTCTGGTGTAAACCGATGGCGACGATTGATGAGTTTGCCGACGAACTCCGATTGGACAAATGTGTGCGCCCAACGGCCTTCGCGAGCGCGGATGCCTTCTCGCAGCAATGCGGCAATAGCGGCTTGAAACGCGGTGTAGTACGCCCGGTTCGCCGCGTTGTTGTATCGCTCGTTCGTGTATTCGCTCTCTGCTCCCGCGAGACTCTCGTGCGCCTTCTGGGAGTACATCTCGGCGTTCCAGTCATCGCTCACGATTCTCCCCTCCCAGCCGATCGTACTTCGACGCTCTTTGCCAATGGCAGGCGCATCGCGGGCGGTGGATACTTGTAGCAGGAATCGTTCGCCCGTATGCCGAGGATGGAACCCGGATTGACTACTACAACCGATCGACTTGCCACCGCCAGCGCCGGTGACGCCTTCGCCACGGTCGATGACCTCGAGCGTGGTCTTCGCCAGCAGCGCTATGTGGCGGAGCGTGGGCTGGCCACCACCCTGTTCCTCACCCTGAAACTCGGCAAGCCGCTCCTGCTCGAGGGCGAGGCTGGCGTCGGCAAGACCGAGATCGCCAAGGTCCTTGCCGATCTCCTGCAGACGCCGCTGATTCGTCTCCAGTGCTACGAGGGACTCGATGCCTCGACGGCGATTTACGAGTGGGACTATCCCCGCCAGATGCTCTACCTTCGCTCGATCGAGGCGACCGGCGGCAATCAGGAGATGGTCCGCCAGAATCTCTTCTCGGAGGAGTTCCTGCTCAAGCGGCCGCTCTTGCAGGCGATCGACGCCGCCCACAACCGCGCGCCGGTGCTCCTGATCGACGAAGTCGACCGCGCCGATCAGGAACTGGAAGCGTTTCTGCTCGAACTCCTCTCCGATTTCCAGGTCACCGTGCCGGAGATCGGCACCATTCGCGCCGAGCACGTCCCGGTCGTGATTCTGACCTCGAACCGCACCCGCGAGATTCACGACGCGCTCAAGCGCCGCTGCCTCTATCACTGGATCGACTTCCCGAATTACGAAAAGGAATACCGGATCCTCCAGGCCCGCGTGCCGGAGGCGCCGGAGCATCTGGCGCGACAGATCGTCGCCTTCACGCAGGGGCTGCGTGGCGTCGATCTCTTCAAGCCGCCGGGCATGGCGGAGACGATCGACTGGTCGCGGGCGCTGCTCGCGCTCGGCACGGTCGATCTCAACGCGGGAGCGGTGGACGATTCGCTGGGTGTCATCCTCAAGTATCAGGAGGATGTCGACTCCGTCCGGGGTGATGTCGCGGCGAACCTGATCGGCCGCGCGCTGTTGCAGATCTAGGATGACCGAGATCACCACACCCCAAGTCGATGGACAGGTCGCGTTGCCGCCGATCTCGACCGCGCTGATTCGCGCCAATCTGCTCACCTTTGGCCGGCGGTTGCGCCGCGCCGGTCTGCCGGTCGGCTCCGGTCAGATTCTCGCCTTGGTCGATGCCGTCGCTGCGATCGATGTCTTCCGCCACGAGGATGTCTATCACGCGGCGCGCGCCAGTGTCGTGACCCGGCCGGAGCAGATTCCCGTCTTCGATCTCGAGTTCTCCCGCTTCTGGCGGGAGCTGATGGGAGCCCGCCCGGCTCCGGTGCAGCCGTTCCGGCCGGAATCGATTCCTGGCGAGCCCCCCCTGCCGGACGCCACGAAGAAGCGCACGGAGAGCAAGCAACTCTCCGGCGCGGGCGAGGAAGAGCGGGACATCTTCCACGTCAGTGAGGGCGAGGAAGAGCAGAGTGGCGAAGAGGACTTCGAGGCGTCGCCCGATGATGTGATGCTCTTCAGTGCTCGCGAGATTCTGCGCAAGAAGGATTTCTCGCAGTGCACCCAGGAGGAGATCAACGAAGCGCGCCGCATCATCGAGGGGATGACCTGGAAACTCGGCACCCGCCAGACGCGCCGCCGCGTGCGCGCCAAGCATGGCAATTTCATCGACCCCCGCGCCACCTTGCGGCAATCGCTCCGCCACGGCGGCGTGCCGGTCGAACTGCGCAAGCAGAAGCGAAAAATCAAGACCCGGCCGCTGATCGTGATCTGCGACATCTCCGGTTCCATGGACCGCTACGCGCGGCTGCTCCTCCGCTTCGTCCACGCCCTCGGTCAGGGCCTGGAGAACACCGAGGTCTTCGTCTTCGGCACCCGGCTCACCCGGATCACGCGCGAACTTCGCAAGCGCGATGTCGATACCGCGCTGACCCAGGTCGTCGGTTCGGTCGAAGATTGGTCGGGCGGCACGAGGATTGGCGAGGCGCTGAAGACCTTCAACTACAAGTGGGCGCGCCGTGTGCTGCGTTCCGGGGCAACAGTCGTCATCATCAGCGATGGCTGGGACCGCGGTGATCCCGCGCTGCTAGGGCGGGAAATGGCCCGGTTGCAACGCGCTTCGCGCCGCCTGATCTGGCTCAACCCCCTCCTCGGGGCGCCCGGTTACCAGCCACTAACGCAGGGGATGCGGGCCGCGCTTCCCTACATCGACGAGTTCATGCCGATTCACAATCTCAAGAGTCTCGAAGCGCTGGCGGAACTGCTCGGCCGCGTCGAGGACCAACCGCCGCTGCGCCGGTACGTGCCGCCACCTGCGGAATAGGGGCATTCATCGCGCGCGACCCCGTCGGCGCTCTCACGCTCGATTCCGAATCACCCGCTGGCAGCGCTTGTCATCGGGCTCGCTCGCGTAGGGCGCGACGCTTGCCTCGCCCACGCCGCGGAATGCCATGACTCGGATCTATCACCGGAAATGGATCTCAGGCGTCCCGACAACGCCTGCTGCCGCGGTAGCGTCGCCTCCCACCAGTCACGTTCGAGCGGCATGCCAACGTTGTGTCAGTCCCAGCCGCAGCGAGGAATCTCGCCGTTCATGAGTGCTCGTCCCCACGCCGAGGTTCCTCCTGCGTCGGGACGACACCGACGGCGCCTGTGGGAACGACACGCCATCTGCATGTCGCTGCAGTGGACTGGTGGGGGGTCAATTCCCTGGTTACCGGACCGCGCGCTCGCTCCCGATGAGCCGCAATCCGAGCAACACCGCCATCGACAGGACGAGCAGCACGATCGACAAGAACAGTGCCGTCGGCAGATCGCCCGCGCCAAACTGGCCATAGATCGCCAGCGGCATCGTCTGGGTGATCCCAGGCAGACTGCCGGCGAACATGATGGTCGCGCCGAATTCGCCCAGGGCCCGTGCCCAGGCGAGGACCAGGCCTGCCAGGAGACTGGGAAACGCCATCGGAAAGGTGACAGTGCGAAAGACCCGGCGCGGCGACGCACCGAGATCGGCGGCGGCATCCTCGAGATCGCGATCCACCCGGGTGAACCCCGCCTTGCTGGCGCGAACGAAGAACGGCGCCGCGATGAAGATCTGCGCGAGCACGACCGCCGTCGTCGTGAATCCGATCGTGATGCCCGCTTCCGCCAGCCACCGCCCGACAACGCCATACCGCCCGAACGCCATCAGCAGCGCGATACCCGCGACGGCTGGCGGCAGGATGATGGGAACGTCGATCAGAGCATCGATCATCCGCGAACCCCGGAACGACCGCCGCGCCAGGAGATAGGCGAGCGGAGTGCCCAGAGCAACGATGACGACCATCGCAACGCTCGTCGTCATCAGACTGAGGGAGATCGCCTGACGCAAGATCGCCGTCGAATCAGCGGTCAGATCGCCCCGCATGGCGATGGTGCGCCACACCATTGCCCCTAGAGGAATGGCGAGAAAGAGTACAAGGAGCGCGGAGGCGCCCCACACCAGCGGCGTGAGGAAAACCGGCGAGCGCGCCGACCGCCGACCCTGACCGCTTGCCCGCAGACTCGCCCCGCCCGGACGGGCGGCTAGCGGCGGGGACATCGCCGGGGTACGCGATCTCACCGCGCGCTCTGCTCGGATCAAGACCGGGGCGGATTCACGAGCGCGAACCCGGAGTCGGCAAGGACCGCCCGGCCCTTCGGACTGAGCACGTCGGCGATGAGCGCGTCCGAAACATAGACGACACCGGCGGCCTCTCCCAATTCGACGATGGTCAGCACGTCGCGCACGACGTCTTCTTTCGGGATGATGTTCGCCACCACGGCCGACACAGAATCCTCTTTGCCGCACCAGGGCATGCGACGGTGACGACCAGCGCGCGCGCCGCGCGGACCCTCGGCCGTCGCGAGTTGGACGTCCTGATCCGGTACGACCTCCGCGGGCAACAAGATCGGAACCGCGAGCGACAACGGCGACCAGCGCGGCGTGCCACCCGACACGTGCGATCCTTTCCCTTCCAGATCACCGTCTTCAGGTGCTGAATACTCAATCGTTGAATATCAGCACGGCCAGCGTAGGTGAGCGGCTGAGGACTGTCAAGAATCGGCGAGAAGTCACTGATTTCAGGAGGGACAGCGCGGAGTTGAGCGTACGAAACCACCGTACCGCACGCATCGTCGCCATCTCGATCGGCGCGGTGTTGGCCGACGTCACGATCGGGATCGGCGACTGATAGCCGGTCACCGCTGCGATCACCCGCGGCTCGGTTCAGCGGCCAGGATGGCGGACAGGGAGCGGGGTGGCTGCAATCACCAAGGCGACGGAGGCAATGGCCGGCAAGTCAATCGGCTGCACGCTGGTTTACCGGCCCTGACAAGCTGATAAGATGGATGCGGAGCGTTTCCTCCCCAAGGGCAGACGCGCCAGGCGCCTGCCATCGGCTTCATCGAAAGGGGTGCGCCATGGCCGCAACCGGTGGCCCGCAATGGTCGATCCGCGGCGAGTACTTCGAAAATTGCAACTGCACCGTCGTCTGTCCCTGTCTCTTTTCAACCAAGGCTCCACTGACTTCGACCCCGACCGAAGGAGCGTGCGAGGTCGGCTTCGCCTTCCACCTCGATCACGGCAACTTCGGCGACGTGCCGCTTGACGGACTCAATGTCGCCATGATCGCCCGTACCCCGGGGCCGATGATCGAGGGGAACTGGCTGGCCGCCCTCTATGTCGATGAGCGGGCCGACGAGCGCCAGCGCGACGCCCTGCAGGCGATCTTTACCGGTCAGGTCGGCGGCGTGATGGGCGGGTTCGCCCCATTGATTGGCGAGGTGCTCGGAATCAAGCCGGCGCGGATCGACTATCACGTCGAGGGGAAGCGGCGCTCGGTCGAAATTCCCGGCGTCATGCACATGGCGGTGCAGCCGGTGCCCAGCGTGATGGGGGAAGATCGCGAAATCGTCGCCATCAACGCCCACCCGTTTGCGCCCGAAGGTCTGGTCATGGCCGTCGGCGCGTCGGAGAGCACTTGGACGGATTACGGTCTGCGCTGGGACAACTCGGGCCGAAATGGCCACTACGCCCCGATCGCCTGGTCCAACGCCTGACGGTGCCCGCATGGCGCTGTCATCTCGGATGGGGACCGGGCCGACGGCCTTGGCGCGAGGGCAGTGGCTCTTCCTCGCCACGCTCGTCCTCCTCACCGCGCTGGCCTGGGGAATAACGATTCGGCAGGCGCGATCCATGGACGCGGCGATGACCGCGCCGGGAGGGAGCGTGGCGTTGGAGCCCGCGCCTGCGACCGACAAGGACGGCATGACCATGGACGCGCCGGCAAGTGGGATGCCTGTGCCGGCGGCCAACGCGGACATGGCCGGGATGGCTAACACTGGGTCGAGCTGGAGCGGTTTCGTGGCCTTCGTGGTCGCCTGGACGGTGATGATGGCGGCGATGATGTTTCCCGCCGCCGCCCCGATGCTCTTGCTCTTCCAACGTCTGTCGACGCAGCGCGGCGGCGGACAGGGTTTGACGCCGACCTGGCTCTTTGCGGCCGGCTACCTCGCCGTCTGGAGCGGCGTCGGCGTCGTCGCTTGGTTACTGACGCGGCTCGGCAGCGACGCGGCCAATCGCCTGGCGGAGGCCGACCGGCTCAGCCTGGCGCCGATCGCGTTGGGGGCGTCCCTCGCGCTGGCCGGACTCTACCAATTCACCCCCTTGAAAGAGGTCTGTCTGCGCCACTGCCAGTCACCGGTTGGGTTCGTCATGACGCATTGGCGCAGCGGGAATCTCGGGGCGCTGCGGATGGGCATCGTTCACGGAGCGTTTTGTCTCGGCTGCTGCTGGGCGCTCTTCGCGGTCCTCATCGCGACCGGAGTGATGAACCTGGCCTGGATGCTCCTCCTGACCCTGATCGTATTTGCGGAAAAGGTGCTCCCGCTCGACCAGCGGGCGCCGCGGATCATCGGCACGGCGTTCCTGCTCCTGGGCCTGCTGGTCGCCACCAGGGCGGCGCAGTTTCCCTGGCTGGTTTGACCGCCGTAATCAAACGGCGGTGTCCGGATCGAGGTAGACACCCCGCCCGATCGCGAGCATCGCCAACACTGCCAAAAGAGAACACGTTGACACCAGCCGCTACCATTGACGCAGCGGTTCGCGTGCGGCCGCGCCGCCGTTAGTCAACACACGTGAAAGACAGCAAGCGATCCATGAAAGATCTCCTTCCAGAAATCGAAGCCTGGCGCGCCGCCGGCAACGGCGTGGCCATTGCCACCGTCGTCAAGGTCGAGGGCTCCGCGCCGCGACCCGTCGGAGCGACGCTCGCCGTCTCCTCGGCGGGAGACCTGAGCGGTTCGGTCAGTGGCGGCTGCGTCGAAACCGCCGTGTTCGACGAGGCACAGGAAGTGCTGCGCACCGGCCAGCCGAAATTGCTGCGCTACGGCATCACCGATGAAATGGCCTGGGATGTCGGGCTTGCCTGCGGCGGCACGATCGAGGTCTTTGTCGAGCCGGTGACGGAGTGATGTCAGTTTCGCGGGGGGAACTCCAGGAGCGGCTCGAAGTAGCGATCGCGTCGCGGCTCCCAACCGCGACTGCTACGGTAGTGCGCGGCCCGCAAGTCGGGGCCAAAATGCTGATCCTACCGGGTGAACGCGTCGGCACGCTGGGCGATCCCGCGCTGGACGAAGCGGTGGCCGCAGACGCCCGTGATCTCCTCGCGGCGGAGAAATCCCAGACCCAAGCGTATGAAAGCGGCAATGAGGCCGTCGAAGTCTTCATCGAGTCATTTCCCCTGCCGCCAACCCTCCTGATCTTCGGCGCCGTGCACGTGGCGCAGCCGCTCTCGCGCTTCGCCAAAGCCCTTGGCTTCGATGTTATCGTCTCCGATGCCCGCGCCAAACTGGCCACTCGCGAGCGGTTTCCGGATGCTGACCGCATCATCCAGGGTTGGCCGGACGAGACCCTGGCCGAGGTCGTGATTCGGCCCAACACCTACGTCGCCATCCTCTCGCACGACCCGAAATTCGACGAACCGGCACTGCTTGGCACCCTCGATACGCCCGCGGCGTACATTGGCGCCATCGGCAGCCGCAGCACCAACGAAGATCGCCGCAGGCGCTTGGCGGAAGCCGGTGTCTGCCCGGAGCAGATCGCCCGCATGCGGGCACCGATCGGACTCGATATCGGCGCCGCCACACCGGAAGAGATGGCGATCAGCATCCTGGCCGAGATCATCGCGCTCAGACGCGGGCGGACCGGCGGCTCGCTGAGCGACGCCACTGGCCGCATTCGCGGCGAACCGGGAGTTGTCACTACGCGGTGATCGCCGGGGTCGTTCTCGCGGCCGGACGCTCATCTCGCCTCGGGCGTCCCAAGCAACTCGTACCGCTGGAGGGCGAACCGCTCATCCGCCACACCATACGGGCGATCCTTCGCTCGTCCCTCGATCGGGTCATCGTCGTTGCCGGCCATGAAGCCCTCGCGGTGCATGCGGCGCTCGCCGATTTGCCCGTGGCGGTCGTGGTCAACCCCAATTACGCCCTCGGGCAAAGTACATCGCTTCGGTGCGGGGTCGACGCGTTGCCAGCGGAAACCGAGGCGGCCGTATTTCTTCTGGGAGATCAACCGAGGGTCCGCGCGGAGACGATCGACGCGCTCGTGCAGGCGTGGCGCCAAACCGGGGCCCCGGTCGTCGCGCCACTCTATCGCGACGGCATCGGGAACCCGGTCCTGTTCGCCCGTTCCGTGTTTCCAGAACTTCGCGCGGTCGAGGGTGACACCGGCGCCAAACCAGTCGTGCAAGGACACCGGCGCGCTGGCGATCTCCACCTCGCCCCGGTCGATGCCCCCGCCCCGTGCGACCTCGACACCGAAGCGGATTACGCGGCGCTGCTCGAGGCGCTCGACCGATAGCAGAGCCTCGCCAGGTTCCTGGCGTTGGCGTTGGGCGCCTTTGTAGGGCTGGGGACCACGGGCAACACCCACGGTCCCGCCTTCGCGCCGCTTCGAACCCGACGAACGACCCTCGTTGCGACATCAGGCGCCCGGCCTCGGCGTTCTGGCATCCCATTCCTCGCGTAGCCTTCAACGGCGTAAGGATGTCGTGGCATTCGGCACCGCGGCGTGGCAGATCGTTCGCTCCAAAGTCGAGCAAGCAAGCCGAGGTCCCCGGTCGTCAGAACGACCAATTGTCTGCCGATCGCTCTACCTGTCCGCTGACCGTGCTCCCAGACGCAACCAGGGCCGGGCCGAGATCAGTGGCTAGCGGCGGTCCAATCGGTCAGATCCGACCGCCCGTTGAACCAGAACCAAAGAGAAGGGGGTAGGCTGCTTATGTAACATTCACTATTGCTTTCGTGTCGACTCAGGTATAGACTGCACGTGATGTTGCAGAGCCGTACACCGGCTCCCAACAGGTCGTGAGTCGTTCTTCCGCAAGCCGAGCGGCCACCCTCGACGTGGGACGCGCCTCAGCCGAAAGCCCTTCTCCGCGGCATCCGCGCCGCTCACCACTTGCGCATCGTTCCCCAGGAGGTGCGATGTGGCTCCCGGATGTTTCGACACTCAGACCCGAATCCTGTTCACTGCCCGTTCCCGGCATCAGACCATAACCATGCCTTCGCCACGCCGGTCGGAGGGCTCGTTTCGCTGCTGGGTGTCGTCGACGTGGTCACTGGCGGCAATGGCGGCAGCGGTGGTCATGGCAGTAATGGCGAACGGAAGACCAAGAAGCGTCACAAGAAAGACACTCGAGGGGCTGGCATCTGAAGAAATCATCGTGAGGTCAGGCAGCAATGCTGCCATGCGGCGATCGTGCGCAATGAGGTTTTGCTCAGACTTCAGGAAACCATCCTCATGGAGGAAGCGCCTCATGCTTTTACACCGGTCCATTTCTTGAGAAGGAGGGTGTGCCGTGGACGGACCTCGCTTCGATGCCTTCGTCAAAGCCGTTGGTCAGCACGCGCCCCGGCGCGCCATCGTCCGTGGTCTCCTCGGCGGTGGTCTCACCTCCCTCCTGACCGTGATCGCAAGCGCCGCGCGGCACGGGGCGGGTCGGCATGCGGTGTCCGCGAACAAGCCCAAGAAGCCCAAGAAGCACAAGAAACACAAGAAGTCCCGTCCGCCGCGGGACGACGCGCCGCCCTGCGTCGACGGCGCGTGTCCGCTGCCCCCGGGCTGCGCGCAGCCTGCCGTGGCGGACTGCGCCGCGGCGTTCATCGCGGCCACCCAGATCGACTTGGCGGGGTGCCAATCCGCCTGCGCCGAGGCGGACAGCCCCGGCTGTCAGGCCTGTCTCGACCCGATCGTGCGCGCCCATCTCCCCGCGGCGCACACCTGCATCGCCGCGGGCTGCGCGTTTTCGCTCGCGTGGACCGATCCTGCCTCCCGCGGATCGGCGACCCGTCATCGTGCGTGGTCACCATCAGGACGAGCGGGCGACCGCGCCTGGTGGGAACGGGTCTGCGCCAAACCCACCTGTTGCTTCAGCAACCTGGAGACGTGCGGGGAAAGTGCGCGCGACACCCTGGTGAAGTGCGGCGTCGGGGCGTTGGTTGCCGCTGGCCGCGGCGGACCCGCCGCCGGGATCGGGGCGGCGGTGCTCTGCCTGGGCAACTACGCCTATGACACGGGGGCCTGCCTGGCTCGCTTCGGGTGTCGCGACGGCGAATGTGTTGCGGGCGATCGCTGCGTCTGTCCCGCGGGTGGCACCCAGTGCGGCGCCCAATGCTGCCACGTCGATCAGACCTGCTGCGGGGGCCAATGCTGCCCCGAGAACCCGTTCGAAGGCGAGCACTACTGCTGCGGCGACGCGACCCGAGGCAAATGCTGTTCCCGCTTTGCGTCAGACTGCCATGCCGGCAGGGCGAGCGATCCGCCGGTCTGCTGCTTCCCGGGCGATACCGCATGCCATGGGACCTGCTGCGTCGGTCAGCAGAAGTGCTGTGACGACGGCACCTGCGTCGCTCTGGACGCGTGTTGTCCAGATACCGGCAAACTCCGTCTCGACGGTGCTGGCGCATCAACCATCTGCTGTCCGCCAGGGCAGGATTCCTGCGGTGAGGGAAACCAGCAGTTCTGTTGCGAACCGGGGGAATCATGCGCTCGCAGCACGAACCCCGAGCGCGGTTCGCAATGCTGCCCGCAGGGATTGACGCCGTGCAACGGGGAGTGTTGCGACGAGGGCGAAACGTGCTGCCCGGCGGGGAGCGACGGCAGCGGCCAAAGCATCTGTTGCATCAGTGGACGCGTCTGTGCCTTTGACTCCAACGGGACGCCAAGCTGCTGCGACCCGGGAAAGACACCGTGCGACGGTGGATGCTGCGGCCCCGAGCTGGGCGCCAAGTGTTGCTTTAAGGAATCGACAGGATTCTACTGCTGCGCGCCCCACATGAACTGCTGTGCCACCAGCGGGCGCACGTGCTGCTAGGACCCGTCTGCGGAATTGCTACCAGAGGACGTTGCAGTAGACGGTGACGACCACATAGCTAGTCTGCTCCGGTTTGTCGTCCCGAACAGAGATGGCCGGTGCGAATTGAGGCAGTCAGGATTCAGGCGAAAGCGCCCTCGTCCTTCATGCGGTCGAGCACCCGCCCGAACGCCGCCACCGTCGCATCGATGTCATCCGCGGTATGCGCGGTGCCGATCATCCCGCCCCCATGAAAGAACTCGACGCCCTCGTTCATCAACCCCAGGTGGAGAAGATCGTTCAATTTGCCGTGGGCACTTCCCTTGAGCGTCTCGGCATCGATGCCGACCGGCCCACGGAGATCACTCCCGGTCTGGTTCGGGGTCTCGATTCCAACCGTGACGTGGAAGACCGAACTCTCGCCCCAGGAAAAACCCGGAACGTCCTTCTCGACTAGGGTCGCGTTCATACCAGCGCGCAGCCGGGCGGTCAGGTCGTCGCAATACCCCTGCACCCCGGCATCCGCCGCTTTGCGCAAACAGGCGGCCCCCGCCGCGGCGATGACCGGGCTGGCGTTGTAGGTTCCCTGGTGCCGCACTTTGTGAGTCGCGTTCCAGGCCGCATCGTCGCGGAAGACGAGCACACTCATCACCTCCCGGCGGCCACCCACCGCGCCGCCCGGCATGCCACCGGCGACGATCTTGGCCATAGTGGTCAGATCGGGCGTGACGCCAAACCGCTGCTGGGCGCCACCTGGAGCCCAGCGGAAGCCGGTGATCACCTCGTCGAAGATCAGCAACGCACCATATTTGTTCGTCAAATCACGTGCGGCCTGGAGGTACCCTTCGGGGAAGGGTATTGTCGCCCACGAACCTCCGCTCGGTTCCAGGATCAGCGCCGCGACGTCGCCCTGCGCAAGGCGCTCCTCGAGCATCGCCAGATCGTCGGTCGGGACGACAGAAACGGTCGACAGCGTCTCCGACGGAATACCAGGCTGCGCGGCCGATTCGAACGGCGGGCGTTCCCCCTTGAGGAGATAGTCGTGCCAGCCGTGAAAATGCCCTTCGAGTTTGACGATCGTGGAGCGACCGGTGAACGCGCGGGCGATACGGATCGCCAGCATGGTCGATTCCGTGCCAGAGCCCGTGAACTTCACCTGTTCGGCAGAAGGCACCAGCCGCACGACTTCGCGCGCCCAATCGACTTCACCCTGATGTCCGGCACCGAAGTGCGTCCCGTGTGGCAGCGCGTCCTGCATCGCGCCGACGATATCGGGATCGTTGTGTCCGAAGAGGAGCGAGCCGTGGCCCATCACATAGTCGATTAGCTTGTGGCCATCGACGTCCCACTTGTATGCGCCCTTTGCTTCGACGATATACGGCGGAAATGGCTTGAGGAAGCGGCCATCGTGGGTAATGCCACCGGGAATGACCTCGCGCGCCTGCTCGTGGAGGCGCCGCGATCCCGCAAAACGCTCCTGAAATTCCTGGGAGATCGTCGTTGTCACCGGCGCCTGGGCCATCGCTCCTCGTCCTTCTTCCGCTTCGCGCATGATCACCTATCGGCATTATGCGCGGCGAGGGGAAGGACGTAAAGGTGACCGTCGCGGCAACCGCGGGGTGCTGCGTCGCGCTGGCTGCTGGCCTCGCGTGCCAGCAGCCAGCGCGGCTTGGCGGCTCAGAGGTTCACTCGTTGGGCGTCGAACACACCTATTCCATGGAGCTCATGTCGGCCACGGGAACCATGATGTGCTCGTAGGGGGTTCCCGCCCACATGACGTCTGGAGATCAGCGAGTATTCGACACGGGGGCTGTGTCCCTAACTGCAAATGCCACGCGGTGCGCAGATGCCGGGGCCGCCGAGCAACCCTTCGATTGTCGGGCAACACGCCAAGCCTTCATCGCAGGGGTTCTGACTGCCGGTGATGCAGTCACAGCCAGGGCGGCGGCAACTGCTGGGCCCGCACAAACCATCCTGGCCACAATGCCCAGAGCAGCAATCGAGACAATTACGGCCCCAAGTGCACGTTGCCGGACATGCAACGAGGTCGGCATTGCACAGCCCGCCGAAACACAGACTTGGCGCGACGCACGTTCCGTCACCAGCTGGGGCGTCCGGGTTGTCCGGGCAACAGACCAACCCGGGGACACACTCTCCAACAATCCCGGCGCGGCAGCGGCACCCTTGATCACCGCACTTCAGCGACTGGGCGCGGCTCGTCGCCGGGCGCAATCCCAGCCCCACAAGAGCGGCTCCTACCCCTGCTTTGGCAAGCAGCCCGACGGTCATCCGCCGCGTATGGCGGGTTCCCAGTTTCCGCGCGAAGTCATCGAATCGATCGTGTTCCATGCTCTCCACTGCTTCCACGACATGTGAACCGGAGCGCTAACCTCCCCGGGATCACGTCCGAACTCCACGTGTTGCCAATTCTTTGACCGAGCGTCAGCTGGATTCGTTCACTTTCAGCGCTCGGTCGATGCTTCAATCAGCCAGGAATCGCGGTATCAGGCGCAGCGGCCCGTGTTGCCACACCAGCCGGAGCAGCACTCCGGGCAGTTGTCGCCCCAGTTGCACGAGTCCGAGCAATATCCCCCTGACCCGGCGCACGCCGCATCGCAGTCGCTCGCGTTGGAGCAGACCCCGGCCCCGCCCGGCGTTCCCGGCGAAGAAGCACAGCAGACCAGGGGATCGTTGCAGGGATGAAGGGTGCCGGTGGCGCATCCACACCCGATGTAGGTGCAATTGAATCCGGCGCGCGCCCGTACCGGCAGCGCCGCCGCGAAGAGCGCCCCCGCGGCCAGTATCAGGCGCCGCACGATGCTCCGCCGCGATTCCAGCGACGCCAGTGAGCGGGTGACCGCATCGAAGCGTTGACCGTCCATCTCTCCCCCTGACTCCTTCCCGAGGCACCGAATCCACCTGATGCGGGCGACCGCACGGTAGCGCGGGTGGCAGCCCTTCGCAAGTGGCATTCGAGAATGGAACTCCATTCGATCTTCCAGAGCGAACGAGTCCTGTCCTTCGTTCCGCGCTCTCTTCCCAGGATGATTCAGATCCTACGCGGCGGGCTAAATTCATGCGGTGCCCATGACGCTCACATCATTCAAAGACCGTAGTTTCGGGATCGGCGAGGCGAGTAGTGGCAGAAAAGCGATCAACATGCCGAAGGCGCCAACGACAAGCGTCATGGGCAGGCCGATTCGACTCCCCAGGTAGCCGCCAGCCAAGGAACCGAGTGGTCGGGTTCCCCAGATCAGAAACCGCATTGTCCCGTTGACCCGGCCTAGGAGATGATCGGGCGTCACCGCCTGACGCAGGCTGACGGCGTTGACGTCGTAGACGAGGACCATCAACCATTGCAGGAATTCCGCACCGACCACAAGAAGCACCGCCCACCGCGGGAACAGGACCGCGAGTGGCACCAGCATCCCGGTCAGCCCGAACAGGATCTGCGAGCCAACCAGCGCCGTGCCGATGCCAAACCGATCGCGCGCCGGGCCAGCGGCGATGCTTCCGAGCAACGCCCCTACCCCACCCGCCGCAAAGACCAGGCCAACCGCTTCCGCGCCCAGGCCAAGATCACGGGTCATATAGAGGATGTAGATGGAAAGGAAGAGAAACCCCGCGAGATTGACGATTGCGGATGAAAGCGCGAGGGCGCGGAGAACCGGCGCGGTCCAGACAGCCTGCAACCCTTGCGCGATATCGGCCCGCATCGATTGTCGCGATGGCGTCGGCGGCGCCTCAGGCGCCTCGATCCGCCAGAGAAAGACCGCCGATCCGAGATACGATGCCGCGTCCACGACAATCGCCAGCGGCGCTCCGACCAGACGCACCACCCCACCGGCCAACGCCGGACCAACCACACGAGCGCTCGAAGCCGTCGCTTCGAGCCGGCTGTTCGCCGCGACGAGATCGCTTCTCGGGACCAATGACGGCAGGTAGGAGAGATATGCGATATCGAAAAAGAGGGTCAGGGTTTGCAGCAGGAACGCGACGACGATCAGCAAAGGCATCCCGAGCACGCCCAACCAGGCGGCCACCGGGATGACGAGGAGTAGCGCGGCCCGCCCCAGATCTGCCGCGATCATCACCGGTTTTCGCCGTAGCCGATCGAGCCAGGCTCCGGCGAGCAGACCGAAAAGGAGATGAGGCAATCCCGTTGCCGCGGCTAGCGCACCGACAGCCACTGGCGTGGCCCCGAGACTCAGTGCTGCCAGAAGCGGGAGCGCCACCTCGGTGAACTGCGAGCCGACCTGAGAAATCGCCTCCGCCGTCCAGAAGCAACGGAAATCGGGGTTGGACGCGATGCTTCTCCCCGCGGCTGCAGTATGTTCATGCTGTTGCCGTGAAACTGAACGGGGCGTGACGCCCGTTGGTGCGGCGTCGTCGCTGATCTCTGTGGATATTGGCATGCCGATGCGGTCTCCCGAGCGCAGCGGGAGGCGCCACGTGGCGCTTCTCGCCGCTGTCCCCTGCGCCAGGATTCAAGACAGCGGCATCTCGAGCATCAGCACGATCGCGTTCACGACATCGACATCCTTGACTATGGGCAGCCATGTCGGCCGCGGCGAGATCATAAGGGGTCGAACGCGAGGTGTCCACATCCGCAGTGCGGTCGATGTTCACGTTGTCGATCTTGGGTCTCTATCCCCGGGCGATTCGTTCGCAAAGACGTCTTGCATTCCCCGTATCGAAGGGGGTCGAGATGGAGGCCACGGTAAACTTCATTTGTGTCTGAGCACTCACGCCTTACCTCTCCCGTTCGCGGATCAATTGCCGATGTCGCCGTCGCCGGCGCCCGGGCCGGATCGACCGGCGTGCTGAGTTACCTTGTCCCTCCGTCTCTCGATTCGATCGCCAGCGGCGATGTCGTCTGGGTCACGCTGCGTGGGAAACCGGCGGTTGGCGTAGTCATTCGGCTCCATGACGATGCTCCGGACCTTACGCTCCTGCCGGTTCTCGGCGCGATCGACCCGCCGCTGACCATTCCCTCCCAGCAAATGGCCGCCGCGCAGTGGATGGCTCGCGAATATGCCTGCTCCCGGTACGAAGCGCTCGCGCTTTTCCTGCCACCGGGGGTGACCCAGCGGGCGGAGCCGTTTCTCAAGCTCGCCGACCCGCCCCGCCAGGCGGGCACGTTCACGCCGCTGCAACAACGAGTGCTCGACCTGCTCGCCGCACGGGGAGAGATCAGTCTGGCCGCGGCACAGAAGGCGCTCGGGAGCAGCCTGGCCTCCGCCGTTCCCGCCTTGACCGAAGCGGGTGCGATCGAACGCTCCTTCCGTCTCAAGGGTCATCGCCCCGGCGCCCGCCAGGAACGATGGGTACGGATCGGCCCGGAAGTACGTCCTGACGCTCCCGGTCTGGGCACCCAGCAGCGAGTCATCGTCGATCTGCTCGAGCGGAGACGACGGCTTCGCCGTGACGAGGACGATGGGTTCGTCCGCGCTGCGGACGTTCTCAGCCAGACCGGCGCGCCCCGGGAGTCACTCAACTCGCTGATCCGAAACGGGGTCGTGGAGGAAACGGTTCAGCCGGTGGCGGGGCGACTCCAGCGCCAGCCGCGAGGCGAGACCATTCCCGCGCTCACACCCGCGCAGGCCACCGCCTGGGCTGCCATCGAAGCCTCCCTGCACGCGGGAACGTACGGGCCCTATCTGCTCTACGGCGTTACCGGCAGCGGCAAGACCGAAATCTATCTGCGGGCGGCCGCATGGTGCCTCCGCCACGGCAAGTCGGCCCTCATCCTGGTTCCTGAAATCGCCCTGTCATCCCAGGTGGCGAACCGGTTCACGGAGCGATTTGACGATCAGGTCGCGGTCCTCCACTCCGGTCTGTCAGACAGCGAGCGCTACGCGGCGTGGCAGGGCATCGCGGCAGGTCATCACCCCATCGTCGTCGGACCACGCTCGGCGCTTTTCGCCCCGGTCGAAGAAATCGGCCTGATTGTGCTCGACGAGGAGCACGATGCCGCCTACAAGCAAGACAGCACCCCCCGGTACCACGCGCGGGCGACCGCGGAGGTCCTGGCGCGGCAGGCGGGAGCGGTGGTCCTGTTCGGCAGCGCGACGCCCGCGGTGGAAACTTTCTGGCGCGCCGAGCGTGGCGAGATCGATTTGATCCGCCTTCCGGAGCGGATTGGACCTGGCCTGCGCAGTGCTGATGGCTCCCGTGGCGATACGATCCTCGATCTTCCCCAGGTCGACATCGTCGATATGCGTCTTGAACTACATCGCGGCAACACGTCGCTCCTCAGCGCTCCGCTCCGGGAGTTACTCACTGGCACCCTGAGCCGGCGCGAGCAGGCGATCCTCCTCCTCAACCGCCGGGGCATGGCCACGGTCGTGCTCTGCCGCGCCTGTGGCTTGACCCTGAGTTGCCCCTACTGCGATATCCCGCTCGTCTATCACCAGGATCGCGAGCGGTTGATCTGCCACCGCTGTGATTATCGCGAGGGACCTCGCCGCGGCTGCCCGAACTGCGGTGGGCCACTCGACTATTTCGGCGCGGGCACGCAACGCGTCGAAGCCGAAGTCCGCCGGCAGTTTCCGCAGGCGCGCGTGCTCCGCTGGGATCAGGACACCGTGCGCCGGCTGGGCGGTCCGGAACGTCTCCTGCGACAGGTCGAGCTGGGCGAGGTCGATCTCATCGTCGGCACGCAGATGGTCGCCAAGGGATTCGATCTGCCGCGCGTGACCGCGATCGGCGTGATCAACGCCGACACCGGACTGCACCTCCCCGATTTTCGCTCTGGCGAACGGACTTTCAGCCTGCTGACCCAGGTCGCGGGGCGCGCCGGGAGACGAGGCCCGGGTAGTCGCGTCATCGTCCAGAGTTACACCCCGGAGCACTACGCGATCCAGGCGGCGTCTCGGCACGACTACGAAGGGTTCTATGCCGAAGAGATCGACTTCCGGCGTGACCATCGGTATCCGCCATTCGTTCGCCTCGTGCGCTATCTCCATCGCGCTCGGGACGATGCCAACTGTGCCGCCGCCGCGGACACGATGGCTCGCAAACTGGCCCGTCATGCGCGAGACCATGGTGTGGCGATGGATCTGCTCGGACCCGCGCCCGCCTTCGTCTCTCGCGTACGCGGGGAGTATCAGTGGCAGGTCGTGCTGCGCACGGGTGATCTGGAGGCGTTGCTCGATGGCCTCCCCGCCGATCCCGGCTGGATCGTCGATGTCGATCCCCAGAGCATGCTCTGATCGAATGGCATGAATCGCGCATTTCCAGCAGCAGGCGCGGTCGGAGCTGAGTCCGACCGGGAATCAGGAGCCGCGCTGGATAAGATGGAGAAGCGCGATGCCAACATCGAAAATGGATCGACTTAAGGGGACAGCCGTCATCGTCGGCCTATCGCTCGCGGTCACGGCCTGCGGACCTGGCGCCGCGCCGCCCGCCGCTGAAACTGGCACCCAGGCGCGTCCGGGCGCATCGCCCAATGCCCAGCAGGTTCCCGACCTCACCAACCAGACCAATGCCACGCTGGCCAACGGCTCCCTCACGCCAGATCGCTTCGCGGGGCGGATCGGGGACGCCTATCGGCTCGTCGTTTCCGGTGACGGCGCCGAGCACACGCTCGCCATCGAAGGATTAGTCGCTGCCATGACCATCGCCGCCCAGGGCGACACTCCAGTCGAATTCACCATCGTTGGCGACCCCGGCATTTCCCAGATCACGGTCGATGGAAAGCCGGCCGGTGAGTTCGAGCGCCGCTCCGCCAGTGGAGCCACAAGCTAGGTGTTTCGCGGTTGAGCAATCTTCCCTGGCTCCGTCATACTCTCACTTCAGCGATTCGCGTGATTCAGGAACCAGGATGGCCCTGCTCGATATTCTTCTCGAAGGTGACTCCCGCCTGCGGCAAAAAGCCGTGCGCGTGCGGGCCGTTGACGACAGTCTGCGGCGTCTGGCCGACGACATGTACGAAACCATGATGGATGCGCCCGGAATCGGCCTGGCGGCGCCGCAAGTCGGCGTTCTCCGTCGTCTGATCTGGGTTCACGTTCCGGCGGGATACCACGATACGAACGAAGCGGAATGCAGTCTGGCCATCGTCAACCCGGAAATCGTCAAGGCACAGGGTCGGTCACTTGCCTTCGAAGGGTGCCTCAGCATTCCTGGCTGGACTGGCGAGGTTCCCCGCGCGGAAACCATCACGGTCAAGGGACTCGGGCTGGATAACCGCCCCTTGCGTATCAAGTCCCGCGGTTGGGCCGCGCGCGTGATCCAGCATGAAATCGACCATCTCGATGGCATCCTGTTCCTCGACCGGGTCGAAGACCGGTCGACGATCATGCAGGTGCCCGAGGATGACGCGGCCGATGCTCCGGGCGAAGCCGCCGATTAGGGCTCGTGGGGGACGAGGGCGAATGCGCTCCCACCAATCGGGACGTGCCGTTCTTGTGCCGGTATCGGCGGTGCCGTATCCTCTTTCCGCGAGCACGGCGCGTCGCGCGCGGCTCTTGGTGCGACAACTCAGGGAGCGAGATGCCCGCGATGCGGGATTTTTTCCAGCGGCGGGGCAAGTTCCGCCCGGGAGATGCGGACGACGAACGGGCTGATCTGCAAATCCCGGAAGACCTCTGGATCAAGTGCCCCAAATGTAACGAGCTGATCTACACGCGGGAACTCGATCGCAACCAGCGGGTCTGCCCGAAGTGTGCGTACCACTTTCGCCTGCGCGCGCGGGAGCGCATCGCGCAACTGGTCGATCCCGGTTCGTTTGCCGAATGGGATGCTCAAGTATGGCCGGCAGATCCGCTTGACTTCGCTGACGGCGCCGGCCCATACGACCGCAAACTGGTTCAGACCCAGGAGAAAAGCGGTGAACCGGAAGCGCTCATCACCGGGCGCGGCACGGTGCAGGAGCAGCCGGTCGCACTGGCTGTCAGCGATTTCGAGTTCCTGGGCGCGAGCATGGGATCCGTGTTTGGTGAGAAACTCGTCCGCGCCATCGAGCATGCCACCGAGCAGGACTTGCCCTTGGTGACGATATCGTCGTCGGGCGGCGCGCGCATGCACGAGGGGCTCTTTTCCCTGATGCAGATGGCAAAAACGGTTGCCGCCGTGGCCCAATTGGGACGCGCCGGTCTGCCGCACGTCGCGCTACTTGCGGACCCTTGTTACGGCGGGGTGACCGCTTCATACGCCACGATCGCCGACGTGATCATCGCCGAGCCGGGAGCGCTGATCGGATTCGCCGGACCGCGGGTCATCGAGCAGATCACCAGGACGAAACTGCCCGAGGGATTCCAGACCGCCGAGTTTCTGCTGCAGCACGGCATGATCGACATGATCGTCCCCAGGGGCGAATTGGAAAACGCGCTCGCTACACTGTTGCGGCACTATCGAAAGCAACCAGTTGCTGAACGTCCAAGCAACGATCTGTCACCGATGGTTGCGCTGCATCATGAGTGATGAAATCGTTCCGCCAGCGAACGCCCCGTCTGCCTGGGATCGGGTCAAACTGGCGCGCCATGCCGACCGGCCCCACGCCTTTGACTACATCCAACATCTGGCCGCGGACTGGGTCGAACTGCACGGCGATCGTGCATTTGGCGATGATCGCGCCCTCATCGGCGGCTTGGGAACGATCGCTGGACGCACCGTCATGATTCTCGGCCACCAGAAAGGGCAGGACACCAAGGAGAATATCGCCCGCAATTTCGGCATGGCCCGCCCGGAAGGCTATCGCAAAGCGGAACGGCTGATGCGGCACGCTGCGAAGTTCGGTTTTCCGGTCCTGACGCTGATCGACACTCCTGGCGCCGAGCCGGGGATCGGCTCGGAAGAGCGCGGGCAGGCGACGGCAATCGCGGAGAGCCTTCTGGCGATGGCTGACCTCGGCGTCCCTACGGTAGCGGTAGTCATTGGCGAGGGCGGTTCCGGCGGCGCGCTGGCGATCGGTGTCGCCGACCGCATGCTCATGCTCGAAAACGCGATCTACGCGGTCGCCTCCCCCGAGGCCTGCGCCGCCATCCTCTGGAAGGATGCGGCCAAAGCCCCGGAGGCGGCGGAGACGATGCGCATCACTGGCGCCGATCTGAAACGACTCGGGATCATCGACGAGATCATTCCGGAGACGGTTCCGGCGCACGAAGACCCACAGGCGACGATGGGCGCCGCCGGGGAAGCGATCGTCCGCCACCTCGATGACCTCGCCGATCGTTTTCCGCTGAGCAGTCCCGGATCCATCGAAAGGATGCGAGCCGAGCGCTATGCGCGCTTCCGGAACATCGGAGCATGGCGGGAGTCCTCCCCCCTCGCCGCTCCAAACGGCGTGGAAGTAGACATTTCATTGCGGTAACCCGCGCCGCACGGCCCTCTACGGTCCCCAACAGCACGTCGCGAACGGGCTGGCAGAACGTCCTCCCAGCCTGATTGATCGAGAATCCAGTACGAGACCTCGAGGTTGCCAAGTCTTCCCGGACCTGTGACTGTGTCAAGGGAACGCGTTGCGCATCCTGGACGAACTTGGCGCCGTCTACCCCGTTTCTTCGTTGAGCAGATCGATCCAGCCGTGACGCAGCGCGTAGATGACCGCCTGGGTGCGATCGTTGACGTGCAACTTGCGGAGGATCGAGGTGATGTTGTTCTTCACCGTCTGATCCGAAATGCCGAGAATCCCGGCGATCTCCTTGTTGCTCATCCCCTGGGCGACGAATCCAAGGATCTCCACCTCGCGCCGGCTCAATGGCGAAAAGTCTTCCGGGTCGGCCGCGCCACGGCGTGTCCCCGAGCGCACTTCGTCCAGTAACCGGGCCGAGACAAAGGCCGGCGGCTTGGCTTCGTTGTCTGGGATGCCGACATGACGAATCAACGCTACCAGTTCGTCGATCTCGATGCCCTTGGCGGCGAAGGCATCGGCGCCAGAGCGAATTGCGGCGAACAGGTGTCCGTCGTCCTCGTGCATCGTCAGAATGACCACCGCCATCCGCGGATGTCGCCGCTTGATCGTTCGCGCGACATCGAATCCGGATGCAGTAGGCAGGCTGATATCGAGCAACACCACGTCCGGCAGAAACTGATCGGCGGCCAGGATTGCGGCCTGTCCGTCCGTCGCCTCGGCGACGACGAGAATATCGCGGTCCGATTCGAGCCCCAGGCGGATGCCACGCCGCACCAGTGGATGATCGTCGACGATCAGAACCCCGATCCTGCTCACGTTTCCCCCCTCGCCTCGTTGATCCGGTTCGGTAGCGGTAAGACGATCTCGGCGATCGTGCCGCCTCCCGGCGCCTGTTCGAGCGTGAACGTTCCATCAAGATGCGCCGCGCGCTCACGCATACCAGAAATACCCGCGCCGCTCCCCGGAATTTCGAGAGGCGGGCGCTTTGGCGGGCCGTTGCCGTCATCGCGAACGGTTAGACGCACGGCCCCTGCTTGCACCCCCAACTCGATCTCGATCTTGGATGCGCCGGAATGCCGCCGCGCGTTGCTGGTCGCTTCCTGGGCTACGCGGTAGAGCGCCAATTCGATCTCGTTTGGCAGGTGATCGACCGCGGCGCTCCCGCTGATCGCGACCGAGACCTCGGGCCCCCAGAGCGCCGGATCACCCGCGAGGGAACGCAACGCTTCGATCAATCCGCGTTCCTCGAGCACCCGCGGCCGAAGACCGCTCATCAGATTTCGCACATCGAACAGCGCCTCGCGCACTTGCTCCCGTGCGCGGCGCAATTCCTCGCGGGCATCCTGCGGTTTGCGCTCGAGCGCGGCCAGCGCCAGATCGACTCCGAACAGCGCGGCCGCCATCGCTTGCGCCGGACCATCATGGAGTTCCCGCGCCAAGCGCCGGCGCTCGTCCTCCCGCTCGGCCACCGCCTCCCAGGTTCTGATCCTCTCCCGGCTGACCTTGGCGGCGCTCATCGCTCTCCCGTGCGTTGGCAGTCGACGCGAAACAGAAACGCCGCTCCACGGGATGTGGCGCGGCGGATCCAGCCGGGCGAGTATACCCAAGTTCAGGATGTACGTACAGTCTGTCCGGACAGCAAGTCAGGAAGCGGGTGGTGGTACAAGATGTGAATCGTTCCCCTATTCAGGCGGAAGGTAGATCGAGAACCGTCCGAAATCGTGCATCAGGGCGGGGTAGCCATAGAGAAACTCGGCGCCGTCCGGCGGACGCCCGGCAACGATTTCCTCGTTGGCGTCCCGGATCGCCCGTACGTCATCCGGCGTGATCGGGGTTGGACCATGGGCCGGAAAGACGTCGTCGACCTGCAGCGCCAGTTCCGCGGCCAGTTGGAGCGATCGCCGAAACGCGGCGGGATCGCTCTGCGGAAAATGCAGCAGCATCTTGCTCAGGTAGAGCAGGTCGCCGACGAACAACGCCCGTCCCTGCCGATCGAGAAATGACACCCCGCCCGGAGAATGGCCGGGCGTGTGATAGACCTGCAGCACGCGCCCGCCGAGATCGACCTGACCGCCATGGTGCAGGAACCCGGTCGCGGCACACCCAGGCAACCCTTGAGATGGGTCGAAATCCTCGGGCAATCGCGATACGTCCGCAAACTCGGCCGTCATCCAGCGGGCATAGCGATCCGCCGGAAAGCCCTCCGCCAGCCACGCTGCCTCGGCGGCATGGACGAATACCTGGGGAAATTGATGACTCGCCCCGAAATGATCCCAATGCGCGTGCGTCTGCAGCACGACCGGCGGCCTGCCGGAAGCCGCCGCGACTAACTCGGGAAATCCGCCGACGCCGATACCGGTGTCGAGGACGGCCACCCGCTCCTCACCTTCGACCAGGTAGGACTTGACGTCTTCACTGTGGAACGGCTCCCGGATCATGGTGATGCCGCGGCCGAAATCTTGCACCTCATACCAGCCGCTATCGGCCATGCCTTCTCCTCCACGGCCGCACATACCGCGACTGCCGCTCCATATCGGTCAGACCGGCTCGCCGGTATCGACAGTTTCCGGATTGAGACGGTCCAGCAACGCCGTCAATTCGTCGTCTTCGAGTTTCCGGAAGAGCGGCTGCGGCGGTTGCAGCGACCGTCCCGCGGGCAATTCGCGGAATGCCCAGGGAAGGTCATGGACCGACCCTACTTCACCCAGCAACTCGTGCAGACGCTGCGCCGAGAACGGCAGATAGGGCGCGGTCAACACCCTCAGCGCACTGATCACCTGGAGCGACGTCCAGAGCGATGTCGCTGCCCGCTCCGGGTCGGTCTTGAGCGACTTCCACGGCGCGACGTCATCGAGATACTTGTTGAGCGCGGTCGCCAGCGCCATGATCAACCGCAGCCCTTCGCGCAAGTGAACCGCTTCGATCTGCGCCGCGACGGTCGAAAACGCGTCGCGCGCGGCGGTGAGCATCGCCTCATCGGCCATGGAGAGGGGACCGGGTTCCGGCACCATGCCGGAGAAGCGCGACTGCGCGAACGACAGCAGGCGGTGAACCGCGTTGCCGTAGGTCGCCACCAGCTCGTCGTTGTTGCGGCGCTGGAACTCATCCCACGAGAAGTCGGTGTCCCGCTGCTCGGGAGCATTGATGGTGAGAAAGAACCGGATCGCGTCGGCATCGAAGAGATCGAGCGCCTCCGGCAGGAACGGCAAGCGAGCGGTGTACATCCGCGATGAGGAGAGTTTCTGACCGTCGAGGGTCAAGAACTCGTTGGCCGGCACGTCATACGGCAGCGCCAATCCGCCGTATCCCATCAGCATCGCCGGCCAGATGATCGCATGGAATGGAATGTTGTCCTTGCCGACGAAATAATAGGAACGCCCCGGAGGCGTCCCGTCCGGTCGCAGGGTCCACCACTTCCGCCAGGCATCCGGATCGCCCTGGCGCTCTGCCCACTCGATTGACGCCGAGAGATATCCGATGACGGCATCGAACCAGACGTAGATGCGCTTGTCGTCGAATCCTTCGAGGGGGATCGGTACGCCCCAATCGAGATCTCGGGTGATCGCGCGTGGCCGCAATCCTTCCTTGAACCATCCCTGCACGAAGCCGAGCACCGCCGACCGCCAGTGCGCCGACTCACTGGCCACCCATGCCTCGAGTTTCCCCTGCAATTTGGGGAGATCGAGGAAAAAGTGGGTCGTCTCCCGCTGCACTGGAGTGGCCCCGGAGAGCTTCGAGCGGGGGTCGATCAGGTCGATCGGATCGAGCGTTCTACCACAGTTGTCGCACTGGTCTCCCCGCGCGTCGGTGTATCCACAATGGGGACAGGTGCCTTCGATGTAGCGATCGGGGAGAAAGCGCTTCGCCTCCGGGTCGTACATCGCTGGTTGCGTATCCTGGAACAGATAGCCCTCCTGGAGCAGCCGGGTGAAGAAATCCTGCGTCACCCGGTAGTGATTCGGCGTCAACGTCGAGGTGTAGAGATCGAAACTCAGCCCCAGCCGGCAAAAACTCTCGGCGATGGCAAGATGGTTCTCTTCCGCCAATTCGCGCGCCGTGATGCCGCGCTTGTCCGCCGCCACGGTGATCGGCGTGCCGTGCATGTCCGATCCGGAGACCATGAGCACGTGGTCACCCGCCATACGGTGGTAGCGGGCGAAGATGTCGGGAGGGAGGTAAGCGCCAGCGGCGTGGCCGAGATGCCGCTGCCCGCTGGCATAGGGCCAGGCAACCCCGACCAGGATGTAGTCGCCGTCCGCGGGCGCCTCATCCCCTCGCTTCAGAATTCGCTCTGCCACTGTTGGCACCCTCCGCAATAGTCGGCGTCGCTCGTATGGAACCGTCAGTCCCAGGCGTCGTTCGCGTTGTTGTCGACGGGCATTCGATAGTGACCGCGCAGCGCATGAGCCCAGACGCTGAACACATCTCGCATGTTGTGCCAAGTATCACGCGCCGGCCGCACCTTGCTCCCTGCGCCATAGGTCCAGACAACCGGGATGGCGCAGATGTGGTACCCGCGGCGACGGGCGATGGCCAGGAGTTCGACATCGAATGCGGTAACTCGCGGACCCGCGATCGTCCCGGCGTCATCGCGATAGAGGCGGGACCGGGCCAGCAAATCGAGTGCGACGTACCGGCGAAAGAGTTTGAAGCCGCATTGCGTGTCGGGGATGCCGTGGATCAGCAGCATCTGGACCATCCGGTTGAACACTCGACCCATGAGGTGCCGGTACGACGGCTCGCCGATCCGCCGCGCGCCAACGCCTTCCCGCGAGCCAATGGCAACATCACACCCGCCTGCGATCGCGGTCCGCAAGTCCAGCAGGTAATTGAGTGGCGTCGCCAGATCGGCATCGCTGAACGCGATCTGGTCTCCACTTGCCGCCAGCATTCCCGCGCGTACTGCCGCGGCTTTTCCCCGGTGGGGGCAGCGCAGGACCCGGCCCCGGCTGAAACCCGCGACAGCGCACTCGGCCAACGCCGCGGTGGCATCATCGCTGCCGTCGTCGACAACGATCAACTCGGTTGCGAATGACTGATCCTGGAGCCAGGCGACCGCCTGCCGCACTGCCGACTCGATGCGGGACGCCTCGTTGAAGGCGGGAATGACGAGCGTCAGCGCGGGCTGATTCTGCGGATCCAGAACCGCGCTCCCCGCATGCTCGGTCACTTGCCCGTCCGTCTCCACACTGCAATCGCGAGCGGGGAGTCTACCATCGCCACCGCATGTTCCAGAATGGTATGGTCGCACTTTCCCCGCTTGACGTGGTGGCAAAGGACTGGGTGATGCAATTTCTCGGTGCACATATGTCTATTGCGGGGGGTCATGCCCAGGCCATCGACCGGGCGACGACCTGCGAGATGACCGCCTGCCAGATCTTTACCAAGAACGCCAACCAGTGGAACGCGAAACCGATCGACCCCGCCGCCGCGGAGACGTTTCGCGCTCGGCTTGCGGAGAGCGCGGTCGGCCAGGTGGTTGCCCATGATTCATACCTGATCAACCTCGCTTCACCCGACGACGCACTCCGGGAGCGATCGATCGGCGCCTTCCAGGACGAACTCGAGCGCTGCCATCTTCTCGGCGTTCCGTGGCTCGTGTCGCATCCCGGGGCCCACATGACGAGTGGAGTCTCGGCCGGGGCGAAGCGCGTCGCGGACGCGATCAACCTCATCTATGACCGCCGTCCGGACCTCAAAGTGACCGTTCTCCTGGAAACCACCGCCGGGCAGGGAACAACTCTCGGCCGCAGTTTCGAGGAATTGGCCGAGATTCTCGCCAGCGTCGAGGATCAGAGCCGGGTCGGCATCTGCTTTGATACCTGCCACGTCTACGCGGCCGGGTACGACATCCGCGACGAGACTGGCTATGACGCCACGATGCGGACATTCGATGAGACGATCGGCCTCGCCCGTCTCCGGGTATTTCACTTCAACGACTCCAAGAAGGGTCTCGGCTCCCGCGTCGACCGCCACGCGCACATCGGCGCCGGCGAACTCGGGATCGAACCGTTCCGGCGCATTCTCAATGACCCCCGATTCGCGCAGCGCCCAGGCATCCTGGAAACACCGAAGGACGACGATCCGGCGGACGATCAGCGGAATATGGCCACCCTTCGCTCGCTGGTGAACGCGCTCGTTTCCGCCGATACCGCCTCAGCGTGAACCAGTCGCATCGCCGCCGCTGGAGTGATCCGGCGCCGCGTCCGATCCGGACGCCCCGGCGCACCATCCGGCAGCCGCCTGCGTTGCCGACACCGGACATCGCCGCGCCGCGCTTCGTGGCATCGCTGGCGCAGTGGTCAGCCGGACTGAGCCGTAACCGGGACCAGTTACGCGCGGTGCTCGCCGTTGCCCTCGCGCTCTGTGGACTCCTGCTGGCGACCTTGGCGGCCTGGGCGGATGTCACCATTCACCGGGGGGTCGCTGACGGCGTCGCGCCGCCGGTGGTACGGCAGTTTACCGGCCGCGATCTGGCGACGAACGTCGATCTGACGCGATTCGCGCCGGACCAACTCAGCGCGGTCGTGGCCGGTCTCCAGGCCAACGGTATTCGCTACGTTCGCCAGAGTTTTGCCTGGTCCGACATCGAACCAGCCCCCGGGGAGTACGCCTGGGACCGCTACGACGCGCTGGTGGAGGCCCTCAATCTGCGCGGCATCGCGCCGATCGCGGTCGTCCATCGTTCACCCGCCTGGATTCGATCTCCCGGCGCCAGCGCCACATTCGATGCGCCCCCCGCCGATCTTGCCGCCTTCGAGCGCTTTGTGACTGCCCTCGAACAGCGGTACGGCGACGCGGTTCCGTTCGTGCAGATCTGGGATCTTCCCAATCGCGCCGACCACTGGGGCGGCGCGCCGGTCGACGCTGGGGCATATGTTTCCCTTCTCGCCGTGGGGTCGAACGCGGCGCGCGGCGCAAACCCGAACGCCGTGATCCTGATGGCGGAATTCGATCCGAATCCGGAAGTCGGACCGAGCGATCTGCAATTCCTGAAGGAGGTCTATGCCGCGGGCGCGGCGTCGTTCTTCGACGTGGTCGCGGCCCGCATCGACGGCGGTACGCGGACGCCATATGACCGCGGCATCGACCCCCACCAGGCCTCCTTCTCGCGGGTAATCTTGATGCGTGAAGTCATTGCGGCGGAAGGCGATCCCGCGACTCCCATCTGGGCGACGCACTTCGGCTGGCCAGGCGGCGCGATCGACGAAGCGACGCAAGCGGACTATGTGATCGCCGGACTGGAGCGCGCCCGCGCGGAATGGCCGTGGATGGGGCCGCTCTTTCAGTGGGGACTCATTCCCGGTCCCGATCTCGGCGGGGGTACGCCCGCCGGAATGGCCCTGCTGCAGGAAGACGGATCGCCGTCGCCAACCTTGACGGAACTAGGGGCATTTGCCGCGCGCGGGGGCACTGGCGTCGCGCCGACCGGTCTCGCTCCCGTGACCGCGCACCAGTTCGTCTGGGAAGGCAACTGGGAGTCGCAGCATCTCGGCGCTGACACCTACCGAACGACCTCCCAGGTCGACGCCCGCCTGCGACTGCGATTCCGCGGTACTGGCATCATCGCCCGCGCTCGCCTGGGTCGCGATGCCGGAAAGGTCGCGGTAACCGTCGATGGGCGTCCGCTCGATCTGTCGCTCGATGCCTTCCAGGCGGCCGACGTCGATATCGATCTCGCCGGCCGCTTGCCTGAGGGTGTCCACGAAGTCGCCATGCAATTGACCGCCCCCGGACAATTGACTGTCGGCGGACTGATTGTCGAGCGCGCGATTCCCCTCCAGTGGCCGATCCTGCTCCTGCTGGGAAGCGGCGCGCTCCTCCTCTTCCGCGGTCTCTTTGATCTCGCTCTTCTGGCCGCGGAGCGAAGCGGGGCATTGCAGCCGCGCCGCGGCGGCGAATGGTGGCCAGAACTGCCCCCCATCCCCGATTGGCGGCCAGCGCGGCGCGCCTGAAGCGCCGCGGGATCCATCCCGCGGCCTATACTCTGGTTGAGTCGTCATGACTCGGCCGTTCGCCATCCGCTCATGTGATCACGAATTGAGCCTCGATGCTGCCGCAATCTCCCCCGCGTCCCGCTACCGAACCCGAAGCCAATCCAGCCGAACCAATCGCTTCTCAACCAGAGGCCTCAGATGTCATCACCAGTGAGCGGCCATCCCTGCGCAGCCGCCTCCTCAGTCCTCATACCATCGGCTCCTTTCTCTTCGCCGCGATCATTCTCTGGTTCGCCGTGAAACGGCTGGCGATCGACCCGGCGGCCATCTGGTCGGAGATTCGCCAGGCAAGTCCACAATTCCTCCTCGGCGCGCTGGCGCTCTGGTACGGGGCGTTCGCCGTGCGCGCCTGGCGATGGCGGCAAATGATTCTCTTTGTCGACCGGTCGCGGGACGATTCGGACTGGCACGTTCCCCCCACCCGTGGCCTCACCGAGATCATGACCCTCTCCTTCTTTGCCAATTCGCTGGTGCCGGCCAAACTGGGCGATGCCTACCGGGGGTATTTGCTGAAGCGTGACGGAAACGTTCCACTCAGCGCGGGGTTCGGCACCATTCTCGCGGAGCGGTTCACCGACGCGATGATGCTCCTTGTTGTACTCGGCGCCGCGGTAGCCGTCGTCTTCGGCGGCAATCTGCCGCCCCAGGCGCGGCCAGCCCTGACCCTTGCCGCCATTCTGCTGGTGGTCGCTCTGGCCGGTCTCGGCGCAATGTGGGTAACGCGTGATGTTCTGGTCCGCTATCTTCCCTCGCGCATCCAGGAGACTTACGCTCGCCTCCATGAATCGCTGTTCCGCTCGTTCGGCAACCCGTTCCTGATATTCGGCATCGGCCTGCTGCTCTGGTGCGGCGATGGGATGCGCGTCTGGCTTGTCGCCCACTCGCTCAACGCCCCGGTCCCGCCCCAGGTGGCGCTACTGGTCGCGGTGATGGGAGCCTTGTTGACCATCATTCCCTTCACGCCGGCCGGGCTTGGCGTCGTGGAGCTCGGCATTGGTTCGATGCTGGTCGGGGTGTTCGGCATTGAACCGGCAGTTGCCGGCTCGATCATTTTGCTGGATCGCGTCGTCGCCTACTGGAGTCTGCTCGTCGTCGGCACGGCCTTGTATGCGCGACGAACCCGGCGGGAACTGCTGCTGGAAACCAGCGCGCGCTTGCCGTCATGAATCTGCCGCCGCTCCGCAATCCATTCACCCGGATGCGCTCCTGGGCGCGGGAAAACAGGGCGCAGGCTGAGGTCGCCCTGATCACTGGAATCGCGCTCGGGACGCTTATCCTGATGATGGTCGTCACGATCGTTGCGATTGTCTGGAAACTGCGTTAACTGTGTTGATTCGCCGCGCTGGAAACGGGATGCCAACATGACCGAAACGTTGACCGATATCGCGCCGCCACCAATGCCTGTCGCGGACTTCCGCGCCGTGGTTTCCCAGATCGAGGACGAGGTCGCGACCGTGATGGTCGGGCAGGCCGGAATCGTCCGCGACGTCTTGATCTGCCTGATCGCCGGCGGTCATGCCCTGCTGGAAGGGGTGCCCGGGCTGGGCAAGACGATGCTGGTGCGGACCCTGGCCGAGGCGCTCGATCTCGATTTCAGCCGCATCCAGTTCACACCCGACCTGATGCCCGCCGATATCACCGGCACCAATATTCTGATGGAAGACAGCGGAGGAGGCCGCCAGTTCGCCTTCCAGCCCGGTCCGATCTTCGCCAATCTCCTTCTCGCCGACGAGATCAACCGGGCGACGCCAAAGACACAATCGGCCCTGCTGGAGGCCATGGCCGAGCGGACCGTCACTATTGCCAACGCGATGCATCCGCTCGGCGCGCCTTTCTTCGTCCTCGCCACGCAGAACCCGCTGGAGATGGAGGGGACCTACCCGTTACCGGAGGCGCAACTCGACCGCTTCTTCTTCAAACTGGTGGTCCCTTACCCCAGCGCCGACGAACTGGCCGAAATCGTCCGGCGCACCACCGCGCCGGGGACGCCAGCCGCGGAGAAGGTCGCTTCGGGCGCGACGGTTCTTCGCATGGGGGCCCTGGCGCGGGAAGTGCCGATCTCCGCCTCGGTCACGGACTATGTTGTCCGCCTGACGCTTTCTACCCATCCCGAGTCTGAGTATGCTCCGGATGTGGTCCGTCGCTACGTCCGCTACGGCGTCAGTCCGCGCGGGGCGCAGGCCATCGTCCTGGGCTCGAAAATCCGCGCGTTGATTGAAGGCCGGCTGAACGTCGCCTATGACGATGTGCGCACGGTCGCGGCGCCCGCGCTGCGTCATCGCCTGATTCTCAACTTCGACGCGGAATCGTCCGGGGTCACCGCTGACGACGTCATCGCCGAACTGGTGCGCACCCTGCCGGAATAGCGAGTCCGCGACCCCACCCCAGCCCACGGGATGCCATCGCGACGGCACAATCACTCGCCACCTGGATGTTGGACCTGGCTTGTTGCCGGCACGAAGGGTGTCAGCCGTCAGGGCATGTGGGACAATGCGCTCGATCCGATTTTTTTCGAGACCGGCGACGTGCCGGAGGTTGCAATCCATAACTCAGTGGCGTCAGTGGCGACGCCCACGCCGATTATCCAGAGGAGGCAGAGGAAATGGTCGATCTCGTACCCCGACCCGACCGCTACCGCGATTCCGCCCCGGATCTCGAGAGCGTCAATGGATTGATTCAGGCTCGGATCGACGGCGTCATCAGCCGCCGCAGTCTCATTCGACGCGCCCTCGCCCTTGGCATCGCGGCGCCTGTCGTCGGCGTCATGCTCCACGCGACGTCAGATATGGCCTTTGGCGCGCCATCCCAGGGGCGGACCACCGCGTTGCGCCGCCTGGCCCAAGGCACCAGCGTCGCGGCCGATGCGCCCACCGCGCCGCAGGGCGACGCCAAGGCGGGTGGCACGATCACCGCTGGCACCAATGCCGAGCCGGATACGTTGCATCCCTATATCAGTCAGACCGTCACCGCGGCCGATGTCTACGTCGGTATTCTCGATGGCCTAAACACGTACGACAGCAACCAGCAATTGATCCCGCGGCTGGCGACGAGTTTCGAAATCTCCGACGACGGCAAGACCTACACCTTCCAGTTGCGGGACGGGGTGAAGTTCCACAACGGCGACGCGTTCTCTGCTGACGATGTGATCGCCTGCTGGAAGATCATCATGAATCCCGATTTCGGCGCCTTCAACCAGAACGGCTGGCGTGAAATCGCGGACATGAAGGCTGATGGCAACAATCTGGTGATGACCACCAAGGAGGTCTTCGCCCCGTTCATGTCCTACGTTGGCATTGAACGGATCGCGGCCAAGAGCGCGATCGACGCCGGGATCGACAAGTTCAAGCAGGATTGGGGACGCGCCCCGTTCGGCACCGGCCCGTTCAAGTTCGTGGAGTGGAAGGCCAAGGAGCAGATCGTTCTCGAGAAGAATCCGGACTACTGGGGCGAGCCGGCCAACGTTGACAAGATCATTTACCGCATCGTGCCCGATGACAACACCCTGATGGTCCAACTCCGCACCGGGGAAATTCAGGTCATCGGCAGCGCGACGACCTTGCCGGTCAGCCGCGTCGATGAGGCGCTCGGGTTCCAGGGCATGACCGTGCTCGAACATGGCACGCAATCGTGGGCGCACATCGACCTCAAGCAGTGGGACCACTTGCGCATGACCAAGGTGCGGCAGGCCCTCGACTTCGCGACGCCGTCCAAAGACATCATCGAGAAGCTGCTCAAGGGACGCGCCCTGCCGAGCGTCGCCGACCAGGCCCCCGGCTCCTGGGCCAACAATCCGGACATCCAGCCGCGGCCGTACGATCTGGAGCAGGCCAAGGCCCTGCTTGCCGAGGCGGGATTGACGCCCGGCGCAGACGGGGTGCTGCAAGGTCCCGTTCCGACCGACGATCCGAATGTCGGCGACGGCGACGTCAAACCGCTCGAGATCGAACTCTGGTTCGTCTCCGGAAACGTCGACTCGGAGCGCACGTGCCAGGTGACAGCCCAGAGTTGGAACAGCATCGGCGTGAAGACGACGGTGCTCAACCAAGACATTTCGACCATCTGGGGACCGGAGGGCTATCAGTTCACCGAGAAGATGACCGGTTGTCTCTACTCCTGGTTCAACGGCAACGATCCCACCGACAAGTTCTACTGGCACTCGGACGAGATTCCGGACAGCCCGACCGGCTCCGGCGGCAATCTCCCAGCCTACTTCCACAAATACAGTTTCCAGGACCAGATCGACAAGTTGACCGTCGCCGCGGATGCCACCACGGACCAGGAAGAGCGGAAGAAGGTCTTCTATCAGATCCAGGAACTGCTCCACGAGGAAGTCCCGGTCATCTTCATCTACTGGGAAAAGGCGTTTCCCGTGGTCGCCAACAATCTCGGCGGCTTCTGGCCCAGCCCGTTCAACTACCTCCTCTGGAACGCCAATGAGTGGTACCTGACGTAGCCGGCCCTCACCTCATCCCCTCTCCCGCCGCAACGGGAGAGGGGCCTTTCCATCGCAGAAGGGGCAGGTAGGCCATGACCCGCTATCTCATTCGCCGGTTGTTGGGCGCGATCCCGCTCCTGCTCGGCGTCGCGGTGCTTTCCTTCGTCTTCATGCAACTCGCGCCCGGCGGTCCTGACGCGCTCTATGCCCGCAACGCGCGCATGTCCGAGGAGCAGCTACAGCAAATCCGCCACAACATGGGTCTCGATCGTCCCGTATACGAGCAACTGCTGATCTGGCTCGGGAACCTCCTCCATGGCAACCTCGGCGTGTCGTATACCCAGTACCGGCCGGTTGCGGACGTGATCTGGGATGTCATCCCCAACACCTTCATCCTGATAGGGACCGGGTTGATCATCTCGCTTCTGGTGGCCCTGATCTTCGGCGTGGTTGCGGCGCGACACCAATACAGCCTGTTCGACAATTTCACCGCGTTTCTGAGTTACTTTGGCCTGGCGATGCCGGTCTTCTGGTTCGGCCTGATGCTGCAACTCCTCTTTGCGGTCCATCTCAGCTGGTTGCCTTCGGCGGGGATGTATTCACCGGAACCGGGAGGATTCGGCGATCTCGCGCGTCACCTGGTGTTACCCGCGTTCACCATCGCCATCGGCAGCATCGCTGGTTGGAGCCGATACATCCGCTCCTCGACGATCGAGGCGCTGGAGCAGGATTACGTGCGGACCGCCCGCGCCAAGGGCCTCGACGAGCAACGGGTAGTGGCCGGTCACGTGCTCAGGAATGCCCTGATTCCATTCGTCACCGTGGTCGGCATCGACGTGCCGCTCTACCTCACCGGCGCGGTGCTCGTGGAGACGGTTTTTTCCTGGCCGGGCATGGGGCGGCTCTTCTACGACGCCCTGACCGTGCGGGATTACCCGGTGCTGATGGGAATTCTCATTCTCGGCGCCGTGCTGATCGTGCTCGGCAACCTGATCGCCGACCTGCTCTACGGCGTGCTCGATCCCCGGATCAGTTACTCATGACCGCGAACACACCCACCAGTCGCTGCTGGAAAACGGCCGAGCCATACTCAGATTGCGGTGATCTTGCGGCGGATGCGGCGAACCTGGCGATCACGGCGATCAGCGGGCGCGGCAGGGACGGAGGTCGCCGATGAGCGTCGAAGTTTCCATTGATTCAGTCGCTTCCGCGCCTACCCGGAGTGAAGCCGCCGCGCTCCCGGCCCTACCGACGCTCGGTCAGGACCTGACCACCACCCCTGCCCGCAGTCCATGGCAGATCGCGGTTCGCCGCTTTCGGCGCTCCAAACTCTCGATGTTGGGGCTGGTCATTTTCATTCTGTTGATCCTGGCCGCGGTGTTCGCCGAGCAACTGGCCCCCTATGGCGAGAACGAAATCGATCTCTTTTCCATCGCGACTCCCCCATCGGCCGCGCATTGGCTGGGCGCGGACGATCTGGGACGGGACGAATTGAGCCGGCTTATCTACGGCGCGCGCGTCTCGCTGGTGGTCGGCATCGGCGCCGCGCTGCTGGCCACGATTGTCGGCATCCTGGTGGGAACGCTCGCGGGGTATTACGGCGGCTGGGTCGATTCGGCGCTGATGCGGTTCGTCGATCTCATGCTCGCCTTTCCGGCCACGTTCCTGTTGCTGATCCTCTTCTCGATGCGCGGCAGTTCGGTTCTCAGCGTGATCGTGGTGCTCGGCATCTTCTCCTGGATGTGGCTGGCGCGGGTGATCCGGGGCGAGTTTCTCTCGCTCAAACGGCGCGACTTCATCGAAGCGGCGCGGTCGATCGGCGTCCCGGACTGGAGACTGATGTGGCGGCATCTGCTGCCGAACGTCGCCGCCGCGATCATCGTCTCCGCCACCCTCGACATCGCCTACGCGATGCTCTCCGAAGCCTCGCTCTCCTTCCTCGGCTTCGGCGTTCCCGCCGGTACCCCCACCTGGGGCAACATGCTCAATGCGGCGCGTCCGTACTACACCACCGTGCCGCTGCTGGCGATCGCACCCGGATTGACGTTGACCACCGCCGTGTTGGCGATCAATTTCGTTGGTGACGGCATGCGCGATGCGCTCGATCCGCGCGGCCGCATTGCGGCGGAAAAGAAATGATCCCGCTGATCGAAACTGGCGGGAGTTGGCGCGAGATCGGGTTCGATGTTGGTTGCGCCGTTCGGGACCAACTCCAGGTCGCCGCAGCCTCGATTCGCGCCGAACTTGGCGGTCTCGAGCCGGAGGCGGTGCTCGGCAATATCGCACCGTACGTCAGGATCACGGAAGCCGTGGACCCCGGTCTCATCGCCGAGCTGCACGGCATGGCCGAGGGGTCGGGGGTTCCCTTCGCGACGCTCTTCGTCCTCAACGCCGCCGCCGAATTGGTCCAGTCGGTTGGCCGCTTCGAGTGCAGCGTCGCCGCGGTGAGTGGCGCCGGCACGACGGACGGCCATGTCCTGCTGGCGCACAACGAGGATGCGACCGCCGGCTGGGGTGATCTGACCTACGTCATCAAGGCCCACCCGGCTGATGCGCCGGCCTTCGTGGCGTTTGCCTACGCCGGACTGCTGCTGCACCAGGGGGTCAATGCCGCCGGACTCGGCTCGGTCGGCAACGCGCTCTATGCCCGCGATGCCCGGCCCGGCATCCCCAAACTCCTCCTGTACCGGCGCGCGATCGTTTCGCGCACGATCGAGGAAGCGATCCGCGCCGTCACCGATTCGCGCCGGGCCTATGGCAACAATCACCTGTTCGCGACCGCCGACGGTGATATCTTCGATGTCGAAGTCTCAGGTTCGCGCTGGGCGATGCGCTCCGGCGGCAACCGCTTCCTGGCGCACGCCAACCACTTCACCCTGCCGGAGATGACCGCGCTCGACCGCGACGAGGACCTGCTCAACTCCCGGCTCCGCCAGACCCGGATCGAGATGCTGCTCGATCGCTATTGGGGCCGCCTCGATCCCCTCTGCCTGCGCCAGGTGATGAGCGATCATGCCAACTTTCCGCGCTCGCTCTGCAAGCATCACACCCCGGAGAGCGACCTCGACTACGGCACCATCGGCAGCGTCGTCATCGACGTCACCGACCGCGTTCTCTGGGCCTGCCAGGGCAACCCCTGCCGCGGCGAATGGCGCGAGGTGAGACTGTAGGCGGGAAGGCGAGGAGTTGAGCAGGCGAGGGGGGAAGGGGGGAACGGGGGAAAGGAGAACGAGCTCGTCGCGCGTCCCACAAATCGTACTCCTTCACCCCCTGAAGCCGCGAAGCGGCTGACACCCCCTTTCCCCCCTTCCCCCTTCCGTTTCCGTTGACAATCCGTCTTCCAGATTGGTATTCTGGCGCGCGCTGGAGGCGTGGTGTAGCGGCCTAACATGCAGCCCTGTCAAGGCTGAGATCGCGGGTTCGAATCCCGTCGCTTCCGCCTGATAGACGTCGTGCTTGACAGTCCCATGTGAAGAACGGCGCGAAACTGGGTTGTGGCTCGACGGCCACAACCCAGTCGTCTTTAGCACGCACTTGCACGAAGAGCATCCGTGCGAGCGCATTTCGCTGGTTGTCGTCAGCGGCGCGCCATGCCGCAGGCAGATCATTCAGGAATGCTGCTGCTTGCTCCAGCACCTGGTCCCACTCATCAGCATCTCGGAGGCCGTCCCGCTCGCGAACGAGTCGGTCCCGCCGTTCAACATAGTCGTCCCGACTCACGTCTCCCAGATCGAACAGCGAGCGCAGGTTGGCGAGCTGGGTGTCGATCCGCTGCCGCTGCGCGGCGACATCGGCGTGGCCATGTTGGGAGCGCGTCTGCATGTCGACGAGCGAGTCGCGGAGATCTTCAGGGAGCATAAATGACGTGAGGTAATCGAGGATTTGCGACTCGTATACGCCAAGGGATGTCGAGCGCTGTGCGCACTTAGAGCCTGTCTGAGAAGGGGGTAGACTGGGTGCGTGGATCGACCATAGCCGAATTCGTCTGGAGCGTGCCATGCCCCGCCGGCCGTATCCCTCCGACCTCACCGATGCGCAGTGGCGGGTGCTGGAACCGCTCATCCCACCGCCGAAGCCGGGCGGGCGGCCGCGCCGCGCCGACATGCGGGAGGTGGTCAACGCCATCCTGTACGTGGCCCGCAACGGGACCACGTGGCGGGCGCTGCCGCACGACTACCCGCCGTGGCGCACCGTCTACCACTACTTCCGCGCCTGGCGCTTGGACGGGACCTGGGAGGCGATCCACGATGGGCTGCGCGAGCGGGTGCGCCTCGCGGCCGGACGCAACCCCAGCCCCAGCGCGGCGATCATCGACAGCCAATCGGTCAAGACCACCGACAAAGGGGGGTCCGCGGCTACGACGCCGGCAAGACGGTGACCGGACGCAAGCGGCACCTCGTCGTCGATACGCTCGGGTTGCTGCTGGCGGTGGTGGTCCATGCCGCCGACGTCCAGGACCGGGAGGGAGCCAAGCTGGTGCTGGCCAAGCTGCGCGGGCGCTTCCCGCGCCTGGCGCTGATCTGGGCCGACGGCGGGTATGCCGGGACGCTGTTAGCCTGGGCCCTGGCCGTCGGCGGGTGGGTGATCGAACTGGTCAAGAAGCCCACCGGGGCCACCACCTTCGCGGTGCTCCCCAAGCGCTGGATCGTCGAGCGCACGTTTGCCTGGTTGAGACGCGGCCGCCGCCTGAGCAAGGACTATGAGGCGCTGCCGGCCACCAGCGAGGCGTGGATTCACGTCGCCATGCTCCACCTCATGCTCAAGCGCCTCGCACCCCGATGACCAGCTTTTCAGACAGGCTCTTAGGCCCAATCGGCAGCCCCGAACCTTCTCAGAAGCATGGGCCCCATATGGGCTCCACAGATCGCCGACGTCGTCGCAGATGTCGGTATCAATCCCGAAGTTGCCGTTCCGGCGCAAGTCGAGATCCTGGCGACTCTGCTTCGCCACGGTGATCCGCGAGGGGCTAAGCTCGCCGCGCGCATGCGGAGCGAGGGACCGATTTCCGAGCGAGCCATTCTGGCCGGTGCCCAAGTGCTCGTCTGTGGGGACGCGGCGATCATCGCGGATTGGGTCGAGTCCTTCGGGACGCAGACGGAATTCGGCCGAGCGGTTTTCCTGGCGATTGCCTCCGCCGACACGCTCGATCGGTTTCCATCTGCAGCGCTCCCGAGCAGCGTTTCGAAGGAACTGTATCTCCTAGTGTCCGATCTCTTCCCTCCGCACACCGATCCCGAGCTCGTTTCGGGCAGGCCGGTTCCTGACGAGCCACGCGTCAAGGTCGGGTGGCTACGGGATAGGTTGCTCAATCGCCTGGCGGGTCAAGGCACATGGGAGAGCGTTGGAGAGATCGAAAGCGTAATGGGATCACGGCCGGATCTTGCATTACCGGGCCAGCTTCACGAAGAAGCGGTGCAGACGGCTCTGAGGAACACTTGGACGCCTGTGAGCCCAATCCAGTCAGTGCTAAGTATTGTTCAGGACAGCCAACAGCATATCGTGCGGAATTCCGATCAACTGCTTGACCTCGTAGTCGAATCGCTGGGCCGTCTCCAACGAGAGTTGGTTGAGGGCAATGCTGCACCCGACCTGTGGTCGGAATGGGGCCACCCGCCGAAGTACCGACCAAAGAAGGAGTTGTCGTTTTCCGATTACGTGAAAAGGTTTCTCGATCGGGATTTGGAGCGGTACCTCGTGGCAGCAAACCGAGAAGTGGAGAATAGGCGGGGGAACGAAACGGACATCTTGGTGCAAAGTTTTGTCGCCGACGAAGCCGGTGGCCCACCACGCCGATTTGCTGTGGTCATTGAGGCTAAAGGAAGTTGGAACCCGGGTGTGCTCACGGCAATGGAGGCCCAGCTCGTGGGAAGGTACATGCACGAGCACGAAGCCGATCGCGGAGTCTACTTGGTTGGCTGGTATCACTGCGATGCTTGGGACCACGATGACTCCGCGCGAGAAAGATCGCAGCGACACGAGCTGTCGGCGCTTCGAGCGAATTTGGCAGAACAAGCGTCTAACCTTTGCGGACCGAATGTAAGAATTGAAGCGGTAGTGCTCGATGCTGCTCTCTGAGAGTAGTCCGCGGAAACGCTCTGAAAAGGTGCTGAGCCAAAATCCTCGTTGACCAAGGAATTTCCCCCAGATGCTTCAGGGTCAGCTGTTTGAAATCTCCGCAGGAGGAACCTCGGCATTCGAGTCTCCCATTTCCCACATTACGCTAGATAAGCTCCAACCGTGTAACTGAGCGTTTGAATGGTGGTTGGATTCTCTCGGGGTTCACGGATGCGTGGCTGAGAGATGACGACCGTTTGGGACGACCACGTCTCTCGAACGTGACTGAGCATTGCTATCCCGGCGCCGATTGTCCGGCTCGCAGCGAAGGCGTCCAGCCATGGCCGGACGCCTCCACGTCAGCTGCAGACGTCGCGGGTCGTGGTTGGGGCGAGAAAGCCCCCGGAGACTCAGCTTTGGTGATTCCGCCGACCAGCGAGTGCCCCATCGCGGTATTTAACCGGCCGTGCAGCGCCATTGTGGGAAAAGGTCGCACCGCAGTACCGGATTCGGCTCAGATGCGATGATTCAGTGTCCACCCAAGGTGGCCAAAATCCACCCTGGTTCCAAAGCCCAGTTCTTTGGGCACCATCCCCTATGGAATTCCGGATGTGAGGACGAAGACAATGCTCGCGCGGGCGGCGCGGTGGGAGAAAGAGGTCGGCGACCCTTGGGCATCCACTGTGCGGAAGCAAGAGCAGGGCGACGACGGTCCACAGTTCGGCGCTGACTCGAAGCTGATGCATTGCCGCAGTCCACTATGCCGCAAACAGCTGATTTTTGAAGGGCATTTTTTGAAGGAATTGGCTGATCGGAGACGTGTTCGATTCCCTGGGATTTCTCGGTAGCGCCATTACCAGTCGACTTCGTCGTATTCCTCCAGAGCCAAGATTAGCCTTTTAGCGACTGCGTCCAGGATCGCCTGCCCTTTTTCTACTGAAGCCAGTGTCGGATCTCCCAGGACGCCTGAGGCGCTTTGGCGCTTCATGTTGAAGCCATAGACGATCGGGCCGGTATCGCGCAGATCATGCTTGGCAAACGAAATCAATGGCGGTATCACCCTGGCTTCCATCGACTCCAGTCGCAATGCTTCTGGCTGGAGCACCATTTGCAGCGACGTCTCGGCCTCGCAGGCATGGGACATTCCACCAAGTGGGCTCTCACCTATCTGGGCAAGCTCCTCCGCAATCAGGTTCCACCAAGTGACGGCGAGAACGGAGATCTTGTCCTCGGCCAGTTGTTCGCAGATCGGCGCAAGAGGGGTGCTCCCATGTCCGTTCAGAATCAGGATCTTTCGGAACCCTTGGCGATGGATGCTGACGCAGATCTGCATGAACATGTCGATGAACGTGTTCAATCGCAAGGAGATCGTCCCTGGAAAATCAACATGAGGTGGAGAGAATCCGGTCCACACCGGCGGCGCAACAATGATCCAAAGATTGTCGGCGCGGCGCGCTGCGGCGAGTGCCATATTGTACGAATCGTTGATATCGACGCTGACCGGCAGATGGTATCCGTGTTGTTCCATCGAGCCAACCGGGAGGATGACGCTCGCACCTGCCTGGATTGCCTCTTCGAATTCCCCCAGCGTCATTTCATGCCAGAGAATCTTCCGCCCGTTTCGATTGCGCTCGACCATGACCCACCCCTTCGCCTTCGCCGCCCCGTGATCCGACCACTCCTTCTCGATCTCACGCCATTGGCGTCACCATACGGCGAGGGTTCTCGACGAGGATAGTGTGGATTTCGGATTCCGTCATCCCCATCCGTCGCATCATGGGAACGACATTGACCAGGATGTGGTCATACCCCCATCGTCCATAACGGTGCAATTGCGTCTTCATACACACGTCCTGAGAGATTAGGATCTGGTCCAGACGGCCCAATGCGATCAGTTCTTTCAATGCCAGAATGCGTTGTGTATCAGTAGGAAATTGCTGTCCGCCTACCCAGCTTTCGATGTAGCAGTCCTGTCCAAACGTGTCATAGGCGATGTACGCGCCCTTACGGGCGAGTTCGGCTTGTGCCTCTATGTCGATCACCACATCTTGATGGCTCATCACGGCTCGATCCAGGCGGGCTCCCTCGGATTCAAGCACCTCGACGATCCGTCGCGCCTCATTGCCCCGAGTATCAACGTGGATGACCATCGAGACCCCGGTATCAAGACTGGCTCGCGCCGCGGCACGGAGCACCTTCTCTTCTGTAGGAGTCATAGTGGCGCTCGTGCCGATCTCGCCGATGATTCCCGCCTTGATGCCGCTTGGCCGCACCCCGGCGGTAATGTCGGAGATCATCTCCGCGGCGATATCGTCCACCGTACGACTTGCCAGCGAAACCGGGTGGGAGGGCTCGCAGTAATAGCCGCAACCCATGACGATGTTGACGCCACTTACCTGCGAAACTTTCTTGAGTCCGAGTGGATCCCTTGCCAGACTGCGGCTGGAGACCTCGACAATCGTGCTCCCGCCCGCAAATCCGAAAGCCCGGACCTCTTCCGCGGCAACTTCGATATCGTCAAGACGGAGATTGTCCTTGGTGACGTTCTGGGGATCACGCAAGAGAAAGCGCAGAATGGAGATGTCGACGGGTGCTTCGGCCAGCGCTCTCCGGCTCGCTGTCTCGGGCTCCTGCCACCAGCACGTCAAATCGAGCAGGATATGCTCGTGGATGAGGGTCATCCCGAGGTCGGCCGAGGCGACAGGGCCGGTCACTGTATTGACAACCACGCGCGAGCCTCCTAAAGGAGCGCCGACTTGGCGATTTCGGCCCCGACTGGAAAGCGGAGATCAGCAACTGCCGGGATCAGCTGGTAGATGTCCAGATTGAACTGCGGGTTGATGCTGAGCAGCATGTAGGCCGTTTGCGCGCTCAACCCGTATTCCGTGGTTAGCCAGTGAAGGAGGTTCGACGTCGCTTTTGCGACGGACCGTTCGAGTGGCCGGTCAATCCCGATCGCAATGATGGAGGATTCGGTTTCGATTCGGATATCGCGTATCGACTTCCTTTTAAAGACCCGGCACGATAGCTGCACTTCGGCTGGAACGTCGCACGCGCAACCGGTCAGTTCGCCCGCCCCCTGCATGCAGTGAACGTCGCCAATCGAAAGCAAACCGCCATCGTTGTAGCAGTTGAAGAAGATTGTTGCCCCGGCTCGCACGTCGCGGCAGTCGAGATTTCCACCCCACGGTCCCTGACGAGACGCTGACGATACGCGCTCCCGCGCCGGTGCCACTCCGATAGTGCCGATCATCGGCGCCAGGGGAATCACCCGGCCCGATCCCAGATCCCCGAATCCGTCAGCGGCGGTACCACTCGTCCCCGGAATCAATTTGACGATCTTGGTGAACGGCGCAACCGCGTCCGCCCATTCGGCGGTGTCGGCAAGAATGCCTCCCCCCGTTGGCGAGAGAATCGACACCCCTTGCCCAACCGGAGTCAATCGCTCGATGGTGACGGCGAGGACATCGCCCGCTTCCGCCCCATCAACAAACACCGGGCCAGTGAGAAAATTCGCATCGGGCGGCGATTTGAACATGCCGGGAATATGCGACTCGATGGGAAGTTGATCTTCCGAGGCAAGCGCGCCGCGAAAGCAGTCATGAGTCTCCAGGACGAATGATTCATCAGGTTCGACATGGAGGACCGGAGGAGTCTTCCAGTCAAAGAAACAGTCGATTGCCAGGTCCCGTGAAACCCGTTTCATCGCGCCGACCCTTCTTCGCTCATCCATCCAACGCCGGACAGGTTCTTTCAGATCTTGAGGCGTGGATCGAGAAAGTCTCGCAGCCAGTCTCCGACAAGATTCAATCCCAGGACGCTGACAAAAATCGCCACACCCGGTGCAATGGCCAGCCACGGGGCGATCTCCAGGAAGTCACGGCCAGTGCGCAGCATCGTTCCCCAGGAGGGTTGGGGCGGTTGCGCGCCGAGGCCGATAAAGCTGAGTCCGGCCTCGACCACGATGGCGATAGCAAACAGCAACGTCGTCTGAACAATTAGCGCTGGCATCATGTTTGGCAGCAATTCGCGGCGCATGATTCGCGTCGTAGGCGCCCCAATTGAACGCGCTGCCTCCACGTACTGCTCCTGCATCACCATCAGCGCGGCGGCGCGGGTCACGCGCGCGTACGCAGGCGTGAAGATGACGCCCAGCGCAATCGTGGCGTTCTCCAATCCTGGGCCAAGTACGGCGACCACCGCGATTGCCAGCAGCACGACCGGAAAGGCGAACAGGGCGTCGACCACTCGCATGACCACGAGGTCCACCCACCCTCCGAAATACCCGGCGGCGAGCCCCAGCCCCAGTCCCAGGATGGAGCAGATCGTTACCGAGATGATGCAGACCATGAGTGAGATGCGGGCTCCATAGAGGACTCGGCTCAACACATCCCGGCCGAACTCGTCTGTACCAACGAGATGCTGCGCGCTCGGCGGCTGGAGCGAGATTTCCGGGCGCATATCTTCCCAGGAGTAGGGTGCGAACACATCCGCGAACACGGCGACAAGGACGAATAACAACGTAATGCCCACACCGAGGAGTCCCTGTCGGTTCCGAGACAATCCGGAGCGGCGGACCCACCGAGTCAGGGTTTCGTTTGCGGTCCCGGGATGGACCATTACTGCGGTCGTCACGCGGTGGCCATCCTCGCGATCGACTCTCGTTGCCGAGGGTCGATGTAGGCGTTAAGAACGTCGACTCCCAGGTTTATGGTCATGAACGCCACGGCAATCAGGAGGGTCGCCGCCTGCAATACCGGATAGTCCCGCTGAAGGACCGCCGCCAGGGCATACGTCGGCACGCCGGGGAGATAGAACACCGCCTCGACCAGGAACGCGCCGCCAAACATGTATCCGGCTTCCATTCCCGCCACGGTTGTGACCGGGATCAGCGCGTTCTTGAGCATGTGCCGCCGCACGACCATGCCTTCGGGCGCACCCTTCGCTCGGGCCGTGCGGATGTAGTCGCGGCGAGAAACATCCATCAACGCCGACCGCGTCATCCGCATGATGATTGACGCCGAGACGAGTCCAAGCGAGAGCGACGGCATGATCATCGACTTGATGTTGCCGATCGGATCCTCGCTGAACGGAACGTATCCACCAAACGGCAACCACCCCAATTTGACCGAAAAGACCAAAGCCAGCATGGTGCCGAGCCAGAAGTTGGGCAGGGAAATGCCGGTCAGTCCGAGCATCGAGATCGTGAAGTCCACCCGGGAGTACTGACGCGTTCCTGATATCACTCCCGCCCCGACGCCAAGCACTATGGCCACGACCATCGACAAGGCCACGAGTTCGATCGTGACCGGCAATCGCGACGCGAACATCTCGGTGATCGGTGTGCGATGAATCAGCGACATCCCGAGATCGCCGTGTAGCAACCCCCACAGCCAGGTGAGGTATTGCTCATGGACCGGTCGGTCGAGTCCGAGCTCCTTGCGCATCGCCTCAAGTGCCTCAGGCTTGGCGTTGACGCCGAAGTACTGCTGGGCTGGATCGCCGGGAACGAGATGCAGCAGGGAGAAGACCACGATCGAAACGATCAGCAGCGACGGAATCATTGCCAACACGCGGCAGGTTATGAACCGCAACACGTACCCGATCTCCTAGTTGCAGCGGGCGAATACTGGCCGGCTCATGACAGCCTGGCGATCCGACATCGCCCGACCGTCCCATGGGAGAACATCTACCCGCGCCCTGGGCCCATTTCGCCAGGGAACGACACCAGTGGCTACTTGGAATGCAGCACGAAGGTCAGGGCGTTGGGGCACGGCGGACCGTGCCCCGAACCGAAGTCAGCTCGTCGCGGCCCCGTCAACCACCGCGGCCTACGCGGTGATCGTCGTCTCGCGCAACCACTTCGTCATCCCGCTGTACGTCGGGTGGAATCCCTGGACGTTGTCGCTCATGGCGTGGATCAGGTCGCCCAGGACCCCGAAGCCCTCGGGCGAGAGCTCGCAGAGCCTGGTGGACACCTGAGCGTACAACTCCTTGCGCTCATCCTGGTCGAACGTGCTCCGCGTCGCGTCGAGGAGCTTATCAACGTCCGGATCGGCGAATCCCACGGCATTCCACCCACCGGTCGAATGAAACTGGGCGTAGAGATAGTCATCAGGATCGACCAGCGGGCCGCCCCAGGCGAGAGACCCGATATCGTAATCGTGCTCCACGTCCCAAGCATTGGCCAATGACGCCCAGTCGAGCTGGATCACCTCGCAATCGACGCCGATCGCCTTGAAGGCGTCCTTGGCCACCAGGGCTTCCGCCAGATTCTCGCTGTAAACGCCGGACGTGGTTATGGTTGTCTTGAAGCCATTCGGGAATCCCGCCTCGGCAAGCAGCTTCTTCGCCTCTTCAACGTTCGGAGATGGCGAGAAGTAGTCCTGACCGGGGTACGCCCAGCTCCACTCGGGGATGGGTCCACCAAGGATCGGCTTGGCATATCCGAAATACCCGGCTTGAACGGACCCTTCGCGATTCATCGCGTGTGACAACGCGCGGCGAACGAGCGGGTTATCGAACGGCGCGCGTCGATTGTTGTACCCCAGGAAGCTCCACCGACATGTTTCCACCGGCTTGGCGAGAACAATACCTGGCGCATGTTCCAGCCCGGTGACCAGCTTGAACGGTACGGATTGGACGAAGTCGATTGCTCCAGTGCGAAGCGCGTTGACGCGCGACGTATCATCCTCGATGAACTGGATTTCCAGGCGATCAAGGTACGGCTGACCCTCGATGTAGTAGTCAGGGTTCTTTTCCAGAACCAGCAACTTCTTCGGCTCGTAGGACACGAACTTGAACGGTCCAGTCCCGATCATGGTGGTCATCAGATCACCGCGGGCCTCTACTTCAGCGCGCGGCTCGATAGCCAGATAGGGACTGGCCAGACTGGCAAGAAGCGTGCTCATCACTGAGTTCAGGTGAACAACAACCGTGTACTTGTCCGGCGTTTCGACGGTGTCTACGGTGGCGACTCGAAACTGGCTGAACGCTCCCGTTGCCGGATCGCGGACGCGCTCAATGGTGAACTTGACGTCATCCGACGTCATCTCCTGTCCGTTATGGAACAGGACCCCTTGTCGCAGTTTGAACGTGTACGTCAGATGATCGTCCGAAACCTCCACTGACTCGGCCATGTCCGGCACGATGTTCATGTCTTTGTCGTATTGCACCAAGCCGGCATAAACAAGTTCAGTCACCAGGTTCGTGGCATACGTCCCTGATAGCGCGGGGTCGAGTCCGACCGGGTCGGTGGTGAAGCTCGCACGCAGCACGCCGCCCGACTGGGCTGCAGCACGCGCCGGTCGAACGGTCGGGATGGATGCCGTCGCCGCTCTCGCTTTGGGAGCATGTTGTGACAGGACCGCGCTGACCGTCGGCAGGCCGACTCCGAGCACGAGTAGTCGATTGACGAACTCCCGACGGGAGATCGTGCCGCTGCGGAACTGCCGAATGTAGAGGTCGATCGCCTTCATCACCGATCTCCTTCAGTGCCGACGAATACTGCTAGCTCTGGTCTGGTCGAAATGCGACTGCTCCACGAGTTGAGCGAAGAGCGAACGCCATGTGCACTTGTTCCACGGCTGATAATGCGGTGCTTCTGAGGCCGAGGCTGCTCGTTGGTTCCGGCCCAAGTCCTGCTTGTTTTCCACGCGGCCGTGCGCTATTCGCGACTCGCACCTGTCAGCCTGGCATACAGGCCACGACCTCGACTTCGACCAGCACCCCCTCGCCGAGCGATCCCCCCTGGATGCAAGTCCGGGCGGGAGGGTCCCCTGTGAAATACTCGCGGTACACCTCGTTGAACGCCGGTCGATCGGCCAGATCAGCGACGAAGGCCGTCACCTTGAGCGCGTTGTCAAGCGACGTCCCAGCCGCCGCCAGCGCCGCCTGGAGGTTGTCCATCGTCTGGCGCCCCTGGGTGCGGATGTCGCTTCCCACCATTTGCCCGGTGGACGGATCGTGACCGACCATACCAGCGGTGAAAACCAGATCGCCGAATTTCACCGCGGGCACGAGAATCGGATTCGGCGTAAATCCCTCTGGCCGGATGATCTGTCGTGGCACCCCGTCGTCTCCCCTCTCTCCGTGCGACTCGCACGTACTGCCTGCCTCCCCGAGCTCTGAGCTGTCGCTGGGACCGATCACGATGCACGGACTTCCACGGGCTCGCTACCGGACGCCGATCACTCGCCCTCCGCGTACGGTGAAATCCTCCTCACTTCGGCAATGCCGACCGCGTCGACCTGATGACATTTGGGAATGGGAATCTGATATGCTAGTATACAAGCATCAAAGGTAATTGCAAGTAGGTCCTTCTCGTTCTTTCCGGCACCACGCGTGGTCCGATGCCTGTGTCGACGCGGGCCACTGTTTGATTGCGCGTTGCCCGACTACGCACGACTTCTCACAAAGGTCAACGCAGACAGGATCTGGACGAACGCGGCAGTCCCATCCGTAGGTCCCGTCAGAGCAACAAGAGCTCTGTGGCACGACCAAGTCGAAATCGGAATCCATCGTTGGCTACCAGATGCTGCGCTACCAGGTGAGCGGACCAGTCTTTCAGTCGTGTTCATGACGCACAGTCAATGACCCGTGAGGGTATCCTGTTCGCGTTCGGGAGGGAGGGTGAAGTCATTGGCCGGCAGCAACGCCCGTCTCGTGTCTGGTGATCGTGCGGGGCTGATCTCAACTTCCGCTGCAGTCGCCGCGCTCTGCGCGCAGAACGCGTCGCCGCATCTCCTGCGCACACGTCGCCGCTCAACGAAAACGATTGATCCCGTATCGACACGCAGGCAGCCGGAATGAGTTCGCAGATCAGCCAGAATCCCCCGATCCCGCTCTACTACCAGGTCCGGGTGGCCATCCAGGGCGATATCGCCGAGGGTCGACTGAAACCTGGAGACATGCTGCCGTCCGAGAAGATTCTTTGCGATCGGTATGGTGTAAGTAGCATCACCGTGCGCCGCGCCCTCAGGGATCTCGTGCATGCGGGTCTCATTTACCGCGAGAACGGGGTCGGAACGTTTGTCGCCCAACCCACGCGGCACTACTCCGTAGCGCTCATTTTTTGCGGCTTTTCGGAGCATGGCTGGCGGCAAGACAGCCACATGTTTGGGGCATTGATCGGTAGCGTCGGTCAAGCCATCTGGGAGCGTGGCGCCACGCTCAGCGTCTCCAACGTGGCATCTCCTGAAGTCCTGATCGACGCCATCCGGCAGATTGCCGAAAACAGCTCGTTTGACGGCCTGCTGATCCGTGCCGACGTCGATCTGCCCGCCGCTGTTGCGCTCTCACTCACGTCTCTTGGCGTTCCATACGTTCTGATCAAGAAAAAAGCGGTTGACGTTGCTGTCAATACCGTCTGGATGGACAACCGAGCGCACGCGTGCATGGCCTGCGAGCACCTGCTCGGACTCGGCCATCGACGAGTCGGCCTGGTTTCCGGGGCCCCGGAATCGCGGGCCACCCAGGACCGCATCCTGGGCTATGGCGATGCCTATGCCGCATTCGGTCTCCAAGTCGACTCCACCCTGATCTACGTGGGGGAGAGTGAATTTGCGGATGTCGGCTACGCGGGAACGATCGCCCTGCTAACCGGATGCGCTCCTCCCACCGCGCTGGTGATCGCGGTCGACCAATTCGTGCCATCGGTCTACGCCGCGATTGGGGATCGCGGACTTCGCATACCGGAAGAGATATCGCTGGTGGGATTCGCCGAGACCGGACGAGGCCCAATGTTCCGTCCCCCACTGACCACTCTGGCGATTACCGACTTTGACCTCGGTCAGGAATCCGCAGACTTGCTGATCGAACTCATTGAAGCGCGCGTCACGCCACCAGTGGCGCGTGAAATTGCTCCTCAGCTGATCGTCCGAGAGACCTCAGCGCCGCCGCCCGATCGCTGCTGACGGTGTTCCAGCGCGTTCCTCGCCTCGAAGAGAGTGCTCAGGTTCAGGCACAGGCCGTCCCGCGCGGCGCCCTTTGGAATCCTTGCGTTCAGGCGACAACCTTGGTCCCCGCATCAGAGCCGCCACCCCATGACGAGACTGGCGGCACCACACGCGCACCGATCATGGTCGCCACGCATTGGCGAGATCCGACCCATGGCAAAAGCACCTGCTACCCGAGCGCAGATGCGGGCGATGACCAGACCGACTTTCGCGAGGGCGGCGGCATCCGATGGACGTTCGCACTGACGTGTGGTGAATTACGGTGTCTCGCACGGGTAGGGAGTCCCGTTCGCAGTCGTTACCAGCCCATGACGTAGCCGTCACGCCTTGGATCAGCTCCGCCGACCAGCGCGCCCGAATCGGGGACGACGCGAATCCCCTGCCCTCCTCCCACTCCCCAAAAGAATGGCGGTAGCACGGTCAACGAGTGTCCGAGTCGCGTGAGGGTCGCCCGCACGTCGGGGTCAACGCGATCTTCGATATCGACATGGCTCCCGGAAAACACGCGCACACGAGGGGCCTCGATCGCGTCCTGGATCTCCATACCGAATTCGAGAACATTCAGCAGCATCTGGCTGGTGGTCTGCGGGATTCCATGTCCGCCCGGGGTGCCGATAGTCATCATGAGTTCGCCCCCCTGGAGCACCATGCATGGGGATAAGCATTGTTCCACGGGTGTGCTTGGGGCGAGGTGAGCCGGGCTTTCGGGATTGAGATCGAACCACCAGGCAAAGTCATTTAGAAATAGGCCGGTGTTTCCCGCAATGACGCCGCATCCGAACGCATTTCCCAGGCTTTGCGTCATCGAGACCGCGTTGCCCGCGCTATCAATCGCGCAAAGATAGGTGGTGTGCCCGGGATCACCAAGCGGCCCTGGAAGGATCGCGCCGCTGCCACTCCAGCGTTCTCCAGGGCTGCTCGCCACGCGACGGTCGTCGATCAGCATGCGCCTCCGGCCAGCGTACTCCGGGGTAAGAAGCGGATCCTTGGCAAGGTCAAGTCTCGTGGCGTATTCGGCACGATCGACGGATGCGAGCTTGATCGATTCGATCAAGGTGTGCAAATACGGGGCCGAATTGTGTCCCGCCTTCTTGCTGTTGAACCCCTCCATCAGATTCAGGGTGAGTAGAATCTGTAGTCCCATCGAGGGAGAGGGCATCGTGAACACATCGTGCTCGCGAAAGCTCGTCGAAATCGGTTGGGTCCAGCGCACACGAGGTTGCGCGAGATCCGTCCCGTCGATCAGGCCCCCATGATCCTGGCAATAGCGAATGATTTCGTCCCCGATCGCCCCGCCATAGAGTGCGGCTGCCCCTTCGGCCACAAACCTTCGATAGCTCTCCGCGAGCCGCGGCTGACGAAAGATGGCGCCGGTCTTTGGCTCAGGGTTCTCGTCGTAAAACTGACGACTCGAGGAGTGCTTCTCCAACCGTGATCGGTTTGCAGCAATCCATCCGGCGTTCCCCGCGGTCAATGGAAAACCACGTTCGGCGTGTTCAATCGCATCTCGAAACAGCCTCGCCCGATCGACACTGCCGTATCGCTCATGTGCCGCGAGCCAGCCGCCAAGATTGGCCGGCACCAACGCCGATCGAATGTCGTCCTGTGGAATCGCGTCTTTGCCGGCAAAGACCGCGGGAACCGCGGCGCGCGGGCTGTGGCCCCCAAAATCGATAGCGGTTGGTCCTCTTTCGCCCGCGAGACGGACCAACATCTGGCCGACCCCGAGCGCGCCCGACATGTGGGGCTCGACGACATTGAGCGCGGCCGCGGTTGCGATGGCCGCGTCGACCGCGTTGCCACCATCGATCAGGATACGCAGACCAGCCAGAGACGAGAGAGGATGGGCGCTGGCCACCATGCCGTTGAGCGCGGTAAACGCCACGCGCCGCGCCGTCGGCACAAAACCAAGCATGTTCGGATCAAGTGAAGAAACCGCCACCACTCCAACCCTCCACCTGGGCAACCACGCGTCCGACCTGAGGTCACTCCATCTGTCGTCGCGAGCCTGGAAAATGGATCATACCTCTTGACCGTTTGCCTATCTGGCCATATAGTCCCCGTACAGCCAGACAGTTGGCGTCCTGATTTGATCCCAAGAAAGAACACCGCGCACCTGGTGAGGTGCCGCTCGTCTCGGGGTGACCGTGGAGCGTCAGCCGCATTCGCAGGACAATCCCCAATCCGCGCCGTCCGCCGCGAGATTCAACACGGCCGCGGGGTCTTCACCCCAAGTGACCGCCACGGCGTTCACTCCTCCGCATCCGGTGGCCGCAAGCGGCAAAACAGGACAGTACCGCGGCCGCAATTCGTTCCAGATCAGCGACACGGCCCTTGCCTACCTGCTCAACGCTCCCGCCCTTATCCTTGTCGTCTTACTCGTCGCATATCCCGTCGTAAGTTCTTTCTGGATCAGCCTTCACAAATACAATCTCAAGCGGCCGAACGTTTTCGAATTCATTGGACTTGGCAACTACATTGCCGCGTTTCAGTCGGATCTGTTCCGGCATTCGCTGAGGATCACCGCAACATTTACCGTTGCGTCAGTGGTACTCGTGCTCGTGATCGGAACTGGAATCGCGCTCGTCGTCAACGAGACGTTCCACGGCCGCGGTATCGTTCGGGCCCTCATCCTCCTGCCATGGGCGATTCCCCCGATCGTGAACGGTCTGATGTGGCAGTGGATCTTCAATTCCAAGGTCGGCGCCCTCAACGGGCTGCTCTATTCCCTCGGCATCGTCGATTCATATCGCTCATGGCTGCTCGATTCGAACAGCGCCATGGCCATGCTCGTGCTCGCCCAGGTGTGGAACGACGCACCGTTTGCCGCCATCGTCGTCCTCGCCTCACTTCAGGCTATTCCTGGGGAGCTGTACGACGCGGCAAATGTCGATCGCGCCGGGGTTGTACAGCGGTTCCGGCACGTCACCCTGCCCTGGTTGATCCCGGCGTTCGTGATCATCATGATCGTGGAGACGCTGGCCGCGGTGCGGGTCTTCGACATCGTCTATGTCATGACCGGTGGCGGCCCAGGGTACGACACGACATTCCTCTCCTGGCTCACATATCAGACGTCGTTTGTGAATCTCGATTTCGGTCAGGGAAACGCCTTCGCCTACATCATCGCCATCATCGCGCTCGTTCTTTCTCTGCTCTACATGCGTGTGCTGCAATCGAAAGGTGAGATCAGGCAGTGACGCGAACGATTCAGAACATCCAGTTTGCAGTACCCTGGAAATCCATCTTCGTCTATCTGTTCGCGATTCTTACCGCGATCTACCTGCTGGCACCGTTCTCCTGGCTGGTGATATCGAGCTTCATGACTGACGCGGAAGCGCTCTCGGTACCGCCGCACTGGATTCCACAGCAGCCGACCCTGGACAACTACCGTTCATACATTGCTCCTGAGGGCTCGTTTGGGTTGCGCGGGGCGGGAGCAATCGACAACATGCACTACTTCTTTCGGAATAGCGTCATCGTCGCCACCTGTGTCGCCTTCCTCAACGTCCTTTTTGGCACTATGGCCGCTTATCCCCTGGCACGAATGGATTTTCGGGGTAGCGAAATACTGATGCCGATCTACCTCGCGTCACGCATGATTCCCGGCATCGCCATCATCATTCCGCTCTTCCTCGTCATCAAACGGTTGGGGCTCCTGGACAACATGCTCTCCCTGGTCATCACCTACACCGGATTCACGTTGCCATTCAGTATCTGGATCTTGCGTAGCTACTTTGCGACGGTGCCACGCGACTTGGAAGATGCTGCGCGTGTCGATCGGTGCAATCGCTTCGACATGATGATCAGGATCTTTCTGCCGATCGTTGCGCCCGCTCTGGCGGCAACGGCGATTTTTGCCTTTGTTGCGTCATGGGGCGAATTTCTCTATGCGGTGATCTTCACCTCGACGCCAGCTGCCAAAACCATCACCGTCGCGGTCGCTCAGCTCGCGACCGACATCATGATTCAGAAAACCCTCATCGCAACCGGAGGCGTCCTTGCCGTCATCGTCCCAATCGGTCTGGCGCTGATTTTCCAACGAATGTTGGTCCAGGGAATCGTTTCTGGATCCGTCAAGGGATAGGAGGACGACTATCGAATGACCGTAGCCGAGTCCCCATGACTGGCAATGTACCGAACGCGACTTGAGCGCCAATCCTCCGTCCGGTCGCACCGGGCCGCCCGACATCGCGTCACTCCGTGACCGGCAGGGCTGTCGAGGGATACAGCACTCAGCGCACAAGACGAAGCAGGGGAGCAAACGATGAACGATCACCGATCAGTGGCAAGGTTCAACAAGGCTTCCAGTTCGGCGGTCAGTCGCCGCCAGTTGCTTCGCGGGAGCGCCGCAGGATTGGGCGTTGCAGGGCTGCACGCCATGGGACCGGCTACGGGGCTTTGGACCGCGGCCTCCGCCCGGGCACAGGACGAGACGAGGCTGGCTTTCATCGCCGGATCGTATGAGTCTGGCCTGGTTAGGGAGAACCTCGATCGCTTCGAGTCGCAGTACCCCGGGCTCAAGGTCGACTTCACACCGGAAAATGACGGCACCTACTTGCAGAAAATGACCGTCGTGCTTTCCACCGACGGGGCTCCCGTCGATGTCATGTACGTTGGGGATGAACAACTGGGCACTTGGGCTGAAGCGGGTTGGCTGATGCCGATCGACGATTTCCCGGAGACCCCGCAGTACAAGGAGGATTTGTTCCCGTTCAACCTCAACGCGATGAGCTACAAGGGGAAACTCTACGGCCTGCCCTACTACTCCGATTTCCAGATTTTCGCCTACAACGAAAAGATGTTGCAGGACGCGGGGTTCTCTGAACCGCCGAAGACCTGGGACGAAGTCCGTATCCAGGCTCAGGCGGCCCAAGAAGCGGGTCTGGTGCCCGGTCCGGCGATGGTCACCGGGTTCGCCAAGAACTTTGTGAACTCATTCCAGCTCTATTGGTCCATGGTGTTCGGTTCCGGCGGTGATCTGTTCAATGCCGATTACGATCCAATCTTCCCCGACGAGGATCCGGCCGCGCTCGCGGTGCTGGAGTGGCTGATTCAGGCCATGCACGAATGGAAGATCCTCGATCCGGCGTCGGTTGAGATGAACCTCGATATGGCGCGAGATTCGCTGGCGGCCGGCCAGTCGCTGTTCGCGGATATCGCCAAGTACGACCTCCAGCGGCTGAACGATCCCGAGTTCTCCCAGATCGCCGGGATGGGCAAAATGGCGCCGTTCCCCAAGTTCTCGGCCGACCAGCCCGGTGGCAGCCTCGGTTGGGCCCGGATGCACAGTATCCCGACCATTTCCAAGCACCCCGAGGAAGCATGGAAGCTGCTGCAATACGCGGGTGGCAAGGATGCGGAAGGCGTGTACTACACGTCCAAGCGTTGGTACGTGTTGAAGGGACTTGGATTCGGCTGGGCACCGCTCCTCGACGATCAAGAAGTCATTGACTCCACGGCAAAGTGGGGCGACATCGACTTGATTCGGGCCGAGTCCGCCCTCGTCAAGGGTCGCCAGGTCCTGCAAACCTCCTGGTATCCGGAGTGGGAACAATTCTTCTGGTCTCAGCTGCAGGATGCCTTGCTACAAAAGACCCCGGCGAAAGACGCGCTGCAGGCATCAGCCGACAAGGCTCGAGAGCTGAAGGCAGCGGCGTCCTAGTTCGTCGCGGCGCGACACGCGGAGGATGCCTCCGCACATCCATCGTTGCGAGGATGCCGTCCGAGTTGGACGGCATCCACTTCGCAACAGTGTTGATTGGACGATTCATGCGCGGCGCCTGACATGACCGACGTAGACCTCGCCAGGAATCACTCGCCGTGGTGGCATGAAGGAGGAGTTGCCGCCTCATCCGCACGCATTCCCGAGCGCAATTTCGAGTCGATGCACTGACCGCCCCGTCCGTCATGACCAATCCCCTGGAGGTGATCGCTTGGCGTCGCTGACGCTGACCAATCTGGTCAAACGCTTTGGCCAGGTAACCGCCGTCGACGAACTGAACCTCGAGATCAAGGATCAGGAGTTTGTGACATTCCTCGGTCCTTCGGGGTGTGGCAAGACGACGACACTGCGCATGATCGCCGGGCTCGACAAACCTTCTGGGGGAGACATCCTCTTCGACGGTACGCCAGTGACCCATCTCCCGGCGAACCATCGCGATATCGCCATGGTGTTTCAGTCCTACGCCCTCTACCCGCACATGACAGTTTATGACAATATCGCGTTCGCCCTGAAGATGATGCGGATGCCGAGCGACGAGATCCGCCGGCGGGTCGAATCGGCCGCCGCCATGCTCGGGATCACCGAGTTGCTGCAGCGCAAACCGCGCCAGCTGTCGGGTGGACAACGGCAGCGCGTCGCCCTTGGCCGTGCGATTGTGCGTGCACCGGCTGCCTATCTCCTCGATGAACCGCTGTCGAACCTCGACGCACAGCTACGGATCCAGATGCGGGCCGAACTGAAGAAATTACATCTGGAACTGCAGGGCACGTTTATCTACGTGACGCACGACCAGGCGGAAGCCCTGACGATGTCGGATCGGATCGCCGTCATGAACCAGGGCAAGCTGCTGCAGTACGACAGTCCATACGAGATCTACAACCACCCGCGCACACGATTTGTGGCGAGCTTCATGGGCAGCCCGCCCATGAACTTCATCACCGGAGAGGTCGTGGCGGCCGATGAAGGCAACATGTTCCGGAGTGGTGGGCTCGCGTGCCGATTACCCGGTGAATTCGCCCGACGGCTGAGACCGCCTGCGCGAGACAGCGTCATCCTCGGCATTCGCCCGGAAGCGATCGACGTGGCGATCGAGCAGCCGGATCGCGAATGGCATGAGGGAACGGTCTCCATTGTGGAGCCGATCGGCTCAGACTCATTCCTCACCGTTGATTTGAGAGGCGTCCAAATCAGGGCCCGCACCACCCCGGACTTCATGACGCGACCAGGAGGCAAGGTATACGTTCGCTTCAACCCGACGAAACTCCATGCATTTGATCCGCAATCGGGCGATTCGCTGCTGTAGTTCTCCTGATCCTGGCGAGTCCACGGGCCGTGGGCCACCAGCGACGATCGGAGACAAGAGGGAGAAACGGGATGCCGCGTGCCGAGGTGAACGGGATCAGGATGAACTACGAGGTGGCCGGGGAGGGGCCACCGCTGGTGCTGATTCACGCCTGGCCGACCGACCATGCGGTCTGGCAGCTGCAGGTCCCCGTCTTCTCCCAGTACTACCGCACCATCGCCGTCGATCTGCGCGGTTGCGGTCAGTCCGACAAACCGATAGGGCCAAATACACCAGCGCTGATGGCGAACGATGTGATTGGCTTGCTTGATGTTCTTGGCTACGAGCGTGCCGCCGTCGCCGGAATATCCCTGGGCGGTGCGGTCGCGGCCGAAATGACACTCGATTACCCCGATCGAATCACCTCTTCAATCTGGATTGGCGCAAACAGTGAGGCGGACACCTTCCTCATCACAATCGGCGACGAGTCCATGGTCATTCGAGATGCGTATTTGCGCATATTGCAGCCCGAGGGTTACCTCGGCTTTTGGGAAAAGGTCTGGAAAGCGAACATCGGGCTGCTTTTCAACGAGGAGTTCGTGCAATCACGCCTCGGCTCCTACCTGATCCGATCGGTTTTCGAGGAGCGCTACGGCCGTTTCAATGCCGACCCGTCCTCCATCATCAATATTCTGAACGGCACCGCAGGGTGGACCATCGTCGATCGGCTGGCGGGCCTCTCACGTCCGGTACAGGTCGTCGTAGGTGATCAGGACCCGACCTTCATCTACTGCGAGGAACAGGGTCGACTTGCCGCGGGAGCAGAGTACGTGATGATCGAGAACAGTGGGCATTTCTGCATCCTTGATCAAACCGCCCGCTTCAACGAGGTGGCACTCGATTTCCTGCAGCGCACGAACGCGTGAAACGCGTCGTAGTTCATTGGATCGCTTCAAGATAGAGCTCCATCACGACCCACGGAGAACCAGGATCAGCTACTCGAGAAAGGAATGTCGAAATGCCGCGTGCCGAGGTGAACGGGATCAGGATGAACTACGAGGTGGCCGGGGAGGGGCCACCGCTGGTGCTGATTCACGCCTGGCCGACTGACCATGCGGTCTGGCAGTTGCAGGTCCCCGTCTTCTCCCAGTACTACCGCACCATCGCCGTCGATCTGCGCGGCTGTGGTCAGTCTGACAAACCGACCGGACCCAATACCCCGGAGATCATGTCTGACGATATTGTCGCCCTTCTCGACACCCTGGGGTACCAACGGGCGGCCGTGGCCGGCATCTCCCTGGGCGGCATCGTTGCCGCGCAAATGACACTCGATCACCCTGGCCGCGTCGTTTCCTCGATTTGGGTCGGCGCACCGAGCGATATGGACGGTTTCCAGGTCACCATCGAAGGCGAAACGATGCTGATTGCCGACGCCTACATGCGCGTCCTCGCTCCGGAAGGCTATCTCGGCTTCTGGGAAAAGGTCTGGAAAGCGAATATTGGACTCCTCTTCAACGAGGAGTTCGTGCAGTCACGCCTCGGCTCCTACCTGATCCGATCGGTTTTCGAGGAGCGTTACGGCCGATTCAATGCCGACCCTTCCTCCATCATCAACATCATCAACGGCCTCCGTGGCTGGACGATTCGGGACCGGTTGTCTAGTGTGAGCCGCCCGGTACAAGTGGTGGTGGGGAACCAGGATCCGACCTTCGAGTATTGCAAGGAGCAGGGACAACAGACGGCTGGCGCTGAGTACGTCCAGATCGATTACAGCGGTCACTTCAGCATTCTGGATCAACCTGCCCGGTTCAATGAAGCGGCGCTCGACTTTCTGCGCAGGACTCACTCTTGACTTTTCGCATGCAATCTGGTGCGTCTCCGAACAGACCAACCGTCGTCAAGGTGACGCACTAAGGTCATGGTTTCTTGCTGAGCAACGAAGAACTCCGTCGCACAATTCGGTCACACGTGCGCAATCAAGCTTGGGCCATTCGGCGGGAGCGAAAATCAGCCGCATTATTCTCCAGGCGATTTGAATCTGAGCACTTAGAGCGGTTCTCACAAGAGTTGCTCGGGCACGCGGTAGCCGCAGTGGCGGAACCACGCGCGGGCATCGGCAGCGGTGATGGTCGCCAAGCCAGCGGCGATGGCGTCCTCGAGCGCCGCGCGGTCGCGGGGTCCGGCCTGGCGCAATGCCGTTTTGCGCGTGCTGAAGGCCTGCTCGATCGGGGCGAAATCCGGCGAGTAGGGCGGCAAGAAGCGCACCTCGCATCCCGCCTCGGCGATGAGCCGGCGCATCTCCTGGTTCTTGTGTACGCCCAGGTTGTCGCACAGGACGAGTTGCCCCGGCTGCAAGGACGGCACCAAGATCTGCCGGACGAACAGCGGCCAGGACTCCCCATCGGCCGGGCCGGTCATCGTCATCGCGGCGCTGATGCCTGCCACGCCCATCGCCGCGAAGAGCGTGACGTTGGGGCCGTGGGTGCGCGGTACCACCCCGACGACGCGTCGGCCGCGGGGAGCGCGGCCGTACCGCGGGGTCAGGCTGAGGTTGGTCCCGCTCTCGTCGACGAAGACGAACCGCCGCGGATCGAGCCGGGCGGTCGCGGCCCACCACGCCGCGCGCTCGGCTTCATCCCGCTCGCTGGCGCGCAAGACTTTTTTTGACCGTGATGCCCAGCCGGCGCAGGACCCGCGACATGGTGGCGACGCTGACGCGGACGCCCTGCTCGGCCTCCCACCGCGCGCAGTGCTGGGCCAGCGTGGCGTCGTCGTGGGCCGCGACCTGCGCTGCCAACGCCGCCGCTTGGGGTGGTCCGATGCGCGGCGTGCGCCCCGGCCGCGGCAACGCCGCGACGCTCCCGGTCGCGCGCTGCCGCGCCTGCCAGCGGCGGATGGTGCTCGGACTGATGCGGAAGAGGCGGGCCGCCTCGGCCAGCGGGAGCCCCGCGTCGATCGCTCCCAGCAGCCGTTCGCGGAGGTCGGCCGTGTACTGCGTCATGCGCCCATTCTGCACGCGCGCAACTTATCCGCAACCCGCTCTAAGCCGTCGTACTTCTGTTTCCAGCGGTACAGCGTCTGCTCACTAATGCTGTGGCGCCGGCAGAGCGCGCCCGTCGGCTCGCCCGCGGCGTGCTCCTTCAAGATCGCGACGATCTGCTCGTCACGGAACCGGCTCTTGCGCATCGTGTCCTCCTTGGGGCCACTCGCCCTGGAGGACTCTCATTATCATTGGACCAGTTTTCGGGGGGCACCTCAGCTCAGGTCGTGACGCCGCGCAGGATCCGGATCCTGGCTGGCGTTGCGAAAGGGCGCGAGCAGGCACACGCCATTGGCGGCCAGCGCGTCCGTCAGGAGCGGCACCCAGTCGTTGCGATC
>JAXLWU010000002.1:0-314094 GCA_046328335.1 Thermomicrobiales bacterium
CGTTTCGGGCGAGGCAACGCCCAGGCTGCGCAACGCGCGCAATGCGCCCAGGGCGAGGAAGTTGTTGGCCGCGAAGATGACATCGGGGAGTGGAGATGAGCGAAGCAGTTCCGCCGTGCGCCGTTGCGCATCTTCGGCCGTCCAGGGGCCGTCAGAGATCAGGTTCGGCAGGACCGGGATGCCGGCCCCGTTGAGTGCGGACGTGTAGCCTGAGGCGCGTTCCATGGCGACCGAGGTGGTGGCATCGCCGTTGACGAGGGCGATCCGACGAAAGCCATGATCCAGCAGGTACCTGGTCAGCGCTCGCGCCGCCGATTCATTGTCGGAGTGGACACGGTCGGCGGCGACGCCCTCGACGGTGCGATCGATCAGCACGGTCGGAATACCGCGCCGGATGACATGGGAAAGCCCGGGAGACGCCCCGCCGGCAGGGGCAATGACGATGCCGTCGACGCGCAGGCCCATCAACAGGCGGAGATAGTCATGCTCCTTGGCAGTATCGTCGTCGGTGTTGCCAATGATGACGTGGATGCCATTGGCGTTCGCCGTGTCTTCGACCCCACGCACAATGGTGGTGTAGAAGCTGTTCACGATTTCCGGCACCAGGAGCCCGACGGAGTGGGTGCGGCGGGTTTTCAGCCCCCGCGCGAGTTGGTCCGTCACATACCCGAGATCGGCGACGGCGGCCAGCACCCGCTCCCGGGTTTCCGGCGCCACGTATCCCCGACCGGACACGACGCGCGAGACGGTCGCGGTGGAGACTCCGGCGCGACTCGCGACATCGCGGATGCTCATACCCAATCGCCCCTATGTAATCGTTCACACAGGAGCCTACCACATCGGCGTGGCCTGTCAATCGCGGATCGATTGCTCCTCGCCATCTCGGATCCGGCGACGAACGGTGCAGGTTGGAAGGCACATGGTCTGAATCTCGTCGGCCCTTGAGTCGTGGGCGGCGGGGCGCGTGCGCGACGACGGAGATCGCTGTGTCTTGACCCGAAATGACCCGGGCACCCCGAACGAGACGCCGGGAATTGATTCCGGTCATGTGACGGGCGGTGTCGCGGTCTGGGCACCGTGGGGGAGAGCCAGCGCGGGAGGTATTCGGTGGCAGGAAATCCCGAGATGCTCTTGCTGAAGCACTGACCCATCTCGGCGAGCATGACACTCGCGCTCCAGGCCAAGTGATGTTGACCCTATCCCCGGCGCTGGCAGTGCCTAATGGTCTTCGCTCGGCAGCCGGTGCCGGCCCCGCCGTGGCGCATGTTGGTGCGAGTATCCCTCGTGGTTATGCCAGACCGGGCGGACATCGCGGGGATCGGCCTTGAACAGGAAGCGGGGCACGGTGTAGACGCGGGTGCAGTTCCCGCCGCACACGGGACACGCGCTGGGAGCGGCGGCTTCTGCCATCGGCCGCTCCCGCTCGTGGACCGCGCCGCACGCGGCGCATTGGTAGTCGTACTTCGGCATCGATCGGAGCATGGCTCCGCGCGAACGGGCGCGCTCGGCTAACCCTTGCGGGACTTGTCCATCATCTCCTTCATCGCGAAAGCCGCGATACCGCCCAGCACTGCCTTGCCGAGGGGACTGCCGAGGATGTCGCCGATGCCGCCGCCCTCCTGGGCCTGCGCCTGGGGCTGCTGCTGCGGGACTTGCCGCTGGCGCGGCGCTGGGGGCTCCGGCGCGGGAGCGCCGCCGCCGAGCAGGCTGCCCAGGATATCGCCAAAGGGATCGCTCGCCTGTCCCGCGCCGCGCGGGGCAGGTTGTGCCATGCCGCCGCCAAGAAGCGTCCCGAGGAGACCGCCGAGAACGTCATCCATCCCACCGCCAGCCTGGGGTTGTGACTGCGGCATCTGGCGTGGCTGCGGTTGCGGTTGACCGCCCGGCTGACCGCCGAGCAGCCCGCCCAGCAGGTTGCCGAAGAGATCGTCCATGCCGGGAGCGGCGGCGCCACCACCGGCACGGCCGGTCGCGTCATGCGCCTGGCCGGTGCGCTCGATGGTGACCATCCCGGAGCCGGCCTGCCGCCGCTGCAGCATCTCGGCAAATTCCTTGCGCTGATCGGGCGGCAGGTTGTTCACCGTCGCCACCGCCGCCCGTTGCATCACTTCCGGCGGCACTTCACCGTGCATCTGACGGAGATAGTTGATCGCTTCGTCCGAGGAGAATCCTTCCGAGGGATGGCCGGTCGTGTAGCGATTGATGAAATCCTCGGCCTGTACTCGCTCTTCGGGCGTCAGTTGGCGTCGCCGCCGGCGGCCACCGCCACCCCCACCTTCGATCCCCTGGGCGTTCGCCCGGCGGCCACCGCCACGCGGTGTCTGCATTCCGGCTTCGACGTGATCGGGCTTGTGCGCCTCGCCCCCGCCGAAGAGCCCCTTCATCTTCTCTTCCATCCTGGTGCTCCTTTCCTTGTCTCCGCAACGGTTCTCGATTCTCGATCCGAAGCGCGGTCAGACAATCGAACACATCACTGTTTGTATCATAGTCTGGTTCGAATTTCGGTGTTTTGATACACAATCGCCATGCTCGCGCGGCGAGTGAGCCAGATCTGGATCACGGACCAACCGATCGACAAGAAGGGACCGTGTGAAATGCGTGTGCTTTCCTCGCTCGTACTCGTGATCATGATCGTGCTCGGTTCGGTGGGCGCGGCGCCGGTTCTGGCTCAGGAGCAGAACGCCGCGCGGGACCGCGCCAATGCCGCGGCGACTGCCGCCGAGATCCTCCGCCTTGCCTCCGAGCGCAAGTTCAATGCCATGTACGACTATATCCACCCGGACGCCATGGCGGTGGTGCCGCGCGCGGCGGCGGTGGGCGCCTTTACCGACATCTACGCGGAAGCGCAGGCTGGCGCACCGCAGATCGTCGGTGTGGAGATGGTCCCCTGGACCTGGGGAGTCACCGGGAAACAGTACCCGTACGCGGCCAAGGTCTCCTTCATTCAGCCCTACGTCGATGAAAACAACGATCAGGCGTGGCTCGAAGACGACATGTATCTCGTCAACGATGGCAGCGAGTGGCGATGGTTCTTTGGGAGTACCCCGGAAACCGTGGCCGCGGCGATTCAGAAATATGGACAGGAGAGCGCGCCGATCACCGAAGGGGACCTGATCCAGAACGTCGTCAACGACCTCGACGCCTTTTATGCCGACGTCCTGAGTTACACCCAGTACCAGTACTATTCGCCGCGCGTGGTGCTCGTCTCGCCCGGTGATCGCGTGAGCACTGGCTGCGGTCCGGCAACGCCCGGCTTCTACGCCTTTTACTGCCCGCTCGATACGACCATCTACCTGGAAGAAGCCAAACTGCGGGAAATCGCCAAGACGGACGATTTCATTCCCGCTTTCGTCATTGCCCACGAGTGGGCGCACCATGTGCAAGACTCCGTCGGTCTGGAGCGGGTCAACCCGTTTCAGGAGCCGCACGCCTGGAACGAGGTCTACTCGATCGAACTGGAACTGATGGCCGACTGCATGAGCGGCGCCTGGGCGCTCGATCTCGATACCCGCGGCGCGCTGGAACCGGGCGACATCGATGCCACGGTCAATTTCACGGTCAACACCCTGGGCGATCCCAACTTCATCAACGAGTACGATCCCCAGGCCCATGGCAATGGTTCGCAGCGAAGCCAGTCGATTCTGCTCGGCTACGCGGACGGCTTCCTGGGCTGCAATATCGTGATTTAGACGGGGAGTCGAGGAGTCGAGAAGGCGAGGAGTCGAGAAGAATACCGGCAAGCCCGAACGATCATGAGCCGATCCGCTGAACCTTCGGCGTTCCGTCATCATCCTCGACTTCTCGACTCCTCGCCTCCTCGCCTTCTCGACTGACACTTATGGAGTTCTGACATGAGTGAGCGTTCTGGTGATCCGGTGGCGTTGCTGAAGCAGGCGGATGGGGTTTTTCGCGAGGTTTTGGCGCGGGTGACGCCAGACCAGATGGAGTTGCCAACGCCGAGTGACGAGTGGGATGTCAGAGCGCTGATCAACCACGTGCTGCTCGGAAATACGTGGGCGGCGGCGAACCTGGCGACGGGGAGCGCGCAGCGTCCGGTCGGCGATTTGCTGGGCGGGCGCGAGCCAATGGAGGCCTACGTCGAGTCGGCGGATGCCATGCTGGCGGCCTTTGCCGCACCGGGCGCGCTGGGGCGTATGGTGACGATGCCGTTCGGGGAGATGCCTGGCGCCGGGCTGGCGGCGTTCCGCTTCACCGATCTCATCTCCCACGCCTGGGACCTCGCCAGGGCGACCGGGCAGAGCACCGACTTGGCGCCGGACCTCTGCGAAACGGCACTTGGCATGTCCCGCCAATACCTGGAGGGCCGGGATCGCACGCACGCGCCCTTCAAGGACGAAGTGCCCATCGCGGCCGACGCGCCCGCCGCGGACCGCCTCGCAGCATATCTGGGGAAGCAGGTGGCGACGGGTTAGTCCTTGGCGATACGCTCCTAGTACCTTGTCAAGTCAAACTTGCCATATATTCAGTGATGCGGTAGGGTGCTGGCTCGGATCGTCAGGGAAGGAGTCCCCGCCATGGCCAAGCACCCCAAACATCTGGTCGTCCTCACGCCGGCTGAGCGCGCGCGGCTCGCCGGGCTGCTGCGCCGGGGCACGAGCAGCGCGCTGACGCAGCGCCGGGCGCGCATCCTGCTGGCGGCCGATGTGAGTGAGGATCGCCCCGCCCAGACCGATGTCGCCGTCGCCACCGCCACGCAGGTCGATGCCCGCACCGTCGCCCGGGTCCGGGCCGAGTTCGCCCAGCACGGACTGGAGCGGGCGCTGGCGGGACGGCGGCCCGTCTTTCCGGTGCGGCGCAAACTGAGCGACCTCCAGGAAGCGCAGGTGCTGGTGCTGGCCCAGTCCGAACCTCCCGCCGGACAGACGCGCTGGACGTTGCGGCTGCTGAGTGCGCGCCTGGTCGAACTGGCGGTGGTGGAGACGATCAGTCATGAAACGGTGCGCGCCACGCTCAAAAAAACGATCTCCAGCCCTGGCGGCTCCAGTCGTGGGTGACCCCGCCGCGGCACAACGCCGGGTTTGCCGCGCTGATGGAGGACGTGCTGGCCGTCTATGCGCGTCCGGCCGATCCGGCTCGCCCGCTGGTCTGCTTCGACGAGACCAGCAAGGCGCTGCGCGGCGATGTGCGCCCACCCCAGCGCGCCCGTCCTGGCCACCCGGCGCGCCAGGACAGCGAGTATGCGCGGACGGGAAACGCCAATATCTTCCTGGTCTGCGCGCCGCACACCGGCTGGCGGCAGATCGCGGTGACGGCGCAGCGCACCGCCGTTGCCGTGGCCTTTCAGCTCCGCGATCTCGCCGACATCCACTATCCCGACGCGGCGGTGATCGTGTTGGTCACCGATCAACTCAACGTCCATGCCGTCTCTTCGCTGTATCACGCCTTCCCACCCGCCGAGGCGCGGCGCCTTGCCGCCCGTTTCGAATGGCATGACACCCCCGTCCATGGCTCGTGGCTGAACATGGCCGAGATCGAACTGAGTGTGCTGACCCGGCAGTGCCTGGAGCGGCGCATCCCCGATGCCGACACGTTGGCCGCCGAGTGCGCGGCCTGGGTCGCCGCCCGCAATATCGCGCGCACCCCGATCCACTGGCGCTTTACCCTGGAGGTCGCCCGCATCCGCCTCGCCCACGTCTACCCACTCCTCGATTCATGACAAATTTGCTTTGACAGGGTACTAGCGCGGCGTGCAGAAGACGTGTCATTCCGAGCCGCCGCGAGGAATCTCGGCCTTCGTCGCTGACAGCAAGCGCGCCGGGGGCCCTCCTGCGTCGGGACGACAGCAATGGCGCTCGTCGGCACGTCGCTGCAAAACATCACATTGATCCAGCGAACCACTGTTGCGCTCCCGTGGCCTCTCGCGACGTTGGCCCAGCGGCGATTCCGGCTTCTGCTACGAATTCCGGATGAAGACGTGAGGAATCGGCGCCGATGGCCAGGCCAAAAGCCCCTCTCCCGGCTCGACGGGGGACTCCTCCCTCCGGCGGAGGGAGGCTCGGGAGGGAGCCAGGGGTTTGGGGTGAGGGATCGCGCCTCGGGCGAACGGCAGTGATCATCCGGATTCCGTATGACGCCCGGTTGCGCATTCTCCAGTCTCATGCCGAGGCGCGCTATCGAGAGACGGCTGAGGCGGTGAAGTTGCCGTCCATTCCGCGCGAAGATGGACGCTCCCTTCTCTGCCAAGAAATCCCAGGAAAGGCAAGATCCTCGCTGCACGACCTGTCTGTATCTTTTTGGCGTCTCTCCCGTTTACCTGAATAGACACGTCGACGCCGCAGTGGGTCGGAGAAGGTGCGATGCGAACCACGCTGAGTTCGCCGCCATCGCGAGATTTCCCAGCGATGCCCGGTATCGAGGACGAGGATGTTCACCTCGTCGCGCTGGCCAAGGGCGATCCACGGGCGTTTGCCCCGCTCTACCGTCGCTACTTCGATCCGGTCTACCGCTACTGCTATCGACGGCTGGGTAGCCCCGAGGCGGCGGCCGACGCCACGGCGCACGTCTTTGCCAAAGCGCTGGCGGCGCTGCCCCGGTACCGCGAGGAGTCGTCATCGTTTCGCTCCTGGCTGTTCACCATCGCGCACAATGTCATCGTCGATGACCTTCGCTCCCGCCGCCCAACGTCGTCACTCGAGACCGCGGCGCACGTCGCGGCGCGTGATCCATCCCCGGAGGATGTAGCCCTGAGCGAAGAAGCCGGGCGCACCGTACGGGCACTCCTTGCCGCACTGCCGCCAGACCAGCGACAGATTCTGGAGTTGCGCCTCGCTGGGTTGACCGGGCCGGAAATTGCCGCGGTACTCGGCCGCACCCTCGGCGCGGTCAAGATCGCGCAGGTGCGAGCCTTCGCCCGGCTGCGGGCAACGTTTGACCCGTCCGGAGCACGAAGCATGGAGGTGGCGAGCGATGAGTCCTGAGATGGGAATCGCTGATCGCCTCAGCGCACATCTCGATGCTGTCGTCACTGGCGCCCCCCCGCAACCCACCGCTCTTGACCCGGCTATGGCCGAGTCGGTGGACCGCTTCTTCGCGGCCGATGATGCGCCGTCGCCGCCGCCCGGACTCGCCGATCGCGTGTGGGAGGATCTGCTTTTCCAGACGAACGCGCGTCCCGTTGGCAATCCCCGTGAGGTGCTCGGACCGAGTCGTGACGACACTGCTCGTCCGTCCGCAGGACGGCTGAACCAGCCGCCTCGAGACCATACGCCGCCCTCGCGCCGCATGCTGACGCATCTGGCCACCGCGGCTCTGGTCCTGCTGACGCTGGTCGGGAGCCTCCTGGCCCTGCGAGGTCCGCTACGACTCGTGGGCCAGGAGGAACAACCCGCCAGCATCCCCGCCGTCAGCGGAACACCGAACATCACGACGGTCATGGAGACGGTGGTCACCGAATGGCCAGCCCCCAACCCGCTCCTCATCGCTACGCTGCGGCGCGAGACCCTCGATCCGGGTGCCGTGGAGAAGTTCGGGGTCGCCGACACATCTGGCGACAGCGTCGATTTGTTCCGCGTCGAGTCCGGCCAGATAACCGTCGAAGGCGACGGTCCCATGTTCCTCTGGCGCGAGGTGGGTGGTCCTGCGTCCGAACCAACTACGTTGCCAACCGGATCGACCGTGGTGCTCGATCCGGGCGACGCGCTCTACCTGCCGGTAGGAACGTCAGGCCGTCGACGCAACGATGCGACCCAGCCCGCGGTATTCATGGGGTACCAGTTAACCCAGCAAGAAATCTTGCTCCACCCGGCTGGCGTGACCGACCTGCGCATTGTTCCCGACAAGATCCTCAATGCATCGCCGCCAGCGCCAGCCACACTCGGCCTGCACCGGCTGCGTCTCGACCCCGGAGAACGCGTGCCGCTCATTTCGCTTCCTGGGCTGCAAATGCTCTACGTTGAAGCCGGGACGCTCGATCTGATGGGTGCGCGCCGCTTGGGTGATCTCTCGCCCACCAGCTGGACGTCGATCCCGGCCGGGCAGGGCATGGCGCACTTCGATGCCACCACCGCTTTGGCGAACAGCACCGCCGAGCCCGCCACCGTCCTGCTCGTGACGATCGAACCTACGCCGTGATGCGCGACAGAGGACTTGTCTGGGTGCGACTGGCACGAAAGCGCAAACCATGGTGACTGATGCGTCACGGTCAAGTGTTCCAGTGCCAGACGGGGCGCACGAGTGTCCGATCCCCACGACGATTGGGTTGACGTCGCGGGAGCGAGAAGTGCTGGGTCACCTCTGCTGGCGCCTGACCGACCGCGAAATCGCCGAGCACCTGCGCATCGGCCGGCGCACGGTCGAGAGCCACGTCGCGCGCATTCTGGCCAAGCTCGGGGCGGCCAACCGGAGGGAAGCGTCGCTCATTGCCGCGCGGCTGGAACTGGTCGATGCGGCGAACCATGAACCGAGGGGAGGAAGAACCGGTGCCCCTCGCCATCACCCATCACGCTGCTGACCGCGGCGTGACGGTCACCCAAGGCGTTCATCTGGCGCAGGGCGCGCTGGAGCGCAGGGTTCGAAGGAGGAATCGTGATGACGCGGCTCCTGTCACTGGTCTCAGCCGTTTTCATGCTCCTGGGTGTCTCCGTGCTGGTTGCCCTGTCGCCGGTCAAGGCGCAGGACAGTACTCCTGCCGCTTTGGCGGCCCATCCAGTGGTCGGCCTGTGGCGCACTACCGTCACCAATACGGGAGCGCCGCCGGCGATTTCCTTCACCACGTTCCATGCTGACGGCACCTACCTCGAGGTGGTGCAAGATCCCCCAATCGTGGTCACTGGCCTCTGGCAGCCCACGGGCGAGCGGACGGCCACCGTGACCGCCTACAACTTCTTCGCCATCGACGACCGCCCGGTGGAGGGAGAGGTGCGGCTCACGGTCACGGTGGACGAGACCGGCAACGCGCTGACGGAGGAGGGCACCGTCGTCGGGCACTACCAAGATGGATCTCTCGCCCTCGCAGTGGACTCGCCAGCGACGGCGACGCGGTTGCAGATCCAACCTGTAGAACCGCTGGGAACGCCGGTGCTGCCGGGCGAAGCCCCAGCCGGGACCCCGGCACCGTAAGCAGATCGATCATCCGACGGCTGCCGGGCGGACCTGTCCGGCAACCGTCTGGAAGCATCGTGCAGAAATCGTTCTATGCAGAGCCAGCGCGAGGAATCTTGTTCGTTGGCCCGCGCTACAGGAACGACGAGGTCCCTCGTTCCTCAGGACGACACAATCTCTGTGGGCCGTTGTGGAAGCAGATGCTGCTGGTACGTGCCGCACCACGTCAACCGACCTCCAACGTTTTCTGCAACGTTCGGCTGCGGGCGGTTCCTGGTGCTTGAATGAAGCGCCGTACCTCGTCCCCCTTTTGGTTCGCGGACATTTCTGATTGCTGGTTCTGGACTCGTCAGTGCCAAGTAGTCGGTTTGACGAACCTCCGTCGATCTTGTCGCGCGGCAAACCAAGGAATTGATCGGCTCCTCAGTTCAGTCTCCGATGTCGTTGATCGCGGCCAAATGAAAGCCTTCGATCCGATGTGATCAGCCCTGGAAAATCCCCAGCGGCATGCAGGCGGAGACGATCCAGTTCGGCGCGTCAACGGTTTCGCTGATCTTGAGGTCCATGGCGACGGAGCAGAGGATCAGCGCCTCATGGTCGTTGAGGCCGTGCTCGCGCTTCAGCCACTGGATCATGTAGCGGACCGCATTCTGGGTGTCGGTCCAGAGATCCGGCCCGTGGCCGGTGGTGCAGAACCAACCGGTGGTGTTCCAGGCACCGGTCATCGCGCCGGTCATTCGGTACTGCAACTCCGGCAGGTTCTCGCCTTTGCGGAGATCGAAGCGAAGTGTGACCAAGGCCTCCATCTCGATGCCGGTGCCGCACACCTCGCCATCGCCCTGGGTAGCGTGACAGTCGCCGCAAGAGAAGAGCGCGCCGGGGACCTCGACCGGCAAGGAGAGCGTGGTGCCGGCAACGAGTTGCCGGATATCGAGATTGCCTCCGACGCGGCGCGGGGGGACCGTGCTGTGCGAACCGGGTTCACCCGGCGCCAGGCCCATTACCCCGCAGAACGGCTCGAAGGGGAGGACGATGCCCGGCTTGAATTCGGCGCGGTCGCCCCCGGTGAGGTCCCAGTGCATCAGGTACGGGGTCTGGAACGCCGGGTCGTCCTTAAGGAGGTTGAATCCGGGCAGGACGAAGGAGTAGCCCCAGCCTTTGGGCCGCACCTCGATGATGTCGACCACCAGCGTGTCGCCGGGTTCGGCGCCGCGGAGGGCGACCGGTCCGCTGATCTGATGGATCAGACCGAAATCGAGATTGAGCAGGTCACCGGCGACGGAATCGGGCGTGATCTGACCCCGGGTGATCTCCGGCGTTTCGAACACGACCGTATCCCCCGGTTCGATGGTCAGCGCTGGCGCCGCGTCACGGTCCCAGCGATAGACGATCGCGCTCTTGTCGAGATGATGCGTTTGCGGCATGACCGGCCTCCTCCGCACGAAATCTGCTGACTGGGAGAAGTATCGCCGGAGGAGGGGGAAAGGGGGAAAGGCGGAGGGGGGTGTAGCAGCGCTCAGGGGGTGTCAGCCGCTGCGCGGCTTCAGGAGGTGAAGGGGGTGAAGGAGTACGAATTGTGGGGCGCTCGCCAAGGTCGTTCTCCTATCCCCCTTCCCCCCGTTCCCCCTTTCCCCTCACCCCGCCTTCGGCGAAAATGCACATCAACAAGTGACATGAAAGACCACGGGGAGGGATGTGTGGGGGCGGAAAAGGCGGCGTGGGCAAATTGGGCCGGGAATGTGCGAGTCTCGCCCCGGGTCGTGGTCAGACCTGAATCACTCGAAGCCTTGCACGCCGCGGTGATCGATGCCGCTTCACGTGGCGAGACCGTGCGCGTCGCGGGCGCCGGGCACTCCTTCGCGCCTCTCTGCGCTACGTCCGGCACCCTGCTCGATCTCTCCCGGCTGAGCGGTATCGAGCGGATCGATCCCCGAAGCGGGGACGCGACGATCCTGGCCGGAACGCGGTTGCACGAACTCGGCGCGCCGCTCCAGGCGGCGGGGCGAGCGCTCGCCAACCAGGGCGACATTGACCGCCAGGCGATTGCCGGTGCGGTGGCGACCGGTACGCATGGCAGCGGGCGCAAGTACGGCAGTTTTTCGTCGATGGTGCGCGCGGTCGAGATCATGACCGCGGACGGGGAACTGGTCACCATCGATGACGCCGATCCGGTGCGGTTACGCGCCGCGGTGCTCAACCTCGGACTTTTGGGGGTGATGACCCGGGTGACGCTGCGCACCGTGCCCGCCTACAAGTTGCGGGAGCGGAACGCGGCCTACGCCCTGGAGGAGACCCTGACCCTCTTTCTCAACGAGGAGCAGACGCGCCGCACCGCCGAGTTCTGGTGGCTACCCGCCCACGATGTCTGTGTGCTGAAATCGCTTGACGATACCGACGAGGAACCGTTCCGCTTCGATCAACCGGAAGCGCCGCCCGGTTCGCTCGCCCGCTACCTCAAGCCGGACCGGGTCGACTGGAGTTGGCGCAGTTACCCCTCGCAGCGCAGTTTCCCCTTCGTCGAGATGGAGTACACGATCCCGCTGGTTGCCGGGCCGGACGCGATTCGCGAGGTGCGGCGGCTGATGCTGACCCGCTACCCGGAGTCCACCTGGGCGGTGGAGTACCGCACCATGGCGGGCGAACAGAGTCTGCTCAGTCCGACGCAGGGCGCGGACAGCGTGACCATCAGTGTGCACGAGGCGGCCGACCGGCCGTACGAAGCCCTCTTTCAGGACGCGGAGTCGATCTTTCGCGCCTATGGCGGCCGTCCCCACTGGGGCAAATTGCACTGGCTGGGACGGGACGAACTGGAACGGCTCTATCCGCGGCTGGATGCGTTTCGCGTCGTCCAGTCCGCGCTCGATCCGGAGGGCGTTTTCGGCAACGACTACCTGGCGGCGCTCGGCGTGGCGGGGGAGCGGCGCGTGCAGGCGCGGTAACGCCCACCGACAGCGACGATCACTGCCGTTGACGGCATCGTCGGCGTGGCGGGATGCTTGACATTCGCTCTCGCGCTCGTACGATTCGTTTACCGCAGCGTCACGGCAATCGCCCCGGCGCGCATCTGACGGCACGAGACTGCCGAAGAGGAGAGCGCCGATGACGGGATTCGGGGTGCCGCGCTGCCTGCGCGTGGTCGCCAGCGCGGTTGGGTTGCTGCTCTGTGGGATGATGCTGCCGGCGCTGCTTGGGCGTGCCGGTGTTGCGGCACAGGATCAGTCGAACCGGGTGCCGATCCTCGCCTATCACAATGTCGACTACTCGGGAAGCGCCTATTCGGTGACCCCGGAACAACTGGACGCGCAGTGCCGCTGGTTGCTCGATAACGGGTACACGCCGGTCAGTATCGATGCCTTCTGGGACGCGGCGATGGGAAACAGCACCTTGCCGCCCAATCCGGTGATGTTGACCGACGACGATGGCTGGTCGAGCGCTCCCGTTTTTGCCCAGATCGTGGCGCAGTACGGATTCCCCGCCACGTTTTTCATCAACAACGTCTCGCCGCTGACCACCGATCAGATCGCCAATCTGGCGGGTTTCGGCGCGGTGGAGGCGCACACCGTCACCCACGCCCATCTCAACGGGCTCGACTACGACGGACAGTTCACCGAGATCAACACCAACAAGACATTCCTGGAACAGACCACCGGGCAACCGGTGCGCTTTCTGGCCTGGCCGTTTGGCGAGCGCAACGACAGCGCGATCCAGGCCGCCAAGGATTCCGGGATGGTTGCCGCGTTCGGCCTCGGGGGCAACGCCGCCTGGATCGGGGCGCTCGATCCCTATCAGATTCCGCGCATCCTGATCGAGGTTGGAGACGATCTCACCTCGTTTGCGGCCAAGGTGAACGGCGCGTAGTCGTCACGCGCGTTCCGGTGGGTCGTCAACCAGGCCGAGCCGAACCGCGGCAACCGCGGCTTCAGCGCGATTGGCGGCGCCCAGTTTGCGCCGGATAGCGGCGACATGCGTTTCCACCGTGCGCGCGCTGAGATACAGACGGTCGGCGATGTCGCGGTCGGACGCGCCGGTCGCGAGCAGGCGCAGGACCTCGATTTCCCGCGGGGAGAGACCGGCTGGCCCGGCAAGGGCGCCGGCGGTGCGCGGGGCACTCACGGCGAAGGCCGTGGCCAGCGCCTCGTCATACCCCAGGTCCCGACCGATTTGCTCCTCGGCCGTATACCGGCTTGTGCCGAGCGCCGTCCGCGCCGTCTGGCGGGTGCGCATGAAGCGCTCCGCTTCGTGCCCGGCGAGGGCGATGCCGCTCTCTTCCCGCAGATGTTCCGCCGCGCCAAGGAGACGGGCGCCGCGGGCCGCATCGCCCGCGCCGATCGTGATTTCAGCGAGACCACAAAGACTGTTGACGGTGCCCCAGACGTCTCTGGGGTCGCCGGGGAGTCGTAATTGCTCGTGGTAGAGGGCGACCGCGCGATCCCATTGCCCGAGTTGCCGGGTTACCCCCGCCAGATTCTCCAGCGCGGTGCCGATCCCCCAGCCAAAGCCGTTGTGCTGCCACAACGCCAGCGCCTCCTCGAATCGCGCCCCCGCTTCCGCCAGGTCCCCGCTGGCGAGCAGGGTCACCCCATGCCGATTGAGGGCGAAGGGGAGCCAATCGCGGTCGCCGCTGCCCCGCGCGACCGTTACCGCCTCGTCCGCCGCCGCTCGCGCTTCCGGGAAATGGCCCTGAACGCCGAGCGCCAGCGAGCGCATTACCAGCGCCCTCGCCTCCAGCGCGGCGTCAGCGGCACGCCGCGCGTCGCTGAGCGCGGCGTCGGCAAGTGACACGGCCGAATCCTTGCCACGGAGCGCGGCGAGCCATGACGCGCCGCAGAGACCAGCGGCGCGAATCGCGGGATCGACCGTGGCGAGTTCGGGCATGGCAAGGAGACGATCGATCCAGCGCGCGTCCTCGCGTAGCGAGCCGCGCGTCGTCCAGTAGAGCCAGAGATCACCGATGAGGCCGAGAGCGATCGCCGCTTTACCCGTGGTGGTCGCGAAGTCGAGGGCAGCGGTGATATTGGCGCGCTCGGCGTCGAGGTGGGTGAAGGCCACGTCTTCGTCAACCTGGGCGAACGCTTCCCTCGCGCGGATGGCGACCTCGGCGGCGACCCACTCCGCGTGGCGCCGCAGCACCGGCTCCGCTTCTGTCGGGTGGGCGGCCAGCGCCTCGCGGCCGAACTCGCGAAGTGTTTCCAGCATCCCGTACCGGGGTTCGCCGGTGTCGTCGAGAATCTGAACGAGACTGCGATCGATCAGCGCGGCCAGGAGATCGAGGGTTGAGCCGCCAGGTTCGGCCAGAGGGATGCCGTCCTGGCCGCGACTGGCGATCCACTCCGCCGCGTCAAGGGTGAATCCGCCGCGAAACACGGACAGGGAGCGGAACAGACGCTGGAGCGGTGGCGTGAGGAGATCGTACCCCCAGGTAATCGCCGCGCGCATGGTGCGATGGCGGGCCGTCGCGTCAATGGGACCAGTGGTGAGGAGGGGGAGCGCATGGTCGAGCCGGGCGAGCATGGCCCGCGGCGGCAGGATGCTGACGCGCGCCGCGGCGAGTTCGATCGCCAGCGGCAGACCATCGAGCCGACGGCAGACCTCCCCGATCGTCGCCACATCATCGGAGGTGACGGCAAAACGGCTGTCGCTTGCCTCGGCCCGCATGATGAACAGCCGGACCGCGGGCGCCGAACCGAGGTTGCCCACGGGCGACCTCGGTTCCGGCAAGGCCAGCGGCGGGATGACAAGATGATGGGCGTCCGCCAGCGGCACCCGCTCGCGTGAGGTAATCAGGATGCGGAGGAGCGGCGCCGCCGCCAACAAGTCGCCAATCGCGGGCGTGGCCGCCATCAGGTGATCCAGGTTGTCGAGCACGAGCATCATGGGCTTCCGCGCGAACGCGGAGCGGAGTTGCTCCCACCCATCGCCGCCATCGCCCCGATCGCGCAGGCCGAGCGCCGCGGCAACCGCGTGCGGAACGTGGTCCGGATCGGAGAGGGGGCAGAGATCGACGCCGAGGACGCCGCCGGGGAAGACTTCCGCGAGCTCTTCGGCAACCCGCACCGCCAGCCGGGTTTTTCCCACCCCACCTGGGCCGACGAGCACCAGCAAGCGGACATCATCACGGCGGAGCAGGGCGGTCGCGGTGGCGATCTCCCGCTCGCGGCCAACCAGTGCTGTCCGCGCGACGCGCACTCCGACCGGTGCGGTCGGACCTGGCGGGATGGTGCGTTCCAAGGCTTCCTGCTTCATGGCGACTTCATTATCCGCGATGGCGCATGTGCCGGTAGCAAGTACGGAGTGCCCCGATTCAGGGTTTTTCCGGATGTGCGCACTCCCTCCCAGCCATACGCTGCAGGGGCACCTCAGGCAGGCCGGCCAGGACAAGGTGCAACACGCGGCGTTCCGACCAACCCGGGAGGGTCGGAACACCGCACAGGCACAAATCACCGTCAAGAGGTGACGACATGGAACACTCGATCACACGGAGTGCAACAGGAACATGGCGCGGCGCCACCGGCGTCATATCGAGTGCGGATAATCACTGCGGTTTGCACGTGGCGAGCACCCTCACCCCAACCCCTCTCCCGTCGAGCCGGGAGAGGGGCTCTTGGCCGCCTCGCGGCCGTGCCGAGTCCACGCAAACGCCTGAAGACGGTCGTACCTCCCCTTGTGAGCCGTCGGGCCGGGAGAGGGGCTCGGCGCGTGGCGACCCGCGGGCAATGCGTCAGTCTTCATCCGCATTCCGTAACATCGTGCCGATCGTGCTCGGGCTGGGGCTGGTCCTGGGCGGGATGAGTCCCGCGCTGGACGCATTCGCCAAAGGGCATCCCCAGCGGCACGCCCAAAGCCGCAGCGTCGCCAGTGAAGCGCGATCGCGGGAATCGCTGGCCGTCGCGAAAAAGGAGGTGCGGTCGCGCCGCGGTTCATCGCGGGCCGCGGGCGATCCACTGGTGGTTCAGCAGCGGCTAGCGCAGGCGGCGGCAGATACCTTGCTGGGGTCCGGCGTCGCCATTTCCAACGTCCAGTTCACCGGCGCCCCGGCGGCCCTCGGCACCTTTGCCACCGGCGACGCGAACCTGATCGGTTTCCACAACGGCGTGGTGCTGAGCAGCGGGTTCATCAGCAATGTGGTCGGGCCGAATGTGGAGAGCGGCATCTCGGGCGAGAACGAAGCGGCGGGTGATGCCGATCTCGACGCCCTGCTCGATCCCGGCGACGACCCGACGGAAGATGCGGCGGTGCTGGAGTTCGACTTCGTGCCGGACACCAGCAAAGTCTCCTTCCGCTACGTCTTCGCCTCCGAAGAGTACCTCGAGTTCGTCGATGCGGGATTCAACGACGTTTTCGGGTTCTTCATCAATGGCGAGAACTGCGCCGTCGTCAATGGCGACGCGGTGTCGGTCGATTCGATCAACCCGGACCGAAACGCGGAATACTACCGCGACAACGAAGCCGGATCGCTCCAGACCGAGATGGATGGTCTGACCACGGTGCTGACCTGCGGCGCGGATGTCAGCGCCGGCCAGACCAACCATCTCAAGTTGGCGATCGCCGACGTGGGCGATTCGATCTACGACACCAACGTCTTCATCCGCGCCGGCAGTTTCAGCAGCGGCGAGCCCGCGCCGCCCGACTGCACGAACGCGGTGGCGAGCCCGGCGCAACTGAGCGCGGTTCTGCCCAAGAAGCCGAAGAAGGGCAAGAAGAAGAAGCCGGTGAGCGCCTTCGCGGATGTCTTTGTCCAGGGCGTGACGGACCCAAACGGCGACGATCCGACGATCACCATCACCGGCATCCTGCAGGATGAAGCGGTGGGCAGCAAGGCGGACGCCTCCGGGATCGGCAGCGACCGGGCACGGGTGCGCCGCGAGGCCAATCCCAAGGGCGACGGCCGCATCTACCGCATCGGCTTCACCGCCGAAGATGGCCAGGGCGATACCTGCGCCGGCAGCGTCGATGTCGGGGTGAAACTCAAGGGGCAGACCCCGCACGGGAATCCCACCATCGATTCGACACGTCCGTCATAGGCGAAAGCAAAACGGTGGCCGGGAGCGCGAGGCTCCCGGCTTTCTTGTGCGCGCTGGCAAGTCGGGGCGGCGTGTCGCACCGCTGGTGTCATTCCGAGCGGAACGCGAGGAATCTCGGCGTTCGCGGTAAACAGTGCAACAGCCGAGGTCCCTCCTGCGGTCGGGACGACACAAGCGATGAACCGCCTTACGTCGGCAGCGTAAAGGACATGACCGTGCCGAGCCCCTCGATGCTGTCGGCGCGAATCTGCCCGCCGTGCGCCTCGACCAGACCGCGGGCGATGGCAAGTCCGAGCCCGCTGCCGCCGGAATCGGCCGATTTCCAGAAGCGGTCGAAGACGTGCGGCAGCGCCTCGGCGGCGATGCCGCGGCCGGTATCGGCGACGCGGAAGAGCGCGGCGCTCCCCTCCGGACGCGCCTCGATGCGGATGGTCCCTCCGCGCGGCGTGTGCCGGAGGGCGTTGTCGAGCAGATTCTCGATCACCTGGCGGATGCGGGCCGGGTCGATATCGAGCGGCGGCAGCGGTTCCGCCAGCACCGTGAAGGTCACCCCGGCCTCGTTCGCCCGCGGCGCGAAGGCGTAGCGGATATCGTCCAGCAGTTCCCCGGCGTCGGTGCGCTCCTTGTGCAGCCGCAAGGCGCCGGTATCGGTCTGGGAAAGCGTGCGCAGATCGTCGAGAAGACGGGCCATCAGCGCGGTAGCCCCCAGGATCGTCTCCAGCCGTTCGTCGTCGCGAGGATAAACGCCGTCGAGCATCCCCTCGGTGTTGCCGCGGATCACCGAGAGGGGTGTCCGCAGTTCGTGAGCGACATCGGCGAAGAGATTGCGCCGCTGCTCCTCGTTCGTCTGCAAGCGCGTGGTCATGGCATTGAACGACTCCACCAGGCGGCCGACATCGCCATTGGCGCGGTTTTCCACCCGGACGCTGTAGTCGCCGTCGGCGACCCGTTCCGCGGCGGACATCACCTCGGCGATGGGGGTGGCGGTCTTGCGCACGGTGCGCCAGGCGAAAAAGAGACCGACCACGATCAGCAGGAGGAAGAAGAACCCCCAGGAGGGACCGTCGTTGCCGTGGCGTCCGCCGCCAGAGAAGATCGCCGCCAGGATGCTTGAGGCGATCATCAACCCGATCATCACCCCGAAGAAGCAACCGACCTTGCGCAGGAAGCCGCGCCGCCGATCCGGTTTCTTCACCGGCGGCCAGGGTTCGTCCTCCGGCCACCAGGGGGGCGGCTGGGAGCGGCGAGGGGGGAAGGGGGGGAGGGGGGAAGGGGGACGGGGCGACGAGGGGGAAGGGGGGATAGGCGGATAGGGGGATGGGGGGATGGGCGGAAAGGGGGAAGGGAGAGCAGGAGGCGCGGAGAACGCTATCGATCCTGCGTCAGCCCCGAATTGCGCTCGGGTGGAGGCTGAGGCACGGTTCCCCCCGTCCCCCTTTCCCCCGTTCCCCCCCGTTGAATCGTTCATTCTTCAGCAAAGCGGTAGCCGACGCCGTAGACCGTCTGCACGTAGCGGGTGGCGCCCGCCTCCGGCTCGATCTTGCGGCGCAGGTTCTTGATATGCGCGTCGATCGCGCGCTCATACGATTCGAAGGCGACGCCATGCAACGCATCGAGGAGTTGGCCACGGGTGAAGACCCGGCCCGGTTCGCGCGCCATCGCCACCAGGAGTTGGAACTCGCTGGCGGTCAGTTCCGTGGGGCGGCCCGCGATGGTGACCCGCATGCGGGGGACATCGATTTCGAGATCGGCGACGCGAATGATGTCGCCGGGGGCGTCGCGGCCATCGATGCGGCGGAAGAGGGCGCGCACCCGCGCCACCAACTCCTTCGGGCTGAATGGCTTGACGACATAATCATCAGCCCCGAGTTCCAACCCAACGATGCGGTCGGCCTCGTCGCCGCGCGCGGTGACGACGACGATCGGGATATCAGAGGTGCGGCGCAATTCGCGGGTGACATCGAGACCATCGCGGCCGGGCAAGCCGAGATCGAGCACCACCAGATCGGGTTTGGCGATACGCGCGCTCTGCAGCGCGGTTTCGCCATCCGCGGCGATGCTGACGGTGTAACCAGCGGCGTGGAGATAGTCGCGAATAACCCGCGCGATCTCCGGTTCGTCTTCGACGACCAGGATGCTTTTCATGCCGTTCACCGGGGTTGCGCGGCGCGGAGGGTATTCCGCGCCGCGCCAGTGTTGACGTTCTCGCTCACCTTACCACCGCTCGAGCGTCGGTCCATTCGGATCGCGTGGCGGCTCCTGCGGTGCCGGCGCAGCCGATGGGGTGGTTGATGTGGTGGTCTGACCGACCGGGGCCATCGTGGCCCAGTACTCCGGGGCCGGCGGTGGGGGCGGTGGCGATTGTACCGGCGGCTGAGTGGGCATCACCGGCTCGGACGGTGGCGCGGCAGCGGCGGCAGGAGCCGGGGCGGCTGCATTGCGCGCCGCCTGCGCCTCGTGCGCCTCGCGGTGCCAGTCATCGAAATAGGCGCGCGGTCCGCGGAAACCGGGGGCGAAGCCGCCACCCTGCGGCGTATTGCCATCACCGTAGCGCTGGACGCCGTAGCCAGGACCATAGCCGGGACCGAACGGACCACCGGGGCGGCCGAAGCGATCGAACGCGCCCTTGCGCCAGGCGATGAAGCCGATCCCGCCGAGGATCACCAGCCCCCAGGGGAAGTGAGGACCGCCGCGGTAGTAGCGGACGTTCTCCACCTGCCCGGTCTGGACCAGCGCGTCGGTGTAACCATCGCGGTAGGCATCGTTGACCAGCCAGAACCCGAAGAGAATCAGGACGCCAATCAGCAGCAGTTTCTTGCCGTTGCCGCGTCCGTTGCCATTGCCATTGTGCACCCAGGCACTCCTTTCGAACCTTGCGACTTGCGCGTGCCGGCGGACTCGTCCCGCCCTCTATCTACAACGATAGGGGCCAATTGTGGAGACGCCGTGAATCAGGGGCGGAAAGGTGAGGGAGGGTGTAGGCGATGGCAAGGTGGTGAAGTTGCAAAACACTCGACTTTCTTCTGTGAATGAAACCGAACGATTCGTGTGCCAAGTTGATAAATCATTCCAAGTAGTGGGTTGTGGGAGGGAAGCAGGTAACAATCCACCTGTATCGTGATGTAGTGATTCATTTAGACACCGGGATTCCCGGACGATTGGATTTCCGTTATTGCCCGAATGTACCAAGGATTGAGACATCCCGATTGGGATCCAGTGGCACGCACCAACAGCACTGTTTCATCTGCTGGCGCGCTTGCGCCTGCATGTTACTAGGACTAGGAATTGTCGAGGCGGGACTGATTCCGATAGATGGGATGGTAAGGCAGTTGCCCCAGGTAATTGACATACCTAATAGCGTCTCTAGAATACGCCATCATAAGACATAGCACTCGATGGAGAGGATATGTCCATGATCGATCGTCGGGTTCGCTGGTTTCGCCCCAGTAGTCGCCGCGCTTTCCGTTGCAGCCTAATGAAGCGCGAGAGGTCATATCCGACGTTGCGGACTCTGTCAAATGGCTGCGATGCATTGAACTGCGTAGACATAGGCATTCGCAGAAGTCTTGGCCGTTCTCCGTGATTCAAAAACAGCCAATAGCGATTATGACAGAACCGGCTGCGAGTCGAAAGACAGGAGCGAGTCATGCGTCGCAAGAAGGACAGTGAGCCCAGTAATCCGAGCAATCAGCAGAATGCGCCCCAGGGTGGTCAGTCAGTTCCCGCACCATGGGAAGCGATGCCTATTCAGCCCGCAGACGCTGTCGACGAAGATCCCTTTGCTTGGCAGGATGAGGTTCTTCGGGGCTCGGTTCCTCCACCTCGGCGACAGTCCCAGTATCCTCCGGGGTACTATCAACAGCCGCCGCCGCAAGTCCACTACATTGCCCCACCTGCTCCAAATGTACCTGTGCAGCAAACGGTAGTTGTTCACACGAAAGGTCGAGGCTGCTTTGGTACATTATTTCAGGTCGTTGGTTTCATTGTCGTCGCTCTCATTGTGATCTTGATTCTGATGGTGATTTTCTAAGGAGGCAGGGACAATCGCTGGCGAACGAAGCACTTAATTCGTCGGCGTCCAACTGAATCATTCATCGACGAACTCCGGATTCACGACGAGACCATTGTCGTCGAGACGGCAGAGGTTGAGGCCGCTGCCGGAGACCGGGATGTACTGCTCGCCGGCGAGGAAGTCGAGTTGGCAGAGCGCGGCGGGGGCGGTGGCGTAGAGGGTGCCGGCGAAGGGGGCGGCGTTCGCCTGGTGGGAGTGCCCGGCGAGGACGCCGCGGACCGTGGCCGCGTGCGGGGCGATCACCGCGGCCAGGGCCTCGACGTCGCGGACGATGAAGGCCGGCGCGTGGTGGACCGGGGCGGCCAGGCGGCAGGCGTGATGGAGGACGATCAGGTGTCCGCGTGGAGCAGGCTGCGCCAGTTCCGCCGCCAGCCACGCGAGTTGCGCTTCGCCGAGCACGCCGCCGTCTTCGCCGGGGATCACCGAATCGAGCACGATCACGCGCAGACCGTCGATGAGCCGGGAGTAGCAATAGCGCGCTTCGGGATCGGGCGAGGTCTCGCCGAGCACGACCTGCCGGAAGTGCGCCCGGTGGTCGTGATTGCCGAGCGCGAGCAGCACCGGAATCCCCGGTGCGACGGACTCGGCCAGCACCTGCTTCAGTACCTCGTAACTGGCGATGGAGCCGTCGTCGCTGAGATCGCCGCTGATGACGATGAAGGCGGGCGGGGTTTCGAGGCGCTGGATCCGTTGCAGGAGCCCGTTGCGTCGGGGCGAATCGCGGCCGCCGGCCAGTTGTCCTGGCGTGGTGAGATGAATATCGCTCATGTGCACGAATGTGATCGGCGCCGCCACAAGACCCACCCTGCTCCATCCCGACAACCCGACAACCCGATCCTGATTGTAGGCGACGAGGAACGCTGTTCCGGCGCCGTTACCTCATGGAGCGCAACCAGCCGATAGCCCAGGAACGATCATTGCCACCGGCTCGCGGCGCCGTGCCTTACCCCAAACCTCGCACCTGTCGAGTTGTGACAGGGGAAGATAGGGCCGGGAATCTCCCTTGGCCCTGGGATCGGGTCGATCACCGGGGCTCCCAGGGCCCCTCTCCCGCCGGGCGGGAGAGCAACCGTATTGGCTGTCAAGCCGCGTGGGCCGGATTGGGGCTCCAGGGGGTGCCATCGCGCAGCATGGCGTTGGCGATCGTGAGCAGTTTGCGCATGCAGGCGACGAGGGCCACTTTGGGCGGCTTGCCGGCCGCACGCAGGCGGACGTAGAGGGCACGAATGACTGGGTTGCAGCGGACCGCGCTGACGGCGGCCATATACAAGGCGGCGCGGACCGCGGCCCGTCCGCCCCAGGTGCGGCGCACCCCCCGGCGCGTTCCGCTGTCCTGGTTGAGGGGGGCGAGCCCGGCCAGGGCAGCGGCTTCGTGGCGCGTCAGCTGCCCCAGTTCCGGCAGCTCGGCCAGCAGCGTGCGCGCCACCACCGGACCGATCCCCGGGATGGCGCGCAACAGGTCCTCCTTGGCGCGCCAGAGCGGGCTGGCGCGCAGCGTCCGATCCAGGTCGGCGTCCAGCTCGGCGAGCTGCTGGCTGAGCCAGATCAGGTGCGCATCGAGCGCCGGGCGCAACCGGGGGGCGAGCCCCGGCCGCCGGTTCTGCTCGGCGACGCGCATCTCCAGCACCTGCCGCCGCCGCGCCGGCAATGCGGCCAATTCCTGGGCCGTTTCGTCCGGCAGGGGAGCGCGAGGGGCAGGCTGTACCAGTTCCGCCCCCAACCACGCGAGTTGCGCTTCGCCGAGCACGCCGCCGTCTTCGCCAGGAATCACCGAATCGAGCACGATCACGCGCAGACCGTCGACCTGACGGGAGTAGCAATAGCGCGCTTCGGGATCGGGCCCGGTCTCGCCGAGCACGACCTGCCGGAAGTGCGCCCGGTGGTCGTGATTGCCGAGCGCGAGCAGCACCGGAATCTCCGGTGCGATGGACTCGGCCAGCACCTGCTTCAGCAATTCGTAACTGGCGATGGAGCCGTCGTCGCTGAGATCGCCGCTGATGACGATGAAGGCGGGCGGGGTTTCCAGGCGTTGAATCCGGTGCAGGAGCCGTTGCGTCAGCGGGAGCGAATCGCGGCCGCCGGCCAGTTGTCCCGGCGTGGTGAGATGAATATCGCTCATGTGCACGAACGTGATCGGCGCCGCCACTAGACCCACCCTGCTCCATCCCGACAACCCGATCCTGATTGTAGGCGACGAGGAACGCTGTTCCGGCGCCGTTACCTCATGGATCGCAACCGGCCGATAACCCAGGAACGATCATTGCTACAGGCTCGTGGCGCCGTGTCTTACCCCAATCCCCGCACCTGTCGAGCTGAGACAGCGGAAGATAGAGAAAGCATTGCCCTTGGTCCCTGGGATGGGGCCGATCACCAAGGCTCCAAAGGCCCCTCGCCCCGCGCACGGGGAGAGGGGTTTGGGGTGAGGGCCGGCGCTGCGAGACCACCATACCTCCCCTTGTCATTCCGGAAGCGCAGCATTGCGGCATCGATCACGGGAACGAACTCGCGCTCACCCGGAATCCAAAGGACAAACGAACGAGGTGCGCTCGCATAAGCGCACCTCGTCGTGTTCTCCCTGGTCGCGACGATGCGAGAGAATTACTGAATCGGGGGATTCGGATTCGTTGTCGTGGCGTCTGCCGCTGGCATGGGAGCCGCCGGGGGAGCGGCTTGGGCCTGGGTTTGCGCTCGGGCCGCCTCCGCCGCATGCGCCTCCCGGTGCCACTCGTCGAAGAATTCGCGCGGGCCGCGGAAGCCAGGACCGCCGGGGCCGAAGCCGGCGCCAGGACCAAAGCCGGAACCTGGGGCGCCGGGCGCAGCAGGCGGTTCCGGCGGCATCGGCGGCGCGGGCGGGTAGTTGCCCTGGCCGTATCCGCCGTAGCGCGGTCCGTAGTTGTGACGGCCCGGTCCGCCAATGATCCCCTTGTGCCAGAGGACGTAGACAATTCCGCCCAGGATCAGTAATCCCCAGGGGAACCCTCCACCGGCGTAATAGACCGGCATGTGCGTCATCATCGGTTGCAATCCCTTTCCTGTTTCAGGTGGCGGCCACCTGGCCGCTTGCTGCTGCTGTTGGCGGAACATCTCCGCCATCTGCCATCAACGATAGCGGGCGATTGTGGAGACGCCGTGAAGCCGCAGCGGAAAGGTGAGGAAGGCTCTTCTTCGCGCCGGAGGTCGGTGCGACGTAGAGGGGGAGAACCTGCGTCCGGGGCAATGAGCGTGGAGCCAGCAGCTGCGCCATCCGGCTCGGCCGGACGCGGGTGCTACGATGCAGGTGGAAATCGAAATGCCACTGTGCCCCGCGAGCGACGATCCGCGCGGCCATCTCCGGCGCCGGTGGCCCGTGCCAAAGCCCGGAGGAACGCATGAAGCACCTCGACCGCCCCCGCCGCTGGTTGTCCGGGCGAAGTCTGGCCGGATCGGCGGTGGCCGGGATGGCCGCGCTCGGCATCGATCTCCGCCCGACGCAGGCCCGCGCCTGGACACTGCGCATCGCCGATGCCACCCAGGTTCCCAGCGTTTGTCCCTATTGCGCCGTCGGTTGCGACACGATGGTCTACGTCAAGGACGGACAGATCATCGATATCGAGGGGGACCGCAACTCCCCCATCAACCAGGGGAATCTCTGTCCCAAGGGCGCGGCGATCTTTCAACTGCATGTCAATCCGCACCGGCTGACGCAGCCACTCTATCGCCGGCCGGGGGGTACGCAGTGGGAAACCATCGACCTGGAGACGGCGCTGGACATGGTCGCGGCGCGGGTCAAGCGCACGCGCGACGAAACCTTCCGGGAGAGGTACGAGACGACGAATGCCGACGGCGAGAAGATCGAAAAGATCGAGATGGCCACGCTCGGTATCTTCTCGCTCGGCGGCGCCACGATGGACAACGAGTGGAACCACATTCACCAGAAATTGATGCGCGGACTGGGGGTGGTGGCGATCGAGAATCAGGCCCGGATATGACACTCCTCCAGCGTCCCCGGTCTGGGGGTGCGACTCGGCCGCGGCGCGGCAACCACATTTCCCGGTAGCCTGATCCACTCCGATGCGATCCTGATCGAGGGGTCGAACATGGCGGAGTGCCATCCGGTGGCGTTCCGCTGGGTGATGCAGGCCAAACTCAAAGGCGCGAAGATCATTCACGCCGACCCGCGCTTCACCCGCACCACCGCGGTGGCGGATGTCCATGTGCCGCTCCGGGCGGGGACGGATATCGCCTTTCTCGGCGGGTTGATCAACGCCATCATCAATTCCGACCGCTGGAATACGGAACCGTTCTTCCGGGAGTACGTCACCACCTATACCAACGCCGCCACCATCATCGACCCGGCGTTCCGCGACACCGAGGACGAGGAGCCGGGCAAACCGCTCGGCGTCTTCTCCGGGCTGGGGCCGTACCGGGAGGACGCCTGGGGGTTGAACGGCTTCGTCGGGCAATATCAGCCGGACTCCTGGCAATACCACCGCGCTCCGGTCGGCGATCAGGGACGTAGCGCCGCGACCGCTCAGTCCGGCGAGCAGGGAGTGCAATCGGGCCATCCGGAGGGAGGCGTGCCGGCTCCGGCCGGTCCCCCTTACGACGCGCTGATCGAGGGCCTCCTCCCGGACCACCAGCCGCGGCAGGACCCGACGCTGGAAGATCCCAACTGCGTCTTCCAATTGATGAAGAAGCATTTCGCCCGCTACACCCCAGAGATAGTCTCCGCGATCACCGGTTGCCCACCGGAGAAAGTGATCGAGGTTGCGGAGACGCTCCTCGCCAATTCTGGCCCGGACAAGACCTCCGCCATCTGCTACGCGGTCGGCTGGACGCAGCACACCTATGGCCCACAGATGATCGGTGCGGCGGCGATGCTGCAACTCCTGCTGGGCAATATCGGCCGCCCCGGTGGCGGGATCGTCGCCCTGCGTGGGCACGCCACCATTCAGGGGAGCACCGATGTGCCGACGCTCTACCACTCCATTCACGGCTACATGCCGGCGCCCTCGGTGCTCAAGGAGCATGACAGTGTCGCGGCGTACCTGAAGGAGGAGACGCTGCCGACCGGCTATTGGGCGAACATGCCGAAGTTCTTCATCAGTTACCTGAAATCAATGTACGGCGACGCCGCGACGGCGGAGAACGATTGGGGCCTGGCCTGGCACCCGCGCATCTCTGGCGACCACTCCCACATGCCGATGATGATCGCCATGATGGAGGGGCGGGTGAAAGGGATGTTCGCCATGGGGCAAAACCCCGCGGTCGGCGGCCAGAACGCGCGCTATCAGCGCGAGGCTCTCGGCAAACTCGATTGGCTGGTGGTCAAGGACAACTTCGAAACCGAGACCGCGGCGTTCTGGTACAAAGCGCCCGAAATCGCGGACGGCTCGATCCGGACCGAGGATATCCAGACCGAGGTCTTCTTTTTCCCCTCCGCCCAGGTTGCGGAGATGGACGGCACCTTCACCAATACCCAGCGGCTGATCAAGTACCACCACAAGGCGGTCGATCCTCCGGGCGATGCCCGCTCCGATATCTGGTTCACCTATCACCTCGGACGCCGGCTCAAGGACCTCTATGCCGGGAGCATCGCGCCGCGGGACCAGGGGATTCGCAACCTCGTCTGGGACTACGAACCCGATCCGGAGGAGATCGAGCCCTGGGCGATCAAGGACGAGCCGAGCACGCTGAAGATCATCCGCGAGATCAACGGCTACTTCACGGAAACGGGTGAGCACTTGCCGGGGTTCGCCGCGCTGAACGACGATGGCTCGACTACCTGCGCCTCCTGGATTTACTCCGGGATCTATCCCCAACCGGGCATCGAGCATCTACGGGCGGCCTCGCGGATCCCCGATCCGGAAGGCGGGGGCGCCGCCAATCTGAACTGGGGTTATGCCTGGCCGGCCAACCGGCGCATTCTCTACAACCGGGCCTCGGCGCGGCCGGACGGCACCCCGTGGTCGGCAGCCAAGGCGTGGGTCTCCTGGGACCCGGACACGATCGATACGGCGAGCGGCAAGGCGGGGATGTGGACCGGCGCCGACGTACCCGATTTCCCGCTGACCAAAGCACCAGGAGCGCGGCCGCAGCCGGATGCAACCGGACTCGACGCGCACGGCGGGACCGATCCCTTCATCATGAAGGCAGATGGCAAGGGGTGGCTCTTCACGCCCACCGGCCTCGTCGATGGACCACTGCCGACCCATTACGAACCGGTCGAATCGCCCGCGCCGAACGTGCTCTACCCGGATCAGCCGAACTCGCCGGTGCTGAAAGCGTGGCATGTCGACGGCAACGTGACCGCGGCCGCGGAAGATCCCGCGTACCCGTACGTGCTGACCACATACCGGCTAACGGAGCATCACCTCTCCGGGGTGATGAGCCGGTGGCTGCCGTGGCTGGCGGAATTGCAGCCGGAACTCTTCGTCGAGATCAGCCCGGAACTGGCCGGGGAAAAGGGAATTGGCAATACCGAGGTGGTGCGGGTGATGACCCCACGCGGTGAGATCACCGCCAAGGCGTTGGTGACCGCCCGCATGCGCCCGATGCGCGTGGCGGGGAAGACGATCCACCACGTTGGTCTACCGTGGCACTGGGGCTACCAGGGGTTGGTTACCGGGGCGGTCACCAACGATCTCACGCTGCTGGTTGGCGATCCCAACGTCTCGATCCACGAAGGAAAAGCCTTTGTCTGCAACGTGGAGAAGGCGTGATGCGGCGACCGTGGCCGGTGGCGACTGAGTCGCCTTCCGTGACTGTATCCGTCAGCGCCCGTCACCAGATCGATGCCTTGCGCGTGGCGCAGCCGGAAGCCGCGCCGTGGCTCGCCGTCCTGAGTCTGGTACTGGCGGAAGTGGCCGATCCAGAGTGGGAGTGGATGGCCGCAACAGCCCGGCTGGAACCGGAGCGGTTGGAAGGTCGGTCACTCCTTGCCGGGGCAACGGTGGAGATCGCTCCCGAGATAGCCGCGCGGTGGCTGGATCGCTTGCTGGGCGACGTAGCGTTGGTTGGTTCGGAGGGGCGTAGCTTGCGCCGTGCGGCGCAATTGGCGGGGAATCCCCTGGCGCTGATGACTGCCGCGATCAACGCCGATGCCGATACGCTGGCGGCTACCGCGATTGCGGTCGGTGCCGATCCCGATGCCCTGATGGCGGTGGCCGCGCTGGCCGCGATGCCCATCTTGCACGCCCTGCGGCGGCGGTTTGCCGCTGTCGATGCGGCGTGGCATCACGGCTGGTGTCCGGTGTGCGGTGGGTGGCCGACGATCGCCGAGCAGCGCGGCCTGGAGCGAACGCGGCACTTGCGTTGCGTCCGTTGCGGCGGCGACTGGACGCAACCGGGCATCCGCTGCCCCTATTGCGAGATGACCGGACACGTTGCGCGGGGCACCCTGATCATCGAAGGCGATGGCGGCGCGCGGCAGATCGAAACGTGCAGTGAGTGCCGCAATTACCTGAAAAGCGTCTCCACCTTGCGCGCATGGTCCGCCGATGAAATCGCCCTCGCCGATGTCGCGACCCTCGATCTCGATCTGGTGGCACTGGAGCGCGATTTCACCCGTCCGCCCGCACGACCTCTCTCGCCGCCGTTGGTGATGATCGCCCACCCATTCCCATGAGGATCAGGAATCCCGCTTGAAGCAATCTTCTCGAAAACTGTTTCAGCATTGCGATCGAGGGCTGAAATCAGACCAGATGGTGCCGAACGGCGAGAGCGGCTGCTTCACGGCGATTCGCAACACCGAGTTTGGCGATGATGTTGGCGACGTGAGTGGATGCAGTGCGGCGGCTGACAAAGAGCCGTTCGCCGATTTCGGCGTCGGTGAAGCGATCACAGATGAGGGCGAGCACTTCTCGCTCGCGGCGAGTGAGATTGGCCTCCGATACCAGCGTCACCGGCTGCAGAACCGCCGGCTTGTCTCCAGCAGGGACAGCGATGTTGTCACCCACCGGAGCAGCTAGACATGTGGTCACGATCTCGACATGATGGCCGGAAACGATAGTCGCAAGCATCGCTTCCGCCATGGCGATCGCATCGTGCGGCACTATGCTCGACCCGACTTGCCAAGCGCGGTCAAACGGGGCTGCATCGAGCTGGGTCTGCAGCAACGCGCGCAATTCGATAGCCGGCATCGGTCGCTGCAACAGTCGGTACCCAATCTCGTTGGCCCAGGCCATCGCCGCCGCCAGGAGTCGTGTGGCCTCGGCCGTGTGCCCGATCCTAGCAGCGAGGTTAGCGGTGCCGATCAGGTCGTCGACGGTTCCCCACCGATCGCCGATCATCTGCCGCAGGGCTAGGCTCTCCTGGTAGACGCGCGCGGCGGTAGGCAAATCTCCCGCTCGCATTGCCGTCGCCGCAATGCTGAAGAGCGCGTTGGCTTGGCCCCACTCGCTGCGGAACTCGCGGAAGAGGGCCAGCGCTTCCGCCGCCGCCGCGGCCGAATCAACGTAACCGCGCATCTCGCCCAACTGGACGAGCGTCCAGGCCACCCAACCCCAGGCCCCAATCAGTCGCGCCAGGGCTAGGGCTGATTGGGCATGCACTATCGCGTCGTGCTCACGACTCGACCGGCGTTCGACGAAACAGAGGGCGAAGTGCGCCCGGACAATGTCGATCGGCTCGTCAGCTTCCGACGCGACCCGAAGCATGGCTTCGCCAGCGTCGACCGCGTCGGCCACCTTGCCCAGGAACGTCGCCAGGATTGCGACCCCATAGAGCGCCCCCGCGTGCGCGGCGGGGGATACGCCCTCATGAGCGATGAGCAGCGCCTGATCGCACCAGATGCGGCCCTCGTGAAAATCGCCGCGAAATGCCCAGTACTCCGCCAGCGCACCAGCAATCAGCAGCGCGCCCTCGGCGTGATCACGTGCCACGTTCCAGCGGAGTGCCGCACGGAGATTGTCCCGCTCTTCGTCTAGTTGGCCAAACCAACCGGTGGAGAATGTGCCGAGCTCAATGTCTGGCTCGGCCCGCAGCGCCAATTCCTGAAAGAACGCGGCATGGCGGATGCGCGTTGCCTCTTCTTCTTCCCTGGCAGCAAGCTGCTCCAGGGCGTACTCGCGGATTGTTTCCAGCATCGTGAAACGTGAACTCGCCGCGCCGGGGTTCGCGTGGATGAGGCTTTGCTCTGCGAGTCGGCCCAGCGCGGCGACCGTCTCCTCGCTCACCATTCCCGTTACCGCGGCGGCAGACTCGATCGTCCAGCCGCCAGCGAAAACGGCAAGGCGCCTCAGCATGCCCTGATCGGCCGGGGAGAGCAGATCGTACGACCATCCGATCGCGTTGCGCATCGTCCATTGCCGAGCCGGCGCATCGCGAGATCCCTCGGCGAGCAGCCGGAGCCTGCTGCGCATCTGCGCGAGCAAGGTTTCGGGTGAGATAAGCGCTACCCGCGCTGCGGCCAACTCGATCGCTAGTGGCAAGCCGTCAAGCCGGCGCGCGATTTCCGCCACCGCGAATGCATTGTGATCAGTCAACATGAAGTTCGGCTGTACGGAGCGAGCCCGCTTCACAAACAGGCGGACTGCGTCACTTCGCTGCATCTGGCTGACGGTGTCAGCTTCAACCCGAGGACATGGAAGTGGATCGATGGGGAGCAATTGTTCGCCGCGCAGGCGCAGTGGGGCGCGGCTCGAGGCCAGGATCTGCATTGCCGGTGCTTGAGCGAGCAGCAATGAAGCTACCGTGGATACGGAGGGCAGAAGATGCTCACAGTTGTCCAGCACGAGCAGAAGCTGGCGTGGGCGCAGGTGCCGTGCCAGTTCATCCAGGATCGGGATTTCAGCAACAGGAATGAGCCCGAGTGCCTCCGCGATGACACCGGGAATCAGAGAGCCTTCGTTGAGTGGGGCAAGATCGACCCAGGTAACGCCATCAGCAAAGTCGTCGCTCACTGCCATCGCAACCGCAAGTTGAACCCGCGTCTTGCCGACCCCTCCTGGTCCGGTCAAGGTCAGGAGCGCCACCGCGTCGTCAAGGATGAACGTTCGTCCGATCGCAATCTCATGGTCACGACCGATGAGCCGGTCGCGAGTCACCGGTAATGCTCCAGGTGCGACCTGTGAGGCGGCGGCGGTCGTCATGATTCTGGATCAAGTGACAACGACATCTGATCTTGAAGAAGGATGGCGCGGATCGTCATGCCAATCAACAGTGATCGACGGCAGCATCCCCGCGCGGCTGAATGCCAAGCCAGGAAAGGATCTGGAGTTGGTGTTTCAACCAGATGCGCCCAATCCTGACCGTGGGGAAATCTGGCATCGGCGAGATACTTGACATGCCGATTTCCAGTGAGGCCCATGTCATGAATGGTGGTGGCGCTACGCAAATAGTCGTGCGACCGGCAAGCTGAATCCGGGGAGGATGTCTCCGCCGTCGAGGGTATCACCGGCGTGCAGCGTCACCTCGGCGACATCGGGCCGGTAGATCGTGATCGTTCGCGAGTCGGGGGCGACGAGCCAGACGAGGCGCCCGCATCGAGATACATCCCGACCTTACCGAGCGCCTCGCTCATGAGATCGGACGGTGAGAGCACTTCGAACGCCAGATCGGGGGCAAGTGGGACGAACCCTCGGGGTGGGCGATCGAGGCGGTCGCGCAGAACAACGGCGGCATCCGGCGAACGCACCGTGTCCTTGTCCGGAAAGAGCACGAATCCCGTGTCTGCTCCAAATACCCACCCCAGCCTGGTGGCGTGGACAAACCTCCAGAGTTCCCCAAAAATCTCTCCACTGACCCAGCCTGATTCACCACCCGTGGGATTCAATGGCCGTATCTCCCCGTCAACCAACTCCCACGGTCCATCCAGAGAGAGGGAGGCAAATTCGTCAATTGTGATCTGGCGCGTGGCGGCCATGAGGACGTTCCTCTGCTCAGGCAAAGATGTCGGCGACTGACAATTGGAACGAGGGCAGCACATCGCCGCCTTCGAGCACGTCGCTCTCCTGGAGGATAATGGGCCCGATGTCAGGACGGTAGATGCCCACCGTTCGCGATCCGGGGTCGACGAGCCAGACGAGGCGGACGCCGGCCTCGAGATACATCGCGATCTTGGCCAAGGCATCGGACAGGTGGTCCGATGGTGACAACACCTCGACCGCGAGGTCCGGGGCCAGCGGCACAAAGCCTCTGGGTCGCCGTTCGAGGCGGTCGCGCAGCACAACAGCAGCATCCGGCGAGCGGACCGTCGCGCGGTCTGGGAAGAGGACGAACCCCGTATCTGGCCCAAATACCCAGCCAAGGTCGTGCGCCCGGACGTGCATCAGCAACTCGGCCCCGATCACCGCGGAGATACCGCCCGATTCACCGCCTGTGGGAACCAACTGCACGATCTCCCCATCGATCAATTCCCACGGACCATCCAGCGAAAGCGAGGCAAATTCGTCTACCGTGACCGGGCGCGTGGCGACCATGAGAATGCTCCTCTGCTCAGGCAAAGATGTCGGCAACTGGCAGAAGAAATCCTGGCAGAACATCATCACCGGTGAGCGAAGCCCCTGTCTGGACTACCCTCGGCACGGTGTTTGGACGGTAGACACGTACTGTGCGGGACTCCGGATCGACGAGCCAGACGAGGCGGACGCCGGCCTCGAGATACATCGCCACTTTCGCCACGGCGTCAGCCATCCGATCCGATGGCGAGAGCACCTCGACCGCGAGATCCGGCGCGAGGGGGATGAAACCCGTTGGCAGCGTCGGCAAGCGCTGACGCAACACCACCGCGGCATCTGGCGAGCGAACCGTCGCGCGGTCAGGGAAGAGGACAAATCCGGCATCAGCGGGGAAGACCCAGCCGAGGTTGGCAGGTTCCACGAACCGTTCCAAGCGGGCGTAAATCCGCCCCCCGATCCTGCTCGATGCCCCCGCTGCCGGTGTCACCTCCTGGGGTACTCCTTCGATCAGTTCCCACAGACCTTCGCGCCGCACACGGGCGAACTCCGCGATCGAGGTTGGGTGCGTGGCAACCATGCGACGCCTCTTCCCTATCCGAACAACCGGGCGACTGGCACGTTGAAGCCGGGAAGCACGGCGCCCCCGTCCAGCGTGTCGCCTGCATGCAATGTCACCGTGGGCTTGCCGGCGGCAATGACGGTAACGGTCTTTTCCTCGGGATCGACTAACCAGATCAGGGGAATGCCCGCTTCCCGGTACATCTCGACCTTGGCGAAGAGTTCGATGGGGCGATTGGATGGCGAGAGCACCTCGACCGCGAGGTCCGGAGCCAGCCGGGCGAACCCACGGCGCTCCGCTGGCGCCGGCAACCGCTCGGTGCGTACGAAGGCGACATCGGGGACGCGCAAGGTCTGTCGGTTAGAGAAGATCACATACCCGCCGTCCGCTCCGGTGACTTCTCCGAGATCGTGCTCCTCAACGTGGTTCCCGATGATGCGGGTGATCCGGGCCGCGATGCTGCTGGATTCGAACCCCGATGGGACCATCGGAATCAACGCCCCATCGATCAATTCCCATTCGCCTTCCGGAGGATCTGTTTCGAGTTCTTCGATGGTGTAGGTGCGTGTGGTCGCCATCGGGCGCTCCTTGCCTGGGCGCGGAACAGAACGGGGGATGCTGGCCGGTTAGCCGTGCATCCCCCGTGGGCGAATTCCCGATTCCCGAGGGCGTGCGGCCAGCGACCAGCCACCCTCAGCGTAGCATGTCGAGTTCAGTCCGCCGCGGCGGCTGCCTCCTCACGGGCGGGGACGTCTTCCGCCCGCCAGCGCAGGTTGAGGGTACGGTTGGCCGTCACCTCGTCCAGCCGCTTGAACTCCGTGGCGTGCGGCGCGTGCTGCACCACCTCGGGTGTCTCCGCCGCTTCCCGCGCGATCTGGCGCATGACGTCGATCAGGAAGTCGAGCGATTCCTTCGATTCGGTTTCCGTCGGCTCGATCATCAGCGCCTCGGGTACCACCAGCGGGAAGTAGACCGTCGGCGGGTGGATGCCGAAATCGAGCATCCGCTTGGCGACATCGAGCGCGCGCACGCCCTGCGCCTTCTGGCGAGTCGCCGAGAAGACCGTCTCGTGCATGCAACTGCGCTCGCCGTAGGGGAGATCGTAGAGATCGCGCAGGCGGGCGCGGATGTAATTGGCGTTGAGCACCGCGTCTTCACTGACCTGGCGCAGTCCGGCCGCGCCGTGCATGCGGATGTAGGTGTAGGCGCGGACGAACATCCCGAAGTTGCCATGGAAGGCATGCAGGCGGCCGATGGTCGCTTCCGGCTGGAAGAACTCGAAGCGTTCGGCATCGTCCGCGGCACGGCGCACGCGGGGTCCCGGCAGGAATCGCGCGAGATCGGCGCGGACGCCGACTGGCCCGGAACCAGGACCACCACCGCCATGCGGAGTAGAAAAGGTCTTGTGCAGGTTGAAGTGCATCACGTCGATGCCGAGATCGCCGGGGCGGGCAATGCCGAGGATGGCGTTGAAGTTGGCGCCATCGTTGTAGACCAGTCCACCCGAGGCATGGACCGCGGCGATGATCTCCTCGATGTGCTCGTCCCACAGGCCGAGGGTATTCGGGTTGGTGATCATCAACCCGGCGGTATCCGGGCCGACCGCGGCTTGCAGCGCCTCGAGATCGCAGTTGCCGCGCTCGTCCGACGGGATGGTGACGACCTGGTAACCAGCCATCACCGCCGTGGCCGGGTTGGTGCCGTGGGCGCTGTCCGGCACCAGGATCTTGGTGCGGGCGGAATCACCGCGGGCCGCGTGCCAGGCGCGAATGACGAGGCAGCCGGTCAGTTCACCCTGAGCGCCAGCGGCCGGTTGCAGGGCGACCGCCGGGAACCCCGAAATCTCGCCGAGCATCTCCTGCAGTTCATACATCAACTGCAACGCGCCTTGGACGGTGCTCTCGTCCTGATAGGGGTGGATGTTGGCAAACCCGGGGAGGCGGGCGACCGCCTCGTTGATCTTCGGGTTGTACTTCATCGTGCAGGAGCCGAGCGGATAGATGGCGATATCGATGGCGTGGTTCTTCTGGGAGAGGCGGGTGTAGTGGCGGATCACGTCGATCTCGCTGACCTCCGGCCACTCCAGCCGCTCGCGCAGGAGCCCCTCCGGCAGAGGCGTCAAGGGGACATCCGGTTCCGGAAAACGCACCCCGCGCCGGCCCGGTTTGCTTAGTTCATGGATCAGCGGTTCGACCGCCATACCGCGTTTTCTCCCGGAATGATGGGCAAATCACATCCCGCGAGAGCCGCGGGCAACCGTGCGATGGTAGCACGATACGGGTGTCCGTTTGTGATCTCGCGCAACACGCCGGTTGGCCGCGCGATTCAGCCAGTCGCACGCCCAATCGAATCTTCGACCATGGTGAAAGACTGGCCGGAAAGCCACTCGAGGCTCCCGTAGCACGCCGTAACCGGCCGTGATCCGGATGTTGGTCCGGAAAAAAGCGACGAGGCCGGATCGATGTCGATCCGGCCTCGTCTTGCCACGGCCAGGCGCCGGGAGCGTTGGTGTGTTGGGAGGCGCCGGCAACTGCCGGCGGCTGACAGTCGTCCGGTCGAGACGGCCGGAATGCGCTGAATGGAGGTTAGTCCCGCGCGCGCTTGTTGCGATTGCGGCGATGTCGATTGCGATGGGGATACTTCCCATCGTGGCCGTTGCCATCGCCGTTGCCGTTGCCATTGCCGTTGCCGTTGCCAGCAAGGGCCGGCAGGGCGGCCATGCTGGCGCCAGCGACGAGGGTGGTCGCGCCGAAGGCGATGCTGGAGAGGACGGTGCGTCGGCTGATCATGGTGATGCTCCTCTGATGTGCAGTGTCGGTTTGGACGAAGAGCCTGATACGGTGACAGCGACGGTGCCTGGCCGTGTGCGGGAGTGAGACGCTTGCGCTACCCGGGTGGCGCGCTTACCCGTCTCGATGCACTTCCCCTCGCGGCAGCAGGCGATGCGATTGCCGGGTTCGGTCATAACCGTCTCCTTCTCCCGGTTCCCGATCTGCCGCGCCTCCGCGCCGCGGGAAGGGCACTCCGGAGTATGTGGCGATGTGCTCCCGGCTACATCCGTACAAACTACCGGTTTCTCGATGTGGCTGATAGCCACACGGTTCAACCGGGCCAGGATGTGTCCGAGATCCACTGCGCGATCTCGACGTCGCACCGCGGCGTTCGTCTTCCTACGCGCACTGCTCGTTCTCGTTGCAGTGGCCGCTACAGCACTGCTGGTTTTCGCCTCCCTGGCCGAAGATGCAGAACGACCCCGAGGACAGGCAGCACACCTTGTCGGGGAGATAGCCGGGGACGACGCGGCAGAGGTAGTTGGCTTCACTGCAATGCTCGTCGAGTTCGCAGGGCATGTTGAGCGCCGAGCGACAACGGCCCCGCGAGCAGAAACGGCCGACGCCACACTGATCCGTGTCGCTGCATGGCGCCCCCCAGGTCCCCCGGCACGCCAGATGCGTTTCGAGCGCGGAGCGGTCGCAGATCAACTGGGGACAGCATCCTTCCGGGGTTGTGCAGGGCTGCAGGACCGGTTTACAGCAGCGCCGATCCTGACATTCGAGCAGGTTGGGAAAGTCCTCGCAGCACTCGGCGTTCACCTCGCATACGCCTCCCAATGGGCGACATTGATCATCGTCACAGGCATGGCATAACTCGCCGCCAATTCCACAGCGCCCCCCTCCCTGTTGCGCCGGGTGAATGCACCGGCCGAAGGTGCTGGTGCAGCAGCCGTCGGCGCACTGTTTGGCGCAGGCGCGCTTCTTTTTCTTCCTGGCACTTGCCTGCTCGCGGCGGAGGGACGCGGCGACTCCGATCGCAAGTCCACCCAGCGTGCGCCGGGAGAGCCTCGCACCGAGCCGGCTCACGAAGTGATCGAAGCGTTCCGGATCCATCGCGTGCTCCTTGTTGTTCTTCGCGCCCGGGCTGAAGCGCCCAACCGACCAGCGCCACTTGCCATCCATCGTAGGGATCGCGACCGCGACGGGCATCCGGGAGTCCCGCCATTTTCTGGAGCAAATCGGGCAAGTTGGAGGCAAGATGTTAATTTCGGGGCCAAGATGTTAAAGGGAAGGTGTGTCGTTCGGCGCGAAGGGACCGCGATCCTGGCGGAGGCATGATCCGCCACCGTCGGCGGTGTCAGATCGTGCGTTCCACTGCCATCGCCTAAAGGGTCGGACGGGTCGTGTCCCAGGTCCAGCCGTCGGTTTCGGGTGGTTCGTAACCGGCCTGGGTGAGGGCGGTCTTCACCTGGGTGCGGTGTTCAACGGCGTGGTCGATCGCCTGCACGAGAAGGAACGACGAGCGATAGCGCTGGTCTTCGCCACGTCGGAATATGGTGACGACAGGATCGCCGTGCAACGTTTGCGCCAGGGCGATCAGCGCCTCCCCGGACTGTCGCGCCGGATCGCGCAGCGCGGCGATGGCAGGGCTGCTCTCTGCCAGCACGGAGTGGCGCTCCGGAAGCCCACCGGTAAGTGCCGTGGCATAGAAATCCTCAGCGTCGACGAGATGGGCGAGCGTATCGCGGATGTTGCCGAACGTGCCGGGCACGTTCGTCGCCAGCACCTCGTCCGGCAATTCGGCGCAAAAATCGATCAGGGAAAGATTGGCCCAGAGATTGTGCCGAAACAGATCGGCGAGGATTTCGCTCATATCACTCCTGAACACAGGTTGTCGGCTATCAGCCGAGACGGCAAGACGGCAAGACGGCAAGACGGCGAGTCGGCAAGACGGCGAGTCGGCAAGTCGAGCAGGCGAGAAGTCGCCGAGGCTCGATACATCCAATGCAGTGGCGTGCGCATGTCGTGTCGGTCCGAGCCGCAGCGAGGAATCTCGTTCGTCACAATGTTGAGCATAAACGCCGAGGGCCCTCGTTCCTCGGGACGACACCATTCCTGACCCCCGACTCCCGACCCCTGACCCCTGACTCATTCTTGCCGACTTGCCGTCTTGCCGACTCGACTTCTCGCCTCAACGTGGCGGTCCGGCCGCGATGCGGGCGCGCAAGCCCTCGACACTGGCGTGCTCCCAGGGCGATTCGATCCACCAGGTTGCCCCGGCGTCCGCCAGCGGCGCAACCCGATCGTGGGCGGCGGCGCGGTCAACAGCGGGCGTCGTTCCTTCGAGAACGATATCGTATGATCGCTCACCCTGTTTGCGCGTCGGAGCGGCGGCGACGATTTCCCGCACGATCTCGGGCGTCACCGGATCGTAACTGCCGCTGGCGCCAAAGATGAAGGGCATGATGCCGTCGTAGCGGAAGGCGCGGGCGACGCTCTTCGGGCGGCCCCAGGCAGTGACCACCCAGATCGGGATGCGCGGTTGCTGCACCGCCGGCGGGCGGAACGCGAATTCCGGCAGGTGATAGTGAGATCCCTCGTAAGAGAAGGGTTCGCCGCGCCAGGCGAGGGAGAGAATCTCCAGCGTTTCGTCAAGGAGCGCGGCGCGCTCGCCCCGGTTGGTCGCTTCGCCAACACCGGCGAAGGCCAGATCGTCCAGGGCACCGAGCCCGACCGGCACCACCAGCCGCCCGCGGGAGAGATGATCGAGGGTCGCCGTTTCCCGGGCAACTTTCCACGGCCGCCGGCGGGAGAGCGGGGAGACGATGGCGCCGAAGCGGGCGCGCGTGGTGCGCATGGCGATCACCGCCATCGTCACCCAGGGATCGTAGATCGGATCGGCGCCGGGAATCATCACTCCGTCCCAGGTGAAGACGCCGTCCCACGCCGCTGCTTCCGCCGCGGCGGCCATGTCGCCGATCTGATGAATATCGCCAGCGGTAAGCACGATGCCGTAGTGCATGGGATCTCCGAAGTCGAGAAGGCGAGCAGTCGAGGAGTCGAGGAGTCGAGAAGAGAAGACGGCGAGTCGGCGAGTCGGCAAGTCGGCGAGACGGCAAGAATACTGCTAGCCGATAGCCGCCACCCGACAGCCGCCACCCGCTACCCGCCACCCGACAGCCGCCTCAACCGCCGCGGAAGGTGTCGTTCCAGCGTAGCAGGCGGCGCTCGCCGCGGGCGAGGAGAACATCGGTCCCCTTGCCAAGTAACGCGAGCAGGACGATGCCAAGCATCAGGATATCGGCGCGGCCGGTGTTCTGGGCATCGACGAGCAAGAAGCCGAGCCCGCGCGAGGCGCCGATCAATTCTGCCGCCACCAGGAACAACCAGGCCTGGGCGAGCCCGAGCCGCAACCCGGTCAGCAGCGACGGGAGCGCCGCCGGGAAGAGGATCTCCTGGGTCAGGCTGACTCCGCGCAAGCCGTAGGCGCGGCCGACCTCGATCAACTTGCGGTCGATCTGGCGCACCCCGGCAACCAGATTGGTGTAGACCGGGAAGAAGGCGCCGACGGCGATCAACAGCAGTTTCGGCAGATCGCCGATGCCGAACCAGAGGACGAAGAGGGGAACCCAGGCAAGCGAGGGGACCGCGCGAAACGCCTGGATCGTGGGTGCGAGAAACCCTTCCGCGACACGGGAGAACCCAACCAGTAGGCCGATGGCGATGGCGATGGCCGCCCCGGCGGTCCAGCCGATGGCGACGCGCTGAACACTGGCCGTTACGTTCGGCACCAGTTGCCCGATCGCTTGCAGTTCCCGCGCCGCGGCTACCACATCGAGCGGGGGCGGCAACTGGCCGGCGGTGTAGATTTCGCGGTTGACGGCAAGTTGCCAGATGACCAGGAGCAGCAGCGGCAGCAGCAACGCCCGCGCGACCGCGATCACCCCGACCGGACGACCGAGCCCGAGTGATGGCCGGGCAACCGCGCGAGATCGCGCGAACTGGGTCTCGGCGCGATCGAGCGCCGGGTCGATGGTCACCATTCGCGTGTCACTCCTCGCCGCGTCCGCTCCGGGGTTCATGTCAGGTCGGGCGCGGGGACCGTTCCCGGTTCCAACAGAAACGGTCCCCGCACGTCCTACTTCGCGACGACACCCTGCGCGATTTCCGGCGCCAACAGTTCCGCCAGCACTGCTGCGACGTCTGTATCTGGCTTCACCTGATTCTCGGACACCATGATCGGGATGACGGCTTCCAGCACCTCGATCTGCGTATCGCCCGGCACCGGGTCGATGTCGAGCACGGTCCGCTCGAACAGTTCGCGCTGGGCGACTTCCGGCTTGATTTTCGCCTCTTCGGCGAGGATCGTCGCCGCGTCATCCGGATTGTCGATGATCCACTGCCGCGCCCGCTCGTACTGCTCGATGACGGTGGCGGCCAACTCCGGGTACTGGGTGATGAACGCCTCGCGGGCGTTGAGGAACCCGTAGGTGTTGAAGTCGATATTGCGGTAGAGCAACTTGGAGCCGGCTTCCAGTTCGCTCGCCGCCATGTGCGGATCGAGCCCGGCCCAGGCGTCGACTTCGCCCCGTTCCAGGGCGACCCGGCCATCGGCATGCTGGAGATTGACGACTTCGACATCCGATCCAGTCAGCCCGGCCTCGTTCAGCGAGCGAAGGAGGAAGAAGTAGGGATCGGTCCCCTTCGTGGCCGCGATCTTCTTGCCCTTCAGGTCGGCAACCGCGGTCAGGGTCGAATCGGCAGGGACCACCAGCGCCGTCCACTCCGGTTTGGAGAAGATGTAGACGTTCTTGATCGGCGATCCGTTGGCGCGAGCCAGCAGGGCCGCGGCGCCTGCGGTGGAGCCGAAATCGATCGCTTCGGCGCGGAGGAATTCGTTTGCCTTGTTGCTGCCCGCGCTGAGGACCCACTCCACCCCGATCCCCTGATCGGCGAGCGCTTCCTCCAACCAGCCGTTCCGGCGCAGCACGAGACTGCTCGGGTTGTAGTAGGCGTAATCGAGGCGGATCGTGGCCGGTTGCTCCTGTGCCACGGCTTGGCCCCTGCGCAGCACGGGTGCCGCAGCCAGTACGACCACACCCTGAATGACCGTCCGTCGCGAAATCGTCATCGCTCCCTCTCCCTTCCGTGATTCGTCAATCGTCCGTCGTCAACGATTGGCCAACGGCCACAAGCCGATAAACCGCTCCGTTATCTCCTTCTCCCCCTGAGGCGGCACAGCCGCCGGCACCCCCTGAGGCGAAACCGGCACCCCTTAGCACAGCGACACCCCCTTCACGCCACGTCCTGCAAACCAAACCGCCCGAGGATCTGGCCGCGTAGCCGGGCGAGATCGTGTCCGGCGGTGGCAAATTCGGCGCGAATCGACGCCGGGCATCCGCCGAGCAGCACGACGCGGTCGGCGAGGCGGAGGGCCTCGTCGACGTCATGGGTCACCAGCAGCACGGTGCGGGAACGATCGCGGCAGGTCTCGCGCAGGAGATCGCCCATCTGCAGCCGGGTGAAGGCATCGAGCGCAGCGAACGGCTCGTCCAGCAGGAGGACGGCGGGTTTGCGAATGAAGGCGCGGGCCAACGCCACCCGCTGCGCCATGCCGCCCGAGAGTTGATGCGGCCAGGCGCCTTCGCTACCGGAGAGACCGACCCGGGCCAGCATTGCGGCGGGGGCTTCCGCATCGCGGACGCCGCGCGCGCCGAGCGCGACATTCGCCGCCACCGACCGCCAGGGGAGGAGACGCGGTTCCTGGAACACCACCGCGCAGCGCGGATCGCAATCGGTGACGGTCTTGCCGCCGATGCGGATTTCGCCGCGGCTTGGGTGGTCGAGCCCGGCGATCAGCCGCAGCAGCGTACTCTTGCCGCACCCACTCGCGCCAAGCACCGCCACGAATTCTCCTGGCGCCGCTTCGAGTTCGATATCGTACAGAACCGGGAGCGCCCGAGTCTGGTTGGCGAAGGTCTTGGCGACCCCGCGCACCGTAACCGCTTCCGCCACCGCGTACCCCTCCCTGACGAGTGGTTTCGGGGAAAAGAACAATCCCCCATCGGCTGGGATGAGGGATCGGTTCCGTGTGGCGCACGCGGCACGTGGGAACAGCCTACCCTCATCTTCCAGCTCCGTGCTGTCGGACTTAGCACCTGCCCGGTGAACCGGGGGGTTGCTGGGGCTTCAACGGGCCGATCCCTCTGCCCCTCTGGATGAGTGTGGTTCCATCTTCGATTGTGGGTGTATTGTGCAGTAGTCGATCAACAATTGCAAGATACATTGACATCGTCGATAGAGACCATTGGGGGATTGACGATGAATCCGATTCCGATCGTTGCACGTTGATAGACACGAACTCGGAGCGGGAACTCCGGGCGACCCCGCAATGGCAGCGGATGGCTCACGTAAAATGGAGTCATTCATCCTGCCAGCGTCAGCAGTGGTTGAGGGACCCTCCTGGCAACGCGGGACGGTGATGCGGTGCATCGCCGACACGGCCGGACGCGGATGGGCGGACCGGTCGGGAAGGATCCGTTGTCGGTTGCGCGACCAACCGTGGCGCGTGGGTGGCTCCCGCGGCATGGCGCCCAGGTGACAACGGCTGAGGGAAGAACAGCACCATGCGATCCCCGCACCCCCGCGGCTCCCGCCGCATTACCTTTGCGTTGTTTGCCTTGACTCTTGTCGTCTCTGGCATGAGCGCGTCCCTTCTCCCCGTCTTGCCGCAGGTGGCACTGGCAAAGAACGCCGAGGCGCTGGGGGAGACGTTGATCCTGGCCGGTCCCGGCGGCGAGTACGGCATCCTGACCGTGGCTCCGGCTGGCGTTTCGGTCAGCGTCGATGGCGACGCTGTCGATGGCTACTACCCGGTCTCCTACGAAGGCGTCAGTGGTTGGGCCCCGGTCGGGTTGCTCGACTTCAAGGGTGATGGCAACGGCGGTGGTGGTGGCGGCAAAGGCGACAATGGCGGCCACGATGGCAATGGCGGTGGCGGCACGAGCGCGAGTGGCAACGGCGGCGTCGAAACCGTTACTGCCGACCCCGTGAACAGCGCCCCGAGCGACAGCGGCGAAACGCCGGTGACCGGCGGCTCCTACGGCCCCGGCGGTTCCGGTTACAGCGAAGATCAGATCGTCGACATCATCCATGAGGCGGCGAACAATTACGGCCAATCGCCTGACGCCATGGTCCGCGTCGCGCGCTGCGAGTCGGGTCTCGATCCGAACGCCGTGGGCGGTGGCGGTACGTACTTCGGCCTGTTCCAGTTCGTGCCAGACACATTCGCGCGCACGCCGTACGGCGACTACGACATCTACGATCCCTGGGCGAACGCCAACGCCGCAGCCTGGATGTGGTCCGAAGGCCGCAAGGGCGAGTGGGTCTGTCAGTAGGGGGAGGCGAGTCGGGGACGCGAGGAGTCGAGAAGAGAAGACGGCAAGACGTGAGACGGTAAGACGTGAGACGGCAAGACGGCAAGAGAGCCGACATGCCGATCGTGGTGGCGGCCCGCAGGAGAACGGGCGTGGCTGCCGAGTGAGCGAGGCCGGAGACCCACCGCCACCGTGACTCGGGACAGCGCCGCGACCACCAATCGCCTCTCTCCCATCACAATCTGACAAGGGGAGGGGCGGCGGTCTCGCCAAGCTGGCCCTCACTCCAACCCCTCTCCCGTCGAGCCGGGAGAGGGGCTTTCTGCCATGGCGTGGCGATCCCGTACTCGGGCGAACGCCTAGTGCAGCCATACTTACCCCTGTGACCTGCGCACAGGGAGAGGGGCTTTTGGCGGCGTTGTCGCCCTCTCATACGGAATCTGGGTGAACAGCGTGGCCATCCGGCTGACGCCCCAGCCGCATCGAGCCCCTCGCTCCGTGCACGGGGGACTCCTCCCTCCAATGGAGGGAGGCTCTGGCGGGAGCAGCGGGCGGGAGCAGTGGGATGGAGCCAGGGTTGGGGTGAGGGCTGGCCTCACGAGGAAACGGCGGTGATCACCCGAATTCCGTATCAGGTGAAATCGTAGAGGCCAAGGAGTTCGCCAGTCAGACGCCGCGCCGCTCCTGGCACACCGAGCATTAATGACCGGGTAATGGCTGCTGCCTAGAGTCGGGCCCAGCGTCGCGAGGGACTTCCGACGCGACGGATCGACGAAAGGAGCCTCCGGGATGGACGAGACCACGTTCGACCTGATCGTTAGCCACTTGGCATCGAACGCGTCACGGCGGCGCGTGTTCAGCGGATTGGTCGGGGCGGCGACGGTGGCGCTGAGCGGGGGCGGCCTCGCCGCCAAGACGAAGACCTCCTCCAGCCACCAGCGTCGCCATCCTGGCCACGGCGGCGCCAGCGACAAGGTGATGATCTGCCACTTCACGGCTGGCCGCACGCGCGCCGAGCGGCTCGCGGTCAGTGGTCGCGCCCTGCGCAAACACTTGGCTCATGGCGACGTCCGCTTCAACGATTGCTGCGTCAATGGCGACTGCGAGGTCGGCGCCTGCTTCCGTGCCCATTGCGTCAGTGGCACGTGCAACAAGACCCAATTGTCGCAGGGTACCCCCTGTCAACTGGACTGGCCACTCGGTGGCATTGGGGGGTGTACGCCTGGCGGCAACTGCGTTCCCACGGTAACCAGCGGCGGCTGATCTCCGGGTGGCGGGTGGCAGGTGGCGGGTGGCAGGAGCGTCGGCAAGTCGGCAAGACGGCAAGGAAGAGGAAATCCTTCGCTTTCCCCCTTTCCCCCTTTCCCCTTTCCCCCGCCACACCGCCACCTGCCGCCTGCCACCCACTCGGTGGTATCCTCGCCGCAAGTCCGACATCCGGAAGCCCCCTCTGGAGCGGGCAAGAGTCGAAGCGGCGCCTCAGCCCCGGGTCACAACCGATGGCGTGGGGACGGCGGCGGAGTGTGGCGAGGACGCTGACCGCACCATGAGCGAGGCCCACCGGCGCCATGCCGGACGGACCACGCGGCGATCGAGCGGACCTTCTCGCGCGCGCGGGAGGGCCCTGTGTGCTGTCCTCCTCCTGATGCTCGAACTCGGCGCGCTCATCCTGCCCGTCCTGGCGCGGGTGCCGGACCGATCCGGCACGGCAATCCTCGAAACCAGAGTCCGCGCCGCCCCCAGCAAAGCCGCCAAACCGGTACTCCGCCTCCCCGAGGGCGCGACCGTGACGGTCCAGGGCAAACCGGAGAAGGGGTGGTATCACGTCAAGCGCGGTGGATTGGAGGGATTCGTCCTCACCGGCGATCTCGCCACCGCGCCGCTCGCCGCCGGTGATGCCCAGCCGGGAGAGTCCATTGACCAGCCGGCGGTGGAACTGACGCAACGCACCGGAAAGAAGCAGCATGACCGCAAGGACAAGAAGCACGATACACCCGCCAGGGATGAGATCGTGGTCGCCACCGCGCTCAATCTCCGGGCGGGACCGCATAAGGCGACGCGAGTGATCGCGGTGATGCCGCGCGGTTCCCGTGTCACGCCGACCGGCGAAGTGCGCGATGGGTTCGTTCAACTGCGCTGGGAAGGCGACATCGGTTGGGCGCTGGGAAAACACCTCAGCGCTCAGCGCCCGCCAACGGTGCGGAGCGACGCTGACCCGAAGACATGGAGCCGCAAGGAACTGATCGACATCATTTACGCGGCCGCGGACAAATACGGTCAGCCGCGTGAGGACATGCTGCGCGTGGCGCGCTGTGAGTCCGATCTGGTGCCGACGGCGGTCAACGCCTCCGGCGGTTCCTACGGTCTCTTCCAGTTCAAACCCGGAACCTGGCTCGGCACGCCATATGGCGAATATGACATCTTCGATCCGCGCGCCAGCGCCAATGCCGCGGGCTGGATGTGGTCGGTTGGCCGGCGCCGGGAATGGGTCTGTCAGTAGATGAGGCGGGTGTCGGGTGTCGGGTGTCGGGAGACAGGAGACAGGAGTCGGGAGACGGGAGTTGAAAGAAGACGAGATGGAGCCGACCAGGAGCACGCATCGTCCGCCACCCTTCGGCCATGACTCGATGACCATCACCCTGACGGTCAACGGCGGAGATCATGTCCTTGCGCTCGAGCCGCGGGTGACGCTGCTGAGTGCCTTGCGCGATCATCTCGATCTCACCGGCACCAAGATGGGCTGCGATCACGGCCAATGTGGGGCCTGCACCGTGCTGGTTGAGGGGCGGCGGGTGCTCTCCTGTCTGACGTTGGCGGCGGCCTGCGACGGCAAGGCCATCACCACCATCGAGGGGATCGGCGGCCCGGAGGGCCTCCACCCGTTGCAACAGGCGTTCATCGATCACGACGCCTTCCAGTGCGGGTTTTGCACCTCCGGCCAGATCCTCTCCGCGATCGGCTGTATCGCGGAGGGCCACGTCGGGAGCGATGAGGAATTGCGGGAGTTCATGAGCGGTAACATCTGCCGCTGCGCCGCCTACCCGCATATCATCGCCGCGATCCGGCAGGTCGTCTCCACCGAGCAAGGTGAGCGTGATGCATCTCTGTAGTTACGAGCGGGGGCAAGACGCGGCAGCCGTTGTCGCCGCACTCCAAACAGATGACGCGGTGGCCCTCCTGGCCGGCGGCACAACGCTGATCGACCTGATGAAACTCGGTGTGATGGCGCCGGCACGGCTGATCGACATCACCGGTTTGGCCAGGGTTGACCCCGCGCTGGAGGCGATCACCGAGACGCCGGATGGCGGGGTGGCGATCGGCGCCCTGGCGAAGATGGCCGACGTCGCGGCGCATCCATTGATCGCCACCCGCTATGCGTTCGTCGCCGAATCGTTGCGGAAAGGGGCCTCGGCGCAACTGCGCAACATGGCGACCATCGGCGGCAACCTGCTGCAACGCACGCGCTGCGTCTATTTCCGGGATGTGACCATCGCCGAATGCAACAAGCGCCAACCCGGTTCTGGCTGCGCCGCCCGCGTTGGAATTCACCGTCAGGGGGCGCTGCTCGGCGCCAGTGCCGACTGTATCGCGCTCCACCCCTCTGATGTGGCGGTGGCGCTAGTGGCGCTGGAGGTGGTCGTCCAGATCCGGGGCGCCAGGGGCGACCGGCAGGTAGCGATCGGCGATTTCTTCCTGCCCCCAGGCGATACCCCGTGGCGCGAGACGGTTGTCGCCCATGACGATCTGATCATCCGAGTCGATCTGCCGCCGCTGCCGGACGGTGTGCGCTCGCATTACCTCAAAGTGCGGGACCGGGAAAGTTATGAGTTCGCGTTGACATCCGCCGCCGTCGCCATCCAGGTCACGGATGGGCGGATTTCCTGGGCGCGGATCGGCATCGGCGGCGTGGCGACCGTTCCCTGGCGGGCGCGGGACGCCGAGCTGGAACTCGTCGGTCAGGTCCCGTCGGTAGCGCTCTTCGCGACGGCGAGTGCGGCCGCGCTGGCGGGGGCGGAACCGCTGACGCAGAACGCGTTCAAGATTCCTCTCGCCCGCCGCACGATCGAGCGGGCGCTGGCCACCGTGACCGGCATCGACGCGGAGGAGCGATAGCGGTGGAAATCGTCAAAGAGGTCACCCACCGGTTGGCGACGGCGATCTCCGAGCGGGCTGTAGCCAGGGCGGAGGAGGTGACACCCATCGCCATCGGCGCCCCGCTCTCCCGGATCGATGGGGTGGCGAAAGTGACCGGCGCGGCGCGCTATCCCAGCGATATCGTCCTTCCCAATCTGGCGCACGCGCGGCTGGTGACGAGTACCATCGCCCGCGGTCGCATGACTCTGATCGACACGGCCGAGGCGACGGCCCTTCTGGGTGTCCTCGCGGTCATTACTCATCAGAATGCGCCACGCTTGCGGCGGAACCTGGTGCCGCAACTCGGCGCCGGGCGCTGGTCGCTCGGTCGCGACCTGCGGCCGCTTCAGGACGACCGCATTCACTACGCCGGGCAAGCGATCGCCATCGCCGTCGCCGAGACGTACGAACAGGCGATCGACGCGGCGGCTCGCGTGCGGGTGACGTACGAGAGCGAGGCGGCGGATACGGACCTGCGGCATGCCCTGGAAGCCGGCGAGGTGGAATCGCCGAAACTGCGCCTCGGCAAGGCGGACTACGAGCGGGGCGATGTCGTCGCGGCGCTCGCCGCGGCGCCGGTGACGATCGAGCAGGAGTACGGCACCCCACCGCAAACGAACAATCCGCTCGGTCTGTTTGCCACCGTCGCTGCCTGGGATGGCGACAATCTGACACTTTTCGACGCCAATCAGGGGACGTGGAACATCGCCCGATCGGCGGCTTCGGTGTTCGGGCTCGATCGGGAGCAGGTCCACGTAAGCAGCCCGTTCGTTGGTGGGGCCTTCGGCGCGGGGCTGCGCGCCTGGCCGCATACCTGGCTCGCCGCGCTGGCGGCGCGCGAGGTCGGGCGGCCGGTGAAACTGATCTTGTCGCGCCCGCAGATGTTCACCGCGGTCGGTCGCCGGGCGCAGACCGTACAGCGGCTCGCGCTCGGCGCGGAACGCGATGGCCGCCTGACCGCCATTCGTCACGACGCGGCCCATGACACCGCGCGGGAGGAGAACTTCACCGAGGCGTTGGGGACCGCGACGCGCTACCTCTATTCCTGTCCGAACGCGGCCACACGCTACCGCACCGCGCGGGTCGATCGCTCAGTGCCGACCTACATGCGGTGCCCTGGGGAGTCGGAAACGGTCTTTGCCCTGGAGTCCGCGCTGGATGAACTGGCGGGGGCGCTGGGGATGGATCCCGTCGCGCTGCGGCTGCGGAACATGCCGGAGCGGAACGAGGAGAGCGACAAGCCCTGGTCGAGTCATTCGCTGCGGCAGTGCTACGAGCGGGGGGCCAAACGGTTCGATTGGACACGGCGCGCGCCGGAGCCGCGCTCGATGCGCGAGGGAAACGTGCTGGTTGGGCTAGGGGTAGCGACGGGAACCTATCCCGCCTATGTCATGTCCGCCTCCGCCGCCGCGTCGCTCTCCCAGGATGGGATGCTGACGGTGCGCACCGCGGCGACCGATATCGGACCGGGGACGGCGACAGCGCTGACCCAGATTGCCGCCGACGCATTGGGGCTGCCGGTGCCGCGGGTGCGGGTGGAAATCGGCGACTCGCGCTTCCCCAAGGCGCCGCAGCAGGGCGCGTCGATGCTGATGGCCACGATCGGCTCAGCCGTGCACAGTACCTGTTGCGACTTGCGCGAGCAGGTGGCGACGTTGGCCGCGGCCGATCCGGACTCACCGCTGTATCGCGTCAAGCCGAAGACGGTCTTGGCACGTGACGGCGCTCTCGTGCATCCGGACGATGCCTCGCGCCGTGATCCCTATGAGAACATCCTGGCGCGCGCCGGGCGGGAGGGTCTGGACGTCTCGGGACGATCGATGCCGCTGGGATCGCGGCTGGCGCACTCCAGCCATGCCTTTGCCGCCCAGTTCGCCGAGGTCCATGTCGATGTCGCGTTGCGCACCATCCGCGTGCCGCGTCTGCTCGGGGTCTATGGCGTGGGGCGGGTCATCAATCCGAAACTGGCCGAGAGCCAGTTGAGCGGCGGCATGCTCTGGGGGATGAGCCAGGCCCTCTTCGAAGAGACGACGTACGATCACCGGCTCAACCGCATCGTCAACGCGTCGCTTGGGGACTACCTGATGCCGGTGCATGCGGATGTGGGGAGCATCGAGGTCGAAGTGATCCCTGAAGACGATCCGTACGTCAATCCGATCGGGGTGAAAGGCCTCGGCGAGATCGGCATGGGCGGGGTGGCGGCGGCGATCGCCAACGCCGTCTACCACGCGACCGGCGTCCGCGTGCGCGAATTGCCGATCACGATCGAGAAGTTGGTTCCTGATTCCGAACTCGGGAACTGAGTGAGGTGGCTTGGCCGTGGGTATCGGGATGAAGTGAATCCGCAGGCCAGCGTGCGGGATTGGTAAGAACGTAGCCCCGTAATTGGTTGAGCGACCGATCGTTCCGAATGATGTGCTCGTAATAGTTGGCTTGCCAGAGCGACGGAATCCTTCATGGTGGAAGCGGACCAAGGTGGCGTTCGAGCAGGACACGGCATGCCGTGTCCCTACAGAGGCTGTCGTTGATGGAACTGGTCACGGCGGCTTTGAATGATCGGACGACAGTCGGAATCGAACCGGGCACAGGTGCGCCGAATCTCTCCCCGGTCGTACCCCGCGCTGAGGTAGAGACACGGCATGCCGTGTCCTGCCCATCGGTGCGGGGTTCGATGGCCGCGGCGAGGACGATGATGCCGTGCAGGTGGTTGGGCATGATCACGAAGGCGTCCAGATCGGCGCCAGGGAAATGGTTCGGGATCGCCTCCCAGCAGGACAGGACGATTTCGCCGATTGCCGTCAGGTGAACACCGACATCGTCGATATCAGCGAAGAGACAGGCGCGGTCTTGAGCACAAATGGTGATGAAGTACGCCCCGGCCTGAGTGTAGTCGTATCCCCGCAGGCGAATCGACCGGCGATGATGGTGACGGGGTTGTAAGGCATTACGTCAGCCGATCCAATCTCAGGGCGATCTCCCGCAGTCACCCCCGGTTGAAAACACTCTAACGTATCGCATGCACGCCAGCCATCGACCTCCACCTCTACCTTGGACGGTCTTCAATCGGGGGTGAATTCCGCGCGGCTGGTAGGGCCACGGCATGCCGTGGCCTCGCTTGCTGAGGAACGGCATTGTCAAAGCCACAATGGACATGTGCTGCTCTATAGCGACGTGCAAACGTTGCGTCGTTCAGACGATTCCCATCGGGGTCGTGCCAACACAGGGGGGACCTCAGCGGTAGCCGCTACCGGGGTTCGTCGCGGCGGCTCGGCATGACACGTCGTTCGCACACCGCCGTAGGTGGCGCCGATCTCGACCTCGATTGGTCGCACCTCGGGAAGGACCGTCGCGACAGGTGGCGTGAATTGTATGTCCGGTGCTGTGGGAACGAGTGATTCCATGACCACTGGAATCTGCCTCCGCGCCGCGTAAGGCATATCGGGATATCATCGCTATCGTTCGAACGGGAAACGCAATTCCGGCAAAGGAATTCAGACGAGGCTGATACGTATTCCGTCATGACATCCTGGACAAAGGTTGACAGCCAGCCCTGGTGGCGCCGCAGTTCCTCGTAGTGCATTTGCTGCAAAGGATGCTCGGACTTGAGCATGAAGTCGGGTCAGCGTTCGGGATCGACGCCCGACGCGAGCCGCCCCCGGTGCGCCCACGCGGCGAGATCGGGATCGACGAGTTCCGCGACCCGTGCCTCGTATGCCGCAAGGTCGGCGGCGGAGAGACGAGTTCGCCACTCGCCAGCACCGCCGCTGCGGAAAAAAGCGCGCACGTCCTTCCAGTTCCCCTGCGATGCGCTCGGCGCGACTTCCCCGCCGCGCTCGCGCATCCGCGCCAGACTCGCCTCCGGCGCGAGCTCACGGGCGCGGTCCGGGGAACATGGAATGCCGAGGACACGCGCCAGGCGAAGCAACTCGCCAACGAGGTCGACCGACAAATCGGCGAAATGGAAGAGGGCGACGTTCGGCTGGCGCCGCCGCTGCCAGGCGGTGTCGAGATGGTGCAGTACCGACGAAAGCGTCGGTGGTGTGCCGGGCGACTCGTCGCCGACGAAGTTCCAGAACCGCTGGACCGGGTCGTCGGCTAAAACACGGCGCGCCGGTAGCTCCGCAAGGTCGTCGTTGCCCACGGCCGCCTCTCGCAATGCCAGGAAGTGCGCGAAGTTCATGTTGGCGGCGTGGTGTTCGTATGAAATAGCGATGTCGCGTGGATCGCGGCCGACCACGAGGTAGGTGACGTCAGGAGAGAGCGGCAAGCCGTCAAGGGGGGTGTGGGTCTTGATGAAGCGGCGGTGCTCCTGAATACCGTACGCTGTCATCACCTCCGCGAGCGGGCGGTTGTTCATATCCAGCCAAGGCGAGAGCTGTTCGAGCGGTGCCGGGAACGTTGGCCCGTCGAAGATCAAGAGCGCACACAGCATCTGGGTCCAAGTAGTGCCAGACTTCGGCGGAGTACTGATCACGATGTCGCCCGGACGAAACACGAACCTGTCCCAGCGGGCACTGTCGGCGACGATCGAACGGTAACGCAAACGTGGTGTCGGGGAGTCAGCCATCGCAGGTGATTCTTCAGGGCCGTTCGCCGGTATGGCGCTTACGGCGTCATTCTACCGTTGCTCTCCTCAGTCGAGAAAGCCGGCTACCCGGGCAAGGCGGGACCGTCCACAACGCGCTGTCACGCCTGATGGCCAGTATGCGGCGGGGACGTCGTGGCGCGGCAGCACGCTGATACGCGACAGGATGTGGCATTCCTGCCGGCGCGTTGTCCAGGGCACTCGCTGACCTCGGCGCGCCCGTCCTGACTCCCATTGACAACCGTCGGGCGGCTGCGATACCGTGGTTGTGCAAGAAATTGAGGATCAAGTAACTTCTTTCGGATTTGGACCGGAGGGAGGGAGGATCGGCCGTGGTCCGGCAACGTGGCCAGACTCGTCACGGGGGACGAAGCGCCGTCGACGCGCGGCAGGCGATCCTCGCCGAGGTGGCGACCCTCTACTGGATTGACAAACTCAATCAGGAACAGATCGCGCGGCAGATCGGCCGCTCCGTGCCGACGGTCTCCCGGCTGCTGGCCGAGGCGGAGGCGGCCGGCATCGTCGAGGTTCGCATTCGCTATCCCGCCGCGGTGGCCCCCGATCTCCAGTCCGAATTGGCGCGGCGTTTCGGCTTGCAGGTGGCGCGGGTGCTCGCCGATTCCTCCGGCGACGCCTCCCGGCTGCTGCCGCAACTCGGGGAATTGGCGGCCCGCTACCTCGCGACCATCCTTGGCGATGGGATGACGGTCAGCGTGGGCTGGGGCACGACTCTCTACGAGGTGGTCCAGGCGCTGCGGCCCGCGGTCTATCGTGATGTCCGGGTCGCGCAATCGCTCGGTTCGCTGGGAAGCAAACTCCCCGCCATCGACAACCATCTCATGACCCGCTTGCTCGCCGATCGGATCGGCGGTACGCCGCACTTCCTGCCCGCGCCGATGATCGTCGAGAGTGAACTGGTGCGGGAAGCGCTGTTGCAGGACCCGCAGGTGCGGGAAACGCTCGACCTCGGCCGCGCCGCCGATATCGCGCTGACCGGGATCGGCGTGGCGGACCCCGATCTGGCCGGGATGTACCGCGCCGGGTACATCGACGATGCCGCACTCGACGACATCCGCGCCGCGGGCGCGGTCGGGGACATTCTGGTTGATTTCTTCGATGGCAACGGCGCCCGGTTGCATCTGCCGGTGACGAGCCGGGTCATCGGCCTCTCGCTCGACGATCTGACGCATATTCCGATGGTGATCGCGGTTGCCGGCGGCGCACGAAAAGCGGCGGCGATCCTCGGCGCGCTGCGCGCGGGTTGGATGGATGTCCTGGTGACCGACGAGACGACCGCGCGCGAGATTCTCCGTCGTGATGATCACGATCGCGCCGGCGCGGGATGATGGCCTGGACCGCGCCATGGACCGGTTCCCGAGGCATCAGGCCACGCGTCACGAAGGCGTTCGCTGGAACGAGGAAGCCGTCCCGTTCGATGCCGAACGAGGGGCCGCGGTGCTCTCGCGTCGTCGCTGGTCTCATACGGAATCCGGGTGATGACTGCCGTTTGCCCGAGGCGCGCACCCTCACCCCAACCCCTCTCCCGTCGAGCCGGGAGAGGGGCTTGTGGCATCGCCATCGGCGCCTATTCCTCACGTCTTCATCCGGATTTCGTATCATGGGTGAGGGGTAGTCGGTGGCACCGTCGGCATGGCCCTGCCGCTATCGGGCCGCGCTCGAACGCGCGCAGGAGCGCGCGGCAACCGCCGCGGCGACGGAGCGCCGCATCGCCTGCGCGTTCACCTCGAATGTCGATCGCGTGGCGACCCTCGACGCCGCGCTGCTGGAACGCCTCTATGAGGGACGCCTGGTCGACGGTTCCGGGCCGCGGGTCACCCGCGCCGATACGGTCGAGGAGTTGCTGGTCGGCATCGCCCAGTGCATCGTCGCCGGGGATGGCACCGATCTGCCGATCCCGGCCGGGGTGCAGGCGTGGCTGTTGGAGCGGATGGGCGGCCGGGCGCAGGTCGGCGGCACCGGGGCGCAGGCGGCGGCCACCCTCGCCACGCTCGGCTTTCCCGTCCTGTTGCAATTGACCGGGCGCTCACCGGAGCAACTCTCGGCGCTGCCCCATCATGAGCGGATGATGGTGGGCGCCGCGAGTGGCTTGATCCCGCTCGATGATGCGGTCGATCCCGGGGCTGAGACGATGTGGCACCCGGTACTAGAGTTCGCCGCGGGCCTGCCGGCGCCGGTGCCAGGGCAGCCGCCCGCGCCAGCGCCGAACCGGGTCCTCATCCGCCATGATCCGGTCAACGCCGCCTTTCGCGTCGATCCCGGATTCGACGCGGCGCTGAGCGATCCGCACGGCGAAATCTCGGCATTGCTCATCTCCGGATTCAGTCAACTGGAGGAACGGGCGATCTTCGAGCGAACCTTGTGGGACGTGGCGGTCGCGGTTCAGGTCTGGCGCGCGGTGCGGCCCGGGATGCTGGTCCATCTTGAGCTCGGCGCGATGCCGGAAGCCGAGGCGCTGCTGCGGCTACTGGACCTGCTCCATCCGGTCATCGACAGTCTCGGCATGAACATCGACGAATTGCGGCAGATCCTCTCGGCCCTGGGCCAATCGCTCGCCGCGCCAGGGCCCGATCTGGTGGCGCAGGTGGCGTGCCTGGCGGAGCGCTATCCCGTGCCGCGCCTCTCCGTCCACACCCGCGAGTTCTGCCTGACGATCACGAGGAACGATCCGGACCGGGAGCGGGATGCCTTGCTCTTCGGCTCCCTGGTGGCCGGGACGCGCGCGCGTATCGGCGCCTTCCCGACCTTCGCCGATCTGGAGACGACGTTGACCCAGGGCGAGACCGAGCCCGCCGGTCTGGCGATGATGGCGGCCTGCGCGGCAGAAATTGGCGCCAACGGCCAGGAGGTGGTCATCACCCCCGGGTACCGCAACGAGGAGACGCTCGCCTCCGTCGGGTTGGGCGACAGTTTTAGCGGCGGCGTGCTGGCGATGCTTCCCTGAGGTTGACGCGGGGCGCGGCATCGCGTCCGCTCTGATCCTTGCAATCTCCCTTCAGTTGGGGGACGATGTGACCGCCTCCCGGACTGTGGCGGTGAGCCGATCGATCACGCGGGTATCTACCGGCCATGTTGCTGCCATCGCTCTGGCGCCGGATCCAGCATCGCTTGCAGTCGCCAGCGGCGGGCGCGGCGACGCCACGGGGCATCTGCCCCTCACGCCGGCACGAATTGCGGGCGAAACTGGCGCGCATCGGGGATCTGACGGTGGACCGGGTCGATCTGCCGGGGAGCGATCGTCCGCTCTGGATCGCTCACACCGCCAATTTCGAGCGTCTCCTCGACAACGCCGTCTACGATCCCGAGCAGGATTACATGCCCTACTGGGCGGAAATCTGGCCGAGCGGCGTGATCTTGGCGGCGTATATCGCCCGCAATCCCGCACCGCTGGCTGGCCAGCGGGTGTTGGAACTAGGGCCGGGGGTCGGGGTCACCGCCGTCGCTGCGATGCAAGCCGGGGCCGATCTGGTCGTCGCCGATTACGACGCCGGCTCACTGGCGCTCACCGCGCTGAACTGCCTCGATCAGGCGGAGCGGGAACCACGGACGATCCGCGTCAACTGGCGGCGCCCCAACCGGGAACTCTTTTCCGCCGCCGGTGACGGTTTTTCCATCGTCCTCGGCGCCGATCTTCTCTACGAGGAAAAGGATGTACGGCCCCTTGTCCACCTGCTCGACGATCTGATCGCGCCCGGCGGCGAATTGTGGCTAGCCGAACCGGGGCGGGAGCCGGCGAAGAAACTGGTCAAGGCGCTGCGTTGGCGAAAGTGGGGCCACCAGCGCGAGGAGTTTCCCAGCCCGCGCCCGGACCCGAACTACAACACGATGGACACCATCACCGTCCACCGCTTGCGGCGGCCACCCAACTGATAACCCGGGGGCGAATCGTTCTATCGAGCATCAGCGGCAAGGTCCGACGGCGAGGTATCAGGACACCTATTGCCCTGATATTGTCGTACCTTGAGATCACGAGCGAACGGATGTTCTATGGACTGATCGCCGGTGTATCGAGCGGCGGCAAGGGAGCCTTCCCCCAGCCGGGCGTCGGCCCGGTTTCGGCAACGACGAGGAACGGAAGACGAATGGATTACGAGCAGATCGCCAACGCATCGATCAATCCGGATCTCAATCGCCTGCATCCGGCACCGTATATCGTGATCGACACCGTGGTCCTTCCCGGCACCCGGGAACTCCTGGATGCGCTTGGCGTGCTGGTGCAATTGAGCGAAAGGGTCAGATCTGCTCGAAACAGCAATGATGAGTACTTCCGCGGCGAGCTGTTTCCGCTCGAAGGAGAGTGGGAGGCCGACGCCGCCTACGAGGTCCTCGATTTCGACGCGGGAATCACCGGCACGATCATGATGCGGCAGCCAGACTCCCTGACGCCCACCGAATTCGAGGAGCACAAGCGCGGTCTGGCCCAGGCCACCGGTTTCGTGCAGCACGGGTATCTCGAATGCGCGCGGCTCGCAATCGTTGACGAAGGTCTTTGCGTGCAGATGCGTCATTTTGGTCCCTACCACGACGAGCCCGCGTCGTTTGCGGCAATGGAGCGCTATCTGGAGGAGCACAATCTGCTGCGCAAGCACGAGCGTATCCATCGCGAGATCTACTTCGTCGACGCCAGAACAGCGTCACCGGAAGCCTACGAGACGGTCTTGCGCGTTCAGGTTGGAGACGGCGAGCACGATTCCGGACTGAACCAGAATGCCGCATAGACTGGGTCAGCAGGTATCGGGAGAGGAACTTGCCGGACTTCCCGGTGTGCCGCCGCGATCGTGACTAACGGCGCCGAGTCCGGGGTGCTGGGGTGCTTGCTGACTTGTGGTTTGCCGCAGCCCGTGCTACCGTCCGGGCACATTCGAAGAGTGCGCAGAGGGTCTTCGTCGCAGGATGAAGACTGAAACGGGGGAAGTCCGGTGCAAGGCCGGCGCTGTCCCGCAACTGTAGCCGGGCAATCGGTCGCCCGGGAGCCAGGATACCCGCCTCTGCCCTGTTGCCGGAGACCTTCGCGCGAAAGGGTGCAGGCACGTCAGGAAGTCCGTTCCTGACCCTTCGCCCCTCGGCGGTTCACGCCAGGGGCAATCGTTTGCCTCCTGATCGCCACGGTCACCGCTTTGGCTTGCCATCGCCCGTGGAGGTGAAGGGTGTCCCGGTTCCTCATTCCGCTGCTGATCGTGTTTGCGCTCCTCCTCCCTGGTGTCGCGGCGCCGGTGCGCGCGAGAGTCGAGTCGTGCGCCGCCACACCCGCGGCCACCCCAGGAGTGCCTCAGACCTTCCCGGTTTCCGCTCGCGACGATCTGGGGCGGGAGGTCACGATCACCGCCGCGCCGGAGCGGATCATCTCGCTCGCGCCAAGCAATACCGAAATCCTCTACGCGCTCGACCTGGGGAGCACGATCGTCGCGCTCGATGCCTACTCCGACTATCCGCCCGCCGTGGCTGATGTGCCACGCGTGGGCGACTACGTCGACCCCGATCTCGAGGAGATCGTCGCCTTCGCTCCCGATCTGGTCCTTCTCACCTCCGTCCACGAAGCGACGCTGCTGCCGCGGCTGGAGGAGATGCACATTCCGGCCGCGGTGCTCGAACCGCTGACGCTCGACGCGACGCTGGCCGATATCGGCCTCGTCGGGGCGCTGACCGGAGCCACGGCGGCCTCGGACCAGTTGACCTGCCAACTGGAGGCACGTATCGCCGCGGTCGAGCGTGCGCTCGCGGGCGCTCCGGCGCCGCGCGTCTTCTTCGAGTTGAGCCCCGATCTCTATACTGCCGGCAAAGGCTCCTACATCGACGATCTCCTCACCCACGCCCGAGGAACGAATATCGTCGGGAGCGAGGGCGGGCCGTGGCCCCAGATCAGCGCGGAGGCGTTGATCGCCGCCGATCCCGAGGTGATCCTGCTCGCCGATCACGAGGCGGGAGTGACACCGGAATCGGTGGCGGAGCGGCCCGGCTGGGATGTCGTCAGCGCGGTGAAGAACGGGAGAATTGTCAGCCTCGATTCGAATCTGGTCGCCCGTCCCGGGCCGCGGGTGGTCGATGGTCTCGATGCCATCGCCCGCGCGCTCCATCCCGATCTGGCGCCCTGAGCGATGGCGGTGGTCGTTTCCCCCACACGTGGGCAGATCAGTGCGGCAATTCCGCCGTTCGCCCGGCTGCGCCCGCTGGTGATTGCCGGACTCCTCCTGCTCGCCGCGGCGCTGCTGGGGATCGTCTCCGGCAAGGCTCCGCTCGATGCCGGCGAGGTGGTGCGGATGATCGCCCATCGTGCCGGGCTCGCGGCGCCGGTCTCTTGGCCGCTCAGCCACGAGGCGATCCTCTTCGACATCCGGATGCCGCGGGTGGCGCTGGCGGCGCTGACCGGTGCGGCACTGGGTATGGCCGGGGCGACCTATCAGGGACTCTTCCGCAACCCGCTGGCCGACCCGTATCTGCTCGGCATCGCGTCCGGGGCCAGTCTCGGGGTGGTGATCGCTTTCGTCCTGCCGCTGCCGGCGCTCATCCCGCGGCTCGGTGCGGTGCAGGCGCTGGCGTTCGCTGGGGCGATCATCGCCGTCACGGCGGTTTACGGACTGGCCCGCACCGGGGCCACCGCCCCAACCGGGACGCTGCTGCTGGCGGGGATCGCACTGGGATCGTTGGCCAACGCCATCGCGACGTATCTCATGTACCGGCATGGCGAACAGTTGTTGGTGATCTACGGCTGGCTGCTCGGCGGGTTCAACACCGCAACGTGGCAGGAGGTCCGCCTGGCCGCGCTGGCGCTTGCCGCGAGTGGCGTGGTCATGACGATCGGCGGGCGCACGCTCAATCTTCTCCAGTTCGGGGAGGAGCAGGCGGCGACGCTCGGCGTTCGCGTCGAGCGGTCGAAACTGATCCTGGTGGCGGCGGCTTCACTGGCGACGGCGGCGGCCGTGGCGGCGGGTGGATTGATCGGCTTCGTCGGATTGGTGGTGCCGCACGTGACCCGCCTCCTCTTCGGACCCGACCAGCGGCAACTCCTCCCTCTTGCGGCCTTGCTGGGCGCGGCGTTCCTGATCACCGCCGATACCGCCGCTCGATCGCTTCCCGGCACGAGCGAACTGCCGGTAGGGGTGGTGACGGCAGTGATCGGCGCGCCCTTTTTCCTCTACTTGCTGCGGCGACAGAAACGGGTGCCAACGTGGTAACGCCAGCACCGTTGATGCTCGATCGGGTCGGTTTTGCCTACGATGGCCGCGCGGTGCTCGATGACGTGTCGTTCCCGGTTGCAGCCGGGCGGCTTCTCGGACTGCTGGGACCGAACGGCTCCGGCAAATCGACGGCGTTGCGCCTAGCCGCGGGATTGCTGACACCCGCTGCCGGCCAAGTGCTCCTCGACGGGAAACCGCTCCAGACCTTTTCGCGGGGTGAAATCGCCCGCCGCGTTGCGGTGGTGCCACAGGGAGCCCACTTGCCGGACGATTTCACCGGCTGGGATATCGTGCTGGCGGGGAGAACGCCGCATCTTGGCCGCTTTGCCGGTCCGGGGCCCGCCGATCGGGAGGCCGCCCGCTGGGCGCTGGCGCAGATCGATGGCCTGGGGCTGGCCGAACGCCGCGCGGGCGAACTCTCCGGTGGGGAGCGGCAGCGGCTTCTGCTGGCGCGCGCGCTGGCGCAAGAGCCGGAAGTACTCCTCCTTGACGAGCCGACCGCCCACCTCGACCTCTACCATCAGTTCGTGCTGCTCGACCGGGTGCGCGCGCTCACCGCGCGTGGGATAGCGGTGCTGGCGGTCTTTCACGATCTGAATCTGGCGGCGGAGTACTGCGACGAGATCGTGCTCCTGCGGGACGGCCGGGTGCGGGCGCGCGGGACGCCGGAGGCGGTGTTGACCGCGCCGCTGATCGAGGCGGTGTACGAGGTTGCCGTGCCGATGACGCGCCATCCACAGAGCGGAAAACCGGTCGTGCTGGTGCCGGGGGTGGCTTCCCCACAACACGAACCCTCACCCCAACCCTGGCTCTCTCTCGAGCCTCCCTCCGGGGAGGGAGGAGTCTCCCCGGGCGCGTGGCGCGGGGCTAGGGTACGTAACCGGTGCTCCACACTCGGCGCATCTCTCTTTGCGTCGCCAAGTGACGATCTTGCCGCTTCCTCCGCCCCACGAGCCCCTCGCCCCGCGCCCGGGGCGAGGGGTTGGGGTGAGGGGTCACCGGGTTGGGCTGAGGGCAGTCGCTGGAGTGCGCGGAAAGGCCCGTCATGAGCGAGGCCCCTGCCACCTCCGGCCGCCCCGTTACCGGACTGGTGATCGTCAATACCGGCAATGGCAAAGGGAAAACGACGGCCGCGCTGGGGGTGCTGTTCCGCGCCACGGGGCAGAAGATGAAGGCGGTCATGCTCCAGTTCATCAAGGCGAAAAGCGGCAACTGGGGCGAGGTCCGCGCCGCGCGGCAGTTGGGGGTCGAGATCTTCCCCCTCGGCGCCGGGTTTACCTGGATGAGCAAGGATCTGGAGCACGACCGCGCGCTGGCGCGGGAAGGGTGGGAACGCTGCCGCGCCGCGATCGAGAGCGGCGAGTACGACCTGATCATCCTCGATGAATTGACCTACTGCTTCACCTTTGGCTGGCTCGATCTGGATGAGGTCCTCGATGTGCTGCGGCGCCGGCCACCGCACCAGCACGTCATCATCACCGGGCGGGACGCGCCACAGGACCTGATCGATTTCGCCGATCTCGTCACCGAGATGCGCGAAATCAAGCATCCCTTCCAGCAGGGGATCAAGGCGCAGCGGGGCATCGAGTTCTGATGCCCGGCAGGGAGCAAGGGAGCGATGCGAGAGAGTGGGGAGGCGCGGCCGCGCTCGGTCTCTCCTTTCTGACCATCATCCCGACGCCGCCGGTGACGATCACCCCGCCGCGAATGGCGCGCGCCGTCGCCTTTTTCCCGCTCGTCGGGATGGGGCTCGGCGCGATCGTCGGCAGCCTCGGGCTGCTGCTGGAGCGGGTGCTGCCGGCGGGACCGCTCGCGGTGCTGCTGGTCGCATCCTCGGTGGCGCTGACCCGGGCGTTGCATGTCGATGGGCTGATCGACACCGTGGACGGGGTGTTCGGCGGGTATACGCCGCAGCGGCGACTGGAGATCATGCGCGACAGCCAGATCGGGGCCTTCGGCGCGGTCGCCGCGGTGCTGCTGCTCCTCGCCCAGTACGCCTGCCTGCGCGAGTTGTCGGGAACGTCCCGCCTGACGTCCCTGATGCTCGCGCTCGGCCTTGGCCGCTGGGTGATGGCTGGAGCGATTGTGCTCTTTCCCGCGGCGCGGTCTTCCGGTCTGGGCGCCGGATTCCGGGAGGATGCCTCCGTCTGGCCGTTCGCGATGGCGACCGGGAGCGCGACAGTGCTGGCGCTCTTGTTGCGTCCACAGGGGCTCGCCGCATTCGTCGCCGTGGCCGCGCTGCTCGCGGGAGGCGGGGCCTTTCTCAGCCGGCGGCTGGGCGGGCTTTCCGGCGATTGCTACGGCGCGCTTGACGTGCTCGGCGAAACGGTGGTCCTCTACAGCGTCCTGCTGACCGCCGGACTGGTTGGCGAGACCAGATGAGCACCGGCGACACCGCGCATCGCGTCTTTCTCGTTCGTCATGGGCTGGCAGCCGCGCCGGACGATCTCCGGCTACCGGGGGCGGACCTTTCCCTGCGGCCGGAGGGGGAGCGGCAGGCGTGTTCCCTGGCCGCCAGGCTGTGTATGGAACGTCCAGCGACGATCTATAGCAGCGAGGCGCGACGGGCGTGGCAGACGGCGGAGGCGATCGCGCGGGTCACCGGAGCGCCACTGGCGATCCTTCCCGAGCTGCGCGAGATCGATTTTGGCGCGTGGAGCGGCCGGACCTACACCGAGATCGTCGCCGCCAATCCCGGAGCGGCCGACTATTTCGCCGATCCGGAGGTACTGACTCCACCCGCCGGTGAAGCGGCGATCGACGCGGCGCGGCGGGTGCTGGCGACGCTGACGACGATCGGCGAAGGCGAGGGCGGGGTGGTGGTCGGGCACGCCGGATCGCTGCGGCTCGCGCTCGCCCTGGCACTCGAGATGCCGCTCGCCGCTTCCTGGCGATTAGGCCTCGATTGCGCGCATGTATCGCGACTCGACTGGACGGAAGCGGGTCCGATCGTCCGGTATCTCAACGACGGATGTCATCTGGAAGCCGCAGGCAATCGGAACGCATGACTACCATCACGCTCGTGCTGGGTGGGGTGCGGAGCGGCAAGAGCGCCTGGGCCGAGCAGCGCGCCGCGGCCAGCGGGCGGCAGGTGCTCTACGTGGCCACGGCGACCGCTGGCGACGACGAGATGACGGCTCGGATCGCGGCCCACCGCGCGGCACGACCGGCGCATTGGCGAACGATTGAAGCGGCGCACGATCTCGCCGCGGCGATCACCGCCGAGGCGCGCGCGGGAGAGATCGCGCTCGTCGATTGTCTCACCCTCTGGGTCAGCAATCTCATCATGCGCGAGTTCGGCGAAGGCGCGGACGTTGCGCTGGCGGATGCCGCAGCGTTGCGGTTGTTCGAGGCCCGGGTGATCGCCGCGGCAAACGGGCTCCTTGCGGCAGCGCATCTGGCGGAAGTCGATCTCGTCGTGGTCTCGAACGAGGTCGGCATGGGACTGGTGCCGCCGTTTCCCCTCGGCCGCGTCTACCGCGATCTCCTAGGTCGGGTCAACCAGGTTGTTGCCTCGCGGGCCGACCCAGTCGTGTTGATGTTGGCAGGACTACCGCTCGATCTGCGTCGCATGGGACCCGAGACGTTGAGGCCGTAATACCAGCTTCGATTAGGACGGCGCATCATCGCGGCGCTGGCCCTCACCCAAATCTACTCCGGCCGAGCGGGATAGGTGTATTGGGTGATCTTGTTGCCGTCCCGAATCGAGAGATTCCATCTGTATCGCTCCTTGTCAGCGGGCACGGGGAGCGGACGTCGAATGAGACGGCCAGATCGCAGACGCCCACCAGGATTTCGGACAAGCCCACCCATGGTAGTCGGATCTCGTCTTGCGGGAACGAAAGTTGGCGACAGAGGATGTCGCTTGCACCTCTTCATGGAGTATGTCAATCTACGTGGTGTGCCCGCCAGCGTACCCGGGATGACCCCGGATGGAACGAAAGGATCGACTCATGGATCGCGGTCGGTTCGGTGCTCTGATCCGGCAGGTGTCCGCCAGACAATCGCGGCGAGCGACGCTGGCCACCCTGCTCGGGGGCATCGTGCTGGGACAGGTTCGCGATGCGGCCGGAGCGAGGAAGCCGCGCGCGCCGCGGGCCGAGGCGACTTCCGTTTGCTACCCCAGGACTCGGTGCGTCCCCGGCAAAGGCAAGAACACCTCCGGGTGCGATTACGCGGGAAGCACGCTGTTCCGCAATCTCGATGTCCGCGGGGCGAACCTCAGTCTTGGCAGTTTCGCCGGAGCCGACATGACCGGCGTCGATCTGCGCGGCGCGAATGTGAGCGGGAGTTGCTTCGTTGAAGCCAGTCTGCGCAACGCCAGATTTGATGCCTCGGTCAATACGCGCAAGGCCATCTTTTGCGGCACAGTGATGCCCGATGGCTCGATCAACAATCGCGATTGTGGCCGCAGCACGACTTGCTGTCCGATTTTTCCCGACAGTCCCGGCAGCGAGAGTGAGGGTGGTGGCGGGCACGATGTGACCTGCCTCCCGTCGGGGACCGGCTGCAAACCGAAGCACTTGGCCCCGACGCAACCGCCATGCTGCCCCGAGGCGACCTGCTCTCGCATTCAGCCTGACGGTCAGCTCGGGCTTTCCGCATGCCGGCGGCCAGACGGAAGTCTGGACTGATATCAATTCCGGAAGATGACTGTCGCATGCACGACGCGCTCGGCATCACCCCATCCTCTCTCCCATAGCGATGGAAGAGGAACCTGCGGCGACATGGGAAGAGGTAAGGGCGGATGTTTTCATCCGAATTCCGTATGAGATAGCCATAACCAACCGCTTCGCTCCCGGTCACGCTGCAGAATGCCATGCGGCACGGAGGGTTTCGGTTCATTGACAATTATTCTTGTCAATGCTCTACTTTCCCTATGAGCGATGTGGCGGTCATTGCCGATCCGGACGCCGCGATGGCGGCGCTCGATCCCATCCGCAACCGACTGCTGGTCGAACTGGCGGAGCCGGCGTCGGCGGCCACCCTCGGGGAACGCCTGGGCCTCCCGCGGCAAAAGGTCAACTACCACCTCCGCCAGCTGGAGGAGCACGGCCTGGTGCACGAGGCAAGTAGCCGCCAGTGGGGTGGGCTCAAGGAGCGTCTCCTCGTCGCCAGTGCGGGGTCGTTTCTCGTCTCGCCGGAGGCGCTCGGTCCTGCCGCGGCCGATCCCGCACGCACCCCGCCGCAGCTCTCCGCCAGTTATCTACTTGCGCTGGCGGGCCGGGTGGTGCGCGAGATGGGACACCTGGTGCGGCTGGCGCGGGAGCGCAACAAGCACCTGGCGACCTTGGCGATCGATTCCGAGATTCGCTTCCGCTCCCCGGCGGAGCGAGCCGCATTCGCCCAGGACCTGACCCGTGCCGTCACCGCGCTCGCCGCGCGCTATCACGATCCCGCCGCGCCCGATGGCCGCACCCATCGTCTCGTCATCCTGGCGCATCCGGCGCCGCACACCATTCCTGAGGAGAAGTGACCATGTCGATCACACGCGATGCGTCCGGCCGCCGCTCCGTCGCGGCCACTGTCGAGGTGCCGGGAACGCCGGAGGAGGTCTGGCGGGCGATCGCCACCGGCCCGGGCATCACCTCCTGGTTCGTCCCGACCATGGTCGAGGAGCAGGTCGGTGGCGAGGTCGTCGCCTCGTTCGGTCCGGGAATGGACTCCCACGCGACGATCACCGCCTGGGACCCGCCGCACCGCTTCGCCGCCGAGAGCCGCGACGACATGGGACCGGACGACCCGACGATCGCCACGGAGTGGACCGTCACCGCGCGGGATGGCGGCCAGTGCACGGTGCGGGTGGTCCACAGTTGGGTGACCGAGAGCGACCGCTGGGACGATCGGTTCATCGAGCACACCCATGGCTGGCGGGCCGTATTCCGGGTGCTGCGGCTCTATCTCGCGCACTTCGCGGGACAACAGGGACGGATGATGCAGGTGATGGCGATCGCCGCCGAGCCGAAGGCGTCTGCCTGGGAATCGTTCACCCGGCAACTGGGCATATCCGGCGCTTCCGTCGGGGACCGCGTGACCACGGCTCCCGGCGCGCCGGTTTTGGCCGGCACGGTCGTCTGGTCCGGGCAGCCTGGCGATCCGCAGGAGTTGCTGATCCGGCTCGAGGCGCCAGCGCCGGGCATTGCCGTCATCATTGCCCACCCGATGGGGGAGCAGGTTTTCCTCACCACCCGCTGCTTCTTCTACGGCGACAATGCGGCCGAGGTCGTCAGCCGCGAAGCGGTGGTCTGGCAGGCATGGCTGCGGGAGCGGTTCTCCCTCGCCGGTGACGCTTGTGCCACGTCGGACTGACCGGAATGCCATTGCGGCCGCGTGCGCGTCGTGGCTGGTTGCGCCCGCGTGCCGCCAACCATGGAGCGGGTTGACCGTACGATGGGAGTCGCTGGCCGCGGACCGTTGCACCCCTCGCCCGCCGCGCAGAAGGAGGTCGCCGTGAGATGCGTCGCGAAAATTGACGCGCGTCACGGAGCATGATAGAAGTAGCGGCGATTCATTGAGGCCGCAAAGATGATGAAATCGCCGCGTACCCTGGGCCAGATGGCCGCGACGCTTCGTGACACTCGCCGTGACCTGCTCGTGACCGCCGCGATGGTCACCGGGCTCGCCATCACCTCCCCCGCGGCGACGGCCAAACGCAAGCCGGGCAAGAAGAAGAAGCGGAAACCCTGTCCTCCAGGCGTTGACCAGCTGCGGGTGGCTTTCAGTTGCCCCACGCTGGTCGATGCGTTCTATGTTAGTGGTGATGGCGTGATCCGTTTTGGGCAGGTGTTCATCCCGGCCCGGTCCGGAAAGCTGCGCGCGCTGATCGTGGCGATCGATGTCTTCAACCCCGATCTTGCCGGCGATTTTCTCGTCCAACTGGTGCGGACGAACGACGGGATGGTGCCATCCGCCGCGGCCGTCGATGTGCTGGCCGCGGTCACCGTTCCCAAAGGCGACGTGATTGCAGGGAGGTCGATCCTGTTCGCGGCGTTCCCCTCCGCACCGCAGCTGACGCAAGGAACCGCGTATGCGTTTGCGCTGCGACTACCGGCGCCGGTCGATCCCGAAGTCAGTAGTGGCGTTGCCGTGCGCATGGCAAATACCAAGTGTGGCTCTATCGCATGTTTTGAACCCACACCAGGCTCGTTCGTCCCTCTCCCGCCCGGCGGCTTCGGGTACCAGTTCAGTGTGCTCGTCGGCTGAGCGCGGCGCAAACGCGAGCCTGACACCCGGTTCGCCGTTGCACAGACGTTGCCCGGCTCATCGCTGACTCCGCGTCACTCTGCCGTCATAGCCTGAACCTTCGTGGCAACACGAAGGCGAAGCGTCCTGGATACTTCAGCAGTGTGCGGCATGTGTGTCGTCCCGAGGAACGAGGGACCTCGTCGTTTGTCGGCAGCAGACTGACGAACGAGATGCCTCGCGACGGCTCGGCATGACACCCCTGTGGCACCTCGCTCTCGGATCGCACGACCTGGCACGTCGCCAGGACCCGTACCGTTGCAGCGGCTGTTGGCGGTGGGAGACGATGGAGACAACGGGCGATGCGGCGCTGCCGCTGAATCTGCACGAGTACGAAGCGGCGGCGCGAAGCATCCTGCCGGAGGCGAGTTTCGAGTACATCGCCGGTGGCGCCGCGGACGAGGTGACACTGCGCGCCAACCGCGCCGCCTTTGCCCGCTGGCGATTGCTGCCGCGGGTGCTGCGCGGACTGTCTGAAGCAACCACGGCGACTTCTGTCCTCGGGCAGGAGATCGCCCTGCCGGTGCTCGTCGCCCCCTCCGGCCGCCACCGGCTCAGTCACGATCAGGGGGAACTGGCTACCGCGCGGGCGACGAAGAACGCGGGAACGATATGCGTGATCAGCACCGCATCGACCTACCCGATCGAAGAGGTGGCGCGGGAAGCGGGTCCATGGTGGTTCCAACTCTACGTCTATCGCGACCGCGGGCTCACTCGTGACCTGGTGGAACGCGCGGTCGCCGCGGGCGCCGCGGCGCTGGTGGTGACGGTCGATGTGCCGCAGCGGGGACGGCGCGAGGCCGAGGCACGCCGGCAGTTCGCCATGCCGGCGGGGGTGACCACCGCCCATCTCGCCGCACCGACCGATTCCGGCGCGGCCACGGCGGCGGCGGAGATCAACGCCGTGTTCGAACCGGCGCTCTCCTGGGACGATCTCGACTGGTTGGCCTCGCTCTCGCCGCTGCCGATTCTGCTCAAGGGGATTCTCGACCCCAGTGATGCCGTGCGCGCGGTCGAATTCGGCTGTCGCGCCATCCTGGTCTCCAATCATGGGGGGCGCCAACTCGATCAGGCGCCGGCCGCCATCGACGCCCTGCCAGCGGTCGTGGCGGCGGTCGGTGATCGCGCCGAAGTGCTGATCGATGGCGGCATCCGGCGCGGCACGGACGTCCTCATCGCCCTGGCGCTGGGGGCGCGGGCGGTGATGATCGGCCGTTCCGTGCACTGGGGTTTGGCGGTCGGGGGCGAAGCCGGGGTGCGGCACGTGCTGGAACTGCTGCGCTCGGAGGTCGAGCGCGATCTCCTTCTCTGCGGCGCGGGCAGTCCCGCGGAGGTCGATCGCGCGCTGGTGGTCCCGGTGGGGCCGCTCGCTCGTTAGAGGGGCGCTAACGCCGCATCGTGCCGGGCCAGCGCGAGGGATCTCATCATGGTGGACGGTTCACCCGGACGCCGCGGTCCCTCCTGCGGTCGGGAGGACACGCCTTGGGTCCGTGTCGGGAGCGGTCGCAACCCGCGTTCATGTCCTATCGCGCGGCTGATTCCTGATACCATGCTCCGGTCTCGTACCGCGGGACCGGCGCGATGCAACGGGGCATCAGCCGTCAGCGATCTAGTCCACGCCAGGACAAAGGAGCATCACATGCGACAGCCACTGAAGAGTCCAGTGTCCGGAAGCCTCTTTACGCAAGGTGTGTCGTGTGGCGATCATCAATATCGGGATTCTGGCGCATGTTGACGCCGGGAAGACGAGCCTAACGGAGCGCATTCTCTTCGAAACGGGCGTCATTCGCGCCCTCGGCAGCGTCGACAAGGGCACGACGCAGACCGATACCCTCGATCTGGAGCGGGCGCGGGGCATCACGATCAAATCCGCGGTCGTCTCCTTTCACCTCGACGATCTCACGGTCAATCTCATCGATACCCCCGGTCACGCCGATTTCGTGGCCGAGGTGGCGCGGTCGTTGCGGGTGCTCGACGGCGTGGTGCTGGTGGTCTCCGCGGTGGAGGGGGTGCAGCCGCAGACGCGCCGTCTGGCGCGGGCGATCCGCGCCGCCCGGTTGCCGCTGCTGGTCTTCGTCAACAAGATCGATCGCCTCGGCGCTCGTGGTGAACCGCTGATGGCGGATCTGCGGCGCAAACTCGGCCTACGTGTGGTGGCGATGAACACCCCAATGACGCTGGGTGACCGTGCGGCAACGGTGGCGCCGTGTAACCGCGCCGATCCCGCCTGGCGCGAAACGCTGATCGATCTCCTCGCGGAAACGAACAACGACGTGATTGCCGCCTATGACCGTGCCGGCGGTGATCTGGACGACGGCTATCTCGAGACAGAACTGAGGTCGCAGGTCGCTTCGGGCGACATCGTGCCGGTGTTCTTTGGGGCGGCGATCACCGGGGCGGGTGCGGGCGACCTTCTCGCTGGAGTGGAGACCTGGTTGCCGCCAGCAGCGGCGGACGCGGGTGCTCCCACGGTGGGCACGATCTTCAAGATCGGGTACCGGCCCTCGGGAGAAAAACTGGTCTTCGCGCGGCTCTTTGCCGGTAGTCTCGCGGTGCGACAGCGGGTGGTGTTGCGGCGGCGCGACGCGTTCGGCGACGTTGTCACCCGCGAAGAGCGGATCACCGCGATCGATCGTTTCGGACGCAATGGGACGAATGTGCCTGATGTCGCGCGCGCGGGCGAGATCGTGATCGCGCACGGTCTGCGCTCGGCGCGGATTGGGGACTGGATCGGCGATGGTGGGAGTGAGGCGCCCGATCTCGCGCCCGCCTTTCCCGCGCCGGCGCTGGAGAGTATCGTCCGCCCGGCCGATCCGGCGCAGATCACCCGGATGCGGACGGCGCTGGAGCAACTGGCGGAGCAGGACCCCTTCATCTCGCTGCGGCAGCGCAACGACCAGGGCGAGGTCTCCATTCGCCTCTACGGCGAGGTGCAGAAGGAGGTCCTCGCGGAGACGCTGGCGCGCGATTTCGGGCTGCGCGTCCATTTCGGTCCGACGCGGACCATCTGCATCGAGCGGCCATTGGGCGCCGGCGAGGCGGTCGAAGCCATGGGCGGCGACAACCCGTTCCATGCCACTGTCGGATTCCGCATCGCACCCGCGCCGATCGGCAGCGGCCGGCGGTACGAGCGCGAACTCGGTTCGCTGCCGCTGGCCTTTTACCGCGCCATCGAGGAGTCGGTGCACGAGACGCTGGCGCAGGGTCTCCACGGCTGGGAGGTGACCGACTGCCGGATCACCCTCACCCAGGCGGGGTTCAGTTCGGTACTGAGCACCGCGGGCGATTTCCGCAAACTCACCCCGCTGGTGCTGATGGCGGCGTTGCGCGAGGCGGGCGTCACCGTCTGCGAGCCGGTAGATGACCGGGAGTGGGAGATGCCGGTGGAGGCGTTCGGCGCGGTCTGCGGGGCGCTGATCAGCGCCCGCGCCACGATCCGCAACTCGTACCGCGAAGGCGCCGAGCAGCGCATGATCTGCGAAATCCCGACCGCCGAATGGCGCGCCATCGAGCAGCAACTCCCCGGTCTCACCCACGGTGAAGGCGATTGGACCTCCGGGTTCGCCGGCTACATCCCCGTGAGCGGGGATCCACCTTCGCACGCCCGCGTCGGTCCGAACCCGCTCAACCGCGCGCACTACCTGGCGGAGGTGGCGCGGGGGTAGTGGTCGGAAAAGGAGGACTTCAACACCTTGGCGGCATCAAGTAATTGACGCGGCGCTCCCTTCTGCCGTGGTTTCCTGGCGCAATCGCTCTTTGAGCCACATGCGAGCGAGGGTCGATGGCCCGATGCCAAGCGATCTTGCCCGTCGCGCCAATTCCCGCCGATCGGCTTGATCGAGCCGGACCGTCAGCCGGTCCGCGAGGTGATCACCGACCGTGATCTCCACTGGCACGGACTCGTCCAGAAAGTCGGTGAAGTCGTGCGTGTCCCAGAACGCAGCTTCCTCCTCGACGTTCGCAAACGCAGGAATACGACCATGCGGTTCAGTCGGGTATCCCAGATCGACAGTTGGTTTCCGCTCTTTCATCGGAGGGTCTATCCTCGTTCTCGCTCGTATGCAGCACGCTCCTTGCGGCTTGCTGGACGAGCGCTGAATACGTAGTAATCGCCGGGCTGATCTGGAACCGGCCCGATGACGATCGAGAGCATGATCCCTATTGGTTTTGGCCGACGAGTTGCAGACGTTGCTTGTACGTTTCGCGCACGAGCGGGTTGCCGGCGATTACCTGCTCCACCTCATCAGGGCGAACCGTGTGCTTTGCGATATGCAGCCGATTCCAGTCATCCCAAACCAGTCGCTCAATACAAGGGCCCTCGATCACAACCATAATGATAGCACTGGTATGTCAGACAATGTCCGACGCGGTTTTGTGCCATCACGCGAGCGGACGACCTGCATCGTATCTCGATCAGACCTCTGTGAGTAGACTCGATCTTCAACCCAAAGGCTGCTCGTGCTTACATGGTCAGTCCAGGGCGCGCCGCACGTCGGTGTGAATGAAATCATTTCCTACAAAAAGCAACGGCTCGTCGTAGGAAAGCGCCAACGCATAGGCAAAGCAGTCGCCGAAGTTGAGCCGCGCCGGGTGGCCGCTTCCTCGACCATACCGACCATGGGCCTCGCGAGCGATGATAACTTGCGAGAGGGTCACAGGTTCAACAACGAGACGGAAGCGGCGGATGAAATCGTCGAATCGTACAGAAGCGCGTGGATTCGGTAGGCGATCAACCACGATAGCAGCTTCAAGCAGATTCGCCGCGGATATTCGTCGCGTGGGTGAGGCGTGCAAAGCGTCAAAACAGACCTCCCACGATGACTCTTCGCGAACAATGGCAACGATCGCGGATGAATCCACGATCACTTTGGCAATCCATCCTCGCCGTAGAGCAGTTCGCCGTGGTCGGTCACCATGTCTGGCGCCTCTTGAAAGTAACCAGCCAACTCGTGGACGATCGCTATGAGTTCCGCTCGATCCCGGGCTTCCTCGTCGGCGTGTTGCAGCCGTTCGAGCCGCTCTTGCAGCGCCACCACCACGGCTGTCTCGGCGTTTTCACCTGTAAGGTCAGTGAGACGCTCGACCAAACGCAGGGTTTCCGGTTGTTCGATGTGCAGCACCATGGTGATTCCCTGGCGATAGTGACGAGTTTCCAAAGTGTACCAATCCCGATTAGGACCGATAGTTACCGATAACTCGCGGCTTGCAGATCGAACAGCCCGGCGTAGCGGCCGCCGAGGGCCATCAGTTCCTCGTGGGTGCCCTGCTCGACCAGGCGGCCGTGTTCGAGGAAGAGAATGCGGTCGGCCATGCGCACCGTCGAGAAGCGGTGGGAGATGTAGAGCGCCATCTTGCCGCGGGTGAGCGCCTTGATGCGCGAGAAGAGATCGTGCTCGGCCTGGGCGTCCAGCGCCGCCGTCGGTTCGTCCAGGATCAGCACCTGCGCGTCGCGCATGAAGGCGCGGGCGAGGGCGATCTTCTGCCACTCGCCGCCGGAGAGTTGATGCCCCCCCTCGAACTGCTTGCCGAGGGTGGTGGCGAACCCCTCCGGCAGTTTCGCGATCACGTCGTCCGCCCCGGCCCGTGCGGCGGCTTCGGCGATGGCGGCGCTGTCGGTGGCGCGGTCGACATTGCCGACTCCGATGTTTTCGCCCGCGGTGACCTGGTAGGCGGCGTAGTCCTGGAACATCACCCCGAACTCGCGGCGCAGTTCCACCGGGTCATACTCGCGCACGTCGCGGCCGTCGATCAGGATGACGCCCTCATCGGGATCGTAGAGGCGACCGAGCAGTTTGACGATGGTCGATTTGCCGGCGCCGTTGCGCCCGACCAGGGCCACGGTCTGCCCCGGCTCGATGGTGAAGGAGACGTTCTCCAGGGCAGGTTCCTCGCGGCCGGGATAGCGGTAACTGACGTTGCGGAATTCGATGCCCTGCCGGAAGGGGCGGCGCACCGGCGCCGGGTGCGGTGGAGCCTGGATGCGCGGTTGCCGCTCCAGCAGGTCGTAGAGGGTGGAGAGGTAGAGTCCGTGCTCGTAGAGCGACTGGACGCCGCCGAGAATCCCCTGGAAGGCGCCCTGCACCTGAGCCGCCGCCTGGGTGAAGACGGTCAGCGCCCCTAAGGTGACCTGCCCGCGCACGGCCAGCAGTGCCACGTAGAGAAAGGTCGCGGAGGAGGCGAGGGTGGTCAGCGAGCCCCAGCCGAAGCCCGCCAGATAGCGCCGCACCAGTAGTTGCCGCGTCTCCTCGTAGTAGCCGCGCGCGGTCTCATCGTAGCGGTCGATGAAATAGTCGCCGGCGGTGAAGAGTTTGACTTCCTTGGCGTACTCGTCGGTGGTCATCAGCGTGGTCAGGTAGGACATCACTCGCCGCACCGGTGATTGCCGCCGCATCTGCTGGAAGCCCCACCAGCCGTAGCGCGAACCGGAGATGAACGCCGGAATCGGCGAGAGGAGCGCGGCGGCGGCGACCCACGGTGAGAGCCCGACCAGCAGCGCGACCATGGTGGCGAAGGTGACCAGCGAGCGCCCCAGGCCGAAGACCCCGGAGACCATCTCCACTGGCCGCCGCGCCGATTCCCGCTGCGCCTGCTGCAACTGGTCGTAGTACTCGGCGTTCTCGAAATCGGCGAGATCGAGCGTGGCGGCGTGGCGCATGATTTCCAGTTGCACGTGGATCGCCAGCCGTTCCTGGAGCAACTGCTGGCAGATGTTGGCGCTGGTTTGCAGGAAACTGGAGGTGAGCAGCAGGAGCAACTGGATCACGGCCAGACCAACGATGATCCGGACATGCTCCTCGCTCCCGCCCGCCTGCACCCCGGCCACGACTTCATCGATGAGACGGCCGGCGAGCCAGACCTGGGCCGCGGGCGTGACGCTCTGGAAGAGCGAGGCCCCGGCCAGCCCCAGGGTCAGGCGGGGGCTGGTGGCCCAGACCAGGCCCATGACGCGGACAATGCTGCGCCACGTCTGCCGCGCGCCGTTGACCACGGCCCGAACATCGTCGCGCCGCGGCACGCGAGGCCGTAGCGGGCCTGTGCCGGGGCCATTGCTGGAACCGGTGGGTGCGCCGGAGCGCCCTCCGGCACGGAGGACGACGGTCTCACTGGGGGGCGAAAATCGATGGCCGTTGCGGCCATTTGGCGAATGACCTGATGGGGACTGCATGCCGCCGCGAAGGAAACCTCACACGAAACACCCGTCCCGGCGTGGGGCCAAGACGCAATCAACCGGTTATGGATACCGTGTGCAGCCGGCGCTGACAACTGCTCATTCGGGTAGTCGAAATGGGAGTCGTGGATGGCAGAACGATCAGCCGGCGCGGGAACGCCGGGCGCCTGAGGGAGAGACCTCTCAGCAGGAGGTCGCCAGCGCCCTTTCGACCGCGGCGAGGAGATGATCGAGGTCGAACGGCTTCGGCACGAAGCGCACGCCGGGCAGATCGACATCGGCGTAGACGGCACTCATCAGCACGACCGGCCCCACATAGCCCCGGCAGCGCATCTCGCGCACCAGGGTCGGTCCGTCGAGTACCGGCATCGAAACGTCGGACACGACCAGATCGATCGTCGACTCGTTCATCGCTTCCAGCGCCTGGAGTCCATCTCTCGCGCGGCGGACGGCGTACCCCTCTTCTTCCAGCAGTGACGCGACCACCTCTCGAACGGCTGGTTCATCGTCGACGACGAGCACCGTCGCCAGTGACCAACCGGCCGCGCGGTGGTGAATTTCGGGTAGTCCCACGGCTAACAGCATCCCTAAACCAACCTGTGCGGCAGGGGGGTTAGAGCCCTGCATTTCATGGTTTGTAATTCACAATCCGTGCCGCGCAGCGTGGGAAACGGTGGCGAATTCGGTGTTTGAGCGAGCAATCTGGAAAATAGGGCGATCCGTAACGCTTCTGAACCGCACGATCCGTCCGCGTTCTTGCGGCTTTCCTGGGATGCTGATGGCAGCGCCGGTGACGTGCGCAGGTCGCGACAGCCGTGTCCCCGGTCGGAGTGATCGCATCGGCCATGGATGATCTGCCGGAATGCGGTCCCGCCGAACTTGGTTCGTTGCTGGAAGGAACCAATGCGGTCGCGGTGAACGCTGATCGTGCCGGAAGAACCGGCGGCTCGTTATCGGGTCCAGGAGGAACTGGCTCAGGTCGGCAAGACCGAGGCAGGCAGCGAATCGCAGACGATCATCGGCCAGTCGGGATTTGACGCCGAGGCGAGAGAGGGAAAGGGGGAAAGGGGGAAAGGGGGAAAGGGAGGTCGCGAGTAATAGGCACGACCGTGATCGCTTTGGCCGCTATCATTGCGTTCCCCCTATCCCCCTATCCCCCTATCCCCCTTTCCCCCTGGGCCGGAGACCGCCCGCATCACGGTGACCTCGTTCGCCAATCTGCCTGACAGCGTCACGGGAATCCCCGCGGCGTAGCGGACCATTTCGCTTGACAAGTGATGGTCTGGCTCCATAGTTGCGCCCACGATGATCACCTTTTGGCGTAACGCCTGATGAGCAAAGGGGAGCCAGTGACGGTGTCTGACAATGTGCCAGTGTTGTCCGCGGAACTCGCGACCCGGATCAGCGAGGCGGTCGAGGCCAGCCGGGCCGAGCTGATTGCGCTCGTGCGGGATCTGGTGCGCATTCCCTCAGAAAATCCGAAGTTGGTCGATACGCCGCCGGGCGGCGAAGCGGCGGTGCAAGACCGGGTGGCGGCGGCATTGCAGGAGATCGGGTGCGAACTCGATCGCTGGGACGCGCTGCCGGGTCGGCCGGATCTGGTCGGGACGATCCGCGGCGCGGGTGGCGGCCGCTCGCTGGCGGTGAACGGGCATATCGATGTCGTGCCCGCGGGCGATCCGGCCGAATGGCCGCACGATCCCTGGGGGGCGGAGCTTCACGACGGCGCGATTTGGGGCCGCGGCGCGTGCGATATGAAGGGCGGCGTGGCGGCGATGATCCACGCCGCGACGATCCTGCACCGCCTCGGTCTGCGACTGAAGGGCGATCTCTTCATCGAATCGGTCATCGACGAGGAGACCGGCGGTCCCGGCACCCGTTCCACCATCGAACGTGGCTACCGGCCCGATTTCGCGGTGGTGGCGGAACCGACCGATCTGACCATCTTCCCGGTCGAGGGCGGACTGGAGTGGTTGCGGGTGACGATCGTCGGCCGCAGCGGGCACTCCGCGTTGCGCTACAAGACGGTCCACGCTGGGGGCCAGGGGTCGGCGGTCAACGCGCTGGAGAAGGGCGCGAAAATTCTCGCCGCGGTGCAGGACCTGGAGCGGGCCTGGGCGGTGCGCAAGGTTCACCCGCTGATGCCGCCGGGCATCACCACCATCAACCCGGGCGTGATGGCGGCGGGGAGCGGCGGCGGTCAGGACGGCATGCCGAACGTGATGACCGCCGTTTCGACCCTGCCCGACTACTGCTCGCTGGAGTTGAGTCTCAAGTACCTGCCGAGCGAAAAGACGGAGGAAGTCCGCGCCGAGTTCGAGGACTACATCCACCGCGTGGCGCAGACGGACGAGTGGCTGCGTGCGCACCCGCCGACGATCGAGTGGGGATTGCGCGGGGTCTCCTTCCCACCAGTCAATACACCGGTAGAGCACCCGGGCGTGCAGACCCTGGTCGGGTGCCTGGAAGCGTTCGGGCAACCAGTGAACATCGGCGGTTTCGTCGCGGTCACCGATACCGCCTGGTTCTCGGAGGCGGGGATCCCCTCGGTGATCTTCGGTCCGGGCAGCGCGAGCGGCGCGCACTCCAGCGCGGAATCGGTCCGGATCGACGATCTGGTCGAGGGGTGCAAACTCCTCGCGGCGATGATGGTGGCCTGGTGCGGTCTGGCCGAGTGACCGGGGAGATGCGACGAGCGGTTGACTTGTTTCCGGTATCCATGGACCGTTCCACCGAGTGGTCGGGGGCGCGGGCGACGCAGGCGTCGCACCCTACGCCGTGTCGTCGTAGGGGCGAGGACTGCCTCGCCCGCTGCGAAGCTACGGACGAAGCGTGTGTCGTCCCGACCGCAGGAGGGACCTCGGCGTTTTCTCGAGCCGTTTCCACCGTCGAGATGCCTCGCTGTCGCGATCTCTCGAATGACGACCTCCTGACGCAACGTGGTCGATACTGTGCAGGAATACAGTCACGGTGCTCTGAACGGGGCGAACATGTCAGGAGGTGAGATGGTGGACGACGACATAGAATGGGCCTATCGCTTTCTCATGGTGGATGTGCGCGCCGATGCCGAGGCCAGCGAGCAGACGAGGGCGATCAATGCCGCCTGGGAAGAGATCGCGGACGAACTCTGGACGCCCCAAATCGTCTCGTTCCAGGCTGTCCCTCTTGGTGACTACCTCTCTCTGGTCGTTCTGTATCGGTACGATGACAGCGATGATGACGACGATGATGATGACGAGTAGAAGGCCGTGACCGGGCTCACTGGCTCGATGCAACCATCTTTCGACCTGATCGATCGCTTCGTCGCGGCGGAAGGGGTGCCGGCGGCGGCGCTGGCGATTGCCCACCGCGGCGAGATCATCGCTACCCATTTCGCCGGGGAAGCGGTGCCGGGCCGCGCCGCGGGCGCGGAGACGCTCTGGCCGCTCGCCTCGATCAGCAAGCTCTACACGGCGGCGACGATTCTGACCCTGGTGGAGCGTGGCGCGATCGCTCTGGCGACGCCGGTGCGCAGCGTCCTTCCCGACTTCGACGGCGATGGCCGGGAGCAGGCGACGATCCGCCACCTGCTCACCCACACGGCGGGTGTGATCTACGAACCACCGGATATGGTGGACGTGCTGAAGGCGCAGACACCCTTGGCGGCAATGGTCGATCTGCTCTACCGCGCGCCGCTCCGGTATCCGCCCGGCGAGGGGCAGGCCTACAGCGATCTCGGCTATGCCCTGCTTGGTCGCATCGCCACCGCTGTCACCGGGACGCCCTTTCCCGCACTCGTGCAGGAGCTGGTGCTGACGCCAGCGGGGCTGCATGACACCACGCTTGCCCCGGATGCGGCGCAGACCGCGCGAGCGGCGCGGGTCGTTGGCGCGATGGCCGCGGGCACGGCTGGGGCGATGTACAACTCGCCGTACGCGCTGGCACTGGGGCACCCCGCGTTCGGCGTGCTGGCGTCAGTCGCGGATCTGGCGCGGTTCGCGCTCTGTTTCGCGCCGGGTGGGCGCCCCTTTCTCTCCGCCGCCACGGTGCAGGCGATGACCACCGACCAGACCGGCGACGCCATCACCTGCTCCGGCGTCAGACCGTGGGGCCTCGGGTTCGAGATCAAGAACAGTGACTTCCCGAGTCTCGCCTCTCCGGGCAGTTACGGTCACGGTGGGGCGACCGGGTGCCTGGTCTGGATCGATCCCGTGTATGAGGTGGTCGTGGCCTTCGTCTCGACCCGCCATTACAACGCCGATCCGCTCGGGTTCGAGTTGCGCCAGGAGTGCTTGCTCAATACCGTGCTGGCCTCTCTCACGCGAGGCGGTTGAGGCGAGCAGCGATTACCATGTTGAGGGTTGATGCGGAAGATGACGTGCCTTCGCCGCGCGAGCTCTGATCCCCGGCCCCTCTCCCGATGAGTGGGAGAGGGGAGATTCTTTACGGAGATTGACGCGCCGCGCCCGCTGGGCGGATCTCGACTTCGACGCTATGGACACTCGAACTCTCGCCCATGTCGGTCTTCCGGCCGTCGTTCAGGACGTTGACGTTGGCAGCGCTCCCCTCCTGTTTCGGCCAGCGTCCTTTGGGAGAGAAGGCCACGCCGGGCGGCACGTCCGGGGAGATGGTCAGGTGGAGCGGGAGCGCGCCGGTGTCGTTGACCAACACGACCGCATCGCCATCCGCCAGGCCGCGCGCGGCCGCATCCTGCGGATGCAGCGCCACCCAGGGGAGACCGGCGCGGCGCGCGAGTTTGGCGACGTTGGCGAAACTGTCATTCATGGTGAAAGTAGAGGCGGGGCTGAGGAGGCGCAGACGACCGGCGGCGGGTTTCGGATCGGTCAGTGGTAGCGGGGTACGCGGATGGCCGTCCGCTTCGGCGCGGTCCGAGGCGATTTCGATGCGCCCGCTCGGCGTGGCGAAGGTCAGGTCGGCGAACTGGAGGCGCGGCTCCGGGGAGACCGGCACGCTGCCCTGAGCGGCGAGGGCGGCGAAATCCTCCACCAACCCCGAAGCGCGGACGAACGTGGCGATGACTTCCTCGTCCGTTTCATACAGTTCCGGTTCGGTGTAGTCCATGGCGCGGGCCAAACGCCGGAAGATCTCCTGATTGGGCAGTGCTTCGCCCAGCGGTTCCATCGCCTTGACCTGCGCGGAGAGCATCAGTGCGAAGTACGGCGTCACCAGATCGTCGAATTCGAGGAAACTCGCCGCCGGCAAGACGATATCGGCGTAATCGGCGGTGTCGGTCTGGAAGAGATCGATCACCACGGTAAAGAGATCGTCGCGGCGGAGCGCCGCGCGCAGTTGGCGCTGCCGCGGCGCCGAGGCGGCCACATTCATGTTCCAGCAGAAGAGGGCCCGCGCGCGCGCCGGATCGGCGAGAACTTCCGCGAGGTCCATGTGGCTGATCGCGGGCGTTCCCGGGGCGAGATGGTCGGCGGTGAGGTATCCCGCCTCCGGTTCCGGAGCGGCGAATCCGTTGAGGTAGAGCAGCCCGGCGCCCGGTTTCCCCAGGTTGCCGGTCGCCGCGGGGAGCAGGCCACAGGTGCGCATCACGTTGCCGCCGCCCTGCTGGCGCTGTAATCCCTGCCCCAACCAGAGGAGCGAGGGGCCGTTGCCGTAGACATGGGCCGCCCGCTCGATCAGCGCGGCGGGCACGCCGGTCGCCCGCTCGCCCCAGGCGGGAGTGCAGGCGTCCAGATGCGGCGCGAGTTCATCCCAACCGATGGTGGAGCGAGCGAGGAAACCGTAATCGAGCAGATCGTCCCGGCGCAGCACGTGAAGGATCGCGAAGGCGAGCGCGGCATCGCTGCCGGGGAAGGGTTGCAGATGCAGATCGGCCGCCTTCGCCGTGTCGGTGCGAATGGGATCGACGACGATCTTCGTGCCGGGCGCGGGGCGGAACCAGTGTTCGAAGACATGCGGACCCGAGGCGGCAGGGTTGGCCCCCCAGATCATCACGCAGGAGGCAGCGGCGACGGTGCGCGGATCGAAGCCGTCGGAGGAGGTGCCGTAGAGGTAATCGAGCGCGATGTGGCCGGCCAGATTGCAGATGCTGTCCGGATCGACCTCGGTCGCCCCCAGCCGATTGAAGAAGCGCATCGGAAAGGCGTAGGCGAGCAGCGACAGGGTCCCGCTGTAGTGGGCGTTGAGAATCGTCGCCGCGCCGTGATCGGCAACGATCTCGTGCAGCCGTCCGGCGATGGTGGTCAGCGCCTCGTCCCAGGCGACTGGCGCGAACTGCCCGCTTCCTTTTGGCCCGCTGCGTCGGAGTGGCCGCGTGAGACGGACGCTGGGATCGCGCCACTCGTTGTTGTAGCCGGTCGAGCACTTCACGCAGAGCGCGCCACGGCTGAGCGGGTGGTTGGGGTCGCCGCGAACCTGGAAAATCTCCCCATTCCTGACGCGGACCACGATGCCGCAGGCGTCGTAGCAATCGCGCGGACAGGTCGTCAGGATGATGTCGGAGGCGGTCATGGCGGTTCCTTCCGTTCGCGAGACGCCATCGGTGGTGCTCGCCCGTCTCCTTCACTCTGCCGCCCCGGCCGTCGTCTGTCAAACTGATCGGCGCGGTTGTGGCTGACGGGTGCCGGCCGGGTGGCGCTTGCGCGAGGACGTATGATGTTGCCACCCATCACGTTCTGGGGGGGCGAAAACGGGCGAAGGAGATGGTGATGCAACGCGCCGGAAGGTTCTCGATCGGTCTGGTCCTGATCTGCACGTTGACAATGGCCGCCTGGTGCGGCGCGGCGCGGGCGCAGGAGGCGACCCCCACCGGCGAGGAGGCGATGCCACCGGAAGCGGGGACGGCGGAAGTGCTGACCGTGGCCAGCGGCGTGGAGGCGTTCTCTCCAGCCGATCTGATCATGGTCCGCCTCACCCTACAACCGGGGATGGACTCGCCCTTTACCCCGGACGATCCGATGGGCGGCATGCTCATCGTCGAGTCGGGGTCGCTGACCGTGCACGCCTCCAAAGCGTGGAGCGTCACTCATGCCGCGGCGCGGGAGGCGAGTGCGGATGGCATGGCGCTGCCGGAGACGGTCGCGGCGGATGATGAAGTGACCCTGGAGACCGGCGACGCCGCGTACATCCCGGGCAATGTCGCGGGTGGTTTCCGCAACGACGGCGACGAGCCGGTCGTCTTCCTCGGGTTCCTGATCGGCCCGGAAGGCATCCTGGGCATGGCGACGCCCGCGCCGTAGCGCAAGCACACACCGATTCGGTGGCGACGCGAACCTTCATTGGTAGGGGCACGGCACGCCGTGCCCAATTCCCCAGGCATTGTTCCGCGGACCGGGACGCGTTTTCGTCCAATTCTGGGCACGGCATGCCGTGCCCCTCCATTGTTTGCTACGAGACCGCGACATCTGATAGTGACGAAGCGCCGACGAAGTTGCCACGACCGGGCCGAAGGCGACACACTTCGGGCAAAGGCGGGAACGGCTGACGACCCGGAGAACCTGATGGCGGATTTCGATCTGGCGGTGATCGGTGGCGGCGTCGTCGGACTGGCGACGGCGATGCAGATGACGGAGCGCTTTCCGGGGATCGCGGTGGCGGTGCTGGAGAAGGAATCTGCGCTCGCCCAGCATCAGACCGGGCGCAACAGCGGCGTCATCCATGCCGGGGTCTACTACCAGCCAGGGAGCCTCAAGGCCCGCTTCTGCCGCGAGGGGGTTGCCGCCACTATCGCCTTCTGCCGGGAGCGGGAGATTCCCTATGAGCAGTGCGGGAAACTGATCGTCGCGACCGATCCTGACGAACTGCCGCGCATGGCCGCCCTGTACGAGCGCGCCGTGCAGAACGGCATCGTCATCGAGCGGCTCGACCGCGCCGAGATCGCCCGGCGCGAACCGCATATCCGCTCCCTTGGCGGTCTCTATTCCCCGACTACCGGCATCGTCGATTACGCTCGGGTGGCGCGGGCCATGGCCGATGTCGTGCGCGAGCGGGGCGGAGTGGTGACGACCGGCGCCGAGGTGACGGGAATCACCGAGTCGGCGAACGGCGTTGCGCTGGAGACGGCGCGGGAGACGATTCGCGCGCGGCATGTCATCGCGGCGGCGGGCTTGCAGGCGGACCGCATCGCGCAGCTGGGGGGCGTGCCGACGGAGTTCCGGATCGTGCCGTTTCGCGGCGAGTATTACCGCCTCGGCGCGGACAAGGACGACATCGTCAACCACCTCATCTACCCGGTGCCTGATCCGGCGCTGCCGTTCCTCGGCGTGCACCTCACCCGGATGATCGGCGGCTACGTGACTGTCGGGCCGAACGCGGTCCTGGCCTTCGCCCGCGAGGGGTATCGCTTCCGCACCGTCAATACCCGCGATCTCGCCGAGATGGCCCGTTACCCCGGCTTCCGCAAGGTGATCCAGACGAATCTCAAATCGGGCATCCAGGAGATGGCCAACTCCCTTTCCAAGCGGCGCTACCTCGCACTTTGCCGCCGCTACTGCCCGGAACTGGAACTCGCCGATCTGCTGCCGTACCGCTCCGGCGTGCGCGCCCAGGCGGTCCTGCCGGACGGAACCATGGTCCACGATTTTCTCATCGGGGAGACCGCGCGCTCGATCCACGTCCTCAACGCGCCCTCGCCCGCCGCCACCTCCGCCATCCCGATCGGCCGGCACATCACCCGCCTCAGCGAGGAGAAATTCGGCTGGCGCGCGGCCGCGGCCGCGGATTAGCCCATCATCGCAACTGACATGTCGATGGCTTCTCCTATCTGGACCGGATGGAGGAGCGGTTTGGATGCGGGACCGCATCGTGAACTGTCCCAATATACGGTATGATCCCGCCTTCTCGCTGGCAGGGCGCCGGCATACCAGTACCAGGAGGAGCGGATTATGAACCGACATCTGCGGCTGCTTTCGGTGTTTGTTCTGCTCACGCTCGGGCTGACCATGACGGCGTGGTCTGGCGCTGCCCGCGCCCAGGATGCGACCCCAGCGGCCGACGAGGCCATGAGCGAGGCAGGTGTTGCTTTTGATCCCATTAGCCTTGCCATGGGTGTCGATCTACCGAGCAAGGCTGATGTGACCGCTATCCGCATCACCATCGATCCTGGCGCGACGTTGCCGATTCGTGCTGATGATCCCAGCAGCGGCATGCTGATCGTCGAATCAGGCGCCATCGTGGTTGATGTCGACGCGGCGTGGACCCTCACCCGGGGAGATGGATTGCTCGAGGGGTTAATGGCGGCCGAAGGAAGCGGCAATGTCTCCGGGGTGGTCAAGGAGCAAGAGGCAGGTACGGCGGTCACACTCGAGCCGGGCGATGCCGCCTATGTTCCGGGTAACGTCAGCGGAGAATTGCGCAACGATGGTCAGGAACCCGCCGTGGCCCTGGTCTTCATCGTGGGGCCGTCCGAAGCGGAGTAGCCCGTTTGCTGATGTCCAGAGAGATGCGGAGGGACGGCATCAGTTCCCAAGTTCCCAATTCCTCGCCCCCGCGTTTGGAGCGGGGAATTGGGTTCGGAGCGTCTGTCAGTTCACACCGTCGTTGGTAGACCGGGATAGACCTGCTCTCACAGCGGCTGGAGACGCGTCTGCTCCACCTCGGCGAGTTTGGTGCGAAGCCGATCGAGCTGGGCTTGCTGTTTCGGCGTTCGCCGGTAGCCGCGATAGGCGATATTGACCATCTCCAGCGGGTCCTCTTTCAGGTCGTACATCTCCCACTGGTCCGGCAGGTTTGGCTTGTCCGCGTCGAAATAGCGCGCCAGATTGTAGCGTCCCTCGCGGATGCAGCGGATGCGGGTGTCGCCCGCCAGCAAGTCGGGATGGTCGTCGAAGGTGAAGGCGACATAGTCCTGCGGTCCTTTGCGGGTCGGCTGCTGCACGACCGCTGAGTAATCGATTCCCTGCCACGACGTCCCTCGATCTGACGCGCCGAAGAGCGTGGCGAGTGTCGGCAACAGGTCGACATGGGAGACGAGCGCTTTCGCGACCCGGGGCTTGGGGAAGAGAGCCGGGTTGGACCAGACCAGCGGGACGCGCAGCGTCTCTTCGTAGACGTTGTACGCCTTCTGGCGCAGACCACCGTGGGAGAGACCCATCTCGCCGTGATCCGATGTGGCAACGATCACCGTGTTGTCGGTCAGCCCGGTTTCATCGAGGGTGTCGAGGAGTTCCACCAGATGGCGGTCCGCCTCTTTCAGGACGTTGCCGTAGAAATTGAGGTAATTGCGCTGCTGGGTGCGCGTCGGCAGCGGCCCGAGGGCTTCCGCCAGCGTCACCAGAATTTCGCGCTGAACCGTCGGTTTGGTGCGCAGATTGTCGTTCTGATTGGGCGGGAGATCGATGCTGCCCCGCAACCACTTCCGACCTTCGTAGCCGCCGTCGCGCCAGGTCGAGGGGTAGGCGAGAACATCGTGCGGGTTGACCAACGACACCACCAGGCAGAAGGGCTGCTGTGCCGCTGCCGCGCCGCGCAGGTAGTCGAGCGCTCCTTCCTGCTGGCGATCTTCCATGAAACGGCCGTCGTTGTCGGCGTTGCCGCCACCGAACTGGTCGATGTCCTGGTTCTCCCCGGCGTCCGGCGGGTTCCAGCGGCTGAAGCCGTAGCGCGCGACGTCGCTCGGCTGCCAGGTATCGTCATCGGGATCACCTTGAGGCTTGCTGAGGTGCCACTTTCCCTTGTAGACGACTTCATAGCCAGCCTCGGACATGACCGTCGCCAGATTGGGGAGGTTCGTGGGCAGAACCTGCTGTCCCGTCCCGCTCGGACCCAGGGCAAGGGTATCGGTGACCCCATGCTGGGCGGGGAAGAGCCCGGTCATCAGGCTGGCCCGGCTGGGTGAGCACATGCAGGTGCTGCAGAACGCGCGGGAAAAGGAGACGCCGTTCCGGCGCAGCCGCGTCCAACCGGGGAGATTCCGTTTCTCCCACCCCCGGCGGGAAGTGCTGAGCGGCCCGCTGTTGATCGGTTATGAAGATGATCAGGTTCTTCCCGGAGAATGGAGCGGAAGCGGTAACTTCCGATCCGCCGAGGAGCGCCGGGGCGAGCGCCGCTGCTCGCAAGACATCCCGACGCTTCATGATGGCCGTTTCCATGCGTCCTCCCGATCGACCCGGTTGCGGAGTCCCATCTATTCTTAACATGGCAAGTCGCCAGATTCCAATAGGCTTCCTGGCTGGACAGTGCTGCCGCTACCAGGAGTCATGTTCCCAGTTCGGGATCGCCGCCCGTCAGGTGGCTGAATCATCGACGGCAAGAACAGGAGGGATGAAAATCGGGGAGGAACGGACTCGAACGCCGAAGAAACGCGTGACGTTCTCAGGGGTTCCAATCCGGATTGATTCGGCTGGTCAGAATGTGGTCCTGCCAGTCGCCGTTGATGAAAAGGTATCGCGGCGCGTACCCCTCGATGACGAAGTCGAGCCGGTGCAGCAACCGGGCGCTACGGGTGTTGGCCGGCAGGTAGCACGCCTTGACCCGGTGCAATTTCAGCGACGTGAAGGCGTATTCGATGGCGGCGCGTACCGCCTCGCTCATCAGTCCCTGTCCCTGGTAGCGCTCGCCGAGCAAGATGCCGAGATCACAGTACTGCGCGGCGCCGCGGTGGATGTTGTTGAGATTGACATGCCCGATCGGCGTGAGCGGCGCGTCTCGCAAAAAGAAACAGAAGCGGGCGGAGCGGTCCTGCGCGAACTCGGCGTGGCAGCGGGCGACCTCCCGCTGCCAGTACGCCTCGGTCAGGAAATCGTCCGGCCGCCGCGGTGACCAGGGCGCCAGGAAGGCCGCGTTCTCGGCGTGAAACTGGAGCAGCGCCGGGACATCCCCGGCCTCGCCGAGGCGCAACACCAGCCGCTCCGTGACAAGGCGCGGTCGATCCACCGCTGGACTACCCCGGCTCGCCCGGCACGTCATCGTCGCTGATGATCGAGAGCGATCCCTGTGGCGGTTCTTCCATCAGCGATTCGACCGCGAGTTCTTCCGTGATCGCCGCGACCTCGGCTTCGGAGAGCGTCGGTGGCTGGCGCGGCTCCGACTCGGCGCTGTTTTCCGCGTTGGTCACGTTGGACGCACGTTCGCGATCGGTCATGGTCTTCTCCTTGCTCCGCTGGTGCGGGCATCGGGTGTCGGGTGTCGGGTGTTGGGTGTCAGGAGTCGGGAGTCGGGAGTCGGGTGTCAGGAGTCAGGAGAACGACGATCCTCTTCTCGACTCCTCGACTCCTCGACTCCTCGACTCATCGACTCATCGTCTTGCCGTCTTCTCGCCTCGTCTACTCCTCGTCCAGCACCACTCGCGGCAGGCGGCGGTCGAGCCAGGCGGGTAGCCACCAGTTGGCGCGGCCCATCAGTTGCATCGCCGCGGGTACGAGGATCACCCGGATCAGCGTGGCGTCGATCAGCACCGCCGCCGCGAGCGAGAAGCCGAGTTGCTTGACCTCCTCCAACCGGGCGAAGGTGAAGGCGGCAAAGACGACGACCATGATCGCCGCCGCCGTGGTGATCACCGCTCCGGTCCGTTGCAAGCCGCGCGCCACCGCGAGGTGATTGTCACCCGTTCGCTCCCACTCCTCCTTGATCCGCCCCAGGAGGAACACCTCGTAGTCCATCGACAGCCCGAAGAGCACAGCGAAGGTGAGCAGCGGCAAGTAGACCTGGATCGAGCCTGTCGGGTTGAACCCGAACAGCCGTGCCCCCGCGCCCTCCTGGAAGACGATCACCAGCAAGCCGTAGGCCGCGGTGATCCCCAGCGCGTTCATCACGATCGCCTTGATCGGCAAGACGATGCTGCGGAAGACCAGCATCAGCAGTACGAAGGACATCGCCCCGACGACCCCGACCACCAGCGGCAGCTTCCGTTGCGATTCGGTCGTGATGTCGAGAATCTGCGCGCTCAGCCCGCCGACCAGAACTTCAGCCCGCGCCGGGTCGATCACGCTCGGCGCCATTTTCTCTCGCACCCGCCCCACCAGCTCGATTGGCCCCCGGCTGTCGGGTGACCAGCGGGGCACGGCGCGGATCACGGCGACGTCGCCGCCGGTGCCGAGATTGATCAATCCGCTCGCGACCTCCACCGCTTGCGGCACCCCAGCGGCAAGCGCCAGGTTCTCCGTCGAGTGACCCCCGAGGAAACGATCGAGCAGCGTGGTCACCGAGGTTACCTCCACCACCGCCCAGTCGTTCGCTAGCAGGTCGGAGAGACGGGCGATCGCCGCGAGGTCGGCGTCGTCGAGCGGACCGTCCTCGCTGATGTAGACGATCTGGAGCGGCGAGATGCGTCCCTCGTTGAATTCCCGCTCCAGGATTTCGCGGCCGACCGTCGCCGAGCGCTGCTCGATCGCGTTGGAGCCGGTATCGAGCGACAGATCGAGCCGGACGACCGGCGCGGCGAGGGCGAGCAGGATCAGCATCGAAACGCCGGTCCAGAGCCAGGGGCGGCGCATGATCGCCATGGCCCAGCGCTCCCAGAAGCGGCTGCCGCCGAAACTGATGGTGCGTAATCGCCGGCCGGGGAGGGGCAGCGCGTTCACGTGAGGGCCGAGCCAGGCGAGCAGCGCGGGGAGGAGGGTGAGTGCGCCAAGCATCATCACCACCACCGCGGTCATGGCCCCGAAGGCGAGTTCGCGGAAGATGCGCGCGTTGACCAACAGCAGACCGGCCAACGAGAGAAGGACGGTGCCGCCGGAGAAGAAGACCGTGCGGCCGGCGGTGGCGGTGGCGATCGTGACCGCCGCCGCGGGGGGCGTTCCCTCCGCCAATTCTTCCCGATAGCGGTTGACGACGAAGAGGGCGTAGTCGATCCCCACGCCGAGTCCGATCATCGTCGCGATGTTCGGGACGAACAGGTTGAGATCGGTCAGGTGCGCCGCCGCGCCGAGTAGCCCGAAGGTGACGAGGAGCCCGAAACCGGCGAGGAGCAGCGGCAACCCTGCCGCGACGACCGTGCCCGAGGCGATCAGCAAAATCAGCAGCGCCGCCGGGAGACCGAGTTGTTCGGCGCGGGCCAGATCCGCCTGCTCCTGCTCGACCAGTTCGGCGATCAGGGGCGAGGGACCGGTCACGTAGACGCTGACTTGGGGACTGGCGGCGCCGAGCGCGGTCCGAGTCAGGACCGGCGCCAGCGCCTGTCGTTCGGCGTTGGAGCCGTCCAGCCCGACTAGCGCCGTGGCGACGTGCCGATCGAGCGAAATCAGCGTTTCCCCGCTGGGATCGTATGGCGAGTGGACGGTGACGACGCCAGGGAGCGCCCGCACCTGTTCCAGGGCATCAGCGACCACGGTCCGGAATGCGGGATCGTCAGCGAGGAGCGTGTCCGATTGGAAGACGATCAGATCCTGCTCGGCAAACGGTTGGGCAAAGCGGGTATCGAGGACCTGTTGCGCCCGGTATGAATCACTGCCCAGCACATCGAACGACGGCCCGGTGACCTTGGCGTGGAAACGGGGGACGAACAGGAGACTGACGGCAACGGCCAGCGCCCAGAGCGCGACCACCAGACGATGGCGCCGCGCCATCGTCTGGCCCAGGCGCGCCGCTGGCTGTAGGCTTCTGTCCCGTGGTTCTCGGCCGTTCGCGATCACCCGCAGGGTTTCGGAATCTGGCATGCAATCTCACCGCCGACGATCCACCATACAAGACTCATGCCTCGCTGCCGTCGGTCGATGGGGCTGATGCCGGGTCGGTAGTCCCGGCATCAGCCGGTCTGTTCCGGCACGTGTCATCATCGAGAAATTGGCGCCGCGCGCTGGAGGAGATACGGACATGGGTGCAGGAGGAACCGGGACCGTCACGGGGACGCTGATTCCAGGGGACGGCGTGGGGCCAGAAGTGGTCGCCTCCGCGCGGCGTGTCCTCGCGGCGGCGGAGGCGCCGATCATCTGGGACGAGCAGGTGGCCGGGGCGAGTGTCTTCCACGCTGGCATCCTTTCGGGTGTGCCGGCCGAGACGATCGCCTCGATTCAGCGCACCGGACTGGTGCTGAAGGGACCGCTGGAAACGCCGGTCGGTTTCGGCGAGAAGAGCGCGAACGTGACCCTGCGCAAACTCTTCGAGACGTACGCCAATGTGCGTCCGGTGCGCGAGTTGCCCGGGGTGCCGACGCCGTACTTCGGCCGCGGTATCGATCTGGTGATCGTGCGCGAGAACGTCGAGGACCTCTACGCCGGGATCGAGCACATGCAGACCCCGGACGTGGCGCAATGCCTGAAGTTGATCACCCGGCCGGGGTGCGAGCGAATCGTCCGCTTCGCCTTCGAACTGGCGCGGGCGGAGGGGCGGGACCACGTTACCTGCGCCACCAAGTCGAACATCATGAAACTGACCGAGGGGTTGCTGCAGCGGATCTTCTTCGAGATCGCGCCGGAGTATCCCGAGATCACCACGGACCACATCATTGTAGACAACTGCGCTCACCAACTCGTCAAGCGCCCGGAGCAGTTCGGGGTGATCGTCACCACCAACCTCAACGGCGACATCCTGAGCGATCTCGCCTCCGGGCTGGTCGGCGGGCTGGGCTTCGCGCCTTCCGGCAATATCGGCGAGCGGGTGGCCATCTTCGAGGCGGTGCACGGGTCCGCGCCGAAGCACGCCGGCCGCGATGTCATCAACCCGACGGCGATGATCCTCTCCGCGGTGATGCTGCTCCGCCACATCGGCGCGTTCGCTGTGGCCTCCCGGGTGGAGAATGCGCTGCTCGCCACGTTGGCGGAAGGCGTCGCCACGCGCGATGTGGCCGGAGATGACGGGGTCGGCACGGTGGCCTTCACCGACCAGGTCATCGCCAATCTCGGTCCGCGGGCGACGTTGCCCGCCGGGCGGGAGTATCAGGCGGTCCGCGTTCCCGCCGCGCCACTGCTACCGGAGCCGACGACGCCCGCCACTCGCGCCGATGTCGGAGTGGACATCTTCGTGGAGTGGGACGGTGACGCGGAATCACTCGGCCGTAGCGTCGAGGCGATCGCAGCGGAGACCCCGCTGGCGCTGAAGATGATCTCCAATCGTGGCACCAAGGTCTACCCGCCCACGGGGGCGATCACCGCCTGTGTGGATCACTGGCGCTGCCGCTTCCTCGGGCGCAACGGCGCCGCACCGACCAGCGCCGACATCCTGGTCCTGCTCGACCGGCTGGGGCAGGAACATCGCTGGATGCATATCGAGCGTTTGCAGCAGTTCGATGGTGAAGCGGCCTACACGGCGGCACAGGGCGAGGACTGATATCGCGTATGGCGTCGCGCGAGAATGGTGACATTCCGCGCCAGCGCGAGGAATCTCAGCGTTTGTCGCGGCGCACTGACTCCGAGGTCCCTCGTTCCTCGGGACGACACGAGTGCCGCTCGTTGCCGCCGACCCCGTCGCAGGGGCTCAGTCAGATCGGTGCATGCCCTCAGGGATTGAACGGGGTGTAGGCGTCGCTCATCGGTGGCTGCCCCACATTCCAGGCAGGTTGGCGGACCCCGGCCGCCTGTTGATTGCTGGCGGCGCGGCGAATGGCGATGTTCCCGGACGCGGTGCGGGCGCGAATTTCGACGGTCTCCTCGCCGGACGCGGGCCCGTCGGTCGACTCGAGGGTATTCCGGACGTGGCCGGAGATGGTTACCAGATCGAGCCACGCGGCGCTCCCCTGCCGCACGCCGATCTCGATTTCACCGGAAGCGGTATCGACGAGGACCGCGCCGCGGGCGATTTCCCCGAGCCGGATATCGCCGTTGGCGGTACGGGCGCGCACGTTGGTCTGGGCGCGATCGACCTTGATGTCGCCGTTCGCGGCGTTCAATTGCAGCTCGCCGCCGACCTCACCGATCCAGGTCTCGCCGTTGGTGTTCTTGATCGTCGCCTGACCATCGATCTCACGGATGCGGACATCGCCGGAGGCGCAGGAGACCTCGCACTGGTCCGCGACGTGACCAACGGTGATGTCGCCATCGCTCACCGAGAGGCGCAAGGCGTGGGTTTGCTCCATCTGCACATCGCCCGAGGCGATCTTCACCCGGCATTCGCCCAGCCGGCCCTGGGCGCGGAAATCGGCGCTTGCGGCATCGAGGCGCAGGTGTGAGTCAGCCGGTAGTTCGACTGTGACATCGACCGATCCACCCCGGCCAAAGAAGCCACGACCCTCGGGAGTCTTGATCAAGAGAGCGCCATCGCGATACTCGACCCGGGTCTGCTCGGCCGTGCGCACATCGTCCGCGCGGGCCGCATTGCTGGGGTGAACCTCGACCACCGTCGTCGCGCGGTCACTCGCGCGGAGTCGGATGTCGCCAGCAGCGATGTCGATCGTGGCAGAAATGGGATTCGGGGTGTCGAATGTTGGCATGGTCGTTCCTTTCAGGTAGGAATGGGTGGCTGGGCTCAGCGCACCCAGCCGGTGTGACGCTGGCCGCCGTGACCGCCCCGTCCGGAGCGTCGGCCCCGCTCGCCATCTTCAAGCGCGGCGGCGACCGCTCGGGTCAGCCAGGCATTGATCGAAATGTGCTCGCCGCGGGCTGCCTCTTCGACACGAACCTTCAGCGATTCGGGGAGACGAAGATTGATCCGGGCCGCGCCGCCATCCTCTGTTTCAATGGGGCGAGGGGGTGCGGATCTGGTGTCGTGGTCGGCCTCCTCCCCGGAGTCGGCGGCGGTTGACGAGGTGACCACGAACGTTGGTTCCAACCCGCGCAACCGCACTTCGACCGCGCCGGGGGCGAGATCGCGCGAAATCTCGTCGGCGGCGGTCGCCAGCGCGTCGAGCAACGTCAGGCGGACCGCCGCGTCCAGCGGCGCGGAGAGGCGCTCGGCCAGGGCGCGGGCGTCATCGCCTCCCGCTTCCGCCGCGATGCGCAGTTCCTGGCGAAGATGGTCAACGTACCGCTGCAGGTTCATGATGCCACTATGGCATCAATTTGGCACCATGTCAAGACTAACGTGGCACTGGTGTCAGGTGGGTTGGCGACGATGCGAGTTTCGGGTCGGTATTGTTCCGGTCTCCTCGCGCTGACCCTCATCCCAAACCCCTCTCCCGCGAAACGGGAGAGGGGCTTCGTGCGGCGGTTGAGGTCATTTCTACTCCTCGAGCGCCCTTGCTGAATGCTTCACTTCTCGCCGTCTCGCCGTCTCGACTGCTCGCCTCCTCGACCTCTCGCCTCAGCAACTCCAGTGCTGCCGTCAGTCGTGCCTGATGGGCAGGTTCGTTGAGCCAACGGGAGACGCCCGAGGGGTGAGGCAGGGGGATCAGGGCGAACGAGTGACCGGCGCGCGCCGCGTGGCGGACGCTGCCGACCAGCGCGGCGAGCGGGAGACGACGCGCCGTAGGATCGAGTCGTTCGGCGGCGAGCCGGCCGAGGGAGACGATGATTCGCGGTCGCACCAGGGCGATCTCGTGATCGAGATGCGATGCGCACAGCGCGATCTCGGCGGCGGACGGGGGACGATCCCCTTTGCCCGCGCCACCCGTCGCCTTGCCGGGGAAGCATTTCGTGAGACTGGTCAGATAAAAGCGCTCGTGCAGGGCGCCGGGGGGCAACCCGGCGCGAGCCAGCCACCCTTGCAGCGTCTTGCCGGTCGCGCCGGTGTACGGCAGCGGCCGCTCCCCGGCGGTCGGTCCTGGCGCCTGCCCGACGATCATCAACCGCTGCCCGACATGGCCACGAAAGATCGGCCGCGCGGTCGGGATGAAGCCCCTTTCGACACAGCGGGTGCAGGCGGCGATCTCCCGGTGAATCTGCTCCAGGGCCGCTTGACGTGATGCTGGTGGTGTGTCGGTCATCGGTAGCGAGTCATGATTCGTGAGTTGGGAGTCAGGAGTCGGGAGTCGGGAGTCAGGAGTTGCAATAGCGAACGTCCCGGTGATGCCGACCCGCAATCCCGGTGCCACGTCGTTCCGCGGGGGGCTGCGGGTCGAGCCTGCGGGAAGTCTATCCGACCAGAGCGGAGAGCCCTTTCCAGAGGAAGTAGGTGCCGAAGATGACCGAGACCGCGATCTTGATCGCGCGGTTGTTCCGTTCCATCCAGGCGCCGATGCTCTCGAGGACCGGCGCCGCGGCGTCTCGCGCCACCAGCATCGCCAGCACCGGCAGGAGGAGCAGCGCCTCGGCGGCGAGCACGAACACGAGATAGGCGATGATGAACTCGGACTCGGTGAGCGCGGCCTCGCTGAGGATGCCAAGCGCGCCAAGGGTGAAGACCCACTGCTTCGCGGCGAGGCTCTGCAGCGCCAGACCCATACCGAAGGCGAGCGCAGGAGAGGCAGTGCGCAGCATGGCCGACCACTTCGATGGCGGCGCATCGGGGTCCTCCTCCTTGCGCAAGGTCTTTACCGCCGTGATCCAGAGCAGGATGCCGACAACGACCAGGAGCGTCGCCGCAATTGGCCCCGGCCCACTGGCGCTCCGCCCAGCCATCGCCTCCTCGAAAATGAAGCCGAAGAGAGCACCCTGCACCAGCCGGACGACGGTTACGCCCGCAACGAAGGCGGCACCTGCCGCCAACCCTCCCGAGCCGCGCAACAGCATCAGGACGAGGATGATCGGGGCGGGCACCAATGCCGCGGCAAGCATCATCGGGATCATGGCGACGATCGCCTCGGTCATGCCGATACCCTCACCGTAACAGCAACACATCCGCTCTCGCTGTGCGGCAGCGAGCCATGGGCGACATTCTCCGCGCCTTGCGGCCGCTGGCGATAGTCGTCAGGACCACGCGCTCGCGTCGCAAGCTGGTTGGCGAATGCCATGTTCGTGAATCCCGTCACGCCTTGTGTAGCGATCATACGGAAGTCGCTGACGAATTGCACACCGACACCGAAGGCTGGATGCGCGACCGCTGGGACGGAACGGGCGCCCGTGCGGACCGGATCGTGATGAGGGTTCGGCAGGCGCTGGAAATGAGTAATTTTACCAATAGTCTTTCTCCTGTTCACACGAGAAGATGGCTGCCAATCACAAACGGTGTCAATAGCCGGTGAAACAAACGGAGGAAAACGGGATGATTCGACGATCTTTCCTGAAGTGCGCGGGAGCCCTTGTGCCGGTGATGGCGTGGCCGGAATTGACCAGGGCAGCCCAGGCGACGCCAGGAGCGGAGGCGGCGGATGGCTTGCCGGAATTGACGATCACGCTGACCGACACCGGGTTCGAGGTCGCCCAGCCGCTGCCGGCGGGGCGCTACCACGTCATCGCCTCGAATAGCGGAACCGCCACCGATAGTCACTTCGGCCTCGGCAAGATTCCGGACGAGATCACCGACGCTCAGTACCGGGCCTTCCTCCAGTCCGAGGATGGCACGGACGATCTCGCCTTCGAGGATATCGCCTTCGTCGGCGCCCCCGACTGGCCGGCACCCGGCAGCAGCGTCTCCGGGGTGATCGATCTGGCCCCCGGCCGCTACCTCCTCTTCGATCCGATCAGCGGCCGCGAGCCAGTTACGCTGACGGTTGACGGCGATGCTCCCGCCGCCGCGGAACCGGCGGCGGACCTGACGGTGACCTTGCGGGAGATGGCGTTCGATCTCCCGGAGACGGCGTTCCGCGGCGGCGCTGGACGCTGGAAGATTACGAACGCCGGCGCGATGAGCCACGAGATGGCGATCCTGCCGGTTGCGCCAGAGATTACGCAGGAGTCGTTCGCGCATCTGCTGGAGGTCTTGATGTCCTTGCCGGAGGATGCCACCCCGCCGCCGGACCTGCCGGAGTTCGTTTATCAGCCGGTGGCGGCGATCGGCATCCTGGCCCCAGGACACACCAGTTGGCTGGACGTCGATCTGCCGCCCGGCCACTACCTGGCGGTGTGCATGCTCCCCTTCAGCACCGGATACCCGCATGCCGTCGATGGCATGTACCAGGTGTTCGACGTCACCTAGAGCGGCGTGCGAACGACGTGTCGTTCCGAGCCGCGGCGAGGAATCTCGTCGTTCGGTGGGGCAGGGACGACCGCCGAGGTCCCTCCTTCGTCAGGACGACACAACTGCTGCACGTCGCTGTAGCGGGGCGACCGCTTGCTAGCCCGGATTATTCATGGCGGCGATGATAGGCGGTCAGATGGTCCCAGAGCGGTTGCCCGGGATGACTGGCCGCGAGGCGCAGGCGGACGTGATCGCGCCACTGGTAGACGCGCCCGCCGATCTTGAGCAGGCGCAGCCGCAGGGTGTCCAGTTGCAGGCGCGGGACGTGCTGGTCGCTCAGCCAGCGGCGCACGGTATCGAGCAGCCAGTACGCTACCGCGTGCAGCAACAAGCGGAATTGGTTGGCCCAGAAACGGTGGCAACTCAAGCGATCGGCGAAGCAGGCCACTTTCAGATCCTTGATGGCGTTCTCGCCATCGCCGCGCTCGACGTACCAATCGCGCCTCGGGCGGATCATCCCGCGTGGTGACCACGAAGCGGGTGTTCGGTCCCTGGGCAGCGCCTCGGCTTTGACGATCACCCGCCGGGGATGGTCCTGCTCGGCCTGATAGGTCACCTCGCCAAGGAGGCGGACTTTCTCCGCGCCGGTTGCGGCCTGGGCCGCGCTGCGCTTCGGCGGCGAGGAGCGGCCAGCGCCGTCAGGCGGGGATTGGTGGTCAGGCCAATGGTGTAGGCAATGCCTTCGCTCTCGCACCAGTCGTAGATCGCCGGCACCGCCCCCGCGGTCCATCCGGATTTCGATCGTCACGTCCGGCCAGCGAGCGCGGATGGCGCGGACCACGCGCTTGAGCACGGCCTTTATCCCGGCGCTACCGTGGGTGTTGCCGGGCGCAAGACCGCGGTGATGAGCTGGTGCGTCTCGCCATCGAAGATCAGCAGCGGGTGGAGCATGTGCTGCCGATAATAGCCATGATAGGCGCTTCCTTCCTGCTGGCCATGGGTCGGGTCGTCCGTGCCGTCGATGTCGAGGACGATGTGGGTGGGCGCCCCGTCGCCCTGCTCCCGGCAGATACAGCGCGCCGATCGCCACCGCCGAGCGGTAACACGCCTCGCCGACCGCGTTCTCCAACCGGGAGAGGGGCGGGCTGACTCGCCAAGTCCCGTCCACTCTCGGGCAGGTATTGGCAGACCAGCTTCAGCAGCGGATCAGTGCGCAGCGTGTCGGCATCGTTCTGGTCTTCGCACCCGCAGGCGATCTGGAAGACCCGCTGCCGGACCAGGCTCTCCAGGCTATGGCGCACTGGACCGCGCCGCCAGTCGGGGATCACCGCGGCGAACGCGCGCACAGCCCGAGCGCTCGGCCTGTTCCAGCCACGGCAAGCCGCCATCACCGGTCAGCCGGCCCCCATCGAAGCGGGCCTGCGCGGCACCGGGGCGGAGCCGGAAAAGCGGATAGACGGGTGTGGCAGGATCAGGCATGCGGGCACCTCCTGGCGTGGGCTGGTTTCGTCACCACATCTTTACCAGAGAGGTGCCTCGCTGTCACTCATGAATAATCCGGGCTAGTCCCGCAGGGAATCAAGCACCATCTCGACATCGACAGGTGGTGCGTGGGCTGAGGATGACGATCCGGGCCGCGGCCTCACCGGCGTAGCGGGTCGGCATCACGAAGGCGATGCCGTCAGCAAAGAGGCGCGCCGACCAGGCGTCGTAGTCGGCACTGGTCCAGCCGTGGCGGCGGAAGACGAGCGCCGTCAGATCCGGCTCGACGAGCAATTCCAGGTATGGTCTCGCCCGAATCGCCGCGACCGCCTGCCGGCTGACTGACAACGTGATTTCAACCGCCGCGGTATAGGCATCGCTGCCGTGCACGGCGAGCGAGAACCAGAAGGGGAGGCCGCGCGCCCGCCGGCTGAGTTGGACGGCGTAGTCGGCCGGATTCCACTCCATCCGCTCGTTGAGTGCCTCCAGATAGGCTCCGGACTGGCTGTGCGCCGCGCGCGCCAGGGCTGGATCGCGATAGAGGAGGGCGCAGCAGTCGTACGGGGCAAAGAGCCATTTGTGGGGATCGACGATGAAACTGTCGGCGCGTTCGACCCCGGCGAAGGCGGCGCGCTTGCTCGGCGCGGCCAGCGCGGCGAGACCGTAGGCGCCATCGACGTGGAACCATAATCCGCGCTCGGCGCAGATCGCCGCGATCCCCGCCAGATCGTCGATCACCCCCAGATTGGTCGCCCCCGCCGAGGCGACGACCGCGCAGAGACCAGCGCCTGGCGTGGCATCGAGCGTCGCCGCCAGATTGGCGCCGGTGAGCCGGTGGTAGGCGTCGACGGGAACGTCGATCAATTCCATGTCGAGCACTCGCGCCGCCTGCGCGATCGAGGAGTGCGCCGCCGAGGCCGCGATCTGCCAGCGGGGCGGACGCGCGCCATTTCGCCGCGTCAGCGCGGTCTCGCGCGCGGCATGCAGCGCCGAAAGATTGCCGAGTGTGCCGCCAGGAACAAACGTGCCCCCTGCCTCCGGCGGGAACCCCGCCAGCGCCGCCAGCCAGCGCAGCGCCTCATTTTCGGCATGGACCGCGCCTGCCGCCTCCAGCCAACTCCCCGCGTAGATGGCCGATGCCCCGACGAGGAGATCGAAAAAGACGGAGGTCTCGGTCGGGGCGTGGGGAATGAAGGCAAGGTAGCGCGGGTGATCGACGGCGACCGTCGCCGGTCCCAGCACCTCGACCCAACGTCGCAGCGCTTCGGCGGCGCCGATCCCATCCGGCGTGATCGACTGCCCCGCGGCCTTGGCAAGCGTTCAAACCCGAGCTCGTTGTGATATGTCCATTCCGACCAATCGGCCATGCTCTAACAACCTTCCCTCGGTCATCTCTCGAGCACTTGAGATGCAAATCGATGGAATGATTTGGGAGATTTTTGGTCGCTGCTGTTCACTAAAGCAGGACCGCCTTTCTTTGATCATAGCCACCTCGTCAATGTCACATCAAATCGCCGCCGAAGCCCCGCCGTCCACGTAGAGGGCCGCGCCGGTGATGCCGCTGGCGGCGTCGGAGGCGAGGAAGGCGACAGCGTTGCCGATCTCGCGGGTGGAGAGCATGCGGCCGTTCGGTTGCTGGCGCAGGATGACCGGGGTCAGGTGTTCGATGCCGCCCAACTCCGCCGCCAACTGCTGGTTGAGCGGGGTATCGACCCAGCCGGGACAGACGCAATTGGCGCGGATGCCGCGCGTGGCGTAGGAGACGGCCAGTGCCTTGGTCAGGCCGATGATCCCCGCTTTCGAGGTGGTGTAGGCCTCGTATCCCGGCTCGGTGAGCAAGGCCATCACCGACGAGGTGCTGACGATCGCACCGCCGCCGCGCGCCAGCATGACCGGAATCACCGCGTGACACATCAGGTAGATGCCGCGCAAGTTGACATCGAGCACGCCGTCCCACGCCGCCTCGTCGAAATCGGCGAAATCACCGTGGGGCATGATCCCGGCGTTGTTGAAGAGGATGTCGATCCCGCCGAAGATCTCCTCGGCCAACGCGACCGCGCCGCGCGCGGTGGCGGGATCGGCGACATCGCCGGTAAAGGTGGTGACGTGCTCCGGCGCCGCGGGCAGGGATTCCGCGCGCCGCGTCAGGCCTTCCGCATCGCGGTCGACCAGGATCAGTCTGGCGCCCTGCTCGGCGAAGACCTCAGCGGTTCCCGCGCCGATGCCCGCTGCCGCACCAGTGATGATCGCGATCTTGCCCTGCAGATTCATGCTTCTCCCGCGCACGTGGCCGCTGTCCGGCGATGACTCCCGTACGCGGGACGATACGTACCGACTCGGCGAAACGCCAATGTCGTGACGGAGCGATGCGGGAAGAGACCGTGCGGCGCCGCGAACCGATGCCGTACTAGCGCAGCACGATGGTGTCCCGGTCGTGATCGTGAGAGGCGAAAATCTTCAACGTGGTGACGCTATCGTCGTTAACAGCGGGGTCGGATGGTTCGCTGATCGTCATCCGGGGTGGGTGATCGGCGCGCTGGGCGTGGCGCGCGGCGGGATGGAGCGCGGCAAGAGTATCAGGATGCATGGTGATCCGGCGCGGGGCCCGATTGCGGGCGCGCGTGAATTCCTGGATGGCGCGCTCGTAATAGCGCCACGACCATCCTTCGTTCGGCGCGTGGACGACCACGTCACCTTCAGGAGGCAAGCGAGGTGGCTCTGTTTCGGTCATCGCTCTGTGCCATCTTGCCCGACCAAACATACCGGCGCGAAGTGCCGCAATTGCTTGGGTCATGCGTGCTCCCGGGTCGCGGTTATGTACTCACCATAAGTACGCCATTTCAGTGGCGTAGATCACCTGTTTGGCGCACTCCTTTTGCGGCGATTCTCAAAATGGCAGGTGTGAAACTGGTATGGTCCAGGTGGAGGTGAGCGCCAGGGATCAGCGAAAACTGGTCGCCCGCACGGTCAACGGGCTGTCCGCCGGATTGCGGGAAAAGATCAGGGTACCGCGCCGCGTTTCACCCCCGGCGAGAAAATCGAGGATGAACTCCCCGCTTTGGGTCGTCCCTGCGGCGACCAGTTCGCCCTGGATGATGACGTCCTCCGCAGTGCGGTCGCCATCGTTGCGCACCGCCACCGGGAGGTAGTAGAGATCCCCGTCCTGGCGAATCTCCGCCGTGAGCGGCGTGGCGACGATCACCGGGAGATTGCTCCCGCTGACGACGTAGAGGTAGGTGACCAGGACGACCAGCGCCGCAATCACGGCGACCCCGAACCCAAGGGTGATCCACTCCGCGGGGGAACGGTCCTGTCGTTCGGCTTTGCCCGTATGGTCGCGGGCACTCCTGCCGCTCATACCGCCAGTCTCCCCGCCGCGCCGCCGATCGTCGTCGGCAACCCGAGCACCAGCACCATGGCCACGATCTGCCCCAGTGGATCGCCCCACTCGATACGATCAAAGAAATAGAGCGAGAACGCGGCCACCAGCAGCGAAACGACATACGAAAAGACCGTCTCGGCCAGTGGGCTCTGAAACGGGCCCGGTTGCGTGGCGCTATCGCCGTAGCCGCTGGCGAAGACGATGATCAGGCTGACGGCCAGTGACAGCACGATCAGCGCCAGCAGGTGCGGATAATCCATCCCGGCGGCGAGCATGGTGACCTCGTCGGTGGGGGCGATGGAGAAGCCGAGGAAGATCGCGCCGATGGTGGTTGCGCCCAGATCGGACAGAAATTCGGTCTTCACGTCGAGGGGAGGCGCCGGTTCTTCCTCGCCTCGTCCGGACGCGTTGCGGCCACGCCCGAACACCGCGTTGGCCACAGCGGCGCCGATGCTGAGCGGAATAGCCTGGATGATGACCTTGCCGAGGATCGCGCCGAGGGGGTCGCTGCCCTGAATGCGGTTGAGTATGGCCAGGATGACCACGGCGCCAACAATGCCGATCGCCATGCCATCGACCGCCTGCTCGATCGAGGCGAAACGACTCGTCTCCGCCTTGAATCCTCCATCCCGTGAACCGGCCAAGCCAAGACCGATCAGGAACGCGATTCCGAGAAACGCCAGTAGTTTCCAGAGTGGGGTGGCGGTCCCGATCCACCACATTTCCATCGTGTAGAGGAGTGGTACGGCGAAGATGAAGCCGCCGGCGAGAGCGCGAAAGAAATCCTGGATCTCTCCTCGCCAGGAGCCGATCGGGGCGGGACCGCGGGCAGTCATCTTCGCCAGCATCACTGGCAGTAGGCGCGGCGTGCTGCGCCTTGCGCGGCTTCCGTTCGCGCTTGTCGGATCTGCTTTCCTGGAACACTCGGGGGCGTTGAACTCGGGTCCCGTGCCCGGGCCAGATGAACCGGTGGCACCGCGGTCACCGTCCATCCTTGCGTGTCGCGCGGAGGAACGAAACATCGCGGACGATCACAGGAATCAGGTGCGAGGAGCCGAGATGCTGCGCCTGCGGGCTCAGAATGACACATGGAGAAGGAAGGTGTACTCAATATGAGACACCCGCGGCGGTGAAATCGAATCACCGTGGTCATCTCCCCGTTCCTGTCATTCTCGCGTGTCCGGGTCTACTGCACAACGATCGTGCCGGCCATACCGAGGCCGCCAACATCGCCATGGTAGCGACAGAAATAGGGATAGACCCCCGGGTCCGCAAAGGTATGGGAGTAACTGACCCCGAGGCTCTGATCGCCAGAATCGAACGATAAATCATCGGCGGTGACGGTGTGCTTGGCCGTTTCGTCGTTCACCCAGATGACCGTGGTGCCAGCGGGGATGGTGACCGAAGACGGGAGGAAGGCGAAGTGGTCCTCGTGGATCGTGACCGTACCGCCGTCGCCACCACTGTTGCTCATCAGGAGGGTCGGTTGCTGGGCCACTCCCGCATCACGGGCGTCCTGATCCAGATCGAATACCCCTTCACCATTGGTCTTCCGGGCGAGTTCGAGAATCTCGGCGACCGGGACGGCGCGTTCACCGGGGGTCGAATCACCGAGGAGTCCCAGCGAGAGTTGGACGATGCGATCGAGTTGGCCATCGAGCGTTGCGGCGAGCGCGGCCGCCTCCGGATTCGGAAGGGTTGCGGCGACGGCCCCGAGTCGGGCACGTAGCCCGATGCCGTCGCCCGGATCTTCGATATGGCCGTTGGCGTCATCATCACCGTAATACATGCTGTTCGAACCTTCGATCAGGTTGATCAGATGCTCGCTGTGGCGCCGCACGGCGGCCACGCTGTCCCGCCTGCTGGCGTCGTCCAGTTCGACGGCATGGACGTAGAGATCGGCGCCGAGTTGGCGCATCTCGGCGAGGGGCGCGGTGACCGTGGCGCGCTGATCGAGATAGCGCTCGACGTAGATGCCAACCCCGATCACTACCAGCACCGTCCAGGCGGCGAGCGTCGCGCGCATCGCGGTCTTGATGTTGCTGATGCGATACGCCTTCGGGATCCAACTGGTCCGCATGCGGATGACGAGGTAGAGGGCGAAGAGTTGCACGATGATCCCCAGGATGCCGTGGACGATCATCAATTGGGCGACGCGGCCGGTGGTCGAGCCGCTGGCGATGACGTAGGCGTAGAAACTGGTCGCCATCACCGTGACGATCAACACGAGGTTCAGCAGCACCATCGCGGTCTGCACGTTGGCGTGGCGATCGAACTGCTTCCGCCGCGCGAGCGTGAAACCAACCCATAACCCAACCAGGAGGAGGATCTGGGCCGCCAGATTGAGATCGGCCGCGGTTCTGGCGCCTACCAGGGCTTGCATCGACGCTCCTCCGAACGCGAGTCAGGAGTCAGGAGTCAGGAGTCCGGGGACCTTGGAGACCGCGGATCAGGCCTCGCAAAATGCTCCTTGTTTCCGTGATCTGCGCGAGCAATCGTTCGAGTGTGGGATCGTCGACGAATCCAAGTCGATGTGCAAGAAGAACGAGGGTTTCTACTTCCGAAAGCGAGCCGTGAGCAATCGAGAGACGGTGAAGAAATTCCCGCTGGCCAGTTCGCCCCTGACCCTCGGCAACGTTGGCCATGACTGAGACGGACGCGCGGCGAACCTGGGCAGTCAGCCCGTACAATTCTTGCGCCGGCCAAGATCGTGTAGCCGTGTAGATACTCTCGGCGAGATCGATGGCTCGCTGCCAGACAATGAGGTCCCTGAAACTACGAACCGCCATCCTGCCATCTCCCGGCCTCATTGTTGCGGCCCTCACTCGCGCCTCTTGACCCCTGACTCCTGACTCCTGACTCCTGACTCCCGATTCCTGACTCGATCAACGTCGTGACGAGCGCGGTCCACCCGGTCTGATGGTTGGCGCCGAGACCAGCGCCGGTGTCGCCGTGAAAGTACTCATGAAAGAGCAGGTGATCGCGCCAGTGCGGATCGTTCTGGAAGAGGGGTGAGTCGCCAAAGGCGGGCCGGCGTCCATCCGGGCCCCGCCGAAAGATCGCCACCAATCGCGCCGCGAGATCGTACGCAACCTCGCGCAACGAGCGTTCGACGCCGGAGCCGGTGGGGTGCTCGATCCGGAACTGCTCGCCGTGATAGCGGGCAAAGGAGCGCAACGCCTCGATGAGGAGGAAGTTCATCGGGAACCAGATGGGCCCCCGCCAGTTGGAATTGCCGCCGAAGAGCGCGGTTTCGGATTCGCCCGGTTCGTAGGAGACGGTAGTCGTTGCACCTTCCATGCGGAAGACGAATGGCTCCGCGTCGTGGCGGCGGCTGAGGGAACGGATGCCGTATGGGCCGAGGAACTCCTCTGGATCGAGCATCCGCCGCAGCAGGCGGCGCATCCGGTCCTCGCGCACCAGGGCCAGCAATCGCCGCTCGCCACTACCGGGGGCATCGAGTTGCGAGACAAGACTTGCCAGGGCGGGGCGGTGGGTGAGGAACCAGCCGAGACGGCGGCGAAACGAGGGCAAAGCGGTCAACAACTCCGGTTCGATCGTTTCCACCGCGAGGAGCGGCATCAGTCCGACGAGGGAGCGCACCTTGAGGCGCGATGTGGTGCCGTCCGGCAGATTGAGGACATCGTAGAAAAAGCCGTCGTCGTCGTCCCAGAGATTGATCCCTTCGCCGCGGATATCGTTCATGGCCCCGGCGATATAGAGGAAATGCTCGAAGTACTTGGTGGCGATATCCTCGTAGACCCGGTTGGTTCGCGCCAACTCGAGGGCAATCGTCATCAGGTTGAGGCTGAACATCCCCATCCAGGCGGTGCCGTCCGCCTGCTCGAGGTACCCACCGTTGGGCAACGGTTGACTGCGGTCGAAGACACCGATGTTGTCGAGACCGAGAAAGCCGCCCTGGAAGACATTGCGTCCCTCGCGGTCCTTGCGATTGACCCACCAGGTGAAATTCATCACCAGTTTGAGGAAGACCCGCTCCAGGAACGCACGATCGGGAACACCGGTCGCCGCGGCGTCGATCTGATAGACCTGCCAGACGGCCCAGGCGACCACCGGGGGATTGACGTCGTCGAAGGTCCATTCGTAGGCCGGAATCTGCCCATTGGGGTGCATATACCACTCGCGCAGGAAGAGGACGAGTTGGCGCTTGGCGAACTCGGGATCGATCCGGGCGAGCGGAATGCAGTGAAAGGCGAGATCCCAGGCGGCGTACCAGGGGTATTCCCAGCAGTCGGGCATCGAGATCACATCGGCGTTGTTGAGATGCCGCCAGTTGGCGTTGCGGCCATGTTTCCGTGCCGGTGACGGCGGCGGATTGCTGGGATCGCCGTCGAGCCATTGCGCGACATCGTAGTAGTAGAACTGTTTGGTCCAGATCAGCCCGGCATACGCCTGGCGCTGAATGCGTCGCGCATCGTCATCCAATCCGATCGCCAGGGGGGCATAGAAGGCATCCGCCTCGGCGATGCGCGTCGCGATGATCGCCGCGGCGTCCGCGAGTGGATCGTCCGCGTCTCCCCGCGGCGCCGCGGAGAGGCGCAGCAGACGCACCGCCGTTTCTCCGGGCGCCAGCGTCAGTGGGTAGTGGGCGGCGACTTTCGTTCCCGTCGCGGCGGAGTTGACCGCGTGCCGCTGGCCGTGAACGATGGCTTCGTGGATGCCGTCCTTGACATACGGAGCCTCGTTCGGCACACCCCAGAGACGTTCCCGGTTGGTGTCGTTGTTGGTGAAGAGGAGATCGGGTTCGCCAGCGCAGGCCAGGCGGTATTCGCCCACCCGGTCGTGACTCGCGGTGATCAGGCGGAACGAGGCGTTGGGGCTGTTCGCGTCAATTGCGCGCAACTGTGGCACGGAACGGTCCTCCAGACGGCCCCACGACCACTCGTTGCGAAACCAGAGCGTTGGCAGCAGGTGCAGCGTTGCCGGTTCCTGGCCCTGATTGGTGACGCTGATGCGAATGACGATGTCCTTTGGCTCGGCCTTGGCGTACTCGATCAGGACATCGAAATAGCGGTTCTCGGCGAAGATGCCGGTATCGGCCAGTTCGTACTCGGGCTGATCGCGGCCACGGCGTCGGTTTTCCGCGATCAGTTCGTCATAGGGAAATGCCCGCTGTGGGTACTTGTAGAGCGCCTGCAGGTAACTATGGGTGGGGGTGGCGTCGAGGTAGTAGTAGATCTCCTTGGGGTCCTCGCCGTGATTCCCTTCGGGGCCGGCCAGGCCAAACAGCCGCTCCTTGAGCATCGGGTCCGCGCCGTTCCAGAGGGCGAGGGCAAAGCAGAGGCGGGCCTGCTCGTCGCTGATGCCAAGGAGACCATCTTCGCCCCAGCGGTAGGCGCGGGAGCGGGCGTGATCGTGCGGGAAGTAGGTCCAGGCATCGCCGCCAGGAGAGTAATCCTCACGGACAGTCCCCCATTGCCGCTCGGCGAGATAGGGCCCCCAATGGTCCCAGCGCATGCCGCGCTCGCGCCCCGCGGCAAGGCGTTGCCGTTCGGGATCAGATCCGACTGGTGATACTGGGTTGGAAAAGGCGTCGAACATTCGGGCGATCTCCCGAAGTGGCGCGGATGCGCGTTCCATGCGTGGAATGGTCGTCCGCGTGACGCGCCATTTTCACCCGTGGTGAGCAGAGCGATTGTACCGGCAGCGAACCATACGGAATTCGTGGCACCATGACAGCCGCGCGAAACTACGAGCGGGCGGCGCCCCTGGTACTGAATATCGAGAGGAGCGGTAAGGATGAGAATCGTGACGCTGGTGATCGGAGTGATCGTCCTCACCGGCGCATTGGTGTTCGATCCAGCGCCGCTGCCGGCCCAGGAGGGAACACCGGCGGCAGACTGCCCGACCACGACCGAGGACGAGAATGAAGCACTCGTCCTGCGCTGGCATCAGGAAGCGATCAACGGTCATGATCCCGACGTGATCGATGAGATCGTGGCGCCGGACATCGTCCATCACGCGGGAACGCTCCCGGACGGCGTCGGACCCGACGCGGTCAGAAAGGTGCTGGCTACCCTGCTCACCGGGTTTCCCGACGTGAAGCACACGATCGACGATACGGTCACCGAGGACGATATCGTCGTCGTGCGCTGGACGGCGACGGGCACGCAAACGGGCGAATTCCAGGGCTACGCGCCGACCGGCAAACTAGCAACGTGGACGGGGATCAATATCTATCGCATCGCCTGTGGCCGCATTGCCGAGGAGTGGTCGGAAGTCGATGGCATCGGGCGGCTGCAGCAACTCGGGGTGATGGCCACCCCGGCGCCCCGATGATCGATCCGGTTGGAGGGCCAGGAAACTGAACGTCCGGCTGCCCCTCTCTGGCGTCATTGACGCGAGAGACGTCATCCTCAGCAGTCATTATTGGGGACGATCGGGCGATGCATGATCTCTTGATCCCGTTTGTCCTCGTCGGCGCGGTGCTGATGCTCTCCGGGCTCGTCTCCGGACTGGTGCGGCAGGCGCCGATCTCCGTGCCGATCATTTTTCTCGGCATCGGGTTCGCCCTTGGCGAGGGCGGCTTGGGCATCCTGCACGTCGATGTCCACGATCAGGCGCTCCAGGTCGTGGGCGTGCTCAGCCTGGCCTTCGTCCTCTTTCTGGATGCGGTCCACTTGCGCTTCGACGAGGGGAAGCAGGCGTGGCGAGCGCCGATGCTGGCCCTGGGACCGGGTACGCTGCTGACCATCGCGATCGTGGCGGTTGCGGCGATGGTCATCCTCAAGGTCCCCCCCATTGAAGCGCTCCTCCTCGGTTCGATCCTGGCGTCGATCGATCCCGTGGTGCTGCGCGACGTTACCCGCGATGAGCGGGTGCCGCGCTCGATCCGGCAGATTCTCACCACCGAGGCCGGGACCAACGATATCGTGGTCCTGCCTGCCGTCCTGATTCTGACGACCGTGGCCCTGGGCCGGGGCGGCGGCGCCGAGGACTGGCTGCTCACCCTGGTGAAACTCTTCGCGCTCGGTCCGCTCGCCGGACTCGTGGTGGGGTTTGTCTCCGTCTGGCTGGCAGGTCAGGTGCGCCAGCGCAGCACGATCTCGCGCGAGTACCGGGCGATCTACGGCGTCGGCGCGATTCTCGTGGCCTACGTCGCGGGAGAATTGGTCGGCGGCAGCGGTTTCCTGGCGGTGTTCGCCGCCGGCGCGGTGGTGGTGCTGACCGACTACGATCTCTGCGACTGCTTTCTCGAATATGGCGAAGTGACCGCCGAGATGACGATGTTGCTCGCCTTCGTCCTTTTCGGGGCGCTCCTCTCGACACTCCTCGGCACCGTGCCCTTGCTCCCCGCCCTCCTCTTCGCGGCGGTGGTTCTGCTGATTGCGCGGCCGGTGGCGATCAGCCTGGTGCTGGGGCGGGCGGTGATGAGCCAGCAGGCGCGGCTCTTCATGGGCTGGTTCGGACCGCGCGGCCTCTCGTCGCTCCTGTTTGCCCTGCTCGTGGTTTCCGCGCACGTGCCGAACGCGGAGTGGCTGCTCACCATCACCGGGGTGGTGGTGGTTGCCTCGGTGATCGCCCACGGGGTGAGCGCGACGCCGTTGATTTCCCTCTACAGCCGGGCCGTTGCGCAGAAGGTGCTGCCGGAAGAGCGGGAGGCGACAATCGAGGGACTGTTCCGCGGCGAACCGAATCAGGTGCCGCGGATCACCCCGGAAACGCTGGCGCAGGAACTGGCGAGTGACGCACCCCCGATCGTGCTCGACGTGCGCTCCAGCGCCGCCCGTACCGACGAGCGTGTCCCGGGCGCGGAGCGGGTGCCACCCGACGCGCTACCGGAATGGATCGCCGGTCATGACCGTGATCGGCTGGTCGTGACCTATTGCACCTGACCAGACGAGGCCACCAGCGCCCGTGCGGCGCGGATGCTGATCGCCAACGGATTTCAGGCCGCGGCGCTGAGCGGCGGCCTCACCGCCTGGCGCGAGTTGTATCCGGTCGAGAGGGATCGGGCCGCGGCGTAGGGTCGATCCTCACCCCTGCTCCCTTCGCGTCGGACGGGTTTACAAGGGGATCTTCGGTGGTCTCGCCACCCCACCCTCACCCCAACCCCTCTCCCGTTGCGACAGGAGAGGGGCTCGGTGCACGACCGGCCATCGTGACAGCGAGAGGCCGCATCAGAATTACCGATGAGGAGAGCGAATCTCCATCATGCCCTTGAGTCCATGACCGCTTCGAGCGCATCACACGCGCGGCCGACGCCATCCTCGGCGCGAATCAGCACGCCAATCTCCGCGGCGCGCCGGGTGTATCGCGGGTCCCGCAGAAGTGCATCCAGGTCTCTTGTCACACGCTCTGCCGCGTATCGCCGCCGTGGCAGCGTGCGGGCGACGCCGAGACTGACGGCGCGGCGGGCATTGTCCGGCTGATCGTGGGCGAACGGCACCACCAGCATCGGCGTCCCTGCGCGCAGCGCCTGGGCAGTGGTGCCGATCCCACCTTGGTGGACGATCGCCGCGGCGCGGGGAAAGACCGCGGCGTGGGAGACGTAGTCGATGGCAAAGAGATTGGACGCGAGGCGACCTACTGGCCTTCCCTCGCCGCGGCCGACCAGCAGCAGCGCTCGCTCGCCGAGTCGGCGCGCCGCGGAGACACTCGCCTCGTAGAAGTGGCCGGGATCGTGGACCGCGGAGGAGCCGAGGGTGAAGACGAGGGGCGGCGGACCCTCGCCGAAAAAGTCGGCGAGATCGGATGGGAGATCACCCGACCCTGGTGGGTCGAAAAAGGGAAAGCCGGTGATCACCGTCTGCGGTGGCCAGTCCGGCTGGCGCGGTCCGAACAGCGGTGAGAATAGGGCCAGATCCAGCCAGGGCGAGGGATTGTCGAAGACGGGCGACCGCTCCAGGCGCGGCAGCCCGAGGTCGGCGCGAAGTTCGTGCAGCGGTGCGAACCAACGATCGACATAGCCGGTGGCGGCACGCCGAAAGTGGCGCCAGAACCAGGGGCCGAGGAACGGGATGCGGCTGAGGAGCATGGTGCGCGCCACGACCGGGGGATCGTAGATGGAAAAGGCCGAACCTGGCTGGAGGATGGACGAGACCCAGGGCAACCGGCGCGCCTCGGCGACCACCGGCGCGGCGAAGGTCAGCAGGTGCGACACGATGAGATCGACGTCCGCGCTGGCGGTCATCAGATCGGCGGCCGCGTCGCGCAGAGTTGGCACGACCCACTGTTGCAGCACCACGTCCGTGCCGCGTCGCTCGTCCATCACCTCGCGCATGGCGGCGGTCGTCGTCGCGGGATCGGGGACATCGGGGCGGACGGCGCGGAACTCCAGACCGAGCGCGGTGACGGTGTTCTCGTATGCGCCACTGGTGGCGACGATCGGCTGATGCCCGCGGGCCTTCAGCCCGAGCGCGAGCGCGAGGTAGGGGTGTAAATCACCCAGCGAGCCGAACGTGGCGAGGAGAATGCGCTTGCTGGATGTCACGTTAGTCGCTTGCCCTCGCCACGATCCCGACGATCGCGCCGTGCAGAACCGGTGTCATTCCGAACGAACGTGAGGAATCTTGTCGTTCGGCGTGGACGCCGAGAACGCCGAGATCCCTCCTGCGGTCGGGAAGACACCATCTGTCATCTGTGCCCGGTGCTGCCGCTCTCGGAACTCCTGACGCGTTACGGACGCGCCTTCTCAGATGGTACCTGGCTTGTCCAACCTGACCGGCGTCTCGCCCGCGAACGTCGCGAGGGCACATCGCCCGAGCAATACAATCACCACGCGGCGATTCAGCCTCCTGCGAGGGGCTTGCGTGGAGATAGCAGGGCGTCTCTAGCGCCCGGCGCCAGCGCCGGAACAGTCGAACGACTCGCGGACGGTGAGTCATGCGGCGTCCGGGATGTGCCGTGGCCGTTCCACCGGTGACCAGAGGCCACCGGCTGCTCCACGAAAGCCTCCCGAAAGGGGACTGAGACCGGCAGAGGGTATTGGACGCCGCTGTCGCGACAACGCTGATCGGGATCAGTCCTGCCGCCGTTCGTTGACCACCCCTTCCCGCATTGCTATTCTCCCGGAGCCTGTGAGATCTGGGCAATTGATGAGGAACGGGAACAGATTCCGTTCCGAGGCCGGTGGTCCGGCGTCAAGGAGGATGGCATGACCCCGCGGAAATCGGAATGCACCGGCACCCTGACGCGGCGACAGGTGGTCGCTGGCGCGGCGGGGCTGGGACTCGCCACCCCATTGTTGCTCGGTGGGCGCAGCGCAGCGGCCGCGCCGCGGCGGCAAGATGGCGCACCCAAGTCGGGCGGCACCCTCAAAGTCGGATTGCAGGCGGATCCCACCGCGCTCGATCCGCAGAAGCAGAGTCTCACCGCGATCTGGCATGCGGTCGAGCAGATCTACAACGGCCTGACCCGGGTCAAGCCCGATCTCTCCATCGAGGGGGCGCTGGCCGAGAGTTGGGACATCTCCGACGACGGGATCACCTACACCTTCAAACTGCGCCCCGGCGTGCTCTTCCAGGACGGCACCCCGCTCAAGGCGAGCGATGTCAAGTTCACCTTCGAGCGGTTGGTCGATCCGGCAACCGCCTCCACCAGCGCCGCCGATCTGGCCTCGATGAAGTCGATCGAGGCGCCGGATGACGGCACGGTGGTGATGACGCTGAACGCGCCCGATGCCTCGCTCCTGGCGACGCTCGCTGGCGGCAGTTGCTTCGTCTACTCCGAGGCGTTCGTCAAGGCGAACAACAACGACGTCTCCCAGGTGGCGATGGGCACCGGTCCCTTCAAGTTCGTCGAGTACGTGCCGAACACGCGCATCGTTTACGAGCGGAACCCGAACTACTGGGAAGAGGGGCTGCCGTACCTCGACGGGCTCGAGATGACGATCGCCTCGGACGACACCGCGCGCACCGCGGCGGTCGTGACCGGCACGGTCGATTTCATCGAGTACGCGCCGCTGCGCGATATCGAGACGCTGCAGGCCGATCCGAGCCTGACCCTGGCCGGGGATTCCAACACCAATATCCGCTTCATCGGTCTCAATCTGAGCAAAGCGCCGTTCGACAATCTGAAAGTGCGCCAGGCCATCGCCGCGGTGGTCGACCGCGACGCGATGCTCGGCCCGACGGTGTTCGGTCACGGCACGCCGACCGAGGTGCTCTTCCCGCCCGATTACTGGGCGGCGTTGCAGCAGGAAGTACGGCCGCCCGATGTCGAAAAGGCGAAGGCGCTGATGGCCGAGGCGGGGTACGCCGACGGCTTCAGCACCACGATCACCTCGTGGTCGCAGTACTCCTTCCTCTCCAACGCCGCGGTCGTTCTCCAGGAGCAGTTGCGCCAGATCGGGATCGAGGCGGAACTGAACCTGGTCGAGAACGCGACGATGATCGATCAGGTCTACGTCAACAAGACCTATGAGATCGCGGTCACGGGCGATAGCGCCTACGTCGATCCGAATACGCTGGTGCTACCGAATTTCAAGACGGGAGAGAGCGGCAACTTCGCCAACTACAGCAACGAAGAAGTCGACAAACTGATCGAGCAGGGGATCGCGGTCACCGATCAGGCGGAGCGCGCCAAGATCTACCAGCAGATTCAGCAGAAGTTGCTTGAGGATCTCCCCTGGATCAACCTCTTCGTCGCCAACCAGTACGAGGCGATGAAATCCGACGTCAAGGGCTACGTCCACATCCCGACCGGCTCCAACGCCGCGCTGCGGATGACGTGGCTGGATCGATAGGGAAAAAGGGGGAAGGGGGGATAGGGGGATAGGAGGGAACGGCCGAACTGGACCATGGGAGTACCCGGGATGCCCGCAACGATCGTCGCTTTCGGCACCTAGCGTCCTTTCCCCCTTTCCCCCCATCCCCCTTTCCCCCACTCGTCCATGGCGCACTACATTCTCCGCCGTCTGGCGTTGCTGGTGCCGGTGCTGATCGGCGTCTCGCTGGTCGTCTTCGCGTTGATCCGGATGATTCCGGGGGACGCGTCGCTGCTGGCGATCGGGGTCGATCAGCGGATCACCCCGGAGCAGCGGGAGATGGTGCGGAAATCGTATGGCCTCGATCAGCCGGCGCCGGTGCAATACCTGCGCTGGATGCAGCATGTCCTGCAGGGTGACCTGGGGACCTCGCTCCGCACCCGCCGCTCCGTCAACGAGGAATTACTCCTGCGATTGCCGGTGACGATCGAATTGACGATCCTGGCGGCGATCATCGGCAGCATTCCGGCGCTGGCGGTCGGCGTGGTGGCGGCGGTGAAGCGCAACTCCGCGATCGACTACGCCGCCACCATCGCCACCCTGGTCGGTATTTCGGTGCCGAATTTCCTGCTGGCGACGCTGCTCGTGCTGGTCTTCTCGATCTGGCTGCGCTGGTTGCCGCCCATCGGCTACATCGAGTTCGGCGTCGATCCAATCGCCAATGTGAAGACGATGCTCCTGCCGGCGATCAGTCTCAGTCTGCCGCTGGCGGCGGTGCTGATGCGCAATACACGCTCCGCGGTACTGGAAATGCTCAGTCAGGAGCATGTCCGGGTGGCGCGGGCGAAAGGGCTCTCGCGACAGCGGGTGCTCAGTCATCATGTCCTGATCAACGCCTCGCTGCCGATCCTGACCGTGGTCGGCATCCAGGTAGCGGGGCTGCTGGGTGGCACCGTCATCATCGAAACGATCTTTGCCCTGCCGGGGATCGGGCGCTATATCTATGAAGCGATCGCCAACCGTGACTATCCGGTGGTACAGGGAGTGACCCTGGTGGTGGCAGCGCTCTTCGTCATCGTCAGCGTCCTCGTCGATATCCTCTACGCGGTGCTCGATCCGCGCTTGCGGACGCAGTAAGGACGCCGCGATGGCCGTGGCCAGCAGCGAAGCGACGATCGCCAGCGCAACCCTTACCGGCGCCGCTCGCTCCCGGCGCGCCTCGATCTGGAGCAGCATCCGTCGGCAGCGGCTGGCGATGACCGGGCTCGTACTGGTGGTGATCTTCGCGTTCATCGCCGCGTTCGGGCCGGCCATGGCGCCTTTTGGACCGACCGAGCAGTTCACCGCCGACCGGCTGCAGCCGCCGAGCGCGACCTACCGGCTCGGCACCGATGAGTTCGGACGCGATATCTACAGCCGTCTGCTCTACGGCGCGCGCGTCTCCTTTCAGGTCGGCGCCATTGCCGTCGGCATCGCCGGGGCGCTGGGAATCGTGCTCGGGCTCCTCGCCGGGTACGCTGGCGGCTGGATCGACAACGTCCTGACGCTGCTGATGGACGTGATCTTTGCCTTTCCCGCGATTCTGCTGGCCATCGCGATCATCTCCCTGCTCGGCAACAATCTCACCAATGCCATGGTGGCGATCGCCATCGTCTACATGCCGACCTTCATGCGGGTGGTGCGCGGCGCGACGCTTTCAGTGCGGCACACCGCCTACGTCGAGTCGGCGGTGGCGCTCGGCGCCGCGACGCCGCGCATTCTCGGCCGGCACATCTTCCCGAACATCACCGCGCCGCTGATCGTTCACTCGTCGCTGGTCTTCGCCTTCGCGGTGCTGGCGGAGGCGTCGTTGGCGTTTCTCGGGCTCGGCAACAAACCGCCCTCGCCATCGTGGGGCTCGATGGTCAGCGCGTCCTACGGCTTTCTCCGCCTGGCGCCATGGGCGGCGATCGTACCGGGGGTGGCGATCGCGCTGGCGGTGCTCGGATTCAACCTCCTTGGGGATGGTCTGCGCGACGCGCTCGACCCCCGCTCGCGTAGTCTGTGACGGATCTTGCATCCTGTACCAAGGCAAGCCGCGGAGGGATCACCACTGGCCCGCAGCAAATCGTTGCATCCGGATCAATATGGAAACCGGGCACCCGGGCGGGACCCGGTCCGGCATTTCCTCTCCGCGCTGGTGCTCGCCGTGCTGGTCATCGTGGTCCTGCCGGACTCCCTCGGCTGGGCGATCCAGTTAGGCGCCGCGTGGGTGTCGGCGTTGCTTCTGCTTTTGGCGCTCACGTGGCGGGTCATCCTGCACTCGGACGCGGCCACGACCCGGCGCTGGGCCTCCGAAGAGGACCCCGGTTCGTACGGCCTGCTAGGTTTTGTGCTGGTGATCAGTTTCGCCAGTCTTTGCGTGTCGGGGTTCTTCCTGCTCCATCCCGAGGCGTACGCGCCACCAGGGCTCGCCACGCTGCTCGAGGCGCTGGGGGTGATCGCCGTTCCGGCCGCATGGGCGTTGATGCACACCACGTTTGCCTTTCACTATGCGCATTGCTATTACCGCGATACCGGGGCTGTCGGTGGGCTCGACTTCCCAGGCGATGAAGATCCCGCTGATTTCGATTTTGCGTATTTCGCGATGACGATTGGCATGACCTTCCAAACCGCCGATGTGGCGATTACCAGGCGGGCGGTGCGGCGGATCGCATTGCTGCACGCGCTCCTCTCGTTCCTGTTCAACACGGCGATCCTGGCGCTTGCCGTCAATCTCATTTTCGGCCGCTTGAGGTGATTGGTCGTCGTGGCGCCTGTGCGATCATCCATGGGCATTGCGGCGAGAGGACAAAGGAGGAGTAAGACATGAGCGCGACAATGCATCCTGTACGCGAGGGAACGATTCCGTTTCGTGGCTATCAGACGTGGTATCGCGTCGTTGGCGAGGGCGAGGAGCCGGGGAAATTGCCGCTGCTTCTCCTGCACGGCGGACCCGGCGCGGCGTACGACTACCTGGAGTCGCTGGAAGCGATGGCCGATACCGGCCGCCGGGTGATCTTCTACGATCAACTCGGGTGCGCCCGCTCCAGCATTCCGGAAGCGAAACCGGAGATGTGGACCGTCGAACTCTACATCGATGAGATCAACACGCTGCGCGATGCCCTCGGGCTCGATCGCATTCACCTGCTCGGGCAGTCGTGGGGTGGCATGTTGGCGATGGAGTATGCCCTGACCCAGCCGCCGGGACTGGAGAGCATGACCGTCGCCAGTTCTCCGGCCAGCATGGTGCAGTGGGTGGAAGAGGCGAACCGGCTGCGCGAGGAATTGCCGCCAGACGTGCAGCAGACTTTGCTCCGGCACGAGGCGGCGGGCACTACCGACAGCCCCGAGTACGAAGAAGCGATGATGGCGTTCTATCGACGCCACGTCTGCCGGGTCGATCCGATGCCTGAATACGTGCAACGCACCTTCGCCTCGATCGCCAAGAACCCCGAGGTCTATTACACGATGAACGGACCGAGCGAGTTCCACGTGGTGGGCACCCTCAAGGAGTGGAACATCATTCCACGCCTCGGCGAAATCCGGGTCCCGACACTGGTGACCTCGGGCCGCTTTGACGAGGCGACCCCGCTGATCGCGGAAACGGTCCGGAGCGGAATCCCCGGCGCGGAAGGGGTCATCTTCGAGGAGAGTTCGCATATGCCGCATGCCGAAGAACCGGAGCGGTACATGCGGGTGCTGGACGAGTTCCTCAGCCGGGTGGAAGCGCGAGCGGCAAGCAGGAGTTGATCGAGATTCCGGATGAACCAGGGCGCTGTGACGTTTCGCGGCAAGTCCTTCCCCGGTCGGGTGGGTCTGATAGGGGGAGACATGGTCGGACTCGGCTTGTTTCCCCGGCTCAGGGTGGTGAAAAGGCCACCAAGAGCCCCTCGCCCCGCGCACGGGGAGACTCCTCCCTCCGGGGAGGGGGACTCCTCCCTCCAGTGGAGGGAGGCTCGGGAGGGAGCATCGGGAGGGAGCCAGGGTTGGGGCGAGGGGCGCCAAGCGTCTCGCACCGCTCTTGACATCGTTCCGGGTGCTGGTTAGCATCGGCTCCGCATCCATCTCAGAATCGTGACCAGTTGCGGCTTCTGCTTGGCCGGCCTCGGATGGACGGTGCCCTTGTTGTCCGTGAACCGGGAACGTGGCGAATATCAGGCAGCCGCACGGCTGCCTGATGGGTATCCGTCTCTACGCCGTGGTCGTCACTTGGAGATCGTGCCCCGATGAGGAATGCCCCGGCTGGCGTAGGAGACGAGCGCGTTGCGCGCGCCGCAAACGATTACCTGACGCTCGTCGACGTCAGCAAGCGGTTCGGCGAGACCGTTGTCTTGCGCGATCTCGATTTGCGGATCGCCGAGGGAGAGTTCATTTCCCTGATCGGGCCGAGCGGCAGCGGCAAGACGACGACCCTGCGCATCATCGCCGGTCTGGAAACGCCCACCGCCGGCAAGGTGCTGGTGGAGGGCCAGGATATCACCACCCTCCTCCCCAACCAGCGCAATTTCGGGATGGTCTTCCAGCACTTTGCCCTGTTTCCGCATCTCGACGTCTTTCAGAACGTCGCCTATGGACTGCGCATCCGCGGCGCCAAGCAGGCCGAAATGGAGCGTCAGGTTCTGCCAATGCTGGAGCGGGTGGGCCTGCGGGAGCTGGCGCAGCGCAAGGTGAGCGAACTCTCCGGCGGGCAGCGGCAGCGGGTCGGCATCGCCCGCGCCCTGATCGTGCGGCCACGTCTCCTCCTCCTGGATGAACCGACCGGGTCGCTCGACACCAAACTCAAGCTTGCCATGCAGACCGAATTGAAGGCGCTGCACAAGGAATCAGGGTTGACCTTCCTGCACGTCACCCACAATCAGAGCGAAGCCCTCGCCCTGGCGGATCGCGTCTACGTGATGAACGAGGGACGGATCGAACAACAGGGGACCCCCACCCAGGTCTATCGCTTTCCGGGGACGCGCTTCGTCGCCGATTTCGTCGGCCGCAACAACCTGTTCGACGGCGTGATCGAGGGAGACCTCTTTCGCGGCAACATCGGGACCTTCCCGGCTGGACAGGGCGGGGCGCGCATTGCGCGGGGACCCTGTACGGCGGTGCTGCGGGCGGACGCCATTCATATCGGCAGCCCGCCGCCGGGGGTGGCGTCGGTCGCCGCCCGTCTCGACGCGCTCGAATACGCGGGGTCCATCGTTACCTGGTTCCTGCGCGGACCGGCCGGGGCGTTGACCGCGGACGTGACCGCCGATGATTCAGGGCAGCTCGATCCCCAGATTGGGGCGACATACCAGGTCTGGTGGAAACCGGACGATGTCCACTATCTCCAGGCGCACGTGGGCGCGAGCAATGGCCGTAAAGGAGGGTGATGCGATCGCAGCGCGGCCCGGCCTGGGTCCGTATCGAGGTGCACCGGGACGACCATTGGCACGATGATGCCCGCGCATGCCGGGCAGGAGGGCTTGGAAGATGACGCATCTGAACTACGCGGAGATGATGGCCCGCCGCTTTGCGGCCGATCACGAGATCACGCGGCGACGGCTCCTCGCCCGTGGGCTCCAACTCGGAGCGGCCTTTGCCGCGGTCGGTGCGCTGGGCCGCTGGGCGGCCCTCGATGCCGCGGCGCAGGGCGTGGTTCTGCGCGAGATCGGGCTCAGCCTGACCGAGGACCCGCGCATTCTCGGCCAGTTCCAGGCCGACACCGGCATCACCATGGAAGGCAACTCCCAGATTCTGGGCAATCAGATCACCTTCTGGCTGCAGAACTACCAGGACTACGACGTCAACCAGGTCAACTTCAGCCAGAACGCCCCGCTCCTGGCGCAAGGCGCCATTCAGGCGTTCCCGACCAAGGACATTCCGGCCTGGAACGATCAGGTCATCGAGTTGTATCGCGTGCCGGACGTGCCTGGCTACAGCGCCAAGTCGGGATGGCCGCTGGCCGGAACGTACACCAAGGAAGCGATCGAGGCCAAAACCTACGATACCTTCATCGGGACGCCGACCTGGTTCGGGTTCGATGCCTTTGGCTATCTCGATGGCCAGGCCAAAGGTGATCTCACCTCCTACGGGGCGATCTTCGATCCGGCCAACAAGGGCCGCGCCGCGCTGCTCAACGAGCCGATCACCTCAGTGATGAAGGTGGCGACGTTCCTGCAGGGAACTGGACAGGCAACCTTCACGGGGGCGCTCAACAATCTGACGAAGGAGGACCTGGCGACCTGCTTCGAATTCCTCAACGGGAAGAAGCGGGACGGACAGTTCCGGCTCTTCTGGAGCGACTTCGGGCAGTTGGTCGATCTCCTGGTAGCCGGTGAAATCTGGGTGGGCGATTTCTGGGCCAGCGCCTGCGCCGCCGCGGTCGCCAGTGGCGCCAAGGCCGTCTTCGTCAACGATCCGGCGGAAGGAAGCAACGGCTGGATCCAGGGCGCGGACGTCTCCGCCGCGACCCAGCACTACCCCGAGGTGATGACGTTCATCAACTGGTATCTCGATAGCGGTGTGCCAGGCGCCATCCTTGGCGTCCAAGGGTACTACTCGCCGCGCCCGGATCGGGTCGAGCCGATCCTCTCCAAGCAATCGACGACGGTCGACGGCATCACCGACTGGGATTACTGGTACCAGGGCGCCGTGCCCGAGGCCCGGCCAGCGTTGAAGGACCGGCTCAACCACGTCGCGGACTGGCAGGCCTACCCGGATGAGTACGAGGAGTATTCCCGGCTCTGGACCGCCTTCACCTCGGCATAGTGAGATGACGATGTCCGGTGGTCTGGTGATCACCGGGTGATCAAGGAGATCACGCATCCGGCCGGGGGCGTCTGCTCCCGGCCGGTCGGAGCCTCGCACGGATGTCGGACGCGACGCAGACCTTGACGCCACAGAGCGCCATCACGCGATCGCCCATCGCGGAAGGAGAGATCGACCGGCTGGTGCAACGGCGGCGATCCCGCACCGCGTGGCTGCTGCTGGTGCCCGCCCTGGTCATCATCCTCATCACCGCCGTCGCGCCGCTGGTGACGATTCTCTGGGTCAGTTTCTGGCGCCTGAACGGGCTGCAACTGGAGCGCACGGTCGATACCGAGGCGTGGCAATCGGTGCTGCGTGATCCGACGTTCTACCGCCTCACCTGGTCAACCCTGCAGACGGTGGTGATCGTGCTCACCTTGGTCGGCGTGCTGGGGCTGGCCGCCGGCTACTTTCTCGCCCGCTTCGTGACGAACCGGAAGATCCAGGCCCTGCTCCTGATGCTCGCCATCCTCCCGTTCTGGACAAGTTATCTGATCCGGATCATCACCTGGCAGCCGCTCTTCGGGAACAGCGGGGTGATCAACTTCCTTCTCGGCAAGGTGGGGCTGCCGCAGATGGAACTCTTCCTCTATAACCAGCGGGCGATGATCTTCGCAATGACCTCGCTCTACGTCGTGTTCGTGATTGGTCCCGTCTTCTGGGCCCTCTCCCGCATCGATCCCGAGGTCATTGCCGCCTCGCGCTCGCTTGGCGCGAGCGCCTGGACCACGTTCCGCACGGTGGAACTCCCTCTGGCGCGGGGGGGGCTCGTAGTCGGGCTCTTCTTCGCGTCGATCTTCCTCTTCGGGGACTACGCCACGGGGCGCCTCATCGGCGGTGGAACCAACCCGATGCTCTCGGACGCCATTTCGCAATATGCCGGGTCCGGTCAGTGGCCAGTCGCGGCGGCGCTGGCGGTGGTCCTCTTTGTCCTGGCCATCATCGTCCTGACGCTCTTCATGCGCGTCTACGATCTGCGCACGGAGCTATAGGGAGGGACGATGCAACTCAGCCGCGGGCAGCGAGGCTTCCGGATCGTCGGCGGCGTCATCTTCGCCCTCATCCTCGTCATTCTCTACGCGCCCTTCCTGATCATGGGCATTCTCTCCTTCGCGGAGCGCACCACCGCGGTGTTCCCGCCAGCGGATCTTTCGTTCATCTCCTACCAGAAACTGTTCAACCCGAGTGATTTCACCCTGTTCCGCGTCCCAGGTGAACCGCTGGTCAACTACCTGCGGCCGATCAGCCTATCCCTCATGCTGGCCTTCCTGACCTCGATTCTGGCGACGACGATCGCCCTGATGGCCGCGCTCGCCTTTCGCGAGCAGTTTCGCGGCCGCGGGCTGATCTTCTACGCCTTGCTGCTGGGGCTGGTGACGCCAGGGATCATTCTCGGTCTCGGCTTTCGGCTCTTTGCCGACCAGATCGGCCTGCCGACCGGCTGGCGTACAACGGGTCTGCTGACCCACATTACCTGGACGATGCCGTTTGGCTTCATCGTCTTTCTCGTCTTTCTCAATCGCTTTGACCGAACGATCGAAGAAGCGGCATCGGTGCTCGGCGCGAGCGCCTGGACGACGTTTCGCACCGTCACCTTGCCCGTGCTGGCGCCGGCGGTGCTAGCGTCGCTGCTCTTCGGGTTCACCCTCTCATTCGATGAAATCCAGCGTTCCTCGCTCGTCCTGGGCAGGGATCAGACCCTCCCGATCGCGATCATCGGGGCGACGACCGTGCGCATCACCCCCGTGCTCTACGCATTGGGATCATTGATCGCCCTCGTCTCCTTCGCGTTCGTGGCGCTCTATCTATTCCTGTTCGAGCGGGAGCGGCGCCGTTTCTATGGCTCGACGGTGATCGAAGACGAGGCGGATGACGATGCCGCACTCGATACCGCGTTTGCGGAGGGAACCCAGGCGTGACCTATCGGATCTCGGTCGATACCGGCGGGACCTTCACCGATGTCGTGGTGGCCGATGAACGCGGCGCACTGACAATTGGCAAGGCGCTGACGACCCCGCGGCGCGCGTTCGAAGGGATCGGCGTCGCGCTCGATCAGGTGGCCGCGACCCTCGGGGTGAGCGCGCGTGACCTGCTCCTGGCGAGCGAGTCTTTCACCTATGGCACCACGCGAGCCACGAACGCCATTGTCGAGGGGAAGACGGCGCGCACGGCCTTTTTCACGACGCGGGGATTTCCCGACATCTTGCTGCTACGCGAGGGTGGAAAGCGTGATCCTTTCCGGCAGATTCCCTACCCGCCACCGTATGTGCCGCGCTATCTGACCTTCGAGATTACCGAACGGATCGACTCTGAAGGGGATGTCTTTCTGCCGCTCGACGAATGGAGCGTGCGCGATGCGTTGGAGCGCTGCCGGGACCTGGGCGTGGAGGCGATCGGCGTCAGCCTGCTCTGGTCGATCGTCAACCCGGCGCATGAGTTGCGCGTCGGCGAGTTGATCGCGGAAATCCTGCCCGGCATACCGTACACCCTCTCCCATCAACTCAACCCGGTGGTGCGCGAGTACCGGCGCACCTCGTCCTGCGTGATCGACGCCTCGCTCAAACCGTTGATGCAGGAGCACCTCTCGGCGCTGGACCACGACCTGCGCGAAGCCGGGTTCGCTGGGCACCTCTTCATCGCGACGTCGTTTGGCGGGTCCTGGCGGCCGGAAGAGGTGATCGAGCGGCCGATCTACTCTGTCGGCTCGGGACCATCGCTGGCGCCGGTGGCCGCGGTCACCTACGCCAAGGCGGAGGCAAACGCCACCGAGTTGCGCGAGGATCTGCTCGTCTGCGACACCGGTGGCACCACCTTCGACGTCGGACTGGTGAGCCAGGGCGAAATCAGCTACACGGCGGAGACCTGGCTCGGCGGGCGCTGGATCGGGCACATCACCGGCATCCGCGCCGTCGATGTGAAGAGCATCGGCGCCGGTGGCGGCTCGATCGCCTGGCTCGATCCGGGCGGTCTGCTCCGCGTCGGGCCGCAGAGCGCCGGCGCCGATCCCGGACCCGCCTGTTACGGGCGCGGTGGCACGTTGCCGACGGTGACCGACAGCGCGGTGGTCCTCGGCTACATCGACCCGGAGTATTTCCTTGGCGGGCGGCTCACGCTCGATGTGGCGGCGGCGCGGCGTGCCCTCGATGAGCACATCGCCGTTCCGCTCGGGTGGTCGATCGAGGCTGCCGCCGCGGCGGTGCTGGTGATTGCGACCGAGAACATCGTCGGCGCCATCCGGGAGATCACCATTGCCCAGGGGATCGATCCGCGCGAGGTGACCATCGTCGCCGGCGGCGGCGCCTCCGGACTGAACATCGTGCCGATCGCCCGCGAACTGGGGTGCGGGAGAGTCTTGCTGCCGAGCACCGCCGGGGCGCTGAGCGCCTGTGGTGCGATGTATGCTGATATCATCTCGGAGTTCTCGGTCAGCCGCTACGCCGAAACGCGAGCCCTCGATTTCACCGCGGTCAACGATGCGCTGCGCACCGTGGGGGCGCGCGCCGAGGCGTTTCTGGCGAACCTGGCCGACATCGACCCGGTCGCGACCCGCGTCGAATACCTCGTCGCCGCGCGCTATCGCCAGCAGGTTTGGGAACTGGATATCCCGGTCGGCGGCGCCCGGCTCGAGCATGACGCCGATGTGCGGGCGCTGGAGCAGACGTTCCATGAGACGCACCGCCGGGTCTTCGCCGTCGACGAACCGGGGCAGTACCTGGAGTGCCTGGTCTGGAAGGCGCGGGCGATCGCGGTGATCGCCAAGCCGGCGGTCGCCGGACGAACCGGACGTGCGGACGGGAGCGATCAGGTGCGACAGGCGCCGGCCTTCTTCCCCGAAACCGGCTGGGTCGATACCCCGATGTTCAGCGGGGAGGCGTTGGCGCCGGGGACGCGGCTGGAGGGGCCGGCGATCGTGCGCGAGCCGACGACGACCGTTGTTGTCTATCCGGGATCGACGGCGACCGTCACCGGACTGGGCAACTACTTGCTGGAGATCGGTGCGGTTTCGACGGCGGGCGACAAGGGCAGCGTGCCATTGAGAGTAGGCGCATCATGAGTCTCGATCCCGTCCTGCTGGCGGTCATCGCCAACCGGCTCGACACCATCGTTCGCGAGATGGAGAACACGCTGCTGCGCACCGGACGTTCGGCGGTCCTCAATATGGCGCGCGACTTCTCATGCGCGTTGATCACCGGGGACAACCGCCTGCTGGCCTCCGCCGAAGGGTTGCCAGTGCACGTCATCGGTATGGAATTCCTCTCCGAGGCGGTGACGCAACTCCACGACGATATCCGGGAGGGTGATGCCTTCCTTCACAACGATCCCTATCTCGGCAACACCCATCCAGCCGATCATGTGATCCTGGTGCCGGTGTTTGTCGATGGCGAGCACATCTTCACCGCCGCCGCCAAGGCGCATCAGGCCGACTGCGGTAACGCCAACCCGACGACCTACATGCCCTTCGCCCGCGACATCTACGAAGAGGGTGGCCTGATCTTCCCGGCGGTGCGGGTGCAACAGGACTTCGCGGACATCCCGGACGTGATTCGCATGTGCCGGCGCCGCATCCGAGTGCCAGACCAGTGGTATGGCGACTACCTGGCGATGGTCGGCGCCGCCCGCATCGGCGAGAGCCGGCTGAAGGATCTGGTAGCCAAGTACGGCCTGGAGACGATGAAGGCCTTCGTCGAGGAGTGGTTCGATTACTCCGAGCGGCGCATCGCCCACGTCATTTCGGAGATGCCGAAGGGAACGATTACCGGAAGCGGCCAGCACGATCCGTTTGGGCCGCTGCCGGACGGGATTCCGATCAACGTGCAGGTGACGATCGACCCCGATGCCGGGATGATCGATATCGACCTGACCAACAACATCGACTGCGTTCCCGCGGGAGTGAACGAATCGCGCACCTGCGCGATGAACAATGTGATGACCGGGGTCTTCAACAGCATCGACCCCGATATTCCCCATAACGCGGGTACGTTCCGCCGCATCAACGTCCGCCTGCGGGAGAACTGCGTGGTCGGCATCCCGCGCTTCCCGCACTCCTGCTCCGTAGCCACTACCAACGTCGGCGAGCGGTTGGTGGTCACCACCCAGAAAGCATTCGCCGACGCCTGGGACGGCTATGGTCTGGCGGAAGGCGCGTGTGGCATCGGACCCGGCTTCGCGGTCGTCTCCGGTGTCGATTGGCGGCGCGAAAACGATCCCTACGTCAATCAGAAGTTTCTCGGTTCGCAGGGCGGTCCAGCCGGGCCCGAGATCGACGGCTGGGTGACTTACGGCAATTCCGTAACGAACGGACTGATGTTTCGGGACAGTGTCGAAATCGACGAGCAGAAGTACCCGATCCGGGTGAGCGAGATCCGGGTGCGGGCGGACTCCGAGGGGGCCGGACGGAGGCGCGGCGCACCGGGATTCCGCGTCGCGTACGGACCGAAGCACGATGAGATGCGGGCGTTCTACGTCACCGACGGCTGTCACTTTCCGCCGCGCGGCGTGCGGGGCGGCGGTGATGGTGCTCCTTCGCTTCCGTTCAAGCTCGACGCGTCAGGTGAGCAAGCCCCGCTGCCGCCGATCGCTTCCACCGATCTGCAGCCGGGAGAGCAACTGCTGCACCTGCTGAGCGGAGGCGGTGGCTATGGCGATCCGGTGGAGCGGGAGACAGAGCGGGTGCGAGACGATGTGCTGAGCGGGTTCATCACCTTCGAGCGCGCCCGCGATGTCTATGGTGTCCTGTTTACCAGCACGGAACTGCACGATGGCCTCGCGGTCGATATCGACGCGACGGAGCGGCAACGGCAGCACCTGCACACGGCCCGGCGCAGGGACGACTAGAGCGGCGTGCAGAAGACGTGTCATTCCGACGAAGGAGGAATCTCGTCGTCCGTCTTGCCATGGGCCAAACGCCGAGGTCCCTCGTTCCTTGGGACGACACAATATCCGCACGGCGCTGTAGACGGGGGCAAGGTCATCGAGTCTTGCTGGCGGGGGATGCGGGCGTCGCCCGCGCTCCTGACCGCGATGCTCCATGCGTGGCCCGAGATGCTCACCATTCGAAGGGCCGGATGAATCGAGACCTCGCGGAAACTGGCGGCAACATGGAGGCAGCGCGATGAAGACCTACCTCAATCTCGATCTCACCGGCAAGACCGCGGTGGTAACCGGGGCCAGTTCCGGTATCGGCCGCGCCATTGCCGAGGCCCTGGCGGAGGCGGGCGCCAACCTGGCTCTGGTGGGCCGGGATCGTGAGCGCCTGCAGGAGACCGTGGCCGCGGTCATCGCGCGCGGCGTGCAGGCCGAGCCGATCGTGGTCGAGTTGACCAGCGACGATGCGCCGCGGTCGATCGTCAACGCGACGGTCCAGCGCTTTGGCGGGCTCAACATTCTGGTCAACTGCGCGGGCATCTTCGAGCCACAGCCGTTCGAGACGCAGCCGCTGGCGAGTTTCGATCGCCAGATGGCGGTGAATGTGCGGGCGCCATTCGCGCTGACCCAGGCCGCCCTGCCCTATCTTCGGCCGGAGGGAGCGGTGGTCAACATCTCCTCGATCGCGGGCCATTCCGGGTTTCCCCTCTCCGCCGCGTACTGCGCGACGAAAGGGGCGGTGGAGTTGATGACGAAGGCCCTGGCGAGCGAACTCGGGCCGCAGGGGGTGCGAGTCAACTGCGTGGCGCCGGGCAACATCCGGACGCCAATGAACCGCGAGCAGTTCGCCAATTCGCGGGAGTACGAACGATCATTGGAGGAGCGGACGCCCCTGGGACGGATCGGCGAAACCGACGATATCGCCCCCGCGGTCGTCTACCTGGCCTCCCCGGCCGCGAAATTCGTCAACGGCGCCTCTTGGCTGGTTGACGGCGGCTGGAACGCCTGATCCCGACTCCGTCCAGACAAGATTCAGCCTTCTGGCATCGCGCGCACCGACAGGCTCAGCGGGAGCCTGATGCCGTGCCCTCGTTCGTGGCGTAGATCGTCGCGAAGTCGTTCCGCATGCTGATCACGTGCCAGCCGCGGCCGGGCGCTAGCCGCAGCGCCTCATCCAGTGGGCTGAGATCGACCTCCTGCTCGTAGGCCCATTCCCGTTCCGGGTCGTCATGATGAACGATAAGCACTAGTGAAGGACCGGAGCCGGACGACGTGTACTCGAACAACGCCAGATCGCTGTCCGAATTGCCGCAGGCCAGGATCGGGCGATGCCCGATGCGCAGCGCGACCGCCGCGGCTTTGCTGGCGCGGTCGACGAATATCTCCAGGCGCGGCGCCTTGATCAAGCCGCCAGTGGCGTGTGCGGAGTCGACCTGGACCACCGCCGTGCTGCCGATGACCTGCTCCGGCAGGAGACCGTACGCTTCGCCCGCGAGAGCGCGGACGAAATCGGCCCCGGAGCCGGTCACGACCCAGATACGGAATTCGTGCGCGCGCAGATAGGCGAGCAACTCGCGCATCGGCTGGTAGGCGAGTTCGGTGAAGCGGCGGGCGAGTGTCGGGTGCCGCGCCCCGACCAACCAGGCGCGGGCAATGGCCTCTTCCTCCTCCGGGGAAAGCCCCGCATGCAGCCCGGCGACCCAGTCGAAAAACCGTTCCGCCCCGTAGGCCCGCAGGGCGGCGAAGTCCCCGGCGATCACCGCGCGAAACGGCTCCTGGTCGCCCAACGCGGGATCAGCCGCGACCGCGGCGAGCGCCCGCTCCTGGAGAAAGAAGAACTGGATCGGCAGTGGCCGCTCTGGCCAGAGCGTGCCGTCGTTGTCGAAGACGGCGATCCGGTCCCGCGGGGCAACGAACCCTGGATCGCCTTCGGTGGTAGTGCTGTGGACGAACGCCAGGATCGCCCGTCTGGTTGCCCCCTCCCGCCACGAGGGGAGGGGATCACACGCTTCGCCGTTCATGGTTGCCGACGGCGCCGCACTCATCCTCGCCGCTATCTCAGTGCCTGCTCGCTCGCTCGGCCAGTTCACGGTTTCGACTGGCAGCGACGCAGATTGTGACAGACGCGGTCATCACGCGGCAGTTGGGGGGATGGGGCGGCGAGTTGCCGCAGGCCACCCCCGCTCCACGTCCGACCGTGTCTACGCGCGACGCATTGTGACCTACCCGGAAGGATGGGGCGCAAGAGATTGACCATCGATATGCTGAGACTGTCGCTGGAATTGGATTGTAGGCAGACATCCTGGAGGGGTTCGAGATGGACAGTGAACGGGAGGTGGCGGCATCCGGGGTTGTGGCATCGCGCCGCAATCGCCGGTGGATAGTCACCGCTTTTGGGGTCGCGGGTGTTTCCGAAACGCTGCGGATGGTGGAGAGGGCGGCGGCTTCCCCGAAACGGGCCAGATCATCTTCGGTACAGGCCGCGTCTACCTTCCTCCCGGCCTCGCAGAGCCCCGACGAATTTGCACTGCCTGCTGCCCTGGCGGCGGTTCCTCTTGATCCGGCCGCCGGATTCGATCTTGAAATGGGCGACTTTCGCCCCACCTTTATTCCGCGTGCCGGGCTATTCGGCCAGGGAGGGGATGCGGATCGCCTGGTCCGCGAGCCGCTTGTTGCCGGTCTGGTCATTACCTGCCTCAAGGACACTTGGTGGATCGAGAGCGAACCGAGCGGGGAGAGGACCTTCACCATTACAGCCTACGCCCCGGAGCATGCGGCCGGTGGATCAGGCAAGACGGCGATGCTCTCCGGTGTGGGAACCGTTGCGCCGGACGGCAACGTCTCCTTGTCACTACAGACCGTTCCCGCGCTCGCCCGCTCCACCGAGCACGATCTGATCGTCTCGGAGGTCTCGATCGATCGCGACGGTTCCTACACGGGGCATGTCAGCGTTGCGCGCCGGAGTTCGTACAAGCACGGGCATGGGAGCTGCCGCAAACGTTGCGACAAGAAATCGCAGGGAGCAAAGCGCCGCTGCCACCAACGCTGCCGCAGGCGCAAGAAAAACTGAAGCAACCCGACGATTTGGAGTCACGGCGATTCCCGGTGAACTGGCGAGGATATCCACCAGCTTCCAGTTACAGACTCGACGATCGATCGTACGACTACCAGTCGTGAGTGCCGGCCGCGGTCATTTCAGACAGGGTCACTGCCCGGTACCCCCGGTTGCGGAGTTCCGGCAGGAGGTGCCGCATCGCCTCGACGGTGCGCTCGCGCTCTGGCGCGCCGTCATGAATGACGATCACCGCACCGGGACGGATGTTGAGCAGGATCTGCCGCGCCTCGTATTCGCCGGAGACCGCCAGGAACTCGTAGGCATAGGTCGAGGCCATGGCGCAGCGATAGCCGTGGCGGTGGATCTGATCGAGCATGCGGCGGTTGAACCAGCCATGGCCCGGCCGAAACCAGCGCGCCCCGCCGAACGGTTCCAGGAGCGCATGCGTCTGCTGCAATTGCCGCTCGAATTCGTCGGGCGCGAGGCGATGACTCGGTTCGTCCGCCATCATGTGATTGCCAAGTTCGTGCCCCTCACGCACCATCCGATAGATGAGATCCTCGTTCCCCGGAATCTGGCTGCCGATGGTGAAGAACGTGGCGCGGGCGTCATGTTCGGCCAGGACATCGAGAATCCGCGGCGTAAGCGCGGCATGCGGGCTGTCATCGAACGACAGGGCGACCACTGGCTCGTCAGTCGGGTGGCGAAACAACACCTCGGGGTAACGACGGCTCAGCCAGCGAACGACACCCCCTGGCCGCAAAATCGCCGCAGCGCCGAGCGCGGCGCTATTGAGCAAGGGCGAGGATTTGTGAAGCATGATCGAGACTCCTCGGTCTGCAATCCATGAGCTGCGACATGCAAATGGTGTGTCTTCCCGAGGAACGAGGGGCCTCGGCGTTTGTACTCGTCATCACAAGGAACGAGCTTCCTTGCCGCGGCTCGGCATGACACGCCATTCGCACGCCGCCGGAGCAGAGAGTTTCCGATTCCGCACCAACGCATGAGGGTGTCGCACATGCTGGATGTCGCCATCGACCGACCACCATTGTGCAATGGAAGGATGACTCCAGTCTATTGCATCGCATCGCGCGGCCGTTGGCGGAACGCCTCGCGGTCTCTCGGCGTCGCGTCATCTGTGCGCCGCGCGGTAGTCCGGAGCGCAACGGGCCAAGGATTGTGCCCCGGGTCCCTTGCTCATGCGTCGAGCGCGCAACGACTCGCGCGCGATGGCCTTGTCCGGCGGCAACGCAGCGGAGATCATCCGCGGAGACCAGGATGGGAACATGGGAGGAGAGGCGCACATGCCGGTGATCACGGTCGATTGGTTGGAAGGGCGCTCGCGCGAGCAGAAGCAGGCGCTGGTCGCGGAGATCACCGAGGTCGTGCACCGGGTGGGAGGTTCGCCAGTGGAGCGGATCACCGTGGTGATGCACGATATCCCGGGCGATAACTGGGGCCGCGGCGGGCTGTTGGTGAGCAGCCTGCAATCGGCGCCGCCCGCCCCGCCGCCGTTGGCGGCTGCCACGGCGAAACCGGCCTTGCCCGAGACCGCGGTTTCACTGCCGCTGCTCGACCAAGCGGTGCGCATGTTCGATCTGGAACAATCCCGCTTTCAGGGGATGCCGGTCATCTCGGTCCATCAGCCGGGCTACGCCTACTTTCTCCACCGCCGCCACAGCGACGACTACCGGCCGGAGGAACTCGGGGTGCGCAGCAGCGCCTCCGGGGTGATCGTTTGCATGGAACACAGCGGCACCCACATCGATGCCATCTGCCACCAGGCGGATGCCCAGATGCTGTATGGTGGCATCGCAGCGGCGGAGGTCTGCAACAGCAAGGGGTTTACCGCCCACGCCATCGAAGAGGTGCCGCCGATCATGGCGCCAGGGGTTCTACTCGATGCAGCGGCGGAGAAAGGGATGCCCGCCCTCGATGCCGGACACCTGGTGACCGCGGTCGATCTGGAGGCCTGCTGTCGGCGGCAGGGGGTGGAGGTGCGTGCAGGAGATGTGGTGCTGATCCGCACCGGCAACGCCATTTTCTGGCACGACCCGGAGCGATTCCTGGCGGGTCCGGGAATGGCTAGCAGCGCCTCGGAGTGGCTGGCGGCGAAGCGGGTGCTGGCGGTGGGAGCGGACAACATGGCCTGGGACGTGATCGGATTGCGCGATCCGGCGTTTGGCTGCCAACTCCCCGGCCACCTCATCCTGCTCGCCCGCCACGGCATCTACATCATCGAGAACCTGCAACTGGAGGAGTTGGCAGCGGCCGGCCACTCCCGCTTCACGTTCATCTGCCTGCCATTGAAGTTCGTCGGCGCGACCGGGTCACCGGTGCGTCCGATCGCGGTGGTCAATGCGTAAGCAGATGATGTCGGTCGGTGCGTCGTGTCAGGTCACTGATTCTTGGCCCCGAATGCGATGTGCGAGCCGTGACAAGAGAATCGCTGGGGCGGGATCGAACCGCGGCGCCGTGCCCGCGATCATCGAATGAGAGAGAAGGCGCAATGGATGACAATCGATTCGATCTGATGACGCGCGGGCTTGCCACGCTGCCGACCCGGCGCTCGGTTGCCGGCGGATTGGTTGCGCTCGGACTGGGTTTCGTCGTATCGCCCTGGGGCGATGCAGCCCTGGCCGGAAAACAGAAGTGCAAACCGTGTCAGCGCAAGAAGCACGGGAAATGCCGCGGCCACAAGCCGGACGGTACACCGTGCGAGGGTGACCGGGAATGCTGCGATGGGAAGTGCCTGGAGAAATGCGGCCCGACCGAGCAGCGCGACCCGGCGACGTGCGGCTGCTGTGTGGTCACTGGTCAGACGTGCGGGGGCACCAGCGTATTCTGCTGTTCCGGGCTGTGCGAGATTGAAATCGGATCCGACACAGGCGTCTGTGTCGCGAATTAGTGCCGCGCATAAACGGTGTCGTTCCGAGCGCAGGCGAGGAATCTCGTCAATTTCGTCGGCCAACGAGACGACGAGATCCCTCCTTCGTCGGGATGACACCTCTCGCCGCGGCGCTAATTCGCGATGAGACTGCGGCGGGCGCGGACGGCCGCCGCGAGTTCCTGCAGGACCGGAACCGTCATCTCCCAGCCCATGCAGGCATCGGTGATGCTCTGACCGGTGATGAGTTCCTGCCCCTCGGTCAGATCCTGCCGTCCGTCCTCGAGAAAACTCTCCAGCATGACCCCGATGATGCCCGTCTCCCCTGCCGCGACCTGCTCGGCGATGACGCGGTTCACGAGCGGTTGGCGGCGGAAATCCTTGCCGCTGTTGCCGTGGCTGGCATCGACCATCACCCGTGGCGGCAAGCCCGCGGCGTTGAGCAGATCGAGCGTCCAGCGCACGCTCTCCGGGCTGTAGTTCGGCCCGCTGCTGCCACCGCGCAGGATCACATGGGTATCGCGATTGCCGCGAGTGGCGACGATCGCCGCTACGCCCTGCTCGGTCACGCTCATGAACTGGTGCGGGTAGGCGGCGGCTTTCATGGCATCGACGGCGACCTGGATATCGCCCCCGGTGCCGTTCTTGAAGCCGACCGGCATTGAAAGGCCGGAGGCCAGGTTGCGATGCACCTGGCTCTCGGTTGTGCGCGCACCGATGGCCGCCCAGGTGACGGCATCGGCGATGAACTGCGGTGTGATCGGATCGAGAAACTCGCAACCGGCGGGCAGTCCCAGGTTGACCACATCGAGCAGGAACTTGCGGGCGAGGTGCAGTCCCTCGTTGACGGCGAAACTGCCGTCGAGATTCGGGTCGTTGATCAACCCCTTCCAGCCGACGGTGGTACGCGGCTTTTCGAAGTAGACGCGCATCACGATGCGCAGATCGCCCGCGAGTTCCCCGGTGAGCGAAGCGAGACGTTCCGCGTACGTGAGCGCGGCGTCGGTGTCGTGGATCGAGCAGGGACCGACGACCACGAGCAGACGGTCATCATCGCCGCCCAGGATGCGGCTGACTTCCTGCCGCGTGCGCTGCACCAGAACCGCGCCTTCCGGCGCCAGGGGCAAGTCCTCGACCAGGATCGCGGGTGGGACGAGCGGCCGAATGCCGGCGATGCGCAGGTTGCTGGTGATCGGCGGTTCCGGCCGGCGCGAGCAGACAATGCGCGCCACACCTGGCAGAGCGGCGAGACCATCAACGGTGTCGACTTCCGGGGCATGGATCGCCACCATCGGTTTGCCTGGCTCCGGTTCGAAGATTCCCGCATCGAGCCCGGCTCCCCGCACATGGTGGTAGACCGCGTCGATTTCCTCCAGTGATGCCCCTGGCTGCATCACGACCAGCATGCTGTTTCCTCTCGACCATCAGTGAAGCGATACAATTGAGCGACGGGCACTATACGCGTTGGTGATCGGTGACCGCACGCGCGAGACCGGCAGGAATGCTTCCTGCGCTCAGGGGCCGCCGAGCATGCCGTGAAGGTGTCTGTAGGCCCGATCCCAACCGTACTGACGAATGTCGAGGAAGCGGTCAACGGCATGAATCCCGGCGTGGAGGTCAGGACTTATCCATTGGATTGCTTCATGTATGTCGGCGTGGTCCCGCCGTAGGTCAGGCCGATCGAAGATTCGCTCGTAATGCATGACTCGGTTGCGGAGTCCTCGAATTTCATTGAATCGTGTGTAGAGGACTGACAGATCATTTGACCCCCTGTAGGGAAACGCTTGGTCAACTAGCAAGAACCTCTTCCAGCGCCAGATGTTGGAGACGTGAGTGCCGCTCAGCACGATCACCCAGAACCCGAATGTCAGCTCAGCTACAAGGTGACCAGGGGAAATCGGCACACCGTACTTCTTGAAATAGCGCTGTCGCTTCTTGTCGACCTCGTCTCGTTGATATCTGTGAAGCGTATGTGGTCGATCCCACCACTCCTCGGTTCCATACCGATTTGTAAGGGTCGCATGGATCGTGTTGCGGAGGGCCAGCTCTACACCGTGGAGAGTAGGATAGAGAGACTCGGAGAGAGCCATGTTCCAGAAGTAGTTCGTCAGCATGTGCAGGTTGGATTCGGGCGACTGTCTGTACTTCGCGAGGCGAACGGCCGGGATTGGCAAGTGCAGCGACGCGACGAACTGATCGACCACAGAACCTCCGTTGCTCTCCAGATTCAGATAATTGAATTGACAATACCTGTGTGCGCGGTATACCATGTGTTCGTAATCCCCGGGATCCCACTGACCGGCCTCCAGGCTGGTTACGACCCGGGGTCTCGTTTTCTTGATCTGAGACCTGCCTTTCAGCGACTGGATATCCGAACGAAACGGGCCGCGTGCCACGCGGCTCGTCCAACCTCATCCTCTACCAGCACTGGTGAGGATATCGTTGTGCCTATGCGGTATCCCGGTCATAGACACGCAATTGCCTTGGACGAGGGCAGTGCATCGGCACCAGGTCGATGCATCCAACTCAATAGTCGGTAGAAATGGCTGTATTCACTGCGCATCACATTGACCATCCGGCGTTGGCACGACAGGTGATCCTGGTGCCCTGGCGACGAACGCCCATAACGGCTTGTGCGCCATGCTCAATTGCCTCGGCGGAGGTCGAGATGAACCTCGAGGCGTTCAACTTGCTAGCGAAATGCTTCCACCACGGCGCGGATTTCCTGCGGCCGGGTGCCACAGCAACCGCCGATGATCTGAAAGCCTTCCTCCCGCCAGCGCCGCGCGTGGTCGACAAAGTCTTCGGTCGCGGGGACGGTTGACCAGTCCCATTCGTAGCGCAGGTATCGCCCCCAGTTCGGGTACGCTCCAAGGGGCAAGGCGGTGTACTGGCGCAGCCACGTCGCTACACCGTGGATCAGGTCCGGCGGCAGGCAGTTGACGAGAACGGCGCTGGCGCCCAACTCCTCGAAGCGGCGGGCGGCGCGGCCGAAGCGGTCGCCATCTTCCAGGATCGTCTCGCCATCGACCCCGACGATCTTGCCGACGGAGCGCCGGTAGGAAATCCAGAGTGGGATGCCCGTATCGAGGAAGACCTGGTAGTCGGGAAATTCGAGATCGTCGGGAATCTCCTTCTGAATCTCCATCAGGATCACATCGGGCTTGTGCGCGGCGTCGGCGGTGGCGAGCACCTCAGCCAGCGGCTTCAGATAGCGGTCGAAATCGAGCGGCACGTACGTGCCGGTGTAGTCCCGTGCTTCCTCCTGCTGGTCGGCCGGCCAGTCCATGGTGCGGCAGGCGAAGGCGACGGCGTAATCATCGCGGCCCGCCCGTGCGGCGCCTTCTCGCACCAGGCGCACGGAATCGAGCGCCATCTGTTTCCATTCGTCCCTGGGAAGATCGAGACGGCCGTCCTGGATGGCGGCATAGACGCGATTGAGCGCGAAGGTGTGGGTCTCCAGCACATCGGCTCCGGTGGCGGCGTAGCGGCGATGCACTTCGACCAACTTGTCCGGCGCCTCGCGGATGGCGAGCGAACCCCAGGTGAAGTTCTTCGGACGGTCCGTGACCGCCTCCGGGTAGCCGACATCCTGCAATTCGGAGCCGATGCCGCCATCGAGGATCACCGTCTCGCCAGCCCGCAACCGTTCGTCGATGCGGCCGTAGGCCGCGGTCATGGCGCTCGTTGCCGCGTGCATTCACCATTCCTCCTCGACGGCGATCCGCGTCGATGCCAGAGTCAGGGTTTCGGATGGCCTATGGTATCAGGCCGTCCCCTTGCGGGAAGCCCCCGCGCATCAGAGCGGATCATGCGGCCCAACCTGCGTCTGATGGGCCTGAATCCGGCTCTGTTCAGAACCGATCTGAGAGCCGGTCAACGTTGAGTGGCACTTTCTCGCGGCGTTTGCAGGATCGGGCCGCGGTCCTTCAGACGGCATGATTGCCGAACGCGGGGAGGATGTCGCGGCCATAGGCAGCGAGGGTCGCTTCCTGACCTTCGGCCATCAGGTAGATGTTGAACTGGTCGACGCCAATCGCCTCCAGTTCGCGCAGTTTGGCGATGGCCATCTCGGCCGTGCCGATAACGCAGAAGCGGTCACAGATTTCGTCGCTCACGAAGCCGCCGTGCCTGGCGCCGACGCGCGAATGCTCGTCATAGTCGTAGAACGTCTTCGTCTTCACATAGTCGGTGAGTGCCCGCGGCACGACCGAGCCGTCGGCGCCGTAGCGGTCGATCAGGTCCTGGACGTGGTTGGAGACCATCGCGGGAAACCAGCGCACCTGGTCTCGCGCCATGGCCAGGTTGTCGGAGATGATGCTCGGCGCACAGACGATGCAGCGGAGGAGCGCCGGATCGCGACCCACCTCCGCCGCCGCCTGCCGCGCCGTGTCCATGGTCCAGCGGATGATGTCCGGATCGGCCAACTGGATGATGACGCCGTCGCTCAGGCGGCCGGCAACGCCGAGGGTCTTCGGTCCATAGCCGGCGACGTACAGCTCGATCGCGGGGAGTTCCGGGCGCACCCAAGCAAGTTGGAGGCGCTTCCCGTTCCACGACACCTCGGCGCCGTTCATGAATGGCTGAATCATCTGCAAGGACCGGGCGAAGTCGGCGACGCTCATCGGCTCGCGCCCGATATAGCGCACCGCGGAGTCGCCACGGCCGATGCCCATGACCATCCGGCCGTTCGAGATGTCATGAAGCGTGGCGTATCCGCTGGCGAGCAGCGTCGGATCACGCGTCACGGGATTGGCCACCATCTGGCCGAGTTTCATCCGGGTGGTGGCCCGGGCAAGCAGAGCCAGCAACGGCGTCGAATCCTGCCAGAGGACATGCGAATCGTAGGTCCAGCCGTAGGTAAAACCGTGCTGTTCGGCCAGGGCCGTGAGGTCGATCAGGCGCTGGTACGGCGGGTCGGGCATCAGGGTGACACCGAAGTCGAGCATGAATCCTCCGGGGGTGGCTGCCAAGCACGACGCCATTCTCCCACGTCCGGGCGCTGACTCCGGATCCGCGCCGGCGCCGATCCTGTGACGCAGGTGGTCGAACAGTTCGCGCTCCATTCTGATGCCGCGCTACAGGTCGCGGCGCGAACTCGTCGTGAAGACAGGCCACCGCCGTGAGCGCGCGGTCGGGGGAGGGAGAGGAGGCGTTGACCTCGCAACTGAGGACGAGGCGGGCGCGAACTGCGTGTGAACTGCGTGTGTTGTTCGTGGCGCCGGTGAACGTCCCGGCGCAGGATGGGGTGGTGCCGCGAGGGGCGGCACGAGGGACAGCCCATCTAAGGAGATCACGATGACCACCAATCCACATCCGTACAGCGTGACCATGGCCACCCGGGAGCGGCAGGTAGAAATCCTGGCCTTATGCGAGCGTGAGCGGACCGCGCGCCAGATGACGCGGCCGGACCACGCGCCGCGGCGAGCGGACCGGCCGCTTGTGATGGTGGCCAGAGTACTGACGCACCTCCCGAGTGGTGCCGGTCAGACGGTGTTCCCGCTCCGCTCGATCCGGATCAGCCGGGTCTGATCGTTCGGGAGACCAAGATCATGGAGGACACCACATTCGATACGTTGGCCCGATCCGTGGCCCAAGAGGTTCTCACCAGGCGCTCGCTCCTGCACTTGTTGTTGGGCGGCGCGCTCGGCGCCGTGGCGCCGCACCTTGGCTGGGCCGATCAGACGGAGGCAAAGGCTGCGCGCCATACCAGAATCGCGAACCGTACGCATGAGCAGAACACCCGTCACTCCCAGCAGAAGCACGCACCGGAGCGCTCGCAAGCGTCTGGTGAGGTGCACGGCGAAGGCAGAGGGAGCAACAAGGGGAAGGGAAAGGGGAAGGGCCACAACAAACCACCAAAGGAGCCAACGCCGGACCCCGGTTGCGGCAGCGGCGAACGTCAATGCTACGGGGACAATACCTGCGTTGCGGCGGACGCGTGTTGTCCGGCGGAGAGGCGGTGCGCTGGCGGTTCGTGCGTGCCGGGAGATTCGTGCTGCCCGGAGCAGAAGAGGTGCGGCGATGGTTCGTGCATAACGCAGAACGAATGCTGTCCCGATGCCGTGCCTCCACTCTGCGGTGGGTGCGAAGAGGTGGTCTGCGAAAACGGGGAACAACACTGCCGATACCAACAGGGGTGTTGCCCCAACGTCATTTCGATGCATTGCCCTTCCGTGCCGGCGAGTATGTGGCCTACGCGAGATGGGGAAGAAATCCCCCTCCCCGGAGGGTGCTGTCCATTGACGAACTACCTCGAAACGCCGCAGCACACGTATTGCGCGCCTCCGCATGGCGCTGGTGACTATTATCGGTGTTAGGCCACCGCCGGTTGCGGGGGCGGCTCGAACGCGCCGCGGTGGTAACTGCCACCGCGACGATCGACCGTGGAGAAACGACCGGCGTTTGCCGATTGTGATGCCCACGAGACCGCCATCGCGATCCCGGCCGCGTGATTTTCGTGGGCTGCCGCCCGACTACAGGTGGCTGGTGGCGAGTGGGCCCTTGCCGCAGATTTGCCGAGGCGGACGCAGTCGAAGGTGTCCCGGCTGCGTTATCCGCTGCCGCGTAGCCGCTCTGCCATGTTTGAGCCTGAGCGCCGCTGGCAAGGCACGCTCATGCAATTCAGGTCTGTTGGATGATGTCTCACCGGTTGGGCTCGGATCAGGGCCGGATCAGGAGAACGGTCACCCCGGCACGCACCGTCGACCATGCCCGGTCCGCGGTGAGCACTGGGCGGTCGAGGCGAAGACCGGTAGCGAGGCACGCGCGATCCCCGAGCGAGAGACCTTGAGTTCGGGTTGACGCGCGAAGCTGCGCGATAACAACGCCGTCATTCTCGTGGAGGGGCAGCACCTCGAGGAGACCGCCGATGAGGCCTTGGGAGCGCAAGTGGCGGTGGACTGACTCTGGATCCTGGCCGGCGTCACCGAGCCGCGAAAGGACCTCGGCGTAATTGATCGTGCTGATGACGGCTCTGGCAATGAGCGCTTCCTCGACCGTCTCAGCACCGGGCTCCGCCTGGAGGTAGGCAAGGAGCGCCGACGCGTCGAGAACGGGGCCGAACGCACCATCCGTCACGGATCCTCCTCGCGGCGCGCCTCCGCGCGCCGTTCTGCGATGAGTTCATCGCTCAGAGAACGGGCCGGAGCTACATCGCGGTAAAGGCCGTACAGGCGCTTCGCCTGCTCTCGCGCCGTGACGGCGCGGAACCCCCCTTCGGGATCGACGATGATGATGAGCCGGTCTCCCGGCTGCAGATCGAGCTGGTCCCGGAGCCGCGCCGGAAGTACGACGCGACCGCGGTCTCCAATTGCCACGGAAAAGACCTCCTCGTGGTTCATCCTCAGATCGTACCACGATTGAAGAACGTCCCGCACCGCAGTCAGAATGGCGCATGACGGGGATCTTGACGGCGTAGAAGGTGACACGGGCCGGCTCCCTTGATCCGCCGGTTTGACGCGATCAGCCAAGGCTACCCCTCGGCCACGCGCGGCCGGTACTGCAAGGCCTTGGCGAGGTGGGCGGTGGCGATGCGCTCGTCCCCGGCGAGGTCGGCGATGGTGCGGGCCAGTTTCAGCACCCGGTGGTAGGCGCGCGCCGAGAGTTCCATCTGGCTCACGGCGGTCTCCAGCAACGGTCCGCTGATGCGCCTCTGATAGCGGGAGACTGCTGAGGCGACGCAGGTGCAGGCGTGGCGGGCGTCGCCATAATACCCACACGGACATCCGTGCAGATAGCAATCAAGGCGCCGAAGTACTTCGATGCTATTCCCTCGGCTCCAAGAAACTACAACACGGAGCGTCCACACCGGGCACTCGGGCAGCAAACGATTGCAAAGTGGGAAGCTTGGGCGCCGACACCGAAGGATCCGGGCTAACCTTTCCCGCGGACCAAACTGGGGCGGGTCAAACAGTCGCAAACTCACCCTGTGGGTAGATCAGAAAATGGGTGCGGACCAATCGAGCCTGACGCTTCGCTTTATGCACCCGCTTGGACCAGCCGGAGGAAATCACGAGTCCGCTCCTCGCGCGGCGCCCCGAAAATCTCCTGCGGTGTTCCCTCCTCGACAATCACTCCGTGATCCATAAAGAGCACCCGATCGGCAACCTGACGCGCGAACCCCATCTCATGCGTGACGACCGCCATCGTCATACCTTGCAGGGCCAGTTCGCGCATGATCTCCAGCACTTCGCTCACCAATTCCGGATCCAACGCGCTTGTCGCCTCATCGAAAAGCATCGCCTCCGGATCCATGGCGAGGGCGCGCGCAATCGCGACGCGTTGCTGCTGCCCGCCCGAAAGTTCCTCCGGGTAGTGATCCGCCTTCCCGGCCAGGCCAGCTCTGGGCGAGCAACGACCGAAGCTTTGCTCGGCCTCCGATCTGCTCATGCGCTTGACCTGGACGGGCGCCTCCATGATGTTCTGCAGGACCGTGAGGTGCGGAAAGAGATTGAACTGCTGAAACACCATCCCGATCTTTTCGCGGGTTTCAGCGATTCGCCTCGCCGGGTAGTTCTTTATCTTGCCATTGACGAGTTCTCGATACGCGTTCTGGCCGTCGATGATGATTCGGCCATCTTCTGGATTGTTCCAGGTAGTTGATACAGCGTAACAGGGTCGACTTGCCGCTTCCCGACGGTCCGATGATGCAGACGACTTCACCGCGATCGATCGAGAGGTAATCCCGCGCAGGACGTGCGTGTGCCCAGCTCTTGTGAATTGCTTCGAGTTGGATCATCGCATTCCGCTTTCTCACGTTGGCTCAAGCGGCAGGCGCAGGTTCTCGGGGCCAAGGCGACGCCGATACCCTGCCTTCGTCAACTTCTCCAGGTGGCGAACGAGAATCAGGGATGGGTAGCAAACCAGGAAATATAACAAGAGCACCATTGTGTATATGGTGAAATAGTCATACGTTCTGGAAATGATGATTTGGCCGCTAAAGAGCAGTTCTTGCAGCGTGAGCAAAGGACCAGTGACGTGTCCTTGAACAGTGCCACGAAGTAATTCCCCAACGGGGGAATCACGATGCGTATCGCCTGCGGCAAGACGATGCGTCGCATCGTGATAGACGGCCGCATACCCAGGGCGGCGGCGGCATCAAGCTGACCGCGAGGAATCGCCTGGATGCCGGACCGATAGACCTCGGACAAATAGGCGGAATAGTTGAGGCTCAACCCCACAATGCCCGCGACAAATGGGTTCAACCGAATGCCAATGGTTGGAAGAACGAAATAGATGTAAATGAGTTGCACGAGGAGCGGGTCGACCGCATGAAATCGACGTAGAAGCCGGTCACCGTGCTGAGAACGCGGTTTTCGATAGACGACAGAGCGCGACGATGATGCCTAGAACGAGGGAGATCGCGAGAACGATAAACGTCAACTCTACGGTGATCTTGAGTCCCTCGAGAAGTGTCGGCAGCGACTCTCGCACGAGGGTCCAATCGAGAGTCGGGCGTTTCACGAACCGTGCCCTTCTGGTGGCAATTCAGAGAAGGGAGACTGGCAGCGGTCCCAGCGTGGGGCTGATGACCGCTGCCTGCCGGACTGTCAGTTGATTCCTGGCAGATACACGTTGTCTCTGGGGAGCCCAAACTGCTCCAGAATCTGGCCAATTTCTCCGCTGCCCCGCATCTCCGCGAGGGCTCGCGAGTAGGCGAAATTCAGGGTGCAATCGGCCTGACGAAGGCCGTATCGAGCGTAGCTGTAGCCGTATTCCGAGATGAGAATCTCGGGCGCATCGACGTCAAGGGCCACAAGATTGGTACCATCGTTCTGCTGCTTATACGCGGCAAATTTCGTGTCGTCTTCCAGAATCACCGAAACACGACCCTGTTCGGCAGCGGCGAACTCAGCGGTATTGTCCTTGAAGGTCGTGACGTCTGCCCCAAGGAAATTGAGGTATTCCGCGGCAGCCGAGCCGCTGACGGCGCCTACCGTCACGCCATCCCGCGTGAGATCGTCATATGACTGAATGTTGTCAGGATTGTCGCTCGTGACGATCAACGCGGGTCCGTACCACCAGGCCGGGGAGGAGAAGGCAATGACCTTTACCCGGTCTGGCGTTTCATGAATATTGTCGGCAATGACATCGATCTTATCCGCTTGCAGGGCCGGAATCAGCGAGTCCCAGGGCATGATCTCGTAGGTCACGTTTTTGACGCCGATCCATGCAAGCACCGCGTTGTTGATCGTGACGTCGATTCCTTCCGGTTCATTCGTATCCGAACGGTAGGTGTACGGATAATCCGGGGTGATTCCGAGCGTGATCCCATTCGCGACAGCGTCGGCATATGACGTGTCGGCGCATGCGAAATCTGGCACGTGCGATGTCGTGATGGGCCCCCCGGCTTCGGGTGTCTGCGCCATCGTCGCCGGAGCAAACACCAGGAGACTGAGAACGAGAATCGCGATCAGCTTTCGCACCGCATAGCTCCTCTCCAGTACACATATCGACTGAATCGACCGCCAGGAGCGCAAGGCTCACCGCGCCGGCCCAGTCCCCGTTGCTCCTTGATTACCCGCGCCTGACACTTCGATTGGATGACGCTAGCGTATCACAGGAACACCCGGGAATTCTTGAGTGCGACAGCCATGAGTTCGTCTCGCCTCTCTTGTCGAGCGCGACACCTTGTCGCTCGTTCGCCCTCAGCGCGAATCCGCGATGCAGACTGAACGCACAGCCCGGGGTCGAGGTGAGGTCGTCAATGGCGACCAGTGCGGTCATCATCGGTTCAACCGGCAAGTAGCCACTCACAGAGTATGGGCACCATCTGGGAGAGAACTGGCGCGCGACGTCCGACCTTACCCCTCGGCCACCCGCGGCCGGTACTGCAAGGCCTCGGCGACGTGGGTGGCGGTGACGGCGTCCTCACCAGCGAGATCGGCGATGGTGCGGGCCAGTTTGAGCACGCGGTGGTAGGCGCGGGCGGAGAGACCCATCTGGCGCACGGCGGTCCCCAGTAGTGCCTCGCCCGCGTCATCGAGGGGGGCGAAGCGGCGCAGTTCCTTCGGTCCCATGTCGGCGTTGGTCAGGAGGGACGTGCCGGCGAAGCGGGCGGTCTGGATGGCGCGGGCACGTTCGACCCGCTCCCGGATCGCGGCGGAGGATTCGCCCAGGCGGCGGTCGGCGAGTTGCTCGTGGGGGATGCGCGGCACTTCGAGGTGAAGATCGATGCGATCCAGCAGCGGTCCGCTGATCCGCTTCTGATAGCGGGATACCGCGGACGGCGCGCAGGTGCAGGCGCGGCGGGGGTCGCCATAATATCCACACGGGCAGGGGTTCATTGCGGCGATCAGCGTGAAATTGGCCGGAAACGAGAGGGTGCCGGCGGCACGGGCCAGCGTGACGGAGCGGTCCTCCAGCGGCTGGCGCAGACCCTCCAGTTTGGTCGCCCCGAACTCCGGCAGTTCATCGAGAAAGAGCACGCCGCGATGAGCGAGACTGATCTCGCCCGGCCGCGGCCAGGAGCCGCCGCCGACGAGTCCGACGTAACTGGTGGTGTGGTGTGGGGCGCGGAATGGCCGCTCGCGCAGCAACGGCGTCTCCGGCGGCAACAACCCGCGCACGGAGTAGATCTTCGTCACCTCCAGCGATTCGGAGACGAGCATCGGCGGCAGAATCGAGGGGAGGGCCCGCGCCAGCATCGTCTTGCCCGACCCGGGCGGACCGGTCAGCAGGGCGTTGTGCGCCCCGGCTGCCGCGACTTCCAGCCCGCGCTTGACATGCTCCTGCCCCTTCACCTCGGCGAAATCGACGCCACTCCAGAGGAGATCGGCCGGCGCTTCGTCCGGTAGGTGCGGCGCTATGGGCGCGTCGCCGGTGAGGTGGTTGACCAGATCGGCCAGGGTCCGGACCGGGATGATGTCGACGTCGCCGACCAGCGCGGCTTCGGCGGCATCGACCGCGGGAACGAACGCGCGGGCGAGTCCCTTCGCCGCCGCGGTCGAGAGCATCGAGATGATGCCGGGGATGTGCCGCACGACCCCATCGAGCGCGAGTTCACCGGCGACGAGCGCGGTCTCCAGCTCCGGCGCGGGGGGAACCTGACCACTGGCGATGAGAATGCCCAGGGCGATCGGCAGATCGTAGGTCGGGCCGGCCTTCTTCAAATCGGCCGGGGCGAGATTGACCGTGATTCGCCCCAGGGGAAAGCGGCCGCCGGAGTTGCGGATCGCGGCGCGCACCCGGTCCTGGCTCTCGCGCACGGCGGCGTCGGGCAAGCCGACAACGACCGTCCCGGGCACGCCCTGCCCGACGTCGACCTCGACTTCGACGAGCACGCCATCAAGTCCGACAACAGCGCAGGAGAAGACTTTGGCGAGCATGCTCTCCTCGAAGCAGGGGTTGTGCGGCCACGCGAACCGTGAAAACCGATTGTCGCATACGGAATTCCAGCGGCATCAGCGACCGATTTGGCGAGGACCCTGCCCCACGGTCCAGTTCATGCGTTCTGGGGGGTGAGGCGGAAGGAGAGACGTGAACAAGCCGTGGACCAGACCGGTCTCATCTCCGCAGCGAACCGAGGTACTACGGGTGCACGAGATGCGGATTCACGCGTTGCGGACCCCATTGACGGCGGCCATCCTGCGCGTGCAATTGCTGCGCCGCCGGGCGCGGAAGGGAATCGATCCCTCGCTGCTCGACGGTGAACTGGAACAGATCGAACAAGGGTTGGCCGAACTCGCGTCGGTGATCGCGGCGATCGACCGCGACGTGCGGGACGACAAGGAGACCGCTCCCAACGATCAAGATCCGTGAACGAAGCGCCGTGAGGTCATTGCCGGACGGCCATCATCGCTTTCGTAATGCTGGTGAGGCGAATGCGGTCAGGAGATCGTCTGCGCGGAGATGCAGGTGGCGTCTCGGTTGCGTAGCACCTCATCCAGAGCAGCCAGCAGGTCGTCGATGTTGAACGGTTTGAGCACCACACGCACGCCGAGTTGGCGAAGATTCGCCGCCATGACGTCATCGCGGACCACGGCCACGGCAGCAGTACAGAGAATCAGCGGAATTCGACTCAGTTCGGGATCGAGACGAACCAGAGTGAGGAATTTCCAGCCCCGAGCCTGCGTCTGCTCGAACAGCAAATCCTGCACGATCACATCCGGATTCAATGCTTTGACTCTTTCGAGGTCGAGCAGTTCGATGACGGTCGTGACCTGGTAGCCCTCATCCTCCAACAGATCGCGCAGCAGATCGAGGATCTCCTGCGTGTCGTTGACGCACAAGACATGCGGTTGGCGGCCATCGGTGTGCATAAGAGCCATGATCGCCGCCGGACCCCGCGGCTGCCTATCCGGGGGCCTACGCTGTTCTGCCTTGTTTGGCCCGGAGAACCTTCGGTCAGCGACGGTGGAGGGAGCGCCGGCAAGCCCCCGCTATCCCCCATCCGGGAGCAGGCCCCGCCCGATGGCGAAGCGAACAAGGTCCGTCTGACTCGTCAATCCGAGTTTGCGGAGCAGATTGGTGCGGTGCGTCTCGATGGTGCGCCGACTGATGGCCAGCCGGTCCCCGATCGGGCTGGAACTCAAGCCTTGCGCCGCCAGCTGCGGCACCTCGCGCTCGCGATTGGTCAGCAGGTCATAGCGGTCCAGGGATCGGGGTTCGGTGGCGGCCCGCTGGACATAGGTGTCGAGCGCCCGCTCGGCGAGCGTGGCATTCAAGAACCGCTTGCCGGCCACCGCGGCGTGCACGGCCGCGATGAGCTCGGTGGTCGCGGCGCCTTTCAGCACGTAGCCCGACACGCCATAGCGCAGGGCCTCCAGCACCTACGGTTCGTCGCCGTGCAGGGAGAGGATGACCGCGTGCGTCTCCGGGACGTTCTCGCGCACGCGCCGCGCCACTTCCAGGCCATCCAGATCCGGCATCTGCAAGTCGAGCACCGCCACGTGCGGACGGTGCTGGGCGATCAGATCGAGCGCGGTGAGGCCATCCGCCGCTTCCCCGACGACGTGGCAGCCATCCTCTCCCGCGAGGAGGGCACGCAACCCCTGACGCACGTTGGGATGGTCATCTGCCAGAACCACGGTGATCACGGCGAGTCCTCCGCAAACGGGGCCTGGTCTTGATCGTCCAGGGGGAACAGCGCGGTCAGGTGCGTGCCCTCACCTGGTGCGGTCTCCACCTGGAACGTCCCGCCGAGGAGGGTGACCCGCTCCCGCATTCCACCCAGCCCGCTAGATTCGCCGATCTGGGCAGGATCGAAGCCGCGGCCGTCATCCTGCACCACTAGCAGTAGGGTGCCGTTGCGGACCAGCGTCACCCAGGCTTCCCCGGTGTGGGCATGGCGAGCGATGTTGGTCAGCGCTTCCTGCACCACCCGGTAGGCGGCAATCTCTCCCTCCGGCGGAAAGCGGCGCGCCATCCCGTCGTGCCGAAGATGGACCGTGATCCCGGTCGTCGCTTGGTAGCGCTCGACGTACCACTCGATGGCGGCCAGCAGCCCGAAGCGATCGAGTACCTGGGGCCGGAGGTCGAGCGAGAGCTGGCGCACTTGCTCGGTCAAGGCGGAGACCGTGGCGGCTGCCTCGGCCAGCGCCGCCGTGCCACCCGTGCGGGTCGCTGACGCGATCTGGAAGCCGAGTCCGGTGAGGACCTGCCCGATCTCATCATGGAGTTCCAGCGCCAGCTTCCGCCGCTCCTCTTCCTGCACCAGCAAGAGCCGACGGGAGAGGGTGCGCAGCTTGGCGGTGGCCGCGGCCACCTCGGCTTCCAGCGCTTCCCGGTGTCGCGCTTCGCTCTCGCGCAGCGCATCCTCCGCCAGCTTCCGGGCGGTGATGTCCTGCGCGATCCCGCCCACGCGCGTCACGGGGCCCGCGGTGTCATGGATGGCAAAACCGGTATCGAAGATCCAGCGGACCGCCCCGTCCGCCGGGCGGATGATGCGGTACTCGTTGACCAGAGGTGAAACCTCACCGGTCACCACCCGCCGCATCGCCTCGCTGGCCAACGCGCGGTCCTCTGGATGGACAAGGTCGCGCCAGCGATCGAGGTCGTCCATCACGGCCTCACGCGGCTCCCCCCACATCCGTTCGAAGGCCGGGCTCAAATACTCGAGGTGCCCGTGCTCGACATCGACGATCCAGAGGGTGTCGGTGGAGTTCTCGGCGAACGAGCGAAAGTGCATCTCGCTCTCGCGCAGCGCCGCTTCGGCGCGGGCGCGCACGATCTCCGCCCACAGCCGGTCCGCCAGCTCCTCCACCAGCGCGACGTCGTCATCGCTCCATTGCCGGGCGGTCTGTTGGTGGACGCTCAGGTTGACCGTCAGCGTGCTGCCGACCACGAGGGGTACGCTGAGCAGGGCCTGCACACCCACCGCCGCCAGAGCGGCAAAATGCGGATGTCCGGCACGGGAGGCGATATCGTCGATCCGGACGGTCCGGCCTGCTTGCAGGTCGTCCAGCACCGGTCCCTCGTATTCCGTCAGCCGCATCACCGCTGGGAAGGGCTGGGCGCCGTCGGCGAACCACCCGTTGAAGATGTCGGCGACGCCCCGCTCGTCATCGAATTCCGCGTACAGGACGCGTGAGGCGGCGAGGTGCTCTCCCACATGACGAGCGGCGATGGCAATCTTGCCGCTCGCGCTCGTCTCGGCCCGCATGGCGTCGCCCACGGCGAGCAAGAAGCGCTGGCGCGTCTCACTCGCGCGCAGCGCCGTCTCAGCGCGTGCCCGGTCGACGGCCGCCCAGCAGCGGCCAGCGATGCCACGCACCAGGGCAACCTCGGCCTCGGTCCAGCGGCGGGGACGTTGCTGGTTGACGGCGAGTATGCAGCGGAGCTGCCCGTTGACGACGATCGGGGTGGCGAGATCCGCGCCTACGGCGATCTGGGCGTAGGCCGCTCGCATCTCGGGAGGAACTCGCTCGTCAGCCTGCGTGTCATCAACCACCACAGAGCTGCCACTCAGGTGGTACGACGTGAACGGCTCCCAGGCGTCGACCGGGAAGCGGCCGTCAATGACAAGGACGCCGGGCTGGTGCACGGCGGCCCCGATGACGTACTCGCGCGAACTCCAGTCGACTTCGGCCCAGTAGGCGCGCTCCACCTCCAGGGTCTCGGCGACCAACTGACAGGCGAGCTGCGCGATCTTGGCAGGATCGGACACTCCGAGGACCGCGTCCGAGAAGCGCACCAGGAAGGCATTGACGGCATCCGTCGTAAGTGGTGAGGATGCGTGGTCCTTACCGGGTACCGCTGCCGGAGAGGCGATTACCGCTTCCACGGCAGCCCTCAGCGCTTCTGGCCAGGCAGCGGACGGCCCCAGCGGCGTGGCAGCCCAGTCGTACTCGCGGACCCGCCGCGCCATCTCCCCGTCACCGACGGGCCATGGAGAGCGGGTATTGACTTGCGTCATGGTTACTCCCGGTAATAGGTGGGCAGTGTGGCTTCAAATCCCGCGTTCAACGCATATTCTGCGCCGTCCTGCCGCCTATCGCGACCCGGGCGTGTACCGGAGTGATTCAACTGGCGTCCGGCCTCACGGCCTGGTCTACGACATGCATCGTGCGTCGCGATTGCGGTTCACCACGGTTGTGGAGGAGAGGACAAGTAACGTGAATGAATCGGATATTCCGGCCGGGTTCGTGGCCCCTGGCGAGTATGTCCCGGCGGGAGAAGCGCAAGGCGTCGGATCCACCTTCACAAGTCAAGAGATCGCCGCGGCGTTCGAGGTGGCTGGCGAGCGGGTTGTGCGGGCACTGGCGGGCGAGTTCGGATTGGACGCGCGGGATCGGGTCGATTCGCGGCGCGCGCAGCACCTGGCCGAGGTCATCCTCGGCGATCAGCCGCAAGCGGAGCGGGAGGCGGCCCTGATGCGGCTGGGGGCGTTCACCCCGCGCGCGGACCACGAATGGGGTGTCGGCGAGGCGGCGCCGGGCGAAGAGAGCGACCGTGTCGTTGGCGATGACGATCACCTGAGCCAGCACTGAAGCCAGCACTGACGACGCGTAGACGGCGAACGGGGGCGACTGGGGTTTCAGGAACCGGAGGAACCTCAATCGTGGATGCTGGCGCTAGCGGGAACGCCCGGAACGCCTCGCCCTTCCGCCTAACTCGTCGGCGTCGCGGGGCCGGTGGGAGAGATGTCCGGAATGGCGCCGAGTTGACGCAGCAACCCGAGCGCGTCCGGCTCACTCCAACCCTCGACGATTTGGCCGCAGGCGATGCGGTAGATGTTGATCCCGGTGAACTCGACGCTCTTGCCGGTCGGCGCGATCGATTGCAACGGGCCGGAATGCGTCCCCCGGCCGGTCCAGCGCACCGCGGCGCGGTCCGGGGTCGCCACCACCACGTCCGCCGTGAAGTGGGCGTCCGGGAAGGCGGACAGGAGCGCGGCGAGGTCCGTTTTCAGCGCATCGCGGCCGATCTCATCGACGAACAACCCGGCGTGATGGACGAGATCGGGGGCGACGAATTCGTCGAGGAGATCGAGGTTGTGCTTGTCGAGCGCCTCCTCGGTCCAGCGCCGGCCAATTGCGGCGTTCTCTTCCGCCGTCCCCGGCAGACAATCCGCGGGGGTGGCAGCGGGTGTCGCCATCTCCTGCAAGGGCGTGCGGGGCGAGGCCCCGGCGGCGGGGAGCGCTCCGATCTGGCGCAGCAGACCGAGTCCATCGCCGGAGTTCCAGGTTTCCACGATCAGTCCACAGACCACGTGGTGAATGTGAACCCCGCGCACGGCGACTGGTTGCCCTTTTGGTTCCACGCCGGCGTAGGGTCCTTGCAGTGTGCCGGTGAAGACATGGCGGACGACGACCATGTCCCCCTGGGCGAAGATGTCCTGGATTTCGTAATGACCGTCGGGAAACGCGGCGTGATTGATCCGCAGCCGCTCCATGTGCAGGTCGCGGTCCTGCTGGGAGACCAGGGCGCCGTGATGCCGGTAGTCCGGCGCGAGCACCGCGCCTAGCGCGTCGGCATCGCCCGTGTTGAAGGCGTCGAAGTACGCCTCGGCCACGGCGATCGATTCGTCATCACCGGTTGGCGGACAGGGTGTGCCTTCCTGCGCCAAAGCGATCCCCATGGACCGCCTCATGGCAAGGGTCGCGAATCCCGTTCCCGCCAACCGCAACGCCGAACGGCGGGTCAGGCACCGATGTGTTACCGGTTTCGTGGAAGGGCAATTCATTGGCGTGCCTCCTCTGCTCATTCGCCGTGGACCAATCGTTCCTCACGGATTCTATCGAGCCGGAAGCAATGTGGCGTGATGTCATCCGAGAGGCATGACCGCCTGGCGGAACGGGGCATGCCGCGCCGCGAGCGGAGAAGCACCGCTCACGGCGCGGCCGGCTATCACCTCGCGGTCTGTTCCTGCAGCCAGCGTCGGATATCCGCCTCGTGCTCGTCGTGCCAATGGCCGAAGATGCGGCCATCCGCGATGACCGGGGCGAGTGCTTCGCCCTCCAACCAGGCGAAATAGCCCGGGTCGGTCAGAGCGTCGTCCGGCAACATCTGCACGGCTTCGCTGAGCCGGGCAAACGTTTCGCGCGAATCGGCGATGACCTCACCCAGCAGCCGGTCGCGATTCTGCTCGTAGATCCAGGTGTTGATGTCGTCATCGCTCGCGAGGGAGGCCGGCCACGGGGCAGGCGGCTCCGGTTGCCCGTTGGCCGCCGCTTCCAGGCGCTGCAGCATGCGCAGCCGCCATCCGGTGAGGTGGGCGACGAGGTCCTTGAAGGTCCAGTCGCCCATCGCGCCGGACTCGATCATGCGCGCCTCGCCGATCTCGGCCAGAAGCGTTTCCCAATCGTCGCGTTCCCGCGCGATCGCCGCCAGCACTTCGCCCTGCGTGGGTGTACTCGGTTCGCTCATCCCGCCTCCTTCCATCAGCGGGTTGTTTCGCAATGCGCGTGCCGCAACGCATGACCCGTTCCCAGCGAGCGGCTCACAGGGGGAGGTATCGCGGTCATGCCGCGCCGGCCCTCACCCCAACCCCTGGCTCCCTCCCGAGCGGGAGAGGGGCTTTTGTCGCGATTCGTGTCGTCCCCAACAGGTGGCGACGGTCGATGTCATCCATCCCTTCCCCACGTGGGTGGACATCGCGTTCTGGAGATCGGTCATGGGGAGGGAGCGTGGGCGACGCACGCGTTGCACCCTACGACGCGGCTTCCGTCGGGTGCGACGCCTGCGTCGCCCGGACCCCTGACCACCAGAGTTCCCGAATCCAACGACCACCTACCCAACCAGATCGAGCCGAGAAAGGCTCAACGTGTGACGGCCTGAGGTCAATGCAGAAGTCTTCATGAGAATTCCGTATCAGACCCGTGACTGATGTCATTCCAACTGAGAAACGGTGAATCGGGCACCGGTGTGAGACGGGGGGAGATCATGCGCGGAGGTGCCCGATCAGCCCTCCCGAAACAACGGCATGCGCGCGAACGCGACGAAGGCGTCCCCCACGGCGGGAATGATGCCCTGCAACAGCCGCGTGCCCCGGTTGGCGCTTGCCAGGGCCGGTCCATCGGTAAACCCGTCCAGGCTCTGCCACCACCCGGCCCGCTCGGCGCGGAAGGAGACAGGCGCGACCGTGGCGGTCGCCTGCTCCGCCTCGCTGCGTTGCGGTAGCGATGGACTGACCAGGTCCGGCCGGATCGCCATGATTAGCGAGGTCTCGAAGAGACCGGCATGGCCGGGGAGATGCCGGCCGAGATCGGGATCGCGCTCCAGCAGCGTCGTCCGCGCCAGATCCCAGTACGAGGCGGCGGCAAGATTCACCGCATGCCGCAAAATCAGATCGCGCGCGACGAGTTGGACCAGTTCGTGATTGCCGCCGTGCCCATTGAGGATGAAGACACGCTGGAAGCCGGCGATGACGAGTGATTCGACCATATCGCGCACGGCGGCGTAGTAGTGCTCGGTGGCAAGGGAAATGGTGCCACCGAATGGGTAATGGTGATGGGAGGAACCGAACGGCAGCGTCGGCGTCACCAGCACATCGCAATTACCCTGCGCCAGCGCGGCGGCGCAGCGAGCAATATGTTCCACCGCCAGGAAATCGGTCCCCAGGGGCAGGTGCGGGCCGTGCTGTTCGGTCGCGCCGACAGGCAGGATCGCCACCGCCTCCGGCGCTCGCCGCGCGGCCTCGGTGCGGGTGATCTCGTGCAGGAGCAGTCGTGGTTGCGGTTCGCCTTCGCGCGCGGTCAAGGTCTCGTCCCCCTTCGTGTCAACACCGTCATTCCTGCAACCCGAGAAGCATCAGAGAGTCGCGGTGGAGAATCTTCTCCAGTTCGGCTTCCGGCACCCGCGGCAGCGCAGTGCCGGCCGTGATGTCGTTGACGTGCCATAGGGCGTCACGAGTTTCGGTTGGAGTGGCGATGGGCAGATCGGACCCGAAGAGAAGTTTGCCCAAGGCGCCCCATTCCGTCGCCAGGAGGAAGGCGGTGTAGTACGACCAGGGACGGAAGAACTGGCCGGAGATATCGGCGTACACGTGCGGATGCTTACGGATGACGGCGATGCAATCGACCTGCCAGGGATGACCCATATGGGCCAGCACGAGGCGCAGATTGGGAAAGGCCATCGCCACGCGGTCGATGTGGCGGGGGTGGGCGAAATCGAGGTCGGCGAACTGGTTTGGCGAGGTGCCTTGATGCAAGAGGATCGGCAGCCCCAGTTCTTCCGCGCGGCGGAAGATGCGAAACGCCTCAGCGCCGAGCGGATCGAAATTCTGGTAGTTCGGGCCCAGTTTGATGCCGCGCAACCCGAGGTCCTGCACCGCGCGGTGGATCTCGTCCAACGCGCCAGGATCGTGGGGATGGACGGAGAGAAAGCCGATCAGTTTCTGTGGATGGGCACGGACGAAGGCGGCCGTGTCGTCGTTGACCGCGGCCGCGGCATACATCAGGTCCCAGCCGGGGTCGGGCAGGCGAGGATCGGCGGCGATGTTGAAGACGATGGCGCGGTCGACCACTGCGAGGGCGGCCATCTGCTCATCCCAAGTGAGCGACGTGGGCCGTGTCTGATCCGGCCGCCAGACGCTATTCGGCCACGGCGCCCGCTGGAGGCGGGATGCGATACCGTGGGGTGAGTGGTGAACGTCGACGATCACGTCAGGTCACAACGAAAAGGCGGTTGCGCCCACCGCGGTATGGTCGCAGGCATCCGCGTCCCTGGCCATCACCAGATGGACCGCGGGACGCGGGCACCATCCCTGCCGGCTCGGCCCGACCTGCCAGATTCGTGATACCCACTCCATCCCCGCACCATCAGGTCCAGTCGAAGCAAATGATCGCGCGATCATTCGCCAGTGATAGATCATACGCTGCCCTGGGCCGCTATTCCTCGACCTCGGCCAGTCCATCTCGAAACAGGTAGCGGGGCACCGTCAGCCGGTCGCCGAGGACGCCGTGAATGCCACTGGTGATCGCCGTGGCCGCCTGCCGCACATCCGCATTGACATAGAACGCCTGCTGAACGGCGCGGTCGAACGGGCGCTCGACGGACAACAGTGTCCGCCATTGGCGAGATCAGTGGCGCGAAACGCATCGAGCGGGGCCGGATAGAAATCATCGGCGCGGAGCACCGTGCTTGCAGCGAGGTAGGGGTCGAGTGGGGCGATGACGCCGCGCGCCGTATATGACGGAAATCGCTGGTAACCGAGCATGAAGACGTCTGGCGCCCTGGTGCTGGAGAGGGAACTCCAGAGCCACGGCTGGTAGAAGCCGCCCCGTTGCAACCAGGGACGGTTCGGATTCCGCTGGAGGGTGTCCGGCCGGAGGGCGGCGTCGCCGGAATCGAGCGCCATCATCTCGACTTCGATATCAGGATGGGCGACTTCGAACGCGGCGCGCAGTCCCTGGTAGGCGCGCAGTTCGGATGGCGTGCCGAAAAAGGCGAAGCGGATCAACCGGCGATGAGTCTGACCGCGAGCGCCACGCCCCCGCGCGGCGAGCGACAGCCCTCCCAGCGCGCCGAGGATGGCGCGGCGGCCGCTTCGGGTGGTTTCCAGGAAGGTGGCCACGCGTGATGCTCCTCGAGACTCCGAAACGACGGTTGCTGCCACATCTGGACCAGACAGCCGCTGGTCAGGGATGGCTTGCAGCATAGCGTTCGACTTACGATCTGTCATCCGAGATTGGGATGATGGGATTGCGAGATCGTGACGTCGCGTTGGTGCATCGCCCCGACCGCGACGGGCAACAGCAGTGTCGTCCCGAGGAACGAGGGACCTCGGCGTGGTCCGCCGTCGCGACCGGCCGAGGGGCCTCGCGGCGGCACGGCATGACACACGTCTTGCACACCGCGGTAAACCACCGGCGAGAAGGCGTGGATGTCCGGAGCAGTTGACCGCGGTTTGATCAGAACACTCCGCATCGCCGAACCACTCAGGGCGCCGCGACGACCCCATCCCAGCGCCAGGCGCCATCTTCCTGGACGAAGGCGTAGACAACGAAATCCACCTCGTCCCCCGCGGTCTGACGCACCTTCGCGCTGAACCGGCCTGGGCCGATCGGCGCGATCGGCGCGACACGGTCCCAGACCACCGGTGAGGCCATGGTCAACGCCAGTCGGCGCAGCTCAGCCGCATGATCCGTCGCGAGCGAGGCCCGGAAATCGCGGCTCAGCAGAGTCAGGAAACGCTCCGGCTGGCGCGTCGCCCAGCAGGAGGACATCTGCGCCAGGAGGGCGTCGATGTCGCTCTCGGTTGGCGGCGCGGCAGTCTCCGGGGTCGCCGCCGCGTTCACAGGGGTGGCGGCGCCGGGACTCGCCAGTGACGGCGCCACGGCGGAACAGGCGACATAGGTCGCCAGCGACCGCGTGGTGAGGATGACGCGGCGGGAGGGACATGGCTCATCCACCGGGGTCAGACGGAGCCGCTGCTCGTCGTACCCCCAGGTGTAGACCGCGTCCCGCTTGCTCTCGTCATCGAGACCACAGGCGAGCAGACCAGTCTCACCCGTCAGGATCAGTTGATCGCCAGCGACGACATAGCGTCCGGTCGCCAGCGTCCCGACATCCTGACGGCCCCGGCTGTAGGTGCCGTCCGGAGCGAACCCAACCTGCCACAACCCGATCAGCATCGGGCCGTCGATCAGGGTCGGCGGCACGTCCTCGGCGGTGACCGTCACCGCGAACTCACCCTGGAGCGGCGGTTCCGCTTCCTGTCCCCGCGCCGGTACCGCCGCCAGGGTCAGCAACAGGACGGCCAGCGCGGCGATGCCGCGGTTCAGAATCGGGTGCGGAGGCGGCCACCGTACTGTGCAGGTCATTCGGCGCGGCCGCTATTCCTGCCCTTGGCGATGCGCCGTCTCGACATCGTCGACCGCGGAGGCCGCCTCGTAATTCACCGATACCTGCAGCGTGCCGTCCGTGAACCCGAGAATGGCGTGAACCGGCACTTCGAGATCGGCGTGCTCGCCCTCCCGCCCGACCAGCAGGTAATGGGGGTGCGCCTCGCGCACGAAGCCGAGGATCGAGCCGTCGAAAGCGCGGACCGGAGTGCCCACGGGAATGGCGCGGACGCCATGCGGATCGTCAGTCATCGGGTGTTCTGCTCCTTGGCGAGATGCGGCACCGTAAGCGAGAAGGATAGCCGTGTTCCCGGATTGACCTTGAGGGACGCCCGGGATCGCGATCAGCGCAGGGCGACGAGCAGCAAGAGGAGGATGCCCAGGGCGATCCGGTAGACAACGAACACCATGGTGCTGGCGTGTTGCAGGTAGCGCAGCAGGCCCCAGATCGCCGCGAACCCGGCCAGGGCGGAGGTGATCAGGCCGATGGCGAAGATGCCGAGTTGGGCGCTCGATAGCCCGCTGGTGAGGATATCGAGGAGACCCTTGGCCCCGGCGGCGGCGATGATCGGGGTGCCGAGGAGGAAGGAGAAACGCGCGGCGTCGGCGCGGGTCAGACCGCGAAAGAGTCCCGCGGTGATTGTGGCCCCGGAGCGGGACACTCCGGGGATGAGCGCCGCGGCCTGAGCGACGCCGATGGCTAGGGCGTCGGGAATGTTCAGACTGGCGAGACCGCGCATGTGCCGCGCGGCGCGCTCCGCCCAGAAGAGGAGTAAAGCGAGCGCCATCAACGCCACGGCGATGGCGACGATGGCCTGATCCGGGGTGATGCCGCCGGGGTGGTAGACGGAGTCGATGACATCCTGCCCGAGCAGCCCAGCAATCAGCCCCGGAATCGTACCGAGTGCGATCAGCAGCGCGAGGCGAGGGGGGAGATCGGCCGGGTCGGACGAATGTAGCACGCGCCTGGGGTTGCGCACGGCGCGGGGGAGGGCGAGGAGCATGGCCAGCAGATCGCGCCAGAAATAGGCAAAGACCGCCGCCAGGGTGCCGAGGTGCAACGCCGCGTCGAAGGCAAGACCCGGTTCCTCCCAGCCCAAGAGCCAGGGGACGACGAGCAGATGGGCGGACGAGGACACGGGGAGGAATTCGGTCAGACCCTGCACGAGTCCGAGCACGATGGCTTGCCAAACGGTCATCGGCGGCGCTCCGCGAATTCGCGCACCAGTTGCGCGTCGACGTCATCCGGACCAAGTTCGTCCGCCACGGCTTCCGGCATGCTGACATGGCGCGCCCCGGCGATCCCGATGCGCCACCATTCGATCAGCCCCCAGACCGTGACCGGCAGCCAGAGAATGGCGTGCAGCAGCACCGCGTAGGAGAGGGCGATGCCACGGCCAACACCGAGCGCCCCATTCACCGCGAGCATCACGCCCGCCTCGAAGGTGCCGACGAACCCGGGTCCGGATGGCACCAGGGTCGCCAGGTTCCCCATCGCGGTTGTCAGCAGTGCCGCGGCGGGGGTCATCGCGCTTGCCAGTGAGCCGCCGAACGCCTTGGCCACGGTCCAGTACATCGATGCTTCGAAACTCCAGGCCAGGATCGAGGTGAACGCGACGAGAAGAAGATCGCCGCGGCGGGAGAGGACCCCGAGACCCTCGAGAAACGACTCCGCCATGCGCTCCACCCGGGCCGCGAGCGGCGCCGGCAGTGGACCGAGCACGAGTTGCAGCAGGCGGTCGCGGATCGAACCGCCGACGAGCAGGACGACGAGGCCGATGATGGCCGCCGCGAAGACCGCGGCGGCGATCAGCGCGACATGGCGCAACTCGGCGTTCAACCCGATCACCGTCGCCGCGCCGCCGATGAAGAGCAGCATCGTGACGCCGTCGAAGAGGCGTTCCACCGCGATCGTCGCCAGCGCGGCGCTCTTGCGGACGCCGAAGCGGCGCTCCAGGGCCCAGGCGCGCACCAGTTCCCCGGTGCGCAGAGGCAAGACGTTGTTGGCGGCATAGCCGACGATCATGATCGGGAGCACGGAGCGCGCCGGAATTTCGCGGATCGGGCGCAGCAGCACATGCCAGCGATAGGTGCGCACACCGATGCCGGTGTAGAGCAGGATCAGGGCGACGGGCAGCAGCCGCCAATCGACGCGAGACAGGGCATCGCGCACCTCGGCCGGATCCTGGCCGCGAAAGGCGAGGATCAGAAAGAGCAAACTGATCGGAATACCGATCCAGACTCGTGGCGATTTCCAGAGCGGAGATCGCGCCGGGGGTGACGCTTGCGGGTTGGTGGACTGCGAATGCACCAGGGAGACGGCTCCGGGTGAAGAACCTGCCGCCCGGGAGGCAGCCCGGCGCGCCGGAGCGGGAGTATACGCTGGTCCTGGCCAGGCGCACGGCGCCAACGAATAGTGGAGGAGGTGGCGGCGTGAGTCGCCGGTAGTGCTCGGCTGATCTTGTGAGCGATATCCCGGCGCCGGGAAGGTTGGTCAATCAGGTGATGGTACAAACCTCGCATCTTGGCTCGTTCCGCCCGTCAGGTAGGTGAGACGTTCGATGTCGCCGCGCTACCCTGAAATCGAACCGTACGCGCATGGCATGCTCGATGTGGGCGATGGCCATCGCGTCTACTGGGAGACCTGCGGCAACCCCACCGGCAAGCCGGCGATCGTCCTGCATGGCGGACCTGGATCGGGCTGCACCCCGGGCTGGCGGTGCTTTTTCGACCCTGGGCGCTACCGCATCGTCCTCTTCGATCAGCGGGGGTGCGGCCGCAGTTCACCTCACGCCAGCGATCCTCGCGTCGATCTGGCCACCAACACCACGCACCATCTGTTGGCGGACATCGAGCGCTTGCGGGAGTACCTGGCGATCGACCGGTGGCTGATCTTCGGCGGATCATGGGGCTCGACCCTGGGGTTGGCCTACGCGGAATCGCACCGCGAGCGCGTCTCGGAACTCGTGCTTTTCAGCGTGGTCACCACCACCCGCCGCGAGGTCGCGTGGGTGACGCGAGACATGGGACGGCTCTTTCCAGCCGAGTGGGCGCGCTTCCGTGACGGCGTCCCGGCTGCCGAGCGCGATGGCAATCTGGCCGCGGCCTACAGCCGGCTGCTGGAAGGACCAGACCCCGCCGCGCGGGAGCAGGCCGCCCGCGATTGGTGCGCCTGGGAGGAGACCCACGTCTCATTGCTGCCAGGTTACGAGCCCGATTCCCGCTATCACAATCCGGCCTTCCGGATGGCTTTTGCCCGCCTGGTGACGCACTACTGGCGGCATGCGGCGTGGCTGGAGGATGGGATCCTCCTGCGCGAGGCGAAATCACTTGCCGGCATCCCGGGCGTCCTGGTCCAGGGTCAACTCGACGTGAGCGGGCCTCCCGATATCGCTTGGCAATTGGCCCAGCAATGGCCCGATGCCGAGTTCACGCTCATTCGGGAGGCAGGGCATGGTTCTGGCGCGCCCGGCGTCGATGAGGTTCTCATCGCGGCGACGGATCGCTTCGCCTCCCGCGGCTGAGGTGGTGGTTCAGCCCCTCGCCGGTCTGGTGTCCGGCGCCAGGGCGAAATAGCCCTGCAGGATCAGCAACGCGGCGATCGCGAACCAGGCGCCGGGCGCAAGGACAAACGCGCCGGACGACGCAAACACCACCATCGCCAAGGAGCCGCTCAGGATGGCGATCACCAGGAACGGCGATCGTGAATTGTTCGATGGTATCGTGGTCATGGTGCATCCCGCTCCGCGCGTCATTGCCGCCGTGACGTCCTCCGGCAATGGAGGGACGTTCGTGTCTGGTCTGTCTTCAGCATGCGCCCTTTTCGCCGGACGTGGCTGTCAACTACATGACAGCGCGGATGTGTCTTACGGCACAGTCAACACGTCCGCGCGACTGTCGTCTGGCTGCTTTCGTCTCAAACGAGAAACAGCACGACCGACCCCGCGAGGAGCAGGGCCATGGCGAGATTGAACTGGCGCCAGGCGCGGTCGGTGGCAAGAAGCCGCTGTAGCGTCGCGCCGAAGAGCAGCCAGACCAGGGCGCTCGGCGCGGCGACCGCGGCGAAGAGAGCGCCAAGATGGAGCGCAGGGAGGATCACGCTGTCGGAGTTTGCGGGGAGGAAGGTGGCCGCCGCGCTGGCGGTGACCAGCCATGCCTTTGGATTCGCCCATTGGAAGACCGCGGCCTGCCAGAAACCGACGCTGGCGCCGGCCGTGATGGTTGCTCCGTGACGCGCGGTGGCGATTTGCCACGCCAGCCAGAGGATGAAGGCGATGCCGGCCGTCTTCAGCGCGAGCATGACGACCGGATTGGCGGTGACGAGCGTGCCCAGACCAAGTGCTACGGTTGCCATCAACGCGGCCATGCCGGCGGCAACGCCGGCGAGCGCCGGGAGTCCGCGGACGATCCCGACTTTGGCGCCAGTGGCGGCCAGCACCAAATTGCTGGGACCGGGCGTGATCGCGGCGGCGAGGGCGAAGAGCACGAAGGCGAGAGTCTGATCGGTGGACATAGATGCGGCGCGATCCTGAACGTGACCGGCTATCGAACGTGGACCCCCACGGTACTGGCGCGATGCCAGCCGGTCTTGAAGGTTTGTGCGAGGACTCGGCGACCGACTGGATTCGCCATGTCGCGCCGATTCCTGGCGTCCAGGTGCTGGAAGCATGGCTTCCCACCGTCGCCTATCGGCGTCATCGCCACGACGTCTACGCGATCGGATTGACCGACGTCGGGATTCAGGCCTTTTCCTATCGTGGTGAAGGGCGGATCAGCCTGCCGGGGCAGGTCGCCGTTCTGCATCCGGACGAGGCGCATGACGGCCGCGCCGGGACCGATGCCGGGTTTGGCTATCGCCTCCTTTACATCGAGCCGGCGCTGATCGCGGAGGCGGTGCGGGCCGAACGCGGTCACCGCGCGACGCTGCCGTTCGTCTCCCAGCCGGTCATCGACAGCGCCGCGCTCGCCGCGGCGGTGCGCTTTGCTTTCGGCAATCTCCACGAACCGCTGGCCCGCGATCACCTCATCGCCGCGATTGCTCACGGGTTGCTCGCCGCCACCGAGGATTCGCCGCGACATTCCATACCCCGCCAGATCGATCTCGCGGCGATCGGCAGGGTTCGACACTTCCTCGCCGCGGAAACGAGGCGGATCGTTCGCTCCGAGGAATTGGAGGCGATCAGCGGGCTGACCCGCTTTGACCTCGCCCGCCAGTTTCGGGCTGGCCTGGGAACCAGCCCCTACCGCTATTCACTCGCACGGCGCCTTGAGCGGGCGCGCGCAATGATCCTCGCGGGCGAGTCTCTCGCCGATATCGCTCTCGAAACCGGATTCGCCGATCAGGCCCATTTCACCCGGCAGTTCGTCGCCGCCTATGGTCTTTCTCCTCGCCGCTACCATGAGTTGCAGGTTGGTGAGACGCATCACGAACGACGGACCATGCCGTGATGTCATCGCGGCATCACTGCCGGCCGGCCATCCGATGGATTTCGGATTGAGGACCCTGCGCGCCGTCTCGGCGTCCGCCCGATTCCCCGTCTTTTCATCTCACCGTCTCGCCGTCTGGCCGTCTCTCATTCTTGCAGGCTCGGCCCAAGGTGCTACGATCCGGACATGGCCTATCCGCTGCGCTTCCACGTCCTGTTGCTGCCCAACGTCGGGTGGGATGCGTTGAAAGCGCGCGCCGCGCGGCTGGAGGCGCTCGGGATCGATGTCGTCGCCCTCGCCGATCACTTCGTCGATTGGACGAATCCGCCCGTGCCGTGGTTCGAGTGCTGGACCGCGCTGGCCGCGATCGCCGAGGCGACCGAGACGATCCGCCTCTCGACCATCGTCTCCCAGATTCCTTTGCGTAACCCGGCGATGCTCGCCCGCCAGGCGCTGACCCTCGATCACATCTCCCACGGCCGGATCGAGGTTGGTCTCGGCACCGGGCTGACGATCGATCCCTCCTACGAGATGGCGGGGTTGCCCAACTGGTCCGCCGGGGAGCGAGTGGACCGCTTCGGAGAGTACGTCGAGATTGTCCATCGCCTTCTCGCACAGGAGGAGACGACCTTCGCCGGTCGCTTTTACCAGGTGGACGGCGCGATCATGAATCCGCGTCCGGTGCAGCGCCCGCGGCCCCCGCTGGTGATCGCCGCGTTGGCGCCGCGGATGCTGGAACTGACCGCGCGCTGGGCGGACATCTGGAACAGCCTCTCGTTTCAGCCGGACTTCGCGGCGCAGTTGGCGGAGACGGCGGCGCGGTGCGCGGCCATCGACGCCGCCTGCGCCCGCATCGGCCGCGACCCTGCGACGCTGCGCCGCTCGTACACGATGTTCGACCCACAGGCGCGGCCCCGCGGCGGGGCAATTGCGTACTACGACTCGCCCGACGCCTTCACCGACCACGTCCGCCGCGTCGTGGCGCTCGGCATCAGCGACGTCGGTCTCTATTACCCCCTCGCTCCGGCACAACTGCCAACATTCGAGCGGATTGCAGCCGAGTCAATTCCGGCGCTGCGTGTCGCATATCCCGCAATCGGCTGACGCATCTGCATCAATGCATCGTGTCGTCTCGAGGAACGAGAGACCTCGTCGTTGCGAACTAGCAAGAACTGGCGACGAGATTTCTCCTGCCTCGGAATGAAACACATTGACTACAGCCGAAATCAGGAATCGGCGGCTGGAGTGGCCGGGGCCGAGGCCGCGCGGGGGAAGGCATCCGGGTAGAGAAAATGGAGAATATCGACGGCGATCTTGCCGGCGAATTCCGTTTCCGTCTCGCCCCGATTGGCCAGCACGACCAGCGTGGCGTCCCGTTCCGGTGAGCGCAACACCCAGGTGCTGTAGCCGAAAATCGCCCCAGTATGGCCGTAGAAGCCATTGAGATCCATGATCCCCAGACCGTACCTCAGATCGAAGCCGGGGACCGTCTGGAACGGCACCGTCTCCAGGCGTTGCCGCTGCGTCTCCGGTGAGAGCAGGGTGCCGTCGGCCAGCGCCCTGGCCCAGAGGTGGAGATCGTCCAGCGTCGAGATCATGGCCCCCGCCGCTCCGGCCACCAGCGGATTGCTGCGGGTGAGATCGCGCAGGTTGGGCGAACCGGGATCGGCCGCGTAGCCGTGCGGGAACGGCTCCGGTATCTCCGGGGTATCGGGATACCTCGTCTGCGTCATTCCCAGCGGGTCGAGAATCCGGCGCTGAATCTCCGCGGCCGTCGATTGCCCGGTGACTTGCTCGATGATCGCGCCGAGCAGCACGTAATTGCTGTCGGAGTACCGCCCCTCCGTTCCCGGCGGGAAATCGGCGGGATAGCGGCGGATGATCGCGATTTCGTCGGCGGCGTCGTAATCGGCGAGGGGATCATTGGTGTAGGTCTTGTCGAAATCGGCATCGTGGATGAAGTTGTAAATCCCGGCGGACATGTTCAGCAGTTGCCGGATCGTGATCTCGTTGCCGTTGGCGATGCCCGAGACGAACGATTCAAGCCTGTCATCCAGCGCGAGTTTGCCCTCGTCGACCAACTGCAGGACGACGGTCGCGACAAAGGTCTTCGTCACGCTGGCGATGCGGAAGTGATCGCCCCGCCTGATCGGCGCCGCTGTCCGGAGATCGCCAATGCCGACGGTGTAGACCCATTCGCCGCGGTCGGCGGTCCAGACCCCGGCGGCCACGCCCGGCACCCGCTGCTCGCCGGCCAGGGTGTTGACGATTTCCAGCAACGCCACCTGTTCGGCCGGGGTGAATGCGGTCGTGTTCCCGGTCATCGGTGTCCCTTCCTGGGCCGCGCTCCTTTGCGCGCCGTGCGCTGCGGCAAGCGCGGCTCCCAGCCCGACGCCAGCGGCGAGCGCGGCGCGGCGGGTCAGCACTTGTTGCGTACCCAGCGCGATCTTCCTCAGCGGATTTCGTGCTCCCATCGTGCCCCCGATGGACTCCCGGTCCATATCATCCGGCCGTCGCGGTCCCGCTGGAACAGGCCATTCCGGCGCAACGTTACAATGGAGATACACCATTTCGCGCGGTGGGACGCGGGCCCCACGGTAAGGATTCCAGGCATGCCCGAGGTTCGCGACGCGGTCGACACGGTCCTGCTCGGACTGTTCTTCTTCGGGTTGCTGCTGACCGTAGCAACGCTTCTTCTCGGCGTAGCCGATCTGGGTTTTCAGCATGTCCACGTTCATACCGACAGCGACGGCGGCAATCCGCTGCACGCCAGCCTGGGCGCCATCCTCGTCTTTCTGAGTTGGTTGGGCGGTGTCGGCTACCTGTTGCGCCGGGTGCTGGAGTGGCCGCTCCTGCTCGCGTTGCCGATTGCGGCGGCCGCCGGCCTCGGGGTCGCGGCGCTGATCCAGCGGGCCATCCGCATCCTGAGCGATCCGACCGGATCGGTGCTGAACCCGGAGGAGTATCGCTTGCCCGGCACGCTCGGTCATGTCAGTTCACCGATTCGCGCCGGGGGCACCGGCGAGGTGATTTACGAGAAAGGCGGCGTCCGGCACGTAGTGGCGGCGCGCGCCGCGAACGCCGCGCCGCTCACCCGCGGTACCGAGGTCCTTGTCCTGCGCGTCGAGCGCGGTATTGCCACCGTCGAACCATTCGACCCGTACGACACGCTCGCGGCGAGCGTCGGCAAGGAGGAGTTGCCCGATCCAACCAGCGCAACCTAGCAGGCAACAGGGACCAAGCGGGGCAAGGCGGCCCGCAACACAACCGGAGCAGTCGGACATCGACATTGGGAAAGGGAACAGTCATGGTCATATCGGGCATGCTCATTGTCGTGATCGGGTTGGTGGTCGTCGCGCTGGCGGCGCTGGCCGTACTGGCGACGATGTTCCACAAAGTGGGACCGAACCAGGCGCTCATTGTCTACGGTTTCGGTGGCACGCGCGTGGTGAAAGGGGGCGGCGCCGTCGTCTGGCCGCTGATCCAATCCTCCCGCGAACTGTCGCTGGAACTGATGAGTTTCGATGTCGCCCCGACCCAGGATCTCTTCACCGGGCAGGGGGTGGCGGTCAACGTCGAGGCGGTGACGCAGATCAAGGTCAAATCGGACCCGGTCAGCATCCTGACCGCCTCCGAGCAATTCCTCAGCAAGGACCCCGTGCAGCGGGAGAATCTGATTCGTCTGGTCATGGAAGGTCATTTGCGCGGCATTGTCGGGCAGTTGACGGTGGAGCAGATCGTCAAGGAACCGGAGATGGTCGCCGACCGAATGCGCGCCAACGTGGCCGAGGACATGAGCAAGATGGGGCTGGAGGTGATCTCCTTCACCATCCGCGAGGTCAGTGACAATAACGAATACATCCTGAACATGGGCCGACCGGATATTGCCCTCATCCGCCGCGCCGCCGATATCGCTACCGCCGAGGCGGATCGCGATACGGCGATCAAGCGGGCGCAGGCGATGCGCGAGGCGAAGATCGCCGAGGCCGCCGCCGAGCAGGAGAAGGTGATTGCCGAGACCGCCAGCCAGACGCGGCAGGCGGAGGCGACCCGCGACCTCGAGATCAAGAAGGCCGAATACGACGCCACGGTGCAAGTGCAGCGCGCCGCCGCGGACAAGGCGTACGAAATCCAGACCGCGGTGCAGCAGCAGAAGGTGACCGAGGAGCAGGTCCGCGTCGAGCAGGTGCGGAAGCAGGGCGAAATCGCGGTTCAGGAAGCGGAGATCCAGCGGCGCGAGAAGGAGTTGATCGCGACCGTGCTGCGCGCCGCCGAGATCGAGCGCAAGCGGATCGAAACGCTGGCCGAGGCCAACCGGCAGCGGCAGGTCCTGGAAGCGACCGGTCAGGCCGAGGCGGTGCGCCTGCAAGGTCAGGCGGACGCCGAGGTGACCCGCGTACGCGGCACCGCCGAAGCCGAAATCCTGCGCGCCAAGGGCGAAGCGGAGGCGAACGCGATGCACGTCAAAGCCGCCGCCTTCCTCGATTACAACCAGGCCGCCATCGTCGACAAGATCGTGGGAGCGCTGCCGCAAGTCGTCGCCGCCCTGGCGCAGCCATTGAGCAATGTCGACAAGATCACCGTCGTCTCGACCGGCGATGGCAACGGCTCCGGGGCCGGGGTGAGCCGGGTGACGGCGGACATCGCGCAGATGGTGGCGCAAGTGCCGGCGCTGGTCCAGGGGCTGACCGGCGTCGATGTCGGCGAGATGATGAAAGAGCTCCCCGCGCTTCGGCAGAACGGGGCAACGCGGGCCAACGGCGCCAACGGCCAGACGCCGGCCATGCTCGTAGCGCCGGCGGCGCCAACCCCTCGCAAGCGGCCGCCCTCGCGGCGAACGCCGAAACTGGCCGCTTCTGTGGCAGAACCGGCCACGACGGTGACGACGACCACGGTTGTGGCGGAGCCGCGTGACAAGGTCTGATGATCTCTGCCCCGGTGCCAGGGCCGCCAGCGAATCTTCGACCAGCGGTACCCAATCGGCGGACCGGCACGGCATTCCTGAGATTCTCCAGCAATGCGCGCGGCGACACTCGACTAAGGTCGCCCGCGCACTCGGTTTGAATATTGGAATTGAGATAGGGGATCGGACAGGCTCGCGTTCGCCCGTGGAGGTGCATACGCTGACGCCACTCCCGACGACGCGGGCCTCGTTCAGCCCCGATCCGCTGCGCCTGCGGACTCTCGCGGCGTTGCCGAAAGGAGTGCCAGAAACCGGGTCAGCATGGCGTTGATCTGCTCTGGCGCCTCGAGTTGATGAAAGTGCCCGGTTCCGACCGTGCGGCCGATCATCAGCTGGGGGCAGATCTGGAGGAAGCGGTCCAGTTCCGGCCGCGGCAGACCGGCCTGGATATAGAGCGCCGGAAGGGAGCAGGCGGCCGCGATGGAGACCAGATCGCACGACCAGCCATGATCCAGCGCCGAGGCCAGCACATGCGGCGGTCCCGCGCACATTTTCGCCAGGATCGTCTCCCGGCGGTCGGGATCATCCGTCGGCAGGAACATGCCTTCCGCATAGTGGCGCGCTGCCTGTTGCCAGTCGGGTCCGCGCAGGGCCGCGAGGATGCCGGTGTGAGGATCGTCGACGGGAACGGGACCGGAAAGGAGTTTCGTCGGCATATCGAGCATCACGATGGCCGCGGCAAGGTCCGGGTGGCGCATGGCGAGCATCAATGCTGCCATCCCGCCCAGGCTGTGCGCGATGGCGACCGGACGCTCGACCGCGAGTTGAGCGCAGAGCCAGGCGAGATCGTCGGCGAAGACGGTCGGAGTGTATTCCTGCTGCGGTTTGTCACTCGCGCCGAACCCGCGCAAATCGACGGCAAGGCAGCGATGCTGATGCCGGAAATGGGCGACCTGCGGCGCGAAGAAGGTGTGATCGCACCCCCAGCCGTGGACGAACAGGAGCGGCGGCACGCCAGCGCCGACATCTTCGAACACCAGCCTCACGCCCTCGCGTGCACGTCGTTGCATGGTTCGCCTCCTGGCTTTGAGGGTTGTCGCCCTCACTGCGCAAGATCGACACGCAACGTCGCCGTGAAGTCATAAACTGCACGCCGATTGGATGAGCCCCTGATTAGATGGAACCAGCATCCAGTGCCCGCGCGCCTCGCACCATCGTTCTCCGCGTCACTTCGAAACTGGTACTGAGCGGCCGAATCGCGTGCAGTGCCAGGATTCCCGGGTTTGCCCGGTACGTCCCTGGTCGCGCGTCCTCTGTATTGCGGTTGTTTGCCTCGGATCGAACTCCATGCAGATCAAAACAATCTCTCCGTCGCGACTTTGTCATGAGCGGCATCAATAGTCCCCGCGCTCAAATTCTACCGATCAGGGGACATTGCGAGATTCTGATTGCGCGGTCATTGGTGCGACAGCTGTGATTGTGCATGCCTCTTTGGACGACCAGTTGGCGGCTCTCTTCTCAGGAACAGCCGGAGCTTAAACACCTTGCGCAGACTTCTGGCGCAACTCACCTCCTTGGACTATGGCAGAACCGGTTTCGTCAACGATTCACCGCGTCACGCCGTGTGACCATTCAAATCGCCAATGACGGCGCGATATTGTTCCAGGAGAGCGATGTGCTCCTTCATCGTCTTCGCCTTCGTTGCCCGGTGGCGCCCCGAGGTGAACTCGGTATTGACGGTGAGATGCGTCATTCCCAATCGGTGCCATGCCTCGGTCTCCGCGACCCAATCGTCGGGCGCTTGATCGCCGAGCGAGATCCACACTTCCAGTCCGACCGAATCTGGGCCCCGTCGAGCCTGTCGCGCTGCGGTTCGCATGGTCTCGACGTGCGCGCGGGCTTGATCATCTGGAGGGTAGTGCAGCATGATCCAGCCGTCGCCAAGCCGTCCGCTACGCTCAGCCACGGCCTCTGCCCGACCTCCGATCCAGATCGGGATCGGCCGTTGTACAGGTAGCGGGTTGATCCCCGCATCGAGAATGGTGTGCCAATGGCCCTGGAAAGTCACCGCTTCCTGGGTCCACAGTGCCCGCAACACCGCGATCTGCTCTTCGGAGCGTCGGCCGCGGTCGTGGAAATTCTCGCCCAGCGCCTCGAATTCGACCGGATTCCAGCCGGTGCCAATCCCGAGTCGGAGGCGGCCACCGCTCAACACATCAACGATGGCCGCCTGTTTGGCGACAAGGGCGGTCTGCCGCTGGGACAGGATGATGACGCCAGTCACCAACTCCAGCGTTTGGGTCTGCCCCGCGAGGTAGCCAAAGAGCACGAATGGCTCGTAAAAGGAGTGCTCGAGGCGATAGGGGCCAAGCAAATCAGGATACGTCTTGCGGCTGGCGCCGAGGACATGATCATAGACTTCGAGATGGGTGAAGCCGATCTGCTCCACGGCTTGAGCAAAATCCCGGACTGCGATGGGGTCCGCCCTGGTTGCCTCCTGGGGGAGGGCAACACCGATACGCATCGTTGCGGTGGGAGCGTCCACGAACCCGTCCTTTCCACCAAGCTGCGGTATTGCCATGTCCAAAGGCATCACGACCAGGGCGATTCATCACACGGCCCAGCAACATTCCATTTCCAGGAACCAGGAATTCTGGTCCGAGCAGAAGCATCATGTCATGGATCGTGGCTAGCGCACTCTCTATAGTGATGAGCCCAGTCGCGTCGGCATGTGAAGCCCTGCGACGTCACGACCGACACGGGCCCGAAGTTTGGTCGGCCTTAAACCAGTCGTGATGTTCCGATATTCGGGTTGTGGTGCATCGCCACTGACCGCCGCGGGAAGATCCCAGGCCCTCGCGCGATGCTCGCTTTGGCCCACCCGCGCGCGACGCGCGATACGGTACCGATCACGAGTTCGCTGAACGTCGGGAATACCGCCTCGCGCTGGCGTCCAGAGTGGTAATACTCGATTTCAGCCTGGATCTCCGTGTGACGCACCTGCGCGAGGAAATAGATCGAATTCGCTTCGTACTGCATGAACGGCTCCTTGTCACGTCCCCGGTGCCAATCCGCGCTATTTCAAAGCGGGCGAGCGGCCCTAGGCATACTTCCATGATGCCCCGCGGTCGATGCCAGAACATCAGCCAGGCGGCGTATTTCTTGGACCTGGTGAGCGATGGCGGATCTACGCATCCTGCGGAGACGGGTACGAGCGTACGTAGGCTCCGGGAGCAAGGCGTTCAGATCAGTTGATGGCGATGAGCAAAGTCGGCGGCCTCGGTCCGTGATCTGACGCCGAGCTTGCCCAGGATATTGGACACATGCGTGCGGGCGGTATCCCGACTGATAAACAGAGCCTCGGCAATCTCGGGATTGGAGCGACCAGCGACGAGGTGATGCAACACTTCCTGCTCGCGCGGCGTCAATCTTGCTGCGACCACGACTGGCGATGATTCCTGCGTCGGGAGCGTGACCTCGAAGGCAGCAACCAAGGCGAGTGCTTCCCCGACTGCCTCCGAGTATGACAATGCCTTCCCGGCTTCCCACGCGGCCAGATACCCCTCCGGGATTAGCTGACGCCGCGCCTCAGCCTCCACTTGCTCGGCCCGCCGCCGATTCATCGGCTGCGCCTTCACGCCAGACATCTGCTCCAGCCCTGCCGCGGCACCGAGCAATCGCACCGCGGGCTCGGCCTCACCAGTTTCGGACGCAAGCGCCGCTACCAGCACGAGCACGGTGGCAGTTTCCCAGGGATCCCGGAGATCCGGTCGCAGGACGAGACTTTCCCGACAAAGGGCGGCCGCTTGTCTCCGGTCCCGCATGTCGTGGCACGTGTAAGCCAGATTCGTCAAGGCGTAGCACGTGCCGATCGTGTTGCCGGAAGCACGGAAGCGCTCCAGGGCCTCCGAAAAGAGTGCCGCCGCCTGAGCCAAATCGCTGGCGACATGCATCTCGATCCCAAGCCGGAGCACCGCCCAGGGTAACCACGCGTCGTCCTCAATCTCCCGGTAGAGCGCCAGCGCCTCGCGCGCGAAGTGCATCGCCTCCCCATGGTCTTCACGGTGGTTCGCAGCCCGGGAGAGGAGAAACCGCGCGTGGGCTTCGCTCACGCGGTCCCTGTCGGAAGTCGCGAGGTCCAAGAGCTCGGTGCCGAGTGCTTGGGCGCGTGCGTGGTCATTCTGCAGACTGGCGAAGTTTGCGGCGGCGGCCAGGATGTGCCGCGGTGCGCCGGCAGGGACATCAGTGCTCGTCGCCAGTGTTCGCTCAAGCCACTCGCGGCCTTCACCGATGTGACCGCCAATCCACCAGAAGCTCCAGAGGGCTCCTGTAAGCCGCGCCAACGACTGGGCATCGCCACGTTGCGCGAACCAGGCGAGCGCGGCACGAAAGTTCAGGTGCTCAGCCGCGAGTTGATCGGTGTACGCCGCGTTGTCGAAGGTGAGAAATATCGGTGTCGTGCTCGTCACCAGGGACAGGCACCACGCGGCATGTTTCTGCCGCACGGCCTGTTCTGCCCCACTTGCGGCCAACTGTTCCAGGGCGAATTCCCGAATCGTCTCGTAGAAACCGTAGCGGGCCTCCGCGGTAAAGCCGATCTCGCGCCGCACCAGATTCGCTTCTACCAACGCCGCGATGAGATCGAGAATGTCGCCCTCGGCCTCGTTCCCAGTTCCCGCCACTGCCGCGGCCGACTCGATCGTGAACCCGCCAACAAAGACCGCCAAATGGCGAAAGCACGTCTGCTGCTCGGCCGTCAGCAGGGCGTAGGACCAGGCAATGGCCTCACGCATCGTTTGCTGGCGGGCCGGCAGGTCACGTCCACCACCGGTAAGCAACGGTAGCCGCCGGTCGAGGCGGGCGAGCAGCACCGCTGCCGGCAAGACCTTGATGCGCGCGGCGGCCAATTCGATGGCGAGAGGGAGACCGTCAAGGCGACGGCAGATCGCGGCGACCACCGGCGCGTTGCCCTCGGTTACGACAAAATCGGGATCTACCGCCTGGGCTCGCGCGATGAAGAGTTGCACCGCCTCGGCACCATCATCACCATCTGTGTTGGCGTGGTCATCGATGTCGGGTAGCGCCAACGGTGGTACGGGAATCTCGCGCTCAATGGAGAGACGCAACCGCATCCGGCTGGTGACTAGCATCGTCAGATGAGGGCATGCACCGAGGATCTCGGCAATGATTGGCGCAGCCTCGATGACCTGTTCGAAGTTGTCGAGTACAAGCAAAGTGCGCTTGTCGCGTAGGACGGCCTGCAGTCGGTCAACCAGCAGGTCGTCTCCCGTTTCATGGACGCCAATGGCCTGAGCAATGGCCGAGGCGGCCAAGCGCGGGTCCGTGATCGACGCCAGCGCCACGACGGTAACGCCGTCGGGAAAGTCGTCGGCGATCGCGGCTGCCACTCCAAGCGCCAGCCGCGTCTTGCCCACGCCCCCCGGACCTGTCAGTGTGAGGAGTGGGACATCGTCACGCCGCAGCAGTGCGCGCACTCCTGCCAACTCACGCTCCCGCCCAATGAGCGGGGTGCGCGGCAGAGGAAGCGATGAAGAACGGTGTGGAAGAGAGACGGGCATGGCACCTCTGAACGGGACTGGGAGCGCACGCGAATGATAGTGGCTCGCACCCTCTCCCCACGCGCTGGCATTGCCGGCTTCGATAAAGATGGGTCGGAATCAGGGTCCGACCTGAGAATGAAGTTCAGGAACGAGCTAATACCGTACCCATAACGGACGCAGAAGATCAGGTGAAGGCACGGTGCGTTTATTCGACACCTTGCCACAATATGTCTCGCGCATGATTGCAGGCGGTGGCAGCACAGCGTGGCTCTGTGTAACTGCCAGGGCGTTGGGTGGTCCCGTTGTAGTTCGTCTGGCTGTATGGCTGGCAGGGCGGCATTCGATCGCCTTCCCCACCCTGATGCTGATGTGCATGGCCGCACTTCTGCTCAGTAAAGATGCACGGGACCGTGTAACGTGCCTGGACTCCTCGTACGCTAGCGGGAGACTACCGCGCCACAAGTTCGGCCTCTTGTTGCTACTACCTGTGATCGCTGGGGAACTACGGTTGCATGGTGCTGATCCGCTGCACGCCACCGTCCAGCATGCCTCAACGGTGCTTCGCCACGTTTGGAAGTTCTTCGTCGCCCAGTGCGCCTCCGCCGCGGTCTCGTCGCGATAGATCTCGAAGTAGTCGAAACGCTGGGGCGTCTACGCATCGGTCAGGATATGAAACTGGAAGACACCGGGCACATTCCGAACGGTGCCCCCCGCTTGCTGTACGGGTGCCTCCTGGAACGCGCCTACATGCTCAGGGTTGACGGTGATGACTGCGAAGATCGCGAACATACTCTCTCCCTCCGAAGGTTCAGGCAAACCATGGGACGCGCGAGTCGGGATGATGCGCGAGGATGTTGTGCAATTCGACGATGCCTTGCCCAAATGCTGCCATTCGATAGTTCGGAGAGGGCTGGCTGGACTGCGATAGCGATTCACAGCTGCCGCGGTGGATAGCCCGCCAGATGCAGCACTGGCCGACAGTCATGCACAACCGCTGGCAGTCGGCCAATCGTCGGAAAAAACGTCCTCTCTCATGCGTGTTTGCCAAGATTGCCAAGATTGCCAAGTTTCGGCTGCGTCAGCCAAGGCATGTCAGTGATTGGCTCAGCGGCCTGAGGTACGATCATTTCCCGCGTGACGATCGATTGGGGATCAGGAAAACCCGCCACCACCCCCACCGCTCCCGGCGCGCATGACGCCGAACCCAATACGAAGCATGATCCCGATGCCACTGCTCCCCCCGCCAGATCGGGCACCATAGCCACCGCTCTTCAGACCGGCACCAAACAGTTCACCGCCGGTGTTGAAAAGACTCATCATCGAGTTCGATGACGCTTGCAGCAGACCCGCACTCTGGGTGCTGATCTCCTGCAAGCCAACGTTGACATTGCCAATCGGCAGGCTGTCGGATTCACCGGGCCACCATTTGGCCCCGGATCTCAGCGCGCGTGATGTTCCGAACCAGCGCGGTGTCGGCGTGTTTCGCTGGGCAAAGGTCGCGACCCATTGATCGGCAATGCCAAAGGCGATGGCATAGGGCAAGTAGCGATCGAAGATCTCATGCGCGTTGGCCGCGTTCTCGTATCGCGCGATCGAGCGGAGATAGCGTTCGAATGCCATCCACTTCGCCGCCGCTGTGGCGCCCTGCGGAGTTTTCCGCGGCATGTACTGGGCAACGAGCAAGAGCACGAGCCCGAGGCCGATCATGACCGTTCCGGGCAGCCAGGGGAACCAGGCGGAATCGAGGAGCATGCTGCCGATGGTGACCAGAGCTCCGGCAGCCAGGATGCCCAACCCAGCCAGCCGCCAGAATGTCCGGGATAAGGTCGGACGCTTCGCGAAGTACCCACGCTGCACCAGGTCGTCGAAGACTTGCCGCTCAACCGCGTTGCTGGCCCGTTCGAAGCGCGCGCGCAACTCCTCACGGCCTCCACTCACGGCCAGAAGCGAGACTGACATACCGGTCTTGGCCTCTTGCCCGAACAGTCCATTTACGAGGATGCGTTCGAATGCCCAGAGTTGTGCGTCCGGCGTGAGCAAGGTAAACGCGAAGTCGTCGCGGCTTAACCAGCCGCCAATCTGGGTCTGATCGATGCGCAGCACCCCCCGGCGGGCCAGGTCGATGATGGTCGCCGTCACGTCACGCTTGTCCATCTGCTCATCGATCAGCGCCCCGGCGAGGGCGGGCGGAAGCGCCTCGGGCGGTTGGGTAATGTAATCTCCCAGCGGCCCGACCTCCGGATCCCGTCCCTGAGACCACCAGATGGCGAGGATGGAAATGCCGCCCGCAACGGCGAGCAACAACGCCAGACCAAGGGAGAAGAGTTGCATGCCTTGCACGTGAATCTCCGTGCGGTCGCTGCTGTCCTGCCACGACGGCTTTCGGGCGGCGACCAGCGGCGGAAAGGCCAAACTCGCCCCAAAGGACGCACCGTTTCGCAGGGCGCTTGCCTCCCAGGTCCACGTGCGGCCGTCTTTGGTGTGATCTCGTGGCCGCGTCCCCCCCGGTCCACTGGCCGCGGTCCTGGCGACATCGACCGCTCGCGGCAGGATGAAGGTCAGGGTGGCGGCATTGACCGGCGAGTTGCGGGTCAATTCCTCGCCAACCGCGATCCAGGCGATCTGTTGATATGGTTCGGGGACATCGTCATAGACACGGAGCGCCCCGTGCGCGTCATAGATGAGCTGAAAGGTGCGAATCGCATTGGTCGATGGGACGAAGCTCCAGCGAATGCGAACGTTCGGACCGACAACCTGATACGTATAGGTGTCGGGCGTTAGCCGGCTGAAATTGCCAGGCGGCACGAAGCGAAGCTGCTGCACGATCCCATTCCGCTGTTCACCAACGTGAACGCCGTCGATCCTTTCAATTCGCGTCAGGGGTATCTCGCGGAAGCCTTCTTGAAAGGGACCACCGTTGAAGATCACGCGGTCGAGCTCGATCACGCGCAGTACGCTGTCCGTCCGGAGGCTGACGGTGACATCGACGCGATCCCAAACCGCGCGGCGTCCTTGCTCCGCAATAGTCGTAGTGGGGAGCACCAAGACGATGACCAGTACGACCAACGCAATCAAAACACGCCAGGACGGCGTAGGTGCTGGCCGATCCAGAGGCGTGTCGGCGATGGCAGAGAGGTGGGAGCTCAATGATCGATTCAACGATCTCGTGGAGCCGCCATCGTCTGCGAGAGCACGTGACACCGCGTGCCGATCGCAGCGAATCTTGATCCCCTGACATCTCAAATCTTTACAGGGAATGCTCAATAGTGCCCTCTCGTCCACCACGCATCGCGCTCGCCGCGCGGACCGCTGTCAGACTCTTCACCATAGGTGAAGTCGGTGAGGCCACGCAGGAGGTAAACCAGCGGAGCGAGCACAAGGAGGTAGGCTCGCTCGTCGTGCAGTTTGGCCAGCCATGTCACGATGCCGAGGGTGCCCAACCCGATCAGGATGCAGGTCGCGGGAGCGCGCCAGGGTGCGCCGGCGACCCATGCCGCGATGGCATGCCCAAGGGAATACGCCGAATCGTAGGCGCGGCCAGTGGCAAAAAAGGACACCAGAACCGTGATGATGGGGATGCCGATGATGAGCACCAGAGCCCCGAGCATCTCGTCATTGGGCTTGTCCAGCGTGGAGCTCCAGGACGCGACGCCAAGTGCCGTCAAACCGATGGCGATACAAACCGCCGGCCCCCGCCAGCGCGCATCGGTCCCCCAGGTCCTGATCGCCACCGTGCGGGCACGGACCAATCGCGTGAAGCGATCGCTGCGGACGAAAACCCCGGCCGCGACGATGGCCGGCCCGATCGCGAGAATGAGCAGCAAGGAGATGTCGGGCATCCACGCGTCCTCCCAACGCACCACCAGCGCGGCGTGACGAGGAGTCTAGGAGACTCGTGGCACGGTGAGACCCGTATCGTGTACGGGTTTTGCCAGTGCCGCGTGTGTCGAACCTGGGCTCACCCTGGGTCATTAGCGGCGAGACTTGCGGAGGCTATCTTGTCGGCCGTGGGTACCTGGATATCGTCGAATCCCGGTCGGGCCCATGATCTCGAGCGCCCCTGATTGCGCGGGCCCAATAGCCATTTGATGGTGCGTAGCGGACAAGCGCGTTGCCTGTTACGGTTGCCTGGATACCACCCCCGGTGCTATCATGTCATCCGGAACCGAGCCTACCGTGGAACGTGGGTCCAACGCCCACGTTCTTTTGTGTTCTGTGACCGCAGGGCGAAATCCTCGCCGCGGACCAGCCGGTTCCGGTGCCCTGGGCCAGGGACCAGACCACGAGTTCCACTGTCCGTGTCAACTGCGCCCGACGGGCGCTTGGCTGCCGCACGGGAGCGGTCAGTCACCCCCACCCCGGGGTCGCCCCGCCGGCGGTCCCAGGGTCATGGACAAGGATGAGGAAAGGAGCAGCGTGGGCATGAAAAGCGACTTCTACACGGCAATCGCCCAAATTGCCGCCGAGCGCGGCATTCCGCGGGAAGCGGTCCTCTCCTCGGTCGAGCACGCGCTCAAGAGCGTCTACAAGAAGATGGCCAACACCGAGGAAGAGGTCGAGGTCGATATCGACAACGCCTCCGGCACGATGCGCATCTTCGCGGTCAAGAGCATCGTCGATTCCATCGATGATCCTCTGACCCAGATCACGCTCACCGAGGCGCTCACCTATGCACCGAACCCGAAGGTCGGCGACGAAATTCGCATCGAGCGTACGCCGGAGAACTTCGGCCGCATCGCGGCGCAGACGGTGAAGCAGGTGGTGCTGCAACGGATTCGCGATTACGAACGGGACACCGTCTTCGAGGAGTATCACGACAAGCAGGGCGAGGTGCTCAACGGCATCGTGCAGCGCGCCGATCCGCGCGCGGTGATCGTCGAACTGGGCAAGGCGGAAGCGGTAATGCCCGCCCGCGAGCAGGTGCCGAACGAGCGGTACCGGCCGGGGCAGCGGGTCAAGGTGCTGCTGGTCGAGGTCAACAAGGATCAGCGCGGTCCCCAGTTGATCGTCTCCCGCTCGCACCCGGGGCTGATCCGCCGCCTCTTCGAGCAGGAGGTGCCGGAGATCTTCTCCGGGGCGGTCGAGATCATGGAAGTGGCGCGGGAGCCAGGGTTGCGCTCCAAGGTCGCGGTCGCGGCCCGGCAGGAGAAGGTCGATCCGGTTGGCGCCTGTGTCGGTGTGCGCGGGGTGCGCATCCAGAACATCGTCAACGAGTTGTATGGCGAGAAGATCGACGTCATCGAGTGGTCGTCCGATACCTCGCAGTTCATCGCCAACGCGCTGTCGCCGGCCAAGCCGTCGTCGGTGACGCTGGACGAGGCGAACAAGGTTGCCACCGTCATCGTCCCGACCGATCAGATGTCGCTGGCGATCGGCAAGGAAGGGCAGAACGCCCGCCTCGCCTACAAATTGACCGGCTGGCGGATCGACATCAAGGATCCATCGGCGCTGCAGGAGATGGACGAGGAATTGTTGCGCCAGGCGCGCGCGGCGCTGGCCGAGGCCCAGAACGACGACTTCGCCTGGCAGGGGCGGCAGCCGCGGCTGGTCCGCGCCGACGGCACGATTGCGGTCCGCGACAAGACCTTCGGCCCGCTCGATCCCGATCTGGTCGGCATGAGCGTCGATATCGATCTGCGCGGTCCGGCGGTGGAGGTCTTCTACAACCGCGATCTGCGGCACCGGTTCGATTTTGCCACCGGCGCCCCGCTCTCCCTCGAAGACGCGCCGGTCGCGGCGGCGAGGGGGTAAAGGGGGTGTCGCTGCGCTCAGGGGGTGACGGCCTGCGGCCTCAGGGGGTGAAGGAGCACGACGAGTTCGCGTCCTCGTTCGTTCCTTCACCCCCTGAGGCGGCGCAGCCGCCGCCACCCCCTTCACCCCCTGAAGCCGCGCCGCGGCTGGCACCCCCTCGCCAACGGCGCAAGGGCCCCCGCCCCAAGCACGTGCCCCAGCGGATGTGCGCGGCCTGCCGCGAGCACGATACGAAGCGGGCGCTGTACCGCATCGTGCGCACGCCGGAGGGAACGGTCGAACCCGATCCGACCGGCCGGCGCAATGGCCGCGGCGCGTATCTCTGCGGGCAGGCGAGTTGCTGGCAGCGAGGACTGACCGGGGGCGTGTTGGCGCGTGCCCTGAATGTCGAAATCGATAGTGAAACGATTGATGCGTTGCGCCGTTACGCGGCGACGCTGCCCCTGGAATCAGCAAAGGCAGCGGGTGTGGCGGCAACACAAGGAGGAAAACCTTAATGGCAAGCACATTTCAGGGCCGACGCCCCTCGGGTGGGGGCACACGGCGACCCGGTGGTGGCAAGAGCGGACGGGGCAAGGGTGGTCGCGGCGGTGGAGCGCGCACGGTCGCGTTGCGGCGCAACGCACCGGTTGTGCGCGAGCCAGTCACGCTGCCCGCGGTGCTCACCGTTGGCGAACTGGCCGAGAAACTGGAGGCGACCGGGGTCGAGGTCATCAAAGAGCTGATGAAGCTCGGCATGATGGCCACCATCAACCAGCAGATCGACTACGCCACCGCCGCCCGCGTCGCGCAGGCGCTCGGCTGGGAAACGAACGAAGAAGAGTCGGATCTGGCGGGCGAGGGCGATAGCTTCGAAACCCGGCGCACCGAGGCGGAACTCGATCCGGACGCCCGGATTCGCCCCCCCGTGGTGACCATCATGGGGCACGTCGATCACGGCAAGACCAAGTTGCTCGACTCCATCCGCTCCGCCAACGTCGCGGAAGGGGAAGCGGGCGGTATCACCCAGCACATCGGCGCCTACCAGGTCGAGACGCAGGGGCGGAAGATCACCTTCCTCGATACCCCTGGCCACGAGGCCTTTACCGCCATGCGCGCGCGCGGCGCGCAGGCGACCGATGTCGCGGTGCTGGTGGTGGCCGCGGATGACGGGGTGATGCCGACCACGCGGGAGGCGGTCGCCCACATCAAGTCGGCCCAGGTACCGATGGTGGTCGCGGTCAACAAGATCGATCTGCCCACCGCCAACCCGGATCGGGTCAAGCAGCAACTCTCCGAAATCGAGGTCATGCCCGAAGAGTGGGGCGGCGACGTTCCGTTCGTCGAAGTCTCGGCGCGCGAAAAACTCGGTCTCGATGACCTGCTGGAAGTGATCCAACTCGTCGCCGACGTGCATGAGTTGAAGGCCAATCCGCTGAAGGCGGCGACCGGCGTGGTCATCGAGGCGAAAGTGGATCGCACCCGGGGACCGGTTGCCACCCTGTTGGTGCAAAGCGGCACGCTCAACCCGCGCGACGTGGTGGTGGCGGGCAGCACCTGGGGCCGCATCCGGGCCATGTTCGATGACCGCGGCCGTAAGATTCGCCGCGCCGAGCCGAGCACCCCGGTCGAGATTCTCGGTCTGCTCGATGTGCCGCAGGCGGGGGATCAGTTCATCGTCTACGAGGACGAGCGGTTGGCGCGGGAAGTCGCCGAGCGCCGCGCCGCGCAGCGACGCGCCGAATCACTGACCGCGGACCGCTCCTTCAAGCTGACCGAGTTCTCGCGGGAGGTGAGCGAGGGTGGCATCGCCGAGTTGCGGGTCATTCTCAAGGCGGATGTTTCCGGCTCGCTGGGCGCGATCCAGCAGGCGCTGCTGAAATTGAACGAGGAAGTGCCGGAAGGGGTGCGGCTGAGTATCACCTTCGCCGGCACGGGCGCGATCGGTGAATCAGACGTCTCCCTGGCCAGCGCAACGCGGTCGATCATCATCGGCTTCAACGTGCGGCCGGACGTGGCGGCCAAGCGGGCCGCCGATTCCGCTGGCGTCGATATCCGCTTCTACAACATCATCTACAACCTCCTCGACGAGGTGAAGGCGGCGATGACTGGTCTCCTGGCTCCGGTCTTCCAGGACCAGACCGATGGCTACGCCGAAGTGCGCGAGACCTTCAAGCTGCCGAGCGGCGATATGGTCGCCGGTCTCTACGTCCTCGACGGGCGCATCAACCGCAACAGCCGCGTGCGCGTGCTGCGCAGCGGCACGGTGTTGCACGAGGGAACGGTGAAGTCCCTCAAGCGCTTCAAGGACGATGTGCGCGAGGTTGCCGCCGGCTATGAGTGCGGTATCGGTCTCGACAGCTTCAACGACCTTCAGGTCAGCGATCAACTCGAGTTCTTCCATCGCGAAGAGGTAGCGCGGACGTAGACGGCGAGTCGGCAAGACGGCGAGACGGCAAGAATACTGGATCGTACTTGCCGTCTTGCCGTCTCACTCGCTCGCCGTCTCGCGTTGGGAGCTTCCCATGACCAGGCGAATGGAGCAGATGGGTGAATTTCTCCGCGAGGAGGTCACCGACATCATTCGATCCGAGCTGGACGACCCGCGGCTCGGATTCTGGACCATCACCCGGGTCGAAGTCCCGTCCGATCTGCGCTCGGCGAAGGTGTACGTCTCGGTCCTTGGCGATGACGAGGCGCGCAAGGAGACGATTACCGCGCTCCGCGGCGCGGCCGGCTATATCCGGAGCCACCTGCGGCCACGCATGCGAACCCGGACCATTCCCGAGCTCGATATCCGCGAGGACCGCTCGATGGAGCACGCGGATCAGATTGGGCGTACCCTACGTGAGTTGCAGATCGAGGGGGTGCCGCTGCGCTCAGGGGGTGGCAGCCGCTCCGCGGCTTCAGGGGGTGAGGGAGAACGAGGAAGCGATCCCGGCGATCTTCTTCGCTCCCTTCTCCCCCTGAGCGCAGCGGCACCCCCTTCACCCCCTGAGGCGCAGCCGACACCCCCTCCGGAGGAAGATGCGTGAGCGATACCTGGGCGATTGACCCGGCGGATGCGGACGCCGCGCTGGTCAGATTGCGCGACGCGAAGACGGTGCTGATGCCGACGCATCAGAACGTCGATGCCGATGGGCTTTCCTCGCCGCTGGCGATGCGGATGGCGCTCGCCGCCTATGGCGTCGATGCCTATCCGGTGATTACCGACGGCGATTTCCCGTCCAACCTGCGCTTCCTGCCGGATGTCGAATCGGTGCTCGTCTATGGCAAGGATGACCTGCCGGAGTACGACGTGCTCTGCCTGATCGACTGCGCTGATCGGCGGCGGTTGGGCAATTTCGCCAAGGACGATCCCTCTCGGCTGGATGGCCGGGTGCCAATCATCAATATCGACCACCACATCACCAACGACCGCTTCGGCGCGGTCAACATCGTCGAACCGGAAGCGTCGTCTTCCGCGGAGATCGTCGCCGAGATCCTCAAACTGTGGAACACGGAGGTGACCCCGGAGATCGCGCGGGCGCTCCTGGCAGGTATCTACGGCGACACCCTGGGGTTACGAACGCCATCGACCACCCCGCACACCATCCGCGCGGTGGCCGATCTGGTCGAGCGCGGCGCGGAACTGGAGCCGGTCGTCGATCAACTCTTCCGGCTGAAACCGCGCTCCACCATCTGCCTCTGGGAGCACGCCCTGCACAATATCCGGTGGGCGGGGCCGATCATCTGGACGGAAATGACCCGCGACGGCTTCAGCCAATGCGGCGCCGAGATGGTCGAGGCGGAGGGAATCGTCAACTTCCTGGCGGGGACACAGGGTTCGCGGGTTGCGGTGATCCTCTATCAGGATGAGGACCGCAACGGCTGGCGAGTCAGCCTGCGTGGATTGGAGAAGAATATCGACGTCGCCGCCATCGCCGCGCATTTCGGTGGCGGTGGGCACCCCCGAGCCGCTGGCGCGCACATCAGCGGCGGCACGGCAGAAAAACTCGCCTTCATCGAGAAAGTGAGCGAGGTTGTCGCGGCCATCCCAGAAGACAAGGGGGTGTCGCTGCGCACAGGGGGTGAAGCGGGTGCCGCTGCGCTCAGGGGGTGAAGCGGGTGCCGGCCTACGGCCTCAGGGGGTGTCAGCCGCTTCGCGGCTTCAGGGGGTGGAGGGGATGAAAGAGGACGAAGCGTTGGCCTCCTCGTTGTCTCCTTCACCCCCTGAGGCGGCGCAGCCGCCGCCACCCCCTGCACCCCCGGAGCGTAGCGGCACCCCCTCCCTTCACGGCTACCTCGTCATCGACAAACCCGGCGGGTTGACCAGTTTCGATGTGGTGGCCCGGGTGCGGCGCCTGCTTGGCGAAAAGCGCATCGGCCACGCGGGGACCCTCGATCCCGCCGCCACGGGCGTGCTTCCCCTGGCGGTCGGATTGGCGACGAAGACTCTGGAATACCTCACGGACGCGACCAAGACCTACCTGGCGGATATCACCTTCGGCGTGGAGACGGACAGTCACGACGGCGATGGCCGGGTGACGCGCATCGCCGATCCCGCCACGGTCAGCGAAGCGCGGGTCAGGGAGGCGCTGACGCGCTTTCTTGGTGCGGGGACGCAGATTCCCCCGATGCACGCGGCGATCAAGATCGGCGGTCAGAAACTGTACGAGCTGGCACGGCGAGGCGAGGAAATCGAGCGCGCGCCGCGGCCGGTGACGCTCTTTCGCCTCGATCTGGTGGCGTGGGACCCGCCGGTCGCGACCGTGCTGGTCGATTGCTCCAAAGGCACCTACGTCCGCTCCCTGGCGCGCGATCTCGGCGCGGTGTTGGGACCGGGCGCCTACCTCTCGCGGCTGGTGCGGCTCCGCAGCGGGCCGTTTCACCTCTGCCAGGCAATAACCCTCGGCGAATTGGCCGAAAGCCCACTGCCCTGGAGTTGGCCGTGGCTCGCCGTTCATCCCGACGCGCCGCTCCTGGAGTGGCCAGCCCTTCTGCTGGACGACGCGGCGACCCGGCTCTGGCGGCAGGGGACCCCGATTCCCGATCCGCTGCCGACGACGGGATCAATTCGTGTTTACGATTGCCACGGGAGTTGGCTGGGCGCGGGTCACGCCGCGGCGGACGGCGCGGCATGGCAACCGGCCAAGGTCGTGCCGGCGGAGAACGTGGCGTGATCGCTGGTGCTCCTCTTCCGCGCCCGCTTGCGCTCGAAGACCTGCTGCCGGGCGAGCGGGTAGTGACCATCGGCACCTTCGATGGCGTTCATCGTGGCCATCGCCGCCTCCTCGATCAGGCCGTGTCGCGTGGCGCCGAACTCGGAGTGCCGGTTGCCGCCGTCACGTTCGATCCGGTGCCGGCGGCCGTGTTGCGCCCGGACGCGTTCCCCGGTCAGATCGTGACCGCCGAGGACAAACGGGTGTGGCTGGCGGACGCGGGCGTCGATGAGATCGTGGTGATTCCTTTCACGCGGGAACTGTCGCGCTGGAGTCCCGAGCAGTTCATGCGGGAACTGAAGACTCGCACCGGTCTGCGCGAATTGTGGGTGGGCGAGGAATTCGCGCTCGGCAAGGATCGCGCCGGTACCGTTGAGCGGCTTACGGAAATCGGCGCCGAACTGGGATTTCGCGTCGTTGCGGTGCCGCGTCTGGCGAATGGCGATGACGTGGTCTCGTCCTCCCGCGTTCGCTCGGCGGTGCTTGCCGGCGATGTCGCGACCGCGCGGCGGCTCCTGGGGCGGCCGTTCCGGATCAGCGGCGAGGTCGTGCACGGCAAGCATCTCGGTCGCGAGATCGGCTTTCCGACGGCGAATGTCGTTCCTCCCTCCGGGCTGGCGCCGGTCGCGGATGGCATCTACGCCGCCTGGGCGTGGCTTCCCGATGACACCGCGCCGCGGCCGGCGGTTGCCTATATCGGCAGCCGGCCGACGCTCGATGACGGCGAGCGGATGGTCGAAACGCATCTGTTGGCGTTCGATGGCGACCTCTATGGCAAGGTGCTCGCGACGGACTTTCTCACACGTCTGCGCCCCGATGCGCGCTTCCCATCGCTCGACGACCTGATTGCCCAAATGGCCGTTGACAAGGCCGAGGCGTGGCGAGTGCTGGATGACGAAGGGGGCGCCGCTGCGCTCAGGGGGTGACGGCTTCGCCTCAGGGGGTGTCACTTCGTTTAGGGGGTGTCGTTTCGCTCAGGGGGTGAAGCGGGTGCCGCTACGCTCAGGGGGTGAAGGGGGTGAAGGAGAATGGACGAACGGGCACCGCCGTTCTCCTTCACCCCCCTGAAGCCGCAGAGCGGCTGGCACCCCCTGAGCGCAGCGCCACCCCTCGTGCTATGCCCGCAACCGGTAGAACCGATAGAACGCGTTCTCGATCGGGAGTTCATCGACCTGGGAGAAGCCGGCTTCGGTCGCGTAGCGGCGGAACGTGTCGCGCCGCATGACGGCGCCGGTGCCGGCGGACGGCTGCGCGGCCATCCCGACCGGCAGGCAGTGCAGCACGCTGAAGCCGTACATCACCCGCTCCACCTCATCGCCGGGAGGCCCGAAGCGATCCGGCACCCGCTCGTCGACGATCAGCACCGTCCCGCCCGGACCGACGAGGCGGCGCATGGCGCTGAGGACGGAGACCGGATTGGACATGTCGTGGATGCACTCCACGGCGAGGGCGAGATCGTATTCACCGGCCAGATCGGGGTCGCCCGCGTCCCGCGCCTGGAATCGCACCCGACCGGCGACCCCCGCCGCTGATGCGTTCTCGTTTGCGGAGCGCACGGACGCTTCGTCCAGATCGAACCCATCGACCCGCGCCTGTGGATAGGCCCGGGCGAGAGCAATGCTCGACCAACCTTGGCCCATGCCGATGTCGGCGATCCGGGCGGGCGGATCGGACTTGAGCCGGGCATCGACGTCCGGCATCGCCGGGATCCACTCCTGCGCCAGGAGATGGACGAACTGCGGCCGGGTGAAACCCGCCTGCCCCTCGTGCAGATCGTGCCCGTAGTCGGCGTAGGGCACGCCGCCGTCACCGCGAAAGGCGGTGAGCAACTGATGGATCGGCGCGATGGTGCCCGCCACGATCTGTGCCATCGGCGGCGCGCTGGTGAGACTGTCCGGATCGGCGAGGACCGCGACGTATTCTTGCGGCAGCCGGAACCGCCGCTCCGCGGTCGGAGCATCCGGGTTGTCGCAGATGAGGATGCCGGTGGTCGCTTGCTGTTCCAGCCACTCGCGGGTGGAGCGCTCGTTGGTTCCCGCCCGCCGCGCCAGGTCCGCGCTGGTCACGGCCTCGCCATTCGCGAGTTCGCGGTAGAACCCGAGTTGGTCTCCAACGTAGACGCAGAACAGTTCGAGCGCGCCGAGCATAGAGCCGAAGATGCGCTCGACGAGTTCGTCGGGGCTCGCCATCACGCGGGTATCTGCCGTCGCCGTCATCACTCGATCCTCTCCCGATTGAAACGCAACCAGTCACGGTGGCGAGGCCGGCCGCCTCGTCACTGGATATAGGGTAAAGCCGCAAAGCCAACGGGCAATCCGTACTTTGTACGGAGTTTGGGGAGAATGCCGGAGGAGACTCTCCGCACGCCCGGCGTACTGGACTCCGTCGCCGTGGCGAGGATCTGGATCAGCGTCGACGAGCAGAACCACGAAAGCGGACTCGTGCCGCATCCGACGTGAAACGGGCCTCAGCCGAGCCGGCGCGCCACCAGAGGACGTACTTCGGCGATGCGATCGAAATCGCCATCGACGTGTAGAACCCCGAGGCCATGAAAAAGCGCGATCTCGGCAATGAAGAGATCAGGGATGGCAATGCGATGCCACAAGCCGTGGTGATGGGCCAGGACGCGTTGCAGGCGAAGGGCACGCTCGAAGATGTCTGGTGGAGGAGCAGCAGGTTTGTAGTCGTCATGTATGCGATCGTGCTGCGCGTCGTAGTCCCGCGCCGATTGGGTGGAGTAGAGCTGCTCCAACTCGCCCATGGGGCAGAGGTACAACTGTCCGGCGAGCACGACCAGTTGTTCGCGCACCACGGGAGCAGTCGCCCGCGCCGCAGCGCTCTTGTCGACGATCCAGCCGGTTACCGCCACATCTCGTCCGACGCCAGTACATCGAGATCGACTCGCGTGCCGAGAGACGCCAGATGTTCGCGGAGACGGGCGGCGCGCGCCTCCTGCTCGTCCTCAGCCTGCGCGGCGGCGCGGCGCAGGGCCTCCTCGACCGTGGCGCGGGCCGTCGGCTGGTGCAGGGCCCGCTTGGCGCGGGCCAGGAGTTCCTCGTCGATTTCAATCGTCGTGCGTTTGATCATGCGTACATAGTACCACCTAAGTGATGTATGTACCGCTGTCTCACCCCACGGGTCCGCGCCGATGTCCCCGACTCGCGCGCTGGCAGAGTGGATAACGTCCAGGATGGGCGAAGAAAAGCGCGTCATGATTGGCGGCACGGAGAACGGACTCGGATCGGATCGTTGTGTTTTCGTCTCGAGGCGACGCGCGGCTAGCGGGGCGACGTCTTATCGAGCATGTTCAGAGGGTTGTTCGCGGCGGGATGCCTGGCGGCGAGATCCTGTGCACTTTCTGAGCGCCAGCTTGCGAACGATCTCCTCGTCCTCGATCGCATCGGCCAGCCGCAACGCGTGCGTCAGGTCGATTCCCGCCCGTAGGCCCATGGGCCGGGCTGGCAATTCGTATGGCCGGCCACCACCTCGCTCAGCCGCAAGGCCGGCGCGGACGGTGCTGTTCAGTGCCGCCTTGAACGACAGATTGCGGCGGCGCGCCAGGGCTTTGATCTGCTCCGCGACATCGGGATCGAGGGTCACGGTGGTCCGCATCGATGGCATGGAGGCATCATTGCAGCAGCCTGGCGGTAATGATGATGCGTGCCCGAGCAACCTGGCAGGGCGCCGACACGACGGAACAAGGCAGCCACCCGCCTGGTCGACAGGCACGGACGAGGAACACATCAGCCCGCTTCCCAACCCAGTCTGGCATCCCAGGAGACGCGGGAGCGCATGGTTCGCGCCCGGCGCCGGTGTGTCCCGTGATAGGATGCGATGAGACTCCACACAGTCGGAAGAGGGGGCGAGCGATGTTCAGACCGCTTTCGATTGCGCTCCTTGCCTTGCTGGTGCTCCTTGGCGCTGCCGCCGGAGCCTGGGCACAGACCGCAACCACGGTCTCCGATCCACTCTTCGCGAACCTGGGATTGCCCGAGTTGGTGCTGACCGCCACCCCCGACGGACTCACCCTCTCCCAGGACTACATCCCGGCTGGCCGCTATCTCGTGATCCTCGACGACCAGAGCGGGGATGATCCGTTTCCCCCGTTCATCGAGTTTCTGCGCTTGGCCCCGGAAGACGCCGATACAAGCGATGCCTATTGCAACGACGGACTGCCGCCGCACTGCTTCGCCTGGTACACCCGGGTCTACCTGCCGGGCGGGGTCGCCGCCGATGCGCCGCGGGCGGTTCTTGACTTGAAAGCCGGCGAGTACGGATTGTGGGGCGCGGGGATACTGAGGGGGCGGCCGGCCGCGCGGTTGACAGTGACGGGTGATGCGACGACCGCGGTGAGTGGCCCCGAACCGGACGGGGCAGTCTTCATCATTGCGCCGGACGCTGGTGGTGAGGGGTATGCCATCCGCGTCGAGGGGACATTGCGATCCGGGCGTCACCTGGTACAGGTGGTCAATGCCGCCGACCGTCCCTTTTCGCTCTACGCGAGACAGTATCCCGGACCGATTACCGTCGACGCCGTCGCGACCATGCGAGCAAATATGCGGAACGCCAGTATGGAGCCAGATGGCGCTACTCCGGGACCCGATGCCCTCGATCCCGACCTGTTCCAACGCGTGGGGTTCTCGATCACGCAGTCACTAGGGGCGCAGCAGTGGGTTGTCCTCGACCTGGCGCCGGGCCAGGTCTATCTCGCGGGCTATTATCCTGTGTCGTTCACCCCAAGTACCGGCGACAGCCAGCTGGGGATCGCCGTCGTCGTGCCGGTGAAGGCATCGTAATCTGGCGAGCTGGGGAGCGGCAGCGTCCCTGAAGCGGCGTGCGAGAGACGTGTCGTTCCGAGCCGCGGCGAGGAACCTCGGTGACGGCCGCCATCACGGTCAACGCCGAGGTCCCTCCTTCGTCGGGATGACACCATCTGGTCCCCGCCCTGACGACACACCTTCTGCATCGCGCTCTGGATCGGACGGCTCGTAGATCTGGGGGCACCCCGCGCGAGCAGTTCCCGGCACCACGCGAGTCTCCTGGCGGGCGGTATGCGGCGCCAGCGCCGATACGGAAGACCGCGTGACGCCCCGCCCTCCAGGGGCGGCCAGCAACCCTACGAAAGCCGTGCGATCCAGGATGTTTCGGCACCGATAGTCGTTGGCTCTCCGTGGCCGGGAAGAACCGTCGTGTTCGCTGGCAACTCGGCCACGAGGCGGCGCAGGGTGGCGTTCATCACCGCCTGATCGGAGCCGGGGAGATCGGTCCGGCCGTGTCCGGCGGGAAAGAGCACATCGCCGCCGAGCATCACCGTGCTGGCCTCGTCAACGAGCGCGATGTGCGCTGGCTCGTGTCCCGGAAGATGAAGCACGCGGAAAGTGATGCCGCCGAGGGTCACCGTGTCCCCTTCATCCAGAGTGGCATCGGTCGTCGCGGGCGGCACTGGCACCGGCAATTCGCCAAACGGCGAGGAAGGGTTCGCCAGCCGTTCGACCGCCAGCGGGTGGGCCAGCAGGGGGGCGCCGGTGGCGTCCTTGAGCGCTTTGGCATCGGCGATGTGATCCCAGTGGGAATGGGTGATCACGATCTGGCGAATCGTCCAGCCGCGCTGGGCGGCTTCGGCTACGATCGCCTCGGTTGTGGCATGTGGCGCGTCGATCACCAGGGCGTCGCCCGTGGCGCTGTCGGCGACCAGATAGGCATTCGTCTCCACTGGACCACCGGGAAAAGCGACGATCTCCAGCGGCACGTTCATTCCTCCCGAACCTGTCTCTGACTACGGGTGATCGGCGCCGGCATGGCTGCCGGACCTACTTCCAAATTCATTGTCAACTGATGCCGTGGCATTGTTGGGGTCAGTTGACGGCTCGCCGGTAGAGGGTCCGCCACCGTCCGAAGTGCCCTCGGAGGGCGGCGGTGGCGGTTTTGGGGCGTTGGTGTCCATTCCCGGCGCCCAGACCGGTTCATCCGCCGCGGGCGGTTCGACGGTGATCCCAAGCCGCTCCAGCAGATCGGCCGCCCAGATCGCCCGCCAGGGACGCGGGTTGACCGGTTGATGCGGCGCGTGGGAATCGGAGCCGGTCGAGATGAGCAGGCCCTTCTCCTCGGCGAGACGCCGGTAGAGCGCGGTCTGATCGTCGGTGTGCGACCGATAGTGCGCTTCCAGGCCGTCGATCGGTACCTCGGCCAGCATCCGGTCGAGATCCTCCGGCAGGAGCGCGCCCACGGAATCGGCGCGGCCCGGGTGGGCCACCACGGCGATGCCCCCCGCCTGATGGGCGGCATCGACCACCCGCTCCAGCGGCTCGTCGGCGCTGAAGCCGCCACCGAGGCGGGAGACGAGTTCCGCCGCCTCCTTGAGATTCTTGACATGTCCCTCGCGGATCGCGGAGGAGAGGACATGGAAGGGCCAGAGCGGCCGCCCTCCCGCGATCTCTTCCAGCGAGGGAAGGGGTTTGCCCTCCGCCTCGATGCGCCGCCGGGCATCCTCGGCGAGGGTCAGCAATTGCGCGTCGAGATCGGCGAGGACGGAGCGAAAGGCGCGTGCGGCGTCATCGGCCCGGTCGGGCTGGATGCCGTAGATCAGCACGTGCCACTGGCGGCCGCTCCAGCGGGTGGTGACCTCGACGGCGGGGATGATGCGGATGCCGCGTTTGGCGGCGCGGCGAGTTACTTCAGGCACGGAGCGCTGGGTGTCGTGATCGGCGACGGCGGCGACGCGGAAGCCGTTGCCGGCGAGATGATCGACCAGCGCCGCCGGGGTCCAGGCACCATCGGAGGCGTGGGTGTGCAGGTGGAGATCGATCGGTTCGGCCGCGGTAATGATCAATGGCTCCGGCGGCGGCGCGGCGGCGGTGATTTCATGCGCGGGAGTGCTAGGCGGATCCGCCACGGTGGACAACCTCGATTCTGTCTTGTCGGAATGCGCCTGCGCGGCGAACACCTGCTGCCGTGGAGTCTAGCCGACGACCCATGCCGCGAACGTCCGGTACGAACCGGCAGCGGCGAGAGGTGGGGGCGCAGAAACCGATCGGAGAGATGGCGACTCGGAATCAGGCAGCGCACCATGGTCGAAATATTGTGACATAATCGGCGTGATCCCGTGGACCTTGGCGTACGTGTCGGCAGGCGTCCAAGTTTCGGTGCGATCGGGGCAATCGTGTCGCCGACCCCGGACTGTTGAAGGCGATCGAGTAATCAACCGCCGCCCCATAGCATCGTACGCTACAGGCTCAGGGGCGGGTCTCGGGGAAGGGAACTATGCCTTCCGAGTCGCGACCGGGATCTGGAAAGAACGATCCTCAATGCCCCGTTCCGACGAGCCGCCAGAATCTGGCGCATGACCTTCTATGCTTTGGACCGTATGTGTTGATACGGATCTATCCGTTTCGCCACACTGCGAAGAATCGTATGCATCCCAGTGGTCTCTTCTCGCCCTCAGGAGTCACTTTGTGACCGCGGCGCACATGCCACGATCCTCCGGGTGGTTACCTCTTCCGCGGTCCCGTCTGATCGGCCGGGACGCAGAGCGCGCCGCCGCGCGGGAATGGCTCCTGACAGATTCGGTCCCCTTGCTCACGCTGACCGGTCCCGGCGGGGTGGGAAAGACGCGCCTGGCGCTCGCTGTCGCCCAGGAGGTGACAGATCAGTTCGCGGACGGCGTGACCTGGATCGACTTTGCTCCCATGACGGAAGCGGCGCTGATCCCCATCACCATCGCCGCCGCCGTTGGCGTCACCCGTTCCCCGGGGGATCGGACGGTGGAGGACCTGGTGGCCGCGTTGCGGCCCGGGCAGCGGCTCCTGCTCCTGGACAACTGTGAACATTTCGCCACTGAGATCGCCGCGCTCATGCATGAGCTGCTGACGACTTGCCCGGCGTTGCAGGTGATCGCCACGAGTCGCGCGGCGCTGCGCATCCGGCAAGAGCAAGTGTTGCCAGTTCCCCCGCTTGCGGTTCCCGACATCGATGCGGTGAGTCGAGAATCGGTTGCCTGCTCTCCCGCCGTACACCTGTTCCTGGAGCGAGCCCGCGCCACGCAGCCGGCATTCGACATGACCGACCGGAACGCTCCCGCCATCGCCGCGCTCTGCCGCCGCCTGGATGGATTGCCGCTTGCGATCGAACTCGCCGCCGCGCGCATCGACGTGCTCACACCGGAAACGCTCGTGGCGGCCCTGCGTGGCGGACAGGAGGACGTGCTCAGTCAGGGGGCCCGGGACCTGCCGGACCGGCAGCGGACGTTGGAGACGACGATCGCCTGGAGCCATTCCCTGCTGGACGAACCGACGCAGAGGCTCTTCCGCCGGCTCGCCGTCTTCAGCGGTGGATTTACGCTGGCGGCGGCTCAGGCAGTTGGCAGCGACGATCAGTCGCCGGGGAAGACCGTCGATCGGCTTGCCACGCTCGTCGGCCAGAATCTGGTGTATCGCAGCGAGGGCGAGTCCCAAGCGCGCTTCTCGATGTTGGAGACGATCCACGCGTATGCATGGAAACGCCTCGAGACGAGCGGGGAGCGCGAGGCGCTACAAGACGCGCATGCCGCATTCATTCTCCAATTGGCGGATCAGTTCTACCCGCATGTCGCGGGTTCCCCCGATCGGCCTGACTGGACGGCCAAGCGGATCGCCATTGGCGATGCCAATGTTCGCGCCGCGCTGATCCGACTTGCCGAGACGGGCCAGGCCGAAGGTGTCCTCCGCCTCGCCATCGCCATGGCCGGCGTTTGGGAGTCGCAAGTTGCTCCCCATGAAGGCCGCTCCTGGCTTGAATGGGGATTGGCGCGTAGTCCCGAGACCGATTCGGTCGCCCGTGGGCACGCTTTGGCGGGACTCGCCCTGATGCACTGGCTGCAGGGGCACTATGAAGCGGCGGCCTCGCTGGCGGACGCCAGCCTTGCTGTGGGGGAACGTCTTGGTGATTCTGGTGTTGTCGCGGACGCCGCCTACGTCCTCGGCAATGTCACGCTTAGCCAGCATGACTACGCACGGTCGAGACCGCTGATGGATCGGGCCCGACGCCTCTGGCAGGAATCCGGGCATCGGTACCTGGAAGGTCAGGCCCTGCAGGTGTTGGCCGGAGCCGAGCATGGTCTTGGTGATGACGAATCCGCAATGCGCCATGTGACCGAATCTGTTGAACTCCTACGCGCGGTTGGCCGTGGGCGGGAAACGGGCGCACTGGCACGATTGGGCCGAATTACCCGCGATCGCGGCGATGACCGCGTCGCGGCGCTCGCCTATCACGAAATGATTCCTCTTTGCGAGGCCTCTGGCAGCCGCTTTGGCACGATCCAGGCGCTGGCTGGTCTCGGCGAGATCGCCAGCAGGCGAGGTCAGGCGGAGCTCGCAGCGGTCCTGGTCGGGGCGATCGACACCGTCGTCCGCATGGCCGGCGCAACGCGCATCCCAGCCGCGCAAGTGAATTTCGACCGCACGGTGGCCGCGGCCACGGCCGCCCTTGGCGCGTTGCGGTTCCACCAATTGCGCGACGCGGGACGACGTCTGCGCTGGGCGGACGCGGTCGAATTGGCGCGGAGAGTGGCGATTCCTCCTCCCCGCGAGAATGGTTTCGACCCGGAATGGTTGACCACCATCGATTTACCCGCGGCCGCGGCGTCAACCCCCGGGTCAGATCTCCTGATGGACCTCTTGCCGTCCCGGATCGAACAGACGCCTGCCGTCGATCTCACCAATCGAGAACAACAAGTGTTGACGTTGCTTTGTCAGCGAAAGACGGACGACGAGATCGCTGCCACACTCTTCATCAGCCGGAAGACCGCCTCGAACCACGTTTCCCGCATTCTCGACAAGTTGGGCGCTGGCAACCGGCGTGAAGCAGCGGCCATCGCAGTGCGTACCGGTCTGCTCTGATCGCGAAGTTACGCTGAACTAATGCAAGAACAGGAGACCTGCTGGGGATTCGCCCACCCCGTAGGGGCGGCGCTTGCGTCGCCCGGTCGGCCGCAAGGCCGACAAATGTGGCCCATCGGGCCGCGGGCGAGGCAAGCCATCGCCCCTACCGTTGCTGTCGCATTCCCCAAAAGGTCTTCTGGATCTGCACTAGGGAAAAACCAGGGAATTTTTCCTCACGACGGCGAGCACTGTGCCTCCGAGGATGAAGTGGCACGGGTGACGTCCGGTCATCCGTGGTTCATTGCGGAGTTCGGCCATGACCCGTCGATCCATACTTCCTGCTCACCTGCGATCAGACTCGCGACCGATGACCCGGCGCACGATCGTTTTGCGTGGACTTGCCAGCCTCGGCATCGGCTTCCCTCCGCTCGCGACAGCGGTCGACACCTCGCTCGATGTCAGGGTCGCGCCGCCAATGGTCACCCGTGGCCCCGGCTGCGATGCCACAGTGAGGGTCTCGCTGACCATCGCGGGGATCGCGCTGGGGCGGTCGATCGAGGTCAGTGCCGACCTGATCGAGACTGACGCGCCCGATGATGATCCAGACCCCTGTTTCGTCTTTCCTGCCAGGATCGTTCGCATTCTGGAGCAGCACCCTTATGCCGTGTCGCTGACATGCACCGCCATGGCGGCGGCGATGGGGCTGGTAAAGGGTGTCGGTCCAGCGGCGGACGAAATCTACAGCCCTGATCTGGTTGAACTGGTCGCCCGCGTCTGGCTGCGTGACGTGGTGACCGGTGAAGCATTCGGGCCATGGCTGTCGCCAACTCGCGTGGCCATCTCCAGCGGCGCTCTCGCCTGGACACCTGACGATCAGCAGCGCGGCCAGACCCTGCTGGAACCGCCGCCATCATGGCCACGGTCCCGCGATGGAGCGTCGCGGCATCTGCCTCCGCAAGCCTGTTTGCCGTGAGACAGGCCGCCGCGTCAGGAAGACGACCTCGGCGCGAAGAAAACGTCATGGCCGCACCCGTAACAGATTGGAGGGGTGATCCGTGTACATTGCTGAAGACCGGTTTGCCATCAGGACGCGTGGGATGAGCAGCACGATTCTCACCGCAGACCAGGCCACCTCCCCTCCCGCGCCGCAGGACGCGGATAGCCCGCTGGTCGCCCTGGCCCAGACCGATCGGCAGGCCTTCGCCGCGCTGTACGATCGCTATGTCCACCGTGTCTATGGGTACTGCTACCGTCATCTCGGTAGCCGCGAAGCGGCCGAGGACGCGACCAGTCTGGTCTTTACGCGCGCCATCGCCGCGCTGCCGCGCTTCGCTCCCACCGGCGGCACCTTTCGCGCCTGGCTGTTCACCATCGCCCATCACACGGTCGTGGATACTCACCGCGCACTCCGTTTCGTATCTCCCGGTGACGCCTCCCACGCCGCGGCCGCAGCCGCGCTCATCGATCCGGCGCCAGGACCGGAAGACCTGATCCTTGCCGCTGAATCAGCGGCCGCCTTGCACCAGGTCTTGACCCGCCTGACGCCGGAGCAGGCCCAGGTGGTGGAACTGCGGCTGGCCGGGCTGCGCGATAGCGAGATCGCCCATGTGCTCGGTCGCAGTCAGGGCGCGGTGCGCGCATCCCAGTACCGCGCCATGGTCCGCTTGCGCGCCATCCTCGCCGGCGACGTTCCAGGAGTTTCCGATGGCTGACGCATTCCCCTTCCGCGCCCCGCGCACCGATGGCGGCGAGTCCGCCACGACCGCGCTCGGCCACACCTGGGATGCCTGGGTAGAGCATCAGGCGTTGCCGGAGGGAGTCGATCCCGCCGTGCTCACCACCCTCGACCGGTTGCACACGCTCGGGGTCTCGCCAGAACCAGCTCCGGATTTCGTCGCCCGGTTGCGCCGCGAACTCCTGACTCCCGCGGTCGGGCCACCTGTTGCCGCGTTCCCCCAACCGGTGTCTGCCAACGGTCACGCGGGGGATGTGTGCGTCGCGCTTCTTCCGATCGTCGTGCCAGTGCAGCGGTCACGGCGATGGCCCGGTCTGCTAGCCACCGCGGCACTGTTGGTGCTCACATTGCTGGGCAGCCTCCTCGCCAACGGCGGATTGCGCTCGGCGATGCTGCACCGGCCCCCCGCCATGGTCCCGGCACCGGACAGCGAACGGCCCTTGCTTCCTCCGGGCGTCACCTCCGATTCACCACTGATGCGCGCCCTGATCGAGCAATTCCCGGCGGATCCTCCCGTCTGGATCGACTTGTCCCGCATCACGCTCGCGCCCGGGGCTAGTGAACAGACCGGCTCCGCCCGGGACTCTGGGGTTGGTCCCCAACTCTTTCGCATCGAAGCCGGGCAGGTGACCGTGGTCGCCAACGGACCAGTGCAGATCACTCGGTACCGGACCGATGCTGAAATGGACAGCGCGACGAGCATCGTTTCGCCTCAGACGGCATCCGTGCTCGACGTTGGCGATCAGGTTTTTGCCCCGAGCGGCGTAACCTTGCAGCGGCGGAACGATGGGGCGGCGCCGGCGACGCTGCTCACCTTCGAGATCACGGCGGATGGTGAGGGGTTGTCTCAGCCAGGGGTGACCTCTGCCTTCGGCATGCCCTACGGCCGCATGTCGGCGGTGCCGTTGCCGGCCGAGGCCAGTGTGCGGCGAATAACCATCGCCCCCGGAGATGGTCTCCCCGTCGCCGCGCTCCCCGGTTTGCGTCTGGTCTATGTCGAGACCGGTGCATTGGAGCTGCGGTACCGGGGTGAGAACACCTTGACCGCGGGTGAAACTCCGTTTGCGGCGACCACCCTGCGTGCTGGCAACGGGACCGGCGATTTCGGCCCCACACCTGAGCAGGCGATGCTGACCAATGACGGGGACGTTCCCGCGACGATCATCGCCGCCACTGTGGCCATGGCGGATCCCGCGGAAACTCGCGGCGAAAAGACGGTTCGCGATGGATTGACTCAGGCGCCGGAAGACCCGCTGACGGCTGGTATCGCTACAAAGCCGATCCTCGATTGATGGAACTCGAGGAGATCCGGTACCGCTTGCTGGCTGAGCGTCCGAATTCCCGCTAAGAACCTGCGGGGCGACACGATCCGCTCAGGGCATCGTGACTGGCCGGTCCGACCTCCCCCTCGCCGCATATCATTCGTGCCATGCGGCGGAGCGGGTGACATGGACCTCCTCGAACGTACGACACTGATGGCACAACTCAACGATCACCTGAGCGAGGCCGCGGCCGGACACGGGCGGCTGGTGCTGGTCGGTGGCGAAGCGGGGGTCGGCAAGAGTTCCCTGGTCGAGGCGTTCGCCCGTCAGGCGCGTGGCGCGACGGTGATGCGCGTCTCCTGTGATGCCCTCTCCACGCCCGGACCGCTGGGCCCGCTGCGTGATCTGGCCCCAACGCTCGGCTTGCCGCTCGATCAGTTCACCGCGGAGGGGGATGCCCGCGATCATCTGTTTCGCGCCGTGCTTGCCGCCTACGCGGCGCGGCCGGATCCGACCCTGTTCATCGGCGAGGATGCGCACTGGGCGGATGGCGCCTCGCTCGATCTGCTGCGTTTCCTCGCGCGGCGGATCGGCGACCTTTCCACGCTCTTCGTGGTCACGTACCGCGATGACGAGATCGGCGGGTCCCATCCGCTTCGCCTCCTTCTCGGCGATCTGGCGACGGCACCAACGGTCCACCGGCTATCTGTGCCTCCATTGTCAGAGGAGGCAGTGGCGCGGCTCGCGGCCGCCTCCGGCCGGAACGCGGCCGATCTGCACCGCCTGACGGGAGGGAATCCGTTCTTCCTGACCGAGGTGCTCGCCAGGAGCGACGCCTCGGTGCCGGCCTCGGTGGGCGATGCCATCCTTGCCCGCGCGGCGCGGCTCACTCCAGAGGCGCGCGCCGTGCTCGATATCGCGGCGGTGATCGGCACGACCATCGATCTCGACCTGTTGCTGACCGTCGCGGGACCAGTGTTCGAGGAGACTGAGGCGTGTCTGGCGGGCGGTCTCCTCCGCGCCGATGGCGCGAGACTCCTCTTCCGGCACGATCTGGTGCGGGAGGCGGTGCTGGCGGCGATCGCTCCGCCCCGGAGGCGTCTCCTCCACGGGCGTGTCCTGACCGTGTTGCGCGAGGCGTCAGAGGCGGAACGTGACCTCGCCCTACTGGCGCACCACGCCGAGGCCGCTGGCGACCGCGACGCGGTGCTGACCTTCGCGGTTGCCGCGGGCGGTCAGGCCTCGGCGCTGCATGCCCATCGCGAGGCGGCGGCGCAGTATGCGCGGGCCTTGCGCTTCGCGGATCGACTTCCTTCGGTCGAGCGCGTCGCGCTCTACGAACAGCGGTCGGTGGCGTGTTACCTGATCGATCAAGGGGACGAGGCGATTGCCGCGCGCCGGGCCGCGCTCGATATCTGGCGATCGCTCGGCGATCCATTGCGGGAAGGGGATAGCCTGCGCTGGATGTCGCGCCTCTTCTGGTACAGCGGACATGGCGCCGAAGCGGAGCGGGCCGCGATCGATGCCCTGGCGCTGCTCGAGCCGTTGCCGCCCGGTCCCGAGTTGGCAATGGCATACAGCAATCTCTCCCAATTGCGAATGCTCGCCGACGATACTCCCGGGGCATTGGAATGGGGCGAACGCGCCATCGCCCTCGCCGACCAACTGGGGGAAACGGAGACCCTCATTCACGCCCTCACCAACGTCGGTACGGCGCGGGTTCTCCACGATGTCGAGCGTGCCGAGGTGGAGTTGCGACGTAGTATCCGGCTCGCCATCGACCAAGGATTTGTCGATCATGCGGGCCGAGCGCAGGTCAATCTGGCCTGGACGGCGTTGCGGACGATGCATCTGGACGAAGCCGCGCGTCGTACAGAAGCTGCACTCGCCTATGCCACCGACCACGATCTCGATAACTACCGCTTCTACCTGCTGGCGACGCAAGCGGCGATTCGGATGCAGCAAGGTCGGTGGGATGAGGCGCAGGCGGAATTGCAGCCGCTGCCCCGGCAGCCAGGCGTTTCTCCGCTCACGCGGATGGTGGCGATGACCACGCTGGGGCGGATCGCGGTGAGGCGGGGCGCGCCGGAGGCCGGCGAACTCCTGGACGGTGCGCTCGAATTGGCGGAGCGAACCGGACAACTGATGCGGATCGAACCGGTGCGCGCGGCGCGGGCCGAAGCGGCATTGCTGGCGGGTGATGTTGAAGCGGCTCGGGGCGAATTGCTGGCGATCCGCGATCAAGTCTTCGCGCGCGGCACCGAGTGGCAACGGGGCGAACTCGCGTGGCGGCTGTGGCTGTGCGGCGAGCGCGAGTTCCCTCGCGAGCAACTCGCCATTCCGTACGCGCTCCAGATCGAAGGCGATTTCGTGACTGCCGCCGCGGCCTGGCGTGACCTTGGCTGCCCATACGAGGAAGCGCGCGCCCTGGTGGAAAGCGGTGATCCGCGGCTCCAGCAACGTGGCGCGGAAGCGCTGGCGCGGCTCGGGGTGCCTCAGGGGAGTCCCGCCGCTATCGAGCGGCGGCACGGCCCGGACCGCACGGCGGCGATTCCAAGTGCCCCACTTGGGCTGACCACGCGCGAAGTCGAGGTGCTGCGCCTGCTCGTTGCCGGGTACAGCAACCGTGAGATTGGCGACCACCTCTACATCAGCCCCGCCACCGCCGCGCGGCACGTCGCCAACATCTATCTCAAACTCGAGGTCGATTCCCGCGCCGAGGCAACCGCCCTCGCCGTGCAGTATGGGATCGCCTGAGGCGCCAGATCCGGTCCCCTGAACGCGCTACCCCGGCAAATTACATAGGCCAGTACATAGGTCTGAGGATGCCTCCTCCAGCCCTACATGGCGATGATGGTCTCGTGGCCGGATGAGTCGGCCATCGCCGCGGCGATCGAATCTGGATCGACGTCGCCATGAAGGGAAAGGAGATCATCGTGACCATGAAAACCGTCGCGCATCTTGTCGCGGAAGCCAAAGCGCGGATCGACAATCTCTCGCCCGCGACCGTTGCCGCCGAACTGGAGCGCGGGGAGGTCTTGCTCGTCGATATCCGCGAGCCGGAAGAGCGGCAACAGCAGGGCGCTATCCCGGGCGCCGTTCACGCTCCGCGCGGCATGCTCGAGTTCTACGCCGATCCGACCACCGCCTATCACCGGCCGGAATTCGATCCCAACCGGCGGACGATTCTCTACTGCGCGTCCGGCGGCCGCTCCGCGCTCGCCACCGAAGCACTGCAAGCCCTGGGCTACGCCGATATCGCCCATCTCGATGGCGGGCTGAAGGCGTGGCGCGACGCCGGCATGACGGTCGCCGCGGATGAGTAGCGGTGTTGTTCCCGGGGTTTTCGCGCGGCGGATCGAACGCGAGACCACGCCTCCGCCAGGGCACGGCGAGCGGTTCGCCGGATACGGTGTCATGGGGATTCCGTTTTCCACGGGGCACGTGCTGGCGTTACGCCGGTTCCCCGCGTCGTCGCTGGGGCCCGGATACACGGCGGTCTGGTATCGCGATCCAGCGGGGGCGTGGGAGATCTATGCCGATGTTCCGCCCGAGTTGTCGTGCAGCCGGTTCTTCGGCGCCGCGCTGTCGCGCTCGGTCGAAACAGCGATCGCGTTGACCTGGAGCGACGAGTGGACCCTGGAAATCTCCCTGCCAGCCGCGGAACTGACGTGGCGGGTCCACCTCACGGAAACATGGGTGACGCGCTGGTTGAATCGCCTGATGCCCGTGCTCCCCGACGCGGCCTGGCGGTCACCCACGACGCTGCATGCGATCGAGTGGGTCGCGGCCGCGGCGCTCGGAGTGGGGCGGCTGCGGCTCCAGGGCACGACGCCGAACGGGCACTCGTTCCTGGCCAGACCCCGGTTGCTGTGGGCGGTGTCGTCGAGTAGCGCCGCGCTGGGTAATGTCGATCTCGGCGCGCCGGAACCGCTGGCGACGCCAGCCCAGCTCGGCCAGTTCCTGATTCCGCAACGCGGCCTCTTCGTGATCGGCGCCGCCACCTTCGCTCGCGATGCCGGGCGCTCGCTGGTTCCGGCACGACCCCGGTCGCTTCATGGAGCGGCGCCGGTTGCAGCCGCGGGGCGAAATACATAGGCCACTACATAGTTCAGTGGATGCCTGCATGGCCTTTGCCGGCGGATGATGCGGGTGTCGACGCGAAGTGGTCGCGTCGATCCCGGGAAGCGGAACGCTTCCAGATTGCCGAACCGATGATGGGATAGCCCTGTCGCCGCTGCGCTGCGAGATCGCCTGAATTAGCGGCCCTCAATGAATGCAACTGCGTTCGCGGTGGGGCAAGGGCGAACCCCGGAAATTGCTTCGGCTACCAGACCGGTTTGCGGCAGATCGGCGTCGCGATGCGCCAAGGAGGGAAATGCCGGAAAGGAGACGGACTGCCTGGACACATCGAACATGATGAGCGCGGTGTGGACAAGAGGCGGATCACGATGGGGCCCCATTCAACTCGCCGGGCCAGGTTGCGGATGATCGCTTGCCCGCCGTTCGATGCCTGACGATTCGCTATGACGGCCACGACTCGAGTCCGCATCGGAGCCAGAAACGAGAGACCGAAAGACAAGAAGTACCGTGCATACCCCTGCGCTGAATCACACTCCACATCTGTCGAGAAAGGACATTCCCATGCCATTTGCCCAATTTCGCCGATCGATCGCCGCGCTCGTAGCGGCAATTGCCATTCTCACCATGCTGGCCCCTGGCATCTCCGCCCAAGACGCAACGCCAGCGCCGATCTCCGTGATGGAACTCGCGCCGGGAGTCACAGCCGAGGTCTTCGCCGGAGCGCCATCTGACCGCGCGCCGGGCCAGACGACTTACTTGGCGCGCTTCGTCTTCCAACCGGGCGCTGAAATCTTTCCCCACAGCCATCCCGGCACCACCGTTCTCGGCGTCGCCTCCGGTACGTTCGGCTGGACGCTGATGAAGGGGACCGCGCATGTGATCCGTGGCGCGGCGGCCGGCGCGACTGGTCCAGTCGAAGATATCACCGAGCCGGGGACCGAGGTCATTCTTCAGCCGGGCGACGCGATCTACTACGAAGACGACGTGGTCCACACCGCGCGCGGTGCCGGCGACGAACCGGCGGTGGTCTTTGGCACCCTGATCCTCACCAGCGGCGAGCCGCTGCTGATGCCGGCGGCGGAGATGGCCGATATGGCGGCGACCCCCTCCAGCTAGACCCGCGCGAGTGGTCAATGGCGGCCCAGCGTGGGACGCCCCGGAGCCGTCGCCCGGCAACCGGGCGGCGGCTCATTCCCGAAATGAATTACGAGGTTGACGGCCGAAAGCGGGCGTCGACCACGCGGCCAAAGAAAGGTCCATTCATGACTGCAATTATCCCCATGGCGTCGGCCCCTACCGCTTCCTGGGGATCGCTCGACGCGGCGATCGACGGCGAGCTGATCCTCCCCGATGACCCCGGCTACGCCGCCGCGCGGCACGTCTGGAACGGGATGATCGACCGCTACCCGGCGGCGATCGCGCGCTGCCGCACGACCGCCGACGTGACGGCCGCGGTGCGCTTCGCCGTCACGCAAGACCTCGAGATCGCGGTTCGCGGCGGCGGGCACAACGCCGCCGGTCTGGCAACCGTCGATGGCGGTCTCGTCATCGACCTCTCCTCGATGAACGGCGTCGTCGTCGACCCGGTGAACCGCGTCGCTCGCGCTGGCGGGGGCGCGACCTGGGGCGACTTCGACACCGCGACCCAGGCGCATGGCCTGGCGACCACGGGCGGCGCCGTGGCGACGACCGGCGTCGCCGGCTTGACCCTCGGTGGCGGGGTCGGCTTCCTGATGCGTCAGTTTGGCCTGGCCTGCGACAACCTGATCGCCGCCGAGGTGGTGCTGGCGGACGGCACCGTGGTGACGACCAGCGAAACGGAGCGCCCAGAACTGCTGTGGGGGCTGCGCGGTGGTGGCGGCAACTTCGGCATCGTGACCGAATTCACCTTCCGTCTCCACCCGGTCGACGGCATGTACGCCGGGTTGATCCTCCATTCGCGCGAGGGCGCCAGCGCCGGGCTGCGGGCGTATCGGGAACAGACCGCGCTCGCCCCGGACAACCTGACGACGTTTTTCGCGCTGATGTCGGCACCCGACGGCACACCTGTCTTCGCCTTCCTCCCCGCCTACATTGGCGATGCCGCGGCGGGTGAAGCGGCGGTGGCTGGCTATCGCGCCTTCGGTGAACCGATGGCAGACATGGTGGCGCCGATGTCATATGTGGCGCTGCAAGGGATGCTGGGCGAGGGGTTTCCCGCGGGGCAGAACGTCTACTGGACGGCCCACTTCCTGAGCGAGCTCACGGACGAGGCGATCGACCTCCTCGTCGCGAGCGCGAATGCCGCACCATCGCCGCTGAACATCGTGCTGCTCGAGCAGCTTGGTGGCGCGGTCGCTCGCGTCGGTGAGGACGCCACGGCATTTGCGCATCGCGATGCCGCGTTCAATCTGGCGATCATTGCGCGCTGGCTCGATCCCGCTGAGGCGGAGGCGAATATCGCCTGGGCGCGCGGATTGTGGCAGGCGACCCAGCGCTTCGCCCGCGGCGCCTACGTCAACTACCTCGGCGTTGGCGATGGACCGGAGCGGGTACGCGCGGCCTATCGCCCGGAAACATATGGCAAGCTGGTGGCGCTAAAGCGGGACTACGATCCGGACAACGTCTTCCACCGGAATCAGAACATCGCGCCCTAGCGCAAACCTCGCGACGAGAACCGGCGCCGTCTCGCGCCGGTTCCCGAGATTGCAGCGACGTGGACACGATGTGTCGTCCCGAGAAACGAGGGACCTCGGCGGCGTGGTCCGCCGGCGCGAAGGCCGAGATGTCTCGCGGCGGCTCGGTAAGACACAAGGCATGCGCGCTGCTGTAGTCGCCCGACGCTGACCGCCCTCCTCATTCCTTCGGCACCAGACCTTGGCCCATGCGGAACTGGCCAGCGGTCAATCCACCATCGACCGGCAACACGACGCCGGTGATCCAGGAGGCGGCGTCGGAGGCGAGGAAGAGCGCGGCGCCGGCGATGTCCTCCGGCGTGCCGACCCGGCCGAGCGGGTACCAGACGGCGAGTTTCTGCATGACGTCGGGATCGACCGCCTTGCGCTCGCTCCAGATGGGGGTGTCAACCGTACCGGGCGCGATGCAGTTGGCCCGCACGCCGTACGGGCCATAGCGAAGCGCCGTATTCTGGGTGAGGTTGATCATCCCCGCCTTGGCCGCGGAGTAGGCCTCTTCGCTGAGCCCCATCATGCCATTGACCGAGGCGATATTGAGAATGACGCCCTTTCCCTTGTCGATCATCCCCGGCAGGACTGCCTTGGAGCAGAGAAAGGCGCTCTTGAGCACGATGGCGAAGTTGCGGTCCCAGACATCCGATTCGATGGTGCGCAGATCGTTGCCGATCGAGGCGCCGGCATTATTGACCAGGATATCGACCGTTCCGAAGACGCTGGTCGCTCGCGCGAAGAGGTGATCGACACCCGCGACGGTCGAAACATCCGCGCCGATAGCCAGGGACATGCCGCCCGCGGCATCGATTTCAGCGGCGACGGACTCGGCGCGCTCCTCGCGCAGATCGGCGACCACGACTGCCGATCCTTCACGGGCAAATGTCAGCGCGATGGCGCGCCCGATTCCCGATCCACCCCCGGTGACGACAGAGACGGTTTTGGCAAGCAGCACGGAATCCCTCCCAATGGGCTATCGGCCGAGACGGCACGACCGAGTCGAGAAGTCGTGAAGGCGAGGAGTCGAGAAGAGAAGACGGCAAGACGGCAAGACGGCTGAGTCCCGTCGCTCATCCGCCGCCCTCCGACTTCTGACCTCCGACCGTTCGTCTCCTGACTCCTGACTCCTGTCTCATGACTCCCGACTCGTTCTCGCCTCCTCCATGGAGCGGTGCGCCAGCAGGGCGTCGGCGATGGCATCGACGGGGTTGTCCTGCTCGACGATCCACCACTCGGCGCCGGCCGCCATCGCCGCCGGCAAGATCTCGTCCCAACGCAGCATGCCGGTGCCCGCCGGGAGATCCTCGCGGCCGGGTCCGGCCGCCATATCCTTGAGATGGACCAAGGGCACGCGCCCCGCAAGTTCGCCCAGGAGTCTGGCGGGATCGACTCCGGCGTGCGCCGCCCAGTAGACATCGACCTCGATATTGACCACGGCGGGATCGCTCTCGCTGGTCAACACGTCCATCAAGGTCGCGCCATCGCCGTCTGGCAACGGATCGAACTCGAACGCGTGATGGTGATAGGCGAAGCGCAGACCGGCGGCGCGCGCCGCCTGGCCCCAACGGTTGAGATCGCCCGCCAGGGTCCGCGCCGCGGTGAGGCTCCCCCGCCGTTGCTCGGAAACGACCGGGACGATGGCGTACTCACCACCGAGCGCGGCCAGATCGGCCAGGGTCGGCGCGGGATCTGCCTCCCAGACCGCGGCGGGAATGTGCGCGCCCGCCACGCGGAGATGCAATTCCTGGAGCAAGGCGCCCAGGGCCGTGGCGGACAGCCCGCCGAACCCGGCCAGTTCGACCGCCCGGACGCCGCCCGCCGCCAGTTGGCGCAATGTCCCCGCAAAATCGTCGCGGGCGGGTGCGCGTACTGTATAGAGTTGGACCGCGATTGGCTGCTCTAGTGCAACGATCATCGATTCCCTTTCTTTCTCCGCGCATCCGCGCTGCGCTATTGTTCTTGTCGATCATCTTCCGCGCAAACGCGGATTGCCGCCAGTGGCACGAACTGGATCAGGCTGGTTGGCCGCGGGTCTCGCTACCAGATCATCGGTCAGTTACAGGCCGCCGAAAACTTCGCTCAATGCGATGGCTCGGCCCTCCCGGCGAGACTGCTCGGCGGAGAGGATGATGTCCAGCACGTGGGCGGCGTGCTCGGCGGTGAGGATCGGCGCTTCCCGACCCTCCAGCACGGCCACGAAATGCTCCGGTCCCGCCTGGATTAGATGCCGGATCGCCGACGATCCTGGTGGGGCCGCCTGGGTCCACGCTTCGACGCCTTCCGGCCGCTCGTCGCGCTGCCAGACATCGACGGGAGCATCGACGTCGTACCAACTCTCCTGGCTGATGCTGACCGTGCCCTGCTCGCCATGGATCTCGAGCGCCGGCGCTTTCGAGCGCGGGGTGGCGAATGAGGAGAGAATCTGGGCGAAGCGGTTCTCGCCGAAATCGAGGTGGATCAGGATGTGGTCGGGCGCGATGACCTCGATGGTCTGACCGGCGCGGCTGGGAATGAGCACCGTGCGCCGGGGAATGCTGACCCCACCGAAGGCCTCCACCCGCCGCGCCGGACCGAGGATACCGGTGATGGCGTGGAGGATATAGACCCCGGTATCGAGTGCCGGGCCGACCGCGGCGCTGTAGAAGACGGCGGGATCGCCCTTGTAATCACGCCAGGCGGCGGGGCCCATATTGGCCATCTGGCCGACCGCCAGCGTCAGCGGGCCCAGCCAGCCGGCGCTCAATTGGTGCTTCAACCAGCGCCAGCGATTGGTGGTCATTACCGCGGGCGCGACCAGGTAGGTCAGATGCGCTGCCCGCGCGGTGTCGATCGCCGTTCTCGCCTCGGCGAGGGTGTTGGCCAGAGGTTTTTCGGAGAAGACGCTGCGGCCGGCGGCGAAGGCCGCCATGGTGATCTCCTGGTGGTACGGCGCCGGAGAGAGGTTGAGCACGCCGGTCACCGTATCATCGGCGAGTAGATCACCAAGGGTGGCGTGGACACGCGGCCGGGGCAGACCGCGCTGTGCCAGATCGGCGGCGAAGGCCGCGGCGCGGGCCGGATCGGGATCGTAGACCGCGCTGACCGTGGCGCGGTCCGCGAGCGGCACGAGACCCGGCGCGTAGGTGCGCATCGCCACGTCGCCACAGCCGATGACGCCGAGCCCGATCGTGCCGTGTCCCATCTGCATCGTTCCCTCCACGCTGACAGCCGCTGACCCGGCACGATAGCATGGGAATGTCGGGGGATCAGGGAGGCTGGCATGAAAGAGCGGGATCGAGGAGAGACCGTGGGAAGTGCCGTGGCGCCAGAGGTGGCAACGCGACGCGGGGTGCTGTGCACGGGGGCCATGCGGGTAGGAATCGCCCTGGCGGAAATCGGCGTGTCGTTGCGTTCCGCCGCGGCCCACAAGCGCCACAAGCGGCGCTACAAGCGTTGCAAGAAGCACTGCAAGGGAAACCGCCGCACCTGTTATCGTGGGTGTGACATCCTCGATGGCGACAGCAAGGAGTTCTGCAAGCAGGGATGTAAAGTGGCGTACTCCCAGTGCCGGAACGACTGCTGAGAACTGGCATGATGCGGGTCACGAGCGTGCTGGCCCGGGTATCCGGTCGCACTTCACGTAGCGGCGCCGACCGACTACGATGCGGAGACCGCGCCGCGGAACGGGAGGCCGTATGGATGGAGCACGATTCGACACGTTGACGCGGACCCTGCTCGGTTCTCGTTCGCGACGGCAGGCGATCGGTCTGGCGCTGGCCACGTTGCTGGGCGGCGCCGGGGAACTGGCCGCGAAGCATGGCAATGGTGGCAAGGATCGGCATGACCGCCACGACCGGCATGAGCGCCGCCGGCGCCGCCGGCACCGGGACCGGCCGACGCCACGCCGCAATGGCTGCCAGGTGCGGTGCGGCGGCGAGAAGCGGATGTGCCGGATACGCTGCCGCCGGTTCGGCATCTTCGCCCGCGATTGCAAGGACGGCTGCAAGATCCGGCGCAAGGCCTGTCACAATCGGTGCACGTTCCACCCGGTGCGCAGCCGGTTCTGATCGAGCCATTCCGGACGGTGGGACCAGGGAATTCCGCACAGTGTATGCACTGGTTGGTGAAGCGGGTGCCCACCCTGCACGTCGGTCGTACGGTGCGAGGCTTGCCTCGTCCGGATTCGTCACCGGCATGCACCAGGTCCGGAACGAGTAACCGGTGACAGGGTGACAGGCTGAGCCCGCATGAGCCCTCGAGGTCGTACTGTGAAATCGCTCGCCCGTCGGGATCTATTCTCACTCGTCGCATCCGCGCTCGGCGCTCTGGGCGTCGGGACGACTGGTGGCATCGCGCACGCCGGAAAACACCACCACAAATCCGGGAATCGCAAGAAGGCGCGGCAGAAACTGAAGCGTCAATGTCAGCGCCTCTGCTCGAACGTGCACCAGAACTGCCTCTGGCAGTGTGCGACGCTCGGCTATGCCAATGACTACTGCAACCCGTATTGCGCCATCGCAAAGAAGAGTTGCCGCACGGGGTGTGGATATTGAACGAAGTCGGCGAGACGGGAAGACGGGACGGTGACGGTTCTCACTGGTCGCCAGCGCCGGATCAACCCACTGATATCGATTCAGGATGATGACTGCCGTTTCCTCGTGGGGCGCTCCCTTCCCCCAACCCCTCTCCCTGTGCGCAGGGCGAGGAGCTTGGGGGCACCAAATGGCCGACCCGACCCCACGAAAACGCCTGATTGCGGCCGTACCTCGCCTTTGAGCTCGCATGGGGAGAGGGGCTTTCGGATCCACGTTCCTCAGTCAAAGCGGTAGTCATCGTCCAAATCATGCGGAATCTGGATGAAGACTTTCGTTATGAACTCAGGTACAGACGCACAAAGCCCCTCGCCCCGCGCACGGGGAGAGGGGTTGGGGTGAGGGGCAAGGCGGCAAGGCCTCAGAGGACTAATTCAGGTCCCTTGTGACTCGCGATTGACGTCGCTTCCGCATCCAGATGCCGGGGCGGTCGGGGCCGTAGTAGTTCGGGAGATCGGCCTCGTCCGCATAGCCCATGGCGAAATAGAGCGCGTGCGCTCCGCTGTTTTCTGTCTGCACCATGAGGGTCATGTCTCCATCGGGGAGCGCGCGCTCGATGGCGTTCAGCAGCGCGGTGCCGACCCCCTGGCGGCGCGCCGCGGGATCGACCGCGAGATTGATAACCCGGCCGCCCTCGGCAGTACGATCGCCGATGACGCAACCGACGATCGCCTCGCCGCGGCGGGCGACGAGGAGTCGCACCCACGGCATCGCCCACAGGAGCGCCAGCGTGCCGAGCGGATAGGCCAGCCGGGGGGGGAAGGAACGCCGCTGCAACCGCGCCACGCGGGGTAGATCGCGGGGGCGGGCCGGCGCGATCGTGAGCGTCGTGGTGCTGACCCGGACCGGTTCCGGTTGGCGGTGCGACGAAGCCGCGGCATGCGGTGCGATCATCTCGGCATGGTACACCCCTTCGCCACGATCCGTTCCTTTCAGAGGGTTGACCGCCATGAGCGATGCGTTCCCGCCTGATAACCAGGAGGAGCCCGCGCCAGAACCGGAGCTGATCGACTGGTGGGTCTGGGGCGTGCGGCAGGCGGCCGCCCTCATTGGAGGAATTCTCCTTTCGCTGCGCGGCATCGTGGTGCTGTACGTCTTGCTGCGAGCCGGCGTTTGGTACCTCACCCGCGAACCCGTTGCGCCTCGGGATGTCGGGATCGCTCTTGCCGCGCTGCTTGCTGCCTGGGGACTAGGACCGCTCCTGGCGCGTTTTTCAGTTGCCCAAGACTCTCCCGATCCCACTCGCCGCCGCCGCTTCACGCGAAAAGAGTGACTTCATGACAAGGCACACACCCCGCGATACGGCAATTCAATCAAAGGAATCGCATGAACGCGCGCGGTCCGAGAAAACCATCTGACGTGTACGGACGTAGACCTTGACAACGAGGGACGAGCGGACTGGCACGGTTCCGCGTTAGGGATGGCGTTCGGCGCCGTGTGCTCGTTTCCTCAGGCATCGCAGGGAGGGAAAGCCATGACCGGCTTGGTGCCGTGTCTCTGTCGCGTTACCCTCGCCATCGCCTTTGTAGCGGCGGCTTTCGTGCCAATCGGCGCGTCCGCCGGTTCCGACGGTGTGGATTACGACTGCACCGATTTCGAGAACCGCCAGGATGCGCAGACCTTCTATGAGGAGATGGGTGGTCCGCTCTACGACCCGTACAACCTCGATGACGATGCCGACGGTTTCGCCTGTGAGGATTGGGAACGGGACTACGAACAGAAGGTGAGCACCGATACCGGCGACGATGGCATCGATCGCGATTGCGCCGATTTCGCGAGCCAGGCCGAGGCGGAACGCTACTTTCTGCACGATGGCGGTTCGCCTGACAACAACGTCGATCACCTCGATCTCAACCGGAACGGTATCGCCTGCGAGGAGGGCGAACCTGGCTGAGATCTGATCTCCCGCGGATTCGCGGCGCCGGTCCGTTCCCCCTGGACTTGGCCGCGATCGTGAGCGGGGTCCTTCGCTCCGCCCAGGATGGCAGTTCTCCACCCCTGTCATCCTGGGCGGAGCGAAGGACCGCGGTTCACCTTCAAGCCCCAGTACCGTTAGATACAAGAAAACGGGCGAGTCCCTCGTGAGATATGGCCGGGGACCAGCCCGGCGCCCGATGCAGAATCCAGAAGAAGACCTCCGCATTGGTCGCAGGGAAAGACACGAAAAGCCCCTCTCCCGGCTCGACGGGAGAGGGGTTTGGGGTGAGGGTGTGCCTCACGAGCAGACGGCGTGAGTCATTCGGAATCGGAATGACGGCCGCGTTGCGGCTATGACAGTTTGAACTTCAGCACACGATTCTTGAGCGAATCGACGACGTAGAGGGACTTGCCGCTCTTGTCGAGCGCGATACCGGTCGGGTTGTTCATGCTGGCCGTGAACCGGCTCTTGAACTTGAGATCCTTGTCCAGTTTCTGGATGCGGTTGTTTTCCGTGTCGGAAACCCAGAGGTTCCCGCACTTGTCGACCGCGAGATCAGCCGGCTTCTTGAACTCGTCCGACGCATCGCCAAACGAGCCGACCTTCTTGACGAACTTGAGGCCGTTGCTGCCGTTGTTGACGTACTCGAACTTGACGACCGTGCTGCTTCCGGTGCGGGCGATAAAGACGAAGGTCTGATCGTTGCTCTTGTCGTACCAGACCGCAATCCCCTGCGCACCCGAAATATCGCCGCTGCCGGTCGGCTTCCAGTCCGCGAGTCGGTCGCCGGTCCGGTCAAAGAGGAACACGCGGCCTCCGGTATCGACAACCCAGATGTTCTCGTTGTTGGTGTCCGTGGTGACGGTGAACGGATCGTTCATGTCGTCCGGCGCATTGTCGGACTTCCAGTCACCATTTCCATCGAACCGTCGCAGTTGGCGGCTGCCGGACTGACCGGGATCGGAAACGAAGACGCGTTCGCTACTGCCCGAATCGACCACTGCGACGCCGCGCACGGAGACAAACTGAGTCTTGCCGGTTCCGCTGCTTCCCCACTTGCGCTGGTAGTTGCCGTTGGCGTCGAAGACTTGGATGCGATTGTTGCCACGGTCGGCAACGTAGATCTCGTTGTCCTTCGAAATGCCGATGCCGAAGGGATTGTTGAACTGGCCGTTACCGCTGCCGCCCGATCCGAACTGCTTATCGAAGTCCTGGTTCGTCAGGCACTTGCTGCTATCTGAAGAACACTTCTCGTTGACGCACTTGCCCTTGCAGCAGTCCTTGTTCTTGCTACAGGTCTTCCCTTCCTTCTTGCACTTGTTCTTCCCCTCGCTCTTGGTCTGCTTCGCCTCACCCTTGGCCTGCTTCGCGGCGGCAGCCGGCGAACCCGTTACGGCCGTGCCCAGCGCGCTCCCGAGCGCGGCGCTGCCGACGAGCCCGAGCAGGCCACGACGCGGCAGGCGCGCGAGTTCCATCGCGCCGACTCGCCGCGACAGGGCATCGAATCCACGATCATCCACGGTGCTCTTCCCTCCATGTCCGTCTGGCGCTCGCGTGCGCCCTGCCTGGCCCAACACGACTCACCGCAAATGGCGATCGCGACGGTGGGAGCGGGGCGCCACCCGACGCCGATGTATGTACATAATACAACGCCCGCGTCGTATCCACTGATCCAAGCCACGACATCCGGCTGAAGCGCCGCGCCGATCCGCACCGCCACAACGATGTGGATTCGCTTCGACGCGAGCGCCGATCGAGGCTGGGGCGTTCCGAATCGCGAGCGTATCGCGGGTACACCAACGCGCAATTCCATCACCACAACGCATGAACCGCGCCGCCGGTTACCCTCTACCGCTACCATCGCGGCGGGGAAGCGCCTGGCTGCTGCTACCCTGACATGGGGCAGGTGCATCCTGTGCAGACAGGGCCGTTGCGGGTCACAATGCGCCAGCCGCGATCGTGCTGGATGGGCGCGGTCACGCCGGAGATGGATTCGTGAATGGGGAGGACGCGTGGACGACGAGGGATTGGCGCCCATACCGTGGGAGTACGCGATCATGGTCTGGGATGGGGATGGGCGCGATGACTACCGGATCGTCCGGTTCAGCCACCGTCAGGCGTGGACGCCGATCGCCGGCAGCGAGTACTTACAGACCTTGCGTGAATTGGGCGACGAGGGCTTCGAACTGGTGACCCATCAGTTCCTGGTGCGCGGCAAGTACGACCGCGGTGGCCGGTTCGGGGAAACCGTGCGGGAGCTGCTGACCTTCAAGCGGCCGATCGAGGACGAGTAGGACGGAAAGGGTGTCGGCTTCGCCTCAGGGGGTGCCGGCCTGCGGCCTCAGGGGGTGGAGGGGGTGGAGGAGCACGACGGATTGGCCTCCTCGTTGTCTCCTTCACCCCCTGAGGCGGCGCAGCCGCCGACACCCCCCTGAGCGTAGCGGCACCCCCTGAGGCCGCAGGCCGACACCCCCTCCGTTCTACGCCATCCCCGGCATGGACGGGGCGAAGTGCATTTCGCCGTCCGCGGTGTAGATGATCAGCAGAAAATCGTTCAGCGAGTAGCCGGTCGCGTTGTCGAGTGCGACGACGTAGGGCTGCTCCAGAGAATCGGGCGGGCACCCGACGAGCGTGGTCCGGGTAATGGTGATGTCGAGCACGCCATCGGCTGCGGTCCAGAACCCGGCAACCCAGTTGCAGTCGGCGCGGATGCTGATCTGCCCGTCCTCCATGAACTGGGCGGTGTAGCGCCCGGGTTCGTTGATCGCCCCGACACCGGGAAACTCGATGAGGTTCCAGACGATCGGCGGAATCGTCGTCGGCGTCGTTGCCGCCGGGGTCTGCACGGTCGGATCAGTCGGGTCGGTCTGGGCTACCACTGCCGGCGGGGAGACCGTGCCGACCGCCAGGGCCGCAGCCAGGACCACCATCGTTGCCAATCGCATTGGTATTGCCTCCCGGAACAAGCCATCGTGTCTACGCACGTTCCATAGACGCGCGGGATGCGGCAGGCGTTCCGGGAAGAATCCTTGTGCCGGCTATGTTGCTGATTCTATCCCTTGCCGTCTTGCGGTCTCGTCGACTCAGCCGTAATACGGTCCGTAGTTGTATGGCCCGCAAAAGCCAGCGTTGCAGGCCAATAAGCCGCAGCATTCGTTGTCGCCGCGGCAGAAGCCGCCCTCGAGGTGGCAGCAATTCATGTCCCCGTCCCAGTCGAATCCGTTGGACATGCAGTACGGAATTTGAAGTTCCGGGTTGAGGCCGTGGCCGCCGGAGGCTGCATACTCGTTGATGCACTGTTGGTCGCGGTAACAGACACCGCCCAACGGTACCGAGTTGGCTCGCGCAAATGCGACTTCGCTAATTGCCGCTTCGAGCAGCGCGCCGACGACTGCGCCAGCCAGCCCCCGCATCGCGGCGCGGCGAGTGAACCGATCGAAGCGAGTCGATTCCACCATATACCTCCCTTTTCGTCACGTGCTACCCATATCACACCTTGGCTAGTTCTGGTGCGTCCTGATGCAGTTGTCGAAGAGCGCTACCGCGGGAACTATCGATGCGGCGCATTCGTCGACCCAAATAACGCTCGCCGCCGATGCCGGCCGCGTCCCAGCCCCTAACCAATCGACCCGCCGGGCCAGCCATAGACGGAATGCCTCGACAAGTTATGGTTCAGTATCGATCCGCGACGAGGCACCCGCCGACCGAAATGGCCCGGATCCAATCGATTGTGCTACGTCCACGCGATAGTGACTGGGATGAAATCGGTTGCGAACGTGTTCTTGCCCAGGTACGAGACGTTCCAGACTGGAAGACTGCGGTCGACTTCGCCGAGGACAAAGCCACCATCGTCGCAGACGTAGTTCATCCTTTCGCCGGCCAGCACGGTCGTTGCACCGGTCATCAATCCGCAGCGCGCCCCGTTTGCCAGCTCGATCGCCCAGGGGATATCGAGCGGGTCGATCGCTACTTCTGCGGTCTCGCCGATGTCTGAGGGACTCGGCGGCGCCACGATCTGGATGTTCCCATACTCATCAGACGCTGTGGGCGGCAATGGAGAGACCGCGGCGTCCGTCATTGCCTCTTTGAAGCGCGGCAGTGACTCACTGGTCGTGAAGCGGACCACCTTGGTATCGAATGGCGAACTCATGCAGGCCAACTCCGCTCCCGCGTCCGGATCGGCGAAGGGATTCTCGAAGCAGGGATCGAGGATTTCGCTCGTCTTCGCATCGGTGCAGCTCCACGCATCCGGACGGCCGATGTCGGCAAGCGAGATTCCCGTGCAGAAACCGCTCGATTCGGAGGTGACGGTTAGCCCGGAAGCAAGGCCATCCCGGGTGTAGGGCAGGATGAACCGGACCGCGGTTCGCTCCAGATTTGCATCCTGGGCAGCCGCATCTCCAACCATCGCGACAACAAGACCGGACAGCGCGAGCAGAACAGCGAACACCGTACGCACCGCAACCTCCTTTGTCCGCAACGGACCGAACTAACCGACGGGCCTAATTCCTTGTGACAAGCCAACATGACCGGGGGGCATGGTGGGTTGCTTGAATGAGCCGGCCACGCCAGTTCGCGGCGGGATATTGGAACTGGCGGGAGGCGCAGTACGATCCCCAGCAAACGTGCTTCCTTAGAGTCGGCGTCGTTCTGGCATTGCCGGGTGTGAGAGCAGCCCTCAGTGCGGGGAATGGCATCGTCGCTCGTCGTGGTTCCCGCCCAACGACGATTTCCACGGATTGCCCTCGTGCTGCAATGTGCAAACCGAGTCCGGCACCGAGAAGGACCAAGCCACCGATCTGCGAGCGATTCACCGCTCCTGCCCCCTGGATCTGCGAGAGCGCCGCACACCTTGAAGAAGGGTTATCTGAGAGACTTGATTCGGTTTGCTGGTTGCCCAACTATCTCATGCCGCAGGTGCGGCGTCTAGCCATTCACACTGATCATTTTGCGATCTTCGACCCCCAGCGTTGGCTGTCCTCGGTGCAGAACTCTTTGCCGACCCTCGTCGAGTCCTGCCGGCGCGACGCCATGTGATGAATCCCTCGCGGTAGCCTGGCAGGCTAGTAGCCTGCTCGCGGCATTCGACGCTCGCGATCGGAATGTCATGCAGAGGGAGATGCCATGGAACCTACCGTTAGCATCAGTGCCGACGACCTCGTCGATGAAACTCGACGTATCTGGAACCACAAGGCGGAGTTCTGGGACGATCGGATGGGCGAGGGCAACGCCTTCACGCTGGAACTGGTCGGCCCGTCAGTGGAACGGCTGCTGGCGGTGCAGCCGGACGAGGTGGTGCTCGATGTCGGCTGTGGCAACGGAGTCATCTCTCGCCGCCTGGCCCGGCTGGGGGCGCGAGTGATCGCCACCGACTTCAGCGAGCGCTTTCTCGAACTGGCGGCGGCGCGGTCCGCCGATCTCGGTGACCGGATCACCTATAACCTGATCGACGCCACGGACGAGGAACACCTGCTTTCGCTCGGCGCGGGCCGCTTTGACGCGGTCGTCTCCACGATGGCAATGATGGACATGCCGGTGATCGAGCCGCTGCTGCGCGCCACGCGCCGTCTGCTCGCCCCTGGCGGAAGATTCGTCTTCTCCCTGCAGCATCCGGCATTCAACAGCAACGCCGTCGGTCTCTGCTCGGAGACGGTCGTGCTGCCCACCGGCGAAGACGTGACCCGTTTCTACATCCGGGTGAACAATTATCTCGACGTGCCCGCCGGCCGGGCCGGGGGTATGGTGGGAGAACCGGAACCACACTGGTACTTCCACCGGCCGCTGCACGAACTGCTGGGGATCTGCTTCGCCGCCGGGTTCGTGCTCGACGGTCTGGAGGAGCCGGGTTTTGTATCTGACGCTGGGGCGCAAAGGATCTTCTCGTGGCGCAATTTCATCGGAATTCCGCCCGTGCTCACGATCCGCGTGATCCCGCGCGGCTGAACGAGAGGGGGAGCGATCATGGCGACGTTTGTGCTGGTTCCTGGCGCCTGGCTTGGCGGGTGGGTATGGCGGGATGTGACGCGGTTGCTGCGGCGCGCGGGACATGACGTCTTCCCGGTAACGCTGACCGGTCTGGGGGAACGCGTGCATCTGGCGCGGCCAGATATCGATCTCGAGACGCACATCACCGATGTGATCGACCTGCTCTGCTGGAATGAACTGGATGACGTCATCCTGGCCGGACACAGTTATGCCGGCGCGGTCGTTACTGGGGTGGCGGATCGCGTTCCGGAGCGTATTGGGCAGTTGGTCTATGTCGATAGCGCGCCGTTCACGGATGGCCTCGCCCTCATCGACCTCTTTTCGCCGGAACGGCGGCGGGACCTGGAGCATGTGGTCACGACCATGGGCGAGGGGTGGCGAGTTCCCTTTCCGGGAGGAGCACACCTCGGTGAATTCGGCGGCACTGCCGGAATCGACGCGAAGGGTTTAGCCTGGATGGAGGCGTTCGCCACGCCGCAGCCATGGGCGACGTTCACGCAACCATTGCAGCTGCAGGGTGGCGAGGGCGGTGCCTATGCCAAGGTGCTGATTGCCTGTGATGACATGCTTGGCGCGATTGCGGCCGGAGTTCCTCCGCTGGTCGCCATGACCGCGGCGCCATGGCGATTCCACGAACTGCGCACGGGCCACTGGCCGATGGTCTCGGCACCGGGTGAACTGGCCTCTATCCTCACCGGGCTTGTCGCGGACTGATACCGGTTCCGAGTGCAACAGTCCCAGCGCATGAACCCGCACCGCAGCACGCGAGCCGCTCGCCTGGTGCGCCGGGAGGAGGGAAATGACAGCGCCGCGCGGAAGATGTGTCGTCCCGAGGAACGAGGGACCTCGGCGTTCGGTACGTGGCAAAACGGACGACGAGATTCCTCCTGCGTCGGAATGACACGTCTTTTGCACGCCGCTCCAGGCGGTCTGGGCGCGTGCACCCTCACCCCAACCCTGGCTCCCTCCGCCGGAGGGAGGCTTGGGAGGGAGTAGGCACCCTGTGCGCAGGGCGAGGGGCACGCGGCCGCAGCGGTCGAGACGAAAACGGACGCATGCATCCGGATTCTGGATTACAGGGTGATCACCTGGTCTGGCGGGTTGCCGCTGAGGGCCGCGTAAAGATCGGGGAAGCAACCGACGGCAACGCCTTCGACGGTGCCGACCGCCTTGACGCCACTTGGCACAGTGCCTGGCGTGCCCTCGGCCAGACCGCGCTCCAGCGCGCACTGATCGCAGAGCATCAGCAGGATACCCTGCTCCTTCGCCACCTTCGCCAGGCGCTCCCCCATCGGGTCCCCGGCGCGCAGCAGGTAGGTGTTGTCGTCGAAGAACATCATGCCGACGACTTCGGCCCCATGGATCCCCTGCTCGAGTTGCGGCAGGATCATCTTGCCGAGTTTGTAAGACGCGGTGTGCCCCGAGGTGCTGAAGACGTAGGCGACCTTCATCTGTAAGAAGTGCTCCTTCCCAATGGATCCAGGCCAAAACCGGCTTCCTGGCGGAGGCTAGTCCGGGCGCCCTGGCGCGTCAAGCCAGATGACATCGGGCGGCGTCCCCCGCCGCGCCAGGGCTGGCGCCGCTGTTCCCCAGGTCAAGCGCAACGCCGAAGTCCGGGAAATCTCGATCCTTTGATCATTGGCGCGCCAGTATCGGTAGTGGAACGTACCCCTGCCACACGAATACGCAACTGCTACCCAATTGGTGAAATCCGTACTTTGTACAGATGTGACGACTGAATGTACATCGCAAGATGGAACGATCCCGCGGCTGCACCGGCAGGTGAGGCCGGGAGCGTCATCATCGTCACCATCGTGCTATCGGGGCGTGCCATGATCTCAACAACGTACTTGCATGCGGCGAGTCTGCATCGGGATGACATCCTCATCGAGAGCCGTCGTGAGCGGCTTACCGCCCAGGCGAAGCATGCCCCGGTCAACTCCGGGGGCGAGCAGCGTCGGCCGGTGCGCAACATCGCCTCGTTGCTGCTCCTGACCCTGCTCGCGGGGATGATCGTCGCCTGGTTCTTCACCCTGGCGTAGCGATCGCGCGACGGCCGCAAAGGGTCCGCCGCGCACCGCCGCATCGATGATGAACCGGTTCAGCGATCTCCTGCTTCTTGTCGCCGCCGCACTCTTCGCCACCGGGTTGGCCGCGCTGGTGCATGGACTTGCCGTCGAACCGGCCGGGTTGACTGACCAGTCCGCGCCGCCAAGACCGCACGCCGCAGGTGAGCCAGGGTGGTCGCAGCAGGATTGCGTCTGCCCAAAAGCGGCCGTGCTCGCGCACGTCAGATTGGGCGGGGGCACGTCAACGTCTGGGCGCCGGCAAGTGCTCGTGCCCCGGCCCGTCCAACATGCAAGCGTCATCTATCGATCGCGTGACAGTGGCGAGGGGCGGGCCTTTCTCGCCAATACGGCAAAATCGGCGCGGCGACCGGGAGGAACGCCGGTCGGCGCTCACAAATGTCTGCCGCTCACCTGCGGCCACACCAGTACAGCGGCGACGACCCGATGACGCAACGAGATGCGGGATGGGGGCACGGCGTACCGTGCCCACCTCTCCTCATCCTGCCGCCGGTGCCCTGCTCCAGTGCTAACGACTCGGGCAGCCGAAGCATTGATCCTGTTCCGGCACGTTGCCGCTCACGGTCACCGCGCCGATTCCTTGCAGCGATCCGCCATCGCCGACGTAGATGCCAGAGCCAATCTCGGCGTCGTTTCCGGTGACAGTATTGGCCCCACTGAAGGTCAATGCGCCGAAAGTCATGATGCCGCCCCCAAAGAAATCGGCTGAGTTGTCGACGACCGTGCAATCGATGAGTTTCAGGGTGGCGTTGGAGTTGTTGTAGATGCCACCTCCCTGTTGATTCCCCTCGCCACCAGTGATGCGGAGTCCTTGGAGCGTCAACTTGCCCCCGCCGTCGTTGTAAACAACGGTTTTCGGCGTCTCCGCATTCTTCAGGATGGTGTTGTTGTTCGCATTTTCTCCGTCGCCGGCCCCGATCACAATCACTTCCGGATCGACATCGCGAATCTCGAATCGGCCCTTCTCGTTCAGGTATTCGCCGGGGCAGACGATGATGGTCGCCGTTGCATTCGCGGCGGTCACCGCGGCCTGGACTGAGTCAAACGCGCAACCCGTGGCGCAGACATCGCAGGTGAGGCAGGAGCCGTCGCTGCAGATCTGATGGCTGCCGCACTGATTGTGCGATGTACACGCCGTACAAACGTTGGCAATGCAGACGGGCTGGGGATTGCCGCAGCTTGCGCTGGTGCAGCAGTTGCCGTGAACGCACTTCCCGAGGCAGCACAGATCGCCCTTGCCGGCGTCCCGGCATTCCTGATCCGCGCTGCAACTCTCGCACTCACCCTGCCTGCAGATGGCCGACGGATTCATGCAACTCGCGCTATCGCACGCGCAGACACCGCCCGGCTGGCAGACCTGCCCGGTCTTGCCGCAGGGGTTACCCTCCAGGGCCGTGTCGGGAGCGCACGCGCCCGGGTTGTTGCCGCTTTGCTGGCAGGTAAAGCACGCTTCGCAGGGTGGATTGCAGGCGCACGAGCCACAGTTGACGGTCTTCTTGCAGTTGTTGGTGACCGCTCCGCATTTACCGGCACATGTAGTCGTGTCGGGATTGGGCTTGCACTTCTTTTTCTTCTTCTTTTTCTTTGTGGCCGCAAGATCATCCGCGGGACCATGTTCGCCCCGCCCATGGCTGGCCTCCGCAGCAACGCCGGGCAGGACAGGCAGAAGCAAACCACCCAAGAGCCCCGCCAGCGACCGGCGATCTGTACCGATCACTCCCAGGACCCGCGTCAACCTATCGAAACGCTCACATTCCACGCCGCCAGTCCTCCTTGAAACGCACACTCCGGGGAGGCAACCGCTCGCCGGTGTTTACCGATTATTCGAATGTAACGGCAGGGCAGTGTAGAAGATGAGGAGAGGTAGTGTCACTGTTAAATCGGCAATGAGAAAGGCAAATACTAGTGTGGTTGACCAGTCGCGCTGGGCTGGGACGAGGTCGGGGCTGCGCTGATCGGCGAGGAAGCGCTCCCTCTATCTGGCGGGCAGGCGGCCCGGTCGTCACCGCGTCGGCGCCGCAGGGGACGGCCGGGGCAGCCTCGTTCAGTTGGCGGCGAAGGCGGGTACGACTTCGGAACCGAGAAGCACGACCGTCTCGTCGTCGCCGCCGAGGATGTTGGCCACCATGTACTGGAAGCCGATCGCGCCGAGTTCGCGGTAGAAGGTGACGGCCTCCTCCGGGGTCCCGGCGAAGAGCGCGTCGGCGCACCACTCCAGGGTGTCCTGGGGCATGCCGGCCAGTTTGTCGCGCAGCGCGGCGGCGCTCGGCGCCAGGATCAGCGGCATGGTGAAGTGGGAGCGCAGCACGCTGTCATACGGCCGCCCGTACTCCGCGCACCACTCGCGCAGGCGATCGAATTTGCGGGTCATATCGAGTGACGACACGGCCTGCCCGATAGCGGGATGGGCGCCCATATTGGCCGCGTCGGCAAATCGCGCCACCTGCCGCAGCGTCGTCTTTTCCCCACCGCCGGCGAGGAGAAACGGCACGTACGGTTGCTGCATCGGGGGCAGAAACGCGCCCCAGGGCCCCGGCGTGCTGGCGGAGAAGTGCTGTCCCTTGAACGCGAAGGGCTGGCCCGACCAGAGGCCGCGCAGGATGGCGAAGGTCTCTTCCAGCGCCTCCTGCCGCGCGGGCGTGGCCGGAAAGTCCAGACCCATCACCTGGAATTCTTCCTCCAGACGCCCGATGCCCAGACCCAGCACCAGCCGCCCGCCGGACGCGCGGTCGACATCCGCGGCTTGCCGCGCCAGGAGGTACGGGGAACGGTAGTAGATGCAATCGACCATCGTCCCGAGGCGAATCCGCTCGGTACTGACCGCAAGCGCGGCGAGCGCGGTCCAGCAGTCGGCGTTGGCCGCGGGGTGGTCGTAACTCCAGTACGAATCGATGCCCATCTCCTCCATCCGCTGCACGAGACGGATGAACCCCTGCCAATCCGGCGGATGGGGAAAGATGCTGACGCCAAAGCCAATCCTCTCCTGCCACTGGGCGACCCAGGGGTGCGTTCCGGCAGGGACGGACGGGAGGACGGGAGCAAGCGAATCGGACATCGAGTCATCTCCACGGTGGTACGTCGCGCGGCGTCGGGCATGAGTCCCGTCCGGCGCCGGCACCGTATCGCAGACCCCCTCCCGTGGCAAGCAGCATTCGCCCGATGGGATGTTCGGGGAAGGAACGCGCGTCCCTATCGCATCAAGACCGGCGATTCAGGCGTCGAACCGTGTCTGACGATCGATTGATTGGCCAACGCGCGGCGACGGCAACGCGGCGCCCACCTGATAGATTGTTTCCGCGTACGTTCCATCCACCTGCCGAACCCACGTGGTCAGGGTTCGGTCCCCGGGTTGAAGGCGCCAGATCTCCAGGTCGCCCCGCTGGTGGTAGACCGGAAGCTTGCTGTCGACGTCGTATCCGTCGGAGGCGGGGGACCAGACCTCGACCACCAGGGGCAGCGGCGCGGCGATTATTGGCGAGCCGGACGGACTATCTGCCAGCTCGCCGCTCCCAGCAGGAACGACCAGGAGATCGGGAATGAGGACCGTACCGGCGGGACCGCGGATGCGGCCGTCGTTGACGCGCACCGCGTACTCCGCCAGGTCGAGTTGCGCTAGTAACTGCTGGGCCAGGCGGGACACGATGGCGCGGTGACCTGGACTCATGGCGGGTTTCTCGATCAGCATGCCGTCATGCAACTCCCAGGTTCCCCGCGGCGTGGAGAGGATGAACCGCTCGTATTCGGTTTCGCTGATGCGCCGCGCGACGTCCATACGCTCCTCCTGGCCGAACCCGACCGAACTCGCCAAGGTCAGGACGCGAACAATGGATCCAGATCGATCACGACCCCGGGCAAGGCGGCGAGGGAGATCACCCCGCCGTGATGCTCGGTGACCTCGTACGATCCATCCGGTTGTCGCCGCCAGCTCGTCAGCGTGTGCTCGTAGGGATGAATGCGCCAGATCTCCAAATCGCCGCGCTGCCGGTAGACGGGGATTTTGGTATCGACGTCGTAGTCCCCGGTGGATGGTGACCAGCCCTCGACCACGAGCGGCAACGGCTCGGAGAAGATAGCGAGATCAGGGAGATCGGCGATGTCCTTACCGTAGTCAGTCGGCACCACCATCAGGTCGGGCAGAAAGATCTTGTCTGACGGACGGCGGACCCGGAGTTCCGTGAACACCCGATACGCCGCGGGGTCGAGTTGCCGGCCGAGGGCAATGATGAGCCTGGTCACGATGCTGCCGTGTTTCCAGCTCATGCCCGGCCTCTCCACCAACCGCCCGTCGTGCAATTCCCACGCTCCCTGGGGCGTGGACAGGACGAACTCCCGGTAGGCGTGCTCACTCATGCGTTGCGCGACGGCCATACGCTCCTCCTGACCAGCGATGGCGAGTTATCGCCGCTGCTGTCCTGCTCCAGTCTACGGCAGTGTCTCGTCAAGAGCTCCCTGCCTGCCGTTCTCAGCACTGCCGGATTGGACGCTGGTCGCCCATGCGATGCTCGATCCTTTGATGAGCGAATCCAGCAACTGCTCTGCTCCATTTCCCGTTCAGCGGGTGATCGCATGCGTGGCAGCCAACGCCCACGTTCCGACGGTTGGGCCACCGTGCTAGACTCAATGTTCACGTCGGGGCGTGGCGCAGTCCGGTAGCGCACCGGTATGGGGTACCGGTGGTCGGAGGTTCGAATCCTCTCGCCCCGACCCAATCTTTCTTCGACAGGCGTGTGCGTGGTGGCTTGATGGCCACGGACCGTTTGTTGGCAGGACGCCGCGTCGATCTGCCGTGGCACTGGGTGGACTGGTGCGGACCGCGGGTAACCCCCGCAGTGGTCCGATCCGAATGAGGGATGAGGAACCCGCTGATGAGCGCCTCTACTGGCGCGACGCGCGCCTGGCGTGTGCTGATCGCCGATGACGAGTCGTTGATCCGGCTCGATCTGCGCGAGATGCTGACCGAACTCGGCTACGACGTGATCGGCGAGGCGGGCGATGGCCGCACCGCGCTCGAACTCTCGCGCAAACTGCTGCCCGATATCGTCATCATGGACATCAAGATGCCCGAGATGGACGGCATCGCCGTGGCCGAGGAGTTGACGCGGGAGAAGATCGCCCCGGTCGTGCTGCTTACCGCCTATTCCGATCAGGGATTGGTGGAACGGGCGCGCGAGGCGGGCGTGGTCGGGTACGTGGTCAAGCCGTTTCGCCCGGCTGAATTGCTTCCTGTAATCGAACTCTCCGTGGCGCGCTTTGACGAGTTTCGGGCGCTGGAGCGGGAGGTCGGTGACCTGCGCGAGGCGCTGGAGACGCGCAAGGTGGTCGAGCGGGCCAAAGGCGTCCTCATGGAGACCTTGGGTCTGCGCGAGGCCGACGCCTTCCACCGCATTCGCAAGACGAGCATGGATACCCGCAAATCGATGCGCGAAGTGGCCGAGGCGGTCCTGCTCGCGCACGAGATGGAGCGGCGCACGCTCTCCGGCGACGGGCAGTAACCGGGCTCGAGACGGCCAGACGGCCGGAATGGAGAGACGCTCGAGATCGTCGCGCGTGGAGCCGGATCGGGCACTCCCTCCACACGAAGCATCCGTAGGGCGCGACATTTGCCTCGCCCATGCCGCTGTCGGCGTGGCCGAGGCCCCATCGTCCCCGAACAGGGCATGCGGGTAAACCCATACTCAACATCCAGTGGGCTGTCGCGTCGAACGATCCCCTTTTCCATCGGACTGGCTATCACGGGGAGATCCGGCGATTTCGTCGTGCTGACCCTCGCCCCAACCCCGGCTCCCTCCCCTGGCTCCCTGTGCGCAGGGAGAGGGGCTCTCGGCGGCCTCGTCGCCGACCCGGCGGCACGGGAACACTTGATGTCGGACGGTCCTCCCCTTGTAAGATCGGCATGGGAGAGGAGCTGGGGCGAAGGTTCTTGCCGCGTGCAGGCAGCAGTGATCATTCGCGATCGGAATGGGCACTGGCCTAGCGGCGTTGCGGCGTGGCCGAAACCACGGGGGCGCGCTCGATTCCGTTTGGTGACGGCGGCGGAGTGGTACGGATTGGCTCCAGGGTGACGACCACCGTCTGCGGATCGGTGCGCAGCCACTGCACTTCCGGGGGCACCGTCACGCTCGGGCGCACCTGATTGCGCCCGGCGGTCAACCCTGCGGCGGAAACCGAGGTGGTGATGTCGTCCCCCCGCAGGTTGGCCATCGTCTCCTCCGCGGCGAAGACCACGACCCCGATCGTCGGGGGATCGACGGTCGCGGTGAATCCCGCGGGCACATCGGTAATGGTCAGCGGCAGGTCGTTGAGTTGCTGGGTCACGCCCCGCGGCCGGATCTGCACCACGGCGACGACGGAACCATCGAGCGGGTTGACCACGCGCACGCCGGTCGGGAGTTCCTGGAGCGCGGTGCGGGTGCTCACCGTGTCGGTCGCGCCCTCGATGTCGACCGGGGCGGTAACGACGGAAAGGATGTCGGCCAGAGCGGCGTCCGGTCCGTCGAGCAGCACGGTCGACGGATTGGCGACGCTGCCGACGATCTCGAATCCGGGGGCGGGATTGCCGGCAGTCTGGACCAGCACCGGTACGGAGCGTCCACGTTGATCGACCTCGACCGCGGTTTCGACGCCAGCGGGCAGAATGGTGACTTCGGGGATCTGCTGGCCCGACCCGTCCAACGCGACGGGGACGAACTGGGCGTTGAAATCATCGGTGTGATCGCCGATGTCGATGGGAAGCACCACCCGCGCTACGTTGGTCACGAGGCGCTCCGGACCGGTCACGGTAACCTCGGATACCGATGGCACCACCTCGCCAATGCGCCGCGTGGGATCGTCGATCTGCACGGGCAGTTCATCGAGGTGGAATGTTTGCGTCGTCGTCTTGTCGACCACCAGCGGCACGCGACCGGGATCGATCGATTCCACATGCGCGGCGGCGGGCAGATCGACCAGAATCGGCGCCTGATAGTTGCCGGGTCCGTCGATGCCGCTCAGGTCGAGGTAGGGCCGCAATCCGGAACGGGAGATGTCGTCGACCACCGAACGAGGCCCGTTGACCTCGACGGTAACGCGTGGCAATTCGCCGGAAATCTGCAGCGGCTCTGGCAAGGTGGGAACCTGCAGGGTCAGATCGGCATAGCGGCGGGTATCCGGGGGATCGCGCTGGGTGGTGACCCATGCCCAGAGGAGAAAGGCGAGAAAGAGGGATGCCAACGCCCGGAGGAGAATGTCGCTGCTCGGTAGTCGCACCGATCTGGTGGGGGCCGCCTCCATACCGCGCTAGTGGGTCCGGGACGGTTCGGCATCGACCGTGGGCGCGGTCTTTGGCCTGACCGCGGCACCGTTGCCGGTCTCCTTGCCGATCACGGGCAGGCGTAGCCGGTCGCCGACATCATGCAGGATGTTTCCCCGTGTGGCGGCATCGTCGAGGTTCAGGAGGGCGCGCAACTCCGCATCCAACCGCTCGGCGTCGAGATTGCGGGTCAAGCGGCCATTTTCGGCGATGGCGATCTGCCCGGTTTCCTCCGAAACCACCACGGCGATGGCGTCAGACTGCTCGCTGATGCCGAGCGCGGCACGATGCCGCGTCCCGAGTTGGGAGGTGGCGGCGGTGTTGTCCGAGAGGGGGAGGACGACGCTGGCGGCGACGATGCGCCCGTTCCGGATGACCGCGGCGCCATCATGGAGAGGCGAGTTCGGATAGAAGAGATTGATCAGCAACTGGCGCGTCAGGAGACCGTCGATCGGTACACCACGTTCGACATAATCCTGCAATCCCGTCTCGCGCTCGAGGACGATCAGCGCGCCGTAGCGATGCCGGGCGAGTTGCGAGGCGGCCTTGACCAGTTCGTCGACGGTACGGGCCGCGGCATCGTTGGTGCGCGGCCGCAGCTGGGGGAGCCAGAACCGGGTCTGGCCGAGTTGCTCCAGGGCGCGGCGAATCTCGGGCTGGAAGATGACGGGGAGCGAGATCAGCAACACGGGCCAGGTCTGGCCGAGGATCCAGTTGAGCGCGGTCAATTGCAGGGTGGTGCCGACCAGGAAGACAACCGCGAGCAGGGTGACGATGCCGCGGATCAGTTGGGTGGCGCGCGTCCCCTGAGCGACCCACAGCAGCCAGTAGATGATGAGCGCAACCACCAGGATGTCGATGACGTTCCGGGGGTTCTTGAGCTGTGTGAAAAGCCACCCAAGATTAGGCATCAAGCCACCAATGGTCCAAAACCAGGATCGGGGAGGGGCGGTTGCCGTGCTGGCAAGTCTAGCATCGGCGGTAGGAAACTAGCGGACAGCGGTAACAGTCCTTTTGGGGCGGTTGTTCGTAGCGGATGCGTATGTCAAGATGCGCGCTGCGAAGGACATCGCTTACGTCGCCAGCGGACCGATCGTGCGCGACCGCGGAGGAGGCAGAAATGGACCGTGATCGATTCGACGCCCTGGCGCGCGTGCTTGCCACCTCTGCCTCGCGGCGGGCGGCCATTGTCACCCTGCTCGGCGGCGGATTGGCCGGAGGCTCGGTGGCGGGGCGGGAGCGGCACGGCGCGAACCGGGCGACTCGCGGCGGGCGCGACCGGGTCCGCGGCGAAGCAGCCTGCGGCAGCCCGCGGCATGGCGCCAACATGAACGGCTGCAATTTCAACGGCCGCGACTTTTCGGGCGACGATCTCTCGGCCGCCAGTATGGTGGGAACGACCTTCAACGACGCCACGCTGATCGGCACGAATCTGTCGTCGTCGAATCTGCGCGACGCCAAGTTCCGGCGGGCCAACCTCTGCTGGGCCGATCTGTCGTCGGCGATCCTGCGCGGCACGGACTTCACCAACGCGAACCTGACGGGCGCCAATCTGCGTTCCTCCTCCGGATGTAATACGGCGATCTTCTCCGGGGCGACGTTCTGCCACACCGTCATGTGCAATGGCGCGGTGCGGAACGATCACTGCCCGGGCGGGGGACCGGTGTGCTGCGGCGGGATTTGTGAATGCGGCGGCGGCATCTGCGCGGATGATGAGTGCTGCAAGGCCAATCAGTGCGTCGCCGGCGGGCAGTGGAACCAGTGCGGCGCCGGCGGGGATACCTGTGAGGCGTGCGCCGCGGGAGAGGTCTGCAATCAGGCGAGTGAGCAGTGTGCCTCGTGCGCCAGCCAAACGGGGCTGACCGCGTGCGACGGATTCGTGAGCAACGCCGGTCCCACCCCCGGCGCGCAGTGTGGTCCGGCAGCGGGACTCTGCGCCTGCGCCGAAGTCGCGGCGGGAGGGAGCAGCGTCTGCTGGACGAGCCCGGTCCACTGCAACATTCCGGGCTCCCCCTGCACGACACCGGAAGGCGCCTGTCCGCCCGGATTGGTCTGCGTCCGCAAGGGGTCGTGCGATCTGTTGAATGCCTGCGCTGGCGAGACCGTCTGTGTCCCGCTGTGCGGCGATGGCGACCCGGACGCGAATAGTGACGGCAAGGTCGATATCATCCTGCCGGCTTGATAGCTCAATCGGGCGCTGGATCGCTCTGGATGGCGTCGTCAGCGAGGAGATGCGCGCCCGGTCCGCGCCGACTGAGGGTGTCCTCCGGGTTGTAGAGGGAACACCGGTCGAGAGACAGGCAGCCGCAACCGATGCATTGGGTGAGATCGTCCCGCAGCCGCGTCAGTTGCGCGATGCGGTGGTCGAGATCGTCCCGCCAGCGCGCCGAGAGCTGCGCCCAGTCATCGCGTCCCGGTGTTCTCCCCTCCGGCAAGGTGGCCAGGGCGTCGTGGATGTCGGCAAGCGGGATGCCCACCCGCTGCGCGGCGCGGATAAAGGCGACGCGGCGGAGCATTTCACGGGGATATCGCCGCTGGTTGCCTGATGTGCGCCGGCTGTGGATCAGGCCCTGGCGCTCGTAGAAATGGAGCGCCGAAATGGCGACCCCGCTGCGCGCCGAGAGTTCGCCCGGCGTCAGTTCCGCCCGCGGCCGCGGCGATTCCATGATTTCGCGCTCCCAGCTCTTGACCTCAACCTTTGTTGAGGTTGTACCGTGGGGGACGACGCCGGTCAAGCGCGGCGACCGTGGTAGCGGCCGGGACCGTCACCTGGGGTTGGGCGAATCATCGCCGCCGGGTCGATCGAGAGTGACAACGCGAGGAACAGACACCGATGACAACAAGAGACATGATCGCCGCGGTCGAACGCGAGGTGCTGGGGTGGTCCGGGGTGAGCGTGGCGCCAGGCAGATTTCAGAGCACCCTCTTCACTGTTGGGCGGCGTGAGATCGGGCACATCCATCAGGATGGCATCGCCGATTTTCCTTTTCCGCGCTTGCTCCGCGACGATCTCCTGCCCGCGGGCCGGGTGGTGCCGCATCGGGTCGGCGCCGCGGGATACGTCAGTTTCGCCCTCCGGCAGGAGGAGGATGTCGCCGCCGCGATCGCGCTCTTCCGGATCAATTACGACCGGGCGAGCGCCGCGTCCGAGGCGGCCTGAGCGGACATGGCGATGATCGCGCCGAGGCGTTCCGCGCCGTGGTGACGTCCCCGGCAATGGGACGAACTCCGACAGCACGGACGGCAGCAGCGTGGGATCGCCGAGACCAACGGGAGCAACGCCGTATGGATCGCGTGCACGCCGAACTGCTCGCGCCGTTACTGGTCATGGAATTGCGTCAGGAAGCTGGGCGCCAGCCTTTTGCGGTCGCGCTCGCGCCGGTCCGGTGGGGGGCAGCGCCGGTGGCGTCGTTTGGGCGACTGCCGATCGGGGCGGAGCAAGGCTGAAGCGGGTAGAGTGTCCGCACCCGGTGCTCTCAGCGCCGGGACGCATGGTCGCCGGGGTCGAACACGGTGACTAGGTACGACAGCATTCGCCACGGGCATCTTTGGGGGAGGCAACAGCGGTGACGGCGGTGCAATCAACGATCGAGGAGCCCGCGGTCGCGCGCAACGGCCATCGCAGCGAAGAGCAACTCGACGGACAATCACCGATCAAAAGCGAGGCAAACGACAGTCCTTTCAGTCCGCAGCGGTTGACGCTCACCCTTGGTCTGGTGCTGACCATCGCGGGCGTCGCGTTTGAAACGCTTGCGGTCGCCACCATTCTGCCCGCCGTGGTCGACGATCTGGGCGGGTTGCATCTGTACGGCTGGGCGTTCTCCGCCTTTCTCCTGGCGCAACTGGTGGGCATCGTCATCTCCGGTCTGCTGGCGGATGAGCGCGGACCGCTCCTGCCGTTCGTGCTTGGCGTGATCCTGTTCGCGGTCGGTTTGATTGTCGGCGGGCTCGCGCCGACGATGATGATTCTCATTGCCGGCCGCGCCTTGCAGGGACTGGGCGGGGGCGCGATCGGGTCGATCGCCTATGTCGCGGTCGGCCGCGGCTACCCGGAAGGCGTGAAACCACGCATGCTGGCGCTCCTTTCGACGGCCTGGGTGGTACCCGGTCTGGTCGGTCCGGGGCTCGCCGGGTTGATGGCGGAAGCGCTCGGCTGGCGCTCGGTCTTCCTGCTCCTGGCGCCGCTGCCGATCCTCTCCGCATTGCTCGCGTTGCCGTCATTGCGCCGCATGGGCGCGGGGGTACCGGCGCCAGACGCCCGCGCCCGGACGATCAGCGCGGCGGCGCTGGCGGTCGGCGCCGGACTGCTGTTGACCGGGATCGCCCAGACCAGCTTGCCCGCGGTCCTCGGTCTCAGCGCGGTGGGACTGCTCCTCGCCGTGCCGGCGGTGCGCCGTCTGCTGCCAGATGGAACGTTGCGGGCCTTGCCGGGAATGCCGGCGGCGGTGGCGACCATGGCGCTGCTCAATCTGGCGTTCTTCGGCGTCGACGCGTTCGTGCCGCTGGCGCTCGTCGACGTGCGGGGCGCGTCGGTCGCCTTCGCCGGACTCGCGCTGACGGCGGCGACGATCACCTGGTCGACTGGATCGTGGGTTCAGGCGCGGACTTCCGGCCGCATCTCGCGGCGGGCGATGACCTCGATCGGGTTGGCCGTGCTGATTGCCGCGTTTGCCGCCACCGCGGCAGTGCTCTTCCCCTCGGTCTCGATGTTCGTCGGTCCGTTCGCGTGGGGCCTGGCCGGTCTGGGAATGGGCTTCGGCTACACCACCCTCTCGCTGACGATGCTCGAACTCGCCGCGCCCGGACAGGAAGGGGATGCGTCGGCCTCGATTCAACTGGCCAGTGTGCTCGGTTCCGGGCTTGGTGCGGGATTGGGCGGGGCGTTGATCGGTCTGCTCCAGACGCGCGGCGACACCGTCGGGCAGGCGTTGCTGCTCCAGATTGGGGTGATGACCGTGGCGGCCGTGCTGGGACTGGTGACCGCGCGCGGTCTGCCCGGACGGTCGGCGCTCCGCGCCGCCGGGGCATGAGCGCCGAACCAGACCTCATCCTCGGACCCGACGCGGTCGATCTCTGGTGGATCGCGCTGGACCAGGTTCCGGCTGATGCGCTGACGGCATTGAGCGGGGACGAGATGGTCCGCGCCGAGCGCTTCAAGTACGAACTCCACCGCTGCCGTTGGCTTGCCGCCCGCGCCGGGTTACGGCAGGTGTTGGCGCGATATCTGGGAATCGCGCCCGCGGCGGTGCGATTTCACCACGGGCCGGGGGGAAAGCCGGAACTCGGGGCGTGGACCCTCACCCCAACCCTGGCTCCCTCCCAAGCCTCCCTCTCTGGAGGGAGGAGTCTCCCGTCGAGCCGGGAGAGGGGCTTGGCACGTGACCAACCGCGGTCAATGCGTGAGTCTTCTTCCGCATGCTGCAAAAGAGATCAGATTCGGTTCAATCTCGCTCATGCCGCTGCGCGCGCGCTGATCGCCGTGGCCCGGGAGCGGGAGGTTGGGGTCGATCTGGAGTGGATCGACCCCAATCTCGATGTCCCCGCGCTACTCTCCGTGGCCTGTACCCCCGCGGAAGCGGCGCGGCTCGCGGCGGTGCCGGAAGATCGGCGCGTCGTCGATTTTCTGACGCTTTGGACGTTGAAAGAGGCCTATCTCAAGGCAACTGGTCAAGGACTGTCCCGAGAACCGCGGGCGATCGAGATTGACCGTGATGCCGGCGGCCACATCATCATCCGCGATCCGGAATGGAACGATCCGCGAGCGTCGTGGCGCCACCAATCGCTCACCAATCACGACGGTTGGATTGGCGCCCTGGCGGTTGCCGGGTCACGAGTGGTGGTGACCGAGCGTGCGTTCACCGTCGAAGCGCGCTGAAGGTTGATCGGGAAGGATCAGGCCGCCGTGCCTATCGCACCCCTGGCGGATCGCGGGCTGACGGGCGGCAGCCACTCCCGGCGGACCCGGTTGCACGCCCAATGCCGGAGGCGGACCAGGGTGGAGCTGCCATCAACCGCGGGCGGCCTTGCGTGTAGCGCCAGCAGCGCCTGACCCTCCGCCATGTGAGCATCGCGCTGGCGCGCGATATCGATCAGCACCGCGTTCACATCCAGATTCGTCTGCAACACCATGACATGCGCTCCCTGTTCCTTTGCTGGCCGGGGCCAGCACCATTCGTACGGGTTCAGCATGCGCTCGCCATCAATGCCGCGCTGTTTCCGCTCTGGCAGGCCAACAGTCAAATGAGGAACACCGCTTGGTCGATGCGCCATTGCGGTTGCGCCCGCACTCGCTGCAAAACCGGACACGGTTTCCTGGCACGAAAGTTGCCTGGACCTGTTGACTTCCGGGAACGTGTACGTATAGTGCGAGAGTGAGCGGGACCATGCGGTCTCGCTCCGCTGGGGTGACCGGGCGTTGTTGGGGAACGGAGTCGCCCGGTCGGGGACGTGCGCGGGAGGAGGGCGGCGACGCAATGGAATTTCTCATCGGGATCGTGATCGGCCTGGTTGGATTGGCCGTATGCTTCATGGGCTTACGGATGTGGTTCTACCTGCTGCCGATCTTTGGCGCGATCATCGGGTTTTTCCTGGGCGCGCGGATCATGCAGGACTTTTTCGGCACGGGGTTCCTCTCCACCGGGGTTTCCTGGATCGTCGGCATCGTCATCGGGATCATCTTCGCCCTGTTGTCGTGGTTCGTCTGGTACGCGGGCGTGATCATCGAAGCGGGCGCGGTCGGCGCATTGCTCTTTTCCGGCATCCTGCATGCCATTTTCACCGAGCCGTGGGGCGCGGTGGCATTCATCATCGCGGCGATTGGCGCGGTCATCTTCGCGGTCGGCGCGCTTCTGCTGAACCTGCCGATCTACATCGTGATTGTCAACTCGGCGCTGGGCGGCGCGGCTCTGGCGGTGGCTGGGCTGATGATGCTGCTCGGCAGGATAACGACGGCCGAAATAGCCAACGGCGCAACCGTGGCTGTCGTCGACGAGTCGAAGTTCCAGGGCGCGGGCTGGCTCTGGGTGATTCTCTGGATCGTCCTGGCGGTGGTCGGGATCTTCTACCAGCTGCGCGGCGTCGCCGAAGTCATGCTGCCAGAGGAGAAGTGGATCAAGGCACAGCCCGCCTAGTCCGCTCAGATCACCTTTCGCAGGCAATAGCAGGGGGCCGCTGGTGCACCAGCGGCCCCCTGCCATTCCATTCTGCTGGCATTTTTCGTCATGACGCAGCGCCGCGTTGCATTCGTTGCAACGTGAAGGCATAGAAGAGCGGGCTGATTGCCAGCAGCAGGAGGGCGGCTTCAGGGCTGACCAGGGCGACCGCGATTGCGGCGAGGGGCAGGACTGCCGCGAGTGGCTGCCGCCGCAACTCCGCCCTCAGGTAAGCCGCGTCTGCAGGGTGCCGTAACAGACTGGGAGTGCGGCTCAAATAGCCGCACAGCCAGCCCCATGCCGCGGTGATCAGCAACGTGGTTCCGGCGTAGACCGCGACAGCGACGATGCGGTCGTCGTGCGTGCCGATGCGCATGGCGCTGGAGAGAACCCCGGCCGGAAATGGCAAAAGCGAAATCGTGAACAGCAACGCCAGGTTCCGCCCCAACACCGTGGCGTCGACACCCGCGAGCCGATCGAACAGCGCGTGGTGGTTGATCCAGATCACCCCGATCACGAGAAACGAGGCGAGATAGGCGACGTACGACTGCCACTCGGCGAGGAGTTCACTGAGGAAGTGGCCAGGCTCTGCCGGAGCCCGCAACTCGAGCACGAGGAGCGTGATCGCGATCGCGATCACGCCGTCGCTGAAGGCCTCGAGCCGGCCCGGAGCGGTCGCCCAGCCGGCCGCGGTCTCCTCGTGCCTGGCCTGACCAGTCTCCAACTCGCCAGCAGGTCCTCCTATGCCGAAAGCCGCCCCCTTCATGCTGCGCACCCCCTCCTCGTCTCGTCTCGATCCCCGCGGCGCCCAGCCGCGAAATCCCATAGTCATCTATGTTTCTGGCGAATCATAGCAGGCTATGCAATCCTGTAAAGGTGGCGAAGGCGGTAATGTCGCCACACAGGGGACGAACGTGGTGCGGGGCGAACCGAAGGCGATCAATGCAGCGGCCGACGCGCTCCCCACGTCGACCGTCGAACCGATGGTCTGCGCCAGCGTCAACCATGCCGCGCGCCTGCTTGGTCAGGCGATCACACGGCAACTCGCCGCGCTCGGGTTGACGATCGGACAGTTGCCGACATTGCTGGCCCTCTACGAGCGCGATGGCCAGACGCAGACCGAATTGGCGCGGCGAACGGGAGTCGAGCAGCCGACGATGGCGGTCACGCTGCGCCGGATGGAGCGGGGAGGACTTGTGACTCGCGTTCCTGATCCGCGCGACGCGCGGAGGGCCCGTGTCCACCTCACGCCGCGGGCGCGGGCTCAGCAGGAAGCGCTGCAGTCGTTACGGGCCGAGATCGATGCCGTGGCGCTCACGGGGTTCAGCCCGGTCGAACACGATCAACTGCGCGACCTGATCGCCCGTCTCATCGACAACCTCGCGATCCTCACCGGTAACGACGCGAGTGATGACCCATGCGCCACGGGCGTGGAAGCGGACATGATCGCCCGGAGCGAGGGTACGGCGGCGACCGCGGTTGTCGTTTCCCCGGACCCCGGATTCTAGGGGCGGTGGTCAATGCTTGCTGGAGGGGTGCGGCGGCCTCGTTGGAGGGGCGACGCCTGCGTCGCCCGTGACCTGAACCAACCACCCTGGTGGTGGGGGCGCGGTCCGTCGGCCTGCGGCCGACCGGGCGACGCGGGCGTCGCCCCTACCACTACGTGGGGAGAGATCACGTTCTGGAGGTCGGTCGTGGGGAAGGAGCACGGGCGACGTAGGCGTCACCCGGTCCCCGGACCCCGGACCTCCACAGCTCCAGCATCCAACGACCACCGACCTAGAGACGGTCAATACCCTTGTCGCCCGAGGGACCACTGGGCGATGAGCGAATCTTCGATCCATGTGTGATCGCCGCGCCGCCCGGATGGGGCTTGTCGCCGCTTCGCCGGTAAGGTTTTGCCCTGTCTTCCGTTTGATGAGATAACAGGCGTTCGCAGTTCGGGTTAGGTCCATCATGGCCACGCTCCCTCACGCTCGTACCCGTACCTCGGTGATCGCGGCACCGCCGGTCGATTCGCGCAGCGATGCCGAGTTGGTGGCGCTGGCAAAGGCCGATCTCCGCGCGTTTGCGCTTCTCTACGCCCGCTACGTCGATCCTGTGCACCGCTATTGCTATCGCCGCCTTGGTAACCGCGAAGCGGCGGAAGATGCCACCAGCCTGGTCTTCATGAAAGCCCTGGCCGCCTTCGCCCGGTTTCATGACACATCGTTTCGCGCCTGGCTCTTCACCATCGCCCACAACGTGGTCACCGACCGCTATCGCGCGGCGCCGGCCGACCAGCCGCTGGAATGGGCGTTCGGCCTTACTGACCCGGCGCCTTCGCCCGAGGATCACGCGCTCGCCGCCGACCACCGGCGCGATCTGAGCCTGCTCCTGACGCAGTTACCGGAGCATCAACGCCAGGTCGTGGAACTCCGCCTCGCTGGACTGTCCGGAGCGGAGATCGCTGGTGTGATGGGACGAAGTCCCGCCAATGTCAACGTCACGCAGAGCCGGGCGAAGGCGCGGCTGCGCGAGTTGCTCAATTCCCGATCGGGTACGCAAGGAGAGCACCATGGCGACAACCACTGACGGCCACGGCGCCGAGCCTCTCCTGAGCGAGCCCGAGTTCGCGGAACTGCTACCGCTGCTCCGTGCGCGTGACGACGCCCCGGGACCGGACCCGGTCTTCGCCGCTCGCCTGCTCGATGATCTGCAAACGCGGATCGCCTCTACACAGAGGGGCGATCCCACGGCTACGTCAGCCCGGATCGTCCGCTTGCAGGGGCATTTGCTTCAGGATCAACCTGCGGTGCCCGCGGCCCTGCGCGCGTTGCCGGCTGGTGCGCAAGGTTGGTGGCATAGCGCGCGGCGAGTTGGCGTGTACGCGGCGACGGTGGCGCTCATCCTGGTGACCGTCCTGGCGGGGTCGCTGGCGGGGCCGGGGCAGCACGGCTGGGGATGGATCAGCGCTCGCTTGCCACTAGCGCACAACCTGGAAACCTTGCCCGCGGCAACCCTCGACCCGACGACCGCGCAAGGACTGTTGACCCAGATGACGGCGCCCACGGTGCCAGCGGCGGCCGACTTTGTTTCGATCGAGCGCTGGCAGTTCGCCGCGGGAGAAGACCCGGCGGTTCTGGTTGGGCGGAGCGGCCCGACTATCGTGCTGGTTATCGAAGGTCAACTCTCGGTGACGCTCGACCAACCTGGCTCAGTGTCACGCGGAGTGGGACGGCATCAGCCGGAGTCGTTTGGCGCTGGACGAGCCGAGACGGTCGATGCGGGGGATGCGCTGCTGATTCCTGGTGGCGTGACGGCCACGATGAACGCCGCCCCGGCCGGGCCGGTCGAGGCCATCTTCGCCACGGTGCTGGCTGATACCGCACACGATATGCAGTCAACCGGAGATGCCGAAGATCACGCGTCGATCGAGACCCTTGGTTCGACGAAGGGGGCGAGGTTCGCTCCGGGACCGGCGCGTCTAGAATTGAGCCGAGCCACCCTGCAACCCGGGGAAACGATGGCGCCCCCGGACGATGGCGTGTTGCGCCTGGTGGCTACGGAGACGATGTACCTCGGCTATCTCCGCCACTCGCCCGACGGCAGCGTCACCAACCTGGAGAAAGCACCGCTGGGCGTGTTGGTGCTCACGGTCGACCAGCCCTATCCGAATCTGACAGCAGAGACCGGCTCCTGACCGGCAGGGCGGCGCGCAACGCGTCTGTCATCCCGACGAAGGAGGGATCTCGGCGGTCGTTTCGGCCATCACGACCGATGAGATTCCTCGTCTCCCCTCGGAACAACACGCTGACTGCGCGGCGCGTTAGCAGCGGCATGCACATGTCGTGTCATTCCAAGCCGCGGCGAGGAATCTCGATCGTCGCGATCTCGAGCATGCACACCGAGGTCCCTCGTTCCTCGGGACGACACAACGTCTGCATGCTGCTGTAGCTGCTTGCGCTGCCGGGCGGCCTCGGCGTGCGTCGAACCTGAGGGCATCGCAACGTCGAGGCCGCCAAGAGCCCCTTTCCCTGCGCACAGGGAGAGGGGTTGGGGTGCTGTGAAAATAGCCGCATCGCCCGCGTACCCACGTAGGTCGGATTTTCCTTCTTCGGTGGTGCCGGCGGACGGCATGACACGTGAGGGCTGTCACCGCCTGCTCGCGGCAGCGATCATCGCCAATTGGCGTCAAGCAAGCGGGAGGGCGAAGTCGCAGGCGTGCAGAACCTCGTTGTCCTGGGAACAGAAGTCGGGATCGGGGCCACCATTGAGGTCGTCTTCGCCGTCGCCGCCGGAAAGGCTGTCACTCCCGGTATCGCCGAAGAGTTGATCGTCTCCCTCGCCACCGCTCAGCGCGTCGTCACCATCGCCGCCATGGAGTTCATCGTCACCGCTGTTCCCCTTGACAGCATCGTTGCCGCCGCCGGCGAAGATGACATCTTGTCCCTCGCCGCCATTCAGAGTGTCCACTTTGTTGGTGCCATGAATCTCGTCGTTTCCGTCGCCGCCGTCGGCCGAGAGTTTCTTGCCGCTGGCGTCGATGACGTCGTTGCCGCCCTTGGCACAGATGCGGTCCTTTCCGCCCTTGCCATCGATGTCGTTGTCGCCATCGTCGCCGATGATCACGTCGTTGCCGTTGGTGCCGGTGATGGCGCCTTTGTGGTCATCGATCGTTGCCGTCTTGCCAAAGCATTTCGGCGCGGCGTCCACGGCGGAGTGTGCCGCGAATCCACCTCCGACGAGAACGCTCAGCAACAGGAGCGTGCTGCCGACCTGCTGAACCTGGGTCGTTGATCGTGCTGCCATCTCAATTCCTCCTGACATCGGGTTGTCGTTGCGCCGACCCTCGGCGTCGATGATGCCGACTCTAGGAGGCCGTCATTACCTGGCCGTTAACAGCGGGGACCGTTGCTCAGGAGGTGAACTGGAGATCCCCGTCGGGCCCGATTTCTGGCAATCCGTGTCCCACCGACAACAGTTCGAAGACTCATTGCCGCGGGGCAGGGATGTTGCTTGACAACAAGAAACGACCAGCCATACGCTCTGATCGTGGACCCCATCTCACGTCCCGGCAGAGAGACCAGCGTTGCTCGCCGGGTGGGACGGGAGGCAACCAGTGGAGGTACAGCCGGCGCTCGAGGTGCGGCTGCTGGGCGGCTTCCAGGTCATCGTTGCGGGCCAGTCAGTGCCCGAACACGCCTGGCGCCGCAAGCGCGCGGCCGCCGTCGTCAAACTGCTGGCGCTGGCGCCAGCGCATCGTCTGCATCGCGATGAGATCATCGAATCGCTCTGGCCCGATCTCGATCCGGACGCGGCGGCCAACAACCTGCGCGTGGCGCTGCATCACGCCCGGCGGATTCTGACCGCGGGTGACGCCGCGGTGGCGTTTCTCCCGCGCGTGGGGGACATCATTCTCCTGGCTCCTGACACTGTGATTCGCAGCGACGTCGCCCGGTTCGAGACGGCGGTGCGACAGGCATGGCAATCACCCGAACCGGCGTTCACCCGCGCCGCGCTCGACCTGTACACTGGCGATCTGCTCCCCGACGATCGGTACGAGGATTGGGTAGAGGAACGGCGCGCGGCCCTGCGCACCAGTTTCCTTACGTTGTTGCGGCGTGTGGCGCAACTTCATGAGCAGCGGGGGGAGTTCGGCGCGGCGATCGCGGCGTTGCAACAGGCGGTTGCCAGCGAGCCGGTGGATGAGGACGCCCACGTCGCGCTCATCCGGCTCTTCGCCCAGGAGGGTGAAATCCATCGCGCGCTCAACCAGTTCGATCGATTGACCGTCATCCTCGCCAGCGAACTCGCCGCCGAGCCGCAGGCCGCCACCACTGACTTGATCGCCGCGATCCGGGAGGGTCGTTTCCAGAGCGAGGTGGCGGCTCCCATTTGGCAAGGGGCGCCGGTTGCGGCCTTTCACGGTCAGCCACTGCCGGTACCGCCAACCAACCTGATCGGCCGGGAGCGGGAAGTCGCGGAGGTGGTCCGGTTGCTGGCGACGAACCGCCTGGTCACCGTGACCGGTCCGGGAGGCGTCGGCAAGTCGCGGCTCGCGCTCGCGGTGGCTCACCACTTCGCTGCGCCAGACGGCGCTTCCTTTGCTGACCTCGCGCCCCTGGACGCGCCACAACTCGTGCTTCCTCTCATTGCCCGGGCATTGGGTGTCGAGGAACGCGCCGGACAGCCATTGCTGGAGGCGATGGCCGAGCAGATCCAGGGGCGGCGGTTGTTGCTGATCGAGAACATGGAGCACGTCGCTTCCGCGGCGCCGCTCATCCCTGACATCCTGGCCGCGTGTCCGGGACTCACCATGCTGGTCACCAGCCGAAGCCGGATGAAGTTGCGCGGGGAGCAGGAATATCTGGTCCAGCCCCTGGCCCTGCCAGAGTGGAGAGGAACGGAACAGAGGGATTTGCCAGCCGCATTGCCGGCGACATCATTTGCCGATGCGCCGGCCGTCGCGCTGTTTGCGTTGCGGGCAAAGGAGGCGTGGGCCGATTTCGCACTGACCGTGGCGAATGCCGGCGACATCGCGGCGATCTGCCATCGCCTCGATGGATTGCCGTTGGCCATCGAACTGGCCGCGGCCCGGGTCCGCCTGCTCCCGCCCGCGGAGATTCTGGCCCGGCTCGACCGCCCGCTGACGTTGCTGACCGGAGGTCCGCGCGATGCGCCGGATCGGCACCGCACCCTGCGGGCCACCATCGCCTGGAGTCATGATCTGCTGACGCCGGAGGAACAGGACCTTTTTGCCTGGCTGTCGGTGTTCGCGGGGGGATTCAACCTTGCGGCTGTCGAGCGGATCAGCGACCACCATGTGGCGTTTCGGTCCGCTCCGCTCGATCTCGTGTCATCGCTGGTCGATCAGAGTCTCGTCCATCGCACCGGTGGGAGGGACGATCCCGCTCGCCTGGGCATGCTGGCGACGATCCGCGAGTATGCCCGCGAGCGGCTCGATTTCGGTGGAGAGGCCGACACCGTCCGCCGCCGGCACGCTCATCTCTTTTTGGACGTCGCCTTGGAAGCGGCTCCCGAATTGTCGGGGTCCGAGCAGGGCGCATGGCTCGAACGCCTCGAACGCGAGCAGGACAACCTTCGTGCCGCGCTGCAGGCCTTGCGCGAGTTGGGTGAAACCAACGATGCGTTGCGCCTGGCCGCCTCGCTCTGGCGCTTCTGGTGGCAGCGCGGGTATCTCACCGAGGGCCGGTTCTGGTTGGAGGAGACGCTGGCGGATGGTGAGGATGCCGATGCGGTCACCCGCGCCGACGCCCACGATGGCGCCGGGGCGCTGGCGGAAGCGCAGGGCGACCTCGCCGCCGCGGCTCTTCATCATGAGAAGGCGCTTGGGTTGCGGCGGCAACTCGGCGACCGGCGCGGCGAAGCACGCTCGCTGATCGACTTCGGCATCATCGCCGACAAAATGGGTGATCCGGTGCGCGCGGTTTCGCTCTATCAACAGGCGCTGGCACTGGCGCGGGACGCCGATGACCGCCCACGCCTCGCGGCGTGCCTGGCCAATCTCGGGTTCGTATTCCTCGATCGTGGCGACCATCACCAGGCCGCCGTCGCATTTCAGGAAAGCAGCGACCTGTTTCGGGAACTGGATGACCAGCGCAATCTCAGCTACGTACTGGGTGGTCTGGGCAATCTCGCCTTTCTCGCCGGGGATTTCGCGGGAGCGGTTGCGATCCAGCAGGAATCGTTACGGGTGCTGCGCGAACTTGATGATCGTCAAGGCATTGCCGATGCGGTCGCCGACCTCGGTCATGCCGTGCAGCGGCAAGGGGACCTCGATCGCGCCGGAGCGCTCTTTGGGGAAGCCCTGCAGCGCTATCGGGACTTGGGCGACCGCAGCGGCATGGCGTTCGCTCTCATCCATCTCGGGCGCCTCAGCCGCCTCCAGGGCGATCTCAACGGCGCCGAGCATCTGCTGCGGGACGGGTTGCGGCTCGGCCAGCAGATCGGTGAAGTACCGATGGTGACCGAAGGAATCGAGGGGTTGGCCGAGGTCGCCTGTGCCCGGCAGGACGCCCGGCGTTGCGCCCGGCTTCTCGGGGTTGCCGAAGCGATGCGGGAGACGACCGACATTCCGCTGCCGGCGATCCATGCGTCCGCGATGGCGGAGTGTGAAACGGCAGCTCGCGCGGCGCTGGGCGCGTCCGGCTTTGCCACCGCGCATGGGGAGGGGAGGGCGCTCTCGGCGGAGCATGCCCTGGCGGAACTCCTGCCCATCGAGGGAGGGTGAGCGCCCTCCAGAGTGAATCGCGACGACACCTAATTCTGCCAGCAGCGAGGAACACCGAGGTTCCTCGCCGCGGCTCGGAACGACACCTCTTTGGCAGACCGATTGGGTCAGTTGCTACCGCCGCACGCGGTGGCCCTTGAAGGAATTGCAGGTGGTGCCAATCGGGCAGCAGACCGCGGATAGCGTTCCCGGCAACTCGCAGATCGTGCCGACGGCACAGCAGAACTCGCTTCCAATGTTGTTGCTGCACATGCGAGCGCCGGAGCAACAGACGCCGCCGTGGCAGGATTCGTCTTCATAGCAGTCCTGATCGTGGTCGCAGGCACGATTGGCCGAGACACAGGCATCGCCATTTGGCGTTGCCGCGCAGATCTTTCCGGTTGGACAGCACGCGCCGTTGCAGCAAGCGGCCTCCGCGCAGCACTCGCCGCCACAAATGACCGATCCCAGGCAACCATCGCAGCAGCATTCGCCCGCGACGCACGCCTCGTTGGGGTAGCAACAGCGGTCATCGGAGAGTTTGTTGGGGTTCGGCCCGCAAATCTTCTCCGCCGGGCAGCAGAAATCGCTGCCGGGCGCGGGACGGCCCGTGCCGTCGATCTGAACGAAACAGTCGGCGCAGCAACTCCCATCGCAGAGAGACCGGCATTCCCCGCCAACACAGCACGGTGTGGATCCGACGCATTGCTTGCCGCACCCCCCGCAGTTCTCCGGGTCGGTGAGCACCGGGAGGCAGCCGGAACCGGAGTCAGGGCAGCGCTGCCATCCCGGCCGGCAGCGACAGCGCTTCTTGCCGTTCTTGCCATTCTTCGCGCAGCGCAGACCGGCCCCGCTACAGCATAAGGACGTTGAGGCGCAACGGCCATGGAATCCCTTGCACGCCGCGATGGTGGGTTCGACCGGCAGCACAAGCGTGACCGCGCGAAGCGTCGCTCCCGCGATGAACGATGTCATAAAGCCGCGGCGCGGGGTCATGAAGCCGAATCGCCGCGTTTGGGCATCGAAGCGCTGGTCGTCCATCGTTCCCTCCTTGCGCCCGTAGCGACAACCGGGAAAGGTGCGGAGTCGGCGGTTGCCGGCCAAGAGCGACGATACGATGGCGCCATTACGCCGCCATTAACGGCCTACCACGAGCCGCGGAGGGTCAACAACCTCTCTCCGGTTGGCGACCCGAATCAAGAGCACCGCATCGAAAGAAGCGCCCCTGGTCCGATTCCAGACCAGGGGCGCCGTCCAGACAGCCTTTGTAATGAGCTGACAGGGCTGGTTTCTGCTAGATGTCGAGGTTCTGCACCTCGCGCGCGTGCGTCTGGATGAACTTCTTGCGCGGCGGCACCGCGGCGCCCATCAGCATATCGAAGGTTTCGTCCGCTTCGACGCTGTCCTCGATCGTGACCTGGAGCAGGGTCCGCTTTTCCGGGTCCATGGTGGTATCCCACAATTGGTCCGGGTTCATTTCGCCGAGTCCCTTGTAGCGCTGGATCTCCGATTTCTCACCGATGGACTTCAGCGCCTGCTTCAGTTCTTCGTCGTTGTAGACCCACGCCTCTTGCTTTCCGTTGCGCACCCGGTAGAGCGGCGGCTGGGCGATGTAGACGTGGCCATCGATGATCAACTGCTCCAGGTGGCGGAAGAAGAACGTCAGGAGCAGCGTGCGGATGTGAGAGCCATCGACATCCGCGTCGGTCATCAAGACCACACGGTGATAGCGGAGTTTGGATGGATCGAACTGGTCACCGACACCGGTGCCCAGCGCGGTGATGAGGGTCCGAATCTCGTTGTTCTGCAACATCTTGTCGAGCCGCGCCTTCTCGACATTGAGAATCTTGCCGCGCAGCGGAAGAATCGCTTGGAACCTGCGGTCTCGACCTTGCTTCGCGCTTCCGCCAGCACTGTCGCCTTCCACTATGTAAAGTTCGGCCCGGGCTGGATCGCGCTCGGTGCAGTCGGCGAGTTTGCCGGGGAGGCTGAAACTCTCCAGACCGCCCTTGCGCTGGACCAGTTCACGCGCCTTGCGCGCTGCCTCCCGCGCCCGCGAGGCCATGATGCACTTCTCGATGATCTTGCGCGCCGCCTGCGGGTTTTCCTCGAGGAAGGCGCCCAATGCCTCGTTGACGACCGTCTGCACCGCGCCCGCCACCTCGGCGTTGCCGAGTTTGGCCTTGGTCTGCCCCTCGAACTGTGGTTCCGCCAGTTTCACCGAGACGATGGCCGTCAACCCCTCGCGCACGTCCTCCCCGGAGAGAGTCTCATCCGGCTTGAGGAAGCCGTTGCGCTTGGCGTAATCGTTCATCGTCCGGGTGAGCGCCGATTTGAACCCGGAGAGGTGGGTGCCGCCATCGACCGTGTTGATGTTGTTGGCGAAGGTGTGGGTCGATTCGCCGTAGGAGTCGTTGTACTGCAGGGCAACCTCGATCAGGCCGGCGGGGGTTTCGCGCTGGACGTAGAACGGCCGATCATGCACGACATTGCGGTTGCGGTTGAGATGGCGGACGAAGGAGACAATCCCGCCCTCGAAGTAGAACGACATCTCCTGATCGCTGCGCTCGTCGATGAGGGTCAGTTTCAGGCCGCGCGTCAGGTAGGCGGTCTCGCGAAACTCCTGGACCATGTGATCGAAGTCGTAGTCGATGCCGGCGATGAAGATCTCCGTATCGGCCAGGAACGATGTCGTCGTGCCGGTGTCGTCCGGTGCGACGTCGCCGACGATCTTTACGGCGCCGGTCGGCACGCCCCGCCGGTACTCCTGGCGGTAGCGCTTGCCGTTGCGGCGCACTTCGACCCGGCACCACTCCGACAGCGCATTGACCACAGAGGCGCCGACGCCGTGCAAGCCGCCGGAGACCTTGTAGCCACCACCACCGAATTTGCCCCCCGCGTGGAGGACCGTCATGATCACTTCCAGCGCCGATTTGTTCATCTTGGGGTGCTTGTCCACCGGAATGCCGCGGCCGTTATCCGTCACACTGACAACACCGTCGGCGCTGATCCGGGTGACGATGGTGTCGCAGTGGCCGCCAAGGGCCTCGTCTACCGAGTTGGCGACGATTTCGCGGATAAGGTGATGCAGGCCGCGCGCATCGGTGCTGCCGATGTACATCCCGGGGCGGCGGCGGACCGCCTCCAGCCCTTCCAGGACCTGAATCGTGGAAGCATCGTAGGCTGGCGCTTTGGTTTTCGTGGTCGCTGCCACCAATCCGTTCTCCCTTGAGTGCTCAGTGACGCTCGCGTCGTCCCATTCGTTGCTGGCGGCCTCGCTAGGCCAATCCCAGGTCTCCGAGGCGCTCCTCTGCGAAGCCGAGGTGGTGCCCCAATTCGTGCATGAGCGTGACCCGCACTTCACGCGCAACCGCCTGCGGCGAATCGCACGCGCGTTCCAGCGGGCCACGGAAGATGATGATCCGGTCTGGCGGGACGAGGTGATAATCCGAACCGCGCCGCGTCAGCGGCACCCCCTCGTACAGGCCGAATAGTGTCTCTTCTGCGCCGTCCGCCTGCCCCACGGAATGGTCAGGATACCCCTCACCGAGGGCCAGTTGCGCGGCGGTCGGTTCATCCTCGATCACGATCTCGACGTTGTCGAGCATCGCGATGATGTCGGGCGGGAGCGCATCGATCGCGCGGGTCACGACACGCGCGAACCGCTGCCGTCGCGCCTGCTCGACACGGTGTTGCACCCGGTCTCGCATCCGCAAATTCTACCAGTTTTGGCGTGATCTCACCACTTTTGCCCTCACTGCGTTCCGCGTTGCCATGCGTCGTGGCAGAGCAACGTAGCAACTTCTTCCCACCCCGATCTGGCGTGGCGTGGTGCGCGGTCTTCGTCCGCCCGCAGTTTTTACCGATGCGCATGGCGTTATCACGCCGGATGCTGGGGTCGGCTCGGAACACACCGGTTCGCGAATCACGACATGTGCCGGTTCGGCGAAAGGAAACATCGATGTTGGCAACGGGGTCGTTCATCGCCGTGGCTGAACTCCATCGGCGGCATCTGATCGAGGAAGCGGCGCGAGACCGGGCGCATACCGCCCCCGGGGCCGAAACGCCTCACCAGATCACAACCTGGATCTGGGCACTGCCCATTGCGCTCGTGCTGACGATTGCGCTGCTCATCGCGGTCATGGGGAACGACCCTGCGACCGCCGTGAGCATCGGCGCCGGACCGTAGGAGTTGGCTGATGGCCGCAAACGCAGTTCCGCGCCCCGACCGCGATCGTGGTCGGTGGAGATTGCGCTTCATCGCGGCAGTGATGGCGACGCTGATGTTCGTGTCGCTGCGTTGCGTTGCGGCGGAATCCTCGCCTGATGCCTGGTTCGCGGTGAGCGGGGTGATTGTTCTCGACATCTATCTGATGCTGTCGCCGCGCCGCCCGTAAGGATGGAATCGCGTCGTTCCGGCCGCGAGCAGCAATGCTCGCGGCCAGAACGACGCGAGTTCCGTGCGGAGCCGTAAACGCGAGCGGCTGACCGTTTCGGATTTCTCCCTGCTTGGCTCGAACACGGAAGACGCTGGCGTTGCCCTATGCGCCGTCATCTGGGGGACAACGCCACCATCGCTCGCATCCCCCACCGGGAGTTCTCCCAATGGTTTCGCCGCTCGCGAGATCGTTGCCGCGGATGCCGCGCACCGGCGACGCCTAGTGACTATCGGCTGGCGACCGATGGTCCATATCGTGCATTCGCGCCTTCGCCTGGGAACCTCCCTCGGAACCAGCCGTTATGCAGGTAAGAGGGCCATTGTCGAGAGATGGTGATGCCAGGAGAGGTTGTCATGAGCGAAGCGAACACGGAAACAGGAATGGGAACGGTACGGATGACGCCGGAAGCGGGGCCAGTCGATGCCGGGGCGCCGGCAGCGGCCCCAGGCGCGGGGCAGGTACAAACGACCCCGGAAGCGGCGCCGCTGGCGGATATCCAGCCGATCACCCCGCCAACCCTGCACGACCACATGAGGGGCCCGATTCTGGGTCTCGATGACATTCCCCCAATGGCGCCTCCGCCAGCAGCCCCGGTACCTCCGCCGGTGGAACCCCCGGCGCCGCCCCGCACGCCGGATGACATTCAGGAGGCCGCCGCGTCGAGCCGCGACGAGCGGGACAACCTGAGCAAGTGGCCGCCGCACACCGGCAAACCGGTGACGGACGTCAACTGGAAAGCAGTCGGCCGCTATGCCGCGCCGATTGCTGCGCAGGCCGAAGATCTGGCTATCAAGGGAATCGATCTTTCGGCACGCGGGTTGTCGTGGCTGGCCCGTTATCTCGAGGCGCGCCGGGATCGCCGCGACTAATGCGACGTGCAGACGCGGTGTCGTACAGGCGAGGTTCATGGTGTCATCCCGCCGGAGGAGGGACCTCGGCGTTGGCGGTGATCTCAAGCACCACCGAGGTTCCTCGCTGCCGTTCGATATGACACCGTTTTTGCACGCCGTCGTAGTCACCGGAACAGGCTGTGCTATTCGCGCGCCGTTACGAGATCGCGAAGCAAACCCGAAGCAACTGTTGGGAGTGCCGACGGCACCGGTTGCTCGCTTCGGCTACGAAGCGCTCGCCACATTGTTATAGCCTTCCATTGCGTGAATTCTCGATCGTGAGCCGTCCCGGCGAAGCGAGTTAACGCGTGTTTGACGCCCCCTCCTCAAGGACCGTATCATGAACCAAGGGAGGTAAGCGCGGGCAGTCACGGTGGTCGTCGGACCAATGCCGTGCGCGCCTGAGTGCGACGTGGCTTGCCACTCTCACGAGTAATTTCAAACCCCAATCGCGGGGTCGGAATCAGAAATCGCCGCGCGGAACATCTGCGCGGCACAATCGCATGTGTCAGGGATGCCGATGACCGCCCAATCGTTCATCGTCGGCGTCCTCGAGGCTCTTCTTGTCGTCGTTGCCACCTATTTCGCAACCCGGTGGTACCTGGAAGGTCGTGCCGATGCCCAGCTCCGCAAGATCCAGGCCGAAGCAGACCGCATCCTGGAGGAAGCGGAAACCAGACGACGTGATGCAGCACTCGAGGCGAAAGACGAGGCTATCCGCCTTCGCGCGGAGCTCGACCGCGAGCTAACCCAACGGCGCAAAGAGGTCGAGCGGATCGAGCGCCGGATCGAACAAAAAGAAGAAGCCATCGACCAGAAGAGCAACGGTCTCGATCGGCGCGAGCAAGAATTGCGGCGCCTCGATCAGGAGACGCAGCGCTCACGAGAAACGTGGGAAACCGAGCGAGCCCGACAGCAGGCCGAACTCGATACCGCGCGCGACCGCCATCTCCAGGAGTTGGAGCGAGTCGCCGGGCTGACCGCCGAACAGGCGAAGCAGGAACTGGTCGACGAAGTCGAGGCCGAAGCCCGGGCCCAGGCGGCGCGTCGGTTGCACGAGATCGATCTCGAAATCCAGGAAGAAGCCGATCGGCGCTCGCGCCGGATTCTGGCCACCACCATCCAGCGCATTGCCTCCGATTATGTGGCGGAATCGACCGTTTCGGTCATCCCACTGCCCTCGGACGACATGAAGGGCCGCATTATCGGCCGCGAAGGGCGCAACATCCGGGCGCTCGAACAGGCGACCGGGGTCGATCTCATCGTCGATGACACGCCGGAGGCGGTCACGATTTCCGCGTTCGATCCGGTGCGGCGCGAGGTGGCTCGCCGCGCCCTGGGCAAACTGCTGCAGGATGGCCGGATTCATCCGACCCGGATCGAAGAGGTCGTCACCAAGACGCGGCAGGAACTCGACCAGGTCATGCGGGAAGAGGGGGAGAAAGTCGCCTACGAGGCGAACGTCCCCGGCCTCCATCCCGACCTGATCAAACTGCTCGGCCGGCTCAAGTTCCGCACCTCGTATGGGCAGAATGTGCTGGCGCACTCCCTCGAAACGTCGATGATCGCCGCCGCGCTCGCGGCCGAACTCGGGGCGGATGTCAGTGTGGCCAAGACCGCCGGTCTGCTGCATGACGTCGGCAAGGCGGTCGACCACGAGGTGGAAGGACCGCACGCGCTGATCGGGGCCGATATCGCCAAGCGGCTGGGCCGCTCCTCGCGCATCGTGCACGCCATCGCCTCCCACCATGGCGAGGAAGAACCACAGACCGTCGAGGCCTTTATCGTGGCCACCGCGGATGCTATCTCCGGGGCGCGGCCGGGTGCGCGGCGGGAGATGGTCGAGACCTACATCAAGCGTCTCGAAGCGCTGGAAGGGGTCGCCAACTCATTTGACGGCGTCGAAAAGAGCTTTGCCATTCAGGCCGGGCGCGAGGTGCGCATCCTCGTTCAGCCCGATTCGATCGACGATCTCGCGGCGGCACGGCTGGCCAAGGATGTCTCGCGCAAGATCGAGGAAAGTCTCGAATATCCCGGACAGATCAAGGTCACGGTGATTCGAGAAACGCGGGCCGTGGATTACGCGCGCTAGCGAGGGCGTGACGCGCGCCTGGAATGTGCGCCGCGGTCAGTAGACCGAAATTGCTGTCGTGGTGTTGCAGCGTATCGTTGCTATGTGCGCTAGACTGTGCCGCGCTCGTGAGCGGATTACGGGTATGATGACTAGCACAGTGCTAGATTCATCGTGCGCAACGGTGCCCCGCATTGACTGTGCGGTGCGTTTCGCGCGGGCCGAAAGGTTCTATCGGCTTCGGAACGGTTCCGAAGTGGGAAACACATTCGGATTTGGCGCGGTTCGCCACGATTGACGGCGGCCGGTCGTTTCAGGTGTTCAGGGGGTTCGTGGACGTGGATCGCTTCTTCTCCAAACTCGACCTGCGTGATATCAAGATCGATCCGTTCAAGACGAGTTACCCGCCCGATGCTGAAGAGGAAGACGTATCCAGTGAGCCAGTCATGATCGATCAGGCGCCGACCAGCGCTCGCCGTCCGCACACCCCGGCATGGGCGGCAGCGGCCGCGCCGCAGGTCAACGGGTATGTCGTTGATTCGGGTTACGCGAACGGCTACGACGAGGAAGAGGACGAGGACAACATCGGCAACCTCGTCGATCCGCGGGCGGAAGCCGTGGCGCCGCAGGAGCGGCGCAATGGCGACGTGTTGAAGGTCTCGGCGCGCTCTCGTCCCAGCGCGGTTGCCGGCGCCATCGCCGGGGTTGTGCGCGAGAATGGGCGCGCCGAAGTCCAGGCCATTGGCGCTGGAGCCACCAATCAGGCGGTCAAAGCGGTTGCCATCGCGCGGGACTATCTGCGCGAGACCGGAATCGAGGCCGTGTGCCTGCCGGCCTTCATCGACGTGACGATCGAGAACGAAGATCGCACCGCCATCCGCCTCGTCGTCGAGCCGCGGTAACGGAGGCGAGCAGGCGAGGAGTCGTGAAGTCGAGCAGGGAACAGAGCGAATCCTCCAACTCGACCGCGCGACGCCTCGATGCCACGACTACCGTCGATCTTCATACGCATAGCACCTGGTCTGACGGCCTCCTTTCACCAGCGGCGCTGGTGGAGGAGGCCGCGGCGCGTGGACTCCAAGTCCTCGCGCTGACCGATCACGACACTGTCGCTGGGATCGCCGAGGCAAAAGACGCCGGTGCGCGGCACGGCGTCGCGATTGTGCCTGGAGTCGAATTGAGCGTTTCCCTCGATGCGGGAGGCGAAGTCCACCTGCTCGGCTATTTTGTCGACAGTGACGACCCCGCGTTGCTGGCAGGGTTGGCCGGGTACGCCCAGGCGCGCGAGGAGCGCATGGAGCGGATGGTCGACCGGTTGCGGCGGATTGGCGCGGCGATCGCGGTGGAGCGGGTGCGCGAACTGGCGGGCCGAGGCACGATTGGCCGCCCTCACCTCGCCCGGGCGCTGATCGAGGCTGGCCACGCCGCTGATTTCAACGACGCGTTCGCTCGCTATATCGGCCGGGGCCGTCCCGGATTTGTGCCGCGTCCCCGCGTGGAACCGGATGATGCGATCGCGTTGGTCCGACGCGCCGGTGGCGTGCCGGTCCTCGCCCACCCCTTCAGCGCCGGTGGCGTCGAGGACGCGCTCGACCGGCTGGTGCCGGTGGGTCTGCTTGGCATGGAAGTCGACTACGGCGAGTACATTCCCGAAGAACGCGAGACGCTGCGGGCCATCGCCGCGAGGCGGGGACTGATCGCAACCGGTGGTAGCGACTACCACGGTCCAGACCGCCGCGAGCATCGGGAACTCGGCTCGGTGCCTGTCCCGTTGGCTGCTGTCGCGGCACTACGGGATGCGGCGGGCGCGGGAACGACCAGACCAGGACAAGACGGCGCATGATCCGGGCGTTCCATCGCGATGAACGAATAGGCGATCCCGCGGTTTGGACCAACGACGGCCCCAATCGCGATTGCAGGCGACGCAGGTGTCGCACCCTATATGATGCTGTCGTTAGAGGCGGCGCTCGTATCGCCCGCTCGAGTGATGACTGGAGTTACCTTTCCGCGGCTCGATCTCGCGGGCGTTGCAGTTATGACAGCCGAGTCTGACCCCGCTCCGGCGCGTGTCGCCGCGGTGGTCGTGGCTGCCGGACGGGGCACGCGGTTCGGGGACACGGCCAAAGTGCTGACCCCGCTTGCCGGACGGCCGATGCTGGCCTGGTCGCTGCGGGCGCTGGAGCAGACGGTGGAGATCGGCGCGGTGGTGGTCGTGGCTGGCGAGCACACCCGGGAAGCCATCATCGCGTTGGTCGAAGCGGAGGGGCTGACCAAGGTGAGCGCTATCGTCACCGGTGGTGAGCGGCGACAGGATTCCGTTGCCGCGGGGCTGGCCGCCCTCCCGGATGACACCGGGATCGTCGTCATTCACGATGGGGCCCGTCCGCTGGCTGAGCCGGCCCTGTTCGCCGCCAGCATCGCCAGCGCCGCGATCCATGGCGCGGCGATCGCCGCGATGCCGGTGGCGGACACCGTGAAGCGGGTCGAGGCGGGGTTCACCCGTGGCACCGTCGATCGCGGCGGACTCTGGGCGGCGCAGACACCGCAGACATTCCGGCTGGACGCGCTGCGCTGGGCGATGACCATGAGCGCCGGGGAGACGGTGACGGACGAAGCGCGGCTCTGCGAGAGCGTTGGCATTCCGGTCGCGGTCGTTCCGGCGTCGACGGCGAATCTCAAGGTGACGCACCCAGAGGACATCGCGGTGGCCGATGCCCTGCTTCGGGTCCGATCGGAGGCGCACGTGCCGCGGATACGCACCGGCATTGGCTACGACATCCATCGCTTTGCTCCTGGCCGCAGGTTGGTCCTGGGGGGCGTCGAGATCGAGCACCACGTCGGGCTCGCCGGTCACTCCGATGCCGACGTGCTGCTCCATGCCATCGCGGATGCCCTGCTTGGAGCGGCCGCCCTCGGCGATATCGGACAGCACTTTCCTCCCGCGGACGAGCGTTTCCGCGATGCCGACAGCCAGGATCTGTTGCGGGAGGCGCTCCGGCTGGTGCGTGAGGCGGGGTGGATGCCGGTCAACGTCGACGCGACGCTCATCGCCGAAGCGCCGCGGTTCGCTCCCCATGTCCCCCGCATGCGGGAGCGGATCGCCGCCTGCCTGGGCATTCCGCTTGACGCCGTTGGCGTCAAGGCGACGACGAACGAAGCACTGGGAGCGATTGGGCGGGGCGAGGGAATCGCGGCGCTGGCGACGGCGACGTTGACGTCGCGTGCCAACGGTTGAGGCGATGCGAGTCCTCGTGCAGCGGGTCACTGAGGCGCACGTCACCGTTGGCGGCGCGACAACCGGAGCCATCGGCCCCGGCTTTCTGCTCCTGGTTGGCGTCACCACCGGCGATGGTGCGGCGGAGATCGAACTACTCGTCCGCAAAGTTGCGAACTTGCGCATCTTCGATGACGCTGGCGGAAATCTCAATCGATCCGCGCTCGATCTGCTAGCCGCTGGAGAACCGGTGGGAATGCTCGTGGTTTCCCAGTTCACCCTCTACGCGGATTGCCGCAAGGGACGGCGTCCCAGTTTCATCGACGCCGCGCCGCCAGGCATTGCCGCGCCGCTTGTCGACGCATTTGGGGACGGCTTGCGCGGACTCGGATTTCCCGTGGCCACGGGAGTTTTCGGCGCCGAAATGCAGGTCGCCCTCATCAACGACGGACCGGTGACGATCTGGCTCGATTCTCGCGAACTCACCGGGGGCGGCGCCTGAACGGGTCGATTTGCTCCCTGGCACGGCGCGAGTCCCCTCGCCTAGCGCCGGGATCATCCCGACGCGATTGCCTCGCCCCTTCAGCGCGAGGCGAAAGACGTGTCATTCCCAGCCGCGGCGAGAAATCTCGTCAGTCGTGATCATTCGTACAATCACCGAGATCCCTCCTGCCGTCGGGACGACATTCTATTCCTCGGTTCTGCGACGGGTGCCATGCCCGACGCTGTTGGCATGCAGACGGCCCCGGTAGGAGAGGCTTCGTCACGTTGTCCAGCGTCGATGAATGCAACACGGGGTTTACGCCCGAGAAGTCCTTGATACCGATAAACTGACAACTACCCGAAGGTGCCGAACGAGGTATCCGTTCGGACTGACTGGTGAGCACGGCCACCGCTACGGTGTGTATTCGCAGCCACTGCCACGCGTGCGGGCGTCGGTGACCGGCTGCGCCGTGGAAGTGGGAGAGGGATCTGTGTTGTTGCCCCGCCGCTCGTTCGTTCGAGGGTCGCTTGGGTTGCTTGGCGCGTCGGTTCTCGGTCGTGGCACGGCGATCGCGCAGGACCAGACCGGCCAGTCCGACGATATCCAGGCCGATGTTTATGCCGCCCCAGTTCAGCCCCTAACAGGTGGCTGGATGGAAGTCGGGCCCGGGCGATACCAGATCGGCGACAAGGAAGTCGTGGTCTCCCTCGACGCACAACGGTTGTGGGCCTACCAGGGGAACGATCCCATCCTCGCCACCTTTGTCAGCACCGGAACGGCGGAGACACCGGAAGTCGCCACGCCGCTCGGCCAGTTCCACATCCTCGTCAAACTGCCGAAGGAGACGATGGAGGGGACGGTCAGCGGCCAGCAGTACCGCGTCGAGGACGTTCCCTACGTCATGTACTTCACGAACGAGGGGCACGCCCTCCACGGCACCTACTGGCACAACAACTTCGGGGTGCGCATGAGTCACGGCTGCGTCAACCTGCCGATGGACGTCGCGGAGTGGATGTACCAGTGGGCGCCGGAAGGGACCCCGGTCACCATCGTCCCGTAGCAAAAACCAGGCTCATCAACCGCGCGGACGCGCTGGCTACCGGCACGGTAGCTCGCCAGTTTTCCTCTACCATCGTTGAAAAACGAATCCTGTCACAATAGCGCCGGGCGCGATCTGGCTGTTGATCGCGCCCGGCGCCCCTTCCCCCGACGTGGTGTTTTCGCTCCGGAGCGGTCCTTCCCGTTATCCGCAAACTCCCGCATGACACTCCAGGGCCCCGCAGCATGCCCAGTCGTTCTCCTCGGGGTTGGAGGGGCTGCTGCAGATCCCGCCCACGCCGCGGCAGCAGGTGGTAATGCCAAAGGTGTTGTCGGCGCAGATCGACACACCAAATTGCGCGTACTCCTGGGAGCAGTCGGCATCGGTGGTGCATGCGGTTCCCAGGGAGTTCAGGCCGGTATCGCAGTGTTCCTGGCAGACCCCTTCATCTGCCGACCCACCGATAACCGCGCAGCAGAAGAACGGCGGCTCGCAGGCGACCGGGTCACTGGTGTTGCACGATGCTCCCGCGCCGCCGTGAAAGACGCTGCCGCAGGTGCCGTCCGCCCTGCACAGACCTCCGCAGCATCCCGTGCAACCCGAATCGGGATGACAGAACGACGGGCACGGATCGCCTAGCAAGGCGCAGGAAATGCCGCAGACCCCGGAGGTCGCACAGATGCTGCCGCAGCAGATCAGGCCGCCAGCGCAGTCCGCCTGATCGGTACAGGCGCAGCCGGATCCGGCGCACTCGGCAGCGGCGGGTGATGCGGGGAGGATTCTGCCACCCGCGAGCGCGGCTCCGCCAAGCCCAATAAGGGCGCGGAGCAACGACCGCCGGGAGGGGTGCCTGGCCACACCGCGGGTCAAGCGATCAAAGGCCGTATCGTCCATGGTGCCCCTTCCCTGGAAATGCATCGCGCGGTTCCATCTGCCTCACCTTGGACAAGGTGCGGCAGCCTGATGTGCGGATGTCGCGTTTTACCCTTGTTGGAAGCAGAAGAGATGACCGTCATCCGTGCACGGCGTGAAGGAAAAGGCGCTCCAGAATTGCTGGGTGAGCTGTGGCGTGCCGATAATGCCGTTCCCGGCCACCGCGTCCCAGTTCGAGCAGTGATACGTGCTCCCCTGGAGGACGTGACCGTCCGGCTGCGTGTTCGACCAGGCGAACTCGGTCTGCGCGATGGTTATCCCCGTTTCGGTGAGGTTGATCGGAGCGGCGAGATAGTCGCCATTCGCCTTTTTCGTAATCAGATCATCCCAGTTGCTCGCGATCTTGGTGCCGTCAACGAGACGGTATGGCCCGTTGGACTTCATGAAACGCGACCTGGGAGTCTCCTTGGTATCGGAAAGCCACGCCTTGTAGGAGCCGGGTAGACCGGCAGCCTTCGCCCGCTTCTGGCACATCGCATCCGCGCCGGCCAGTCCGCCCAGATTGCCGTTGTGAGCCGAACTCGTGATGAATACCCGGCAGGTTCCCCCGTTGCCGCAACCCTTGCCTTTCTTTTTCGGTCGTCGCTTCGTCCTGGCCACTGCCGGTTCACCAGTTGGGACGCCTATGCGCACCATGAGCGACGCGACGAGTACCCCGGCGCCGCCGCGCAACAGACCCCGGCGTGACGCTTTTTCACTGGCCGGCCGCGGCGAGGCGGCAGCGTGTCCATCTTTCACAGTAGTGCTCCTTTGCTCCGGTCAGCGGCTATGCAAGCCGTCGCGTTAATTCGCTGGTGGCCTGATTTCCGGCGAACGATCGACGGGATGAATCAGACCTCGCGTCGTGTCCATCGTCTTCTAGGTTGCGTCGCAAAATCCGCCGTTGCAGATCACGCCGACCCCGCAGCAGTTGCAGCCGTCGTTGCAGTGGCCGCCAAGTTTCACGCAACAGCGCGTCTCGGTCTTCGCGAAGCAGCCGTTTTCCGAGTTGGCCTTCTTGCAGATCAGACTGCCCGAGCACTCGCTGCTCTTCTTGCAGCGAGCGGACAGGTGCTTCTTGCCGCCAGCCAGCGTCGTTTGACGGCCCAGATGAGCGACGGTCAATCCCGTGCCCATGGCAGCGAGCGCCTTGAGCGCGTCGCGGCGGTTATTGGCGACGGACAGTTCACGGGTAACGATGTCGAAATGCTTGCGATCCATTCCATCCTCCTGCCTTCACATGCCCTGGTTCTTCCGGCGGCGTTAGTTCGTCCGCCGTGGTCAATCCTGGGGGCAGGCGCGGCATTGCACATCGGTGCGATTACTGAATTCGCGTCGGACGAATCAGGAGGGCGCGATCAGTGGTATCACCGACCACTGAGGCGGTGAAGATGCGCGATATCGGTGATTTCACCGATCCCAAGTCGCCCGGATTGGGTTACATTCTCTGTATGTTGCGGATCGCATGGTCTCTCACACGGAAGTCAAAACGATCATGCCGGTGACCGAGGGGCCTCCCAGCTTGCGCGAGCGACTTGGCGGCGAATTGGTGCTCGCCTCCGTGGTCGACGAGTTCTATCTCCGGGTGACCGGCGACGCGCTGGTCGCCGCGGTCTTTTCCCGGGTCGATCTTCCAGCGCTGCGCCAGCATCAGCGGCAGTTCCTCAATTCCGTCCTCGATGCGCCGCCAGATCTCACCGGCGCCTACCTGCGAGACGCCCACCGCGGTCTCCAGATCACGCCGCGCCAGTTTGCCGCCGTCATGGGACACCTGCGCGCGGCGCTCGAGTCGGTGCAGGTGCCAGCGCCAGTGATTGCCGAATTGATGGCGGCCGTCGGGCAATACGCGGACGATGTCATCGGCCGCTGACCTGTCCATCCGCTGGCCGCGCCCTGTCCAATCTTCGCGCGAGGCATGGCGTGTACGCGTGATCCGTTCCGCGTGATACCTTTCAGTTCCACGCGGGGACGGTGCCTGATGCGTCGTTCGGCTGTTCTCCGGACTGAAATCCCCGGCGCCACATGGTGACGTCGGGTCTCCCCCATGCCCTGACCCGATTGATCGGACGCGAGTCGGAAGTCGCGGCATTGGCCGCGTTGCTTCGCGGCGGGGAATCGCGGCTGCTGACGTTGACCGGGCCAGGCGGCGTCGGGAAATCGCGCCTGGCTATCGCTGCCGCGGCCGCCGCGGCGACCGGGCGGATGGGCGACGTCGCGTTCGTCGATCTCACCGTCCTCGAGGACTCGGAACTGTTCCTGCCCGCGGTGGCACGTGCCCTTGGTCTGGCCGCAACCGGTGGAGAATCGCTTGTGCACGATCTGCAACGCGCGATCCGTGACCGCCCGGTTCTTCTGCTGCTGGACGGTTTCGAGCGAATCATGCCCGCGGCGTCGACGTTGGCAACGCTGCTGCGCGGATGTCCCGGTCTGGTATCGCTGGTGACCAGTCGCTCCCGGTTGCACGTGCGCGGCGAGCGGGTGGTGCAGGTTGCGCCGCTTTCGGTCCCAAATGTGGCGTCCGACGCGTCTGTCGCATCACTCGTCGCGAACCCGGCGATCGCGCTCTTCGTAGACCGCGCCCAGGATGTTCGCCCTGGAACAAACGTGACGGAGGCCAATGCGCGCGCCCTGACCGAGATCGTGCAGGAACTCGATGGATTACCGCTGGCACTGGAACTCGCTGCCGCCCGGCTCGATCTCTGGTCGCCCAATGAACTGGTGGACCATCTCCGGCCCCGGCTGTCGGTTCTGACCAGCCACGACCAGGATTTGCCAGACCGCCTGCGCACGATGCGCAATGCGATCTCCTGGAGCTACGACCTACTCAGTCCCGACGAAAAGCACTGGTTTCATCTTGCCGCTATTTTCACTGGCGGCTGCTCGGTCGCGGGGGCAACGGCGGTTTCTGGTGTGGCGGACCAAGGGATGGCGCTCGATGCTCTGCGCTCACTGACGGACAAGAGTTTGCTATGGCACGACCGTGACGAGGAGCAACCGGGGCGCTTCCGCATGCTCGAAACGCTGAGGGAATTCGCCCTGGAGCGGCTGACGGAGACGGGGGGAGAAGACGCGATGCGGCAGGTTCACGCCGCATGGTGTCTGTCGCTGGCAGAGCAGGCGGCTGCCGAGCGGGAGTCCGGCCAGTTGAGCGTCGCCACCCTCAATCGGTTGGATGCCGAATATCCAAATCTCCAGGCCGCACTGGGCTGGCTGGAGACTTCCGATGATCACGATCGGTTTCTCCGTCTTGCCGCCGCTCTCGGTTGGTTCTGGCTGCGTCGCCGGTCGCGCAGCGAGGGGAGGCGATGGCTGGAAGCGGCGGTCGCAGCTGGTCGCGCCGCCGGTCTCCGTACCCGCCCTCTTGCCCGGGCCCTCGATGGCGCGGGGGTCCTGGCGTTCCTGCAGGGAGAGTACGATCGGGCCGAAGCGCACATTGTGGCCTACCTGGAGTTGAGCGAAGAACTCGCCGATGCCTGGGGCACGCCTGCCGCGCTCAATCTGCTTGGCGTCGTCGCTCGCGCCAGGGAAGATTTTCCCCGAGCCCGGCAGCACTTCGCCGAAGCGCTCGCGCTCTTTCGTGCCCGCGATGACGCCAGTTGGTGCGCGCTCGTCCTCCTCAACCAGGGCACCATTGCCTATTGGCTCGGCGAGTTCGAACGAGCGGAAGCCGATATTGCGGCGGGCCTGGCGATCTATCGCCAGTTGGACGATGCCTACGGACTCGCCGTGGGGTGCAACGATCTAGCCCGGGTGGCCGCTGACCGCGAGCAGATCGCCAGAGCAATCGACCATTTCACGGAAAGTCTCGCCTGCTGGCGCCGCGTGGGCACACTGGAGGGATTGGCCGATTGGGTTGCTCGTGTAGCCACCGTTAGCGCCGATCGGGGGCAGTATGAAGCGGCGCTTCGGTTGTTCAGCGCGGTGGATCGTGCCTGCGTCGTGCTTGGCTATGCGTTCGAACCGCCGGACCGCAAACGGCAACGCCGCTCGCTGGAAACCGCGCGGCTGGCGCTAGATGAGAATGCCGTTGCCGTGGCGTGGCAAGAAGGTGCAAGCCTGTCGCTGACCCAGGCCATCGCCGTGGGGGAAGAGGTGCTGGCCGGTCTGCAAGCCGAAGCCGCCACGCCGGGACCGCTCCATGCCACGGCCTGGCGGTTGACACCACGAGAACTCGATGTCGTCCGCCTGCTCGTGGAAGGGCAGACCGATCGCCAGATCGGAGAGCGGCTCTTTATCAGCCACCGTACGGTGATGACCCACGTCGCGAACATCCTCGTCAAGTTCGATGTCGACTCACGCACCGCGGCAGCCGCGATGGCATTGCGGCATCACCTCGTTTGAGTCGCCGTCGAGGCACAGATGGTTCGTTGGGGCATTGTTTCAGCGGGAGAAGGGGCTCCAGGGTCGTTGTCTTCCTGGCCGATTAGGGGTTGAGATGTAGGTTGCGCTACGATTCGCGAAAACACTGCAACGACGCCGTGTCATGCGAGGAGAATCTGATCATGCATCGTCGCCTCGTCTCCTTCTCACTCCTGGGTTTGCTGTTGTTTGCGTCCGGCGCCGGGTTCTGGTTGCCGCCGAGCGCGACAGCTGAAACCGCGCCGAAGATTATGCGCTTCTTCTGGGGGGATGGCTTCCCGGACCTGCTCGAGCCGCAGCAGACGGAAAGCGGCACGGTCGACCTCACATTTCTCAATTACGAGGGACTGACCCGCTACGACGAGGAATTGAACGTGGTGCCCGCCGCGGCCGAATCGTGGCAGTTCAACGCCGACGGCACCCAGCTAACGTTCCACCTCCGGGAAAACCTGACCTACAGTGACGGCTCGCCCCTGGTCGCCTCGCGATTCAGCGACGCGATGGTGCGCCAGTGCGATCCGCACCTGCAGACGTTCAATGTGGACAATCTCGCCGATGTCGTCGGGTGCGCGGAGCTGCACGCGGTCGAACTGAACGAGGATGGCTCACCTGTCGACGCCGCGGGGTACGAGGGGGCAAAGGCCAACTTCGGCGCGCGCGCCGTCGATGACCGCACCCTGGTGATCGATCTCCTCCACCCAGCCCCCTATTTCCCCGCGCTGGCCGCGCTCAACGTCAGTATCCTGCCGATCAAGCAGGAACTGGTTCCAGGATGGGACCCGGCGGTCTGGTTCGACCCGGCGGTCTGGGTGGGCAATGGCCCGTTTCAGGTGACGGCGATCGAACCGAATGGGTCGCCGCCGCATGTCTCGTTCGTCCGGAACGAACACTACTGGGGCGGCAAGGCGAAACTCGACGGCATCGAGTACGTCGTCTTCCCATATGACGACGCGATGCAGGCCTACAAGGATGGGTACCTGCACATCATGCGGCCGTGGCAGGAATACATTCCGGGGCTGGAAGCGGACCCCGTCCTCAGTAAGGACATCCTCTCGGTCTGGACGCCCTATCTCGAAATGTTCAACTTCAACTTCACCAAGGAACCATTCACCGATCGCCACGTGCGTGAAGCGTTCGCCTACGGGTTCGATCGCGACGCGTGGTGCCTGCAGATGATGTACGGCGGATGTACCTCGCACCTCAATCTCATGCCCGCGCTCATCCCTGGCGCCATCACAACTGATGCCTACGCCTTCGATCCCGCCAAAGCGCGCGCGGCGCTGGCGGACTCCTCGTATGGGGGCCCCGAGGGATTGCCCGAAATCACCCTCTATTACCAGAACGATGACGAATCCGATCTGACCCAGGCGCAGTGGATCGCCGATCAGTACCGAGAGGTTCTCGGCGTGCAAATGACCTTGAAATCGGTCTCGCTCGATGAACAGGACGCGATGCTGGACGATCCGACATCCCAACCTCAGTTCCAGATGTCCGGGTGGTACTCCGACATGCCCGATCCCCACGACTGGCTCAAGATGTGGACGTGCGGTTCCCCCTTCATCGCCGGGGACGTGGGTTACTGCAATCCGGAGTACGACGCGCTGGTAGAGCGGGTCGATAGGGAAATGAACCCCGGAACGCGGTTGCAACTGGCCGAGGAAGCGCAACGGCTCCTGCTTGCCGATGTGCCCGCGGTGCTCGGCTTCGAATATCCCTACATCATGCTGGTCCGGCCCGAGGTAATCGGCTACAACCGGGCCGCGCCCAACCAGTATTGGCCGGGGTGGTGGACGCCCCTCCTGGTGAATCTGGCGGAGCCAGCCGCATCTTGAGCAGCGCGTCCGCGCGTTGGCGCTGGCGTAGCCTCGACCTTTGCCAGGGATTGGCTCGTACGATGTCCACGGTCAGCGATTTCGCGTCGAGTTGACAAAGCCATCGGTCATTTGGACGTGGTGACCAACTGTCATGGAGTTACCGTCGCGGTATCGGCTTGCACGCGCAACAGGAACACAACCAGGGGATCGTCCCCGACGTTGTGCAACCAGACGCGAGTGCCCGGCACCAGGCGGGGGATCGCATCGTCCGGCGTTAACTCCCGCTCTCGATCAGACTCCCAGCCTGACGGCAGGCTGTCCCCCGCGAGGGTGAGGCCCAGATGCCCGGTCACGATATCGAACCAGTTTTCCCCGGTGGTCGTCTCCATCCGCAAGGTGGTGCCGGGTGGCACCGTCATCCGCGCGAAGACGAGATGCGACGTTCCCGGCGGCAGCGCTTCCCGCGCTTCGGTATCGAACGCCGTCTCCTTGGTTACCAGGTTGCGGTCATACTCGGCGAGCGCGAAGCCGGTCGTCGCGACCCCCCGTAGCAGCGCCGCCTCGGCCAACCCCGGATTGTGCACGCGCAGCGTCGTACCCGCGGGGACGACCAGTCCTTCGCCGGAAGAGAGGGTTTGTCCCTTGTTGTCGATGGTGACCGTAAACGGACCGCTATCTGCAACGATCCACTGGGGGCCTTCCAGGGCCGGGACGGTGAGATCGGCTCCTGGCTGGAACCGCCAGCGCTCCACCGTCAACGGGGTGTATCCGGTCGGTGATCCCTGGATCGTCGCGTCGATCAGGGTCTCGACGGTCGGTGCACCTGTGGCGACAAACGCCGTCTTCGGACGACCGATATCCACGTAGCGGATCAAGAGGACGACGCCAACGATCACCAGCAACACCGCCGCCATGGCCAACATCTGCCGCCAACCCCAGCGGGGCGAACCGGCGTCGGTCGATGGTTCGCGCTGATCCTGCGGGAACGGCAACGGCGACATGGGATGGCGTGGATCACCGGACAACGGAGGAGATGCCAGGGTCGGAGGGGTGACGCCGGCAACGGTTGCCGCTTGCACCAACTCCCGGCGGAGATTTTGCACAAATACGGGATCGGGCTGAGGCCGTGCCTGTCGGCCCTGTGCCATGCTCCAGCGCAGCGTGGCGATCAGATCGGGATCGAGTCCTTCCGCCAGGATCTCCAGTTCGGCCGCCGATGCCCCGGCCGCCAGGGCTTCCCGGTAGCGACTGAGCGCCTCAGCGGCCGGATCGCGGCTAAAGGGAAGCACGGCGCACCTCGGCGAACAGGTTCAACCGTTGTAGGCAGTCTCGCAGTTTGATCATCAGGCGATGGTGGGCCACGCGAATGGCGCCATGACTGCGGCCGAGCGCCACGCCAATCTGCTTGTCATTCAATCCGGTGAGAATCAGATCGAAGAGTTCTCGCTCACTGGCGGAGAGACAGCGCTCACGCGCCTCCCGCAACACGCGGGCATCATCGCGCTGGACGGCAAGTTCCTCAGGTGTGAGGTCGGGATCTGTGCGCTCGAAGGTCTCCTCCAGCGCAATCGGCCGGTAGCGGGCGGCGCGGAAATGATCGGTGACGCTATTGCGGGCGATGGCGAAGAGCCAGCCAGGAAACGCCGCATCCTCCTGGCAGGAGGCGAGCGATTGCAACGCGCGGACAAAGATGCTCTGCGTCATGTCCTGGGCCGCTTCCTGGTCGAGCAGGCGCACGGCGACGAAGGCGTAGACCTCGCCCACGTAGTGGTCATAAAGCCGGCCGAAGGCCTCGCCGTCGCCTCGCTTGGCGCGCGCAACGAGATCCGCAACCACCGCGCTGGGCAGGCGTGCACCGCGCGGGGAGCCCTCGTCGCCCGCCGCGGGTGTGCCGCGTTGCCACCCCACCCCACCGGCTCCTTGTCGGCAGTAACCACCGGCCACATGGCGCTGACGTCCAGAACGGCAAGTATCCCATCGCGGACACACCATAAGCGAGGACCATCGCCGATGTGGGTTCTGACCGGTGAAGTGGCAGGAATCATCAATTGCTTGCCTGAGTGATTCGCGACGACATCCTGCTCAGGTTCCAACACCATCCAATTGTCGGGGCGGGTATTGCGCCTCCCCATAGGATCGATGTCGAACGTGACCCATGCGGGTACGACAGACTGACGACCTGGCCTCCTTCCCGGCCCGCGCGATATGCGGCCAGCGCCCGATCGCATGGCACTACGCGCTCTGCCCCACAGACCCGGACGATTGAAGGGGCGATGGTGTTACACGTCCCCCCCGTAGCTCGCACCGATGAGGCAGGAGAGGACCTCATCGGCTGGAAAGCACAGGGATCGTGGTTGTCAGTCGGCAGACGCGCTCAGTCCGTGGGACAGAATCTGCGCGTGGCTCGGGTTCTCATGGTCACCGCTCGTGAACGGGCAGCGCGGTGGGCCTGACGCCGCTCGCCGTGAGGCAACAGCGGCAGAGGAGGTCCCCTGTAACACATTTCGCCGTTTGCCGTCTTGGAGAGTGACGAGGTTATGACAGCCGCACGTGGGCGCTGGAACCCAGTCGCCACGGCCGGCACGAGCGGCTCGGTGTTGAACCTCGGCAATGCCGCCGGTGCTGCCGGACATCAGGCGCGGGGCTGGGCGCCGTTGGCCGTTGCGGATGGAGGAGCCACAAAGATGACGAAAACGCTGTGTCGCAACGATGGTGTTTCACGGACACGTGAGGCGTCTCGTCGATCGCCGGTACCAACGAAAACGATACGTGCCCGTCTCTCTCAGGACCACACCCCTTTCCGTCATGGCGGTCGCGAGCACGGTATTGAAATCAGTCGTGTTGCTGAAGAAGGAGATTGTTCATGGTAACCGCGACGTCGCGGCGCCTGATCATCGAATACGAATCCGACGGCGCGGCGCCAACGGTGCGCCTGACTCGTCGTGAGTGGGAAGTGCTCGAATGTCTCTGCCATCGCCTAACCGATGCCGAGATTGCCGCGCGGCTCTGCATCAGCCGCCGCACCGTCGGCACCCACGTTGGGAGCATCCTCGGCAAACTTGGCGCCGCGAACCGTCGCGACGCCGCCGCGATCGCGGTTCAGCATGGGTTGATCTGGACATCGTTTCCTCTCCGCCTGCCGAAAGCGGCCCCGCTCGCTCCATCAATCTGATTGGTCAAACAGCCTCGGGCAAAATCTGGGTCTTGCGCCCGAGGGGCAAGGGTGTCGTCCCGACGCAGGAGGGACCTCGGCGTTGGCGAGGGCGTTCGCCAATGCCGAGATGCCTCGCCGCGGCTTGGAATGACACCTCTTGCCCACGCCGCTCCAGTGAAAAAGGAGACTACCGAGCTCTCCTCCTGCGTTCTCCAAGTGGAGTTCTATGGCGTTCACCCGGCGTGAGCGGTGTGAAGCGGCCGAGGCGGCCCGGCGCGAACGGCGGTTGACCCACGACGCCGGGCGATCGCCACAAGCCTGATGCCGCGTCAGGGTCTGAAGGATCTCATTTTCGACCAGGAGTGAGATACCGGCTGCCAGCCGTGACGCACCACCTTTACGCACTTGGGCGCCATGGTCGAGTCCAGGCGCGCGGCGGTGAGCGGCGCGGCGTTGACAGCACCAGTGGGGGATGCCTCGCTCTCTGCGCTGCTCAATCGCAACGATCGCGCCCAGGTTTCCGTGGCCCTCGTTCGTTAGCGGACATCACGCGTGTGGCTGCCGGCGGGTTCGAGTTCCCGCGCCGGTGATTCGTCGGTGCCGCTGTCTGGCTCTGCGACATAGAGCCGTGGCTCGCTCGCCGCGGGAAGCGGCGTCACCGTGCCCGCGCCCTCGGCGGCCAACTCCTGACCCACCTCGACGAGCGCCGGGGTCTGCTGCCGGCCGCGCAGCGGTTTCTCCGGCAGGAAGAGGGCGACGAGCACTCCGCCGCAGGCGACGATGCTCGCGACAAGAAAGACGTCGTGGATCGACGAGGCCAGCACCGCGCGCAACGCGCCCATCAGTTCGTCCAGCAGCCGCGCCCCATCCGGTACGTCGCCGAACTGCGCCCGCAGCGCCTCGATGGCGGATGGACTCACCAGGGCCTGCGGATCGAGCGCGGCAAGCACGTCCGGCGGCAACGACTGGGTGAGTTGCGGCGGCAGCCCCGCCTCCAGACCACTCCCGAGGCGCGATGTCAGGAAGGTGCCCATCAGCGCCACGCCGACCGTCGAGCCGATCGAACGGAAGAACTGCACCGCCGCCGTCACCGCCCCCAGGTCCCGGGCGGGAAAGGCGTTCTGCACGGCAAGGGTGAAGGTCGGCATCGCCAGCCCGATGCCGAGGCCGAGCACGACGAGGTTGCGCACCACGTCGCCGCGGGTGGCATCCAGGCCGAGGCGGGTCTGGAGCCACAGGCCAACCGTCATCAGGATCAATCCGCTCAGAGACGCCCATTTGTAGCGGCCGAGCCGGGAAATGAGTTGACCGCCCAGTGTGCTGGCGCCGACCAGGGCAATCATCATCGGGGTCATCACCGTGCCGGATTCGGTTGCCGTGGAACCGATGACCCCTTGCATGAAGAGCGGCACATACATGATGGCGCCGACCATGCCACCGCCGATCAGAAACATCGAAATCACCGAGACGGTGAAGGTCCGGTCCCGGAACAACCGCAGGGCGATGATCGGTTCCGGCGCTCGCTGCTCGACGAACAGGAAGGCGACAGTCATCACCACCGCGAGTACCAGCAACCCGAGGATCTGCGGCGACGACCAGGGATAGAGCGTCCCGCCCCAGGAGAAGGCGAGGAGCAGCGGCACCGTGGCCGCGACGATCGTGATCGATCCCAGCCAGTCGATCGGTCCCGGTTCGTGTGGCCGGATGGCCGGCAGCCCGACCACCAGCACGGCCACGGCGAGGAGGCCAACGGGAAGGTTGACGTAGAAGACCCAGCGCCAACCCGGTCCATCGGTCAACCAGCCGCCGAGCGCCGGGCCGATCACGCTGGCCAGGCCAAAGACGCTTCCCATCACCCCCTGCCACTTGCCGCGTTCTCGCGGTGGGAAAACGTCGCCGATGATGGCGAAGGCGTTGGCGGCCAGGATGCCGCCGGCGATGCCCTGCAAGCCACGAAAGGCGATCAACTGGGTCATCGATTGGGACAGCCCGCACAGCGCCGAGGCGACCATGAAGAGGAGCAGCCCGCCGACATAGAACCACTTGCGGCCGTAGAGATCGGAGAGTTTGCCGAAGATGGGGACGGCGGCGGTGCTGCCCAGCAGGTACGCCGTGGCGACCCAGGCGTAATGCTCCAGACCGCCGAGGTCGGCTACGATGCGCGGCATTGCCGTGCCGACGATCGTGCTGTCGAGGGCGGAGAGGAGGAGACCGAGCAGGACGCCGCCGACGGCGATGGCGAGTTGCCGTCCCTTGAGTTCTCCGTAGCCGCTCACTCGCTGTGCCGTTGTCTCGCTCTGCATGAGATCTCCGCCAGTCCACGACGCCTTGGTTGAATCGAGTATTTTGCCACAGTTATAGTTATTCATGCTAATCAACGGTGAGCGGCGCGAGGAGGTTGCGCGTGGACGCGAGGGAACGAAGCAGGATCGAGGCCGCGCGCCTGTTGCGGCTCCTGTCCCGTCTCCATCGTTGGGCGGCGACGACGGTGCAAGCCGGGGGCGAGGGTCAGGACCTCAGCCTGCGCCAACTCGCGGTGCTCTACCTCATTCGCGAGGGGGTGGTTTTTCCTGGTGAACTTGCCCGCAAGTTGCGGGTGGCGCCCGCGGTCGTAACCGGGTTGCTGGACCGGCTCGAGCAGCGCGGCTACCTGCGGCGGTTGGCCGATCCAGACGATCGCCGCCGTCTGCGGCTCGCCCTGACGGAGGCGGGCATGGACGCGAGTCTGGCCGTAGAGCGGATGCTCTCCGAGGAGATCGCGGCCCAACTCGACCAAGCGCCAGCGCTTCAACTCGAGGCGCTGGAACAGGCGCTGAATCTGCTGGAGCAGGCGATCGTCCGGCTCGAACGACGTGCACCACGGCTGGGGCCGGTACCGCTGGACGATGAGGAGCCGTGGGAAGCCTCAGCGCGCGATGACGAGACGGTCGTCGCGGCGATGGCCGCCGGATGAGGATCCAGCGGCGGACAGAGATCGGGTACCGCGCTCTGGCTATCGAACAACGGAGAAGGATGCATCATGACGACACGACTGCATGACGAGCAAACGGAGACAGAGATCCCGTCCGACGAGCGGACGGTGATCGATTTTCGCGACCCGGCCTTCCTGGAGAATGCCTACGACATCTACGCCCGGCTGCGGGCCGAAGGGCCAGTCAGCCAGGTGACGTTCGCCCAGGACGAACCGGCTGACGAGCAGGAACGGATACGGCAGGAACTCTTTCCCGGGGACATCCAACTCGTCACCCACTACGATGAGGGCACGGAGGCGCTGCTCGATACCCGCTTCTCGGTCAATCGCATGCGCACCATGTCCCCGGAACAGCTCGCGGAAGTGGAGCGCGCGGCGGAAGCGGATCCGCAGTTTCGGCCCTTCCAGCGGAACCTGCTCTCCCTCGACCCGCCCGATCACACCCGCCTGCGGAAACTGGTGCAACCGAGTTTCACCGCGCGCGCCATGGAGGCGCTCAAGCCACGCATCCGCCAGATCGCCGAGGAACTGCTCGATGCGGCCGAACGAGAGGCGGCCGCGCGGGGCGAGTCCGCGCCGAACCGGACGATGGATCTGGTGCCGGCGTTTGCCTACCCATTGCCGGTGACGGTGATCTCGGAGATGGTCGGCATCCCGGTTGAGGATCGGACCCAGGTCCGCTACTGGACGGAGAACCTGCTGCGGGTCGATCGCGGCGACCGCGAGGCGATGGCTGAGACGCGGGCGCGGATCGGCGAGTTCATCGAATACCTGAAGGCGCTGTTCGAGCGGCGGCGGCATGACCCTGTCGATGACCTCGTCAGCCAACTCGTCCAGGCGGAAGAGGACGGCGACAAACTCGATGAAGACGAACTGCTGGCGATGGTCTTCATCGTCTATATCGCCGGGTTCGTCACCACCGTCAACCTGATCGGCAACGGTACGGTCGCCCTCCTGACGCATCCGGACCAACTCGCGCGATTTCGAGCCGATCCCTCGCTGGCGAGCAATGTGGTCGAGGAGACGCTGCGCTATTGGGGTCCTGCGGAAGCGACTCTGCCGCGCACCGCGACCGAGGACGTGACGATCGGGGAGACAGTGATCGCCCGCGGCGAGCAGATGATGGTCAGTCTCGCCTCGATCGACCGCGACCCGGCGCGATTCGCCCATCCGGATGTCTATGACATCCTGCGCGACGATGCGAACCGGCACGTGGCGTTCGGCAAAGGGATCCACGCCTGCCTGGGCGCGCCGCTGGCGCGGGTCGAAGGGCAAATCGCGTTCGAGGTGCTGTTCGGGCGCTACCCTGAATTGCGCCTTGCCGTGCCGGAGGACGAGATTCGCTGGAACGCCGGATTCCTGCGCGGCTTCGGTTCGATCCCGCTGCTATTCTAGGGAGGCGATGGCCGACGCACGCCGCATCCGGGTGGCCTCCCGCGAGAGGCGCAAGACCCCGTTCGATCGACAACGTGTACCAACCAACGCTCTGGCCGCGATTGTCATGGCCGGAGCGTTGGCCATTGGTGTTGCCCTGCTCGCTCGCCACGGGGAGAGCGTCGCCGGCTGGTTCGGTCACGTTCTGGCGCACATTGCCGCGGCGCCGCCCAGCTATGTGGTGGCCGCCTGCGCGCTGAAAGCGCTCGAGGTCATCCTCAACACGAGGGCCTGGGTGGCCGTCCTCGCTGTCTCCCATCCCGAGCAGGGGGTGCGTTTCCGGCAAGCGCTCGGCGTGGTCCAGGGCGGCATCGGCATCGGCACCGTCGTTCCACCAAAACTGAGCGGCATTCCGATCCTCGCGCTCTATCGCGCCGCGTTTCCCGGGTTGGGAATCGCCGATCTCATCGCCACGCGCACCGTGCAGGGACTGGCCGCGACGATCCTCGGGCTGGTGGTTCTGCTGGTCTTCGGCGCGTCCAGCATCGGCAATGCCGGCCAGACGTTCGACCGCGTCGCGACGTTCTATCGCACGCAGCCGCTGGTAGCGATCACGGTGACCATCCTGGGGAGCGGGCTGCTCGTTCACCTCGTCCGGCGGGGCCGCGCCAGGGTGCGCGCGTTTGCCCTTCAGGTTGCTCGCTGCGGCGCCATCCTGCGCAGCCCAGGACGCTACGCGCTGCTGGTCGCGGCGCCGACCGTCCTCGCGTTCGGGTGCCGCTGGGGCGTTACTGGCGTGCTGATGACCGCGTTCGACCTGCCGGTGACGCTGGAGACGCTGGTGCGCGTCAACATCTCGCACGGATTGGCGCGGTCGGTGCAGGTGGCACCGGGTGGGCTCGGCACCACGCAGGCGTTCGATCTGGTGGCGCTGCAAGGAGTCGCGCCGGCCGTGGTGATCACCGCCTACTCGCTGGCGCAGGGAGCCATCCTGCTCGTCTTCAACATTGCCTTCGCGTTCGGCGCGCTGGCCTGGGCCTTCGGCTGGGAGCGGACCGTCGCGCTTTTGTCACGACGCTCAACGCGGCCCGCCTGATTCCGCAGCGACCGATTCTGGAGGCCACCCTTGAGGTGCGTCAGCCGTCAGCGTCGGCAATCGGCGCGAAGACGTACTCCTGTGCCGGCGCGGTCGGATTGGCCGGGATGGTCAGGATCAACCGAGGCGCGGCATCCCCGCCGGCGAACGTCACCGTGGCTCCGGCAACCTGCGAAAAGAGCGACAACGGCGGGTCGAGAAACAGATAGGTCGGCGCCTCCGTCAGCGGCGCGGGGACGTAACTCGGAGCGGACCGCCCCGGTGTCGAAGACGAGTCGGCCGTCGCGGAGAGAAACGGTGACCTCCCCCAGTTCCGGTTCGGTGTAGCGGCCCAGATACGGTGCGACATCTGCGGAATCGACCCCCGGCGCCAGTTGTGGCTGGGAAGCCGCCAGCGCGGCGGTCAGCGGCGCCAGTTCGGCGTCGATTTGCGGTGGCTGGCCGAAGAGGATTTCCAGCAGCCGGAACTGGACGGCGTACGGAAAGGCCGCCCCGACGACTATCCCCGCCGCGAGCGAGTTCGAGAGGATGACGATGCCCAGATTGGCCGCGGGGAGGAACCCCAGTTCCGCGCTGAAGCCATTGGTGCCCCCGGCATGGTTGATCAATCGCAACCCGTGGTATTCGCCGAGCATCCACCCCATCCCGTAGCCCGTTTGCGACGCTGCCATCGACGATGAGACCCCAGGGAAGGTGGGGATTGGCACGGTTGGCGTCCAGGTCGCGCTCAGATTCTCCGTCGAAACCACCCGCGTGCCGTTCGGCGCCACGCCACCGGACAGTTCGGTCTGGAGATAGCGCGCCATCTCCCGCGCGTTCGACCAGAGTCCCCCCGCCGGGCGGATCGGCAGCAGATTCCTCTCCTCGACCAGGGGAATCCGGCGCAGGGAACCGCTGAGGTCGAACGAGTGGGGCAGGGCGTAATTGCCGCTGGCCAGCACAGCCGCCTGATCGAAGGTGGAGTGGGTCATCCCGATCGGTCCCAGGACCCGTTCCCGCAGCGCCGTGTCGTAGGCGACGCCCAGGTCACCCCGGCTGCCATTGGCGGCGCCGAGCGCATAACCACCGGCGGCGATGAGCGCGTTGGCATACTGGTAGCGCTCGCCCGGTGGGGCGGTTGGGGCAACGTTCGCCAGCGACTGGACGACGGTTTCGGGCGATGGCGGCAGTCCCGCAAAATAGGATTCGAGATTCTGCCCGGGAATACCGGAGCAATTACAGAAGGCATCGCGAACGGTCAAGCTCGTCGCCAGCGACGGATCGGCGACCGCGAAACCGGGCAGCAGATCGACGAGATGGCTGTCCCAGGCGATGGTGCCGTCGTCGACGAGCGTGGCCGCCAGCATCGTGGTCATCGACTTGGTGATCGAGCCGATCATCATCATGGTATCGGGCGTGACCGGTTGCGTGCCGCCGGCGACCGTGACTCCGAAACCATTGAGGTAGACGACGTCGCCGTTCTGGACGACGGCGACGGAGGCGCCCGGCACGTTGTAGCGCAACAAGGCAGCGGCGACATACGCCTCGAACGCGGCGCGGCGCTCCCCGGTCAGCGGAAGCGGAGCAACACCGCGCGAGTCTGGGGATGCCCCCGGCGTGGCGATGGGCGTGGCGGGCCGCGCGGCCGCGCCGCTGCCTGTCGCCAGCAGCAGACCGATCATGGCGAGAGAGGTGAGAAAGCGGGGAAATGACCGGGATGATGGCACGGGAGATCCTTTCCGGATCGACGCGGGGAGGAGCCGCGAGCCAGCGCGGGCGCTCTGTGTGGGCACGCAAGAGGAAGGCCAGACGCCGATACCACGCTCCAGTCGGCGGCAGGTTCCCGATGAAGCCGAGCCAAATAGCGTCGTCCGCGGGTTCCTGGATGCCTCCGGACCAGGGTACTGATGAGAAACCCGAAGACGACTGATCCCGTCCTTCGCTCCAGTTCGTCATGTGATAGACCTGCGGCAGCGGCGATCAGCATGTGATCTTCGTTTGGGTGGGCCACCGTGCTGCTCACCAGGGGAGGCGCTGGTGCTTGTGGCAGACGGCGGTTCATTGGCGTGATAGGGTGTTCGTCTTTCGGCGCCTGCATCGAGCGTGATCGGCTGGCCGCGATGACGCACCCGGTGTCGCCAAACCGCGTACGGCTTCTTTGCGGCCTTCAAGATCGTCCTGATGTTGACTGCGCTACGCGATCGGGATCCGCCGGACGGCGATAACGAGCCAGATCATCCACATCAGACTCAGGAGCCAAGCAAGCACGATGGCGATCGACTCGGCCTGCGAGAAGCCTTCGCTGCCAACGATCCAGCCCTGCGCCAGGTAGGCGACCCCGCTGAGTGCCACCAGGACAGCGATCGGCCGCGGAATCGAGGCGGTCTTGCTGATCGCAGCCGCGCCCAGGATGAGCGCGAGACCCAGCGCGACATCGTGGTAACTCCGCATCCCCCACTCGACCCAGCGAACGGCCTCGGCGCTCGCGAAGCGCGCCGCCTTCTCGGCGTCCGGCGCGTTCACCCAGGCGAAGTCGGCCTGCTTGTTGGCGACCCCATCGACCGCCTGTAGGGCGCCGTACAGCGCCAGCGCGGTCACCGCCGATGCGGCGCCGAACCGACCCGTCCAGCGCGCGACGCCATCGTCGCGGTCCAGGGAGAGGCACAGGGCGATCAGCCCCGCGATCAGGATCGCCATGGCCGCGAACTGACCCAGGTGTACCGCCGTCCATATCCCACTGGCGGCGTACGCCGTGAAAATGGCGGGGTGATTGTTGGCGTCACCGCCGGTGTGGAACTGCGTAATCACGATGTAGAGGAGTTGCCCGAAGAGCAGGAGCGCCGCGGCCAAGCGCAACGCGGGGACATCTGTGTTGGCGTTCGCGCTCATTTATATGGTCCCTCGCTGGCGACCGGAAGGCTGGCGAAAATCTCCAGCCGCACCCTACAGAAACAGCCGCGCCTGCTGATGCGCCGTCGCTGTTGCCGCTCGATCATCTGGGGATCCTCTTGATTTTGCCCGTCCTCGCGACGAGGACGAATCAAGATTACTACTGACCTCTTCCGTACCCCGCCCGACATTGACGCTCGTGCGCGAGAGCACCCTCGATGCTGCTCGCGCTCCCGAACCCTATTGGTCCAATCGCCGCTCACCCGTAAGCGTCCGCGCCCATGGCAGCACTTGCAGGCCACCCCGATCATGCAGATCGTTGAGTACGCGCACCGCGACGGCCGTCAACTGCAGCAGGATGATGGCGGTCAAGATGACATCCACCACCGTCGTGTTGGGTGGCAGGCTGCCGAGCAGAAGGGCGCGCACGCCCCAAATTCCCAATATCAGGCCGCCAGTATTGAGAATCAAGTCGTTGAGTGGCCGTAACAAGACCGTACAGGCCGCGGCCACGGCCACCATCAGCACTGCCAATACGACCAGCACCTGCAGGTAGAGGGGACGCACGAAGATCAGCGTCCAGACGCCGAGGTACGCAAAGTCGCCAGCCGCCGGCCGCTGGTCCTCTGCGGCGGTGGGAACTTCAACCAGATTCAGGCGTGGGATATGCTCCTGGACGGTCATGAACAGCCGACCCTCGATCTCCGCTGCCGTCAACATGCGTGGTGGAAGTCCCGCTTCACGGCGCTCCACCGCGATGGCCTCTACCAATCGGTAGCGGTCGAACGGGTAGCGAAGCAGTTCGCCGTCAACGGGAAGGGTGATCGTGGCGTCAATGGCGGCAGTCTCTGCCGGCAGCGGGATTTTTGCCGACGGCGGCAGGCCCTCGCCGACCCGGTTTTCGGCACGGACCGAGAAGAAGATGAGCTCATCCGTGTGCGCGCAACTGGTTCGGCACACGTGGTAGCCGGAGACGCGGATCTCCAGGGTTCGCCGCAACTCGTCCAGGGCGACATCGTCGAGGTGGATGGCCGTGTAATCGTCGGGAGCGGGACCTGTTGCCGGCGGCAGCAGGTAGCCGGTGCCCTGGCTGGGAGGATGACGCACCTCGTCGAGAAGGCTGAGCAGCGCCACCGGCAGCAGGAGAAACACGACAAGGACCGCGAGCGCGACAACGGCAAAGCCAACGCGGTACCGCAGGATCCCATCCCGCCGCGTCAGTGTCGCCGACGCCGCCGGAGCGGATGGGCGGGGCTCTGGTGACCGACCTTGCCCCGTGGGCGTGGCCTGAACATCGTCTCGCATCTGCGCCACGTCCGCTTTGTCCTCGCTCAGGGTGCGATTGCGTCTCCGGTGGTCGCGGTTGCCGGGGAGATCGGATGGTCGGATGCGCCCTCGGCCTCGGGTGGCAGCACCCAGGCTGGTTTGAGAGCGGCCACACAGGATGTATCCGGCAGGACATGTGGAGCCGTGATGAAGGCGGCGACCACATCCTGGGCACACACTGAATACGTGATGACGCCATGACCGGACATGGGAAACTCGACAAACACTCCGTTCGGCAGGGTCACGAATGTTGACTTGTTCCAGGAGACAGGAGTCTGCATATCGTACGCGCCCGCCAGGATGAGCGTGGGGATGGGGCTCGTGACGGGGAGCGCTTCGATTGCCGGAGCGTGGCCGGAAGGCCAGACCTCGCAGATCGCAAACTGATTGGCCATTGCCTGCTCCACGCCAAGCGCCAGTTCGGGGATGGCCAGGGACCGCGCGGTGGCGACGGTCTCCTCAAACGACTGGAACGGGATCTCCTCATTGCATTCAATGGCATTGAACTGCGGCAACGTCATGCCGAACGTCAGGAAGTCCAGCAGCGAAATTCGGTCAGCGACGATGGCGAAGACCGCTTGCACATCTTGCTCTTGCATCGCCTGCACGATGTCGAGGAGATCGTCACGGACGAGAGGATCGTCGATCGCGCTCTGAACGAGTGCCGTCAGTGTTTCGCGCTCTCGTGGCAGCACATTCAACCCGAGGAGGGCACTCACCAGAGCGTCAGCCTCATCGTCCGGAAGGGTTTCGATGCGCTGCTGCAGTTGGTCGAGAAACGCATCGGCGAGGGAGGGATTGCCGTCGGTGATGACTTGTGGTGTCGCCGGGACGTTCGCATTTTCGGGGGTGGTGGCGACTGCATCCTGAGGCGTCGCCTCGGCCGCGGGATCGATGAAAAGCGTCCCGGTGGCGATCGCTGCAAACAGGGTGGTGTCTCCCTGCTCCATCTCGGCGATCATGAGGGGGATGAAGGGGACGGCGGGAATGGTCCCACTCAATCGCTGCATCAACTGCACGAGATCCCGGTCAGTGACCGATTCGCCATCCGCGGTGACAAGGGGCGCGGTGGCGAGGCGGTCGAGCAAGGCAACGAAGCGCCGCTCGAGGTCGGGAAAGGCGGCGCCGCAGGTCGGATCGAGCGCGCAATCGGCAAAGAGTTGAATGACGACTTCGTGGAACTCTTCGGGATAGCGTTCGAATCCATTGATTTGGGGTGGAAAGCTGGAATCGAGGACCACGCTGCGGATGCCGCTGTGCGGGTGATCGCGCATGATGACCAGCGCCAGCCGCGTGCCATATGACAGCCCATAGAGGTTGTAGGTGTCGTACCCCAGCGCCTTGATCAGCGCGACCGTGTCGTTGCCGCTGGCAATGCTGTTGTACTGCCGGAGATCGATGCCGCTCGCGGCAATCTCGCGAGCGCAGGCGGTCGCCGCCGGTCCCACCTCCTGCCGCGCCTGCTGCAGTACCGCGTACGGATCGGCAATCTCAGCCGGATAGAGGAGAGCAGGGGGGGCGGCTCCTGTGGTATCTCCCGCCAACCCTGGCTGATCGCCGCCAAGACCCTGACACCGCAACTCGGAGGAGTGCCGCGCCCCGCGCTGATCGAAGAGCACGACGTCACGGCTTTGGCGCAGGCCCGCGAACAGATCGGCAAAGGTGAGCACCCCGGTGAGGGGACTTCCGCCTGGTCCGCCGTCGAGGTACACCACGGGATCAGGTTCTGGCGACGCACTGGTGCTTTTCAGGACGGTATAGCCGATCTGAATCTGACGCCCCTCCGGGTCATTCCAATTCTCGGGAACGGTGAGCGTGCCGCAAGTGATGTCCCCCAGCCGCGGCCGCGGATCTTCGCCGAACTGGATCAGGAACGAGCAGTCGTTTTCGCCGACTGACACCGCGGAGAGATCAGATTTCGTCGCCCCCTGGACGGTGGAAGGCGGCCAGCCGCCACTCCCCAGTCCCAGGAGCATCACCAGCATCACCAGTGACTGCCGCACGCCTCCGCCCTTGCCTTTCCGAACGAATCCAGTCAACCGCCTGGCACTACCGTATCTGACTACCTTGCCCGCAGGTTCCGCGGTCAGGTTGGCGCGGCAGCATCGGTGCTGGCGTCAATCGCGCCATGGCCGCCCGCAACGCCGGGATGCTCCGGGTGGCGCGACCGTGATGGAGCGACCGGCGACTCGTTGCTCTTCCGGGTTACGCTCAGGGAGCCCGAGGCCCAGCTTCGCACGGTGCCACGGTGCGAAATCCCGGTTACCGCGCGTCAGGTGGCACCGCATGGATTGCGACGCCGGCGGTCTAATCGAAGCTCACGCCTCCGCAATACCCGCCCACACACTGGAGGTCGCGGCAACAGTGGCCGTCTACCCAGCAGAGTCCGCCTTCGTACCGGCAACAATTGCGCTCCCCATCTTGCCAGAAGCCGTTCTCCATACACCAGACCAGCTGGTTCTGGTAATTGAGATCGGGACGGGTGATCGCGTCGATGTCGTTGTAGCACTCGTGATGATCATTGCACGCGCCGCCGAGGGGGATTGAGGCACGCTTCGCCGCGGCCCGTTCTCCTCCCGCTTTGACGCCAAAGAGTCCGACCCAGACCGCGACAAGCGCCCCTGCCACGGTGCGTCGGGGGCGGTGCTGGCTCAACTGGCGCACAAGGTCATCGAAACGCGTTGCGTCCATTGGCGGTCTCCTTTCACTTTGCACCGACGAACGTCAACTGGGTCCCGATCGTCCGGTCCAGACGCGAGCAGAAGACATGCGAGGCAGCTGGTCCGCGTCTTCAATCAGCGAAGTGGCAAGAGTCCAGCGCGGCCAGGGCCAATGCATCATGACGGATTCGCCGGCCAGTACCACGTGAACCCGGACCTGCCGGGTACAGCGCGGGGCGAATGTGCGCGCCGGCATCCTTGCTCTCATCACCATCCCGTCTCTTGCCCAGGCATCTTATCAGTTGAAGTAATGAATGAAAACTGGCAGACCACGGAGTGCGACAGCGCTGGGCGCCCTCTGAACGCTGAACGGAATTAAATCGGCAACGCGAGTTGTTGCGAGCGTGCTGAACGCGGAATTGATGATGGCACGGGCCGGCCGGCGGAGGGACGCTCCCGCGCCGGGTCCTGATCGAACCCGAATTGCGTCTGGATGCGGGCGATGCGCGCTTCCATCGCCCGCAGGTACGCATCAGGAGCGTTCGTCTCGGCATAAGCCCGCGCGTAGCGGGGAGCGAGCGTGGGGAACGCGTCGCCGATAAAGCCGAAGTAGTGCTCCTTGACGAGTGGGGCGAGACGCAGCACCGAGGACCAGAACGATAGCGCGCCATGTTCCTGTGCCGCGGCGGCCACCGCCGCGATCGAGGCTTCGGAGTCGGTGATCCCCGGCAGTACCGGCGCGAGGAACACCCCGCAGGGGATGCCCGAGTCGGCCAGACGGCGCATCACCTGGAGCCGCTGGTGGGGTGGCGGCGTGCCCGGTTCGAGGACTCTCCAGAGGGTATCGTCAAGGGTGGTGATGGTGAAGTGAACGGTGGCGCCCGCTCCCGCCGCCAGCGCCATGAGGAGATCGCGATCGCGCAGCACGAGAGTCGATTTGGTGACGATGCTGACTGGAGTATCGAAATCGCGGAACGCCTCCAGGCAACGGCGCGTGAGTCGGTAGCGTCCTTCACATGGCTGGTAGGCATCGGTCGCGGTGCCGATCGCCACGCGCTGCCGCGCCCAGGATGGTCGGCCCAGTTCGTGGCGGAGCACCTCGGGCATGTTGGTCTTGACGACGATGCGGTTCGAAAAATCGTCGCCCGCGTTCATCCCCAGGTAGGCGTGGCTGGCTCTGGCGTAGCAGTAGTGGCAGCCGTGCACACAGCCGCGATAGGGGTTCAGCGACCAGCCAAAGGGCATGCCGCGCACGCGGTTGAGGGCCGAAGCACAGGGGCGTTCAATGTACTGAACTCTGCCCATTCACGGAGTATAGAACATATGTTCGTATCTGACAACAGGGACGTGTCGTGGGCGGAGCCGATAGGGCAGGGGATTCTCATCTCGCTGGCTCCGCGCCCGGCGGTCATTGCATCGCCATCTGCTGGCGGCCGGACGTGCATCCAGCGGTCCCGTGGGCACGGAGGGTCGTGAACCCGCCGGCCAGGGCTACCGCCAGGTGCGCTCTGTAGCACCAGAACGCGGCGATTCACGCGCCAAGTTGACATCGGGCGCGCTTCCTACCACTATGCGACCATGAGTGCACGCGCGCCGCGCCGGTTCCTTCCGGCAGACGACATGTGCCTGACGGCATCCGCCGCGGCCGCGGCGCCGCTTCCCCGCTTCGGGGTGGGCGATGCCGCCGTGGGGACCACCTGGGCGCGGTCGATGCCGCGGGTCGGGGCGTTGCGCTGGGTCGGCGGCGTCTATTTGCTGCTCCTCGGGGTGTCGCTCCTCATCCTCCCGCCCGCGCCGCTGTCGTCGCCGGTCGATTCGGAGCTCCGCGGCGCGGTCAGGGCGCTGGGCGGTTTGGCACTGCTGTGGCTGGCGGTCATTGTGCCCGGGCCCCGCGTGATGCTGGCTGTCCTGGCGCTGGTGGCGGCCCCGCAATTGTGGTTCGCCGCGGAATTCTGGCGGCAAGGCATGGTCCCCGGCGCCGCGACGCTCGGTCTTCTGGCCGTGGCGCTGATTCTTACCGCGCTGCGCCCGGTGCCGGCGCCTTGTCCCGCTCCGCGCGCCGATGCCCTCGGCCTCGTCTTCGGCGCGGCACAGGCGGTCCAGGGGGCAGCGTACATGCTCGAGCCGCGGCTCGCGGGTCCCATCCCGGCCGCACTCGGCCTCTCCTCGGTCGCGTGCGGCGTGCTGCTGCTCGTCAGCGGGGTGGCGGTCGTGTTGGCCCAATTGCTGCCGCGGCTTCCCGCCGCGGTGTACTCCGCGGTGCACCTCGTCGGAGGGGCGGCGCCCCTGCTGGTGTGGGCTGCGGTCGGGCTCCGGGTCGATACGGCGTACCTCTACCTGGGGGCGGCCACCCTCGTGCGGGGAGCGGCGATCATGACCCTCCCATGGCTCAGCGGGCGCCTGGAGTGCTTCGATGGCCGCACCCTGGGACCCCGGCTGGCGTTGGCGCTGGGAACGGCGAGTCTGGTGCCGTTGCTGGTGGTGGTGCCCCTCCTGTTGGATGCCACCGTCGGCCGCGCCGGCCATGCCGAGGTGCGGCGGGTCGTCTTCGGAGGGACTCTGGCGCTGCTGATCGTGACCGGGGTGGCGGCATGGTGGCTTGCCGCTCGCCTGGCGACCCCACTCGCCACCCTGACGCGATCGGTAGAAAGTGTCGCCGCGGGTGATCGCACGGTGCCTTTGCCTGCGACCGCCACGTCCGAACTCAACCGCCTGGGCAAGGCGGTGGAGACGATGGCCGAAACCATCGCCATACGGGAAGCGGCGTTGCGCGAAAGCGAGGCGCGCTTTCGGACGATGGCGGACGAGACGCCCGTGATCATCTGGGCGACCGACGCCGCGGGTAGCATCGAATTCGTCAACCGCGCCTATGCCGCGTTCTTTGGGGCATCGGAGGAGGAAATACGCGGGCCAAACTGGCAGGTGCTGCTCCACCCGGACGATGCCGATGCCTACCTCGACGCGTTCTTGACTGCCCTGCGCGATGGCAAACCGTTCCATGCCGAGGCGCGGGTGCGCCGCGCGGACGGGACCTGGCGCTGGATCGAGTCGTTCGGTGGGCCACGGTTCGGACCCTCCGGCGAACCGATCGGCATGGTGGGAAGCAGCCCGGACATTACGGACCGCAAGGTGAACGAGGCGGAGCGGATCACCTTTCTCGACGCGCTTGCCCATGATGTAAAGAACCCATTCACTGCCGCCAAAGGGCAGGCGCAGTTGCTGCGCCGTGGGCTGGACGATCCGGGCAAACTGGAGTCGGGCTTGAGCGGGCTGGAGGAGGGGCTGGATCGGGCGACGGCGCTGATTGACGAACTTCTCGACGTGGCCCATGTGCGCGCCGGCCGTCCACTTCGATTGCACCGTGCCCCAATCGATCTCACAGTCTTGATCGAGGAGTGCGCCGAGGCGGCGCGCGGCAGCGACGATCTCGCCATTCGGGTTGTAACCGAATCCGCTCCGACACTTGGCGAGTGGAATGAATCGCGGTTGAAACGGGTGCTCGGCAATCTGCTGGGGAATGCGGTCAAGTACAGCCCGGACGGCGGCGAGGTCGTCGTTCGACTCCGTCGCGAGGACGATGCGAAGGGAGCCGGGGCGGTGCTGGCGGTAAGCGACCAGGGCATCGGCATCCCGGCCGCCGATTTGCCTCACCTGTTCGACCGCTTCCGGCGTGGCGGCAACGTCGGTGGTATCGAGGGCACCGGTATCGGTTTGGCCGGGGTCAAGCAAATCGTCCAGCAACACGGGGGAACGATCGCGGTCGAGAGCGTCGAAGGCGCGGGCAGCACGTTCACCGTCCGCTTGCCGATGCCCGCGCTCCACCCCGACGCGGCGACGTGAGTGCGCCGTCAGGCAGGGGTCGATCCCGCCGCGGCGAACAGTGGCAGATCTTCGCGGCTGAATCGAGTGTATTCGCCTGGTGCTGGGCACAAGCAATCGGTATCGTGCGGTCTCCGGTTGGGGAAGCGGGCAACGGGTGCCCCACCTGTCGCCGTCGAGCCCGCCCCGTCCTCCCCCGAGGGGTCGGGCGGGGCTATCCCGCGGCGAATAGGGCGCCGACAAGCACAAGCAACGCGCCGAGCCAGACCGCTGGGCGCGGCCGCTCGCCGGAAAGAAGCAGACCGATCAATACGGACGATTCTCGCAACGTCGAGACGCGCCCCGCGGGAGCACGCTGGAAGGCATACAGGACGAGCAGGTAGGCGCTGACCGACCCGATGGCGATCAGGATGCCAGAGCGCAACCCGGCGCGGAGGCGAATGCGATCGCCGCGAATCATCGTGGTCAGCACGATCCCCTGCACGGCAAGAACCGCGCCAAGATAGCCAGCTGGGGAGACCAGCCGTACCGCGCTGGCGTCGATGACCGAGTAGGCGGCGATGGTCAGGCCGGTGAGCAGCGCGAAGCCGACCGCCGCGCCCTGCCCGGCGCGGCCCCCGGAGACGCCGATGAGCGCCAAGCCAATGGCGAGCGCCGCCGCGCCGAGAATCGCCTGGAGATCGGGTTGCTCGGCCAGCAGGAGCCAACCGCCGATGGTGACGAGCAGCGGCGCGACGCCCCGGCCGAGCGGATAGGCGATCGAGAGGGCGCCGCGGCGGTAGGCGGCGGTGAGACAGAGCGCGTAGAAGACGTGCGCCGTCGCGGAGCCGCCGATCTGCGGCAGCGCGGCCCACGGCGGCGCGAGGATGATGGCCGGCAGGAGGATGACGCCGACCGCCAACCCGGCCACGGCCATCGCCGCGACGCGGTCCTCCTCGGCATGCAGCACCCGATTCCAGGAGGCGTGAATGACGGCCGCCACCAACACCAAAGCGATCGCGATCGGTTCGATGTGAGCCTCCCGGACCCGCTGGCGGCCAACGTCGTGGGGTACGTAGTATGGACTGACAATGTTGTGTCATTGTTAACCGGGATGGAGCGACTCCAGGAGCGACCGGGAGCGCGAACACAGTCAGGAATGCCATGGTTCTGGCCCGATTTCTTCCGCGAGACGAGCAATTTTTCGATCACTTTCGCGAATCCGCCACGAACGCCGCGGAAGTGACCGCGGCGTTGGTGGAAGTGGTGACCAACGACGGGAATCGCGAGCGCGATGTGCGGCTCCTGCGCGACCTCGAGCATCGCGGCGATGAGATCACCCACCGCATCTTCAGCGCGCTGAACAGCACCTTTGTCACCCCGCTCGACCGCGAGGACATTCGCACCCTCGCCGTCGAGTTGGACGATCTGGTCGATGACGCGGAAGAGGCGGGCAAGCGGCTGCTGCTCTACCGGTTGGCTGGGGCCACCGAGCCGGCGCGGTTGCTGGTGCGCATTCTCCACGAGCAGGCGCAGACCCTCGCCAAAGCGATGCCGCTGCTCGTTGATGTCGGCAAGCATGGCGACGAAATCCGCCGCTGTGTGCTGGAGGTGCACCGGCTGGAGAACGAGGCCGATGACACGCTCAGCCAGGCGCTGGCAACGCTGTACGATGACGCGGTCGATATCCAGAGTCTGATTCGCTGCATGCGCTGGGGCGAAATCTACGGTCTGCTCGAAGGGGCCACCGACCGTGCGGAAGACGTCGCTGACGTCCTCGAAGGCATCTTCCTGAAGCATGGTTGAGCCCGAGCTGATCGTCCTGATCATTATTGTGGCGCTAGGGCTTGCCTTCGATTTCGTCAACGGGTTTCACGACACCGCCAACGCCATCGCGACCTCGGTCGCGACGCGCGTGCTTTCGCCCGGCCGGGCCGTGAGCATGGCGGCCATCCTGAATGTCGTTGGCGCACTGACTGGAACGGCGGTGGCGACCACGGTCGGGCGGGGCATCGTGCCGCCGGAAGTCGCCACGCAACAACTGGTCGCCGCCGCGCTCATTTCGGCCATCATCTGGAATCTGGTGACCTGGTGGCTGGCGATCCCCTCCAGTTCCAGTCACGCCCTGATCTTCTCCATCGTCGGGGCGGGGGTCGCCTCCGGCGGCTGGGAGGTGATCCAGATCGGCGGCTTGACCAAGACGTTCCAGGGATTGGCCTTCTCGCCGGTGCTTGGTTTCCTCGTCGCGCTCCTGCTCTTGACCGTGTTGCTCTGGATCGTCGCGCGCTCCCGGCCGCTGACCGTGAGCCGGGTGTTCGGGCGCTTGCAGATCGTCTCCGCCGCCTACATGGCCTTCAGCCACGGCAGCAACGACGCCCAGAAGACGATGGGCGTATTGACGATGGCGGTCGCCAGTTACTCTGGCTGGACCGGGGATCAATGGGCGGTGCCACTCTGGGTGATCCTGGGCGCGGCGACGGCGATGGGACTGGGCACGGCGATGGGCGGCTGGCGCATCGTGCGCACGATGGGACTGCGCGTGGTCGAGTTGCGCCCGATCGATGGCTTCGCCGCCGAAACCGCCGCGGCAACCGTGATCGAGGCCGCGAGCCGTTTCGGGATTCCGGTCTCCACGACCCACGTCATCTCCTCGGCCATTCTCGGTGTCGGCGCCACGAAGAGTCTTTCCGCGGTGCGCTGGGGGATCGCGGGGCGAATCATCACCGCCTGGATCGTGACCATCCCGGCGTGCATCGTCCTCTCCTACGCCGTCTACTGGATCCTGCACGCGATCACCAAACTGCCGTAGGCCGGGCAAGGCACACGACGCCGCCAGAGCGGCGGGCAGGAGGTGTGTCGTTCAGACGAACCCCGTTGGTGTCGTCCCGACGCAGGAGGGACCTCGGCGTAGGCAGTGATGGCGACCGCCGCCGCGGTTCCTCGCGCCGGCTCGCCATGACACCTCTGTCGCACGGCGCGGTAGTTGAGTCGGTGCGCCGATTCGCAGCCGACGCTGGCCTCACATATGCTCCGTGGATCAGGGGATTGTCGTTCGATGAGACCGGCGCTTCCGACTCACGCGCGGAAAGGAATAACCAGTGGAACTCGGCGGATTGCACCACGTCACCGCGGTTACCGCGAACGCCCCGCGGAATCTGGACTTCTATACCAACACTCTGGGTCTGCGTCTGGTGAAGAAGACCGTCAATCAGGACGACGTGTCGGCCTATCACCTCTTCTACGGCGATGAACTCGGCAATCCCGGCACGGAAGTGACCTTCTTCGACTGGTCGGGAATGGGCCCGAACCGGCCGGGAACGGGTGGCATCGTCGAGATTGGCTTGCGCGTTCCCGACCGCGCCGCGCTCGATTGGTGGGCGGACCGCTTCGCCGCGCGTGGGGTACCACACGATCCGATTGCCGAGATCGCGGGCTATCCCACGCTCCGCTTTCGCGATCCCGAGGGGCAGCGCCTGGCGCTCGTGGCCGGCGGCTCCGATCGCGGATTCTCGCCGTGGGGCAAGAGTCCAGTGCCGGTGGAGGCGCAGATCCGCGGGCTCAATCACGTCTCGCTCGCGGTGGAGCGGCTCGCGCCGACCGCGCACGTGCTGACGGAGGTGCTCGGTTTTCGCCAGAGCAAGGACGAGCCGGCGCTCGACAACCCCTCGCTTCGCACGGTGGTGTTTGAAACGGGACCGGGCGGCCCTGGAACCGAAGTGCGCGTCGAGGAGCGCCCCGATCTGCCGCCCACGCAGTTGGGCCGTGGCGGTGTGCACCACATCGCCTTCCGCGCCGCGAACGATACGGAGCACCGCGCTTGGCGCGACCGCGTCCGTCAGGCTCGCATCGGGATTACCGACGTGATCGATCGCTACTACTTCAAATCGCTCTATTTCCGCGAACCGGGCCGCGTCCTGTTCGAGATCGCTACCGACGGACCCGGGTTTGCGACGGATGAAGACGCCGCGCACCTCGGCGAACGCCTCGCCTTGCCGCCGTTCCTGGAACCGCACCGGGCCGAGATCGAGGCCGGACTGGTGCCGCTGGACGTCACGCCGGTCACGCCGTCGTAGGCCGGCGGAGCGAAAACAACTCATACGGAATCCGGGTGATCAGTGTCGCTGTGCCGATGTCGCCTCTCACCCCAAACCCCTCTCCCCGTGCGCGGGGCGAGGGGCTTTGAGCGTCGGTAGCAGATACGAAATCCGGATGAAGACGTGAGGAACAGGCGCCGATGGCCAAGCCAAAAGCCCCTCTCCCGACTCGACGGGAGAGGGGTTGGGGTGAGGGCCCGCACGGCATTCCGGCAATGCCTCCTGCCCTGGCCAGGGTGCGGCCCGTTTGGCGCTTCACCAGGACCGGGTGTCTCCGCGAACGCCAGATGCAAATTGAGCGCCGCGGCGTGCTGATTGCTGCCGCGCGAGTGCTTGACATGATGTCAGGGCGTTGCTAGCCTGTGGCTATATCCGACTGATTCAGTCGGATATAGAAGCGGCGACCGAGCCGAAGCGATTCGTCGGGAGCCGCGCGGGGGCCAGTGTAACGCACTCCCCCTCGCACAGTTTGAACACGATCGAAATTCAAGGCCGCCCGCTGGCGCGGGTTGTCTTTGAAACCGCCCCGGTTGGGGCGTCACTGCGCCCTCCGGGGGAATCTGCCTCCCCTGATCGCTCGCCGGCGCGGCTGATGCTCCTCCCGGCATCGGGACGAGGAGTAGTAGATCGGTGTCCCTGCTCGCGCGATTCGTTCTGGTGGGCGTCGTCATCCTCGGCCTGCTCTCGCCGCAACTGCCGGTCATGGCCGGCTCGGCTCCGCTATCTGATGCTCCGGCGCAGTCGGGGCGAGAGATCCGGTCGGCGCTGTTCGACGCCGAAGCCGCCCTGCTGGCAGGCCATTCCGAGGATGCGGTCAGGGCCGCGAGCGAGGCCGCCGCGAGCGTCGAAAACTTCCTCCCCGCGATCGGCGACAGCGTCGATCGCGATGCGATCCGCACCGCTGTTGCCGCGGCGCAGGAGGCGGCGAAACGCGGCGATGCCAGCGCGCTCTCGCTGGCGCATGGCCGGGTATGGTCCGCGTTGGTCGCCGCCTCGTTCCATGAAACGCTCACCGCGGCGAGGGCCGGTGATGCCGATACCGCGGCGGCATGGCTTCTCCTGCGCGATTTCCGGCCGACCACCATCTTCGCCCGGCCCAGCGCCGACGCTACGCAAGCGGTGGTCGCTCTCCGCCAGGGCGAAGTGGCGCCGGAGGCGGCTGCCGCGGCCATTTCCGCCGATCTGCTCGATACCTACCAGGCGCGCCTTGAATCGGCCCTCGACGAGGTGTCGGATGCCACCGCGGATGGGCTGACCGCTGGTCAGGCGCAGTCGCTCGGTCTCGCCACGGGCTACTGGAGGATTCTGTCACCGTCCTACCGGGAGCAAGTCGGGGCCGGGGAAGGGGCGAAGGCAGACACCGCGTTCCAGTCGCTGCTGCGCGCGGGTGATGCCGGCGATCTGGCCCAATTGCAACGTCAAGCAACAGCGACGATGGATGTGGTGCGCAGTTTCCGCGCCGCGCCGCTCTCGACGGCGGAACTGGCCCGCCGCGGGGGGCAACTCTTGCGCTACCTCTCCCTGGTGCCGGTCGAATATGGCCGCGGCGTCAAGGGGGGCCAGGTCACGCTCGATCTGGAGATCCAGGAGGCAGCGGCCTTCCTCGACGGCGCTCGTGGCGCCTTTGCCGAGTTGCGCCTTCCCCTGCGAGACATCGATGCCACCGCGACGAACGACGTCGCGACCGAACTCGACTCCCTCCAGCAGGCGATCGCCGCCGCCGCCTCGCATGAGACGGTCGCCGCGCCCGCGGCGATCGAACGCCAGGCGGCGGTATTGACCGAAACCCTGAAAGGGATCTACCCCAAGGCGTGGCTGGCGCAGAGTGGCGATTCCGATTTCGATGTCCTTGATTCGCTGCTCGATCAGGTGCTTGCCGCCGCCGCCGCTGGTCAGTACCAGCAGGCGGAATCGTCGCGGGTCGAGGCGTACGCGATCTTCGAGACCGGTCCGGAGAAGCGCCTGCTGGCCTTCACCCCGGACGAGGCCCTGCGGGTGGAGCGCCTGTTCTGGGAAGGGGACGGGCAGACGCATGGTCTGCACGCGTTGCTGACCAACCACGCCGGGATCAATGAATTGACCGCCACGCGGGAGGCGCTCGATCACTCCCTGGCCGATGCCCAGGCTGCCCTCGCGGCCGGAACGGCGCCCGCCGCGATCATCTTCAACTCGGCGACCATCGTCTTCCGCGAGGGACTGGAAGCGGTGCTGATTCTCGCCTCCCTGCTCGCCAGCATGATCGGCGCGAACCGGCAGTTCAAGCGGCCGCTCGCCTTGGGGGCGTTCGCCGCGCTGCTCGTCACCGCCCTGCTTTTCGTGTTGGCCCAGAACGCGCTCCTCTCCTTCGGGCACTACAGCGAGCAACTGGAAGCGATCGTCTCCGTGATCGCCATCGGCGTCCTCCTGCTGGTGATGAACTGGTTCTTCCACAAGGTCTACTGGACGCGCTGGATCGCCAAGCATCACGAACACCGGCGCCGCCTCCTCATCGGCGGCATCGCTGGGCAGGCGCTCGGGTTCGTCCTGCTCGGCTTCAGCAGCGTCTTCCGCGAGGGCGCGGAGACGGTCCTCTTCCTGCAGGCGCTGGTGCTCGACGCCGGTCCCTGGATCGTGGTGCAGGGAGTCCTGCTCGGTCTTGCCGGAACCGGCATCGTCGCCGCGTTGACCCTGGTGATGCACGCAAAATTGCCGCACAAGAAGATGCTGATCGTGACCGGGGTGATGATTGCCACGGTGCTGGTGACGATGGTCGGCTCGACCGTGCATACCGTGCAACTGGTGGGCTGGATGCCGATTTCGCCAATTCCGGGCGCGGAGCGGCTGCCGTATTGGCTGGGGGTCTGGTTCGGCGTGCATGGCACCTGGCAGGGCTTGATCGCCCAGCTGGCGGCGCTGGTCTTCGTCTTCGGCAGCTACTTCCTGGCCGAGCACCAGCAGCCGCGCGGACGCAAAGCGTCCACCGGGGCGACCCTGCCGCTTGCTGGTGGGCAGGGGAATCCGATTCCCGCCGCGTAAACCGCCTCGGCCGTGTCCTGCAATGAGCGGCGGTGGCCGGCGCGACTCGGTGCGCGCTTCCAATCCCTGGAACCGTGTCACCTTCCGGCGTCATGGCATGGCCCGTGCATCGGTCGACTCGCAACGGTGAACCCAGTGATGGGGCGCCGCACCGACGATTGCACCCCGGAGGGCCAGCATTGGAAACCGCTCCCCCGCAGCCCGTGACACTGACCGTGAACGGGAGCCGATACCCGATCATGGTCGAACCCCGGCGCACGTTGCTCGATGCCCTGCGCCACGATCTGGGCCTGACCGGCACGAAGAAGGTCTGCGACATGGGCGACTGCGGCGCTTGCACCGTTGTCGTCGATGGACAGGCGAAGTATTCGTGCCTGCTGCTGGCGAGTGATTGCCAGGACCGCGCGATCACGACCATCGAGGGGTTGGCGCGCAGCAACGATCTGGACCCGCTGCAGGAGGCGTTCGTCGCCTGCGACGCCTTCCAGTGCGGGTTCTGCACCTCGGGCCAGATCATGAGTCTCTACGCGCTGCTCAGGGCCCATCCGGTCCCTACCGACGACCAGATTCTGCGCGCCGTGACCGGCAATATCTGCCGCTGCGGCGCCTACCGGAACATTCTCGCGGCCGGCCGGTTGGCCGCGGGAAGTGCTCCCCGCCTCCCCGCTGAGTCGGGAGGGACCACGGCATGACTGCGTTCCGGATCAGGAAGACGAACGGCGAACAGGGAATCGACCTCCAGTTGATCGAGGAGGATGGCGCGCTCCCGCCGTGGGCGGCCGACGCGGAGCTTGCCGTGGTCGGGAAGCCTCACACCCGGCTGGAAGGGCGGGAGAAAGTCAGCGGCCGCGCCATCTACGCCGCCGATGTCCGGCTCCCCAATCAACTTTTCGCGCGGGTGCTGCGCAGCCCATGGCCGCACGCCCGGATCACCCGGATCGATGTCTCGCGGGCAGCGAACGCGCCTGGCGTCCACGCCGTCATGGGCGCGCACAATGCGCCTGACATTGATTGGTACGAGGAAGGCCGTCTCTTCTCCGACACCGTGCGCTTTATCGGCGATGAAGTCGCCGCTGTAGCGGCCGAAAGCGACGAGCAGGCGGCGGACGCCTTGCGCCTGATCGAAGTCGAGTACGAGCCGCTGCCGTTCGTGAGCGACCTCGCGGAGGCGCTGCGGCCTGGGGCGCCGCTCGTTCACCCAGGCGGAAACGGAAACATCGCTGGGGAACCGAAGCATTATCAGCGGGGCGACCCAGAAGGTGGGCTGCGGCAGGCGGTAGTCGTCGAAGCCGAATATGAAACGCCCTGCGCGCTGCACAACGCGCTCGAATCGCATGGCTGCACGGCATTCTGGGATGGCGATTCGCTGACCTTCTGGGATTCCACCCAGGCGGTCTTCGTCGTCCGCGAGCAGGTGGCGGCGAAGGTGAGGTTGCCCGCGCACCGGGTGCGGGTGATCAAACATCACATGGGAGGCGGCTTCGGCGCGAAGCAGATCCCGTGGAAGCACGATGTCATCGCCGCGCTGCTGTCCCGCCAGGCGGGGCGGCCGGTGCAACTCATGCTCGACCGTGAGGCGGAGAACCTGGCGGCGGGAAACCGCAACCCGACCCGACAGCGCGTCCGCCTCGGCGCGATGGGCGACGGGACGCTGACGGCGATCGTGGCGGAAATCGAGCAAGCGGTCGGGGCCTATCAGACCGGGGGCGAGGCGAGCGATGTCAGCGGCATGTACCAGACCCTCTACCGCTGTCCGAATGTGCGCACCGATCAGACCGCGGTCTACACCAATACGGGCCCGGCGGTCGCCTTCCGCGCCCCCGGACACGTCGAGGCGGCGGCCGCGCTCGAACAGGCGATGGACGAACTGGCGCGGGCGCTCGCGATGGACCCGGTCGAGTTGCGGCGGCGGAACTACAGCGACATCGATCAGTTGGCGGACAAGCCGTACACGCTGCCGGAGGGGCTGCGCCTCTGTTACGACCGGGTCACGGCGGCGTTTGGCTGGGCCGAACGGGAGCGCCCCGCGCCGACCGGGAGCAAACGCCGCGGCTTTGGTTTTGCCGCGCACGATTGGGTCGGCGGCGGAGGCCACGATCCGGGCTACGCCTGGATCATGTTGAATGCGGACGGGACGGCCAACGTGGTGACCGGCACGCAGGATATCGGCACCGGCACCCGCACCGGGTTGGCGCAAGTCGCGGCAGAGGAACTTGGCATCCCCCTGGCGCAGGTGTCGCTGCACCTGGGAGACACCGCCGTCGGCCCGTACTCACCCGTCAGTTCTGGCAGCGCGACGCAGGCGACGATCGGGCCCGCGGTGCGCGCCGCAGCCGCCGATCTCAAGACACAACTGCTCGACGTGGCGGCCGCCCTCCTCGAAGTCAGCGCCACACGGCTGACAGTGCGCGACGGCCAGGTGGTGATCGATGGCGATCCCGGGCGAACGATCGCGGTGGCCGAAGTGGCGGAAAAGATCGCACCCCACATGTTGCAGGGCCAGGGGGCGCGGGGGCCCAACCGCACGGACAAATCGATCCGCACCTTCGGCGCGCAGTGCGTCGAGGTGGAGGTCGATGTCGAGACGGGCGAGATCACCGTGGAGCGAGTCGTGACTTCGCACGACTACGGGCGGATCATCAATCCGACGCTGGTCGACAGTCAGGTCATCGGCGGGATCATCCAGGGAATCGGTTTTGCGACGACGGAGGAGCGCGTCGTCGACGAGCGATTTGGGCTCGTCCTCAATGCCAACCTGGAGGAGTATCACGTGCCGACGGTTGCCGATGTTCCGGTCATCGCGCACGCCGCGGTCGGAGTGCCAGACAACGAGGCGAACTCCACCGGCGCCAAGGGGGTGGGAGAACCTCCCCTCGTGCCGACCGCGCCGGCCATCGCCAACGCGGTGTTCGATGCCATCGGCGTGCGGCTGCGCTGCTATCCGATTACCCGCCGCCGGGTGCTCGCAGCGCTTGCCAACCGGAGCGATCAAAGCGAGGAGGCCGCGCGGCCATGAAGCCCTTTGCCTATACCAGCCCGCGCGCGCTCGATGACGCGGTTGCCTTGTTGAACGGCGGCGATCGGGCGCGTGGCGCCTCGGCGAAACTGCTCGCGGGGGGAACCGATCTGCTCACCCTGATGAAGGCCGATCTCATCGCCCCGGACCAAGTCATCGACATCAAGCGGCTGGCCGAACTGCACGACCGGATCGAAGACGGACCGGACGGTCTGACGATCGGAGCGCTAACCACGCTGACCCAGATCGAGGAACACCCGCTGATCGCCAAGCGCTACCCGGCGCTTCAGGCAGCGGCGTCGCTGGCGGCGACCCCGCAGTTGCGGAACATGGCGACCATTGGCGGCAACCTCCTGCAGCGGCCGCGTTGCTGGTATTTCCGCAACCCCCGCGTCCAGTGCTGGCTGAAGGGGGGCGATGAATGTCAGGCGCGCGAGGGTGAAAACCAGTTGCATGCGCTATTCGATGTCAGCCCTTGCGTGGCGGTCCATCCCTCGGACCCAGCAACGGCGCTCCTGGTGCTCGACGCAGTGATCAGGCTGCGTGGTGCGGCGGGTGAGCGGCAGGTGCCGCTGTCGGAGTTTTTCGCGCCGCCGACTGCCGATCGGCGCCTCGAGACGGTGATAGCCGCCGATGAGCTAATCACCAGTGTGCAGTTGCCGCCGCTCTTGCCCGGATCTGCCAATGCCTACGTGAAGGCGATGGAGCGGAAGGTGTGGGCATTTGCCCTGGTGGGCGTGGCGGCCATGGTGCGCCGGGAAGGCGCCCGCATCGTGGACGCGCGCCTGGTGCTGGGTGGGGTCGCGCCGGTTCCCTGGCGAGTCGAAGCGGCCGAGCGCATCCTGATCGGCGCGGAACCGACAGGCGATGTCATCACGCGGGCTGCGGACATGGCGGTCGCGGACGCGCAGCCCCTGGCGAACAACGGCTACAAGATTCCCCTGGCGCAGGCGCTGGTGCGGCGGGTGTTGCAAGATCTGACGAACGCCAGTCCGACATAAGGGGAACTATGGGCGTGACGACCGGCGAGCGAACGACACCCTCGCGGCCGGCAGAACACCGAGTCTGTTTCGACGCGATCTGCCGAAAGACGCGGTCTCCCGGCCAGCATCTTCGCGGTGCCCAGGGTGGGTCATCGGCATTGCTCCCGTCGTGAAGCCCCTTCACCTCAATTGAGGTAGTTGTCAGCCTGGACGCGATGCGCCCGCGGGATCGACGGGAATCTCCTTCGCCTCCAGGCTCGCCCCGGAGCGGTTGAAGACCATGGCGCCATAGGCGGCGGCGGCAATGGCGGCGGCGCCTCCGAGCGCCAATGCCCAGCGGGGGCCGCCATGCTCGCCGATCCAGCCGATAATGGGACCGCCAATCGGGGTCGAACCGAGAAAGGCGACGGTCCAGAGAGACATCACCCGTCCCCGCATATCCGACCGGCTCGCCAACTGGATGGTGGAGTTGCCGAGGGCGGTAAACCCGATCGAGCAAAACCCGACGGCAACCAGCGCGACGATCGCCAGCGGCAGCGTTGGCGCCAACGCCGAAACCAGGACCGTCAGCCCAAAGAGCAGTGCCATGACGGTCAACTGGCGCGGTTCGCCGCGCGGGCGGCTGGCGGTATAGAGCCCACCGATTACCGCCCCCAGACCCATCGCCGCGGTCATCGCGGCGTAGGCGCTGGCTCCTTTCTCGAAGGTGATCTGGGCGAACATGGGAAGACTGACGGAGAACTCGTAGGTGAAGGTGCCGATGATCGCCATCATCACCAGAACGGTGCTGATCAGGGGGGACGAGCGGACGTAGCGGAATCCTTGTCGCAACTGGCCGGCCGCGCCGCGGGCGGCCGGCATCGGCCGGAGTTCATCCGCCCGCATCACCGCCAGGACGACGATCACGGCGAGGAACGACAACCCGTTGACGATGAAGCAGGTCGCCATGCCGACGGTGGCAATCAGCGCCCCGGCCAGCGTCGGCCCGATCACCCGGGCCAGATTGATCTGGGTCGAGTTGAGCGAAACAGCGTTGACCAGTTCCTCCGGCCCGACCATCTCGAGAACGAAGGCCTGCCGGGTCGGGTTGTCGACCGCGGTGACGACGCCCAGGGCGATCGCCAGCGCATAGACCATCTCGATCCTGATCGCCCCAGTGCCGACGAGCGCGCCGAGCGTCAGGGCGAGGACGGCGGATAGCGCCTGCGTAACGTACATGATGGTCCGCTTGGGGAAGCGGTCGGCGATGACCCCACCCCATGGCCCAAAGAGGAGCACCGGCAGGGTCTGCAGCGCCACGACCAGACCGAGGACGGTGCCGGAACCGGTGATGTGCAGGACCAGCAGCCCCATGGCCACGGTCTGCATCCAGGTGCCGGAGAGGGAGATGCCTTGCCCGATGACCCAGAGCCGGTAATTGCGAATCGAGAGGGAAGAAAAGGTCCGGTTGATGATGGAGGTGGGGTGATCCATCAGGTGGGCAGTCGTCTCATCCGGCACCGAACCACGACATCTCCGGCGACGCAATTCTCAAATTCCTGTTATAGCAAGGTTCGTACCGCCGCGGAGTGGAGGCTGGTGTCGGCGAGTGCCGGCTATCCGGTCCAGGCCCATACCTCGTGGATCATTCCGCCAGCACCAGACGTTCCTCGCTGCAACAGGTGTGGAGACCGGATGATGCGTCGGGGTGTTGCCGCGAGCGCCGCCATATCTTTTCACGGTGGAAGCGGTCGCGTTGGGAGCAGTTGTCGAAAGGAAAGCCAGTGATGAAATGGGCAACGCGATGGACGCTTGCGGCAGTGTTCCTGGGTCTCGCCGTTGCTCCCGCCGCGGCACAGGGGTTTTCGGAGGTCGACAGTTTTGTCTGGATCGAGGGCACGATTGACGATCGGGATCTCCCCTATATCGAAGCGATCGTCTTCGTCGGCAACGGCGGCAAGACAGGTCGGCGCCACGAACAGGTCAACTGCAATCTCTTTTTCGTCGAGCATGATCCGCCCAGGACGAAAGTCAGCGCCTATTGCGAATCTGGCAGGAAGGTGCGAGGGGCGAAGGCCTACCTTTGGGTGCGGGTCAACGATACCGAAGGCAACCCGATGACGAACTGCCAGAGCCCAATGCGTGAACTCCGCCGCTACTCTGTTTTCGCATGCACCTTTGACGAATCGCAGTCCGGCGCAACGAACGCCAAAGGTCGTGAGCCGCTTGCCTACAAGCAGCCTGCCGTCTTTCCGACGATGTGTCCCGGGTTCGCCCTGAGGCGAATCGGTCTGGATCAGGCAGACCCTGGCCTGGGTAGCGACGCCCATTCCATGTCGGCAGGCAGCGTGTAGCAGGGAAGTGTGGCGCGCCGCGTAGTTGAGTAGAACGCTCGCGAGTAAGCGGCCCACTCAATCTCATGCAATCTGTTTCTGCCTCGATCGTGTAAGGGAGTGTGACCGGGGATCACCGATGCAGTTCCAGCAATTGCACCCGGTCTGCGAGCGTGTAACCTCGTCTCCTCGGATCTTCCGTTGTTGACGCTGCTAAAGCCGGTTGTTAGGATGCGCCAGCCAGGATGCTCGCAATCGCCGTCAGGGATTGTGCAAACAAATGCTGGCACGTAGCGCGCTCCGGTGTCGGGGTGCGATAGCCGTCGCTGGATTGACGGAGGAACCGCATGGATCGGTATCTGCAGCGTCAGTTGGGTCGTCGTGACATGCTTCGCCGCTCTGCCCTCGGCGCGGGCGCACTTGGGTTGACACTCACCGGTGCGAGTCGCCTCGTCACCCCGGCCCTGGCGCAGGACGCAACCCCCGCCGCAAGTCAGTTCGACGCTGCCGCCTGCTATCAGCCGTTTGCCGGCGCGGCGCCAGTGCAATACGAGAAATTGGCCGACCCGCCGTACAACATCGCGCTTTCCAACTCGTACATCGGGAATGTCTGGCGCACCCAAATGATCAAGATGGCGAAGGCCTACGCGGCCACGCCGGACATCGCGCCATTGATCAGCAACTTCCAGGTCAACACCGCCGACCGGGATGACGCCGCCCAGATCGCGGCCGTCGAGAACATGATCTCGAATGGCGCGCAGGCGGTGGTGATCCTTGCCAACACCCCGACCGCCCTCGTCCAGACCGTGCAACAGGCGCGCGCTGACGGCATCGTGATCGTCTCCTTCGACACCACGGTTCACGCCGACCCGCCCGATCCTTCGCTCGATCTCGGAGTCACGGTCAACGAAGATCAGGTCGAAATGGGGCGCCGGTGGGCCAAATGGCTGGTTGAACAGACCGGCGGCAAGGGCAAGATCCTGATGGTCAACGGCGTCCAGGGCACCGGTGTCGACAAGGAGCGCCGCGAGGGCGCCTACGAGGTCTGGAACGACAATCCGGGAATTACCCCCGTGGAGGTGGTCGCCGACTGGGATCCGGGCAAGGCGCAGACGGTGACCGCCACCGCGCTGGCGGCCAATCCCGATTTTGCCGGCGTCTGGTGCCAAGGTGGTACTGACGGCGTGGTGCGCGCGTTCCTCGACGCTGGGGTGCCGCTGGTGCCGGTAGCCGGCGAAGCCGAGAACGGCTTCCGTAAGCAGATGCTGGAGTACAAGGACAAGTTCCAGGGCTATTCGATCGGGCAGACGCCGGGCCTGGTGGCTGTCTCGATGCGCGCCGCGCTCAGCTTGCTCATGGGCGAGCCAGTGCCGCAGGCGGTCTCCGTACCACTGCCAGAAGCGAAGACCGATCAACTCGTCCCCGGCGTGAACGTCTTCCCGGACGCGCCGGACAACTTCTTCACGGCCACCTCGATCCCGGCCTGCGGCGTCAATCTCTCCTTCGAAGAGGTCGACAAGCAGGAGGTTTAGCTGCTGGCGCTGGAGGCAGGGACCGCAGTGGCCCCTGCCTCGCCGCCGATCTTGCGTGCCCAGCGCCTGCGGCCTGGTATCGAAGCGCGGGCGAGGTCTGCCTCGCCCCTACGATTCCGCGGCGTGGCATGCCTGACTGGGGATAGTGACGAGGCCACCAAAAGCCCCTCTCCCGCCAAGCGGGAGAGGGGTTGTGGTGAGGGCGCTCTTCAATTCGATAGCAGAGGAACACCACCCACCTCATGCCCCTGCTGACCGCTACTGGCATCGACAAGCGTTTCGGCGGCGTTATCGCGCTCGCCGACGCCTCGTTCTCGTGTGAGCCGGGCGAGATTCACGCGCTTCTCGGCGAAAACGGCGCGGGCAAGAGCACGATGGTAAAAGTGCTCTGTGGCGTGCATCCTCCAGATGCAGGCGCCATTGACTATGACGGCCAGCCGATCACCTTCCGCTCCCCCTCGGACGCGGTGGCGGTCGGCATTGTCCCCGTCTTCCAGGAACTGTCGCTCGTTCCCGATCTCACTGTGGCGGAGAATCTCTTCCTCGGCGCCGAACCGCGCACGATGATCGGGCTGGTCGACCGGCGGCAGATGAACCGCAACGCCGCGGCGCTGCTTGCGGATGTCGGTTTCGGCGGGATCGACCCCACGGCGGTGGTGAAAGACCTTCCGCTCGCGGATCGCCAACTCGTCGAAATTGCCAAGGCACTCGGGCGCAAGCCGCGGGTGCTGATCCTCGACGAGGCGACGTCCGCGCTGAACCGGCGGCAGGTCGATCAGGTCTTCACCGTGGTCCGTCGCCTGCGCGATCAGGGCGCGGCGGTCGTCTTCATCTCGCATCGCATGGATGAGGTGCGCGCGCTCTGCGACCGGGCCACGATCTTTCGCGACGGCGTCAACGTTGGTACCGTAGCGGTGGCCGCGGCCAGCGATGACGAGATCGTGCGAATGATGATCGGCCGCCCGCTGCGGGAGGCATTTCCACCACGGCCGCCGCGGCCCGCGGTGGAGCAGCCGCAACTGGAGGTGCGTGGGTTGACCTGGGGCGATCGCCTGCGCGACATCACCCTGACGGTGCACAAGGGAGAGATTCTCGGCCTTTCTGGTCTGGAAGGGCAGGGCCAGGGTGATCTGCTCTTCGCCCTGTTCGGGGTCTACGCCGGGGTGTCCGGGCAGGTCAGCATCGACGGCCGTCCCATTTCGCTTTCCAGCCCGCGGGCAGCGATGGCCGCCGGCTTGGCGCTGGTGCCGGAAGATCGCAAGACGCAGGGGTTGATCCTGCCGCTCCCCGTCGATGAGAACATGACCCTCCCCACCTTGCCGGCGGTTTCCCACAACGGTGTCGTCTCCGACGGCGCGGTGGCCTCCGCCACCCTGTCGATGCGCGATCAACTCTCCATTCGCATGGCCGGCCCCGAGATTCCGGTGCGCTTCCTCAGCGGCGGCAATCAGCAGAAGGTGGCGATTGCCAAATGGCTGTTGACGGAAGCCGCGGTCTATCTCCTCTACGATCCGACGCGCGGCATCGACGTCGGCGCGAAGCAGGAGATTTACGAGTTGATGCGGCAATTGGCCGCCGAGGGACACGGCATCCTCTTCTTTTCGACCGATCTCGCCGAAATCGTCGGGCTGTGTGACCGGGCGCTGGTGATGTACGAAGGCACGATTGCCCGGGAAGTGCGCGGATCGGCGCTGACCGAGGCGAATCTCGTCAGCGCGGCGGTTGGTCTGGCCGAGAGCGGCCGGGAGGCGGTGGCGTGACGGGACGTGAGACAGGAGACAGGAGAAAGGAGACGAGAATCGGGAGTCGGGTTCGCTGGGGTGGAGCCTGATGGCAACGGTCGGTCTCGATCCATCGGCCTCGGTCGCGGGAGACCGCACCGTGCGCGGGCGATCGTTCGTCACGCGGAACGGGCGGCTGCTCTTCGTCTGGGCGCTGCTGCTTGCGCTGATCATGGCCTATGTCAGCGTCGTGCCCCAATTCCGGCCGCGCGAGCAGCGGACGCTGGTCAACTCCGGGATGACCCTCGCGGTGGCGAGCCTGGGGCAGACGCTGGTCGTCCTCACGGGAGGAATCGACCTCTCAGTGGGCCCCATGGTCAGCCTTACCAACAGCATCACCTCGGAACTCACCGACAAGGAAGCGCCGGTCACCAGCATGGCGCGCGCCGTCGCGATCGCGCTCGCGGTCGGTTCGCTGGGAGGGCTGATCAATGGCCTGCTGGTGGCCTATGGGCGGTTGCAGCCGATCATCGTCACCCTCGCCACCGGGTCGATCTGGACCGGCATCGCGCTCTACATCCGGCCGACGCCTGGCGGGTTCATTCCCCTGGAATTCAGCACGCTCCTCTCCGGAACCGCGTTCAACGAACCGGTTGCGCTGCCATTCGGGGTCACCTGGCCCTGGCCGGTGCCGCGCGGCGCATTCCTTCTGCTCGGTCTGGTCGCGTTCTGGATCGTCTTCCGCCGCAGCCGGCTTGCCACGCGGATCTATGCCGTCGGCAGTAGCGAGGGAGCGGCCTACCTCTCCGGGGTGAATGTGCAGCGAGCGAAACTCGCCGCCTACACCCTCGCCGGGTTTGCCGCGGCGTGCGCCGGACTGGTGAACAGCGCTCAGACGGCGACCGGAAACGCTCTGGGCGGAACGGTCTTCACCCTGAATTCCATCGCGGCGGTGGTGCTCGGTGGCGCCAGCCTCGCCGGTGGGTCGGGGTCGTTTCTCGGCACCCTGGCCGGCGCCTACGTGATCGCCATCATTCCCAGCGTGCTCCAGTTCTACGGCGTGAGCAGTTTCTACAAGGATCTCGTGCAGGGGTTGATCCTCCTCTTCGCGGTGGCCCTCAGTGCGATCGGGCTGCTCCGCGTGCGCAACCGGCTGGATCGGCTGTGAGTACGCGAAAGGAACCCAACCGCACCCTCGGTCACCTCGACAGCGCGGCTCTGCCCTCGCCCGGCGAGTTGGCATCGGTCACGTTGGACAAGCCACCGGGGCGCGTGGGCTGGCTCGGTCAGCAACGGACCCTGTTCATTCCCTACGTGCTGATCCTGCTCCTGCTGGCCGCGGCGGCCGTCCGTGCCCCTGGCTTCATATCGATCCCGAATCTGCTGCAGCAACTGGTGCTGTCGTCGTATCTCGGCGTGGTCGCCGGCGGCGAGACGATCGTCATCATCACCGGGGGAATCGATCTCTCGGTAGCGTGGAATCTCAATCTCTCCGCGATTCTGCTCACGCAACTGAGCGAACACATACCGGTGGCGCTAGCGACGGTCATTGCCCTTGGCAGCGCGTCCCTGGTCGGGTTGATCAACGGGTTGGGGATCGCCTACCTGCGCATTCCATCGCTGGTGATGACCCTCGGCATGAACGCGGTGTTGGCCGGGGTGACGCTGGTCTACACCAACGGCTCTCCGCAGGGCGACGCTCCCCTCTTTGCCCGGGAACTGGCGGTGGGCAAGATCGGCGGGGTGTTTCCGTGGGCCATCCTGTTCTGGATCGCCTTCAGCGCTGCGCTGATCTTCTTGTTGCGGCGAACGGTCTTCGGCCGGCGTCTCTACGCGATCGGGAACAATCCGAAGGCGTCCTACCTCTCCGGCGTTCCGGTGCGCCGGGTATTGGTCCTGACCTATACCCTCTGCGGATTGTGCGCGGGCATCGGTGGGGTGATGCTGACCGGGTACTCGGCGCAGAGTTATCTCGGCATGGGCGATCTCTACGTCTTGCCGGCGATCGCCGCGGTGGTGATCGGCGGCACGTCCATCCTCGGTGGCTCCGGCGGCTATGCCGGCACCATTGCCGGCGCGATCACCGTCGTGCTCCTCCAGAACGTGCTCCAGATCGTCGGCATCCAGCCCGCGGGACAGCAGATCCTCTATGGTTTGATCATCCTCCTGATGCTCTTCGTTTACGGCCGGAACGCCCGCGTCCGCGAGTAGCCGGCACCTTTTCGATCTGACTTGCAACACGGCTTCAAATCGAAGCGGCAGGCTTCGATTCGGGCTTCTGGCGCGGACGGCGAGCCTCGCCGGGTGGAGCGGGGGGCGGCGACTGCCCGGCGTGGGAGAGCATCACCCAGGCGGCGTGGGTGCCGACGGCAAGGAGCGCGGCATCGAGGATGGCAAGTCCGCTCAGGGCGTTGGCGCGGCGGTTGTACAGCAGCCAGGAGTCGACCAGCAGGCCGGCAAAGGTCAGGGCCGCCGCGAGCATGGTCAGCCACGATCGCCAGGGATCGTGGAACAGCTCCTTGTCCGCCGTGTATTTCGCCACGCTCAATCGCACCCAGTTGAGGGCGGTAACCACGCCGCAGACCGCGGTGATCCCGAGGGCCGTGGCGAGCCGGTTGGGATTCTCGTGCGGCGAGAGGGCCATCCCCGCGATGGCGGCGGCGATGAGAAACTGGCTGAAGGTAAACGAGGCGAAGAGTCTGACGTGGGAGCCGGGACCCTGGCGGAAGATCTCGAGGCGCATCGAAACCGCGACGAAGAGCAGACCCAGGAGGGTCGCCGCGGCGCCGCCGGCCAGCGTGAAGTACCCGGTCCACTGATCGAGATCATCGCCGAAGGCCATCATGTGCGCACTCCTTGCCGGGTATTGTCGGGGCCGCGCGGCGCGATGGTACAGCAGAAGCGGAGCGCTACAGTTGGTCGCAGGTGGCTATCATCCAGCGAAGCGCTGACTGCTCGCACAGGAATGAAGGGACCCATGGCAACGTTTCAGGTCACGCCGCGGAACAAGGTGCTTCGACTCGCCAAACGCGCGAACTACGAGCGCGACCAGATTTACGAGATCGTCGATGCGGCGATGATCTGTCACGTCGCCTACCAGATCGATGGTCAGCCCTACGCCATGCCAACGCTGATCGCGCGCGATGGCGATACGCTGCTCCTGCACGGCTCGGCCACAGCCCGCACCATCCTGCACGCGGGAGCGGGCAACCCCGTCTGCATCACCGTGACCCACACCGACGGTATCGTGCTGGCGCGCTCAGTCTTCAATCACTCGATCAACTACCGCTCGGCGATGCTCTACGGCGTCGGACAGGCGATCACCGACCCGGAGGAGAAACTGGCGGCAATGATCCGCTTTACCGACAAGTTGATCCCCGGCCGCTGGGACGATGTCCGTCCGATGACCCCCCAGGAGTTCAAGGCGACCGGCATCGTGGCGGTGCCGATCGAGAGCGCCTCCGCCAAGATCCGCAGCGGCATGCCGGCCGACGAACCCGAAGATGTCGATCTCCCCTACTGGGGCGGCATCATCCCGCTGCGCCAGGTCATGGACGATCCGATCCCCGATAGCCACGTACCCGAGAATATGCCAATGCCGGGATATCTGGTGGAGTACGTCGCCAAGCACCGTGACTAGCACCGGGGACAGCGGCCGGATCATGCCTGGGGCGTGAAGACCTGGATGCGGTCGTTGCCGGTGCTGGCAACGTAGACGCGATTCGCGCTATCGACCGCCAGACCCATCGGATCGAACCCCCGCGGCGCGATATCGCGGGCGCTCCACTGGCCGAGATACTGCCCGAGTTCGGTGAAGACCTGCACCCGGTCGTTCCCGGTGTCGGCGACGAGCACCCGGCCCTTCCCGTCGACGGCGATATCGCGGGGATCGCGGAAGGATCCCCGGGCGCTCCCTTCCCTTCCCCATTTACGGAGGAACACGCCCCGCGCCGTAAAGACCTGGATGCGGCTGTTGTCCCCATCGACCACGTAGACGCGGTCCCGCTCGTCGACGGCAATGCCGCGCGGGTTGGAGAACTTGCCGTCGATGCTGCCACGCCCACCCCAGGAGAAGAGAAACTTGCCGTTGCGGTTGAACGCCTGGATGCGGTGGTTCGCGGTGTCGGCGACGTAGATGCGCTCGTTGCGTCCGATAGCGACGCCCCAGGGAGCGGCGAAGCGGCCAAGCGCGGCGCCCTGACTGCCAAACTTGAAGAGGTATATCCCTCCGCCGGAGAAGACCTGCACCCGGTTGTTGAGGGTGTCCGCGACATAGACCCGACCGCGGCCGTCAACGGCTAGACCACGCGGCCGGTCGAGTTTGCCGTTGCTCTGTCCCGCGCCGCCCCATTTGCGCACATAGGCGCCGGAACGGGAGAACTGCTGGATGCGATCGTTGAAGGAGTCCGCGACGTAGACCCGCTCGCCGAAGATGGCGACGCCACGCGGGCCATCGAAGCGGCCATTGGTGGAACCGGCGCCGCCCCAGCCAAAGGAATAGGCGTACCGCGCCGATTGAGCGAGGGTATCGGCGGCTCGGTGGCCGAAGCCGATGGCGACGGCAGTGGCGAGCAATTCCCGGCGAGTGAGAGCGCCCGCGATCATTCCCTCCACGCACTGCGTCCGGTGCCATTCGCAATAATGCCGCACCATGACGGGATGCTGCCACGCACCAACCTCTTGGACGACCCCGATAGAATGGACGCAACACGGCGACAGTGCATGAGCAACGCATGTCAGTGTGAATGATGAGGAAGCGATGACCACCACAACGCAAATGAGAGAACCCGCGATCGAAATCGAGGTCCACGACCCGGCGGTCCTTGCCTGGGCACGCGATCTTCTCGACCGTGCGGGTGATCCGCGGGCGATGCAGCAGGAGGTGGTCGCGGCGGTCACGCGCAACGCGCACTGGCGGGGCGAGGAGTGCCTCAATTTGCTTGCGCCGGAAGCGCCGATGAGCCCAACTGTGCGCACCTTGCTGGCGGCGGAGGTCGGGCAGCGTGCCGCGGAGGGGCACATCGGTCCCGCCAACCGCTGGTTTGCTGGAACGCGGTACATCGACGAGATCGAGGCTCTCTGCGTCGAGTTGCTAAAGCAGGTGTTCCGGAGCCGCTATGCCGATCACCGGTTGGTCGCCAGCATGATCGGCAACATGACGGTCTATGCCGCGCTGACCGCACCGGGCGATACGATCATGAGCGTCAGCCAGCCGTTCGGCGGGCACTCCAGCAACCGCGGTGATGGACCGGCGGGGGTGCGCGGTCTGCGCATCCACGATGTGCCGATGGACCCGGTCGAGCTGACCGTTGACCTCGACGCCTTCGCGCGCGAGGCGAGGAACCTCCAGCCGAAACTGGTTGCGCTCGGTGCCTCGATGACCCTCTTTCCCTTCCCGGTCGCCGCGATGAACGAGATCGTTGCGGAGTGGGGCGGCCGCATCTTCTTCGACGGCGCCCACCAACTCGGCCTGATCGCGGGCGGCCAGTTCCAGGATCCGCTGCGGGAAGGCGCGGCGGTGATGACGGGCTCGGCGGGCAAGACCTTTTCCGGGCCGCAGAGCGGGATCATCGTCTGGAACGATCCGGCTTTGACAGTGCCGATCACCGACGCCATCTTCCCCGTACTGGCAGCCACGCACCAGGTCAACCGGGTGGCGGCACTGGCCGCGGCCGCCGCGGAGTTCCTAGCGTTTGGTTCCGCGTACATGGCGGCGATCGTCGCCAATGCGCGGACGCTGGCAGCGGCGCTGGACGAGCGCGGCGTGCCGATGCTGGCGGCGCTCAAGGGTTACACCCGCACGCATCAGGCAATCGCCGACGTGCGGCCATTCGGGGGTGGCGAGACCGCCGCGTTTCGACTGGCTGAGGCGAACATCATCACCAACAAGAATCTCATTCCCAGCGACCGTGCCGAGGACTGGGATCGCCCGAGTGGACTGCGCATCGGAACGACCGAGGTCACGCGCTGGGGTATGCGCGAGCGGGAGATGCAACGGATCGCCGACCTGATCGCCGACGTCTTGTTCGAGCGCCGGAGCGTGGATTCGGTGCGGCGGGATGCGATTGCCCTGCGCCGCTCCTTTCCGCGCTTGCAGTTTTGCTTTCATGATGAGGAATGAGCAAGGGGTACCCGCATTTGGGGATGTTCGATAGACTGCGCGAGCAGGATCGAACGTTGCTGTCGCTGGCGGTCGGGCATTGAGGCAAGCCGCGAGTCGATCCCAGACTCAGGCGCGTCCATTGGTGACTACCTCGGGGGACCTGGTTTAGGAGCGCCTGTGACGACGTTGGGGACAAGAAGATGCGGTGGATGAGAGGGCGGAGCGAGCGATGATCGAACGGGACGAAGCGCTGGCAGGCGCGTTGCCAGCAATCGCGGACGAAGCCTTCACGGTGCTCAACACGGAAGGGCAGATTCCAACTTTCAGTTCGCGCTTCGCCGGATTCGATCTGCCCGCCGCCTACCGGGTGACGGCCGCCGTCCGCGAGCGGCGCGAGGGGCGGGGCGAAGTTGTCGTCGGCCGCAAGATCGGCTTTACCAATCGGACGATCTGGGAGGAATACCGGATCAGCGCCCCGATGTGGGGGTATCTGTACGACCGCACGGTCAACGATCTCGCCGATGTCGCCGATGGCTTCTCCCTGGCCGGGCTGGCCGAACCGCGCATCGAACCGGAGATCATCTTCGGCTTCGCCGAGGCGCCGAAAGCGGGGATGGACGAGCGGACCATCCTCGGCTGCATCGGCTGGGTAGCCCACGGATTCGAGATCGTGCAGTCGATCTTCGCCAACTGGGAATTCGCGCTGCCGGACACCGTGGCGGGTTACGGCCTGCACGGGGCGCTCCTGATCGGGCCGCGACACGAAATCGGCGATGATGTCGATCGCTGGTTCGCCGCGCTGTCGACGTTCGACATCGACCTCTCCCGCAACGGCGCCGTCGTCGATCACGGCAAGTCGGAAAACGTGCTGGGCGGACCGCTTTCGGCGCTGCGTCACCTGATCGCCGTGCTCGATACCGATCCGGTCAATCCGCCGCTGGCCGCGGGCGAGATCGTCACCACCGGCACCCTGACCCGAGCCTTCCCGGTGACCGCTGGCGAGACCTGGACGACACAACTCGATGGCGTCCCGCTCGAGAACGCTCGCATCACCTTTCGCTAAAGCGGGGTGCCAAAGGTGTGTCAGTTCGCGTCGCCGCGAGGTTTCTCGTGCCTCGGGACCCCGCCAATTCTGCACGCCGCGGTAGGAAAATGAACGCCTCTCCTCGAGCCTCCGGGCCATCCGCGATATCCAGAGAAAGGACAGCCGTGGCTGCCGCATCCGACTCCGCGCATCGCCGCCCGCTGAAAGTCGGTCTGATCCTGCCGGAGACCGAGCGCCAGATGAACGGCGGCAGCGCGCGCTGGCGCGATTTGCATGAAATGGCGATGCTCGGCGAGGAAATCGGGGCCGATTCGCTCTGGTTCACCGATCACCTCATCCACCGCGTCCCCGGGGAAGAGCCGCGTGGGATGTGGGAGTGCTGGTCGCTCATCTCCGCCCTGGCGGCGATCACACATCGCGCCGAGATCGGCACCCTGGTGCTCTGCTCGAGTTTTCGCAACCCCGCCCTGCTCGCCAAGATGGCCGATACGGTGGAGGAGATCAGCGGCGGTCGACTCATCCTGGGGATCGGCGCTGGTTGGAACGAACCGGAGTACCGCGCGTTCGGCTACCCCTTCGATCGCCGCACGGCGCGCTTTGCCGAAGCGTTGCAGATTCTCACCCGGCTCTTGCGCACCGGGCAAATCGATTTCCAGGGCGAGTTCTACGAGGCTCGCGACTGCGAATTGCGCCCTCGCGGACCGCGGCCGGGCGGACCACCAATCGTGGTTGGCGCTTCCCACGCCGGCCCGCGGATGCTGGCTCTGGCCGCCGAGTATGGCGACGGCTGGAATACCTGGTTCAGCAGCACCGGTAACACCCTGGCTGGCTTGCAACCATTGCTGGACCGCGCGGACGAGGCCTGCCGGGCGGCGGGGCGCGATCCCGCCTCACTGGAGCGGAGCGCGGCGGTGATCGTCGAAGTCGGCCCGCACGAACCCTCGGCGATGACCGGTCCGCCGATCACCGGGAGTCCGGCCGAGATCGCGGCCACCCTGCGCGCGCATGCCGATGCCGGCGTCTCCCATCTTCAGGTCTGGCTGGAACCGAACACTCCCGCCGGGATTGCCGCGTTCGCCCCAGTGCTGGAGGAACTGGACAAGGGGTAGCGGTGGAGGGTCGATTCGCTGTCCAATGTCAGGTGTCATGCTGACGCAGGAAGCATCTCGGCGGAACGAGACAGGCAAGACGCGAGAACCGAGATTCTTCGCCTGTGGGCTCAGAATGACACTTCATGGTAGGCAGAGCATTCAATATGATCGTCTTTTGCGACGATCCGCGCGAGTTCATCGCCGGGCGCGATGCCCACCTGGAAGGGTCCATCGCTAACGCCGATCGCAATCCCAGACCTGACTACCTGGTGCTGCACCGGGCAACCTGCCCGTTCCTGCCTATGATCGGCGATCGGCGTCACAGGACGAAGGATGGCATCAAGATTTGCGGCCCGACGATCGCTGATTTCGAAAGCTGGGCCGCGGCCCACGTTTCCGGATATCATGGATTGCAGCCCTGCCTGCACTGCAACCTGTCGTAATCGCCGGATCACGAAGCGGCCATGCTTTCTCGCCCTCTTGCCGACTTGCCGACTTGCCGACTCGCCGTCTCGTTTCTGCTCGCCTCATCGCCTCCTCGCCTTCTCGCCTCGTTCGTGCCGACTGGCCGACTCCCCCCGATCCCTCGTATCATTTCGGATGGTCCGCCGGTGGGTGTACGGACACCTACCGGGCTGCCGCGTTCCCCGTGCCGCGGCCGTGTGTGCATCGTCATATTGGGAAGGTCCACCATTCGATGAAGGTCGTACTTCGTCAGGACGTGCCGAAGCTGGGTGAAGCCGGCACCGTTCAGGACGTCAAACCAGGGTTCGCCCGCAACTATCTGATCCCCCAGGGGATGGCCGTCCTGGCCACCGCTGGCGAAGTCAAGACCGCCGAGCACAACGCCGGGGTCAAAGCGCGCAAGATCGCCAAGCAGGAAGCGCAACTCCAGGCGCTCGCGGACAAGATCGCCGGCAAGCGGCTCGAGTTCACGGTTCGCGCGGGCGAGTCGGGTCGTCTCTACGGCTCGATCACCGCGAGCGACATCGCCGAAGAACTGAGCAAGCTGGTTGGCGAAGACGTCGATCGGCGCAAGGTCGTGCTGGAAGATCCGATTCGCGATCTCGGCTCGCACGACATCACCGTCCATCTGGTGGGACGCCTGCGCCCGGCGATCACGGTGATCACGATCGGTGACGCCGAGTATCAGGCCATGCAGGCGGCGAAGGCGCCCGAGGGCAAGACCCCCGGTTCCTCGGGTCACCCGGAGCCAGGATCGGCCCACGACGACAGCAAGACCGAGACCGTCGAGCAGGGTCCCGCGCACGAGTGGGTCGACGAAGGTGGCGTTGCCGGCGCCCATGGCTCTATCGATAACGAAGGCGGCGCCGCAACCCTGACCGAAGAGGCTGGCAAGGGCGCCGAAGTCGAGGATCAACTCCGCGGGTAGAATCACCCGTGTGCCGTCGCGCCTGAGGGGATTCAGGCGCGACGGAATGCAGGCGCGGTTGCGCCTGTGCTCGTCCGCCCCCACGGACCTTCCCCGCCGTCGTTTTCGGGGAGGGAGCCATGGTTGCCGCAACCCAGAATGTGATCGAACGGCTGCCGCCGCACAACCTCGAAGCGGAACAGTCGGTGCTCGGCAGCCTGCTCATCGACCGCGACGCGATCATCAAGGTCGCGGCCTTCCTTCGCCCCGAGAGTTTCTACTCCGTCGCCAACGAGACGATCTACCGCGCCATTCTCGATCTCTACAACCGGCGCGAGCCGACCGACTTCGTCACCCTCTCCGATGAACTCCAGCGGCGCGGGCAATACGACCTCGCGGGCGGTCTTTCCTACCTCTCCAGCCTGCTCAACGCGGTGCCGACCGCGGTCCATGTCGAGTACTACGCGCGGATCGTCGAGCGCGCCTCCATCCTGCGCCGCCTGATCGATGCCGGCACCCAGATCGTCGATATCGGGTTCCGCGAGGGAATCGAGACGGAAGACGCGCTCGACGCGGCGGAACGAGCCATCTTCACCGTCTCCCAGACGCGGCAATCGCGCGACTTCGTTTCGATGGGCGAAGTGCTCGATCGGTTTTTCGATCAGATCGATTACCTCCAACAGCACCGCGGCGAAGTCGTCGGCGTGGCGACTGGCTACTCCGATCTCGATCAACTCACCGGCGGGATGCAGCGGTCCGATCTGATCATCGTCGCCGCGCGTCCTTCGATGGGCAAGACAAGCCTGGCGCTGGGCATGGCCTACGGCGCGGCGGTGCAGCATGGCAAGACCGTCGGCATCTTCAGCCTGGAGATGTCGGCCGAGCAACTGGTCCAGCGCATTCTCTCGATGGAGACCGGGGTCGATACCCATCGCTTGCGGCTCGGCCAGATTGACGACCACGAGTGGGACCGCATCTCCCGCGCTTTCGGCCGCTTGAGCGAAGCGCCGATCTACATCGACGACACCGCCTCCGCCAGCATCATGGACATTCGCTCCAAGGCGCGACGATTGCAGGCGGAACAAGGTCTCGACATCATCATCGTCGATTACCTGCAGCTGATGAGCGGTCGCCGCAGCGAGAACCGGGTGCAGGAAATTTCGGAGATTTCGCGTGGGTTGAAGGGTCTGGCGCGTGAGTTGAACGTGCCGGTCGTGGCCCTGTCGCAACTCTCCCGCGCCGTGGAAAGCCGCGCCGATCACAAGCCGATGCTGTCTGACCTTCGCGAGTCAGGATGTCTGGCTGGTGAAACGTCGGTTTACCTGCCTGAAACGGGAACGTACGCGCCGATCGCCTCGCTTCGTGGACAGACCGGATTCTTCGTATTGGCAGTCGATCCGTCCACCTGGCGGCTCGTGCCGCGCCGGGTGACGGCAGCGTTCTGCACCGGGCGCAAACCGGTGTACAAATTGACAACGCGTCTTGGTCGTACGATGCGAGCCACCGGCAATCACCAATTCCTCACCATTGCCGGATGGCGGCGTCTGGATGCCATTTCAGAGGGCATGCGGATCGCGTTGCCAAGGAAGTTGCCTGGACCCGACAGCGATCACATGACCGGAGAACAACTCGCGCTGCTTGGCCACCTGATCGGTGATGGATGCACGCTGCCGCGCCATGCGATGCAATATACGACGAACGATCCGAATCTGGCTGAAATCGTCGCGAACCTCGCTGTCCAGGTCTTTGGCTCAGACATTACGCCACGAATCGCACGCGAACGGGCTTGGTATCAGGTGTATCTCGCGTCGACAGGGCGACTGACCCATGGAACGAGGAATCCAATTGCCCGGTGGCTGGATGGCCTCGGCGTGTTCGGTTTGCGCTCACATGAGAAGCGAGTACCGCCTGCCGTATTCGCGCAGTCGAGAGCGGGTATCGCCCGATTCCTGCGGCATCTCTGGTCGACTGATGGTTGCGTTCATCTGAGCCAAGGCGTCAGTCACTACGCGAACATCTATTACGCCACCAGCAGCGAGCGATTGGCACGCGACGTTCAGTCGTTGTTGTTACGGCTGGAGATCAACGCGCGTGTGGTTCGTAGAGAACAACCTGGGAAGGGACGGCCACAATTCCATGTCTGGGTGAGCGGACAGCCGGAAATCGAGCGATTTCTGGACGAAATTGGTGGCCTTGGTCAGCATAAGTCAGAACATGCACTGGCCATACGCAACCATTTTGCGACCCGCTCAGCGAACACAAATCGGGATGTCATACCTCGCGAGGTGTGGCGAGACCTGGTCGTTCCGGCCATGGCGTCGCGTGCGATGACCTCGAGAGAGATGCAAGCAGCGATCGGAACCCGCTATTGCGGCACGACAATCTACAAGGCCAATTTGAGCCGTGAGCGAGCGAACCGGGTCGCAGAAGTCGTGCAAAGCGATTCTCTCTCGATGCTCGCCAATAGCGACGTGTATTGGGATGAGGTTGTCTCGATCGTACCAGACGGAGAAGATGACGTTTACGACCTGACCGTAGACGAACTGCACAACTTTGTCGCTGGAGACATCATTGTTCACAACAGCATCGAGCAAGACGCGGATGTCGTTGTGTTCATTTACAGAGAGGATAAATACGAAGAAGACTCGGAACGAAAAGGGATCGCCGAGATCATCATCGCCAAACACCGCAATGGTCCGGTCGGGTCCGTCAACTTGCGCTTCTTCGACCGCACCGCGCGCTTCGCCGATCTCGAGGTTTATCCGGGACCGGGACTGTGAATGTGAATATTAACATGACACGGAGAAATGGTGCTTGTATGGAGTTTGGGAAGCGTCCCCTTTTACTGCGCTTTGCATCGCGGGGTCTCAGATGAGGCATATCAGTGAAATTCTTCAGCAGTATTTTGCTGAGGTAGATTCTTTTTTAGGAAATGTAATCCCTTTGGCATGTGATGTAGAAAGCCGGCAATTTGCTGGGATCTCAACCGGATTCTCGGATCTGGATGTAATGATCACTGGACTCCATCGGGCCGACCTAATCGTGATTGCTGGTGAGTCTGGAACTGGGAAAACTAGTCTTGCGCTTGGTATGGCTTACATCGCGGGGATTGAACACGGCAAGGCAGTAGGTATTTTCTCATTGGAGACTCCAGCCGAGAGGATTTTTCAGCGTTTGTTGTCAATGAATACTGGTGTCGAAACGGGACGATTGCAGTCCAGGCACATTGGAGATGGCGAGCGGGACCACATCTCGCGTGCCGTGGACAGACTGAGGAATTCACCCATTCACATTGACGCTACCGCGACTACTATCGAGGAAATAGGTTCGCGAGCGTCTGACCTCAAATCTATGCGGGGACTTGATCTCCTAATCTTGGACTCCCTCCAATCGATCTCAGATCCTCTGCACAATGACCACACACACGGGGTCGCGACGACTTCGCGTGAGCTGAAGAGGATCGCCCGCGATTTGGACATTCCAGTAGTCGTCACTTCCCAAGTTTCAGACGCGGTGAGAAGGCGAGTTGACCACAGGCCGATCATCGAAAAGGACATCCATCAGAGCATCGAAGAGAACGCTGACATTGTGATTTTCATCTACCGTGAGGACCAATATGAAGAGGATTCCGACGGGAGGGGCATAGCAGAAATCATCATCGCCAAGCACCGCAACGGTCCGGTCGGGTCCATCAATCTCCGCTTTTTTGACCGCACTGCACGATTTACAGATCTGGAGATTTACCCTGAACGCGAGCTGTAGCATGTGCGCCCAGAGCAAAAGGTTAGAGACTATCGACTCGCTTCGGCCGTCCCGCCCGACGCTAAAGCACCGGGCTATCACCAACGCAAGCCCCGTAAACGGGGCTGAATTGGTTGGCACCGGCTCGTGTCCGATACACCTTCTTCTTGCCGACTCGCCGACTTGCCGACTCGCCGTCTTCCGGAGCGGCGCGTCATGACGCGGCGTTTCGGCGGGTTCCTGGTGCAGACCGATCCGGCGGTGGGTGTGCCGCGGGCGTTCTTCACTGATGTCCTGCCGCAGATCACCGAGATGTCAGAAGTGCAGGCGACCCTGGCGCTTTTTCGCCTGGCAGCGGAAGCGGGCGGCATCGAGACGCCGGTTTCGGAGGATGCCCTGCACGCCGACCGCACCCTCCGCGCCGCGCTGCGCGTTCCTGGCAGCCCACGCGAGCCGGATGGGCGGATCAAGACCGGGCTCGATCTCGCCACCGGCCGGGGCACGTTGCTCCGATTCGTGGCTGAGCGCGAAAGCGAGCGCGACGTCTGGTACTTCGTCAACACCCCGGTGAATCAGGCGCTGGTGGCCTCGATGGCACGCGGCTCCGTCGCCCCGCCGCAGGTTCTGTGGCGGGAAGGGCGGCCGCCGCTGGTGGTGCCGGAGCGGCCAAACATCTTCCGCTTGTACGAGCAGAATGTCGGACCGCTGACCCCGCTGATCGCCGATCACCTCGTGCGCGCGCTGGAAACGTGGCCGATCGACTGGATCGAAGATGCCATCGCCGAGTCGGTGGCGTATAACAAACGGTCCTGGCGCTATATTCAGCGCATTCTCGAAGGCTGGTCTAGCCAGGGACGGGAACCACGTGAGCGCTACGGGTAACGGACATCGCCAGCAGGCGGGACAACCGATGAAGCGGATTGGCGAGGTGCTCACCTCGTTCCCACTCCCGCCAGCGCCAGTGAACCGGCCCGCGCCGCCGCCCGAGCCGACCTGGCGTTGTCCGGTCTGCCATGACGCCGGCTGGGTGCGGATGCAGGTGCCGATCGGCCATCCCAATTTTGGGCGCCTTTTTCCCTGCGAGTGCAAGGTGGCCGATCAGGCGGAGCGTGGGCGAGATAAATTGCGCCGGTTGTCGAACCTGGAGGCGTTCACCCGGCACACCTTTGACGATTTCGAGGTCGTCGCCGGTACTGAAGAAGCGTTCACCGCGGCGCGCGAGTTTGCCCGGAACCCGGACGGCTGGCTCTATCTACGCGGTGGCGTCGGCACGGGCAAGACCCATCTCGCGGTCGCCGCGGCACTGGAGATTCGCGAACGCAACGGCAGTGTCTACTTTGCGGTCGTGCCCGATCTGCTCGATCACCTGCGCGCCACGTTCGATCCGGCGCAGGGTGTCGCCTACGACGACCGCTTCACCATGATCCGGAATGCCTTCCTGCTCGTGCTGGATGACCTGGGCACGGAGAACACGACGCCCTGGGCGCGGGAAAAACTGTTCCAGATTGTCAACCATCGCTATGTGGAACGGCTGCCGACGATCGTCACGTCCAACCGCAAGCATGAGGATATCGATGAGCGCATTCGCTCCCGGCTGCTCGACTCGCGATACACCCGGGATGTCCAGTTGACTGCCGAAGACTTCCGGATGCGTGGCCGCAGCGACTACACCCGGGGGCGTCGCCCGCGCTGATCGACCCGGCCGCGAGTGCTGTCGTTCGTAGATGCGCAGAATGTGTTTCCGCCAGTGGCCCAGACGACGTTCGACAGGACACCTTGGTTCACATTTGAAACAACGACGCTGCAATTCGCGGTGAAGGAAGGTAGAATCGCGCCCGCGGCACGGAAAGACCGCGGTGCGGCGCGGCACGCCAGAGAGCAGTATCGGTAGAAGATGAAGACGGCAGACAACAGCTATCGGCTCAAGCCGGTCGAGCGGCAGACGCTGGCGCAAGCGGTGATGCAGCGCCTCATGGATTACATCGTCGATGGCGGACTCCAGCCCGGTGATCCGCTGCCGTCCCAATATCAGCTCGCGGAACAACTCGGGGTCAGCCGGCCCGTTCTGCGCGAAGCCATGCAGGGTCTGGCGTCGGTCGGCGTGCTCGAGATTCGCCCTGGCAGTGGCTGCTACGTCGGCTCGTCTTCACGCGCGACGGATCCCGCCGCGCTGTTTGAGATCCTGACCCACGAAGCCGCCCTCCAGGCCCTGGAGGCCCGAATGGTGGTCGAGGTCGAACTGGCGGGTCTGGCCGCCGCCCGCGCCACCGAGAGCGACTATGCGGACGTGGAGGCGATCCTGGAGCGTCTGCGACAGGCGCTCGACCGGGGTGGCGAGACAGCCGCAATCACCTCGGAATTCCACCGCACGCTGGCCGTGTCGGGTCACAATACGTTTCTCCACCAGATGTCGCAGTTGCTCGATCAGGCGCGGACCGCGCAGTTCTCCCGCATCGAAGCGGCATTGCCTGATGTCAAGAGCGACGAATACGAGAGCCATCGCGAGTTGCTGGAGGCGATCCGCTCCGGTGATCCGGCGCTGGCGCGGGCGGCGATGCAGCGTCATCTGGAGGAGGCGCACGGCATGGAAGAGCGCGTCTCCTGGTTGAAAGTGCACAACGAGAACGCACTCGCAGGGGCGAGTGCCTCCTCTTGACACGCCCTCCAAAGCACTGTTACGATCCTGTCAACCGATATGACCAGTTGATCCGTTCCCCTTGCGGGTGACGTGCTGTCGCAGTAGTGAGCGATTCACTTCCGCCTCGGCGCAACTGGCGCACCAGGACGTGGGCGTGTTCCCCCGTTCGGCACGCCGTGTCAGTCCCGGAAAACGGCGGCGCCGGGGGCCATGATCTCCCATAACGGGATCGAGGAGGGCGCATGGCAGGACAGGTGGCGCAACGGCTTCCGGAAGTCCAGCCGCAGCGGATGCTCGATCTCGCGCGCGACCTGATTCGCATTCCGAGCGAAAACCCACCCGGCGACGAGCGCGCCGTCGCTGACTATCTCGTCGCCTTCTTCCGCAACCTTGGACTGGAACCGGTCGTTCAGGAGACCGCGCCCCGCCGGCCCAATGTGCTCGTCCGCCTGGAAGGAGCAGCGCCCGGACCGCATCTCATATTCAATGGCCATACCGATGTCGTGCCTCCCGGCGGAGGCTGGACCGTCGATCCCTTTGGCGCCGAGGTGCGCGATGGCCGTCTCTACGGCCGCGGCTCGGCCGACATGAAGGGCGGCATTGCCGCCATGGTCGAAGCCGCGCTCACCGTCTACGAACAGGTTCCATTCCGCGGCGCGATCACCTTGGCGATGGTCGCCGATGAAGAAGAAGGCGGAAGCGGCACCCGCCACGCGGTGATGAACGGGTTGCGCGGCGATTGGGCCATCGTGCCGGAGCCAACCGATCTACGCCCGGTCATCGCGCACAAGGGCGATTTCAACTTCTACGTCACGGTCCACGGTCAGGCGGCTCATGGCAGCGTCCCCGATCGCGGCGTCAACGCCATCTATCACGCGGGACGGCTCCTCGCCGCGATTCAGGACCTCAACCGTCGGCTGTCCCGGCAGACGCACCCGCTGGTGGGGAGTCCGACCGTCTCGGTGGGCACCATTCACGGTGGTGAGATCACTTGCATGGTGCCAGCGGAATGCCAGGTCGCGATCGATCGCCGGCTCATCCCCGGGGAAGAGGGCGGCGCGGTGATCGCCGAGATGCAGAACGTCCTGGATCGGCTGGCGCGCGAGGACGCGGCGTTTCGCGCTGATCTGAGCACTCCCATCCAGGTTCTCCCATCGGAAGTCGCGCCGGACCTGCCGGTGGTCGTCGCGTTGCGCGCGGCAACGGAGCAAATTGTCGGCGCCGATCCCGGGGTGCAGGGCTGGTCGGCAACCTGTGACGCCAGCATCCACGCCAATGAAGGCGCTACACCGACCGTGATCTTTGGTCCGGGCAGCATCGCCGAGGCGGCACACCGGCCAGACGAGTCGGTCTCGATTCAGGAATTGGTCGATTGCGCCAGGATCTACGCGGCCACCATCGCCGCGCTCCTGGGAACGGGAGATTCGGGCGACGCGGGCGTCGCTCCAACCACACGCCGGATCTAGGGCGGCGCCTGCGTCGTCCACGTAGACGAATGTGCGGAGAGGAGAAGGGCATGGCGGTAGCAGCCACGGACCAGAAAGAACTGTTCTTCAGCCTCGAAGAGTATCGGGAGCGGCTGGCCAAACTCCGCGCGGGGATGGCCGCGCGCGGGCTGGATGTCCTGCTCGTGCACACGCCGGAGAATATCTACTATCTGAGCGGGTACCAGACCCCAGGCTACTACACCTACCAGTGCATCATCGTGCCGCTCGCAGGCGAGCCGATCATGTTCACCCGGTATCTGGAAGAGACCAACGTGCGTGGTCTTTCCTGGATCGATACCCGCGCCTATTACCTCGATACCCAGGACCCCGCGGCGGAGACCATCCGCACCCTGCAGGAGCACGGGCTGACGGACAAGACGATCGGGGTCGAGGAGAGCGCCTGGTTCCTCAGCATCGCCGACTACCGCAAACTGCAGGAGGGATTGCCGAACGCCACGTTTGTCGATGCCTCCGGTTCCGTCGAACACCTGCGGCTCATCAAATCGGATCAGGAGATCGCCTACATCCGGCAGGCGGCCGTGGCCTGTGACGACGGGATGCGGCGCGCGATCGAGATCGCCGCGGAAGGTGTCTCCGAAGACGATCTTGCCCTGGCGCTCTACGCTGGCGCGTTCGTCCACGGCAGCGAATACATGTCGCTTCCACCGTTCGTCGCGTCCGGTTATCGTTCGGCGCTCGCCCATGCCACGTGGTCGGGACGCAAACTGGAGCGCGGGGACGTCGTCTTTCTCGAGCACGCCGGGGTGATCCACCGCTACAGCGCCGCGCTGATCCGCTGCCTGTCGGTCGGCGAGCCGTCGGAGAAGGTCAAACGGATGGACGAGGCGGCACGGGCCGGCTTACGCGCCGCGATCGCCACCGCCGCGCCCGGTGTGCCCGCCAACGTGGTCGACCGCGCATGCCGTGGCGCGATCCGTGACCTCGGCTTCGGCGATTACTTCCGGCATCGCACCGGCTATTCGATCGGGATCAACTTCCCGCCGGACTGGGGCGAAGGGCACATCATGAGCATCAAAGAGACGGAAACCCGTCCCCTCGAAGTCGGGATGACCTTCCACTGCGTGCCGGGGCTCTTCGATTACGGGCACGCGGCCGTCGGTTGCAGCCAGACCATCCTGATCACGGAGAATGGCTGCGAACCTTTGAGCACCATTCCTGAGCAGTTGTTTGTGGTGTAGGGCAGTAGGTGGGATTGGGTATCTGGAAATGGCGCGTTGTCTCGAGAAGCGGGCATCGCCCGCCGCGCACAGCGCAGATGCCGCCAGTTCCGGATGGCCAGCCACATAGACCCGGTGGTTTGGACCAGCGGGATCGATGACGAACCCGGTCGCGAGTTGACGAAAGGAGCACCTGGAGTGAAAACGAGCACCATCGTCGACGAGTTGATGAGCGATCTTTCGCGGCGGCGGATCAGCCGGCGGGAGTTCGGCAAGCGGATGACCGTGCTGGGAATCAGCGCGCGTGTTGCCGCCGGGGCTGCCGCCGTGGCCACCGGTGCCAGCGCCGTCTCCGCTCAGGACAAGCCGTTCAGCGGTCAGACGCTCCGGGTGCAGTTCTGGTCGGGCCCGGAAGGAGACAACATCCAGAAGAATGTGGTCGATCCGTTCGTCGAAGAGACCGGGGCGGAGGTCGTCGTCGAGTACGGCTTCACCTCCGGCTCGATCGCCAAGGTGCGGGCGCAAGCGGCCGATCCGCAACTCGATGTCGTGCTGATGGACGATATCGGCGTGTTGACCGTGGCGCCGGAGAACCTGCTGACCACCCTCGATCTGACCAAGATCCCGAACGCGGCGGATGTCGATCCCCGCTTCGTGGTGGCCGGCGGCCAGGGGATCGGATTCTTCACCTACGTTGATACGCTTCTCTACAACACGAACGCGTATGCCGAGGCGCCCACCTCATGGGGCGATCTCTGGGCGGAGAAGTTGGTCAACAAGGCCTCGGCGCCGACCTCGAACCAGACCCCAGCGCTCCATCTGGTGATCGCCGCCGCGATTCTGGCGGGTGGCGATCAGATGAACCCCGATCCTGGCTTCGAGTTGCTGGCGAAACTGAAGCCGAACATCCGGGTTCTGGCCGAGAACACCTCCCAGATCGCGGAGTTGATGAAGGGTGGCGATATCGAACTTCTTGGCTGGACGAGTTACATCTTCCGGGACTACATGAATCAGGGGTACCCCATCGAGAACACCTTCAAGTTGAAGGAAGGGGTCTTCGCCACTCCCGCTTGCGCCGCTATTCCCGCCAACCATCCCGGTTCACAGGAGGTGGCGGAAGCCTTTGTCAACAAGCTGCTGGAGCCGAAGGCGCAAGAGGGGATGGCGGAAGGACTCTGGTTTGGACCGACCAACAGCAAGGCGGTGATCCCGCCCGAAACGGCCAAGCGAGTCATCACCTTTGCCGATCTCGACAATACGATTCCGGTGGATCTCGAGAATCTCCTCAAGGTGCGCGAAGACTGGATCACCCGGTACGATCGGGCGCTGGTTGGATAGGTCGAGGAAGGTTCACCACCGGTCCTGGCGATGTTCGGGTGAGGGTGCAGACCCTCACCCCTGACCCCTCTCCCATTCCGATGGGAGAGGGGAGCGTGAAGGCGGGAGGCGGATCTGGAATCTCTGGCCGAACAGCCGGATAGCGGTCTGCCAGCCCGGCCGACGGTGCCGAGGCGCCGGCGCTGGCCGCGCCCGGTGCGCGACGCGCTCGCGGGTTACGCGCTGGTCCTGCCAGCCTTCGCGTTCATGATCTTTCTCGTGATCGCGGTCCTCTTTCTGCTGCGGTTCAGTTTCAATGGATGGGAATCGGGCCGGGGCATGTACCCGGATTGGACGCTCTCGAACTACCAGGAGTTTGTCTCCGATCCATATTTTCGAGGCATTTTCTTCAAGACTCTGCGCCTGGCGCTGACCGTCACCCTGGTCGCGCTCCTGCTCGGCTATCCCTTTGCCTACTTCCTGGCCCAGTCCCGCGGCTGGGTTCGCAATGTGCTGCTGCTGGTGGTGATCACGCCGTTGCTGATCGATGTACTTGTCCGCGCCTACGGATGGTTGATTCTTCTCGGTGATCGCGGCCTGCTCAATCAGACCCTGATTGCGCTGCGCGTGCGCGATGAACCGCTGATGCTGCTCTATACCGAAGTCTCGGTGGTGATCGAATTACTCCACGAAACACTGCCATTCATGGTGCTCCCGATCGCGGCGGTGCTGGAAAAGATCGATCCCTCCCTCCGCGAGGCCGGTCAGAGTCTCGGCGCGGACAAGTTCCAGACCTTTCTGCGCGTTACCCTGCCCCTCAGCCTGCCCGGTATCCTCGCCGGTACCTTGCTCTGTTTTGCGCTCACGGCGAGCGCCTTCGTGGCGCCGCTCGTGCTGGGCGGCGGCAAGGTGATGGTGATGAGCCTGCTGATCCGGACCCAGATGTCGGTCCTGCTCAACTGGCCCTTTGCGGCGGCGGAATCGATCATCCTCGTCGCGCTGACTCTGGTGATTCTCTGGTTCTATGTCCGTGCCTCGCGCATGGGGTTGAACTGGCAGCAGCGATCGTGAGCGGGCGATGACCAGCGCTACCGTCAGGAGCGAAGAGATGGCGCGCCCCGCGCGGCCCACCCGTCGGCGCAAGCACGATGTCGGCGGGTTGCTGCTGCGTCTCTATGTCGTGCTGGTGGCGATCTTCCTACTTTCGCCGATCATCATCATCCTGTTGACCTCATTCACCTCGACCGAAAGCGTCGAGTTCCCGCCGCAGGGCTTTTCCCTGATGTGGTACCAGCGGCTGATCGAGCACCTGCAAGGGGCGCCGGGATCGAAACCGGGGCTTTCCTCCTCGATCCTGATGAGTGCGCGACTCGGACTCGTCGTCGCCGCGCTCGCGGTGATTGTCGGCGTCCTCGTCGCCTACGCGATGCACAAGTACGTCTTCCCCGGCCGGGAAGTGTTCCGAAATCTCTTTCTCCTGCCCCTGATGTTCCCACAGTTGGTGATTGGCGTCGGATTACTGCTCGTCTTCAGCGAATATCGCCTGTTCGGGTTCTTCACGCGGCTGGTGATCGGGCACGTCATCCTGACCATTCCCTTCGTGGTGCTCACCGTCGGCGCCAGTCTGGAGCTGTACGAGCGCCAACTGGAAGAGGCCGCGCAGGGACTGGGCGCCAGCCCAGTGCAGACCTTCTTTCGCATTACCCTGCCCCTGATCCGCTCGGGGATCATCGCGGGGGCGATCTTCGCCTTTGTCACCTCGTTCACCCAGTTCACCGTGACCTTCTTCCTGTACTCGGGGTCGACCAAACCGCTCCCGATGTGGATTTACGAAGTCGTGGTGATGAGTCTCGACCCCCTGCTGGCGGTGATCAGCATCTTCCTGATCGTGCTGGCGGTGGTGGTCGTCTTCGCGTTGTCAAAACTGGTCGACGTGCGCCGGTTGTTCGGTGGGCGCTGACCGGAAATCCGGGAGGAGCGGCGTGGACGGGTACGCGGTACGCGCCAGGGGCATTACCAAACGGTATGAACAGGCTGTCGCCGTCGATGACCTCACCCTCGAGGTGCACCGCGGCGAGTTCCTGACCTTTCTGGGACCGAGTGGTTGCGGCAAGACGACGACGCTCCGCATGATCGCCGGATTCGTCGAGCCGGATGAGGGCACGATCACGATCATGGGCGAGGACATGACCGATCGGCCACCGCACAAGCGGAATCTGGGCATGGTCTTCCAGAGTTACGCCCTCTTCCCACACATGACGGTCTTCGACAACGTGGCGTTCGGGCTGAAGATGCGGAAACTGCCGGGGTCGGAGGTGAAGCAGCGGGTCGAACAGGCGCTCGGCCTGGTGCGCCTGGGCGAGATGCAGCGCCGGTATCCGCGCCAGTTGAGTGGTGGCCAGCAACAGCGGGTGGCCCTGGCGCGGGCGATCGTGATCGAACCGTATCTGCTGCTGCTCGACGAGCCGCTCTCCAATCTCGACGCGAAGTTGCGCAAGGCAATGCAAGTCGAATTGCGCGAACTGCAACAGCGCCTCGGCATCACCGCGATCTATGTGACCCACGACCAGGAAGAGGCGATGACGGTGAGCGACCGCATCGCGGTCATGGACCGCGGCCGGATCGTCCAGATCGGCACGCCGAGCGAGGTCTACCGGCGACC